>JAJYOK010000029.1 GCA_021796215.1 Bacteroidota bacterium
TTATCGGAATGGCGCAAAACGAACACGGGTTGTCGCAGCCTTCAGAAATTTTCAGATAGGCATAGTGGTGCGGCGTAGAAAGCGTGCGCTCGCCGAGAAGATCGTGTTTGTAATTTCCGCCAAGCGCAGTAACGATTTTCGGCTGTTCGTTCGAGCCAAAAAAACTGCTGACCTCCGGAATTTCTTTTTGCAAATCTGCGTGGTACCGTTCTGAAAGGCATCCCATCACATACACGTGCTCGAGCTTCCCTTGATTCTTCCGCTTCACAGCTTCAAGAATTGTTTCGATGGATTGTTTCTTCGCATCTTCGACGAATCCGCACGTATTGATAATGGCAACGGATGCATTGTCAATATTCTCCGTCACTTCAAAATCATTTCCATGCAGCTGGCTTTGCAGCGCCTCAGAATCAACTTGATTCTTTGCGCAGCCAAGCGTGATGATGTGAATTTTTTTTGTCGGAGTCAATTGCGTTTAAATTAATTGTTTTAATTTAGCTATCGCTTTGTTCATTGCCATAGAATAATCCGGCAAGAGTTTATAAATTTCTTCCGCGTAATCAACATCGTATGTGTGAACGAGAAGGTTACGCGTGTCAATCATTTCAAGATACACTCTATCATTGTCGACAGCTCCAAGCTGGAACGCAATTCGCACGCTGTCTTTCGGGGAATTCACAATCAGACCTTTCCCGCGTGCAAACTCACGCAATATTTTCCAAAAAAGTTCAAAGCACAATTCAAAACGAAGAACAGCAGAATCTCTCACAAAAGGATTTTTCACTTCTTTCAAAGCGATTGACAGTTGCTCTGAAATAGCATGAAAACTTTGCAAAAGTTCTATAAGTTTTACGTTCTCGTCCATTGTCAATTTTTAAAAAGGATTTTTGTATGTTGAGCGGCGACTGCTTTAAAACGCTCCGGCGCCTTCGAAAAATCCACAACGTCAATTTTTTGAAGAACAGGTATCTCTTCCAGTTCGTCTTTTAATGCGAAAAATTTTCCAATGTCAAGTTTTGATGGCGCAATAATCCCAAAATCGTAGTCTGATGTTGGGTTGTACTTTCCTGAAGCACGCGAGCCGAAAAGGAAAAATTCTGCACCGCGCACATCTGCAAGATACTTCTGTGCAATTGCTGAAGCTCGTTGCAACACCTCATCGGCATGTAATGGTTTCCGGTAAATCATAAGTTGCCTGCGCAGCCCGGCGTGATGAAGTGATTTTCTCTCGCTTTTTCGGTCATTCATTACTTTCTACGACAACACAACAAAATCAATATAAAGATACAAAATCGGTGCAACAAATAACAAACTATCGAATCGGTCGAAAACGCCGCCGTGTCCCGGAATAAGATTCGATGAATCTTTCACGCCAGCATCGCGCTTAAACAGCGATTCGACCAAATCGCCCAGCTGCCCTGCGGTGCCGATGATAATGCCAATAATGATTGCCTGATGAAGTTTCAAATACGGAAGAAAAAAAATCTGCGCCAAAGACATTGTTACAACTGCGGCAATAAATCCCCACAGGGCGCCTTCCCACGTTTTTCCCGGACTGACACGAACGAACAGCTTATGTTTTCCCATAGCCGTCCCGCCGAAATATGCCGCTGTGTCGCACATCCAGATTGTCGCGAAAATTGCAATCACCGTCATTCCTCCCCACGCGTACGTCGTTGCATGTACGAATTCGTCCGAATATCCTGCGCTGAGATCAAGATGCTGCTGCGTCAACCAGTACGGAAATTCCATGCCGAACAATTCACGCAGCCCCAAAAGCGAACCGGCGAACAATCCTATATAAAAAATGCCGAGAAGAGTATAACCGATATTCACGAACACCGAGCCTTTATTTCGAAAAAGCTCCGTGAGCAAAACAATCACAACAGAAAGAAGAAGAACCGTGAAAAGCATTTGCCACTTCGTCATCAGCGAGAGTCCGATTCCGCGATCAACAAAATACGGGAGGATGAAAAACTGCAGTTGCTCATGGAAAAAAGCCACATTGATGAAGAAAGCGGCTGTCATTCCAATTTCTTTTTGCGGCGACGCGCCTTTCCGCAACGCGAGATCGTAGAACTCGTGCAGCGACAACAATGAAATACCTGTGACAAAAGTAAAGAACCAAATGCCGCCGTAATAACATGCCAGCACAATTGCCGGAATGGCGACAACGGCAACAAGAACGCGCGAACGAAGATTCGATGTACTCATAGACGTTGAATGGTTTCGATGTGAATGAAATCTTCAAGACCTAATTCTGTAAGAATTGTAATAGCATGTGCGCGGTCGTCTTTTACGACGAACACCCGTACGGCAGAATCGGCTCTCTCGCTTTTGAAATCAAAAAATTCTTTGGGCGAATACACAAGCGGCAGAATACCGTTCGCTTTCAAATTACTGACAATGACGTCGGCTTCGAATTCCGAATCCGATACGCCAAGCAGCGCATGACGATCTAAAAATACGATATGGGTCCCGATATTTCGGGAGCAGAATATTTTTTTCTCTTTCGTCACAGCGCAATCGCCGCACACAGGCATTCCGCAGACAACGCAAGCGCCTACCGCAGCGGCACCGGGATGATTGCCACACTCAATCTCGGCGATTGTGGAAACCGCTGCACCGCAGTTCAGGCAAAAATGCATTTCTTCTTTTGTCGGACACGAACAATTCGGACAGATCATGCGACCGCCTCAGGTTTTTCCACCGGCTGCAGCGACGACGTCACATGAAGATAGACATACAACGACAGAAGAAATATCAGCGCTGAACCGATCATCATCGTAACAACAACGGAGAGACCGACATCTTCAGAGCCGAGCAGAAAATTGACTTCGGGTGATAACACGACATTTGCCTGCACGTGCTCGCCAATCACTGAAACAAAGTTGTTGGTAAAATGAGCAATCATCGGAATCAGAATTGTTTCAGAACGGGAACGAAGAAATCCTAAATAAATGCCGAGTGCGGCGAGCGGCACAAGCAAAAACGGATTGAGATGATACAGGGCAAAAATGATTCCTGTCCACACAAACCCTTTTGTTTTTGTCGAGGCAAGCGTCAGGTTTTTCTGTATGAGCCCGCGGAACAGTATTTCTTCGCACACAGCCGGTGTGAGCGCGACGACAAGAAAGACAACGAACAACTCGGGAGTTGAATTCGCATGAACCAGCAGGCGAAATGTTTCTTCAATCACTTTTTCCACATAATCAACGATCGGTTGAAGCGAGGTCGGCAGCGGAATTTTATCCTGAAGAATCAGGTAACCTTCAAAAAACTGCTCAAGCGAAAAAACTCCGACAATGGTAAGAAGGATTTCCGCCGTTTTAGGCCTTCGTGTTCCAAGGACGGAAGCGGCACTGCCATTCTGCCATCGCATCAAAAACCATGTTGGGAGCAGAAGGAAAAGTATTTGCGCGGCGAACGTTGACCACCGCATCACCGCAGCATTATCCTGCGTTACAGATGAACCGAAGAAAAACACCGTAAGGGCGCCGCCGATAAGCTGATACAAAACAAAAATTCCGATAAGCGCGATGACCGCGAAGCCCAGCGGCTGCATTCGCGGGTACGATACGGCAGGCGGTACCGTGACTGAATTATTTTCGTCCGTCAAAAGATCAGGCATGGCGGACCTTCGATTTGCGGGAAACCCGGACAAGTTGAAAACCTCGTCGCTTTTTGGCGGAAGAATGCATTTCTAATTTAATCATTGCTGCAAGAAGTGGAATCATTATTTCGTGATGTCCGGCAAAATCGTAGCCAGTGCCTTTGTTCTGTGTCGGGCGCGTTACCACATTCATCATCGGACGGTAGTGGCGAAGCATATCGAAATTTGCCGTCGTAAATCCCTGAACATGATGGCCGAGATTGCGTGCGACTGTCAGCGCTTTCAAAAACACTTCCGGCATAATTACGGCTGAACCGATATTCAACACAACGCCGCCGTTGGTCAAATCTTTAACGGAGTTTGCAAAAGTTTTGAAATCGCGGAAGCTCAATTCCCCTGTCGCCGCGCCGTCCATTGTCGGCTGCTGATGAATGATATCGGTTCCAATCGCTGCGTGGATTGTCACCGGCACATTGTGTTCGAAACAATTTGTGAGAATGGAGACGGAAGCGTTCGGCGCTTTTGCTTCAATGAGAGCCTTTGCAAGCGTTTCGCCGTATCCACAATCGCTCGTATAAAAACTGAGCGACAGCGCAGTGTTAATGAAGTCGCCTGTTTCCTTCGACATCCCGAAACGTCCGTCGAGAATATTTTCCGCAACATCTTCCGAAGTTTTTCCCCACATTGCAGTTTCAACATCGTGGATTGACGCGGCGCTGTTCATCGCAATTGCCGTGACGATGTTCCTGCGAACCAGATCAATGAGAAGCGGCGCCAAGCCGACTTTGATGACATGAGCGCCCATCATCACGATCACAGGTTTGTTCTTCGTCCGCGCGCGAACAATGTCGCGGACAAGCGAGCGGAGATTTTGTGCGGCTAGAATATTCGGAAGACTGCCGACAAAACCGGAAAAACTCTGCGCCGACGGCTCGAATACTTTTCCAAAATCCTTCGGCGTCACTTTGCTTTTTCTTCCTTTAATTGAAATCGTTTTGATCTTCGACAAATCTACTTGTTTGAAGCGTGACATTTTATTTGATCCTTGCTGTAAGTGGGCCGCTTAATCCGCTATATTCCCGAAGTTCGGCATCAATCGAGCCGATGAGCACCTGCGTGCTGACTTTCACCGGAATTTTCCTTTCATCGTCTGACAGCCAAATCAATATTCTTCCCTCGCTTTTGAAGAGGCCGCCTTCCTTCACCATTGGTTCGACGATGATGCATTTAAATGTTCCTGCTTTCACTTCGACGGTTTGCCTGCCGATATATTTGACATCAAGTGAATACGTTGAATCTTTATAAAAATTATGAAGATGAATGCGCTCGCCGGGGCGTGAATGCGAAAAATCTGCTGTACGAACATAATAAAAAGCGGAGACAATATCATGAACGTGCGGCGGAATGGGAAATTGTCCTTTGCTCGTGTAGGCGATATGGCTGTGCTGGTCAAAATTCGCCTCGAAATCTCTTCGGAAGCTTCCTTCTTTCACATGCTGCTCAAACCGCCACGGAAAAACTCCCTTCACATCAAGAAATGTTTCATAGCGGTCGCGCACTTCATAAATCCAAGAAAATGACGGCGTTGAGTTCACTTCAAACTGTACTTTGTAGCAGAGATTGCCGGCGATCGTATCATACTCGGGAATAGACATTACCGCTTCGCCGGCAGTGACAAACGCATAACCAACATCGAATACCAGTCGTTCTCCAACCGAAAAAGCTTTTTGCCCATTCGTCTCTTGCGCGTGAAGCGCCGGCATGCACGCAAACACAACGGAAAAAATAATGGTCCGGCAGCTATTGTTCAATCTTTGCATTCGAGCTCACAAGTTCGGTGATCGCGTCAAAAACATCGCGCACAGCAATTTGATCCATGCACACATTTGATTGACATGCGCCGCCGCGGCACAGCGGACATGTTTTGTTATCAGCTGTAAAAATTTTTTTTGCCGCCGTGTACGGTCCCCATCGCACCGGACTGCATGGGATGATCGGCGGATAAAATGCAGCGACCGGCGTTCCGACAATTGATGCGATATGGAGCGGTCCCGTGGAATTTGAAACGAACACCGCCGCACGCTTGCACAAAGCGCCAAGTTCACTCAGCGAAAGTTTTCCTGACATGTTCACGGCGTGTGTTTTCATTCCGTCGGAAACTTTTTCTACAAGTGTGCGTTCGTTTTCACTTCCGGTGATCACGACAGAAAAATGTAATTGTTCGTGAAGCATATCGCCGAGTGATGAAAACTTTTCCGGACTCCATTCGCGCGCAGAACCGCCGCTCCCCGGATGTACAATGGCGAACTTTCCGGTAATATTATTCTCTGCAAGAATCGCTTCGACAGCCCGCTCTGCTTCCTTCGGAATATTGAATTCAAACTCCGGCGGCTGGGAGATGTCCACGCCAATTGTTTTAAGTAAGTTGAGATTATATTCCACCTCGTGCCGTTTCGCGTCTTTCCGGTGTTCAAAAACACGCCGGTTAAAGAAGAACGAATACCAGCGGTACCCTGTTCCGACACGAATTGGAATTCCGGCAAAAAACATCAGCGTAGTGATACGGAGGCGCGGATACGGAATGATAACGAGGTCGAAATGCCGCGAGCGGATTTGCCGCAGTGTGTTCCACAACGAAGCAATTCTGTCTTCGTGCTCATAGATCAGAATTTCATCCACGCATGAATGCCCTTCGACCAATTCACGCGTGTATCGCCTGACAAGCACGGAAATTTTTGCTTCGGGAAAATTGCGTTTTAACACCGGCAACAACGGTAATGAAAGAACAAGATCGCCGATGCGGTCGGTGCGGACGAGAAGAATGTTTCGGATGTTGGAGTTCACTACACGCTGCACTACGACGGCTCGCTTCCTGTGAATTTTTATACGATGCAAAAAATGTGTGGCGCGCAAGAAGAGTTAACAGATAATACGCTTCTCCACAACAGCGGATTACTTCAGCGGCTCATCCATAATGGGATATTTCTGCCATCCTTCAAAATCGAAGTGCCACCATTCCGTTGAAAGCGGAATAAAACCGTGCCGCTTCATCACATCTTCCAACAGCGCACGGTCTTCGATTGCTTTTTCCGGTAATTGCATATAATCGCGGTGAGCTTTTTCTGTAAAGTCATCAAACGGTGTCGGCATTTCAAGTTGATTCCCAAGCGAATCAACAATTGTCAGATCAACTGCGGCGCCGCGGTTATGGCGCGAGCCATTTGCCGGATTTGCAACGTATCGGTCGTCCGGAACAAGCGCCCACATTTTTTTCTGAACAGACAACGGGCGGTAACCGTCAAACACTTTCAATCCTAATTTCTGCTTTTGCAGCTCTTGTTGAACCGCGTGCAAACTTTCCGCTGCCGCCCGGCGCAGCATGCAGATTGCCGCCGGATACAACACTTCGTGTGTGAAATTATTCGGCGTTGCGTATCGAATATCGAGAACAATAGTGGAATCAACAGAACGAATATTCACAATGTCGCTGTCGTTTTGAGCAAGAAGCCGCGCTCCCGATAACCACAACAACGCAACGGCACAAAAAGCCAGAATATTTGGATGAATGGATAAATGGATTATTGGATTGATGTTCTTGAATTTCCCGTTCATCCAATAATCCGGTAATCCATCAATCCTTTTTTGTCTCTTGGTGATTTTGTGGCTCATCATTTATGAAACAAATACTTTTGCAACATCCAACAGCATTGAGGGCTGATTCCACAGTGCTGTGCGGAAAATTCCGCCGAGCGTACGTTTGTGTTCCGGTAATTTCAGTGCGCTGGTGCAGATTGAATTCAACGTGTCGTCGGAAAAACCGGCGATGGCTTCTTTGATATTATAGAACACCTCATGCCGCCAGCCGAGCCGCTTCTGCCAGCGTTTTTCATAGTGGGCTAAAAATGAAAGATCATCTTTCTGAATTGCTTCTGCGGCAACTTCGCCCGCGATCATGCCGCCGATCATCCCGGAAATAATTCCTCCGCCGGAAACGGGATTCACCTGATGTCCGGCATCGCCGACAAGCATCACGCGGTTTTTCACCAGCGTGTCGCACGTCTTCGCGCAGGGAACGCCGCCGGCAATGTGTGTCAGCACTGCCGCGTTCGGAAATTTCTTTTCAATGAATTCCTGAAGAAATTTTATTGCCGATTTTTTTTTCGCTTCTTCAACGCTCAAACCGAGTCCGACATTGGCGGTATGTTTTCCTTTCGGAAAAACCCACAAATATCCGCCGGGAGAGACCTCATCGCCGAAATAAAAATCAAGCGTCTCATCATCAACATCAATGCCCGAGATCGTCATCTGCGCGCAGCTTTCCATGTCGCGGATATGGCATGTTGTATCAATACCCGCCCATTTGCCGACGCGCGATTCTACTCCGTCAGCGCCGATAACAACCTTGCACGAAATTTCTACTTTCACATCTTTGATCAGCGCTTTCACGCCGGTCACTTCGCCGTTGTTGTCTTTCAGTAAATCATAGACGTATGCTTTCGTCACAACTTCTGCGCCTTCAACGGCGGCAAGTTTTGCAAGCTCATAATCGAAAATGCGGCGTTCAAGCACATAGCCGGCGCCGTCCAACTGCGGAATAACACTGCTGCCGTTCGGCGCAACAAGGCGAAACTTCGTCACGGTTGAAGCGATCCATTTCGGATCCGGCTGAATGAATTGAATCACACCTTCATGGCTTACCGCTTCACCGCAGCGCACAGGATAACCGACATCGCGGTCTTTTTCCAGCATCAGCACGCTTGCGCCGTTCGCCGCCGCATAACGAGCCGCAGTTGAACCCGCTGGTCCTGCTCCAACAACTATAACGTCGTACTGTTGTTTCACAAATTTTGATTTTTATTTCAATGAATTGGCAAATTGAAAATCATCCACTGCAACAATATCCTTCGGCAAATCCTGAATTCCTTCACGGTGAAATTCCAGCACTTCCCACGGGCACGCCCAGACGCACTTGCGGCAATTCGTACATCGGTCTTCGATGATGGAAAGCTTTGCTTCCATCAATTCAATGGCATCTTCGGGACACACGCCGACACAGCAGCCGCAAAAATCGCATTTGCCGGGGCGAACGTAAATCATCAGAAATGGTTTTGCCATCGTTAAAAATTCCTTATTTCCCGCCGCAGCAGGTTTCAACAAAGATAGAAAGTCATGCCGCGAAAATCAAACATTCTTTTTCAGCGGCTTCCGGCTTTTACCGAAAGCAATTCCACTTCAAAAATCAGTGTTGAATTCGGCGGAATGACGCCGGGAACACCGTGGCTTCCGTAGGCAAGTTCGGGCGGAATTGTGAATTTTGTTATGCCGCCGGCTTTCATTGTGGCAACACCGTCATCCCATCCTTGAATAACCTCGCCGACACCGAGCCGGAATGTAAACGGCTGATGGCGGTCTAGTGAACTGTCGAATTTTTTCCCGTCCTCAAGCCAGCCCGTGTAATTCACCGTTACGGAATCTCCGCGTTGCGGCGCAGCACCTGTGCCTTCTTTAATAACTGTATAACGAACTCCTGTTGATGTCACGTGTTCACCTTTCTTAACGCAGCCGCTGAACGTGATCAGCGCGGCAATTGTAAAAATGCAGAATATCCTCTTCATTATTTCGTTCATAAAAGCCTTAGCAAAAAAAATGCGTGTTCTCCGAACAATCTGCATTCAGAAAACACGCACTATCCTGTGCGAAAATACGATTACATTCCGCTGGTTAAAATTGCGTCTTTTGCTGCTTTCGCAACTCGGAACTTCACAACTTTTTTGGCAGGAATCTGAATGATCTCGCCCGTGGCGGGATTGCGTCCTTGGCGCGCCTTACGATCTACCAATACCAGCTTGCCGATTCCGGGAATCGTGAACTGATTTTTGGCTTCGGTGTAGGCAAGATTCGCCAGCTCTTCAAAAATCTGCGCGACCAGCTTTTTCTTGAAACCGAACTTCTTCGCAAAGTGGTCTGCAACCTGCGACTTCGTCATGGCTTTTGCCATTGTGTGCTCCTTTATTTGGTGATAGGGTTGTGAAATGTAGCGTGAATTATTTTTCGTTGTTTTTCAAGCAAATCAACGTTCGATTGGAAATATACAAAAAACATAATAAAATGCTACTATTTTTTTTATTATTCAGGAACTTTTTATTGAACCGGCTATGTTCTATTCACTGTACATTAGATGACATTCACTAAAAAGTGAGGAAGGTTTTATGAAGAAGACCAATTTATCTCTTATTCTCGCACTCCTTGCAATGGCAAGTTTTTCCCTCTTTGCACAGGGAAAAAGTGCTAAAACAACGTCAAATAAGACAATTAAAGGCTATTTGATGGATAGTATGTGTGCTACGATGGCAGTCAGTAAAGGGCCAAAAGTCGCAATGGAAAAAGCCGAGAAACACTCGAAATCCTGTGCTCTTGAAGACGACTGTGAAGCAAGCGGGTATGGCGTGATGTCTGAGGGAAAATTCATAAAGTTTGATAAGAAGGGGGATAAAGATGCGCTTGCCCTTTTGAACAAAACCGATAAGAAAAACCATATCATGATTGAAGTAACGGGAATGAACGGGAAAGATAATTTTGCAGTTTCTTCGATCAAAGAGATTGCCGATAATACAGGCGCAACAGACAATGCTAAAAAATCTGATATGCACGAACATCACAAAATGAATTGACGGTGATGTTCGCAGTTACAGAAAGCCTCCCTGCTCCAGACAGAGAGGCTTTTTTATTGTACAACGTATAACCTTGTCAGCGTTAATTTAGAAGATGGACTCCACCTTGAAGATGGAGTCCATCTCTAATCCACGACAAGATCGTACCTCTGTTCTTTCAGAAATTTTCCAAAACTCGTTGATTCTTTTTCTTCCGTCAGCACAAATCCTGCCCGCAAATACAAATGTGCCGCGGCTGTCAGTTCATGAGTTGTCCACAAATACGATTTTTTGTAAGCGCAGCGACGGAAAAATTCCATGTATAGTGCCATCAGTTTTTTACCGAGACCGATTCCTCTGTATTCCGGACACAGAAGAAAATACCGCAGTTGTGCCGCGTTTCCCCTGTTCACTAAAAACAAGCAGCCTATAATGCGGTTCTTGTGCTCGCAAATCCAGACGCATTCCTTCTTCGGATTGTAATTTTTGTAGAACTCGCACAATCCCGCAGCGACGTAGGTTTCAAATTCGATGCCGTAATGATATTCTTCTTTGTACAACTTCCCGTGAAGATAAATAATGTACCCGATGTCGCCCGGCTTTAATTCGGTGCGAATCGTAATATCATCAAGAGAAAGTTCTTCCTTTTGTTTCATAAAACGAACATACTGCAATTGCACGACTCTGTCAAGTTCTCAATGGTGCGCTACTTGACGTTTGCCTCACAAATTTTTACATTGACCGCAGTTTGATGAAAGATAAAGAACACCGAAGTTCTTTTTTCGGACAACCTCAAACAATCTCACTACTTTCATGTCCCTTCTCAACGAATCTGAAAAACCGACAATACAACACTACAGAATTCTCTTCATGAGCTGGGCGGGATGGGTATTCGATTTCTATGACCTCATTCTCTTCTCGTTCCTTCTCATTCCAATCGGCAAGGAACTTCACCTTTCGAATGTAGGATTGTCGTACGTGCTCGGCGCGTCGCTTGCCGCAACAGCTGTTGGCGGCGTTGCATTCGGAATTCTTTCCGACCGGTTCGGAAGGAAAAATGTTCTTCAATGGACAATTCTCACGTACAGCATCGGCACATTCCTGTGCGGGCTTGCGTCATCGCTTGAAGTGTTGCTCTTCTTCAGGATCATCACCGGCTTTGGCGTTGGCGGCGAATGGGCAACAGGTCAAACGTACATTGGCGAATCTTTTCCGCCGAAAATGCGCGGGAGATACGGCGCAATAATGCAAACCGGCGCGCCGTTCGGTATTGTGCTTGCATCAATCGTCGGAGGATTTGCCGCACCGGAAATCGGCTGGAGAATTTGTTTCTTTCTTTCCGTTCTTCCCGCTCTTCTCGTCGTCTTCATCCGGAAAAGACTGCCTGAATCCGACGTGTGGCTCGAAAGAAAATCCCTTCCTGATTCGCAAGCTTCCGGAAACAGATTTCTTGAATTGTTTTCCCCCGCACACAGAAATCTTTTCTTGAAATCTCTCACCCTCGCCATCTTCGACATGTCGGCATATTGGTTCACCTATAGCTGGCTGCCCGGCTATCTTCATCAGGAACGACAGTTTACATTAACAAAATCCGCCGCGTGGATGCTTGTAACGCAGGCTGGCGGCTTAATCGGTTATCTCACGTTCGGCATGATGGCAGATAAAATCGGCAGAAGACCCGCGTATTCGATTTATTCATTCGTGATGGCAATCGGACTTGTAATGATAACGATCATGTGGAACGAGGTTGTGGTTTTTCCCACTCTTGCGCTTGCATTCATGTTCCTTGTCGGATTCGGCACAGGAATGTTCAGCGGCTACGGCCCGTTGTTCGCCGAACTTTTTCCCACATCCATCAGAAACACGGCGATGGGTTCGGCATTCAATCTCGCGCGCGGCGTTCAGTTTTTCACACCGGTCATCATTGCAGTGATCGCGGAACAATACGGGCTCGGCGGCGGAATTTCTCTCGCAGCATTGTTCGCGCTTCTCACCGGAATCTGGATCTGGACTTTCCCCGAAACAAAAGGGAAAATACTGGATACATGAAGATTCCTGATCGCCCGCTCACAATAGCATTTCTGAAATAAAAAAGCCGGCAAGTGCGCCTGCCGGCTCTTTCCCCCGGAAAAAAAATAAAGCGGCTTATTGGAATGTCACAAATCTATCGCGCGGTGTCATCGAAATGCCGCAGCGCGCAGGCGCCGTTCCTTCGTACGTGTTGCCGCACGTTGTGCAAACCTCATATTGCGACGGCATGGATTTCTCATTTTTCTCCTCTAACATCTTCAGTGCATTAGTGTACATCACCTTATGCTTTTGCTCTGTTTGGTACGCATAGTTGAACGAGATCAACGCGATGTTTACGTTCGCGTCGTTGGCGTCCTTAATAAAGCCGGGATACATTGTCGTCACTTCGTACGTTTCTCCCTTTACTGCATCTTCAAGGTTATCCTTCGTTGATTTCACTTCAAACTTCGGCGTTACTTCTCCTGCCTTCTCGCCAAGCTGTTCCAGCGCGGCTTTATGATTTCCGGCATGAATGGACTCGGATTTTGAAGCCGCTTCGAAAAGCAATGCGATTTTCGGGTACCCTTCCGCTTTCGCTTTCTTCGCATAGGCGGCATACTTTGCGCTCGCCGTGGTTTCGCCGGTAAACGCCGCTTTAATATCTTCAATGACTTTTGCGCGCGCCGAATTATCAGATGCCATGACTTTCGCCGATGCAAGAAGCACGAGCAGTGCAACAGACAGCATGAAATACTTTTTCATTGGTGTATCCTTTCGTACATATTTAATGAATAGTGAGTTGGTGAAAATTTCACTCACAAGATACGCCGGCAACACTAAAAGCTTCTTTAATACAATCTTAAAATTTGATTAGAAATTTTTCGGGAAGCGGAGCGTGAGCGTCGTCCCTTCCCCCACTGTGCTCTGCACGGAAAGAAAAATATTCTGCAGGTCCGCAAGGCGCTTGGCAATAGCCAGTCCTAAGCCGGTTCCGGCAACGGAGGAATTCCTCGATTCATCGGTGCGGTAGAATCGGTCGAAGATATGCGGAAGCTGCTCTGCGTTGATACCGTATCCCCGGTCGGTAATAGCGCACAGGACTTGCCTGTCAATTTCTTCAATACGAATCGTCAGCGAGGTCCCTTCATCGGAGTATTTGATCGAGTTGGAGAAAATATTTGTAAGAAGAATTTCGAGCATGTGCGCATCTGCCTGAACAATGTGCCCCGCGGTGTAACGGAAGTTGAGCTTTGTTCTGTGCTTTGCCAGGGATGATTGCATCCGCGCCAACACGTTGGAAATCTGCTCTCCAAGATCGAGAGGCTCAGGCAATTTCTTTTGCCGCTCGCTTTCGTACCGGGCAAGCAGTAAAAGCTGTTCCACAAGAGAAGAAAGGCGATTCACCTCGCCGATTACTTCCGTAACTTTTGCAACGTACTGCTCCGCTTTCCGGGGACGGCGTATCAGAACTTCCAGCGTTCCTTTCATCGCGGTGAGCGGCGTGCGTAATTCATGCGAAGCATCTGATGTGAATTGCTGTTCGCGCTCGACCGCATCCTGCAGCCGGTCGAGCAGTCCGTTGATCGTTGCCGTAAGGCGGTACAATTCGTCCCTATGCGGCGGAAGTTCGATGCGCTCGCCGAGATTTTCCTTTGTGATATGCTCGGCAGTAGAAATTACTGCACCGATGGGCGTAATGCTCTTCCCCGCAATAAAACGGCTCACGGTAAAAGTCACGAACAGCGCAATCGGATAAACAATAAGCAGCACGATTCTCAGGCTGAGAAGCAGCAGCTCTGCTTCATCCAGCGGCAAAGCGACCAAAAGATACCCGAGCGTCCTGTTTTCTGTACTCTGGATCGGCAGCTGCAATTGACGCACTGACGCGCCGGAAAGAGTGGCATTATAATAAGTCCGCTCGTGAAGAGCGGGACGAAACTGCAACGCGGACGAAAGAAGATTCTCGGATTTCCGTAACTGCGTTCCCGCCGTGTCCACAACTTCGAGAAAAACCGGATTCACTTCAGCATTGTGGTGTTCCCCTTCCTTCCACTCGTACGGATTGGCAAAGATGAACTGGTTGCTCAGCACGACAATGCTTTTGAATACTTCCAGCGACTCCGCATCGAGGTCGCCGTCAAGATGGCTGTACATTGTGCGCGCGGCAACTTCATACAAAAGAAAAAACAAAACTGCAATGATCACGCCGGTGGTGATAACGTAGTACGTCGCAATTCTGTCGCGCAGGCTCATGGTAATTGTTGATCACGCATAACGTACCCGACCCCCCGCACCGTTTCGATGAGGTTCATCCCTCCATCGGCGCCGAGTTTCCGGCGGAGATAGTTCACGTACACATCAATAACAGAAGTATCGGCATCAAAATGAATATCCCACACATGCTCGATGATGCGTGTGCGGGTGCAGACTTTTCCTTTATTGCGCATCAGGAATTCAAGCAAAGAAAATTCTTTTGGTGTCAATGAAATTGCTCTGCTGCTGCGTGTTACCTGATGAGTTTCCGGATCAAGAACAATATCGCTGCACTTCAGTATCTTGCCCCCGTCTTCTTTGGTGCGGAGTTGAACTCGAATGCGGGCAAGAAGCTCTTCAAATTCGAACGGCTTTTTAATATAATCATTCGCCCCCACATCCAACCCGAAAACAGTATCGGCAACAGTATCTTTGGCGGTCAGAAAAATAATCGGCACCGTCGTATTCGTCAGCCGGACTCTCCGGCAAATTTCAATGCCGCTGATTCCCGGCACCATCCAGTCGAGAAGCAGGCAGTCGTACTCGTTCGTCTGGGCAAATTCCAATCCGAGATTTCCGTTTGGTACAACATCAACGGCAAATCCTTCTTCTTCCAACCCTTGCTTGATAAAGTTGGCGATCCCTTTTTCATCTTCGACGAAGAGAATTCTCATGAATGCCTAGTCCGTGTCTTCCGTTTTCTGCCCGGAATTTTCCTGCATCTGCACTTCAGCAGGTGTCATATCAATCTGCAGACGCACGCCGGCAGCATGTTTGTACACTAATTGTCCGCCGAGATGCCCTGTCCGGACAATGGAGAGTGCGCCGAGAAGAAATAAAAAGACCGAAACCCATTGTAAAGCGCCTTTGAATTTTTTCAGCGCTACCAGCACGATGCGTACAGCACTTACAACAATCATGGTCCAGAGCGTCAGGGTCGCGGCAGATTCATGTGTCTCCAGCGCGTACTTCAGGCTCCCCGCTTCAATTAATCCTTCGCTGGCAAGATTTCCTGAAAAATATGCCGCTATCACTCCAAGTGTGCCGGTGATCAAAAGATAAAATCCGGCACGCGAATAAAATTCTTTCTTCAGAATTGCTCCCGTAATATCCGCAATAAGCCCGACAATTAAAAGAGCAATGGGGAAATGAATGATAAGGGGATGAAGCGTGGTAAGATCGAACATGCTGCCTCCTGTTCTTGATGAATGGGTTTGAGTTGATACTTATTACAGGGGCAATATATCTATGGCTCTCTTAAGCGCACCTAAAAAGTTTCTTAGAAATTGCTTAAAGGCAAAGAATTAAATTATAGAACGTTTCAATGCCTGAGTATTGCCATTCCGTCATTCTCTTCTTGAAATCTATCTTCCCCTTTCCTCATTCGAAGCATAAACTGTAGCCGGGGCCGCTGACCTCGGCAATCCGGCATCAACGATGCCCGCTGCAATCGCTTTCGTCATTCTCTTCCTGAAATTTATCTTTTCCCCTTCCTCATTCGAAGAATAAACTGTAGCAGGGGTCGCTGACCTCGGCAATCCGGCATCAACGATGCCCGCTGCAATCGCTTTCGTCATTCTCCGATACGCTTGCCTGTAGGCACGGACGCACGTCCGGGCATTCTCTCGAAATGTTCAGACGATTTTCTGTCTGCTCCGCCCTTCGGCGGACTTGCACGGTTACTGCTTGCATTGCGTTACTTCAGTGTGTAATTTGTGAAGTAACGGGAAGGTCTTGCGACCGTTCTTACACTATAAAATATACCACTACCGGACTTTAACCCAACACGAGAATGGCATGCAAACTTCTGTTGTAACAACAAACGGACGTATCACCGTACCGGCAAAACTACGGCGCAAACTAAAAATGAAACCGGGAACAAAACTTGTCGTCATCGAACAGGAAGGCGGCTTTGTTGTGAAACCGCTCAACAAAAAATATTTTGAAAGCCTTGCCGGAATTTTGCCTGCAAAAGGAAAAGCTTCAAGAGCGCTTCTCAAAGATCGGCGAACCGAAAGGTAAAGGACGCTTGTTTCGTTGCAGGATTGGCAATGATGATAGAAAAGTGCTGACGTCGCTATCAGCAATAAAGAATTAAACGGTGGAAAATAAGAAAAGAGGTAATCTTTTAGTCTTAATGAAACCACCCAATTATAAAGTTCTGTTCTATGGATAAGTAATTGTAGTAAGCAAAAACGTAGGTGGTTTTGTGTATTGTGGTCCTTTTTATTACCTTTGTGCTAAACATAATGTGACAAAACTTATTAGAGGATCAAGAAAAGCCTCGACTACCACCCTCACTATTATGCACTCGCTAATAACTTTGGCCATTACAACTAGAACTATTATTAAAACGCTAGCAAGGGAATCTCAAACGGGACGAGTCAAGACACGATTCCCTTCTTTTGCTGACTTGAAGCCAGCGTCGGTCGTAAGCTCACGCACAAAGAAATCCAATCGAAGCCAAGGAACAAAACATGAATTGCTCTTAATGCGAGAATTAAAACATATTGGACTTCATTTTAAGCATCACGTAAAAAATCTACCGGGCAAGCCAGATATAGTTTTTCCGCGGCAGCAAGTTATTATTTTTTGCGACGGAGACTTTTGGCATGGGCGAAACTGGCGAGCACGGTGGCATAAGTTAATAAAAGGAACAAATGGAAAATATTGGAAAGCAAAAATTGGTAGTAACATTGAGCGAGATAAAATCGTAAATGAAACTTTAAAAACTCTTGGATGGAAAGTCGTTAGAGTGTGGGAAACAGATATAAAATCACACACCCAAAAAATTGCACAACAAATATTCAGAGCTGTCAAATGAAAAAAGAAAAATCAATGATTGCAGGCTTAGGGCGAAAACGCCCTCAAATTGATATTCCAATTTCGTTGATCGAATTGGACAATCAAAATCCAAGATTACCGGATGAATGTCAGGGTGGATCACAATTAGATATTATGCAAGTTCTGCTACGTGAGTTTGATCTTGAAGAATTAGCCTTTTCAATGGCAGAAAACGGTTATTTTGATGAAGAGCCTATCGTGGTTGTCCCAAAAAAATTGCCAAGTAAATTCAGTTTAAATTCTGGTAAAGCAGTAGAAGAAACGGAGCGAGAACTTGAACAGTTAATAGCTGATGGAAAAATCTCATTTACTGCTGTAGAGGGTAACCGTCGCACTGCAACTGCAAAATTATTGGTTGATGAAGCATGGAAATCCCAAATAAAAACTAACTCGGATTTTCCTGTTCCACGCAATAATGCTGTTGTAGAAGATTTATTAAAAATCCCTGCCATTTGCTACGGAAATAGAAGTGAGGTATCACCATATCTTGGAGTTAGGCATATTGCTGGTATAATGAAGTGGGATGCGTTTGCAAAAGCCAGATATATTTCATCTATGATCGAACAAGAAGCGAAGATTCATAATAAAAATATTGAGGAGGGGGTTCGCGAAGTTCAAAGACAGATTGGCGATAGATCAGATTCAATTAAACGCCAGTATCTTTATTACAAGATTCTTGAGCAAGCTCATGACGATACATCGTTTGACGTTAAGCCTGCAACAAAAAGATTCTCCCTAATTACAGTTGCATTTAATTATCCATCGATTAGAGAATTTATCGGAGTTCCATCTTACAAAGCACTTGATGTTAATAAAACTCTTGTTCCTAAGAAAAAACTAGAAAATCTCGAAACACTTTTGACTTGGATGTATGGTAATGGTAAGGATAAGTCTCCTATTCTTACTGATTCTCGAAATATCGGTAAATTATTGGCTCCTGTGTTAGCAGACAGGGAAGCAACGGAATATTTAGTAAAGTACGGAAATTTACAGGAAGCATACGATAGAAGTGGCGGAGATAAAATATTTCTCATGAAAAAATTAAACGATGCTAAAAGAAATTTATCCTATGCTCTTACTGTTGCCTTTAAATATAAAAAGGATAAAGAAGCTGTTTCATTGTTAAAAGATTGTTCAGATGTCCTTTCCGAACTTGAAAAAACATTATCATAATTTATGGAACCAATAAATACGGATTCTATTTATTCGTTAGCTGATTGGAGCGAGTTTTTAGTTATACACAATCAGCAAGAGTTATCAAAGGCAAAATTGGCTTCTATGCTGAATGTTAATCGGGGTAGTATAGATGAAGAGCAGATTGATAGTATATTCACTGAACTTAGTAGAAGACACTTGCTTTATGGTGAATACTCGCCTTTTAAGCTTAATAATGATGTTTTGATCCCTAACTTGTCGTGGCAAGATTACCCAGAATATATGATGTGTCTTATTTTTTCGTTAAGAGGAGTTGAAAAACGAAAAGGTACAAACGATGGGACAAAATTATTCGAACGTTTATCAAGGGAAGCTATTATATCATATTTAAGCCCTACCGCTGAGGTAATTGGTTTTCCCAATGCCCAATCCCTTGCAAAACAAATTGAAGACATTTCGAAAAAAACCTGTGAAAGATTAGGTTCACGAAAAGTCAAACCAAAAGACAAGGATAAGGGTGTAGATATAATTGCGTGGAAGTCTCATGGTGATTTAAGAGATAATCAGATTGTGTTGCTTCTTCAATGTGGTGCGGGATTGCATTTTGGATTAAAAAAACCAATTTCATTGCCCGCTTGGTGTGAATTCATACAGTGGTCTGCTAGACCAATACCCGGAATTATAATACCAATTATTGTTTCAATAGATGATTGGATTGAGGTTCGTGATGATTACAATTTGGTTTTTGATCGCGTAAGGATTTATCGTGCTTTAACAGGAAGAGATCTTGCAGATCAAAGTTTGCGTGCTGAAATGTTAGGGTGGTGTAAGACAAAGTTGAATGAACAATGAAGTTTATCGATTTATTTGCAGGCATTGGTGGCTTTCATAAAGCCTTAAAAGAATTAGGGCACGCTTGTGTGTTTGCTAGTGAAATTGATCCCGTGTTGCAAAATGTCTATGAAAAATCATGGGGAATGAAACCACATGGTGATATAAGAAAAATTGTTAGAGAGAATATTGATCTAATACCCGAGCACGATATTCTTTGCGCGGGTTTTCCATGTCAGCCTTTTTCAAAAGCAGGTAAACAAGAAGGAACGGAAGATACAATAAGAGGTAACTTGCTTAATGAAATTGTAAAGATTCTTAATTACAGAAAGCCAAATTATTTCATTCTTGAAAATGTTCCTCATCTGGCAAGACACAATGACGAGGAAACGTGGAAAAAGATGAAGGCAAAACTCGTCGGAGCGGGCGATGGTTATTTCGTTGATCAAAAAATTTATTCCCCTCATGAATTTGGTATTCCTCAACATCGTAAAAGAATCTTTATCGTCGGTAGTAAAGTAGGATTATCTCATTTCAAATGGTTGGAGCCACCTCAAACAAAGGTAAGCGTTGATAGTGTTATTGAGGCAAAGCCCGCGATTATAAAAGAAATTGGTAAAGATGAAAAAGAATGTCTCAAGATTTGGCAGGAGTTCATCGAGGCTATTCCAGAGAACATAAAACTACCCGGCTTTCCTATTTGGGCAATGGAATTTGGAGCAACCTATCCTTATGAGAGAGAATATCCACATAAAATTCGCTCAACTAACTTAGCGGAGTACAAAGGCAGCTTTGGTTGTAGCTTAAAAAACTTGACGAAAAGCCAACAGATGAAGTGCTTGCCGAGCTATGCCACTGTTAAGCATACATTCCCTGACTGGAAACGACGCTATATCCGAGAGAATAGGAAGTTTTATTCTGATAATAAAAAAGATATTGAGGATATTGTCAAACGAATCGCGTCATTCAAATTTCAAAGTTGGCAAAAACTTGAATGGAATGTTGGCGAGAGCAAAAGAAAGATTTCTGAATATATAATTCAATTCAGAGCATCGGGAATCCGAATTAAACAACCAGATTTTTTCCCGTCACTGGTTTGCCCCACAACACAAATACCAATTATTGGTTGGCAAAATAGATACATAACAAAAAATGAGGGACTGAAACTTCAATCACTTGAGGGCGTAACGCTTCCTAGTAATGACAATGCAGCGTTTAAGGCTTTAGGTAATGCAGTCAACGCAGAGATTGTAAAAAGGATTGCTGAAAAATTGTTCCTCGAATGGCCAGCCACAAAAATTATTGATTTGCACAAACCAGTAAGAGATACTATTCATTCCAAAGACAAAGCGATTCGAGCATTTGCCTAATTTTATACCTCGCTTCCCCAAAATGTTGTACACAAAAAGCAAAAACACCCTATGTCAAAACCATACGAAGAAAAACCGCTCCTCATCAAATGCCCCAACTGCAAGCAGACGCACGAGCCGGATTACATCGAAACAACGCAGCGATACATCTGTCCCATCTGTGCTGAGCCGCTCGGTGCGCAGGTCGTCATCGAAAAAAAGAAACGCGGAATGAAATAACTCTCTGGTCGCCCAGATTCTGAACTGCGTCCCTCGTTTTGATTTAACTCTATACCCAACCGAAATGATAACGTCAAGGTTGTAGTACTGCGTCTTATATATTTTCCCGTCTGCCGCAGTATGTAAGAAATCCTTACATACTGACTTTTTCTCCAATTCCTTTTCCTTAAAAATATTCCCGATATGTTGTGTAATTGCCACACGATCTCTGCCAAACAATGCCGCCATTTGCGCCTGATTCAGCCACACAGTCTCATTTTCCAGACGGACATTAATTGCTTCTTTCCCGTCCTGAGTTTTGTAAATAATTACTTCGCCTTTATCGGATCGGCTTTTCATGTAATCAGTTTGTTCTAAAGGTTTTTATTCTCATTCCCAAATCCATCGCTCACCGCGCAATCATCCTCAACACGCCACAAAGTACATTTTCCATTTTTCAATTGCAACAAAATTACACGCATCCCCCCATTCCCGCTCCGCGTTGACAAACCGCAGAACGGGAAACAGAGGGAATGTTTTTTTTCTTTCTTACTTCACCGGCGGTTCAGCCGGCGGAGCTTCCGTCTTTCCTGCGGATCTTCCCGCAGGTATCGGCTCGAACTCCGTCAGTATCTCCGGGCTATCCTCGAAGACCGACTTCGCCGAGCTGCGGACCTTCCGCATCAGCTTCTTCAGATCATCAACCGCCGCATCGCGCGCTTTGGTCGCGTTCTTCCGAAGCTTCTTTGCGTTTTCCTGCTCCGCATCCGCTTTCGTTAGATCAACGGAAGAGGTGCCTAACAGCGCGATCGTCGCATCGGTAATGCCGTGCTTGCCAAGCTCGGCAAGATGTGCCTGCGCCGGGGTTTTAAGATACTCCAGCTCGGCATTGATCCCTTTTACCGTGTTCGGGATTTTGCTGCCGACATGGAATTCTCTCATCCGCACCTTGTCCTCTTCCCCAAACTCCGCCTTCGCCCCGTTCTGCACTTTGCGGATTAGGGTGAACGCTTTCTCCAGCTTTATATTCTGGATGTTCGTCAGGTCATCCACCGTCTGTACTGCCCTTTGCTGCAGGGTGTTGTTCAGACTGCAGGTTTCTATTTCCGCCTTAAGGTCGGCGGCGAGGCTTGCCGCTATGCCTGTTTCTGCAGGCGGCGATGCATACTTCTCGGCAACACCGAGAAGAACGTTTCCTTTTTGGAGAACGTCATTCGCTTCTTCTGTCATGTGTACCTCCGTTGATATTGTTATGAGTTGATTGTGATGTGCCGCAGAGGCGGCATTTCAATTTCTTTGTACTTGTCATTCCGGCATGTTCTTAGCCGTAATCCCATTCTCTCCCTCATGGCTGCAAGCCCGCCGGCTTCTTGGCGAAGGGAGATTAAGAGCGGGGTCAGGCACCGCTCCTCAAAATCCGCGAAAATAGCACATTTCGGCAGGAAAATCCGATTTCCCGCACGGATAATTCAATTTCCCGGACGGAAAATCCAATTTCCTGCACGGATAATCCAATTTCCCGGAAGGTTTGTCACATTTCCCGGACAGTTTGTCCAATACCCCGGGCGGATAATCCAATTTCCCGGACGGATTATCCAATTTCCCGGACGGATAATTCAATTTCCCGGTCGGATAATTCAATTTCCCGGACGGTTTGTTCCATTTCCAGGACGGATTATCCCTTCCGAAAACCGGATTATGCGGTTTCCCGGATAAACCATTTCAAAGTTGAAACGGATCATCATTCGCCCGGTGCTTCTTCTCTCTTTAGCACAGAGAAAATACGCGGGCGCAGAAAAAAATGTGAATGCAGCGGTAAATAAGCGTGGCGGGTAATAAGCCTTCCGACAACCTCTCTGTAACCATCTTTCCGATGGCTCTTTCCACCATTAGGTTGCTCCGCGGGCTGAACAAGACCCCGGGGTAACTCTTCGCATGAGGTTACAATACGGTTTTTCACGAAAAATGTCAACCGTTTTTTGCGAAATTTTTACATTTTTTATTTTCATAGCGGCAATGACTGCCGCCTGAAATTTCCTGCCGCTTGTTCGCTTCCCCGAAATGTTGTACACTGAATGAAAAAAGGAAGCCCGATGGCAAAACCATACGAAGAAAAACCGCTCCTCATCAAATGCCCCAACTGCAAGCAGACGCACGAGCCGGATTACATCGAAACAACGCAGCGATACATCTGTCCCATCTGTGCTGAGCCGCTCGATGCGCAGGTCGTCATCGAAAAAAAGAAACGCGGAATGAAATAACTCTCTCCGGCATCGTCATTCTGAACGAAATGAAGAATCCATCTACTTCGCTGATGCTCAGCTCCGAAGTAGTCCGTCGGACACGACAGATGTGCAACATTTTTCTTAAAGAAAAGCATAAAAGAATTCACACGCCTCTTTACTTTCCTCCCTTCCTGTCTCTTCATTGATTGAAACCGAAATTAGTGGTATCTTACCCGCTGGAGATGAAAACTTCGATCCCTTTATTGTGCCGAATTACCCTCGTGAGCCTGCTCCTGTTTTCTGTTGTTTTTGCGCAGGATACAAAAGAGAACGCCGACCTTAAGCTTGCGTTGAATCTGTACAACGACAAGATGTACGATCTCGCGCTCGAGCAGCTGAAGCAATTCGTTTCAACATACCCCGCAAGCCCGCAAAGCATTGACGCAAAATTTTACATTGCGAAAACATATCAGGCGCTCGGAAAATCAGACGAAGCGCGGACAACATTTCAGAATTTTGCCCTCACCTATTCCGATAATGCGAAAGCGCCGGATGCGTGGTGGAGCGTCGGCGAATTGTACGCGCAACGTGCGGACAGCACCGGCGATAAAAAAGAATACGCCGATGCCGCATCGTCGTTCGAGCGTATTAAAGTCTTCCAGCCGAAAAGCAAGATCGCTCCGAAAGCTCTTCTCATGGCGGCGGAATATTTTGACAAAGCATCAGACCCTGAAGACGCAAAGCGTGTCCTCACTTCTTTGTTCACTGAGTATCCTGCGGACGCACTTGTTCCCGAAGCGCATCTGCGCCTCGGCCAGATATTTTTCCGTGAAGGAAATCTGATCTCTGCAGGAAAAGAATTGGCGAAAGCGCGCGAAGCCGGCGCGGATACGGAGCTGAAAGGAAAGATCACCATCGAGCTCGGCAAGCTTGCCGAAGCCGAAGGCAGCCGGAACGAGGCGGAAAATCTCTACCGCTCTCTTATCGAACCAGAAAACGGTACGAAGCTGAAAGCAACGCCGAAGGCAGGGAAAAATACGAAGCAAAATCTTTCCCCCTCCGAAGCGCAGGCGCGGCTTCTGCTCGGCAAATTGCTTCATACGTCGGGTCGCAGCGACGATGCCGCCGCACAATTCAGCGCACTGACCGCAGACTCAGCTTCGATCTCCGAAAATATTCTCCAGCAAGCGCTCTTCGAACTCGGAAAGATCTATTATGAAAATAAAAAATATAAACCGGCAGCGGAAGCATTCGGCAGATCGCTGAATTATCCCGTTGATTCTTCATTGGCGCTCACCGCTCGTCTCCGGCTTGGCGAAAGTTATACAGCGCTGAAGGAATACCGCCGCGCGCTCGATGCGTACGCGCCGGTCATTTCGCAGTCCGGAGCAGCGCCGGAAAAACGGCTCGCCCTCATTCGTTCCGCGCTCGCCTCGGTGAAACTGAAAGAATATACTGCGGCGGCAAAACTCTTCTCGCAATTCTCCGAAGAATATCCCGGCGATAAAGAGCTTCCCGAAGTTCTTTTCCGGACCGCAGAGATTGAGCGTAATTTTTTGAAGGACGGACAAAAAGCCGCCGACCTGTATAAAGAGTTCCTGCTGAAATACGAAAAGAATAAATATGTTGACGATGCTGAATTCGGGCTTGGCGAAGCGTACGAACTGGCGCACGAGAACGCGCAGGCGATGAAAGCGTACGACAACGTCCTGACGCACTACAAATCAAGTCCGTTTTACGAAAGCGCGCAGGAACGGAAACAATTCTTACAGAATTATCACGCACCCGACCGTGAAAAAGGGACCGAACAGCTTGCACTCCTCATGGGCGACCTGATTCTGGAAAAACCGCGCGCGGAACTCGCGATGCGCCTCGGCGATATTTATTTCAACATCCTGCTCGACTATCAGCAGGCGGCACTGCAATATCAGAAAGTGGAAAGCATCAGCACCGGCCTGCCTGCCGGACAGGAAGGTTCGGCGATACGGGAAGAAGCGGCATACAAACGGACGCAGGCGCTGATGAAGCTGGCGCTGGTTGAAAACCCCGCCGGGACGGATACAAACTCGCTTCCGGAAACGAAAACCGCTCTGCTCGATTTCATCACGCAATATCCGGCGGGGAAATACGCGCAGAGAGCTGAGTTCGATCTTTTCTCGCTTCAGCTTCCGGATGCCGATGCCACCAAACGGATTGATATTTGCAAACAATTTCTGAACAATTATCCGGAATCTCCTTTCGTTCCCGATGTTCTGCTTGTGCTCGGAAACGCGTACCGCGATAAAGGATTTTTGGACGCTTCGATCCAGATATATAAATTGCTCGCCACAAAGTTTCCGCTTTACGGCGGTACACCGGAGGCAACAGCAATGCTGGGAATTCAGCTTGCGCATATGGGACGAAGTGACACCGCTTCAATTGTGATCAACGATTATCTGCAATCAAATCCGGACGGGGAATTTGCGGCGAATGTATTGTACGAAAAAGGAATGCTCAACGTCCGCGATGAAAGACCGGACGCCGCCGCTGACGCGTTCGAAGAATTGCGTTCAAAATTTTTCTACACAGAGTTCGCGGATAAATCTCTCGATCCTCTCGCGCAAAGTTATCAGAAGCTGGGCAAGTTCGATAAAGCCATAGCGCTGTATCAGGAGCAGCTGCAGCAGCTTCGCTCTCCCGTACAGGATCATCCGAAAGCGGAAGCCGCGACCGTGCTGAAGCTCGCGCAGACGTACGATGCCGCAAGTGATACACTTAATGCAAGAAAATACTATACCGAATATCTCTCAGGCGAAACGACACCGGACAACGCATCAACGGCATACTACCGCCT
Organism: Bacteroidota bacterium; assembly: GCA_021796215.1. Taxonomy (GTDB): domain Bacteria; phylum Bacteroidota; class Ignavibacteria; order UBA10030; family UBA8401; genus JAJYOI01. The sequence continues at coordinate 25,983 of JAJYOK010000029.1, forward strand.
CGCATTGTTCGATGAGCAGAACGGAAACTCCGATGCGGCGCTTCACGACCTGGAAAATTCCGTTGCCGCGCTCCGCACCGCGACGAACACGGCGGAACTTGCGGCTCTCTATTTCACGAACGGAAAATACGAAAAATCAATTCAGGAATACGCCGCACTTCAAAAACTTTCCGACCTGCCCGCCGGACAGGCAGGTGCAGATTCGTCACAAATAAAGACTGCGCAGGTTCGTACCATTATTGCATTGTTCCGCCTGGACAAAAACAAAGAAGCAGAAGCGAAGATCGCTGAATTCAAAAAACAGTATGGCAGCGATTTATATGCCGGCGCGCAATTTACGCTGGAAAAAGCACAGGCATTATTTCGCGCAGAGAAATATACGCCGGCAATGGATCTTCTCCGGCCGTTCGTATCGAAGAACGATACAAGTTCATTGCTTGCCGACGCAAATTTCTGGATCGGGAAAATCCATGAGGTTACGAATCAATCCGACAGTGCGATGGCGCGGTATAATTACACGCTCAGAACTTTCCCGCAATCGCCCATCCTTCCGAAAGTATATCTCGCGCTCGGCAATATGTATTACTTCAAAGAAAAATACGATGAGGCGATCAAATATTACCGTTTGATCGTAGATAAACCCGCACTTGCGCCGGACCTTCTGCCGTTTGCGATGAACAATCTCATCGAGGCATATAAGCAAGTCGGTTTATACGACGGCGCAATGGATCTCATCCGCGATTTCATCAACCGTTATCCGAACGATGCGTCAATTTTGGATAAAAAGATAGACCTTGGAATTCTGTACCAGAAATTAGGATATTATGACCAGGCAATTCTTCAGTTGCAAAGTGTGCTTGACTACGCCAACAAGGATGTCGAGGCAGAGGTCCGCTACTACATCGGCGAGTCTGAATATGATAAAGGCGATTACCAGCAAGCGATCCTCGAATTTCTGAAAGTGCCGTACCTTATCACGCAGAGAACAAAGCTCGACTGGACTCCGAACGCCTATTACATGTGCGGGCAGTCGTACGAAAAAATGGGCAAGCTCGATCAGGCGCTCAGTATGTACCAGCAGATTGTTGATAAGCCGGGCATTGATGCGGTGTTCAAATCTGCCGCACAAAAAGAGATCAACCGCGTCAAAGGCTTGATGAATAACAAAAGTCTGAATTAACTATTGTTTCTTTCCATGCACTCACCACAGATGACTGGCAGGCGCCATGTTTGAACAAGAAACCGAACAATTGAAGGAACGCATCCACCGCTCGACAATTCAGAGCGGCGGTACGATCACCCTGCGCGCGCTCACGGAATCCGGCATTCCCGAAAATGTGAAAGCATTCTTCCGCGCTGAGATCTATTCGAGTCTGGCAGAGGAGCGCAAAAAAGAATCGAGAAGCAATAAGTTCGATTATTCCAACAAAGATGTTGAAGCGCTGCAGGAACAAATTGATCAACTGCTCATTGACAACTACATTCTTCCGAAAAAAGAATTTGAAGAGATACTGGACAAAGGCGTTCATTTTCTCTTCAACTATCTTTGCAGGCCGCAATGGACGCTCGGCAGTTATTTGTTCGACGAAGCAAAAGCAGTTTCTGCCCGCGATATTCTCCTGAAGCTTCATTGTTGTTTCGATTACAATTATTTCCCGACTGTGCTTCAACGCTTCATCCGGCAGCGAAATATTCAGGAAATGACGGCGGAAGAAGGAAGAAATGTTCTTAAAAAAATAGATTCGGAGGTCACAAAGAATCTTTCGAGCAGCCAGCTTGCCCAGCTTGCTCAGCCGGTGTTTGAATTTGTTGCGTATGCCCGTTCGTTTCCCGAGAATATTCTAAAAGCAACCGCCCCGACGCGTGCATTGATGTATTTCTTCGATGATAAACAGATGACGGATATTCATGAAGAGCTCGTGCGCGAGCGCGACAATGCCGGAATGAAAGAAATCGCTCTCCCCAATCTTATGCGCATCATTGAGCACACGCCCGGGCGAAGCGAAAACATCCGAAGCGGATCTCCCCCAAAGGGGTTTTCAACCGGCAACGGAGAACAATTCCCGGCAGTTGCCGCTGAAGTGAACGAAATGTCACACAACGAAACTGAGTTTTCTGTTCTGCGCGCAGAAGAGCAAGTATCGTCACCCGAATCGTTTCATCTTCCGCCAAAAGATGAAACACGGCGGACAAGTCCGCCGGCGCCGCTGCCGCCGCTCTTCTCACTCGATGAAGAGCGTTCCATAATTAAAAAAGTATTTCAGCAGGATGAAGATGCCTTTCACCGGAAAGTCGAGGAAATTCTCGCCGCAGTTTCATGGGATGAGGCGTCGCTTATCATTGATCATCATTTCACGATGAGCGATGTTGACCCGTTCACGAAAGAAGCCATTCTTTTCACCAACAATCTGCAAAAAAGGTTTCAAGCAGAAAACAGACCGTAAGCAAACTTCAATTACGAATGATAGATGATAAATGGAAAATTGACACATTCTTCATTCGTAATTCATAATTAAAAAATTGAATTCATGTTTATTGACTCGGCAAAAATTTATATTCGTTCCGGCAGCGGCGGCAACGGCATCATTCACTGGCGGCGCGAAAAATATGTTCCCAAAGGAGGACCCGACGGAGGCAACGGCGGCCGCGGCGGCGACGTTATTGTTCGCGCGGACAAGCAATTGCACACGCTTATGGATTTTCGCTACAAGCGCCGTTACATTGCGAAGAACGGAAATCCGGGAGAAGGTTCGAACTGCGAAGGGAGATCTGCGGACACGGTTATCATCAAAGTGCCATGTGGAACAATTCTTCGCAATGCCGATACCGGAAAAATTCTCGCCGATCTTGTCGAACACAACTCGGAAATTATTATTGCAAAAGGCGGACGCGGCGGCAAAGGCAATTCGGAATTTGCCACATCAACAAATCAGGCGCCGCGCATTTGCACTCCCGGCGAAGCCGGACAGGAATTGAATCTTGAACTCGAGCTCAAACTTCTTGCCGATGTCGGATTGGTCGGTTTTCCCAACGCAGGAAAGTCAACGCTCATTTCAAAAATTTCCGCTGCTAAACCGAAGATTGCCGATTATCCGTTCACGACACTTCACCCGAATTTAGGCATGGTGTACTTCGCCGAAGAAAAAAGTTTCGTTGTCGCCGATATTCCCGGTTTAATCGAAGGCGCACACACGGGGAAAGGATTGGGCATTCAGTTTCTCCGGCACATCGAGCGAACGAAGGTTCTTGTTTATCTCATTGAATGCACAAGCGGCGATCCGAAAAAAGATTTTACTGTTTTGCGTGACGAACTGAAAGCATTCGGTCCTTCTCTTCCGAATCAGCTGAAGTCTGATCAGCCTTTGGCTGAAAAACCAACCCTCATCGCACTGACGAAATTAGATATTGCCGATGACAAGCTGCAAAGCGAAGTGAAGAAAATAAAATTCGGCAAGGGAATTCCTGTACACTTCATTTCTGCCGTTACAGGCGAAGGATTAAAAAAACTTGTAGCGGCAATGTGGGAAAAAGTTAGAGAATAAACGTTTCATTGAATTTCACCGCTGTACTTCGTAGATTCTTCTTCATGATAAAGAGAAACTCAGACTTCACAACTCCCGAACGCCTGGAAAACGACGTTGAATTCGATCAAGCGCTTCGCCCAACGGCGTTTCAGGATTTTTTCGGCCAGCAAAAAATTGTTGACAATCTGAAAGTCTTTATCTCCGCTGCACGCAAGCGCGGCGAGCCGCTCGACCATGTGCTTCTCACGGGTCCGCCCGGACTCGGAAAAACGACACTCGCGTACATCATTGCCAATGAAATGGGATCGAACATTAAGATCACGTCGGGGCCGGTGCTCGACAAACCAGCTGATCTTGCGGGGCTGTTGACGAATCTATCCGAAGGTGACGTGCTTTTCATTGATGAAATTCACCGCCTGAATCCTGTTGTAGAAGAATATTTATATTCGGCGATGGAAGAATTCCGTTTGGACATTATTATTGATTCGGGACCGAGCGCGCGAAGTATTCAGCTTTCGCTTCCGAAATTCACGCTCGTCGGCGCAACAACACGCGCCGGACTATTGACCGCTCCGCTGCGGGCGCGGTTCGGCGTCACCAATCGCCTCGATTATTACCTGGCTGATGTTCTCTTCACCATCATCAAGCGTTCTGCAAATATTCTCGGCGTCAAGCTTGACGACTTCGGCGGCTTGGAAATTGCAAAACGCTCGCGCGGAACTCCGCGCATTGCGAACCGCCTGCTCAAACGCTGCCGCGATTTTGCCGAAGCGGAAGAATCTTTGAAACAGCATAAAGGCGTCATTACAAAAGAAGTTGCCGAACATTCGCTGAAGATGCTGGAAGTTGACGATCACGGTTTGGACGAAATGGATAAACGCATTCTCCGCACGATCATTGAAAAATATTCCGGCGGGCCGGTCGGCGTCGGCACGCTTGCAGTTGCCGTCGGCGAAGAGCCGGGAACGATCGAGGAAGTGTACGAGCCGTATTTGATTCAGGAAGGTTTCATTAAACGCACGCCGCGCGGACGAGAAGCAACGGAAATTGCATATAAGCATTTTGGAATGAAAGAAAAAGAAATCGCTCAACGTTCGCTTTTTTGATGAACAATATCTATTTTGTTGTTATCAGATATATTCGAAGAAAAGATGGGCACAATGAAACGCATTCTTTATCTTCTTCTTATCCTCGCTTATGATTTCAGCTATTCTCAAAACGAGTGGACTTGGAACAACCCTTATCCTGTTGGAGCAAAACTCAACGGCATTTTTTTTATAAATAGCACAACAATATTCACCGTGGGCAACGGTGGTAACGTTTTAAAATCAACCGACAGCGGTAAAACTTGGGAGAACAAAGTACTTTTGCCCTACAGTTCATTGCAAAAAATATCCTTTGCCAATAACCAGTATGGAATAATAATCGGAGGAGATGAAAGCGCTGAAAACGGCGGGCTATTCGTAACAACAGATGGCGGAGTTCATTGGGCAGATCAATATCCACTTGGCCTTCAAGACAATCACTATTACGCTTTTTTTGATATTCAACTTACCAATGATTCAATTGGGTGGATCGGAGGATTTACTGGTATTCTTAAAACAACAGATAAAGGAACAACCTGGCATAAAACTGTTGGAGCCAGTGGTTGGACAACATCATTGTATTTTATTAACGATTCAACGGGTTGGAGTTCAAATTCTGTGGGAGGAATATTAAAAACTACCGACAAAGGCGAACATTGGACAACCATTGCTTCGCTTGGTTGGTATTGGACAAAACGAATCCGTTTTGCAACACCATCAGTAGGTTGGATTGTAGGACAAAAGCTTTACGAAAATATCGGGTTTATTGCAAAAACTACAGATGGAGGAACAACGTGGGAATTCCAAGACAGTTCGGGCGTTGGATATCATGATCTGTGCATAATTGATTCACTCAATGTCGTTGCAGTCGGAGATAATGGATTGATTCAGTACACAAGGGACGGCGGAAATATGTGGTTATATTCCGGAACAAACAATCACGATGACTACAACGACGTGGCGTTAGAAAATAATAAACTCTGGGTGATCGGTGGTAATTACAATTATCCTGCTATTCTAATCAACAATCTAGATTCCCTCTCGTGGCTATGGAATGCTCAAAAAACCTACTTTACTCTCTCTTCATTGAATGCGGTAAGCTTTGCGGATGATTCCTTGGGATGGCTCAGTGGCGAGGGTGGCGCGTTATTTAAAACAACGAACGGCGGTTTATCATGGGAACCGTTAGATTTATTTTCTATCAACTTCCTTTCTGCATGCAGTCCGTCTCCTAATTCCTTGTTCCTAGGAGGTGACGACGGTGAATTAGTAGTAACAAAAGATGCTGGAGCTACATGGAGAGTGTTGACATTTGCAAAGTACGAAGGCGTGACACAGATCCAATTCCCAACAGATCAAAAGGGCTGGTTTGTACTTTCATCAGATTCTTACGGCGGAAGTGTGTATTACACAACGGATGCAGGTTTGACTTGGTCGAAAGTGATAAGAGATTCATTTTCAAATCCTTTAGTGGTTCAGAAGATACAATTTTATGATTCTTTGTACGGCTGGTACAACGAACCTGCACCAGTGCTATTAACAAAAAAGAATTCCTCACTGCAACCGCATTTAAATAGCATTGGAAGATTTTTCAGAACAACTGATGGTGGTACAACTTGGATTGAATACAGCACTCCTGGTATCATTAATCAATTCTCTTTCGTCTCCCAAAATGAAGGGTGGTTGTCTGTAACAACATTTAACGATACTCTATACAAAACAACTGATGGTGGAATTACGTGGGAACCTCATTCGGTTATTCCTAACCTTCACTCTTCAGATGAATTAACTTTTGTCACAGAAAATGAGGGATGGCTAAGAATAAACGGTGAAGTTTTCCATACACAAGATGGTGGTACATCTTTTGTAAAAAGCGTGAACGGGAATGTCTATGGTAATTATCCTCGATTATATTTTACGTCTAAGGACAACGGCTGGTTTGTTGGAAATAACGGAATGTTGATGCACTATTCTAAGACACCGACTATCGTTATCAAGGGAAAGTTGGACATCACACCATCTGCATTTGTATTATATCAAAATTACCCGAATCCTTTTAACCCATCCACAACAATTGAGTTTGAAGTTCCAACAAGAACATTAGTAAGATTGTCAATCTATAACATGTTGGGGCAAAAAGTAGATGAGCCTATGAATGAAGTAAAAAATGCTGGAATTTACCGGATTATTTGGAATGCACAGAACTTAGCTTCTGGTACATATTTTTGTAGGCTACAGTCGAAAAGTTCTGTGGTTACAAAAAAGCTTTTATTGCTGAAATAAAAATTGGAATCTAACTATGGACAAAGACCTTCAATCAATTCAGGAAGTGCGCGACCTCGTTGCGAAAGCAAAGGGCGCACAGATCGCATTTCGAAATTATTCTCAAGCGCAGGTTGATGCCATCGTAAAAGCAATGGCGGATGCCGGCTTCACCGAAGCCGAACGCCTTGGCCGCATGGCACACGAGGAAACCGGATTCGGAAAACCTGAAGACAAGAAAAAGAAAAATGAATTTGCAACGCAGCGAACGTGGGAATCAATCAAAGACCTGAAAACTGTTGGCATTATTCACGAAGACAAAGAAAAAAGAATTGTCGAGATCGGCGAGCCGATGGGCGTCGTTGCCGCGCTGATTCCTTCGACAAATCCGACCTCGACGGCAATGTTCAAAGCGATTATTTCTGTGAAGGGAAGAAACGGCATCGTCGTCAGCCCGCACCCGAAAGCGGCGCGGTGTACACTCGAGGCAATTCATGTTGTCGCGCAGGCGGCGGAACGCGCCGGGGCGCCGCAGGGACTCATTGCTTGCATGCCGACGCCGTCGCTCGAAGGAACGAGCGAATTGATGCGGCACAAGCTCACAGCCATTATTC
>JAJYOK010000011.1 GCA_021796215.1 Bacteroidota bacterium
AGCTTCAGCGACGGATATAAATTTGCCGACGCTTCGCCGGCTTTCGCTTCAGCGTAGTCCGATTTCATTTGCGAACTGTGCAGCGCAGGACTATTCTGCAATCCGATGGCGATGCTTTCTTCGAGCGTCAGTGCGCGCTCCTGCGCCGTAGCGAGGCTGCACAGCAAAAGTACTGCCCCGGCTAGTAATGTTATGGAAGTAGAAAAAAACCGGCCGTCACTCCCGCGAAGGCGGGAATCCAAGTATGGATGGTACACTAAAGCGTGCCATGACGAACTTATTTTCTGCAGCGGATTTTTTCTTTGAGTTACATGCACAATAATTCCCGAAAGAGTTTTTCTTCTCATGAGAGCGATGGAACCTCACTTTCTTTCTTTGGTTCGTGTTCTGATTGTACATCCCCATGGGACAATAGTGAAATAAAAACATTTTCCAGCGACGGCGTAACGGTTCTCCATTCGAACACTTCGACTCCGTTTTTTTTCAACAGCTCAGTTACGTGCGGAATATCCCGCTGCGCGTTTTCAACAACAACATTCAGCCGGTCGCCGAACGCTTGCGCTTCCCGCACTTCGCTCAATTGCTTTACAAGTGAGAACGAGGTGCGAATATTCGAACAGACAATTTCCACAATGTCGTCTTTCATCACCTTTTTAAGATTCGTTGGAGTATCAGCCATCAAAATTTTTCCGTTGTTCATCAGCGCAACGCGATTACATCGCTCTGCTTCATCAAGGTACGGCGTTGTCATAAGGATTGTGATGCCGGATTTTAACAAGCTCGATAATACTTTCCAAAAATCGCGGCGCGAGACCGGGTCAACGCCGGTTGTCGGCTCATCAAGGAAAATAATTTCCGGCGTATGAATCAGCGTACAGGCGAGTGCAAGTTTCTGCTTCATTCCGCCGGAAAGTTTTTCCGCATATCTGTCCCGGAACGGCGTCAACCGCGTAAATTCGAGCAGTTCTTCTTTTCGTGCGCTGTACTCCCGCACGCCGTGAATCTCGGCAAAAAAATCAATATTCTCGTCAACCGAAAGATCGCCGTAGAGACTGAACTTCTGCGAAAGATAACCGATACGCTTCTTTACCTCGTCCGGCTGTTTCTGCACATTGAAACCGAGCACGGAAATTGTTCCGGACCCGGGCGTGGTGATGCCGCAGAGCATGCGAATCGTCGTTGTTTTTCCTGCGCCGTCCGGACCGACAAGCGCAAACATTTCACCTTTCTCTACGTTCAGCGAAATATCATTCACCGCAATGATATCGCCGACCCCGTCCGCCGTTTTCTGGCGGAATTTTTTTGTCACCGATGTAATTTCTATCGCATTCATTGCATTACTATTAATGAACGTACGCATCCGCCGGCATTCCGGCTTTCAGCGATCCTTCTTTATTATCCACTTCGAGCTTCACGCCGAAGACAAGCTTCGTGCGGTCCTCTTTCGTCTGAATATTTTTCGGCGTGAATTCCGCAATCGGAGAAATGTAGATGACGCGCGCCGGAAACGCTTTGTTCGGATACGTATCAATCACAACGTCTGCCGAACCGTTCAGCTTTACTTTTCCAAGCTCTTTTTCGCTGACGTAGATCATCAGATTCAATTTTTTAAGATTGGAAATCGTCACGACGGTTGTCCCGGTGTTGACAAGCTCTCCGACTTCTACCGGCTTCTGTGTGACAATACCGGAAACCGGTGCGACAACATACGAATCGTTGATTTGCTTCTGCAATAAATCTGCATTCGCCTTTGACTGATCAAGCCGGGCTTTCGCAGCGGCAATATCTTCGGGCCGCGCAAAGTTTTTGAGCTTCCGCAGATTTTCTTTTGCAGAACTTAACTGAGCCTGAGTAATTGTAAACCGCGATTCGGCGTCATCATACTGTTTTTGCGAAATGCTGTGTGACGCATACAAATCTTTCATGCGGTTGTAATCATCCTTAGCAATATTGAAGGATGACTGTGCCTGCTTCAGCATATCTTCCCCTTGCTGAATATCTTCCGACCGTGCGCCGTTCAACAGCAAACGATACTGTGCATCAGCAAGCTCCACGCCGGCGTGCGCCTGTCTCCATTGCAGTTCCTGAGTCGAATGATCGAGAATCGCCAGCGTGTCGCCGACCTGCACAGTACTTCCTTCTTGCACGTACAGTTGTTCAAGTTGGCCAGGCACTTTTGCGCTGACGTTTACCTCCACCGCTTCGAGCGTTCCGCTTGCGTCAATCGCTCCATCATGTCCATTCCCGCATCCCGACAAAATCGGGACTGCCAGTGCAAGAATGATTGCTCCAAGATATAATTCCTTTTTCATACGTTCCTTCAGTTGAAATGAATTAATATTCCGCCAAACGCGGATCAGCCTTCGGCTGAGATTAAACAGGGTTATCGAAAACATGAAAGCCTTTTCTTGCCTCTTCGGTCAGTGCACCTTCGAAAATTACTTTGAAGATTGACCGCATTGCCTCCTGCACAGAAAACGAATGCTGCGCAAGAACATCCGGCTGAACAATTCCCTGCGCAGAATTGAGAAGCATCAGTAACAGCACTTCGTCGTTGATATCTTTGCGAAACACATTCTCTTCGCGCCCTTGCCGGATCAGGCGTCCGAACTTTTGGTAAATCTGTTCGCGGCGAAAGTCTTCCACTTCTTTCCAGATGTGCGGCAGCGATCGCATCGCGTCAATTTGACCTGAGCGCGTAATCTTTATCACTTCGTTCCCTACCGTCATCGTCAGCTTCGCAATTTTTTCTGCAAAGGGCTTGTTCTCCCGAAGAATTGCTTCGATGGAACTCTCAACGCCCTTCATTGTCTGGTGAATACCGGCACGGAATAAATCTTCTTTGCTCGAAAAATATTTGTAAAGCGTTTTCTTACTCATGCCGAGATCGGCGGCAATTTCGTCCAGTGTCACCTTACTGAAACCGGTTTGCAGAAATTTTTCACGTGCATGAGTTACGATTCTTTCGTGCGTTTCAAAATCAGTAGTCAGTGTCATAGAACAAACCTCTTTCTATAGACGTAAAATGAATGGTTAAATTGCATAAGAACCTTAAAAACTTTATTTGTATTTTCAGTTTCCATTCGTGCGTACTAAACTACAGTATTCTCTCTAAAAACATGTATTAAGCGTTAAATTTGTTATCGGAAACTATAAAAGTTTTTCTGGTTTCCAAGATAAGGAAGAAAAGGAGATTTGTCAAGGGGGATGGGAAAAATTTTTTCTTCACTACACCAGCGTTCGAAATCCTTCTAACATACTGTAGCGCCATTTATGGAAAGAACGGTAAATCATGTCGAGAAGGTGTTTATAAAAAACGAGTCCTATTGCACCGACAAGTCCAAAGAACGGAACGACTGCTGACGTCCACCCGAGTTTGAGAAAAGCATAGTAGAGCGCCGGTGCGGCAAATGCGTTAATGAAAATTAGGATGTCAACAATGGAGAAGGATGAGCCTTGGTAATTGAACCACGCGCTCGTATTAATTTCAAATCTCTTTCTGTGAAACGTCGCACGGAAAAGAGCGAGGAAGGCTGTTGTTCCTCCGTGGAAAATGCAAAGTGCCACCATTGTGCCGAGCAACGGCTTCTTGAAGAAGACAATACCCGCAACGGTGGCAACGCAGAAAGCGGCAAGCAGCAACACACACTGGAAGAAAAATTTTTTACGCAAATACAATTTCAGAAAACCTTTGAGCGTGTAGAGCAAGTCGAAAAACGTACTCTCGGTCATAAACGTGAGCTGGCTCCACATGGAGCAAATAGTCATGAAGTAGAAATTCAACATCATGAAAGGCATCAGGTAACCGAATGATGTTTTCGGGTTGCTTTGAAATACAATAACTTGCAAAAGAAAACTTGGGGCAAGGAAGCAATACAGGCCGAACATCATCGTCCGCAAACGCTTATTCCTCCACATCAGCAGCCATTCGAACCGCAACCCGGCAGTTTCCGATACGCTGTATTTCTTGGACAAAACATTTGCCTCGTCGCTGCCGTACAAAACGCCCGTTATTCGTTCTCTGACAAACCACGCAAATGTCGCGAGAAAAAAAGACAAGATCAGTAGAGCGCGGTACTGCATGTCGGCAAGCCCGTTGAAAAAGAAAGCCGCGCCTTCATTGAACGAGAAAAAGTTGAAGTGTTGAAGTAAATAGAAAATCCCTCCCGCCAAGAATACAACCATAATGGATACACTCAACTGTCTGAGTGTCGCAAGGAAAAGAAAAATCAAATTGTTGAAGGACAGTATGACGATGATTCCGGCAAACCAGAGGAATCCTGGAAGGAACGAAGTGAAATATGAACAACTGAACGACAACCAGAGAACAATGCCGATTGCATTTGCCAGATTAAAAGTAGATTTTACAACAAGATAATTCGCGATTGTTTTTCTGCCAATGTTAAGCGGAAGGTACTGTCTGGCAACAGTTGAAGGAATCGTCGTAATAATCAGCCGCAGGATTATGTCGAAGATAAAATACACCCAAAGAAAGGAATTAATGGCTGCAAGCGGATCAACACCATGATATTCTTTACGAAGAATAGTTGGAAGGTACGCGCCGACAGCGATGAACTGCATTGACACCACGAAAATGATCACAGCCCACAGAATCCGGGTTGCTATCATCTGTCCCGCTATTGGACTGCGTGCGACAGATTTCCACTCATTGCGCGCGAAGTCTTTCCATGAAATCATTCTGTACCGAAATAATGTTCAAGTTCTCTCAGTGTATCGTCTGTCGTTGTTCCGTCCCGTATGATTTTTCCTTTTTCGATCAAGGCAATCCTGTCGCACACTTTTGTAATATGCGAAAGGTCGTGGCTCGATACCAGTATCGTCGTTTCTCTTCGCGATGAAAGTTCCTCGAGAATTTTCACAAGCTTCAATTGGGAAGAGGGGTCAAGATTGGCAAACGGTTCATCAAGAATCAGCACTTTGGGGCGAATAGCGAGCGCCGCAGCAATTCCAATCTTTCGTTTATTCCCTATGGAAAAATCGCGGATCAATTTCTTCTGCCCCATCACTTCTCCGTTGAGCAATGTTCCGTACGCCGCCACCCCCCTCTCCATCTCGGTTAGGGAGAGATCGTATGCTTTGCCGACAAACGCAAAGTATTCTTCAGGTGTCAGGAACGGAATGAGAAATCCCTCGTCAAGGAACGACGCCGTGTACGATTTCCATTCTTCTCGACCTGCGACAGGAATACCGAACGACGTTACCGTTCCGCTGTCTCCCTGAATGAGATCAAGAATAAGCCGAAAGAGCGTTGTCTTTCCTGCCCCGTTGTTTCCGACAAGCCCGAAGGTAGAATGTTCGCTGATCGAAAGTGAAGCGACGTCAAGCACCTTCTTGTCGTTGTACGACTTGGAGAGATTGTGAATATAAATCATGAAATCAGTAACTCTCTTCTTTCGAAGGAAATTTATCCGCCTTCACATCGCCGATGTAATGTTGAAACGCCTCGCGCATTGTTTGAGCGAGATTAGCATACGTTCGCACAAAGCGGGGATGAAACTGCTCGTTCATGCCGAGCATATCGTTCGTCACCAGCACTTGTCCATCGCAATGCGGTCCTGCACCGATGCCGATTGTTGCGATGGTGACACTTTTAGTTACTTTGCCGGCAAGCGCCGAAGGAATTTTTTCAAGCACAATGGAAAAAACTCCTGCCTTCTCTAAAATTTTTGCATCTTCTAAAAGCTGTTTTGCTTCCGTTGTTTCCTGCGCGCGCACTTCGTACGTTCCGAACTTGTAAATTGATTGCGGCGTCAATCCCAAATGCCCCATCACCGGAATGCCGATATCGGTCAATTGCTTCACCACCGGCTCGATACGTTTTCCTCCTTCGATCTTCACTGCCTCTGCGCCGGATTCTTTCAACACACGCCCGCAATTGCGCACGGCTTCCTGCGTGTCAACCTGAAACGACATGAAGGGCATATCGGCAACGAGCATCGCTCGCTTCACGGCGCGCCGCACAACTTTTGTATGATAAATTATTTCATCAAGCGTTACGGGAAGTGTTGTCTCCAATCCCTGAAAAACATTTGCCACAGAATCGCCGACAAGAATAATATCCACACCCGCTTCGTCAACCAATTTTGCAGTCATAAAATCGTACGCAGTGAGCATCGCAATCTTCTCGCCGCGCTCTTTCATTGTGATGACTGCTTTTGTGGTGATGCGTTTGAATTCACTTGCATGAACGCTCATAAGGCACCAAGATAAATGATGAAGAAAAACATCAATGACCGATTGATGTTATACAAAATGATTTTTTGAAAACAAAATCACAACTTAAATTAGTTTCAGCAAGCAGATTCCCGATAAAAACATTCGGGAATGACGTACTTCGTTTTTTTAACATGAATAATTAATATTGCTTTAGAACAATTTCCGGTTCAGAGAATTCGACCCCCCACGCAGTTTCAAATCCTTTCTTCACGGCATTCGCTGTTTCTTCAAACGTTACGGTTCTGCCGAGCACTTCAGAAAGATCCGTTGTTTTCGATTCCAGATCATGTTGTATGATCGTATGGATTTCTTCAGAATCAATCTTCAACAGTTCACTCAACTGGCGATGGGCTGGTCCTAAAAGTATAGAACCGTGCTGCAAAATCACTTCTCTTCCGTCCGCAGAATATCGCCGCTGAGCGCTGCCGACAAGTTTTCTTCCTTGATATTGAATTTCGTACCGCGCAGAGCTGGTAAAACACGGAAGCGAAGTTTGCTGCCGGTAGAGTACAGGAAAATTCGGCTGTGATAATGTATATTCAACATCCGCTCCCAAAAATTTTAAGCCGTTTTCTAACGCCCTGCTGATCTCCCGGTACGATTCCGAAATATTTTTGCCGTCAGATTCCATCACGACACAATACGTCAATTCATCAGCATGAAGAATTGCCCGCCCGCCTGTGGGGCGGCGGACGATATCAATACCTGCATCACGGCATTTTGTTTCATCAACATCATGACGGCGTTGATTGAAGCCTAAGGAAATTGCGTACGGTTTCCATCCGTACACACGAAGTGCCGGCGTTCCGTTCGCCTCAAGCAAACTTGTTGCGAGCGCCGTATCAAATTGCATATTGTATTCACCGCTGCGCCATCCGGAATTGATGAACTGCCACCGATGTTTCATGCCCGATTCGTTCCAAAAAGTTTCCACTATCAATCGCCGGGGTGATCCGCCTTCGACGAAAGACGCGTACAGCCGATGATACCGCGCTTGCTGCGTTCGATGAATGTAAGAAGGTTATTGATTTCCGGAGTGTGATTCAGTTCGGCGCGAATTTTTAGTGCGGCTTGGCTTACATTGAGCTTCGAAAGATAAAGTGTGTGATACGCTTGTGACAATGTATCAATCGTTTCCGCAGAAAATCCTCTTCTGCGAAGTCCGATGCGATTCAATCCTTCAAATGAAACCGGATTGCCGCCTGCGAGGATATACGGGGGAATATCCTTTGTTACACGAAAATGTCCGCCAACCATAACGTGCTGGCCGATGGAAACGAACTGATGAACTGCCGTGACACCGCCGATTACCGCCCAGTCTTCTATCGTAACATGTCCGCCCATCTGGACTGCGTTCGCGATAATAACGTTGCTCCCGATAATGCAATCGTGCGCGACATGAACGTACGCCATCAACAGGCAATTGCTGCCAACAATTGATTTCATGTGTTCGGTAGTACCGCGGTTCAGCGTACAAAATTCCCGTACTGTCGTGTTGTCGCCGATCTCGAAAGTTGTTCTTTCATTTTTAAATTTCAGATCCTGCGGCATCGTTGCGACGACCGTGCCTTTGCTGATTGTGCAGTTCTTCCCGATTCGCGCACCGTCAGCGCAATACACATGCGGACCAATTGCCGTTCCGCTGCCGATGATAACATCATCTTCAATTACAGCATACGGACCAACGGTGACATTATCTCCTAATTCCGCTTTTTTGCCGATGATCGCTGTGGAATGAATGGTTGTATTCATAGTATTCTGAAGAACAAAACGTGGGCTACTGAGCCGGTTTCTTTTCGGGACGGTCAACGATTGTTGCAAGAAGTTCAGCTTCTGCGACAATTGCTCCGTCAACATACGCTTTTCCCTGCACTTGACAGACTTTCGACTTGCGGTACATCATTGTTACTTCGTAGACAAGCTGGTCACCGGGTCCGACTGTTTTCCTGAACTTTGCATTGTTGATGCCGAGAAAATACACCAACTTTCCGTCATTTTCTTCCGAGCCGTCAAGCAGCAAAATGCCGCCGGCTTGTGCCATCCCTTCGATGATAAGCACGCCGGGCATCACCGGTGCACCGGGAAAATGTCCTTGAAAGAAATTTTCGTTGTATGTCACATTCTTCACGCCGACAATCTTTTCATTCGGCTGAAAATCAACGATCTTATCAACAAGAAGAAAAGGAAAGCGATGCGGCAAAATGCGCTGAAGAGCATTCACATCGAAAACAACGCCGGCTTTTTTCTCATGCTGATATTTCTTGATGATTTTTTTCTGCTGGTACAACTTGCGTACTTTACGTGCAAACTCAACATTGTTCGCATGTCCCGGGCGCGCCGCAAGTATCTGTGCTTTCAACGGTGCACCGATCAGAGCGAGGTCGCCGATCAGGTCTAGTAATTTGTGGCGTGCAGGCTCATTTTTAAAATGCAATTGCCGGTTATTGACCACGCCGGTTTTTCCAAGAATCACCGAATCTTTTACGCCGAGCTTGTTTGTAAGATTTTTGAGTTCTTGCTCCGACAGTTCACGATCAACAATCACGATGGCATTATCAAGGTTGCCGCCCTTGATCAATCCGGCATCGCGCAGCTGTTCAACTTCATGCAAAAAACAAAATGTTCTGCACATCGCAAACTCAGAAACGAATTCTTTTTCGAGATCAAACAAGCCGGTATGCTGGCTTCCGAGCGCCGGATTATTATAATCCACCATCACCGTCACGCGAAAGTCGTCTGTCGGCAGTGCAACAATTTCCACCCCTTTTTCTTCATTCTTGTATCCGATGGTTTGATCAATGACAAGATAATCTTTTGGCGCATCCTGAATTTCGAAACCAACTTTCAACAACGCATCAACATACGGCTTCGCGCTCCCGTCGCCGATGGGCGGTTCAATGCCGTCAAGGTCAATAAGAATGTTGTCAATCTGAAGTCCTGCAACTGCCGCCAGCACATGCTCGACCGTGTGCACTTTCGCTTCACCAATGCCAATTGTTGTTCCGCGCGAAACATCAACCACGTGATCAACGATTGCAGGAATTTCCGGATCGCCTCCCAAATCAATGCGGCGGAAACGAATACCAAAATCAATCGGCGCAGGACGAAACGTCATCGTGCATTGCGTACCGGTGTGAAGTCCGACACCGGAAAGTATAACAGGTTCTTTAATTGTTCTCTGCTGAACTAACATCATTCCTCCGAAAATTTCTTTTTTGTCGAAACAGGCTTCGCGGCAAGCCCGGCAATTTGTTCTTCAAGCTGCTTAATGCGTTCTTCAAGATTGCGTATCGTCCACAACAATTCCGGCAATTGCCGCAGTGCTCCCTCAATTCTTCTTCCGCGGCCGGCTTCTTTTGCCGGATAACCAAAATATGTTTTACCTTCCTCAAGCGAGCGTGTCACTCCGGAATGCCCTGCAATACTCACCTTATCGGCGACCGTAATGTGCCCTGTAATAGCAGCATTACCTCCAATCATTACATGATTGCCAATCTTTGTGCTTCCGGCAATTCCTGCTGTTCCCGCGATGACGGTGTCTTCTCCAACAACGACATTATGAGCGATTTGAACAAGATTATCAATCTTCGTTCCGCGCTTGATGTGTGTTTCCCCCATCGTTGCGCGGTCAACGCACGTGTTCGCCTGAATTTCCACATCGTCTTCAAGCACAACAATGCCGAGCTGCGGAATTTTCATATACGAGCCGTCTTTCTTCGGTGCAAATCCAAATCCATCCGCACCGATAACGGCGCCCGATTGAATGATGACGCGATTTCCAAGAACGCACGACTCACGAATCGTTACATTCCCGTAGATCAAACAGTCGTTACCAATGCGAACAGAATTGCCAATAATCGTTCCGGGGAAAATTTTTGTGTTGTCGCCAACACTGCACTGCTCGCCGAATACAACATACGGCCCAATGGCGCAGTTTTTTCCAATTTTCGTGCTCGCAGGAATAAGTGCTGTCGGATGTATGCCCGGCGGCACTAATGCTGGTGATGGATTCAATTCTTGTAAAACAACCACGAATGACGCATACGCATCACCGACTTTAATGAGTGCGGGATGTTTGCTATGCATGGAAAGTTCGGCAGAGCGATTCACGATGACGGCAGATGCGGCGGTCGTCTCAAGAAACTTTTCGTATTGGGGATTTGCGACAAAGCTTATGTCTCCGCTTTTTGCGTCTTCTATCTTTGCGACACCGGTGATGCTGATGTTTTCATCGCCGAGCACCTCGCCGTCAATCAATGCTGCAATCTCGCGGATAGTCATGGCTATTTTTTCTGGATGATTATTGGTAAACTGCACAGTACGCGCCGCGCGGAAAAAAATCATCAATCCGGCGTACCCGCCATAGATCGGCGCAGCTACTTTTGCTGTAGCTTGGCTAGCACTTTCGCCGTCAGATCATTCTTATCGTTTGCATACATCAACAGCGTTGAGCTGCTTTTGTCAAACACATAATCGTACCCGCCTTCGTTTGCAACATCTTGCACGGCTTTGAAAATTCTATCCTGTACCGGCTTCATCAGCTCATTTTGCTTTTGGAAGAGATCGCCGTTTGTACCGAATCTCTTCGTACGGTAATCCACCATTTGCTGATCAAGTTGTTGCAATTCTTTTTCCATGTCGGCACGGCGCTTGTCTGACATGATCAGTTTGCGCTTATCGTAATCCTCAAATTTTTGCTGGAGCGTATCCTGCATTTTTTTGAGATCGTTCTGCCACTCCGCTGTGAGAGCATCGAGCTGTTTTTGTGCGTCCTGCGCTTCCGGCAATTGCTGCACAATGGCTTCAGAATTGATAAAGCCAATTTTCGATTGAGCATTGAGTGCAGACATACTCACAACTCCCAATGCAGCGATGAGACACATCGTGTGAAGTTTCATAGCGTTACTCTTTCTCTATGTACCAATCATGAGACGCGAATTTTATGAACGGGGCGAACGGAAAACTGCTGCCGCTTCTGTTGAAGCCGTGCCTGGGTTATTTCCCGCCTCGCTTCATTTTATCAAGAACTTTATAGGTAATATCGTACGACGCATCGGCGTACAACACAACGGCATCGCCAGCTTTATCGAAGACAAAAGAAAGTTTCTCGTCTTTTGCTACTTTCTCAATCGCTTTCAATATTTTGTCGCGAATCGGCGTCATCAGTTTATCGCGCTGAAGCGCAAACTCACCCTTCTGCCCGAATTTATCTTCGTTGTACTGTTGAACCTTTTGCTGTTCAGCAACAAGTTTTTGCTGTTCAGTCTGCCGCGTTTGATCGTTGTACATTGCCTGCTTTTTCTGATAATCTTCGTATTCTGCCTGAAGATTTTTCGACATTTTATCCAGTTCGTCCTGCCAATTCTTGGCGATCGCCGCCAGCTTGTCCTGTGCATCCTTTGCCTCAGGAAGGTTTTTAAGAATTGTATCAGAATTAACGTAGCCGATTTTAAGCTTGTCTTGCGCCGTGCTTACGCATGTAACAAAAGCTATGGCAAGCAAAATAACTGCTGCATTTCTAAAAGGTGATTGCATTGGTTGTACCCTCATAATTTATGATTAAGGAAAAAATTGCTTACGAAAAATTTTTCTGTCGGATTACAACGCAAACTGCGTTGTCTTCAATGTTAGAATCCGCGCCCGAATTGAAAATGAAAGTGCCATCCGGACGGAGTGCCAACACCCTCCGGGTTATCGAAGCCGTAACCGTAATCGAAGCCAATAAGACCGATCGGGTTGATCATTAAGCGAGCGCCGATTCCAGCCGAACGCCTGAGATCGAATAAATCTGTTGTGCTGACACTACTCCACACATTTCCGGCTTCAGCAAATGCAAGAAGATAAATCGGAATTGGATTGAGCGAAACATTAAAGCGAAGTTCAGCCGTTTCCTTTTCCATTACTGTTCCGGGAAGCACATTCCCGTACACATCTCTCGGACCAATGCTGCGATCATCATATCCCCGCAATTGCGTCGTCGGCAAAATTGAGCCGATGCCAGTTCCTCCCATGTAAAAAAACTCTAGCGCCGGAATTTCATTGAGATTTTTCTTGAACTGAAAGATTTCGCCGTACTGCGAACCAAGATAGAGCGCGAATTTGTCACCGTTGAACAACGGAATATACCAATCAACCGAAAAATTATGTTTCGTGTAGATCGCGTTGCCTGGAAGGAATGGCGGACCGGAAAGCTCTGTCGAAAGAGCAATGCTGCTTCCGTCAGACGGGAAGAGCGTATTGTTGACACTGTTCCGTGAGAGCACTTGCGTAAAGCTGTACTGATTCGTTAAACCGACCGCACCATAAATAGTGTTTGCCGTTTGATTGTCAATCTGCTGAACTCTGATGCTCCAATCACCGCGCGTGTAATCATCGGGCCACTTGAACTGACGGCCAATGCTCACTGTTCCGCCGGTCTCGCTCAATGAATAAATATAATTTTGCCGTGTATCAAAAAGACTGAACCCTAACGATGTCGGCGTGTCGAACAGCCACGGCTCGCGAAATGATATCGAGAAAGTACGGTAGGTACTACCTTCGCCAAACTCCCAGTCGAAATTCAAAATTTGCCCGCCGCCGCCTGACAACGGTCTGTAAAGCGCAAAATTATTGAATGTCAATCCGAGCGCACCGGTAAATCCGTACACACCGCTGTACCCGACAGACATATTGAACGTGTCGCTCGATTTTTCTTCGACGTCGTAAATCACATCAACCGTTTTATCATCAACAAAACGCGTATCCGGTTTAATCTTTTCCGGGTTGAAATAATTGAGCACTGAAAGCTGTCGAACACTGCGAATGATATTCGACCGGCTGAAAAAATCTCCCGGGCGCGTGCGCAGTTCACGGCGGATCACTTTCTCTTCTGTCTTCGTATTCCCGCGGATAATTACCTGACCGATGCGGAATTGATTGCGTTCGCGAACGTGAACCAGAATATCTACGCTGTCCTGCCCGACTTTTGTCTCTTCCGGTTCAAGCGTCGCAGTCAAATATCCGTTATCAAGATAGAGTGATGCAACGTCTGTTTGGTCTTCGTTACCATGAAGATTTTTGTCAAACTTGTCATAATCATATACATCGCCACGCTGAAAACCAAGCCGCTGATTCAGCGCTTCTGTTTTGAAAACGGTATTGCCTTCCCACGTAATGTTGCGGACATAATACTGCGGACCTTCATAGAGGAAAATGCGAATCGTCATATCCCGTTTATCAGCGGAATAAGAAATAGAATCAGTGAGCATTGCAACATCGCGGTAGCCCTTTTTCTTGTAGAAATCGAGAATTTTCTTCTTGTCGTCGGCGTATTTTTTCTTGTCAAATTTTGAACTTTGCCAGAATTTCCACCACACGTGCTCGTGCGTATCGTCCATCTCGCTTCTCAAATCGCTGTCGGAAAATGCTTTGTTCCCGAAAAATTGGATCGAACCGATTCTGACTTCCGGTCCCTCGTTAATGTTAAATCTCAGAATAACTCTGCCCCGCGCCGATGTGTCCGGGCTTTCAACGAGTTCCGGCTTTATGTCTGCTTCCAGATATCCTTCATCATCGTACGCTTTTTTTAGGACGCCGACAAGCCGGCTTATTTCCTGCGGCGAAACAATTTGCCCTTTCAGCAGATTCACCTTCTTCGTCAAATCCGATTCACTCAACTCATCGTTGCCGGCAAATTCAACTTTTTCAAGACGCGGATTTTCCTTTACGGTAATCAGCAAATATATTCCATCGCCAACGGTTTTCTCAATCGCAATCTGAATGTCGGAAAAAATCCTGAGATCCCATAACCGGTTGATCGCTGTACGCGTTTGCTCGCCCGGCACCGTAATTTCTTCACCGATTGTCAGTCCTGTATTAGCGATGATTGCCGCTGTTTCCGCCGATTTATTACCTTCGACAGAAATTCCTAAAATTTTATACTGCTGAGGCTGTTGAACATCCTGTGCTCGACCATAGGAAAGAAACAACGCTGTGAAAAAAAGAACGGCAAAAATCTGAAGGGGCACGCTGCCCGCATGCTTAGAGACCTGAAGCACTTTTTGAAAACCTTTCCACATACGATGGCGACGCATGTTTCGCTTTCGACTTGACTTGCTCGCTCACCATGCCGAACCGGCGCTCGCGCCGTTGAAACTCTGCAATGGCTTCATACAACCATCGGCGGCGAAAATCAGGCCAGAGTAAATCACTGATGTACAATTCCGTGTAGGCGATCTGCCAGAGAAGAAAATTGCTGATGCGTAATTCCCCGCTTGTGCGAATCAACAAATCCGGATCGGGAATATCTTTTGTTGAAAGATACTGAGAGATTAACTCGTCACGGATTTCTGAGGGGGCAATTTTCCCGGAATGAACATCGTGAACAATATTTTTTACTGCATTGAGAATATCCCACCGGCCGCTGTAACTCAAAGCAAGTACAAGCGTCAATCCGGTATTGTGCCGCAACATTTCCATTGCGTCAATCAATTCATCCTGAACATCCTGCGGAAGAGAGGCAATATCGCCGATGCATGTGAGCCGCACGTTGTTGCTGTGCAGCCGGTCGCGTTCATCACGGAGTGCTCTCAGAATAAGGCGCATCAATGTAGAGACCTCATCCTTCGGGCGCCTCCAGTTTTCGGTTGAAAAGGTGTACAGCGTCAAATACTTCACCCCCAGCTCACCGCACGCTTCAACAATGTCTCGCACGGAATTCACACCTTCATGGTGGCCGGCAACGCGCGGCAATTTCTTTTTCTTTGCCCATCGCCCATTGCCGTCCATAATAATGGCGATATGTTTCGGAATATCTCCGCTCGCCCGAAGCTGCTCCTGATGTTTTTTATCTTGAGCGGCCGCCGCCGCTGAACCTTTATTCAACTAGCTCAACTCCTTACAAATATAATTACCGCCGTTATCGGCGTAGATATTAAAGTAACCTTTTAAGTGAAAAAAGTCAAGAAAATAGGCACATTTGAAGAGTTTTTTCATGCTTTCTTCAACAAAAACTGATGGAAAAATACACCGCCAGCGAATAAAGTCAAAAAATCCACAAAAGAGATTACAAGAGCCAAAAGACTTTCTTTTCCTTCTCGGTCAATTACAGAATTAGACGAACGAAAAGTAAAAATAGCGACCACAGCGACTATCATTCCGTTTGCTTATTTTAGATTCATCTCGTACACTTAAAGTTGAATCCATTACGCCGTGCTGAACTGACATTACCAACATTGATCTTTCTTTCTCAACAAAAAAAAGTGAAATTGAAAATCCGCCGTGCTTTATCTTTTGGCGGAACGTGGATACCAATTCTCGCGCTGGTGCTAAGTTTTTATTCCGGCTGCAGTTTGGATGCGCCACACGACAACCCGTTAGATCCGCTTTCGCCAAAATTTGAGAATGCCGGAACTATCCAAGGAAGGGTCCTTAGCCTCGGCAGTTCAGGAATCGCAAACGCCGTCGTCAGTTTTACGACCAGCGGTATTGCCGCAATTACGGACAACAACGGAAATTTCTCAGCAGAACATGTTTCCGCCGGTACCATGCTCATTACTGTAACAAAAGACGGATTTCTTCCCGACAGCATCTCGCTGCAACTCGCTGCCGGACAAACAACATCGCTCGAAATTCATCTCGACGCACTTCCGCAGATTTCTGGACAGCAAATTATTACAAAGAAAACCGACCAATGGTGGCCCGGACCGACATACAGCGCAGTGGTCACTGCCAATATCACCGATCCTGATGGTCAGACAGACTTTGATACAGCGTTTGTCACTGTAGATTCTCTTCAATTTGGAATGACATATTCCAACAGTGATAAGAATTTTCAAACGACAATTCTTGCCGACAGCCTTCCCACAGGCAACCTTCAGTGGCTGATTGGAAAGACGTTAACAGTTTTTGCGAAGGACAAAGAGCGTGCTTTAACACAGGGTAATGATTTTTACGTCTCAAGAATAATCGAAGCGACTGCAATCCCGACTTCGCCGACAACACAAGACACAGTACGGGATTCATTATATTTCCAATGGAATCCGCCGTCATTGACTTTTCCCTATACATTCACTATCAATCTTTACATGCTCAACAGCGGGACACCGCTGTGGACAGAATCAAATATCGTTCCTGCGCCGCCATTCGCGTTTACATTTCCGGGCTTTACCACACTACAGCCAGGCTCATACTATTGGACAGTCGCCGTAATTGATGAATTCGGAAACAGCGCCCGGTCAAAGGAGGCATCGTTCATCGTACCATGAAAAAAACAGAAGAACACCCTGCAGTGCAAGATTCATTCGACGCATTGTATAACATCACGCAGAGCATCAATTCCATTCTTGATCCGGAAGAATTGCTCGACAAGGTGCTCGAAATCGCAATGGAGCATCTTGATGCCGAGCGCGGTCTGATTCTGCTTAATAACATCGAAAGCGAATTGGGATTCGACGTTGTCACCGCGAAGAACTTCACCGATACACATTCTTCCAGCAAACTTGCTGCGTCTTCTTCCGTCGTCAAGAAAGTACTCTCTTCAGGCGAACCGGTGCTGACGTTCGATGCGCTTTCGGATGAACGATTCGAAGCGTCGCGCAGCATCGTTGCCCAGAAAATTCTTTCCATCATTTGCGTGCCGCTTCGGCAGATGGAACGGACCACCGGTGCACTGTATCTTGACACAACAAAAGCCCGCGGAAAATTCACGCAAGAAACTTTGAAATTTCTCGCAATCTTCGGACACCTTGCCGGTATCGCCATTGATAATGCGCGACGATACGATTCACTGCGTAAAGAAAACGAGCGGCTGAAAAATGAAGTCGGCTCCGCAACACTGCACGGCGAATTGATCGGACGAAGCAAAACATGGAAGGCAACGCTCGACCTCGTTATGCGCGTTGTTGATACCGACGCGTCCGTTCTTATCACCGGAGAAAGCGGCACTGGAAAAGAATTGATTGCCCGCGCAATCCATTTCAGCGGCAGACGGAAAGATAAACCGTTCATGGCAGTGAATTGTTCGGCAATTCCCGAACAGCTTCTCGAAAGTGAATTGTTCGGTTACAAAAAAGGCGCCTTCACCGGCGCGAGTGCGGATAAAATCGGACTGATCGAATATGCAAATGGCGGAACGCTTTTTCTTGATGAAGTCGGCGACCTCCCGGCTTCACTTCAGGCAAAGCTCCTGCGCGTGATTCAGGAGCGAGAAATCCGGCGAGTAGGCGATGTTCAGGATCGAAAAGTGGATGTAAGAATTGTTACTGCAACGAACAGGGATTTGGATGTAGAAATTAAAGAAGGAAAATTTCGCGACGACTTATATTTCCGGCTGAACGTCATCAGTATTCCGCTTGCTCCGCTGCGGGAACGCAAAGAAGATATTCCGCTTCTTGCACGTTATTTTATGGAGAAGGCTTCAACGGCACACAAACGGCTGGTCAAGAACATCACGGCTGAAGCAATGGAAAAGTTGCTGAAACACCCGTGGCACGGCAACGCGCGCGAACTGCAAAATGT
This sequence comes from Bacteroidota bacterium, assembly GCA_021796215.1. Taxonomy (GTDB): domain Bacteria; phylum Bacteroidota; class Ignavibacteria; order UBA10030; family UBA8401; genus JAJYOI01. The sequence goes on from JAJYOK010000011.1 coordinate 17,734, forward strand.
GATGGAGCGGGCTGTTGTGTTGTCGCGAGGCGAAGAGATTACGGAAGAAGATCTTCATCTTCAACTATTGACGGAAGAAGATCTTGTGCAAAGCGGTTTAACACTGGAAGAATTCGAGCGGAAGCTCGTTGAGAAAACTCTTGTCGAGATGAACGATAATAGAACAAAAACAGCGGAGAAGTTAGGCGTTTCACTCCGCTGGCTGCAATATCGCCTGAAAGAATGGCATCGTGACACAAAATAATTTTACCATCATCGAAAAACTGAGCGAGGGACCGACTGCCATTGTTTTCAAGGCGCGGCAAAACGCACTTGAGCGGATCGTTCTGTTAAAAATGCTGCAACCGCATCTTGTGAAGGACAACGATGCCGCCGCGCGATTCATGCGCGAAGCGAAGGCGTGCGCCATATTGAAGTCGGAAAACATCGTGCAGGTATACGATGTGGCAGAATTTGAAAACTTACCTGCGATTGTTATGGAATTTGTAGACGGCACTCCGCTCGATGAGTTGTTGAAAACGCACGGTTCATTCGATGAAGCATTCTTACGGAAGACGGCGCAAGAAGTTCTCATTGCACTTGAAAATGCCCATGCGAACGGTGTGATTCATCGGGATATTAAGCCGGCAAATATTATTCTTTCAGACCGAAACATAATCAAAGTCACCGATTTCGGCATTGCCGCAGTGGCAAGCTCACCATCGTTGACGACTGAAGGAAATCTGATGGGAACGCCCGCGTATATGTCACCGGAGCAAGCGCGCGGAGAAACTGTTGACGAGCGGACCGATTTCTTTTCGCTCGGAGTTACGCTCATCGAACTTGCAACCGGTGAAAAAATCTTCGGCGGAAATTCGTACGCAGAATGCCTTCACAAAATTCTCGGCTTTGATGGAAAGCTTCCGGAACATTTCATGCCGAATACCTCTGTCAACTTCAAAACGTTTCTCTCAAAACTGATCACGCCAAATAAAGAGCATCGTTATACCACAGCAGCCGATGCACTGCAAGGAATTTCTGGCACGAACACTCCCGCCTCCCAATCGAACGGAAAGCCGGTGAGATCGTATCGTAAAACTGCGATTCTTACATCAATTGCTGTTATCGCGATGGCAGCAGTAACAATTTTCTTTTCGAACCATCGAAAACAAACTGACAACGATTCGCCGACTGCCCATCCGGCAGCAGCGGCTTCGCAGAACAAAACAATCAATACCGGCGAATCAAGCGAGCAAAAAAACGATTCGCCAAAAAATAATTTGCAGCCGTCAACTACACTGGATCATTTCCCTCAGCAATTGGAAATAAAAGAAAGTCCGGCTGTAAGCACGGCAGTTCCCATCGTAAAATCGGATTCCGGTTATCTTGCAATCACGTGCACGCCGTGGGGAAAAGTTTTTATTGACAGTCAATATATTGAAACGACGCCGATTGCCGGTACGGTCAGAGTGAGAAGCGGAACTCACGTTGTGACTTTTGTGAATCCCGATTTTGTTCCAATGATGAAAACGATCACAATCAAAAAGAATACCCAAACTGCCGTGGATGCAAACTTTCTCGACAAAGCGGGTTATCTGTTTATCACGGCAGACCCTTGGGCAGACGTTTACATTGATGATCAGCACAGAGATACGACGCCGCTTTCTCACCCGATCATTACGTCAGCCGGTACGAGAAAAATTCGCTTACACAATCCGGCATTTAAGGACTATGAAACGATCATTACAGTGACCGCTCATGATACAGTGAAACTTAACTATTCTTTTGTTGTGGCGAAAAATTAGTTTTTCGGCACGAAGATTGTAGCATAATATAGATAGAATGAAAAAGAAAAAATCCATAGTGAACATTTTGGAACTTCCGGTCAGCATTCTTCTCCTGACATTTCTGCTGGTTTTACCTGTGTTTTCGCAGGTAAATGAGCAATTGTTCATGCCAACTCCTCGCTTCGGCATGTGTTCCGCACAGCTTGGAGATGTTATTTATCTTATCGGCGGAAGCACTAGTATAAGTGGTGAAAGCGAAGATGAAGTGCAAAATCTGCAGGTTTCTTCTGTGGTTGAAGCATTCAATCTGGATAGCTTGGTATGGTACACCAACATAGCGCATCTTAACACTGCACGATTTTTTGCATGCAGCGCAGTCGCTGACAGCCAAATTTACGTGATGGGTGGAATGGATTCGAACGGTCATGCACTGAATTCTGTTGAAAGATATGATCCGGTGCAAAATAAGTGGTCGTTCGTCGCATCAATGACCCAGTCCCGCCAAGGTGCGGCAGCCGTGACCGTAGGCGATTCAATTTATGTTTTCGGCGGCGCAAGTCATGGAAATTTGTTAGACGATGTTGAAGTGTATTCTGTTACAAACAATACGTGGACTATTCATCCTCAGATGATGACAGCACGCGCTTTCCATTTCGTTTTTCGTTATCGGAATATGATTTACATTATCGGTGGACTGAATCTGCTCGGTCCGTTGAAAGCGATTGAGCGTTACCCGCTGAATGGCAATATGAACATGGGGTCGCTTTCGATGTATACTGCGCGAGTCAAATTCGGTGCTTTAGTCGTTCAAGACAGCCTGTTATTCATTATTTCCGGTATTGGCCCAACAGGTGCGATCAGAGATGCCGAAGAGTTTCATGCAGATCGCGAAGCAACAACATTTGCTTCTTCAGTTTCAACAAACCTGCATTCTGCACGATTCGCATTTATTGCAGCGATGGGAGCTAACAACAATACAATTTATCTTTTTGGCGGCTTATCACCTGATTATAAAAGCGGAAGCGCACCTGTTCCAGTTGTTGATCAAGTTTCTGCTGTCACTTCTGTCCCGAAATCTGATCCTCTAAATCCTATTAAATTTAGTATGAATCAAAATTTTCCAAACCCATTCAATCCGTCAACGAGAATCACATTCGAAACGACGCAGGAAAATGAGCCGGTCAGATTGTCCGTCTTTAATATGATTGGGCAGGAGATACAAGTCCTTGTTGACAATCCGTTGCCGCGTGGCGAACACACAATCGAATTTAGCGGAAGCGAATTGCCAAGCGGAATTTATTTCTACCAACTCAGTTCTCCCGAAGGAACGTTGACGAAAAGGATGGTATTGCTGAAATGAGTCTCACAGCACGAAGAACACTCGTAGTGCTGTTATTCATTTTCCTCAATCATGCGTACGGTCAAGTACCGGCGGCGCAAGATTCAACTTTGCGTGCCATTGATACTCTTTTCACAAACGGGTCATATCTTTCTTCCGAACTTGAAGCGCGGCGTTTATTAGAAACTCCCGTCATCAGCGATTCTGTCAAAGCACAAGCGGAAAAGTACATCGCCTTTTCACTTGTTGCACAAGGGCAAAACGAAGCCGCGACTGAACATTTCATTTCTGCAATGAAATTGGATCCGGGATTTTCTCTCGATCCTGTTCTTACCTCTCCTAAAATTATGTCCGTTTACCGCGATGCGCGAGAACAATTCCGCATTCAACAATTGCAGCGACCGCCAAAAAATGAAAAGTCTATGCACGAAGAAGGCGGCGGACCAACATTGCGCGCTTTGATTTTCCCGGGATGGGAACAGATCTATCAAGGCAAAAGTGCGAAAGGATATGTGCTGCTGGGAGCCGGTGTGATTTCGCTGGCTTCAACTTTGTATTTCGACCAGGTGCGAAAGGATAAACGTTCAAGTTATCTTGCCGCCGCCACGCCCGTAGAAGCTTCGGCACGTTATTCAAATTATAATTCAGCTTATAAAGCTGAATACTATTCTGCCGCTATCTTTGGAATTATTTACGTTTACTCAACCCTCGATGCATTTATTCCGCTTCCTCCTCAGTTTGATCTTTCCATTTCACCCTTCTCTTCCTCCCTTTCATTCAGCTATTCATGGTAACGCGCAAAAGATGCGTGCTATTCTGCAAGTCCTGCAGAGATTTTCACATTGAATTTTCAAAAAAAACTCTAGGCGATTGAAATATAACGGATTATGCTTTTGGCACGGAGCTTGCGGTTACTTACCCTAGTAACTAACATATCAAACATTATAAGGAGAGAAAAATCATGAAAAGAAAGTTACTTGCAGTTGTCTCGACTACGGTACTTGCACTTCTGGTGGGCGTTGCCGCGGCATCAGCTCAAATGCATCCGGATTTCTTTTTGAATGCAAAACTTCAGTCCGATGGACATGTAAATTTGGAGTGGACTGCGCCAACAGGCGTGACTGTAAATTCATACATCGTGTATCGTGCAGATCTTGCCGTACCATACATGTCAGCAATGCCTGTCAACTTTGTTGCGATAGACACGACACACGACACAAGTTACAGTGATTTTCCGCATTCCAGCTTTAGCGACTCGGCTTTCTTTGCGTATTATGTTTCCGCTCAAATAGATAGCGGAATGTCGTTACGAAGTAATGTCGCAGTAATTAATAACTCAAGCTACGGCGGAGGAGAAGAAGATCACATAACGATCACCTCAACTCCAGTAACAAGCGGACAAATCGGTGTTGAATATACATATCAAGTCGTCGCACATTCTTCTGATTCTACTGCCACGCTTATGTATCGCCTTGACGATCATCCCTCCGGAATGAATATTGATTCCACAGGATTCATTACATGGACGCCGATGCAACACGGCTGGTATGAAGTTGAAGTAGAAGTCAAATCAGACAAAGGCGGAGAAGCAGGGCAGCATTTCATGATTCGTGTCGGTGCCGGCAATGGTACTGTTGCAGGAACAATTACAGATTCTTTAGGCAATCCGATTCGCCATGTGATGGTACAGCTCTTTCAACGCACACAAAATGAGCCTTTCGAATATTCTGCCATTACCGATTCCATCGGAACATACTCGGTTGACAAACTTGACTCGGGCACATATTTCGCCCGCGCGATTCCTCTTCGTTACGACTATTTACCGCAATGGTACAATGGCGCACAAAGTCGTACCGATGCCACACCAATCAACGTCGCTGATAATGCAACAACGACCGTCAACTTTACATTACAGGCGCGGGCAGCCGTTCTTCCGACATTCACCGTGCAAGGAATGGTTACCGATTCAGCAAACGCAGCAATCTCGAACGCGGCAGTATTTTTTGTGAGCGCAGGATTCGCATTAAATTCTCATGGAGACATCAGTAATCTTCATTGGTTCGACCGCGGAGACATTCAGGAAATGTTCGAGCACCATAACGAGGACAGCAGTAGGGATCATGATTTCAGCCTGGAAGGAAACTCGCGCTTCGTAACAAAAGCTAACGTCGACGCTTCCGGCAAATATTCCGCCACATTAACTCAAGGCTCGTATATTGCTTTTGCAGTTGCACCGGGTTACCAGCGGGTATTCTTCAACGGACAAAGCGATCCTCTTTCAGCAAATGTGATTGTGGTGAATTCAGACACAGCGGGAATCAATTTTGTCATGGCACCAAATCCGCCGCTCGTGCTCGGACAAATTAACGGATCGGTAATTGATTCCACAACCGGCACCGGAGCTGCTGCACGCATCATTGCGTATCGCGACCGCTGGACACATCCGGATACGATTATGGCGCCGCACACATTCTCCACAGATGCAGATTCAACCGGCAATTATTCATTGGCTGATTTGCCGCCGGGAGATTACATCGTCTTTGCAGTGCCGCTCGGCAATTATGTTCCGTCGTTCTACAGCACATCCGGGTCAACGCTTCACTGGAAGAATGCAACAAAAGTAACAGTCAACGGAACGACCGTCGCCGGAATCAACATCTATGTAAAGCCGCTGGTGAATCCTGCTCTCGGCTACACATCGGTGTATGGACAAATAACTGTCAACATCAACGCATCAGCGAGTTTGCAAAAAGCCGATGTGACCGCCGCTCTTTCAGGCGGAGTTGTGTACGCTCTCGATGCGAACGGTAATGTTGCAGGATACGGTTTTACAACATCAACAGGCAGTTACACGATTGTTGACCTTGCGCCGGGCACCTATACGGTCTCGACAGAAGCGCCGGGTTACGACTCCGGCTCTTCCACAGCATCGCCAACATACGATGCGTCCGGAAATCCGCAGCCGGCAAACGCTTCCTACAGCGTGAATTCTCTTACGTTGGTCGGCAATAACAACGGGCTGCAACCGAGCGGTTACGCGCTTGAACAAAATTATCCGAATCCGTTCAACCCGTCAACGCAAATTGTGTTCAGCATTCCGCAAGATCAACGTGTAACGATAGCAGTTTTCAACATTCTCGGACAAAAAGTTGCCACGCTTCTTGATCGCACGCTCAGAGCAGGAACACATGTTGTGACATGGGCTGGCAAAGATGACAACGGATTTACTGCCCCATCCGGTGTCTATCTTTATAGAATTTCGACAGCAAACTTTACGGCAGTAAAAAAGATGATGCTGTTGAAGTAACAAAAATTGGGGGGCGTTTCCAAAATCAGGCAAGGGACGTGCATGGATAGTGCACGCCCCTTGTTCTGTATAAGAAAGGAGAAAAACGATGACACGATCAACATTAAAAACCCGCCATATTTTATCTTTGAGCGGAAAAATATTCGCGCTCTTCATCTTCTGCGTCGCACTAGCCTCCGCACAAGACCGCGGGGTCGGCGTCGGTATCATTGTCGGCGAGCCGACAGGCATCAGCACGAAAATCTGGACATCGCAGACGAATGCCGTTGATATCGGAATTGGATGGTCGAGCGGAGACCATTACTTGGTACGGATGGGAAACGGGTACTGGCAGTACGTGAACGACACGTACGTCCATTTCTATGCAGATTATCTCTGGCATTCATTCAATGCCATCCGGTCACAGGAACGCTTTCCGTTATACTACGGCGTCGGTATGACAATCCACAGCGGACAAATGTCGCCGTACAATTGGCTTGGAGTGCGGGGAACATTCGGCATCGAATGGATGCCGCACCGCACGCCGATGGATGTATTTTTTGAAATCTCACCGACATTGCAGCTTGCCCCTTTCAGCACTTTCGGCTTCAATGCCGGACTCGGCACACGATTCTATTTTTAAAGATGGATCAATGTACATACAGGCGGCGTGATTAAGAACGCCGCCTTTTTTATTTCTTCCCGTAAAGATGTTGCATCTCCCTTAATTTATTTTTAACTTTTGCAGTCCTACACTAACGAGCCGACTTTAAAACCTCCGGAGGGATTATGTATCATATCCTCGTTCGATTCAACGCTCTGCTCATCGTGCTTGCAAGTTTCAATTCGCTCTATGCACAATCTTCAGCGATGCCTTATTTGAATCTCCCACGCGGCATTTACTCGTATAGCATTGGGAAGCAGGGTGTCACATCGCGCGACCCGGTGGACGCCATGCTCTACAATCCGGCAAATCTCGTTTTCGCTGCAAAACCGCAGCTAACCTTCAACAGACAGCCGGCATTTATTCCGAACACATGGTTTTCTTCTTTATCGGCTTCAATGGATGTACCGGAGACCGGCTACTTTGGTTTTGAATATACAAATTACGATTTAGGCGAATTCGTTCAGACATCCGATCAAGGACCTCAAGTGATTGCTACTTTCCATTCTTATGAGCAAGCATTTTCACTTGCGTACGCACGAAAATTTTCAAATGCATTTTCCGCAGGTATTCAATTTCGTTATGCACTCGACCATTTTCCATCAATAGGAACAGCCTCTTCTTCTGGAATTGCTAACTATCCTGCATATTTGTTCAGCGGCGGTGTACGGTACGATCCTGTTGCTCTCAGGGATCGCTTTTCTTTCGGATATGCTTTGACGAATTTTGGCACAACTATCACTTACGGAGACCCTTCACAAGCAGACCCTCCCCCCGCTCAAATGAATCTCGGAATTTCCGGCGACGCAATTAAAAATGAATTCATTACTATGACGCTTTCCATCGCCGCATCAAAACCAGTTAATTACAGAGCATGGAATCCCGCCACCCAAACGCACGAAGCGGAATCTTCTTTCAAAGCATTCTTCGACGATTGGCAGCACACGCCGGACGATATTGATTTTCATAGCGGACTTTCCTTTTCGTGGAATCCGATTTCGCTGGGAAATGGCTTCTCATATTTTCAGTCTATGTATCTCGGCGAAATTTCAGGCGGATCGTATTATGGACTTGCAGACCAATTTACGCACGGCGCTGAAATAGGCCTAAGCTGGAATGATATACAACTTGCACTTGGTTATGCCGGAACGTGGCATTATGTTAATCAGGAAGACGCCGCGTCTTTTAGAGCGTTTATGTCGCTGCCGCAGGAAGATGTGCAGCTTTCACTCAGTGCGCCGCTTTCATCATTCCAACGGGAAAAAAATACCAGTATACAGCCGCCTAAACTTTCACGAATTATTCTTTCAGCCGGAGTGACACGCATGATACGCTTCGGACATTTCCATACTTCTGAGTCTTATGGTGCCGGTCAGTATTTCCCTAACACTTACGGCTACGGAATCGAAGCGGCATTTTATGTTACGAAAACTTCCGCACTTGTCTCATCCTTTTCGTACACACAAATGGATGATGAAGTTTACTATCTCGGCAATAATGGGAAGCGGTATACAAACTTCACTGCACAGATAGACAACCTCTCTTTCGCATCGTCATATCGAAATTATCCGCTCACAGCGTTCTTTCCGTTTTTCTATGAAGTCGGTCTGGGAATTACACGGTGGGAAAGCAGGAAAGAAAAAATGATCCCAAAGTATTATTATAAGACCTTTGCCTGTGGAGGAATCGGTGCGCTCGTAAAGATAATAAACAACGTTGAGCTGATTCCTAAGGTGGGATTCCAAAGCACACTTATGCCCGTTACCGGAAATGCACCGCGCATCGGCGGCTACAATCAGTGGAATTTTTCTCTCAACGCCGGCTACAGTTTTGAATGATGAGTGATCAATTTCCCATCATCATTATTGGCGGCGGAGCGGCAGGAATGATTGCCGCATGGCGTGCGGGTTCGCTCGGCGCAAAAGTTCTTTTGCTTGAAAAGAATTCCCGCCTCGGCATCAAGCTTCTTATTTCCGGCGGAGGGAAATGCAACATCACACACGGCGGCGGCATGGAACCTCTCCGCCTTCAGTTCCGCACAAACGAAGCACGCTTTCTCAAACACTCGTTCCACGAATTCACCAACAGCGATATTCTTGCACTGCTCAATGAGCGCGGCGTTGCAACGTACGAACGTGAGAACGGTAAGATCTTCCCCGTCAGCCATAAAGCGGGCGACGTGGTTCATGCGCTTCGCCGGATGATGGAAAGCGCCGGTGTGGAGATCAGACTTTCAAGTGCAGTGCAGGAAATTCTTCACGACGAGCATGGCATCAGCGGTGTGAATGTGAACGGCGTCGTTCTTCCTTCACGGAATGTAATCATTGCCGCCGGAGGAAGTTCGTACGCAAAAACAGGAACCACCGGCGACGGATTCCGGTGGGCTGAATCGCTCGGACACACAATTGTTCCGCTTCGTCCTGCGCTTGCGCCAATTTACCTTTCACCGCCGCCTCCCGCAGAATTACAAGGCGTTGCGCTGCGCGATTGCGTTCTGAATGCAGAAATACAAAAAAGAACAATTGCGCACTGGCGCGGAGATTTGCTTTTCACACACGTTGGCATTTCCGGTCCGGCTGCGCTTGAAGTAAGCAGAGATGCTTACGTTGCTTTTGAAAGCGGCACTGAAGTAACGCTTGCCGTAGATTGCGTGCCGGAGAAAAGTAATGAACAGCTTGAAAGAGAATTCTTAGAGCATGTTGCAGAAAACGGAACACGGCAGGTGGAAACGATTGTCGGGCAAAATGTTCCTCAGCGCCTTGCACCGTATGTTGTGCAAGCGGCGGGAATCGAATCGGGTCGAAAACTCCATCAGCTCAAAAAGAAAGAACGGCAGGCAATTGCGAACGCACTCAAACAGTGGCGCATCGGCACTGTAAAAGAAATCCCTCTCGACCGCGGCGAAGTCACCGCCGGCGGAGTGAGCTTAAAAGAAGTTGATCCGCGCACGATGCGGTCGCGCATCATCAACGGATTATTTCTCTGCGGAGAAGTTCTTGATATTGCGGGACCTGTTGGCGGTTACAATTTGCAGGGGGCTTTTTCAACGGGATATGTTGCAGGCGAAGCTGCTGCTGCGTTACAAGCATCTATCTTAAAAAACAATGAACAATGACTGAAGTTACGCAAAATGATATCTTTGTCGGTCAAACCGAGTTTCGTCATTCCCGCCCACCTGCCAAAGCGAAGCGGCGGACAGGCGAAGGCGGGAATCCATGTTTTTTAGTGTAAATTCCATAAATAGATTCCCGACAAAAACATTCGGGAATAACATTTTCTTGTTTTGCGGAATTTCATACAATTACCAATTACCGTACGATGATAACGGTAATTGGTAGTTGTTCATTGACAATTTGCGTTAAAGGCTCACGCCTGTGGCTGAACTCGTTGTTACTTCAACAGAATCATTTGCTTCGATTCTGTAAAGCTTCCGGCGCGCACTGTGTAGAAGTACATTCCTGAACCGAGTTTGCTTCCGTCAAATTGCACTTCGTACGTTCCCGGTGCTTTTCGTTCATTCACCAGTGTTGCCACTTCTCTTCCCAGCACATCATAAACTTTCAGTACCACATTCTGACTGCCGGCTACTGAATACTGAATACTCGTTGAGGGATTGAATGGATTAGGATAATTCTGTCCAAGAGAAAATTTCAGCGGCTGCACGCGCTGTTGATCTGCCACACCCGTTGTCGTGATGTTAATGATCACTCCCGTATCGCCCGGATGAGCCGTGACATCCGGAAAATTGTATTGAGTTGTCGTTTGGAAATTTTCTACAATCCGATAATTGAAAATCTTGTTGCTCACTGGTATCGAGAAATTACCTGTTCCGCTGTCGCACCATGTAGATGCCTGTGCAGTATCCTGATTTTGCGCCATTAGTTGAATCGGGAAACCGGGAGCGTTTCCATCAATCTCAACTTTTCCTTGTATTGAAGAATTGACGCTGTAGATGACCAAATGCTTAAACACGCTGTCTCCTGCGGCAAGCGACGGTACTTGTGCAACTGCATCAAGGAGCGAGCCGGTTTGTCCATTATTATTTTGTTCATACACCTGAAGTGTCCACGCCGTTCCCGCAATCAAGTCCGAGCTTTGCGCGCCGATGAGGAAAAGCCCGTTGACATCGGTTCTTCCGCCATACTGAATATTCGAACCGCTATTGTCATTTCTAAATAACTCAACATCCTGACCCACAACCGCGGCTCCATTTTCATCTTTCACAGTTCCATCTACCTGAGCAGCGGCGGCAACGATGGAAAAATTAATGCTCGACAGATTACCGTTAATAATGATATCCTGTTCGCCCGGAGTAACAATAGCAGGGGCAAACGGATTATTGCTGACGCGGACTTTCCACGGATTTCCTGCAGTATCTGCGTCCATCTCAATTGTATAATTACCGTTCCCATCAGCATGTCCAACCCAAAAGGGATTATTGTTTTTTCCACTGCTTGGCTCTGCTTGGACAAGAAGGTCTGCCGGATTTTTGCCTGACGGCACCGTTACGGTGCCAGAGATGGTATGAGCGGGAGAGGATAAATGATTTACAAATCCGCTCACACTATCAGTTACACCACCTTCTGTAAATTTCAATATATAGGGTCCCGGCGCAAGTCCGATCGGCGAGCTGAAGAAAACCGCACCGTTTACTGTGCCATCCATATCGGGCGGACCGCCATTTCCATTTGTATCACCGTCCGCTTGTGTAAAACTCTGCCAAAGAATATAATGATTAGCGGAATTTATTGCGTTTGCTTCAACCAAGTACCAAAGCTCTACTGTGGCACTGGCTCCATTGGGAGAAACGTTGTAACTCCATGTTACCGTATCTCCTGATGTCACCGTAAAACTCGTAGAAGAGCCATTCACTTTCAAATTGGAAATCTGCGCTGAAGATTTCATCGGGAAAATCACCAACGCAAAAAAGCACAACAATGGGATAAGGCTCCACCGTCGTAACAAAAAACGAGACTTCATACAACCTCCTGTAAAATTATGAATAAGGGATAACACAAACTTTGTTCGTTGGGAAATAAGAAATTACTGTTACTGGAATAATTTCATAAATAATCAGAATTTTCGAATTGCAGGTGTTTATCGAAGGTTGCGGAAATTTATTTCGTGCGGCTGTGATGCAGGGCAAACATTAGTCCCACCCATCGAAAAACTTATTCAACACGTCCTTTGCTGCTTCTCTTACTCCTATAAAGCAATTATTAATTGCAATATACACTTTTTCGGATTGTGTGCAAATGGGATGTATTCTCAGCGGATGAAATGATTCTACGTTCTTATCCTTTATTCCCTTTATCCCCTGTGAATCGGTTTCGTTCATAATCTCGAAAGATAAATCCTTCGTGCTTTTCTTCATTTGTCAGAGTGAACGAAGAAGAAACCAATTCCTCATACGGCGGAAAAAAAGTGTCGCCCTCAGCTTCCTGCAGAACAATCGTCAGATACAATCGGCTTGCTTTGTCAAGCGTTTGCGCGTAAATCTCTCCGCCGCCGATCACGAACACATTTTCCAAATCAGAAAGCGCCGCAAGCGCCTTGTCGAGCGAATCGTATGTTTCCACACCGGGAATCCAGTGCGATGTAACAACGACATTGCGCCGGTTCGATAACGGCTTTCCGATTGCTTCGAAAGTCTTCCGTCCCATCAGAATGCAATGCCCCGTCGTAAGGCTCCGGAACCGTTTCAAATCTTCGTGAATTTTCCACGGAAGTTTTCCCTCTTTGCCGATAACGCGGGAAGGTGTGAGTGCCGCAATGATATTCAGCTTCACACTGCAACCTCGAATTTGATCGGCTCATCGCATTCGTAGCCGGTGAGTGTGAAATCTTCATACTGCAATTCGTCGAGCGGTTTTTTTGCTATGATGAGTTTCGGCCGCGGCTTCGGCGTGCGTTTAAGCTGTTCCTTCAATCCTTCAATATGATTGACGTAAATATGTGCATCAACGATTGTGTGACTGAAGTAACCGGTTTCCATGCCGGCCTCCTGCGCAATTGCCTGCGTCAATAATGAATACGCCGCAATGTTGAACGGAATGCCGAGCGCAATATCGCCGGAGCGCTGCGTGAGATGACAATTGAGCTTGTTCCCCTGAACGTTGAATGCAAATGTATAATGGCACGGCGGAAGCTTGCTGCGAAACGCATTGCCCGGCTCCCACGCTGAGATGACCATGCGGCGCGAATTCGGATTTGTTTTAAGAAGTTTGATGACCTCGCCGATTTGATCAACTTCTTTCACTTCGTATTTGCCCGTTGTTGGATTGATCTCTGCACTGGGAAATCTTCTCCAATATCGTCCGTATGCCGTATCGAGATTTCCGTTTTCGTCTGCCCATGCGTCCCAAATTTTTGTTTTTGTTCGAAGATTTCTGATATGGTCTTCGCCGGAGAGATACCACAGCACTTCATAGAGCAGCGACTTGATCTGCATCTTTTTTGTCGTCAGCAAAGGAAAGCCTTCGCTCAGATCAATGGTATAATGTTCCGCAAAGCAGGAAATTGTATCAACTCCGGTGCGGTTATGTTTTAATGTGCCCTTCGAAAGCACCCGCTCGACTAGGTCTAAATATTCTCTCATGCAATCTCCATCATTGAGAAGGAAGTGTCCGTTTTTTCATTATCGCGCTTGCAATGTATGTGAACAATCCGGCAACAAGGCCCGTCCCCGCACCAATGATCGGTCCCACAATTAACATCATGACCTGAGGAGGGATAGAGTGCGGGAATTTCTGGTAGCTGGCAACCATATCAGGATTGTTTGCCATGTATGTAGAAAAGAATAAAGAATGTATAATGGCAATCCACACTCCATTAATTACACTGACAAGAAAGCCGTGAAGAAAAAATCTATCCTCAATTCTTTTTGCAATCACAATTGCGTAGAGAACAAAAATCACAAGCCATATCAACGGCTCAATCTTCCCCATCCATCCAAACACTCCGGCAATTGCCATTGCTATGCCGGTAAGCGACAGGCTAAAAATCAGTTTCCATTTAATCATTACAGGCTCCTAATATTGTGATAGCAGCGTGCGGGCTACTCAATTTCTAAAAACGATCATAGGAGATAATGGCAGAAGTTAGAAAAATCATCCTCAACTGTCAAATTATTCAAATCCGGCTTTGAGAAACAGAATCATTATTCCAACAGCCGCTCTTGCGTTCCCTCGCCGCCCGGCAATGCACTTGCTGAAGATTGCCGAAGCTTCTCTCCAAACGTATCAAGCCGGCGCGAAGCATCGTCAAATTTGTTTTTCGCGTTCGTTAAATGCTTGCCGGCGGTTTCAAAATCATCTGCAAAGCGCTGAAGGTCTCCTTGCAGGCGCGATAGGTTCTGGATAATTTGCTTCGCGCTTTTTTCCACTTCCATTCCTTTGAAACCGAGCGCGATCACGTGCAATTGCGCGTAAAACGTGTTCGGCGAAACAGAAAAGACATTGCGCTTGACGCCGTAGTTGTAGATGCTCGTCTCGTCGTCATAATTGTCGTTTTTAATGATCGTTTCATAATAAATATTTTCCGCCGGAATGTACATCAGCGCAAAATCAAACGTCCCTTCATCTGGCACGATATATTTTTCTGCAATTGCATCAATGTGCTTCTTGACATCGCTGACAAAAAGTTTGTAGAATGATTTTTTTTCGCTGTCGGTTTGTGCTTCAATCATTTTACGGAAATTTTCGAGCGGAAATTTGGAATCAATGGGAATGTTTCCGTTCGCCGTGCGCACGATGGCATCTACAGTGTTCCCGTTTCGAAAACGGAATTGCATCGCATACGATGTCGCCGGCAGCACTTGCTTCAACAAGTCTTCAAGCAGCAACTCGCCCAGCCCGCCGCGCATCTTCGGAGCTTTCAACAAATTTTCCAGCGATGACATTCCCTCGGCAAGTTCTTTCATCTGCCGTCCCGCTTCCATCACCTCCCCTTGGCTCTGCTTTAAATCCTGAATCACCTTCGCAGCAGTATCCAGCCGCGTCCCGATGGTGCTTGTTTGTGAAGAAAGCTGCTGGTTCAACTGTTCCGTGGTTTTTTGCACAGTTTGTATCACCATCCCGATTTGCTGATTGACATTCTCCGTTGTTGTTCTCATGCTTTGAAAAAGCGCGTCCGATGTATCTTTCAAACTGCGTGCAACAGCATCCGTTGTGAATTTGAGGTTTTGTGAAATTTCAGTGCGAACGTTATCAATCTGCTGCTGCATAAGCAGCGCAGTTTGGCTTGACGCGTCGGAACCGGTACGGCGTTCCCGGAAAAGCATGACAGCAATGAGGACAATAAGAATAACAAAAAGAAGAATCGAAAGTGTTTCCATACTCAATACGGCCTTGTGAAAAAAACATACGAAACAATACCCAGCAGAACATACTGAAGCACGCGCGCTTGTAACATACTTCTTTTTTTCAAACCACTCCATACGTACGCTGCAATGATCGTTGCAGCAAGAAGTATCACCGTCATTCCGGCAACTTCGGGCAGCGAACGTGTCGGCCCAATGAGGTACGAAAGACTGTGTCTACCGAAAAACAGTCCGTAAATAACGAGCAGATGCCCGGCGTATGTAACGAGCGATTCCATGCCGACAATACTTGCGATAGAACGTCCGGAATGCGCCACCTGTTCCCAATACCACAGCGTTGCAAGGATGATCATGACAATACCGAAACGAACGAAGAAAAACTCCGGGCTTGCCCGCCAAAAATCGTGTGGTGGATACAGATGCGGCGGGATAATTTCAATAATAAGGGAAAGAAAAATTATTGCAATGCCTCCAAGGAATACATATTTGAAAAACACCGGCTCGGACTTCTTCTCTTTCGCCCATGTCAGTATTTGTCCGGTAATAGCTCCGCCCAGCACAAAGCCCATCCACGGGAACAACGGAAACAATGAACCGTGCAGGGCATTCACATACATTGCAGCCGGCAGCGGGAATATTCCATCAACATTCGTCGTCCAAAGAATCGGTGTAAAAAAAACCGTCGCCAGGAACAAAATCATCACGATCCCAAAAAATCTTTTCTGTGTGCGGCCGATAATGACGCACGCCAAAAGCACCATAAGCGAAAATGCGATGCAGTGAAGCACATCCACATTCCAGAAAGGAAGCATTTCATCCGGAGTGATATACTTCATCAGTTTGCTGAAAGAAAAAAAAGGAATGTGCAGCGCGTAACCGACAAGCCAGACTTGAAGAATTCTTCCGGCTTGTTTCCAGAACGTCTTATCGAAGGCAAGATAACCGCTCCATTTACGCGGCGCAATAAATGCAAAGGCAAAGCCCGCTACAAATAAAAATGACGGTGCTACAAGGCCGTTAATAAAATTCAGTACTTTAAACCACGCTGCATCACGAATCGCTGGCAAAAGAAATGCATTCACCACATGTGTTTCTACCATCACCAGCACCGCCCACCCGCGGAGCAAATCAATATACACGTAGCGAGGCTTCGGCTCAGCCATAGAGATATTTTTTCACAAGCTTCCGCGCAAGGAATGCTCAGCTTCCGAGGACGCGGAAAGTTAATAAGGCCGCACAACGAAATACAACAGGAGCACGGTTGTCAACGCAAGCTTGACCACCGCCGATTCGCGCCTGAAATTCTTTTTTGTGTTGTGCCAAATATACGCAACTGCCGACATCACTACAAGCATCAGCAGAAATACGGCAAACGCCTCAGCTATCGAAAGCTTTCCTCCGAGCGAATATACAAGCCCGTCATTGACAACTGAACCGTAGATGATCAGCAAGTGCGCCACATAAATCACGAGCGATTCGCTTCCCATAATTATCGGAAGTTTGATTGGAACGTGGATCGTGCCATCGCGGCGCATTACCCGCTCGACAAAATACATCCCGCTTGCCATCATTGCGACGACCGCCGTCCGCAAAAGCAGAATGGATGGATTAACTTTCCAGAAGTCGTGAGGACCATACAAATGAACAGGGCTGTTTGCAAGCAGCACCATAGCTACGATCATAGCAGATCCCACTACAACAACGCGTTTCATTAGAAGGAGATCTTTGCCGTTTCTCTGTGCCTGAACGAAAACATACGCGAATATTACTCCACAGAACAAATACGCGGACCATGGGAAAAGCGGAAACCACGAATTGTTGTCGGCATTCAAATATGAGCTAAACCATAAAGGGAGCGTATGCTCAAAGGGAATACCCCAAACAATCGGAGAAAAAATTATCACAAGCGGCGCAAGGATTGCTGCGATCAGCACTAACCGCTTTTCCGTACGCACAATCATGATGAGCATTTGCAAAAAAAGGAGCGTTACTGCAATGCACTGCAAGGCATCAACTTCAAAAAACGCCGCCATATCTCCCGGTGTACCGTCGTGGAGAATTCTATTCAAGGAAAAAAACGGAAGGTGAAGCGCATAGCCGATCACAAGTAAACTGAAATAACGCGTAACACGTCTGCGCACTGCGGGAGTGAATGAAAGATGATCCTGCCATTTTTTCAGCGTCGAAACACCGAATGCCATGCCCGACGAAAACAAAAACATCGGCGCAACAAAACCGTGAAAAAAATCATGGAGATAAAAGTAACGGGAATGCTTTACTGATTCAGACAGCAAGGCATCAAACGTATGTCCCTGCAGCATGAAAACAATTGCACTGAAGCGCAGAAGATCTATAAAGATGTACCGCTGAGCCTTTGTTGTGAGGCTCACATGAGTGACAGTTTGAAACATCATCACAAAATCAATTTTTATTTTCTTGAATTTTTAATTTTTTCCCCACCGTTTCAAATGCATCCAGCGCACGATCAATATCCTTTTTTGTCAGTGCGGCGGAAATTTGCGCCCGCAAACGTGCTTCCCCTTTGGGAACGACAGGAAACCAGAGACCTTTGATGTACACACCTGCTTTTAACAATGCCGCACTCATTTCCTGCGCAAGTGCCGCTTCGCCTAACATAATCGGAACAATGGGATGTTCCCCTTCAAGAATCGTAAAGCCGAGCGCTTTTATTTCTTTCCGAAAATATGCAGTGTTCGTGTGAAGCCGCTGAACAATTGATTTGTCTTTCGTCAACAAATCGAGCGCCGCAATGCACGCGGTGACAATGGCAGGCGGAAGAGAATTTGAAAATGTGTACGGGCGCGACTTCTGTCGTAGATAGGATATCAGTTCTTTCCTCCCGCTCACATAACCGCCGGCAGCTCCGCCGATTGCTTTGCCGAGCGTTCCGGAAATAACATCAACTTTGCCAAGCACGCCAAAACGCTCCGGGGTTCCACGCCCCCGCTTCCCGACAACACCGATTGCGTGAGAATCGTCCACAAACAAAATCGCGCCGTACCGTTGTGCAACGTCAACAAGCCGGTCAAGCGGCGCAAGATCGCCTTCCATGCTGAAGACGCCGTCAGTTGCAATAATCCGCAAGCGGTAGTTTTTGTTTTTGTCTTCTTCAAGCAATTGTGCAAGGTGGGCAGCATCGCCATGATTATATATTTTTTTGTCTGTCGTTTCGGGCTTGCACAATCTCATTCCGTCAATAATGCTTGCATGATTTAATCGGTCAGTGTAGATGATATCCTTATGATTCTCGACTCCCATTCCTTCGTTCACAAGCGATGCAAAGAATCCTTCGTTCGCTGCAAAGCACGATGAAAAGAGAATGGTGTCTTCGGTACCGACAAACCGTGAAATCTTTTTTTCTAGTTCAAGATGAATAGTCTGTGTGCCGCAAATGAAACGCACCGACGCAACACCGTAACCGTACTTCTTGATTCCTTCAATGGCAGCCTTCCGCACGGCCGGATGATTTGACATGCCAAGATAATTATTCGAGCCGAGCATGACAACCGATTTCCCGTTTACTTTCACGACGCCGGCTTGGGCAGATTCCAGCGGCGTTTCGAATTTAAATGTCTTCGCCGCCTGAATGCGCGAAAGCTCCGATGTAACAAGCTCAAGATAATTCATAACATTTTCCTTTTGCTTCAATGAATTTTCAACGATAAAAATAACGCGGTATCTTCCCCGAAATACTTACGAAGTGAGCGCCGGCGGCGCCACAGTGCTTTGTGCCGCTTTCTTCAGCCGGATCGAGAACGAGCCATCCATTCCATGTCTGTGAGGAAGAGTTTCGACATAACCGTCGGGAGAGACCAATGACGACGAAACATATTGTTCGGCGCGGTCAATTACAAATTCCGAATTGCGTTCAAGAAACGTCCGAATAACTCCGAAATTTTCTTCCGGTTCCATTGTGCATGTGCTGTACACTAATGCACCGCCGGCGCGCACCAATCGCGCGGCGTTATCTAGAAGTTTTAATTGAAGAGCAGCCAGTTCATCAATATCTTTTTGCTCCCGTTTCAATTTAATGTCCGGCTTTTTCGAGATAACACCGAGACCGCTGCATGGTGTATCGAGAAGAACTTTATCGGCGGGTTCAGTAGAAAATTCTGTACCGTCTGCCGCATGGAATTCCGCATTCTGCACTCCCAATCGCTGGCATGATGTCTTCACAAGCTCAAGCCGCGTCGAATACTTATCCACGGCAACAATCTTGCCGGTATTCTTTAATTGCTCGCCGATGAATGTTGTTTTCCCGCCCGGCGCCGCACATAAATCAATCACTCTTTCACCATGCTGTACATGAAGAAGCTGGCATGCAATGCCGGCGCTTTCATCTTGCACGGAAAAATATCCCTGCTTGAAAAGCTCGGACTGGGTAAGATTGGAGAGGCTTGCAAGCTTGACAAAACGTTCAAGATAGCGGGACTTATTGAACGTGACATTCTGCTGGGCAAGCATCGCTGCAAAATTATCAACACCGGTTTTCAGCGTGTTGATGCGTATCGTTAAAGGCGGCTTTTCGTTATGCGCCTGCAAAAGTTTTTCAGTCTCGAAATAGCCAAAACGGTTGAACCACCGCCGCACCATCCACAACGGATGCGAATACATCACCGCCAGATATTGCGCGGCGTCAATCGTGACATCGGGATAATGAATACCATCGAGGTTTCGGATAATGTTGCGCAGGACAGCATTGACGAGGTTTGCCGCTTTTTCACCGCGAATGCGTTTGACAAATTCCACTCCTTCATTCACTGCGGCGTGATGCGGAACTTTGTCGAGATACATAATTTGATACAATGCCGCACGAAGTGCATTCTTTACGGTCACCTCTGCTTTGGAAAAGTTGCCGTGGAAAAAACCATTCAGTACCCAATCAAGTTTCATCTGCCAGCGAAGAACGCCGTGAACAATCTCCGTCAGCAGCGCTTTATCAAGATCGTTGATCTCGTTCGACCGAAACTCGGCATCAATAAGCTTATCAAGATACGAATCCGTGCGCTCGACGCGGTTGAGAATTTTCACCGCACTGCCGCGCACTCCATGAAAAAGTAATTTCTGTTCTTCTGCTTCCATTCGTATCCTTCACACTGTCAACATAAGCTTACGACGGCATCCCGCGTTTTTTACGCTCATCTACCGTAAGGTCAAAAATTTTCCGAAAAAGCTTTTCTTCGATGTCTGTCAACGACATTTTCCGGCGCAGCATCACACGGCGCGCAACATCAATCGCGCGGTCAACATTATACGTGGTAAATGTTTCTCCCGCTGCTCCCCAGGAAAATGACGGAACATATTTCGGAGGAAAACCGGATCCAAAAATATTACTTGAAACGCCGACCACTGTGCCGGTGTTGAACATTGAATTAATTGCCGACTTTGAATGATCGCCGATTGTTAATCCGACAAACTGTGAGCCGCTGTCCACCAAGTCGCCGTTGATATACACTTTTACCGGCCCGTAGTTGTTCTTCAGATCGCTGTTGTTGGTGTCGGCGCCGAGATTCACCCACGTTCCAATGTATGAATGTCCGATAAAACCGTCATGCTGTTTGTTGGAGTAACCGTGAAAAATTGATGCCTCAACTTCGCCGCCAACCTTGCACACAGCGCCGATGCTTGTGTCTTCATAAATACGCGCACCTACCTTTATCATGGAACCATCGCCAATGTATGCAGGACCGACAATTGTGGCATGCGGCAGAAGCGTAGCATTTTTTCCAATATACACGGGACCATCTTCCGCATCAATCGTGCATCCGGGCTTGATCACCGCTCCCTCATCCACAAAGATTTCTTTCTTGTTCAATAGATGCGAGCCCGGGTAAATTTTCCCGCGGATCATTTTTTTCGATTTCCCTTTTGTCAGAATCTTGAAATCGCGGCGCAACTCTTCTCCGTTGTGGCCGATCAAATCCCACGGATAATTCACAAGCGTGACATCAGTTTCCTGCCGGTTCAAATCACTGAAATCGGAAAACGAGTACACACCGTTCACATGGTTTTTCAATGTCCGCAACGTCGCACCGCTCACTCGCGCCGCGACGATCTGATCTCCTTTCACATAAGCGGTGTCCTGAGGACCATCCAATGGAATTTTCTTTGCAAGCCCCTCGTCGGCAATAATTCTTCCATTGATGAAGAGACACGATTTTACCGGAATTTCATTCACATGAACGCCCGGATTTTTCAGCCGCATATAATCGGCAAGATACGTCCGGCAATGAATTGTTGACGGCGCGCCGGCATAAGCACGGAGAATTTTTTCCTTCAGTGAAATCATGCCGCACTTGAGATTGTACACCGGGCGGAAATAAACAAGAGGGAAAAGAGACGCGTGATTGATATCTTCAAAGATGCAAATATGCTCTGCCATAACATCCTCCAGATTTTGTTGAACATGAGGAAGCTTCTGATGCACACTGCTGTTCAAATAAAAAACGGAATGCATGAGGCATACATTCCGTTGTAACCATTTCCAGCATAACGGCTCGACAAAAAAATTACGCTGCTGTTTCTGCCGCTGCTTTCTTTCCGTATTTCTTATTGAAACGCTCTACGCGGCCAGCGGAATCTACCAGCTTTTGTTTTCCGGTATAATACGGATGGCAGCTGGAACAAATTTCCACGTGAATGTTTCCGACAGTTGAACGCGTTTCAAATGTATTTCCGCAAATACACGTCACAATAGCGCGTGTATAATCCGGGTGAATTCCTTTTTTCATTCAATCCTCTACTTTCCTAAACTTTGTTGCATTAAATATAAGCAGTTTTTGACCAATTTGCAATACCGCGATATCAGACAAAAAATAACGTTTCGCTGATGATTAAACGAAAAAGTATTTCTTTTTTCACAATGAAGTTCGTACACTATGACATGAAATCTTCAAAGCTGTTCGTCGTCGGAATGTTTGCCGTTGCTATGGCATGGATGGAAGCCGCAACCGTCGTGTACCTTCGCACTTTGGTCAACCGCATCAACCCGTACCAAATACACCCATTGCCTGTTGCCGCTCTTCCCGCTTGGATCGAGCTTGTGCGTGAAGCCGCGACATTACTTCTGCTTCTCTCTGCGGCGTGGCTGGCGGGTACCGCGTGGCGCAATCGTTCTGGATATTTTCTTTTCGCTTTTGGAATGTGGGATATTTTTTATTACGTTTTCTTGAAAGCGATCATCGGCTGGCCGGTAACGCTGTTTGATTGGGATGTGCTTTTCCTGCTGCCTGTTCCATGGTGGGGACCCGTGTTAGCTCCCGTGCTTATTGCTTTAGTGATGATACTTGGTGGAATTCTGCTCAGCAGGAATTCTGCAAATAGAATAGATCACCACCCGCACAAATTTTCATGGCTCTTGTGCGCCGCCGGTATTTTTGCACTTCTCTATCTCTTCATGCGCGGCAGCCTGATGGTACTATCGAAAGGAAAAGAAGCAGTCGAAAATATATTGCCGACAGATTTCAGCTGGATATTTTTTGCCGCTGCGCTTTGTCTTATGGCTTTTCCAATATTCGACACCGTTTTTCGTTCAATCAAACGGCGTTCTTAAAGAATCATAACACGTTTCGCGGCGCATGGTAAATGCCGGAGTGTAAGCTACTTTCCGAACATGAACTCCAGCGGCATCCAAATCCGACGCGCCCACGCCATCTCATTGTGTTCGGCACCTTCATCGTAAAACGACTCAAGGTCGCTTCCTTCTTCGTACCCTTTTTCTTTTAACAATTTCACCATCTCTTCAAAACCGGGCTTAAGGCGCGAGTCGAGTCCGACACTTCCATTGTCGAGATACACGCGGATATTTTTCTTCGGACCGGAATATTTTTTCACTTCGTTCAAAATTTTATCATTGTCATACAAAAATGCGCTCGATAAGCACCCTGCTTGATAAAAGACATTCGGATACCACCAGACAAAAAGAAACGAAATCAGCCCGCCCATCGAAGAACCCATAACCGCTGTATTTTTTTGATCAGGTAACGTGCGATATGTCGAATCAATGAACGGCTTGAGCCTGTCCACCACAAAATGTGCATACGCGCGGCCAAGGTGAGAATCGGAATATTCTTCGGCACGATCCGGCGAATTATAAATTCCGACAATAATAATTTCTTTCATCTTGCCGATTTTAATCAAGCTGTCGCTCACATCATCAACACGCCAATCATATCCCAGAAACGATGTCGCCGGGTCTATGATGTTTTGTCCGTCGTGCATGTACAATACCGGATAACGCTTCGCTGTCTCTTTCGCATACGAAGGCGGGAGCCATACAATGATATCGCGCGCATAGCGAAGTCCGTCGCCCGTCATGCCGCGATGGTACTTTACAGTGCCGACGACAGATCCGTAGGCAGTCATTGCATCACCGCCCCATTCAACCGGCCGCATTGTAACAACTGTATCGTTACCAACCGTAAAATGAGTGTTACCGGGAATAATTCCTTTTTGATACATTGCCTGACGCTGCCACGAACCGAGCGTGATTTTGAATTCAATAAAAGAGCCGCTCGGCGCGTCACCCGAAACGCTCCATAACGAATCGTTTTCTTTTCTCATCACCACTTTTCCCGGGTCCCAATTCCCCAGAACCGGAGAATTTCCAGCGATAAAAATTTTTGCATCGCTCGGCGTTGCCGCCGGCGCAATCACGTTAATGGTAATGTGACGATCTTGTGAAAAAAGAGATACCGGTAAGAAGAAAAATAGTGCAAGAATCGTGTTAGAGCGTTGGAGCTTTTTCATGATGTTCCCTTATGCAGTTTAGTAGAAGAGAATTCATTGATGAGAGAAAGTCATTCCTAAGTCGCGCGCATTGATAATGCTCGGTGCAGCTTTCGGCGGGTGTTCACCGAGAAATTTCATAATTCCACTCCCGTTCCATGCAGGATAACCGTTCAACACAGCAGCAAGATTTCGCGCCGCCAAAACCGCCATGTTCTCACGGGTCCACAGGGTTGCCGAACCAAGATGCGGGGCGAGAACAATATTGGGAAGTTCGCGTAACCCTTTTTCCATTGCAGGTTCGTTTTCATACACATCGAGACCGACACGGAAATTTGGATGGCGCGTGCAATGGTTAACAAGTGCGGCTTCATCAATAACCGGTCCGCGGCTGAGATTGACGAGGATTGCATTCTCTTTCATCAGCGATAAGCGTTTTCGATTGATGAGATGATGAGTTTTTTCGTTCAAGGCAGGAAACAACGCAACAACATCCGCGGCCGAAAGCAATTCTTCGATGGTTGATGCCATGGTACATCGCACCGCTGTTTGTCCCTGCGAAGAAAGAAATTTTCCGTACGATACAAAATATTTTTCCAACGCCACATTAGGCTTTGTGTTGAAATAAATCAAATTCATTTTGTGGCCTTCGACCATCATTTGCGCGTAAGCAGAGCCAATTCTGCCTGCTCCGACAACGCCGAGCGTTTTGCCCGCCAAGAGTTCGCCGAGAAAAAGTGAAGGCTGCCATCCCGTAAATTTTCCCGCTCTTACAAAAGTGTCTGCTTCCGCAATTCGCCGCGCTGCGGCAAAAGTAAGCGCAACACCCATTTCCGCTGTTGTTTCCGTTAACACTTCCGGAGTGTTCCCGATAGCGATTCGCAAAGATGTTGCAGCGGCAACATCAACATTATTGAAGCCGACTGCATAATTGCAGTACACTTTTCCACCGGCAGCATTTAGCGCTGAAAGAAGATCGTTATTCCACACTTCATTAAGCTGCCCGATAACACCATCGCAATGTGTCCCAATGGCTGAACGAAGTTCATTCGCAGCGAGTGCATCCAATGAAGTACATACTTCGACTTGACACGCGGCTTGCGAAAGGATTTTTTTCCACGCATTCCCGGGCAGCTCTTTCGTTACAACAACCCGTTTACTGCCGGAAGGATTGTCAGCCAGAGGCTGATTTGCCTTTGGTGGAAATGTCGTCCACTTTTTTTTCATGTGATAGCTAAAAGGAATTTCTCGTCAAAAGAAAATTCCGATGAAAGGGCCTTGAAATTGGCGGCGATAATTGTATGCCGCATTTGAAAGCGACCACGACTGAGTTTCGAAATGGTAGCCGACAATGATTCCGTTTCCGATAACCTCGGGCAGCATAAGCGACGCTTCAGCAATCACAGACGTGCTCGTTCCTGTTTCAGCGCTGAATCCTTGCGACGAAACAAGGATGCAGCCGACGCCAAAGATTTGCAAGCCAAAACTATCTCCGATGTAGCGATACTTGATTCCTGCACCAATGCCGAGACTGCCGATATTAAAATCTTTTGTGAAATGTGAAGAGCCGCTCGCTTTGACATAATTCGTACTTATCACAATCGGCAGGAACAACCGCTGTCCCGAAAAGTCGGGACGGCTCTGCGAGAGAGGAATATCGTAAGCGGATTCTGCAGAAAGAGAAAGTGCCGTTTGCGATGTGCCGTTGATCGTGTACGGTGTGTAACTGAAAGCAATATGAGTAGTGAGATCGCGGTATTCAATAATTCCCGCTGTGGAAGAGAAATGAATACGCAGTGAATCGGGAAGCGAATTGCCTGCCGCGGCCTCAAAGCGATGCGCAGCAGCGCCGATGCCAATGGAACGAAAATCCGACAATCTCGTGTTCTCCTCTCCGAACTCTTGTGAATAGGCAGAAGAAAACTGCACACATAATAGAACACAAAACATCAGCCATGTTCGACGCATAATTACCCTCTCAACAATTGCTGTCTCAAATATCGTGGTATTTCGAGATGAATTCAATTATATTTTATAAAAACAATTCCCGTTGCGAGTCTTACATTGGAACGATTTTCGTGCGGAGAAATTCCCTTTAAGATCAAAGACAAGAAACACTACACGGGATTAGTTCAACATTAGACGGCAGGATTGTCAGAAGGTAACAATGCAGAAAAGAAACATTTTTTATTTCATCATATTAGGATTGCTCTTGGCAATGGCAGCCGGAGTTTTTTCTTCCTGTAAGAACAGCTCAAACCCGATTCACAATCTCGACGACATTGTTTTTCCCGACACAGGCATCAGCTACGAACGGCAGGTGCAACCGTTGTTCAATATCGGATGTGCAATCAACGGCTGTCACGATGCAGCAACGAAGGCAAACAATCTCGATCTTTCAGATTATTACGGGACATTGTACAGCAAGTATGGAGTCGTTATTCCCAAGGATACAACAAACAGCAGATTGATTTGGAGCATTGAAGGAAAAAACAACGCCACTCCGATGCCGCCGTATAGAGCGTTGAATCTCAATCAAGTGAACGGACTTAAACGCTGGATTTTAGAAGGGGCAAAAGACACACAATGAAAAAGCGGCGCATCTACAATGACGAGCGTTCTAACAATTCTTCAAACACTTTTATGTCGTTCGTCGGAAGATTGCAGGCGTAATTTTCGCAGATATACGCTGTTGCTTTTCCATCAATCTGCTTCATCTCTTTCGTAAAGGGAAGCTTTTCAAAAATCAAACTTCCATCTTCTTCCTTATCTACCACAAGAAGAATTTTTCCCGACAGAAAGTGTCGGTGAAGCACATGAAGGAACGCTTTCGTATCGGCGGCATTTTTTCTTCCTGCAATAACAATGTGCTGTGGCGCAGCGAGGAACAAAGCGATGGCGGCGATCATCTGCGGCATCACTTGCGGCGCTTGCTCTAAAGATGAGGCAAAATATTTCAAGGTTTTTTCAACCTTGGCGCGAAGGACATCATCATCACTCAATCGTGACAATCGAATCATGTTCATTGCGGCAACGGAATTTCCTGACGGCTCCGCTCCGTCGTATTCTTCTTTCTGACGAAGAAGAATAGTTTTGTCTTTTCCCGATGTATCGAAGAAGCCGCCCTCAGCCGAATCCCAAAAGAGGGCAATTTGTGTCCCCTGCAAATCAAACGCGAATGTCAGCCAGCGCACATCGAACGTCGCTTCATAC
Source organism: Bacteroidota bacterium (assembly GCA_021796215.1). GTDB lineage: Bacteria > Bacteroidota > Ignavibacteria > UBA10030 > UBA8401 > JAJYOI01. The sequence continues at coordinate 45,070 of JAJYOK010000011.1, forward strand.
AAATCGAGAGCGGCTTGGATCATGAACGCATAATCATCAAGATGTGCTTCGAATTGTGCATCGCCGTCACGGTAGCGGTGCAAAAACATTTTTGTTTTCGGATCATACATCGTGGAAAAAATAAACTCCGCTGCGCGCACAGCAGCTTCGGCATATCGCGGCTCGTCTAAAATCTGCGATGCCTTCGCCAATGCGCTGATCATCAGTCCGTTCCAGTCTGTCAGAATTTTATCGTCGCAATGCGGACGAGGACGACGCAAACGTGCACCAAGCAAGACGCTTTTCCCTTTTGTTACAATCTCACGCACTTCTGCTTCATCAAGTGAAAACTGCGCTGCTACGTCATTCATTGCAAACGGCTGGTATAAAATATTCTTTCCGGTAAATTCCCCCTGAGCATCTGCCACTAAATGGTGTTCAACAAGTGCATTGCCGGATTGTTCAATACCATAATAACGGCAAAACAACTCGGCGCGCCGGTCGTTTCCAAGCAGCCGGGCAACTTCTTCTTTCGTCCACAAATAGAAAGCACCTTCGGATTTCTGTGAAGGATTTTCAGGAACAGAACTGTCTGCATCTTCTGCAGAAAAAAATCCGCCGCGCAAATCAGTGAGATCGCGAAGAACATATTCAATCGTTTCGCGGGCAACAGCAGCATAGAATTCATCGTGCGTTATTTGAAACGCATCGAGATAAGAACAGATAAGCTGCGCCTGATCGTAGAGCATTTTCTCAAAATGAGGAACACGCCACTGACCGTCAACTGCATAGCGATGAAAACCGCCGCCGATATGATCGTACATTCCGCCGCGCGCCATCGCCTGAAGCGTAGAAAGCGCCATCGTCAGCGCTTCTTTCTCCGATGCTTCCGGCGCCATTTTCAACTTTGTCCATGCGAAATAGCGAAACAAAAAATTCAGAACAACGGGGCGCGGAAATTTCGGCCCGGTGCCGAAACCGCCGAAACGTTCGTCATAACTTGCAGCAAACTGATGATAGGTTTTCTTGAGCAGTGCATCGCTCAGCTCGCCGCTACGTCTCGCATCGCCGCGTTGAAAATCTCTTTGGGGCTGCTGCTGAAGATACGCAATCAATTGATCGCCTGACTCAATAACTTTTTCTTTCTCTTGGCGATACACTTCGTTGATACGTTTGAGCACGGTCGAAAATCCGGGTCTGCCGTACGCATCGCCGGGAGGAAAATACGTTCCGCCGTAAAACGGCTTCAAATCCGGCGTAAGAAAAAGTGAAAGAGGCCAGCCTCCGCTTCCCGTCATTGTTTGCACTGCCGCCATGTATACTTTATCCACGTCGGGACGTTCCTCGCGATCCACTTTGATGCAGACAAAGTGTTCGTTCATCAGTGCGGCTGTTTCCTCGTTTTCAAACGATTCGTGTTCCATCACATGGCACCAATGACATGTCGAATAACCGATGGAAAGAAAGATCGGTTTGTCCTCGCTGCGCGCTTTTGCGAACGCTTCTTCGCCCCACGGATACCATTCAACAGGATTATACGCGTGCTGAAGCAAGTACGGACTTTTTTCGTTTATAAGGCGGTTCGGAGTTTTCGGCATAGTTTTTTTACCGGGAAGTCAAAAGCCACGAAAGAAATGGATGACCGGATAAATGTTCTCTTGAAACGTCAGACGGCAAAAAACACCGTCAGACGTTTTCGTTTAATAGTATCCGCTGGCTTGGCTTTGCTTCGTAATTTTCAGATCCTGCAATTGCGGCGCCTTCACTTTGAGTTCAAGCCGATAGCCAGCCAATTGACCGAGCGGCGACCAGCTAAAATTCATTTCCCAGCAATGCAGATCACGATAAATAACAATTCTCGGCGCAGCAAATTGCTTTTGAATAAGATCGTAACTTCCGCTTGCAGAGAATTTCCAATTCTCCGTTAAATTAAATCCTAAATTTGCGCTGAGATTCGCCGAGCGGAATTTCTGCGCAGGATTATCCTGACTCTGCGTAAAATTGAAATTGAGCGAAAGGTTCCACGGGATGCTGAAATCCGGCGGCGCTTCTTCATACATTTCCTGGTATCCGTTCTTGCGGTTCTCCTTGTACTGTTCAATTTCGGCGCGCGATACGCTGTCTTCTTCCGGCGTCGTCTCCTCGCGCTTGACTTTTCCCCCGCTCAACGAAGTAGACAAACTTAAACTGAAGCTTGTCAATTGAACAAACCCTTTGTTCGCTTCATACAAAAATTGACCGACACGGTGTCCCACTGATGGATCGAATCTGTAAAAGCTGTATGCGCTGCTACCATTGATACTTAATAACGAGCCGATATTCGTTCGATAACTGAGGAAAAGATTCGAAAGCCGCATGCTGTCTGCCGCAAAATTATAGCCGACAGAAGCATTGAGATTCAACAGTTGATATTTATTCTCTTTGTGAGAAGAATCGCTCGATTCGGTTTTCATTTCAAACAGATTTCCGACATTGAAATTCAATGCCTGCTGCTCCCCGGCAGGCGCTCCGCCATACACTTCATTTTGAAAGCGGTCATACTTCACCACCTTTCCCGATGTATCAATGTACGTTCCATAATAGCCGAATGAACGTTTAGAAAAATCCGGACGGTAATTGTAGCTCAAACTTGGCGTCACGGTGTGACGAATGCCGACTAACCCGGGAATCGGCGGCTGGAAAATACCGTACAGTTTCGTGCTTGCAGAAAGTCCGGTGGAAAAATAACGCACCGCTTCAAATCCATTCACATCTTTTTTGATCGGCACATTGTTCGAGTCAACACCGACAATTCGCGTGCTCTTATCGTACCAGTTTTCGTTGTAGGAAAACAGCGGAGAGATCGTAAAATATCCCGCCTTTGGCGACGCATTGATATTGAACGAATGGCTCACACCGCTGCGATCGTAACGAACAAAATTGTTCGTCACTGTGTTCAGCGTTTTATTATTTCTGTTGATGAGCTGTCCGCTGTAGCCGACGCCAATCAATTCGTACCATGCATAACTATTGTCTGACGAGCCGGACAAACCGCGCGAACGTTTTTCCGAACGGAACGGATAACTTTGTGAATGTGAAAAGCTAATCGTGGGCAGTGTTGCTTCGATGTTTCCGTTGAGCAAGTTCTGATGCCGCGAAACATTAATGCTCATGCTGTTGTTCGTGCCTTCCCACGATTTGTTCAGCGTTGCGTTGGAATAAATGTCCTGCTGCAAATAATCCTGATAATTGTTACTTGTTTTATATGAATTGTTGCTCGTGAAAGTAAAATCAACATTCATATTCGTGGTCGGGTTGAATTTTTGGAAATGCCAGAGATGTGTCCGATAGTTCGCTTCGTCCTGACGATCAGCATCGCGCGGTTCGCCGATCAACACGCGGGAATATTCGCCCGAAACTCCCCCGTTGAAATCATACCGCTTCGCATAACGGAACTGCGAGTACCCTTTCCAGCCGCCTTCGGTGTACCAATCGCCGGCAAGACTCAAGTCCGTGTAATCATTGATTGCGGAATAATATCCGAGGTGACTGAAAAATTTTCCACGGCGTGCATCTTCACCGTACGCCGGAGCAATGATCCCCGAGCGGCGTCCGCCTTGACTCGGAAAAACGCCGAACGGAAGAACAAAGACAGGCACATCCGCAACGTACAGATAAATCGGCTCTGCAACTATTTTATCACGAATTGTTACACGCATTTTCGGGCTGTAAAAATAATAATCGGGATCGGCGCGGTCGCACGTGGTGTAACGCCCGTTGGCAACAAACAGCATATTTTTATCAATTTTCTTGATGTACTGTCCGTGATAATATCCTTGTTCCATCTCCGTGTTACCGAGCGTAATACGCCCCTTCTGCGTTTTGAAATTGTAACCAACTTTCCATCCGTAATATGTTTCGCCGCCATCAACCATAGCCGGAGAACCGCGATACGACTTCACCACGCTGTCGGCATTAGCGGCTTTCGTTGTATCGAGCACACCAAACGATTCGAGCGTGTTGTCGTTCCAATTCACATCAATGCGTTCCGATGTAAGTCCCATGGTGCGGTACTTTACAGAACCATCGCCGTACATTTTCATTACTCGTTCTTTATAGGAATAGACAATGGAATCGTTCGCAGAATAATTCACAACCGTATCAATTCCCGAACGCTTTTTCGCAGTTGTGTCGGTACTGGTAAGTGAATCACTGCGAGAGACTGTAAGAGAATCTTTGGAAATTGTTGAAAGCGAATCCTGAACTTGCCCATAACAATGCGTGGAAACCTGAAGGAGTGAAAAGAACAGCAGTACAGCAATTACCCTCAATTGCTGTGATGGTGCAGTACCGCTGCGCTCAGATGTAATCTGATCAGCCTCAGGCTGAAATGTTCGTCTCAGAAATTTCACAATAATAAACCGGCGGCTCCCAAAATTCCGGCAGAGTTGCCAAGTACAGCAGGAATAACCATGATATCTTTCCGCAGCGGCTTCAACACATGCACCTTCGCCGATTCCGTGATCGCATCGAAGACATATTTTCCTGCTGCAGAAATCCCGCCGCCAATAATGCTGACACGAAAGTCGAGCGTATTCATCACTGCGCCGACTGCAACGCCGAGAAATGTTCCGGCTTCAACAAGAATGCCGCGTGCAATTTTGTCGCCCGCATCAGCGGCTAACGAAATATGAAGCGGCTCAATCTTTGAAAGATCGCCTCCGACAAGCTGAAGTATTTTTGATCGGGGATGATTTTTCAGAATTTTTGCCGTCCGGCGTGAAAGATGTTTTTGTCCGATGTACGCTTCAACGCATCCTTTCGCGCCGCAATTACATTTTGCTCCGTTATAATTGATGGAGATGTGCCCGATTTCGCCGGCACCGCCGAAAGGACCGCGATATATTTTCCCATCGGAAATAATTCCGCCGCCGACGCCGGTTCCCCAAATCACAAAAAGGAAATCCGGATATTTCTTCCCCGCACCGAATTTCGCTTCTGCAATTGCAGCAGCATTGGCATCATTTTCAACTTCAACATTCATCCGAAAAACTTTATGAAGCTCATCGCCAAGCGGAATTTCATTCCAGCCGGAAAGATTCGGCGGGTTTTTTACAATGCCGCCTTTTTTCACAACAACGCCCGGCGCACCGACTCCAATGCCCTCGATAGATTTCCCATCAACACATTGCAAGACTTCGTGAATCGCCTTTTTGATTTGGCCGATCACCACTTTGGGACCTTCGTTTCCCAACGATGGAAGAGTGAACTGCTCATGGATTTTCCCGTCGGAGCTGACAAGTCCTGATTTCACAGTCGTTCCGCCAAGATCCACTCCAATACTATATTTTAACGACGGCATGAACTTTTTTCATTTTTTAGCACGGCGGCGTCTCATCCTTTTTTCCGCTTTTTTCGCCAAAGCATTTCAAGCCGCTCTTTGATGGTTTTTTCTCTTCCGTTTTCCGTTGGTTTGTAATAGATCGCGTCTTTCAGATTATCAGGCAGATATTGCTGCTCAACAAAATTATTTTGGAAGTCGTGGCTGTACTTGTATTCTTTGCCATAGTCCAATTCCTTCATCAATTTCGTTGGCGCATTGCGAAGAGGAAGCGGAACCGGAAGATTCGGCAAGCGATGAACGTCATTCATCGCTGCGCCGATTGCCATCACGGCGGCATTGCTTTTCGGCGCTGAAGCGAGATACGTAACACAATGCGAAAGAATAATTTGTGCTTCCGGCATGCCGACATAATCCACCGCAGTAAAACTATTAGTCGCGAGCACGCTTGCAAACGGATCGGCGTTGCCGATGTCTTCCGAAGCAAGAATAATCAACCGGCGTGCAATGAACTTCGGGTCTTCGCCGCCGTCAAGCATGCGGGCAAGCCAGTACACCCCTGCGTCAGGGTCGCTGCCGCGGATGCTTTTAATGAATGCAGAAATTGTATCGTAATGTTGTTCACCGGTTTTATCATAAATTGTGTACTTCCGTTGAAAAGCATTCTCCAAATCTTTCTTTGTAATCTTACGGATGCCCTTCGCATCCGGTTTCACGAGATAGAATGCCGCTTCGAGTCCATTCAGCATTCTTCGCGCATCGCCGCCGGAAAGAAAAACGAGAAAATCCATATCGAGAATTTCCACAGATTTTTTTGCTATCGCGCTGTCAACATCAAGCGCATGCTCAAGAATTCTGACAAGATCATTTTGCGTCAGCGGTTCGAGCACATAGACTCGTGAGCGGGAGAGCAGCGGCGCAATAACTTCAAATGATGGATTCTCAGTTGTCGCGCCAATAAGTGTCAGAATTCCGCTTTCAACGCTGTGCAAAAGTGCATCTTGCTGCGCTTTGTTGAAACGATGAATCTCATCAATAAAAAGAATTGTCTTGTGTCCCTGTGCTTTTTGAGCAACTTCAGCTCTTGCGATAATTTCCCGCACTTCTTTAACACCGGCAGAAACCGCATTCAACGAATAAAAATCTGCGTGCGTATGTGCAGCGATGACGTGAGCGATCGTTGTTTTTCCCGTTCCCGGCGGTCCCCACAAAATGACCGAGCGAAGTTCATCATTCTCAATCATCAAGCGAAGCGGTTTGCCGGCACCCAGCAAATGTTCTTGTCCCACAAACTCGTCAAGCGTTTGCGGGCGTACCCGTTCAGCAAGCGGTGCGTGAACATGTTTCTCTGATTTTTTTCTTGGTGATTCGAATAATTCCATCGGAAAGATCGCTGTACTGTCAGCGGTTTATTTTTTCGGCGCAACGCGGTACACTTTTTCCCCGCTGCGAATCATACCGTATTTTTCGCGCGCCACTTTTTCAATCGCCTCTTTGTCGCCGTCAAGAGCTTTGGACTGATCCAGCAATTGCTTTTGTTCCTGTTGAGCGTGTTCAATCTTTTCTTCGAGTTCTTTTTTCGCATGCTCAAGCCGGATGCGCTGAAGTATTCCGTTATTATTGAAAAAAGCATAGAGAAGAAGAATGAAGCCGACGGCAAACGCGGCGCTGAGTTTCTTATTCGTCCATACACGCGCCAGCCATTTAGCCGGTTTCAGCTGCTTACGAACTTTTCTGTAGAAATTTCCTCCAGTCATTTGGCATAATGTAGCAAGAAATGCGAACAATTAAAAGTGAGACCTCGGGGCTGCAATTGATTCTGCTTCACACTTTCCCTACTTTTCAGCTACAAGCTGAACAGCTACACGCTTAAATTTCATGGAAAAATCCTTTTCTGAACTTCTCACGAAAGAGTTGAGCGTTCTTCACCAACGAACGCTCACTGCCGGTGAATGTCAAACAGCGCAGGGTAAATTGTGTACGCTCTGCGCCGCTCATAAAATCAATTATGAAGAAGAATATGCGGCAAAAAATGCGTCGCTTCGAAAATTTCTGCACAGCATTTCACTCGGTGAAGTTGCCGAACCGTTGGTCCGCTCCCCATTAGGACGACATTACAGGAGCGTCAGCAAGCGAAAAGCTTTCCGCCCAAAGATAAGGTATGCCGGACAGGCCCGTCCATCACAGGGAGTTCAATTCGGACTCATTGGCTTTGATGATGAACAGGAAACGCCATCCGCACTTTCGGTAGAAGAATGTGTTATTGAACACGGATCTCATCGCGTAATTTACCAGACGTCGCAGGAATTTCTTTCAAAGCCGCAAAATGCGGTTTTTGCAGAACGTTTCAACTACATTGTCGTGAAGGGAAATTACGAAGAACAAACAGTAATCTTCAATCTCGACAGCTTCGATTCTGTAGCCCGCAAATATGCAAACGCGCTTTCCAGAATTCTCACACGCCGCGTTCCAAGCGTTACGGGCGTTTTTGTTTTTATAGATGAAGAACGCTCGCGTTATTATCTTTCACAGCGCTCTTTGCAGAAAAGAAGGGAACAAAAGATCCTGTTGCAAAAAATTTTCGGCGCATCGGAGATTTTTCAAAAAGTCAACGAAAAAAAATTCCTCTATCACCCGCTCTCGTTTTCTCAAACCAATCCGTCCATTCTCTCATCGTTTGTTGAAACGATCTCTTCGCTTTTGCTCCCTTCTCAACAATACCATCTGCTTGATCTGTACTGCGGCTACGGACTTTTCTCACTCTGCCTTGCCGATAAAGTGAAAAGCGCCACCGGTATTGAAGTCTCCGGCGAAGCCGTGCGCAATGCCATTAACAACTCTCGGCGGCAAAAAACATTGAGATGCCGTTTCATTGCCAGTGATATCTCTGCCGAATCACTTGAACAGATCGTTCACACGAACGGCAGCAATACATTGGTAATTCTTGATCCGCCAAGAAAAGGAACAAAACCGGGCGTTATAGAATTTCTTGGAGCAAAAAAAATAGAGCGCGCCGTACATATTTTTTGTAACGTTGAAATAATGGAGGGCGAGCTTGAGCGATGGGAAAATTCCGGCTATCGCGTTACGCGCGTCGTGCCGTTTGATATGTTCCCCGGAACCGGTGATGTGGAAATTGCGGCGGCATTAAGCCGGTGAATCTGTTCCCTATCTGTACCATTCCTTTTTCGGATTGAACGTCGTCCTCAGTTTTTGTTTTGCTGCATGGCGTTCAAGTGCAAGCTCAATCAAACGATCAAGCAAATCAGAATATTTCAATCCTGATGCTTCCCACAGCTTCGGATACATGCTGATCGAAGTGAATCCCGGAATTGTATTAATCTCATTGAGAAATATTTTTTCTCCGTTACGCTGTACTAAAAAATCAACGCGCGCCATTCCTGCACAGTCGAGAATCCGGAACGCGTCCACTGCAATCTGCTGAATTTTTTTCGTCACTGCTTTCGAAAATTTCGCCGGAATACTTGCTGTTGATTTCCCGTCAACATATTTTGCATCGTAATCATAAAATTCATTTGAAGAAATAATTTCTCCGGGCACTGATGCGGCAGGATTGTCATTCCCCAGAACGCCGCACTCAATTTCCCGCGCTTTTTCAATTGATTTTTCAACCAATATCTTGCGATCGTACTGCGAAGCGAGCCGAATCGCAGCGGACAATTCTTTTCTGTTATGCGCCTTGCTGATGCCGACACTTGAACCGGTATTTGCCGGCTTCACAAAACATGGATAGCGAAGTTGTTTTTCGATGGAACCGATGATGCGTTTTCCATCTGATTCAAATTCTGATATCAAGAAAAAGATATAGGGTGCAATACGCACGCCAGCGTTGTCAAGTAATTGCTTTTGAACAACTTTATCCATTCCAACTGCTGAACCGAGCACGCCTGCCCCGACATACGCAACGTCGGCAAGCTCAAGCAATCCTTGAATCGTTCCATCCTCGCCGTACGTTCCGTGCAATACGGGAAAAAGGACATCAATCGGCTGCACTTCATTCGGTGATGAAGAATTTTGCATCCCGACCAATCCTTTGCGGCGCGGGTCAGGCACGATAAGGTGTTCTGGAAGATTTTCTACTCCGGATTTTTCTTTGAGCAGCGCAAGCGCGTTGGCAGAACTCAGCCATTGCCCTTCCGATGTAATGCCGATGGGGATGACGTCATATTTATTTTTGTCCAGCGCGTTGATGATGGAAGCGGCGGACACGAGCGATACTTCATGCTCAGCGGAACGTCCTCCGAACAAAACTCCGATTCTAATTTTGCGATCCGCCGTCATTGCTTCATTTCCTCTGCCTTTTGATTCAACCTTCGATTGACTTCGCTAACAATGAGTTTATACTCTTCTTCGCTCAATTCAACCTCGGGTTTTGCTGCACCGGTGTCGCAGGCAATCTTGCCGGAAAAATCTTTGCCATAACTTTCTACAGAAATATTTCGAAGCAGCCGAACCTGTTCTGCACTCAACGGTTTTTCCCCGCCTAACATTCGTGCGACGAACACAATGTGTGCCGCGTGTTCCACTTTCTCCATCTTAAAATACGCATCCCATAAATCTTTCCCGTACGTTACGGCGCCATGATTCGCCAGCAGAATTGCATCAGCGTTCTTCACAAATGGCGCAATGGAATCGCTGACTTCCGCCGTTGACGGAGTTGCGTACGGCGCCAGCGGAATTGCGCCGAGATTCACAATCACTTCAGGAAAAAGACATTCGTCCAATGGAATTCGTGCCGTCGCAAAGCCGGTTGCGTACGGCGGATGGCAATGCACCACAGCGTTGACATCGGAACGGTTTCTATAGATGAACAAGTGCATATCCATTTCCGACGATGGTTGACGAGTGCCTGAACGTTGGAAGCCATCAACATTCACCTCAACCAAATCATCCACCGTCACAAATCCTTTGTTCATCGAAGTCGGCGTCGCGAGAATATTTCCGTTCGGAAGCCGTGCACTGACATTTCCATCTGTTGCCGTGACAAATCCTTTCTCAGCAATGCGATGGCAGATTTCAACAAGAATTTCTGAAACTCCGGAAGAATGCAATGACATTTGAGATTATGTGTACAGAGATGAAAAACGCGTTCTTAAATTACCTGCATAATAAAGAATGTGCGCCTTTTATTCAACACGAGGGCACGAGCATGAACAGCAAAAACTTTTACTCGGGAAATTCAGGCGGGGCATCGGATGGTTTCTTGTTTTGTTCACCAAGAATCCCTTTGTATGTCTTCTCGGTCAGAACAAGATCGTGTTCAAATTCTACCAATTGAATCAAATCGTACACCAGCGGCGCAAACATTTTTTCCTGAAGCAAGACCACGTCTTTATGTTTAGCGCATAACGTGATGCCGTTTTGATATACCGGCGGCTCTTCGTCGGTGCCGTTTTCTTCTGTGATGAACAAGACTTCAAGTTCCTCGTTCCTGCCACAGCCGGGCCACTGACATTTGGAATGATCCCGCTTGGCAATGTATGCCCGAAGAAGATCGTTCTGTTGGTTGTTTTCGTGTTCCGACGAATTCAAGAGAAAGCCTTGTGCACTGTTTTTGCACTAATGTAAAACTTTTTACCACTATGTCAATTGTTAATTGACACAAAATGAAAAAAAATAATGATTCAAAATTAACGAATGTTTACAGGCTATTCATACCGGAGAGCATCTATTGGATTGAGTATCGCCGCTTTGCGTGCAGGATAGAATCCGAAGAAAATGCCGACAGCCGCTGCAAAAAGGAATGCTAATCCCACAGAAACAGGCGAAACAAGAGTAGGCCAATTAGCCAATGCCGAGATAATATCTGAAGATGCAATGCCGATGAGAACACCAAGCGCACCGCCCGCCATGCTCAGCACGACCGCTTCAATAAGGAACTGATATAAAATATCTCTGCTCCGCGCACCAATTGACATGCGAATGCCAATCTCACGCGTTCGTTCTGTAACCGACACGAGCATGATGTTCATAATTCCAATGCCGCCCACCAGAAGAGAAATGGATGCAATAGATGCGAGAAGAATTGTCAGCACTTGGGTTGTTGCCTGCGCGGTGTTGGCAATTTCTGTTTGACTGCGAACTGTGAAGTCGTTGTCTTCCCACGGCTGAATTTTGTGACGCACGCGCAGCAATTCCGTTATCTGATTCTGAGCATCCACCATTGCTTGATCGCTCACAGCAGACACCATGATGATTCCCAAAAATGTCACACCCATGAGTTTTTTTTGCACGGTTGTGTATGGCGCAATAATAATATCATCCTGATCCGATCCCTGCGCGGATTGTCCTTTCGGTTCGAGAACGCCGACAACCTTGAACGGCATTTTTTTAATTCGAATTGTTGCTCCTACCGGATTGCCACCTTGAAAAAGGTTATCAACCACAGTTTGTCCAAGCACGCATACTTTCGTAGCACCGCGGACATCGGCGTCGGTAAAATACTGTCCTAGAGAAAGCGGCCAGCTTCGGATCGTAAAGTATGACGGGTTTGCACCAAGGACCGATGTTCCCCAGTTCTGTTCACCAAACACAATCTGCGCACCGGTTCGCACTTGCGCTGTTGCTGCAGCAACGGATGGACATTGAGTTTGAATTGCCTCAAGGTCGCCGGGAGTCAGCGATGTGCGCGACCCTAATCCGATGCGAATACCGCCTTGATTAATTGAACCCGGGAAAACCAATAACACGTTCGTGCCGAGCGAAGCAATTTGCTGCTGAATGTTGTACTGTGCGCCTTCTCCGACCGCCATCATAGCAATCACCGCGCCAACGCCGATAATAATTCCTAACATTGTTAAAAACGAACGCAGTTTGTTTCTCCCCAACGAACGCATGGCAACTTTTAAAATATTGAGAACATTCATCGCATTCTTTCCTTTTGCTCTTTCGCTTCCGGCGTCATGTTCAATTCGATAACTTCTTCGTCCTCATCCGCAAATGCCGGCATTGTTGCCAATTGTTCGCTCGCAGTGCGCCGCTTCTCAACAGCGAAATCACGTTTGATCCTTCCATCTTTAAAAACGACATTCCGCTTTGCATATTGTGCGATATCGGCTTCGTGTGTTACAAGAACAATGGTAATTCCTTGATGATTAAGCTGCTGAAATATTTCCATCACCTCAACGCTTGTGCGGCTGTCAAGATTGCCGGTCGGTTCGTCGGCAAGAATAATCGAAGGATTGTTTACCAATGCACGCGCTACAGCAACGCGCTGTTGCTGTCCGCCAGATAATTGATTAGGCATGTGATTCCAGCGCTCTTCCAGCCCGACTACTCGTAACGCTTCCATCGCTTTCTCGCGGCGCGCTTTACTCGACACATTATTGTAAAACATCGGAAGCTCAACATTTTCCAGCGCAGACGTTCTCGGAAGAAGATTAAATCCCTGAAAGACGAATCCGATTTTTTCATTACGAATTTTCGCCAGCGCGTCGCGATCCAACCTGCTCACATCAATGTCGTCGAGAATATATTCGCCTTTTGTCGGAACATCCAAGCAGCCGATGATATTCATGAAGGTAGATTTCCCTGAACCTGACGCCCCCATAATTGCAACAAACTCTCCGCGAAATATTTCAAGAGATACACCGCGCAGGGCGTGAACTTCGACATCTCCCATTTGGTACACTTTGATGAGATGCTGAACGGAGATTAAATTGCTCATTTGCTCTGACATTGTTAAAACCTCATCCTCATGCCGCCGCGTCCCCCAAAAGAATTTGCTTGTGCAGCCGCCGATGATGAAAGCTGTCCGATAACAATCTGTTCGCCTTCTTGAATTTTTCCTTGCGTAATTTCAGTGTACGTGCCGTCGCTCAAACCTGTTCTGACAAATACAGATTGTAGTTTTTTGTCTTTCCCTAGCACCCACACTCGCCCGAAGTTTCGTGCCTGCATTGCACGCTGCATTCCTTCCATACCGCCTCCCCCGCCGCCTTCCTGCATTCGCTGCATAAATGCTCTGCGCCGTGCTGCTCTCGCAGAATCTTGAGAATTACCGGCGCTGTCTTTTCGTTGTTCAATCTGGTCGGGCAACGGTTGGTACCGCAAAGCGATTGTCGGGACTTTCAGAACGCTTTCCTTTTTTGAAACAAGAATGGTTACTGTTGCAGTCATCCCGGGGAGAAGTTTCATGTCCTTGTTTGGGACATCAATCATGACGGTATAGTTCACAACATTCTGAACAGTTTGCGGCAACAAACGAATTTGTTTCACGACACCGTGAAATGTTTGATCGGGATATGCATCAACTGTAAAGGTGACTTCTTGCCCAACCTGCACATTTCCTATATCAGCTTCATCCACATTTGCCTGCACTTGCATCTTTGTCAAATCGTTGGCGATGGTGAACAACGTCGGCGCTGACAAACTTGCTGCCACGGTTTGCCCGACATCAACGGCGCGGGAAATGACAACGCCGTCAATCGGTGCGCGAATAGTTGCATACGCCAAATTGATCCGCGCCCGCTCTAATCCGACCTGTGACGATTTCACCTGCGCCTGGTCCGATTCCTGTGCGGAGAGTGCCGCATCATAATCCTGCTGCGACGCCAAGCCTTTATCAAAAAGAATTTTCGTGCGCTCAAAAACCCGTTTGGAATTGTTTGCCTGCGCTTGCGCCCGCTGAAGTGTAGCCTCGGCATCATGAACATTTGCCTGCAACACTGTCGGATCAATTTGCGCGATCACTTCCCCTTTCTTTACTTTACTGTTGAAGTCAGCATTGATTTTTGAAAGTATCCCTGAGACTTGCGTGCCGACTTGCACTGTTGTGTCTGCGCTCAATGTTCCCGTCGCCGTAACAGTTACTTGAATGTCGCCGCGCTGGACTTTTTCAAATCGGTATGTTACTTCTGAGGAGGAAGAAGAAGAAAAATACCAAAACGAAAACGCCGCTAACACAACGATAATTATTGCGGGAATAACAATTTTTTTCTTTCGCATTGCGTTATCCTTTTTTGTTCCATTTAGCTACCTGTTTAGACAACGAATGGTCTTTGAAGTTTAGCCGGGTTCTGCACAAAAAAAATCTCCGGTGAGAGAAGCAAATCTACACCGGAGATGCACATAGACCGTACTTATCGTTACGCGTTGTCTGTTTTTTCCATCTGCGCAGCAAACACTGCCATCGCTGTAATGTTCACAATGTCGTTGGCGTCGTTGCTCGGTACAAGCAAATACACAGGCTTACGGATTCCAAGCAGAATCGGTCCGATAGCCGTTGCACCCGCAAGCTTCGATAACAATTTGTAGGCAATATTGGCAGAAGTCAGATCGGGACAAATGAGAATGTTGGCGGCTTCTTTCAACGTGCTGAACGGATACAATTGATTCAGAATGTCCGGACTAAGCGCAGTATCCGCCATCATTTCTCCGTCAATAATCAATTCCGGTGCCCGCTGTCTGACAATTTCCAGCGCGCGGCGCACCTTATCAACAAACGGATGCCCTGTGCTTCCGAAGTTGCTGAACGACAGCATTGCAACACGCGGAACAATATCAAGCCGCTTCACGCGCTGTGCAGTGAGCAATGTAATTTCGGCGAGGTCTTCCGCCGTCGGGTCAATGTTCACCGTTGCATCGGCAATGAAAATGGTTTGATTCTTAAACACCATCATATACAATCCGGCAATTTTGTTGACGCCGTCTTTCGTACCGATAATTTGCAGCGCTGGTTTCACGGTTTCCGGATAATTTTGCACGAGTCCGGAAATCAATCCATCGGCATCGCCGTTGCGCACCATCATCATTCCGAAAATATTGTGCGCTTTCATGTGACGCTCAGCCATAGAGTACGTCATCCCTTTCCGCTTACGAAGCTCATGATACGCAGCAATATATTCCTGAAACTTCGGCGATTTTGACGGATGAATGACTTCAACGCCTTCGAGAGCCAAACCGAGCTCAGCAATTTTCTGATGGATTCTTGTCCGGCTTCCCAACAAAATTGGCCTCGCAATTTTTTCTTCCACAATAATATTAGCAGCGCGAAGAATTTTTTCTTCTTCACCTTCGGGAAATACAATGCGCTTCGGATCGCGCTGCGCTTTGTGAATGTAGAATCGCATGATCTCGCGCGTTTTGCCAAGCCGGGCTTCGAGCGAATCTTTGTACGCTTCAAAATCTGTAATTGGAGTTCGCGCGACGCCGGTTTCCACCGCCGCTTTCGCAACAGCCGTTGCGACCCACATCAACACACGCGGGTCGAACGGTTTCGGAATAATATAATCGCGTCCAAATTCGAGACGCTTCACATCATACGCACGCATCACGGAATCCGGCACATCTTCTTTTGCCAGCGCCGCCAGCGCTTTCGACGCGGCAATTTTCATTTCATCGTTGATTGCCGTTGCCCGCACATCAAGTGCGCCGCGAAAGATGAACGGAAATCCGAGCACATTGTTCACTTGATTCGGATAATCGGAGCGGCCTGTTGCCATGATGATATCGCGGCGAACGCTCGTGGCATCTTCGTACGTAATTTCAGGATCTGGATTTGCCATCGCGAACACGACGGGGTTATCCGCCATTGATTTCACCATTTCTTTGGTGATGATTCCTTTCACGGACACACCGCAGAAAACATCGGCGCCTTTCAGCGCATCGGCAAGCGAGCGCGCTTTCGTCTCCACTGCAAAATATTCTTTGTATTCATTCATTCCTTCTTTTCGTCCTTTATAGATCACACCTTTGGTATCAACGAAAAGAATATTTTCATGACGGATGCCGAGTTTTTCATATAATCGGGCGCATCCCATTCCTGCCGCACCGGCGCCGGCAAAAACAACTTTAGCGTCGCTGAGTTTCTTGTTCACTACTTCTAACGCGTTGATCAGTGCAGCGCCGCTGATAATTGCTGTGCCGTGCTGGTCATCATGAAACACCGGAATGTTCATCATTTTTTTCAATGTTTCTTCAATGTAAAAACATTCCGGTGCTTTAATGTCTTCAAGATTAATTCCGCCGAATGTCGGCTCAAGCAATTTTACCGCTTTAACGATATCGTCCGGATTTTTTGTATCCAATTCGATATCAAAGACGTCAATGTCCGCAAAGCGCTTGAAGAGAATTCCTTTCCCTTCCATCACTGGCTTTCCTGCCAACGCGCCGATATTGCCGAGGCCGAGTACCGCACTTCCGTTTGAAACAACTGCGACGAGATTTCCTTTCGCAGTGTAAAGATAAGCGTCGTCCGGATTGGCGGCGATATCGAGGCACGGCTCTGCAACGCCCGGCGTGTATGCGAGCGACAAATCGCGCTGAGTCTGACACGGTTTCGTCGGCGTGACTTCAATTTTTCCCCTTCGCCCCTGCGAATGATAATCTAATGCATCTTGTTTTCGTATCATGGTTAGTTTCCTTTCAATTTCAAGCGCCTGCTGTTTCTATAGAAAGCATTTCGCAAGCGAGTAGAGTAGGATGTGTTTGGGTTGAAAAAAAAATCGGTGCGGACAATTATTAGTTTTGTTACATGAAGATGAACTCCATCCCGAAAAGTGGAACCCATCTCTAATGCCAGTTAGTTGAACCTCACTTTCATTGTGAAACGAATTTCGCTCGGATTGCTCGCGACAGGAGCAACTTCGAAATTGTACAAGCTTGCATCAACATACGCATCAAGAATGTTGATCAGGTATGTGATGGCAATATACCAGCCGAACGTGTCGCGTTGATTCTTGTAGAAATCACGGACTTCCTTGTAATGCGAAACATCTTGATCAAATGTGCCTTTTGGCTGTTGACTGTACGCTGCACTGTCAAGATATGCTTCGTACAACTGACGGTTTTGTTTGTAAAGATCATTTTGATTTAAGTAAACCGATACAAGATAATATCCTAATCCCCAGATGAGCGGAGCTTTCCAGTACGAACCGTTATAAATCTGTCCGGCACCCGGAATAATTGCGGACGCAACCCACGCAACCGTTGTTGATTTTCCCGGGCGCTGTATTGTATCCGGCGTCGCTGTCATTTTTTCCATAATCGAATCAGCGTTAACTCTCACTGAAGAATCGGGAAGCTCCGTCACAAAGGAATTTCCAACAATACGAAGCGGTGTAAAAATCGGCTGTGAGAATTTTAGAATAGTTTGTCCCTCCACAATCTGCGTGAAAAAAAAGCAGCCGATGATATACATCAGGAAAAGTTTCACAAACTCCAGAATCCATCAAGAAAATAAATCACACCACAAGAGCAACAGCTTCAATTTCGACCAATACATCTTTCGGAAGCCGGGAAACTTCTACCGTGCTTCGTGCAGGAGATGCTTCGTCGAAATAGCGTGCGTATACTTCATTCATAGCGGGAAAGTCGCCCATGTTTTTTAAGAACACTGTTGTCTTTACAACATGCGCAAAGTCAGTGTGGCTGGCATAAAGAATCGCCTTCAGATTTTCGCACACTTGCGTTGTCTGTTCAGCGATTGTTGTACCGACAATATTTCCCGAAACGGGATCGGCAGAGATTTGTCCCGCGGTGAAGACAAGCTGTCCCTGCACAGCTATTGCTTGATTATAGGGACCAATTGGCGCAGGCGCCTTTTCAGTTTTAATAACCGTTTTCATTGTCATGAAAATTTATAAAGTGTGAAATGGTTCACCGCTCTAACAACTCAATGAGCCGTTCAAGGTCATCAGCATTGTAATACTCGATCACAATCTCACCGCTGCCGCCTGACTTGTGGTGTACGGTGACTTTCGTACCGAGCGAATGGCGCAGCCGCGATTCGATTGTTTGAAGTTCGCTTTCAGCGCGGGAAGAAGAAAATGATACAGCTTTCTTTTTCGGTGCCTCGACAAAAGTTTTAACAAATTCTTCCACCTTACGCACCGACAATCCGTTTTTCACGATCTTTTCGAACACGCGAACCTGCGTTTTCTCATCCGGCAGAGTAATCAACGCCCGCGCGTGACCCATTGTGATGGCATCTTTCCGAAGTGCAAGCTGAATTTTATCCGGCAGTTTTAAAAGCCGGAGAAAGTTTGTTACCGTCGAACGGTCTTTACCGATTTTCTGCCCGACTTCTTCCTGCGTCAAACTGCATTCTTCAATGAGGCGTTTGTACGACTGTGCCACTTCTATGGGATTCAAATGCTCGCGCTGAAGATTTTCGATCAGCGCAAGCTCAAGCATCTCAGCATCAGATTCAACGCGGATGATATAGGCAGGAATAGTTTTCAGCCCGGCTTCCTGCGATGCGCGAACGCGGCGTTCGCCGGAAATCAGTTCATACTTTTGATCAAGCGTCCGCCGAACTGTGATCGGTTGAATCACACCCTTTTCAACAATTGATCGCTTCAACTCCTCTAATGTTTGCGGATCAAAATCGGTGCGGGGTTGAAACGGGTTGGGGCGGATTTTCGAAACATCAATTGCGGCAATGGCATTATCTTCACCCGAATCCTGTGGAAGCGAGGTGGGTGCAACAGCTTCCTCGGTATTCATTCGAGGGATCAGCGCACTGAGGCCTTTTCCCAAAACAGATTTTGAACGAGGCGAATCTGCCATTATGCGATCTTTCCGGATTCTGACGGTAGCGTGGGCGTTGACGGTGGAATCGGTTGAGGTGCGTTCGGCGATGATGTATGGCGAGTCGTTGGCTCAGACGAACTTTGTTTATTCCGCTGCAGCACTTCCCGCGCCAGTTCCATGTAATTACGCGTTCCGGAAGAAAGTGCGTCGTACAATAAAATCGGCTTGCCAAAACTCGGAGCTTCACTTAAGCGAACATTCCTCGCGATGATCGTCGAAAATACTTTTTCCTGAAAATATTTTTTCACTTCTTCCACAATTTGATTTGAAAGCCGCAGGCGGGAATCATACATCGTCATAAGCACGCCCTCAATATCCAACTGTGGATTGAGATTTTTTTTCACGATGTTAATTGTATTCAACAGCTTTCCGAGTCCTTCCAACGCATAGTATTCACATTGCACAGGAATCAAAACGGAATCGGCGGCAGTTAACGCATTCAGTGTCAGCAAACCGAGCGACGGCGGGCAGTCAATAATAATATACTCGAATGAAGAACGAAGCGGGGAAAGCGCGGTGCGCATGTGCTGCTCCCGGTCAGGCTCATTCACCATTTCTATTTCCGCGCCAACAAGATTGATGTGTGACGGAATCAGCGACAAGAACGGCATCGAAGACGTAAGCACCGTTTCCGTCGCGCTGATGCTTCCAATTAAAACTTCATACGTTGTTTTATGCTGAGATTTGCTGTCAAAACCCAAGCCGCTTGTCGCATTTGCCTGCGGATCAGTATCTACAAGCAGTGTAGAATGCTCGGCAGCAGCTATTGAAGCGGCAAGGTTCACCGCCGTTGTGGTTTTACCCACACCTCCCTTTTGATTCGCTATGGCAATGATTTTTCCCATTAAAACTCAACCATTCCTACAGCACACATAAGCGTAAATACATAAAGCATAACATTAATTTCAACATGACGCACTTGAATATACTTTTTTTTAGGAAGGGATGCAACGAAATCCCAGCGGCTGATTCTGATGATTTTTTAATCAAAGAAACTTAGACAACGGTACATTGTGTTTTTCTCCGTGTATAAAGCGTTCTTGCAACTCGTTGGCGCAAATGACGGTTTCATTGCTTTTCAGCGGAACATTTGTAAATTAAAATCAGTCTAAAAGGTCGCAGTCACATATCATTTCAGATATTATCCCTGGAGGAAGAATGCAGTACGATATTAAAACGATCAACGAAAAAATTCAGAAAGAAAGCGCTTTCGTTGACCTATTGATCATGGAAATCAGCAAAGTGATTGTCGGGCAAAAATATATGACCGAACGATTGCTTATCGGACTTCTCGCCAACGGCCATATTTTGCTGGAAGGCGTACCCGGACTGGCAAAAACGCTCGCCGTGAAAACATTGGCGCAGGCAATCCAGGCAAAATTCCAGCGCATTCAATTCACTCCCGATCTTCTTCCCGCCGACCTTGTCGGCACACTCATTTACAATCAGAAAGATTCAAAATTTCAGACAAAAAAAGGGCCGATCTTTGCCAATTTTATTTTGGCTGATGAAATCAACCGCTCACCGGCAAAAGTACAAAGCGCTCTCCTCGAAGCGATGCAGGAGAGACAGGTAACAATCGGCGAAGAGACATTTAAATTGGATGAGCCGTTTCTCGTTCTTGCAACGCAAAATCCGATTGAGCAGGAAGGCACATATCCATTGCCGGAGGCACAAGTTGACCGCTTCATGTTGAAGATTAAAATTGATTATCCGAGCAAGGATGAAGAGCTGCAAATCATGCGGCAAAATATTGGAACTCAAAACAACACAATGAAAACAGTCGTCTCGCCGAAAGATATTCTTCGAGCGCGCGCCGCAATGAATGAAATCTATATGGACGAAAAAATCGAGCGCTACATTTTAGATATTGTCTTTGCAACACGCGCACCCAAAGATTACGGCCTTGACAATGTCACACAGCTTATTAGTTACGGCGCATCGCCGCGTGCGACAATCAACTTAGCATTGGGAGCAAAAGCGTATGCATTCATCAAGCGGCGCGGTTACGTGATTCCGGAAGACGTTCGCGCCGTAAGCCTGGACGTGCTGCGGCACCGTGTTGCCGTTACCTACGAAGCTGAAGCAGAAGAGGTCACTTCCGAAAATATCATTCAGGAAATTTTGAACAAAATTGAAGTACCGTAATCAATTAGCCGCAGAGAGCACGGAGGGTATAAATTAACTTTTTGAAAAATTCTCTCCTGAACTCTGTGGCTCAGTGGCTAAGTAAAGCATGTAATGACAACCGCAGAGTTATTAAAAAAAGTACGACAAATCGAAATTAAAACGCGGGGGTTGGTAAACCACGTTTTCTCCGGCGAATACCATTCCGTTTTCAAAGGACGTGGAATGGAATTTTCCGAAGTGCGCGAATACCAATACGGCGATGACATTCGTGCAATTGATTGGAATGTCTCTGCGCGGTTCAATCATCCGTTCATCAAAATTTTTGAAGAAGAGCGCGAGCTGACAGTTATGCTTCTTGTTGACCTGAGCCGTTCTGAGCAGTTCGGCTCGGTGCATTCAATGAAGAACGAAATCGCCACCGAAATTTGCGCTGTGCTTGCTTTCTCCGCGATCCGCAATAACGACAAAGTCGGATTGATTATGTTCACCGACAAGATTGAAAAATTCATTCCTCCGAAAAAAGGCAAGGCGCACATTTTACGCATTGTGCGCGAGCTGCTGTCGTTCGAACCGGAAAGCAACGGCACTAATTTGAAAGCGGCACTTGAATATCTGAATCATGTGATGAAAAAACGTTCCATTTCATTCGTTATCTCAGATTTTATTGATGAAGGGTATGATCAGGCGATGCGCATTGTCAGCAAACGGCACGATGTCATTGCAATTACGATGAGCGATCCGCGCGAACGCGAATTACCGAAAATCGGCTTGGTGAAGATGAAGGACGCGGAAAGCGGCGCAGAACGCTGGATCGACACCGGCAGTATTCATATTCAGCAGGCATTCCGCTATTACTGGCAGCAGCACGAAGCGCGCTTACAAAAATTATTTCTTTCAACAAAAGTGGATCGCATTGCAGTCACAACCGACCAACCGTATTTGAAACCGCTGGTGGATTTTTTCCGGTTACGCGAGCGGCGTTGGTAGTTTTGCGGCAAACAAAAATATTATCCCCAATGAAAAGTTATATGAAATACAAGGTATGGAGTAAGGAACATGGAACATGGAGAAAATTTCTCTATACCCTCTACTCCCTACTCCTTACTCTTTACTTTCTGTTCTTTTCCGTCAGTTCAGCACAAGCTAATGAAGGAACAGCAGCACACGTTTCCGTTTCTGCCACGACAGATTCAAGCCATATCACTATTGGTGATTGGTTTCATTATACTATCAACGTCCGGCACCCCTCCGGCGTTACGATTCTGTGGAAGCAGAATGCCGATTCGCTTGGCGCGTGTACCATTGTTCAACAGGATTCTGTTTCGAAAACTGAATCGAGCGGCTTTGTCACCGAACAAAAGTCTTTTACGTTATCAAAATATGATGCTGGCACGATAACAATTCCACCGTTCACCGTCGGTTATACTACAACCGGCGACACAACGATTCACGAAGCAGAATCGGAGCCTGTCACCATTCAAGTTGCGACGGTCGCGGTTGATACCACGCAAGGCATCAAAGACATCAAGCCGCCGCTCAGTCTGCCGTGGACGTGGAAAGAAATTGCAATGTACGCTGGAATTCTTCTTCTCCTCTGTGTGCTTGCTTACCTCGTTTATTATTACATGAAGAAGAGAAGAAAACCGGAAGAAATTGTTGTAGAAGAAAAGCCGAAAGTTCCGCCGCATGTAACAGCACTGGTTCAACTGCGTGAATTGGAAGCGGAACGTATATGGCAGCGCGGAGAAATAAAATTATTTTACAGCAAAGCGACCGAAATTCTCCGCTCCTATTTTGAAGGGCGCTTTGGAATCACTGCGCTCGAAATGACGACCGACGAAATTATGAACCAGCTTCAACACGTCACACTTCCCAAGGAGATCAAAAAAGAAATCAACGAAATGCTTACATCGGCCGACTTCGTAAAATTTGCAAAGTTTGCTCCGACGCCGGCTGACAACGATGAATTTATTCCACGGGCGATAAAAATTGTCGAAGCAACCAAACCCGTTGTTGAAAATCCTGTGACAGAAGGAAAAGAGGCGGCAGTCAATGTTTGATGTTTCGTTTGCAAATGAAAGCTATCTTTTCCTCTTACTGTTAATTCCTGCGCTCGGCGTTTGGTACTACTATCGTCAACGCCGGCAGCAAAGCGATGTTCAATATTCAAGCCTGAAACCATTCGCCGATCTTCCCCGAACACGAAAGGAACGCATGCGGCATGCGCCGTTCATTCTTCGCATGGGCGCACTTGCGCTTCTCATCATCGCGCTTGCAAGGCCGCAGTCAACATCGCACGGACAAAATGTGTACACCGAAGGCATTGATATCGTTCTTGCACTTGATATTTCGGGAAGTATGCTCGCGGAAGATTTTCAGCCCAACCGTATCGAAGCGGCAAAAGCTGTAGCACAGGATTTCATCGACGGCAGAACTAATGACCGCATCGGCCTTGTTATTTTCTCTGGAGAAAGTTTTACGCAATGCCCACTGACAACTGATTATCCGGTATTGAAAAACCTTTTACACCAGGTAAAACCCGGCATGATTGAAGACGGCACCGCAATCGGGTTAGGATTGGCAACTGCGGTGAGCCGTCTGAAGGACAGCAAAGCAAAAAGCAGAGTGATCATTCTTTTGACGGATGGTATGAACAATCGCGGAGAAATAGACCCGATTACCGCTGCACAAATCGCGCAAACATACGGCATTCGTGTATACACCATTGGCGTCGGTACCGTTGGCAGTGCCCCATATCCGATGCCGACGCCGTTCGGTACGCGCTACCAGATGATTCCTGTAGATTTAGATGAGAAAATGCTTTCACAAATTGCAGACATGACAGATGGAAAATACTTCCGCGCAACCGATAACCGAACGCTGAGAAACATCTACAAAGAAATTGACAAGCTTGAGAAGAGCAGAATTGAAGTCCGGTCGTACAAACGATATGCAGAATTGTTTTACAATTATGCCGGAATCGCACTTCTGCTTCTGTTGGTTGATGTCGGAATTTCACATACATGGCTGAGAAAGCTTCCGTAAGATATGATCCGTTTTGCACATCCTGAATATTTGTATTTGTTCGCACTTATCCCTTTTGCGCTCATCTTCTTTTGGTGGATGGCACGCAAACGAAGCACCGCGTTGCAGCAATTCGTCAGCGATGAATTATTGCCGCGCATCGCCGCCGACACAAGCGGCAGAAAACGCATCATCAAGCAAAGCATTCTTCTTCTTATGTTCGCATCGCTCATTACCGGACTTGCAAACCCGCAGCTCGGAACGCGTTTGGAGAATGTAAAGCAGAAAGGCGTAGATATTTTTATTGCGCTCGATGTTTCGCTTTCGATGAAAGCGGAAGATGTAAAGCCAAACCGCCTTGAAAAGGCAAAGTATGAAATAAAAAATTTGATCGACCGTTTAGCCGGCGACCGTATCGGGTTGATCGTCTTCTCCGGCGAAAGCTACGTGCAATTCCCTTTGACAACAGATTATAGCGCCGCAAATTTATTTCTCGATGCTGTTGATGTTTCTTCTGTTCCCGATCCCGGCACCGCCATCGGCTCAGCTATTGCGAAAGCAGAGAAATCATTTCCGCTAAATGATCCGACGAAGAAAGTTCTTGTCATCATCACGGATGGCGAAAATAATCAAGGCGATGCGATCAGCGAAGCAGAGGATGCCGGAAAAAAAGGAATTCTTATTTATACAATCGGCATGGGCTCTCCCGATGGCGCACCGATACCAATCTACGATGCGAACGGGCACCAAACAGATTTCAAGCGCGACCAATCGGGCAATATCGTCCTCACAAAACTTGACGAAGCGTCGTTGGAAAAAATTGCCGCGCTCGGCAACGGAAAATATTTTCACGCCAGCAATTCACAGGACGAACTCGATCTCATCTATAAAAACATCAATGCTTTGCAAAAGCGCGAGTTTGGAGCGAAGCAATTCACCGATTATGTAGATCAATTCCAATACTTTATCGGTGCGGGAATTGTTCTTCTATTGATTGAAATTCTTCTTTCAGACAAGAAAATTCCGTGGCTTGCCCGCTTTAATCCGTTTCGAAACATCGGCAGCAGCGAGGCCGCGAAGAACTCCTTTGGAGCTACACAATGAGACATTTTTTTATTATCATGGCCATACTCATTTTTTGCTCGGCGACACTCGCTGTCTCGGCATCCGCTCAAAACGGTCTGCGCACACACATCAACGATGGAAACAAGTTATATAAGAAACAGCAATATGCCGACGCCGAAGCCGAATACAAAAAAACACTCGATAAGGACAATCAACTTCTTCAGGGATACTTCAATCTTGGGGATGCGTTATATAAGCAGCAGCAATACGACGAAGCACTTCGGAATTATGAAACCGCTCTTACAAAAACAAAAGACCCTAAAACCCAGGCGCAATTGTATCACAACATCGGCAATGTACACTTTAGCGGAAAACAATATCAGGAAAGTATTGACGCATACAAACATGCTCTGCGGCTGAACCCCAACGACGGCGAAACAAAGTATAATCTTGCGTATGCAGAACGAATGTTAAAGCAGCAACAGCAGAACAAACAGAATAAACAAAATAAGAACGACAAGAAAAATCAGGATCAAAAGAAGAAAGATCAGCAAAAGCAAAATCAGCAGAAAAATCAGCAACAGGACCAGAAAAAGAATCAGGAGCAGCAGCCAGGACAGCAGGAAAAACAAATGTCAAAAGCAGAGGCGCAGCGCATTCTTGAAGCGCTCCGCAACGACGAAAAAGAAGTACAGAAGAAACTTCGCCGTCACGCCGCTGTCAAAAAGAATGTTGAGAAAGACTGGTGAAAATCAAAGCAAAAATGAAAAATGAAAAATTGAAAATTATTGCTGGATTGTTCGCTTTAATGGTATTGACCGGTGCAATGCATCTGAAAGCAATAGCAGGCGATGTTTCATTCACTGCATCTGCTGACAAAACGACGATTGCACTTGGAGAACAATTCAATCTTCAGTTCACACTTTCCGGTGCGGGCACAAGCAGCGGAACAAATTTTCAGCTTCCCGATCTCAGCAAATTTCTTATTCTTTCCGGGCCAAACCAATCCACAAGCATGCAATTTATTAACGGCTCGGTTTCTTCCTCAGTCTCTTATGGTTATGTGTTACAGGCCCGGGAAACCGGCAAATTCACGATAGGCGCAGCGAGCATTGAGGCAGGCGGAAAAAAATATTCCACACAGCCGCTAACGATCACTGTTGTGAAAGGCTCCGCCCAACAGAAACAAAGCGCGGCAAATGGCGCAGCACAAACACCGGACAATTCCGTGCACATCGGCGATAATCTTTTTCTTCGCGCAGAAGTTGACCGCACGCACGTGTATCAGGGCGAACAGATCACCGTGACATTTAAAGTGTTCACCCGCGTTCGCATCACGAATTACACAATTAACAAACTCCCCAACATGATAGGGTTCTGGAGTGAAGATATTGCGATCCCTCAACAAGTAAATCTTGTCAACGAAACGTATAAAGGAAAGCAGTATCAGGTCGGCGTGCTGAAGAAAACTGCGCTCTTCCCTACACAGCCGGGTACGCTGGAAATCAATCCGCTGGAGATCATCTGTCAAGTGCAAGTTCAGCAACGGCGGTCGAACGGAAAAGATTGGTTCGATCAATTCTTCAATGACCCCTTTTTCAACAGCGTCCAAACTTCTAACGTGACAATCACAAGCGAGCCTGTCAAGGTTACCGTGCTGCCTCTTCCAAAAAACGATGCGCCGCGCGATTTCCAAGGAGCGGTCGGGAAGTTTTCAATGGATGTTGCATTAAGCAAAAAGAATGTTAAAACCAACGAGCCTCTTTCGTTGAAGGCAACGATCTCCGGCACCGGCAATATCAAAATCCTTGAAGCGCCCGGGCTTGAGGTACCGAATGATTTTGAAAAATATGATCCGAAAGTAACCGACAACATTGATAGAACCGGACCGGCAATTCACGGGTCAAAAACGTTTGAATGGCTTCTTGTTCCCCGCTACCCGGGAGAGAAACATATTCCTCCGGTGGACTTTTCTTATTTCGATCCGTCGCAGCGAAAATATGTTTCACTTCATTCCAATCCGATAGACATCACTGTCGAAAAAGGAAGCGCCGAGCCAGAACAATTTACCGGCACAATTTCCAAAGAAGATGTGAAACTGTTGAATGAAGATATTCGATTTATCAAAACCGACCCGATGGCATTTCACCGCCGCGGCGAAGAAACGCTTTCATCGGCAACCGTTGCGGTAATAACTGTGCTTCCGTTGCTGGCGTTCATCGGTATCGTGGCTTTCCGGCAGAAATCTATACGCGATTCCGCCGACGTCGTTTCGTTCCGCGCCCGCAAAGCAATGAAAGTTGCAACCAAACGCTTGCAGCAGGCAAAAACGCTTCTCACTGCCAACAATGCTGAGGAGTTTTACACCGAAACATCGCGTGCGCTATGGCAGTATGTCGCGGACAAACTTTCCATTGATCGTGCTGAACTTTCAATTGATACAGTCACTCAGCAGTTGTCGGAGAAAAATATTTCGCCGGAGTTGGTCGGGCGAATTAAAGAATGTCTCGAAATATGCGAGTTTGCACGGTTTGCGCCGGCAAGTGCTTCAGAAGAAGAAAAGAAAAAGATGTACGACCTCGCAAGCGAAGTGATTGTCGCAACCGAAAAGGAATTGAATTGAAAATAACGCTGAAAGCGGCACGAACAATGAAACTGAAATTTATTTTTATTGCGCTCATTTTTTTTCTGCCTGCTATATCCGTTTGCGCAACCGGCGGAGAAGCTGATCAGCGTTTTGAACAGGGCAACAAACTGTATCTTCAACATGATTATGCCGGTGCGGTGCAGCAGTACGAAGCAATCCTTCACAGCGGATACGAAAATGGCGAACTCTATTTCAACCTCGGCAACGCTTATTACAAACTCGGTAAAACTGCCGAAGCAATTTTGAATTACGAGCGGGCAGAGCAGCTTCTTCCCGGGGATGACGATGTGCGGTTCAATCTCCGGCTTGCCAATTTACAAGTCGTTGATAAAATAGATGCCGTTCCAAAATTTTTCCTCTACCGCTGGTTCGATTCGTTGCTTACAATGTTGCCGCTTTCTACGCTCGGCTGGACGATGTATACATTGTTTTTGTTGACACTGATTTCCCTTTCCGTTTTTTTACTTTCACCGTCGTTCAGAGCAAAACGATTGTCTCTTGCCGCCGCACTTGCGGCAGGAACACTACTTGTGCTTTCACTGGTTCTCTTCACGACTGAATCGTATCGGGAATCTAACACGAGCTATGCTATTGTGATGAGCGATGTCGCGAATATTAAATCGGCACCGGATACCAAAGGAAGTGATTTGTTTGTCCTGCATAAAGGAGTGAAAGTGCAAGTGCTCGACGAAGTAGATAACTGGAAAAAAATCCGGTTGGCGGACGGAAAGGTCGGCTGGATTCCGGAGAATGAATGTGAAGTAATTTGAGTGAAGCTGAGCTTACTTTATATAAGCGATAGATTTCGTTGTTATAAAACTTTCAGCAGAAACAGTAACATAATAAACACCGCTCGCAACACTAATGCCATTCGAGTTGCAGCCGTTCCACACAAAATTATGTTTGCCCGGCTGAATCTCCCCTTCAAAAAGCTGTGCTACAGTCCTTCCTAAAACATCAAAAACTTTTACGGCAGCCTGTCGCGAAAGTGCACCTGCTTCTACTTCAATTTTACATGAACCATTGAACGGATTAGGATACGCTGAAATAATTGCATAGTCCTTAGCAAGAGAAAGATGATTTTCTCTTTGTCCATTACTTTGAATTCCGGTCAAAACATCAACTCTTTGAAACACTCTACCGCTGTCAGCAAGAAGCCACGCACTTCTGTAGCCCGTTGTAGTGAATTCTTTAACGTGCAAGTCTGATTGGTGCCAAATGGAATCTAAAACAAAAAGAGAATCATTGGCTAATGGGTTTTCCTTTTTTAGTGAGCTTCCAAACGGGACATAAAACACTTCTCTATTTTCATAGATCACACTATACTCGTTTCCCGAAAAGGTTATTAAAGTTTCCGGAAGAGCAGAATTGTACAGTTCAGTATCGAAATAATATATTAAATCGTCCTGTAAACCAGTTGCTTTGCTAAAATAGCCGAGGGATTTGGTGTAGAATTTCGAGTCAATGGTACCTGCCCAAGAATTGAGCCCCCACGTGTTTTCTCCATCACGACTTCGATATAAAAATCCGGTCGCCAATCCGCCGTCATCTCCGCCAAGAAATATGTCTGTGCTATCCAAAATGTATAAAAACTTTGTCATTCTCATTGTCGAGTATGAAAGCTCGTTAGGCAGAGATTTTTTTCGCCATGTATCTCCTGCATCTGTTGATGTGTACAAATATAATCCTTCACTGATAAATCCAATCATGTCTTTATTGAGCAATGAAACATATCCGCCCCGCAGCGGTGAAAGAAGTGTGTCAGGAAATATCTTTTCACTCCAGTTGTTGCCCGCGTCTGTCGTCACATAAAGTCTTGTAACGCTGTCAGCATAGGTTGTGACTACCATTCCATTCTGAGAATCGTAAAGCTTTTCTGCAATAATTGCATTCTTAAGTACAATTTTATTATTGACCCACGTTTTCCCTCCGTCGGTTGTTTTTGTGAATTCTCCTGACCCCGAGTCTTGCTTCACCAACCAGCCATTCAGAGAATCAGCAAAATCAAGAATAATCCACTGTCCGCCAAGTTTAGGAGCAGGAACTTCTTTCCAAACGCCGGTCGGTTGCGCATTTAAACGCGCACTGCTTAGTGCAATTGCCGCTGCGATAATAATAATGGCAGGAAATATTTGAAGTGCTCTTGTTTTCATCGTCAACTCCGGTTTGTCGTCAAAAATGAGGATCGCTCCTCAGTCGAACAAATGAAAAACGCTGTCTCCCCAACCCGGAAAAATGTACTTACCTGCCCTGTCAGAGTCAAACAAAAAATAAGTTCTTCCGTAAAATATTGTTCATTTTGATGTTCTCTTTTGCATTTTCAAATTTTTTCGGTATTTTCTTCTATATCTGCCAACGGCAGAATCATTCCAGACAGTTCTATAATTTGGAGATTTTTTCGTGACACAATTTAAAAACCCCATCGGACCCGAATTAGACCAACTTTGCATCAACACGATTCGTACACTTTCAATTGACGGCGTTCAAAAAGCAAACGCAGGACACCCGGGCTTGCCAATGGGCTGCGCGGCAATGGCGTACGTTGTGTGGACGCGGTTTCTCCGCCACAATCCGTCGAACCCGCACTGGCATAACCGCGACCGATTCCTACTTTCAGCCGGCCATGGTTCAATGCTGCTCTACAGTCTTCTTCATCTCACCGGTTACGATCTTCCACTTGACGAATTGAAAAACTTCCGGCAGTTCGGCAGTAAAACCCCAGGGCATCCGGAATTCGGTCTCACTGCGGGCGTCGAAACAACTACCGGTCCGCTTGGCCAAGGATTCAGTAATGGTATCGGGATGGCAATTGCCGAACGATATCTCGCCGCACGCTACAATCGCCCGAACTACGATGTCGTTGATTACAATATTTACGGAATTGTCAGCGACGGAGATTTGATGGAAGGCGTCGCTTCCGAAGCTGCATCGCTCGCCGGACATTTGAAACTCGGCAACATTATTTATTTGTATGATGACAACCACATCAGCATTGACGGGAATACGGAAGTCGCATTTACCGAAGATGTTGCGAAACGATTCGAAGCGTACGGCTGGCATGTGCAGATCGTGAACGACGGAAATGATCTCGATGCGATTGATAAAGCGATTCGCGCAGCACAAAGTGTGAAAGACCGTCCGTCAATCATCAAAACACGGACGCACATCGGTTATGGAAGTCCGCACAAACAGGATACTGCTGAAGCGCACGGCTCTCCGCTCGGCGAAGATGAAGTGCGGCTGACAAAACAATTTTACGGCTGGGATCCTGACAAACATTTCTTCATTCCCGATGAAGCGTTAAAACATTTCCGCACAGCCATTGAGAATGGGAAAAAAATCGAAGCCGAATGGCAAACACTGTATGCGAAGTATGAAAAAGAACATCCCGATCTAGCAACAGAATTGAAGTCTCTGCGGGAGAACAATTACGTCTCCGCCCAAAAGACGACGGACAGGGAAGAATGGAAAAAAGCTTTGCCGGTTTTCCCACCGGAAAAAGGACTGGCAACGCGGCAGGCATCCGGCGCAGTGTTGAATGCAATTGCGCCTCATCTTCCCGCGCTTATTGGCGGCTCTGCTGATCTGCGTCCGTCGAACGATACGTTTTTGAAAAACTTCGGAGAGTTTCAACCGAATCAGTATGACGGAAGAAATTTCCATTTCGGCGTACGCGAACATGCGATGGGTTCAGTTCTCAATGGCATGGCGTTGACCGACGGCATCATTCCGTACGGCGGAACGTTTTTAATTTTCTCCGATTACATGCGCCCGACAATTCGTCTCGCCGCATTGATGCACATTCGTCCAATTTACGTTTTCACCCACGACAGCATCGGACTTGGCGAAGACGGACCAACGCACCAACCGATTGAACATCTCGCCGCGCTCCGTGCAATTCCCAACATCACACTCATCCGTCCGGCTGATGCCAATGAGACTTCCATAGCATGGAAAGCTGCAATTGAACACCGCGCCGGCCCGGTTGCTCTTGCTTTAACACGCCAAAAACTTCCGGTACTCGACAGAACCAAATATGCATCCGCGGAAAATCTTGTGAAGGGCGCTTACATTCTCGCAGAAAACCTGCCTGCCGGCAAGGCAGGTTCAAAACAACCGGAGATTATTCTTATCGGTACCGGATCAGAAGTGCAGCTTGTCGTCGGCGCGTACGAAACACTTGTGAAAGAAAACATTGCGGCTCGTGTTGTGAGCATGCCGTCATGGGAATTGTTTGAGCGTCAGCCGGAAGAATACCGCCGTTCGATCTTTCCGCCAAGCGCTAAGAAGCGCCTCGCAGTTGAAGCCGCTGTGCCAATGGGATGGGAAAAATATGTCGGTGATGAAGGAGACGTTCTCGGCATTACAAAATTCGGCGCGTCAGCTCCGGGCGATGTCGTGATGAGAGAATACGGCTTCACAGTGGAGAATGTTCTCGCACACGCACGGAAACTTTTGAAAAGCTGAGTTCTGCAATCAAACCCGGTTATGTTGTTGCGGCATCATCATCGAAGTATTCTTTGACTTTCACAGCAATTTTTTCACCCACAACTTCAGCAAGCTGAACCTCAGTCGCGAACTTAACGCCCTGCACCGAACCAAATGCTTCAAGCAATTCCTTCGCTCGCTTTTTGCCGATACCCTCAATCAAATCTAATTCCGTTTGCAGTGTTCGCTTCGCCCGCAAGGAACGATGAAACGTAATTGCAAAGCGATGCGCTTCATCGCGCACTTGTTGAAGCAGCCGCAGCGCTGACGACGTTTTCGGAATAAACACCGGATCGCTTTCACCGGGAACAAAAACTTCCTCCAGGCGTTTTGCAAGACTGATGATCGGCTGCGACTCTCCGTCAGAGGCGGATGCGCCTTTGGCGTAAAGCCCCAATTCTTTCAATACTTCCACTGCACTTGAAAGCTGTCCTTTTCCGCCGTCCACAACAATTAAGTCAGGCATTTCAGATTGCTCCTCGAGCACGCGTGTGTAACGCCGGCGAATTACTTCGCGCATGCTCGCAAAATCGTTCACGTCAGCAGGCGCCACCGTTTGAATTTTGAATTTTCGGTAGTCGCTTTTCTTCGGCTTGCTGTCTTCAAACACGACCATGGAAGCAACGGTTTCCGTTCCCTGAAAATGTGAAATATCGAAGCACTCGATCCGGCGGGGCGGCTTTTTCATCCTTAAATCGCGTTGCAATGACTGTACTGCATGCGGCACAAATTCCTCGCGCTTCATTTTCTGAAGTTTCAATTCATCGAGAAGATATTTTGCGTTGTTGCGTGTCATTGCGACCAATTTTGCGAGTTCACCCTCTTCGGGCACAATAATCGAAAGTTTGCTATCACGTTTCCCGCCCAACCATTCCCGAATCGAATTTTCATTTTCTATAACAGCAGGCAGCACAATTTCTGCGGGCACATCAATTGCATCAAGATAATACCGCTGAACCAACGTCTCGATAATTTCCGAATCGTTTTTCCCTTCGACTGAGTTCATATAAAAATGCCTCCTGCCGAGCACTTTTCCTTCACGGATTTTGAACACAACGCCGCATGCATCATCGCCTTCTGCGGCGAAAGCAAAAATGTCGCGGTCGTGAAGTTCCATGTCAACAACTTTTTGTTTCGACGAATAGACTTCCAATTCTGTCATGCGGTTGCGGTACAAGGCGGCTTCTTCGAAGCGCAATTCTGTCGCCGCAGATTTCATTTGCTCTTCAAGAGTTTTCAGCACACCGCTCGTTTTCCCTTCGAGCACCTGCGCAACCTGCCCGATCATTGAATTGTAGCGCTCCTGTGAAATCAATCCTTCGCACGGTCCTTCGCATTTTTTGATATGATAATCGAGGCACACGCGCGTTTTCTTCTTCTGAATAAAATCGTCGTTGATAAAATAGTTGCAGCTTCGAATCATGAAAATATCGCGCACGGTTTTCAATGCCGAGCGCATCGTGGAAACATCGGTGTAGGGACCAAAATAGCGAGAACCGTCGCGCTTAACGCGTCGCGTAACGAAAACACGCGGGTATGGCTCATTTGTCACGACAATAAACGGATAGCTTTTATCATCCTTCAGATTCACATTGTAGCGCGGCTTGTGCATCTTAATGAGATTCGCTTCGAGAATCAGCGCTTCCACTTCAGAATCTGTCGTGATAATTTCAACATCAGTTGCTTTTGAAATCATCAGAACAATGCGGGGATCAAGCTGGCGCGACTTGTGGAAATATTGGCGGACGCGGTTGCGGAGAATTTTTGCTTTTCCCACATACAAAATTTTCCCTTCCGCATTTTTGAACTGGTACACACCGGGCTGCATCGGAAGATTGTCAAGCTTCTCTTCCAACGAAACATCATCGGTGGTAAAAGAAATTTCTATGGCAGGCTGCTCCGTTGACATACCATTTCAACGTACAATTTTTTCAGCAAGTTCAATCAACACGCCGCTGGTTGATTTTGGATGCAGGAACACCACGCGGTAGCCATCGCCGCCATCGGACGGAGATTCGCTCACAAATTGAAAACCTAAAATTTTCAACCGTTTGACTTCCGCTTCAAGTCCTTCAACTTCCAAGCAGAGATGATGAATACCCTCGCCCCGTTTTTCGATAAATTTTTCGATAGATGTTCCCGCCTCCGCTGCTTGTATCAACTCGAGAAAACTTTCCCCAACCGGAAAAAAAGCAATCTGAGATTTCTGTTCCTGAACGGTTTCAGAATGTGGAGAATCGGCACCGAATAGTTTTGCAAAAATATTCGACGAAATGTCGAGATTTTTTACGGCAACGCCGATATGGAGAATTCGTTTGATCATCGGTTCTTCAAAATTTATTCATCTTGAATCATACTGCTGTCGCAAAGTACATTCGTTCACGGGAAGTCGAATGAATGGACTGTTGGATTGTTGAATTATTTTATCATCCATTAATCCAATATTTCAGTAATCCATTTCTTTGTCTCGTTTCCGTTCGCAAGCAAAATTCCCGCGAGCACAATTGTCGCGCCAGCGAGAATACGAGACGACAATTCTTCGCTTAAAACAATGACTCCAAGAACAACTGCAATCACCGGTGTAATAAACGATGTCAACGAAAGGATCACCGCTTCAACCCGTTTCAACAACCAAAAATAGCTGACAAAGGTGATAACGGTACCGAAAATACCGAGATAAAAAATTGAAAGAACTGTGCCCGCAGTAAAATGCACCTGCGCATAATTTTCGAAGAAAATACTCGCTGCAAAAAGAACAAATGCGCCGTACAAAATCGGGACGAACGTTGTGACCATCGGATCAAGTGTGCGGCCGAACTTTTTAATAAGAATGACCGAATACGCCTGAAGCACCGCGCTCAAAATTACTGCTCCCATTCCCAACAGCGCGCCGCTGTCGGAAGTGTAGAGATCGTTTGAAAAAATAACGACAATGCCGAGAAAGCCGACGATGATGCCGGCGGTTTTCCACGGTGTCATTTTCTCCGACGGAAGAAAAAGCTGCGAGAAAAGTGCAACGGCAAATGGATAAACGGTAAACAGTACCGATGCCAATCCCGACGGAATGAATTGCTCCCCCCAATAAACTAATCCGTAAGGAACGCTGAATGCCGTCAGTGAAATAAGCCAATATATTTTTTGCGCTTCACGTGTGCGCGGAATTGTGACACCCCGAAATTTTATTAGCGGGTACAACACTGCGCTCGCGACAAAAAAACGAAGTCCTGCCGATAAGATTGGCGTGACGGTTTCCAGTCCGATTTTGATAAACAGCCAAGTGGAACCCCAAATGCTGCAAACAAGAAAATACGCAAACGCGATTCGCCACCGCTCGTTCATCTCATTCCGCCATTTTGTTCAACACTAAACCGGACAACAATTTCGGATAAAAGAATGTCGACTTCTGCGGCATCGTGTGTCCGGCTTTTGCAACGGCGCGCACTTGTTCAATTCTTGTCGGGTTGACAATGAAAGCAATTTGCGCAGTTCCGCTTTTCACTTCTTTCACGCAGTCTTCAATCTGTTGTATGTAGTGAATGTTGAGTTTCTTTTCCTGCGCTTCGATTGAAATTCCAAGAACATTCCCTAAAATGAACGAGTGGAGCAGCACAACATCAAGCTCTTTCACTTCGCTTGGTACATCGGCGGGCACCAACGAATCGAGCGAAGATCCGTTCTTTAATGATGCAAGGAAAAACTGCGGACGCGCACCGATGATAATTCCGTACGAATGTTTTTTCTGCGAAGCAAGCTGCTTCAATAATTCTTCTTGTGAAGAATATTCGTTCATGTCAAAATATTGTTTGATGGAAGAAGAGACGGTATTCCAGTCAAACTTCGGAAGGCTGTGAATGACGCGATGCGTCGGGAAAATAACAAGTCCTTCGTCATTAAGATTCGTGAAGAACATCATTACATAATTATACAGCTCTGTACCGTCATGATGCGGATTTTGTGATCGCATCAGATCGCGGTATGCCAGCGCAGTTTCATACCGGTGGTGTCCGTCGGCAATCAACACCTGCTTCGATTCCATTTCCCTTTCGATCTTTTCAAGCGCTGAAACATCCGACAGTACCCACAATTGATTGCGGACATTTTCAAACGTCACATCAATTGCTGCCGGAGAGGTAAACAATGCATTGACAATCATATCAACCTTCTTCTTCGGATCGGAATACAATCCGAACACCTGACTGAAATTCGAATTTGTCGCCTTAAACAATTTGAAACGATCTTCCTTCGCCTTTGAAAGCGTTTTTTCATGCGGAAGCACAATTCCCTTCTCGAATTCCTCAAGCCGGCACAACGCAATAAATCCCTTTCGACGAATGGTTGAGCCGTTGGAATTTTGAAATGTCTGGATCAAAGGATACACGGCAGATTTTTCATCGCGCATCAATACGCCCGCTGACTGCCACTCAGCAAATGTTTTTGCAGCGGCGGCGTAGCGATCGTCCTCGCGTCCTAAAATCAAACGAACGATATTGAATGGATCCTTATCGTAATAGGCATTCTGTTGTTGCGGCGAAATAACATCATACGGCGGAGCAATAACAGCCGCAATGTTAACTTTTGATTGGTTATAACGAATTCCGCGAAAAGGTCTGATGACAGGCATAAAATATTTTAAATTTAGATTGTAGATTGAAAATTGATTATTAAGTATTGACGAATGACGTTTGTCAGCGTTATTCTTTTTTCCGCTTTCCCTTTTCCATTTAATTTCCGTAACCCAAACGTTTCAGCCACGCCTCGCTGCCCCTCCACTTTTCCCGAACTTTCACATGCAATTCCAAAAACACCGGGTGATCTAAGAACGACTCAATTTCGGCGCGGGCGCGCTCACCGACTTTCTTCAGCGCCTCTCCGCCTTTTCCGATGAGAATTCCTTTCTGTGACTGTCGTTCGACAAAAATTTCAGCGCTGATAAAATGTTTTTTCGCTGCACGCTCTTTGAAGGCAATGACGTCAACTGTCGCAGAATACGGGATTTCTTCCGCAAACTGTTCGAAAATCTTCTCGCGGATAATTTCACTGACAAAAAACTTTTCCGGCGCCTCGCTGATAATATCCGGCGGATAGAGCGGCGGGTGCTTAGGCAGATAATTCACGACTGTCGCAACGAGCTCTTCAGTACCGAATGAGTTCAAAGCGGAGATCGGTAGAATTTCTTCAAAGGGAAATGCTTTGCGAAAGCTATCAATCATTGGAAGCAGATCGCTTTTTTCTACACAATCAATTTTGTTGATGACAAGGAATATTTTCTTTCCTCTCCCGCCGTTAGCGGGATTTACAGGCAGCGCTT
Organism: Bacteroidota bacterium; assembly: GCA_021796215.1. Lineage (GTDB taxonomy): Bacteria > Bacteroidota > Ignavibacteria > UBA10030 > UBA8401 > JAJYOI01. Next base: position 82,585 of record JAJYOK010000011.1, read on the forward strand.
TTTCAAGCATACTATTTGCTACACCGTGCATCTTCACTTGTTCCGCATCTATAAGAAACAACACGACATCCGCATCATCAAGAGCCGACGAAGCGAATTTCATCATCATTTCCTGCAGCAAATATTTCGGCGTAATCAGTCCCGGTGTATCGAGAAAAATGATCTGAAAATTTTCACCACTCAGGATCCCCATAATTTTATGGCGTGTTGTCTGCGGCTTTTTCGTAACGATGGAAATCTTCTGCTTGAGAAGTGCGTTCATGAGCGTTGATTTCCCAACATTCGGCTCACCAACAAGCGCAACATAACCTGTACGAAAATCTTCAGCGGAATCCATCATTGAAATTATTTTCCCTCTACGAAATCGAACACCTGAAACAATGGCATAAAAAACCGTGCTTTTAATGTAACGAATAGCGCGCGGAGTTTCAATTCACAAAATGATTGCTCTGAAAGAAGGCAAATTTGAAATTGCCGTATTCACTTGCTACATTGGAAAGAAATTATCACCGTCATATAATCCGATGAGAAAAAAAGTCCCTCTTCTTGCGCTGCTTACAGACTTTGGTGTTCACGACCATTATGTCGGAACGATGAAAGGCGTCATTCTCTCCATCAATCCGCAGGCGTGCATTGTTGATATTTCTCATGACGTCGAGCCGCAGAACGTTTCTCAAGCCGGATATTTGCTCTGGTCGTCGTACCGCTATTTTCCTTCCGGAACAATTTTTGTTTGTGTTGTTGATCCGGGCGTTGGGAGTTCACGCCCGATTATTGCTGTGCGAACAGAGCACCACGTTTTTATTGCTCCGGAGAACGGTCTTCTTGATTATATTCTCGCGGAAGAAGAAATCAAAAAAGCTGTCCGCGTTGAGTATCATTCGCATTCTTCTGCACAAAAATACCTTCTTCAGACTATTTCTTCATCTTTCCATGGACGTGACGTGTTCGCACCGCTGGCTGCACATCTTTCGCTTGGAATTTCTCTGACAAAGATCGGCTCGCCGGTCAAATTGCCTGACACAAAATCTCTTTTCGTGAATCTGAGTTCGTCAACGGACAGAGCGAAAATCATTCACATTGATCATTTCGGGAATCTCATTACAAACATCCGCGTTCGCGGCAATCACAAAATATTCGACAGTGTTTCGTGCATCCTTGGAAAAAAAAGCATCACACGATGGATTCGTTTTTATGACGAAGCTCCTTCCAATAGTCCGTGCCTCATTGTTGGAAGCAGCAACCTCATCGAAATTGTTGTGAAGAATAACAACGCCGCAAAATTGCTTTCGGCGCGAGTTGGAATGAATGTTCACCTTCATAAAAAGGGCCGCTGATGAACCGGAGATTCTTCGATTTCCTCGGATTGAAGCGAAACACGGCTGCGTTGCTTGGCATGGTCATTCTTGTTGGAATGGGAGAGCGTATGGCAGAGCGCTTCCTGCCGATTTATTTATTGGCGCTGGGCGGAGGCGCGCTTTCCATCGGCTATCTCAATGGCACTAATAATTTGCTCAACGCAATTTATTCTTTCATTGGCGGCTATGCCAGCGACCGCGTGGGATATAAACGGGCACTGCTGTTCTTCAATCTGCTTGCAATTTTCGGATATGTGATTGTCATTGTCTTTCCGTATTGGCAGGCTGTGATCGTGGGATCAATTTTTTTTCTGTCGTGGACGGCAATATCACTTCCGGCAACAATGGATCTCGTCTCAAAAAATTTGCCGTCGCACAAACGCGCCATGGGCGTTTCGATGCATTCATTGGTGCGGCGCATTCCGATGGGCTTGGGCCCGGTCATCGGCGGGACATTTATCGTGTGGTACGGGGAGACAACCGGCGTGCGCATCGCGTTCGGTGCAGCAATTGCATTCGCGATTGTTGCTCTCATTGTTCAACAGCGAATGATTGAACAAGAAAAACGGAGCCATGCGGAAAAAAATCCGTTGAAGCTGTGGACGCTCATGTCGTCCGACTTAAGACATCTTCTTCTTTCCGATATTCTTATCCGCTTTTGCGAACAAATTCCGTACGCCTTTGTTGTTGTCTGGAGCATGAAAGGCGACGGTGTTTCTGCTCTCGAGTTCGGAGTTCTCACAGCAATTGAAATGGCAACCTCTGCCGCAATTTATATTCCTACAGCATATTTTGCCGACCGCGGAACAAGAAAACCGTTTGTGATCATCACATTTTGGTTCTTCACATTATTTCCGCTCGTGCTGTTATATTCCCATACATTTGCGTGGCTTATTGTTGCGTTTATCATCCGCGGATTGAAAGAATTCGGAGAACCGACGCGCAAAGCGTTGATTCTCGAACTCAGCCCGGAGAACAGAAAGGCGGGAATGTTCGGCGTGTATTATTTAATTCGCGACGTTATTGTTTCCATCGCGGCATTTGTCGGTGCGTTTTTATGGGAAATTTCCCCTGAAGTTAATTTCCTTACCGCGTTTGCATTCGGAGCAATCGGAAGTATTTTCTTTATGATATTCGGAAGGGATGTTTCCGCATCGCCGCGATCGCCGGCAGCGTAAGGTTTACACATACTCCATAAATCCGTCGAACGCATGACAGACTTGAATTGGATATTCAATGTCACCCAAAATTTGCTTCGTGAGTAAAAGTTTTCGCTCCAGAAATTCGTCGTCATGTGCAGGGTCGTGGTGTGTAACGATCCAGCGTTTCACCCCAGTAAGTTTGCACAGCAAGCAGCCGTTGCTTAATGCCGTATGTCCCCAGCCGATTTTCTGCGCGTACTCATCATTCGGATACTGGGACTCGGTAATGAGAATGTCTGAGTCTGCGATAAAATCCATTATTTGTTTATATGGAGCAAGCAATTTGCTTGTGACATCTTTTGGCGAACTGAGATAACCCTGCAAAAATTCGTTGTCGCTGATGTACACAATAACTTTTCCATTCATCGCGATTTTAAATCCGACAGCAGCACCGGGGTGATGGACATATTCCCAGAAAACCGAAACCTTCCCGATCTTCACAGGATTTTCTTTCAAATGAATAAATTCCATCTTCGATTTCATATCGTTGAGTTGAATCGGAAAATAATCGGCATCGAGCTGGCCGCGGAAAACAGATTCGAGATCTTTGCCAAATCCCGAAGCACCGTAGATGTGAAGTTCCGCGCCGGGAACGTACGCCGGCAAGAAAAACGGAAATCCCTGAATATGATCCCAATGCGTATGTCCGATGAAAATATAAAGCGGGCAAAGATGATCTTTCATCAAGTGAATTCCCAGTTCGCGAATACCTGAACCAGCATCAAAAATCACCCTATCGTTTCCCCAGCCCACTTCAAAACATGGCGTATTTCCTCCATAGCGCGCGTATCGTTCACCGGCAACCGGCGTCGAACCGCGCGTTCCCCAAAATCTGAAATAGGCGCGTGAAGTATCTAACGCGGGAAGATAAGATTTAGAAGAAGAATTTTTTGCAACATCGTCTACCACGAGAATGCGTTCCATTGAAGTTCCGTTGGAATATTGAGAAGGGATTGATGCGGGAAATTTAGAGAATGATTTAACGAAACGCAAGGGTGAATGTCACAGCAGCCGTTGGCGGACATTTTTTCAATGACGAATAGAAAAGAGAAAGGTCATGTTGAATTCGTAACACGTCCTTTTTTCAAATCAATAATGAGGCACACGAGGATCAATTCTTTCTGACCACGCATCTATTCCTCCTACGAGATTTTTGACTTTCTGAAATCCTTTTTTTCTCAAGAATTCTGCCGCTCGTGCGCTCCGGTGGCCCGATTTACAATGAACAATGATTTCCTTTGAAGAATTTATTTCTTGAAATCTTTTCGGCAACTCTGAAAGAGGAATTAATTGTGCGCCGATATTTGCAATTTCATATTCGTGCGGCTCACGCACATCGAGAATGAAAAGATCGTCTCCGCGATCAAGGCGTTTTTTAAGCTGCTCCACAGTTATTTCAATTTGTTCGTCAATTGTTTCCTTAGCGGCGGGAGGCTTCACCCCGCAGAACTGTTCATAATCAATCAACTTGTGAATAGTTGGATTCTCACCGCAAATCGGGCAGTGCGGGTCTCTTTTCAGTTTCAATTCACGAAATGTGAATTTCAACGCATCAAACAACACGAGCCTGCCGATCAGCGGCTCGCCTTCGCCAAGAATAAGTTTTATAGTTTCAAGTGCCTGCAATGTTCCGATAATCCCCGGCAGAACGCCAAGCACTCCACCTTCCGCACAGCTCGGCACAAGTCCGGGCGGCGGCGGCGTTGGATACAAACAGCGATAGCATGGACCGCGCTGCGCTTCGCCGCCAAAGACGGATCTGCCTCTGGCTGAAAAAACGCTGACTTGCCCGTCGAAGCGCAAGATGGAACCGTACACATTCGGTTTGCCAAGAAGAACGCAGGCATCGTTGACAAGATAGCGTGTGGGAAAATTATCCGTCCCGTCCACAATAACATCGTAATCTGCAAAAAGCTTCAACGCATTTTCGGATGTGAGCCGCTCTTCATAAGTTTCAATTGCAACATTCGGATTAATTCCTTCCAACGTCTCGCGTGCCGAGTCAAGCTTCGACCTTCCGACATCACCCGTTGAATGCAATATCTGACGTTGTAAATTTGTGGAATCAACAACGTCAAAATCCACAATGCCGATTGTTCCTACACCCGCAGCTGCCAGATACATGCCGACCGGAGAACCAAGTCCACCGGCACCGATCACAAGAACTTTTGCCGCCTTTAATTTTTTTTGTCCCGCGGTTCCAACTTCGGGAATAATTAAATGCCTGCTGTAGCGCAGCAATTCTTCTTTTGTGAGTCCGACATCACTCTTAACTTCGGCATCCACACCGCCGGCAATCGAAGGAATTATGCTCACGGTATCCGTGCTCTTCACCGGCGTTTTCTCTTTCGATAAATATCTGATGTCTTCGTCGTTCACATAAATGTTGACGTAACTTCGCATCACTCCGTTCTCAGAATAAAGATGCGGCTGAAGCTGCCCGTGCTTCCGGATCAAATCTTGTAAAACTTCTTCGACCGTTGCTCCATTCACTTCGACAGTGTCACACTTTTCTGTAAAAGGACGAAGCGGAGTCGGAATAAAAACTTTAACTGCCATGGATTTCTCTCAAATAATTTTAATCACTGAATTATTTACCGCAAAGTTGCTATAACACAAAGAATCTTCTGAAATTTTCAGATTGTTGTATCATACTCATTGCGACGGAGTTTGTCCCGCTGATAGCGGGACGTCATTACGGTGAGTAGTTAAGCTTTTCTTTAACCTCTATTGTTTGTTCATCAAATCTTTCTCGCGTTTCATTCAAAAGCCACGCAGTAGTGCGCACCGCCTTTCCCCTCATCACCGACGTAATAATGTACGCGAACCACGGCAGCGCATGTTCAGTATCAAAAACTGACGGAATTGCCGTATGATCGGGATGCGAATGATAAAATCCTAACAATTCCAATTTCTTTTCAGTTGCAATTTTTTCTGCCTTCATATATTGCTCCGGAGAAATTAGAAACCTCCGCCGGCGATTTTCTTCTTGCGTGTTGTCAAGTTCTACAATCTGTTCAACGTCCTGAACGCCGTCGCTGCTTTTCCCTAACATGACACCGCAGCACTCTTCCGGATATGTCCGTTCTCCGTGCCGCTCAATCTGAAGAATGCTTTCTTTCGATATTCTAATCATTTGAAACAGCTTTCAATTCAAAATCTCTTCGCGCCATTGCGGTTTTGCGGGAATAAATATCGTCCTCACTTTCCCTCAAAAATCTCGCTTCCGTACCGCGCGCCGCTATCCGGAAAGATCGTGACAATAACGCTGGATTTCAATGTTGAAGCAAGCCGCACGCACACAGCCATCGCTGCACCGCTTGATATGCCGGCGAACAATCCTTCTTCGCGCGCAAGCCGCCGAACCATTTCATACGCTTCTTCTGTCGAAACTGACAGATGCTCATCGGCAATTGTCGGATCGTAAATGCCCGGTACAATCGAAGTCGGAAGATGTTTCAATCCTTCAAGTCCGTGGAGCGGCGAGCTTGGTTCAAACGAGATGCACTTGATCGAAGAATCGAATTCTTTCAATCTTCTCGTGGTGCCGATGAACGTTCCCGTTGTTCCAAGCCCTGCAACAAAGTGTGTCACTCGGTGCTGCGTTTGCTCCCAAATCTCAACCGCGGTTGTTTTGTAATGCGCCTTCCAGTTCTCGGGATTGTTATATTGGTCCGGATAAAAATATTTCTCCGGATGTTCTTCAACAATTTCTTTCACACGCTGCTGGGCGCCATCTGTCCCCGCAAGCGGATCGGTATAAAGAATATGCGCGCCGTACGCGTGCAGAATATTTTTTCTTTCCCTGCTCGCATTCTTCGGCAGCGCTACCGTAACGCGATATCCGAGTGCACTTCCGATCATGGCATACGCAATGCCGGTATTGCCGCTCGTCGCGTCAATGATAATTTTATCCTTCGTCAGCTTACCGCTCCGCTCTGCTTCGCGTATCATGTTGATTGCCGCCCGGTCTTTCACCGAGCCTCCCGGATTGAACCATTCCGCTTTGGCATAGATTTCAACAGATGGCGGCGCTAATTTCCGAATCCGAATCAACGGCGTGTTGCCGATTGCTTCAAGAATCGAATGGTGATCAGCAATTTCACCCAACGTCGGGCGGAAATTTCTCCGCGGTTCAAGTATCCGCAGCGATTTTCTTCTCCGCTCCGTCGGCTTTTCAATAAATTTTTCCTTTAACTGAAACATTATTTTTACCTTTAAGACATTAAAATATTTTTTGTGCCTTAGTGGCGAAAAAAGCTTGTCACAAACAAAAATAAAAAAGCCCTTCGTCACTATTCCAACGAAGGGCTTGTATCAAAAGCGTGAATGAATACTAACTCATGGACTTACACCTTCGCGAACATAGAGTGCTTCTCCGGCACATGTACAACAACAAGTTGTAAATCCCTTTGGGATCGAGGACCCCGTTGGGGCGCAACCTGTACACATTGTATTTTTTCGTTCTGGTGTAAACATGTTCATTTCATAAATAAGATAATATGGCAGAACTCATTTGTCAAGGGAATGACATGCAGGAGCATTTTAGAATATCCGGATTAGTTAAGCTTTCCATATCCCCAAAAAATATTTTCCCCGATCCCAAATTATTTTTTGTTTTTATGCAAATCATTGTTAATATACACAATTGCGCGTGATATCGGGACACACAATCTCGTCTTATTAAGAAGCTGTTCTGGGATTGTAATCAATGAAGACGGGTTAGCTTGCCCTAAAACCTACAAGCGTGTTCCTGCGAGGCGAAGGATAACATCAATCTTTTTTCTGCAAAAAAGCCTTAGAAAGCAGAGTGTGCGGCCGTTTTACAGTCTCTTATCATCCAATACAGTTTACAGAATTGCATTGTCATCAAACTACAGGAGTCAAATCATGACTACCCCGCGTAAAGCTCTTCTCGTTGCGTCAAGTATTTTTGTTCTTTCTGTCGCATTTTTTCCAAAGAGTTTTTCTCAAGATCGAAAAGGTTTCACGGGCATTGGCGTCCAAATCTCAACACCTCCCGTTTATAACTTGCTGTTTTCTGGCGGCAACTCGACAATGGAAATGCAACCGGATGTACTTGTTTCTGCTTGGGTCACAGATAACATTGCGATAGAACCATCAGTCGGTATATTGGCGTACACAAATGAAACATTTTGGCGGCTCGGTTTTGCAGTAGTCAATCACTTTGGGCAAGAGAAGCTTTCCCCCTTTGTGCTGTTTAGAGCTAAGACCTATTTGTATTCAACGAGTGGCTGGGAGAGCAATGATTATCTTTTCGGTCTTGCTGTCGGTGGAGAATACTTTGTCGGTGAGAAATTCAGTGTGAGCGGAGGGGTTCAATTGAATTATGCGGTGCCGGATAAAGAGCAAACGCTTTTTGTAAGAAGGAACACGATCATGACCGGCGTTGGTATTGGATTAAGATTTTATTTGAATTGACAATGACTAATTTTTAGGTAAGATGTGTTAGGAGGTACAAGATGAAAACAACAGCCATAATGTTATTCGCTTTGTGGTGTTCTTTGTTTTTCTCGTCCTGCTCAAAAACAGCAGATGATAAGTTCTCTGAACAGCATACATACTCCGAAATTTACTCGATGAATGTTGACGGAACAGGTTTAACAAAACTTACAAGCGACAAAAAATACATTGGGTTTATGCAGTATCTGCCAAAGAGTGATAAGATTTTATTTGTTGAAGATAATACGTACATCATGGACTCTGATGGGAGTCAGCGAGAGCTATTGTCAAATAAAATTCCTAATAGGACTACAAAAATTACTCAGGATGAACAAACAGCATATTTTGTTGAGAAAAATGCTTTAGGCCCCAAGATTTATTCAATACTATATTCAATGTCGTTATCAACGGGTGAAGTGCGTCAAATAGTCGAAGACAGCAGTGAAATTGGAATCCCGGGAATTTCATTAGACGGATCACAACTTCTGTACAGTTCAGTTATATTTGCACCATCTAGCCCATCGTTATATTTATTGAATACTGTAACATTGGAAAAAAGAAAGATTAAAGAGTGGGAAAATAATTTGTATTGTTCTTATCCCCAGTTTGTTCCCAACAGCAATCAAATATTATTTTTTGAGAAAATAGACAGCATTAGCAATAATGCCTATTTGCGGGTAATGGATTTAGCTGATACTGCTAACAATCAAATACTCGACACTGTCAATATCTATTATGAGTATTCCTCTCCAACACTAAACTCAAATAGTGAGATTTTTTATGCCAAGAACGGAATAACAGTGTTGGATGTAGCTACAAATCAAAAAACGGCAATTCCTTCTATGTTCCGTTCAGATTATGATTTTAGCAGCTGGTCCTATGATGGAACAAAACTCATTGTCACAAACAATGAGTCCTATATTACGCAAATAGTTATTTACACTCCAAGTGATGGAACTGTGTTAAGTATCAAACCAGGCGTCGGAACAATAACCTCTGCCTATACATATCCTTACTTAAATTCCACTAACGCAAAAATCTTTTTTACAGTCAGCTTCACGGAGACAATTTTAATATAGCTGTTCCCTTTCAAAAACGCATTTCGCAACTGCTGTGGTTTTTCAAACATTTAAAGAGGTAAGCGTATGAAAAAGCTGCGTGATTCTGAGAAGTTAATTGTAGCTGCTCTTTATATTATGTTTAGTTGTTCTTTTCAGTTATTTGCTCAGATAGGTTCTATTATTCCTTCTTATAGAAGAGTTGGTTGGCGAAATCTGGGCTACGAAGGAGATATTCCAAGATACATACAAAATTATGCTAATGTGAAAGCGGAATACATAGATGTGCTAGGAGGTACAAGATGAAAACGACAGCTATGGTATTGTTGATGTTGGCGTGCTCTTTGTTTTTCTCGTCATGCTCAAAAACAGCAGATGATAAGTTCCCTGAGCAGTATACATACTCCGAAATTTACTCAATGAACGTTGACGGAACAGGCTTAACAAAACTTACAAGTGATAAAAAAGATATTGCATTTATGCAATATTTGCCAAAGAGTGATAAGATTTTGTTTGTGCAGGACAGCGGAACTTATATAATGAACCCTGACGGGAGTCAAAGACAGTTACTATCTGCGAAGAGCATTAATAAGAGTACCAGGGTTACTCAAGATGAACAAACAGCGTATTTTTTTGAAGATGAAACCTCCGGTCTCAAAGTAAATTCAACGTTGTATTCGATGTCATTGTCAACAGGTGAGGTAAAACAAATAGTGCAAGAAAGCAGTCACATTGTACGGCTAGGAATTTCAATGGATGGTTCACAACTTATGTATAGCACATATCTGCCTGCTCCCGATACGTCAGTCTTATATTTACTTAATACTCTTACACTTGAAAAGAAAAGAATCAAAGAATGGACAAATACGTTATATTGCGATTTTCCCCAGTTTATTCCAAACAGCAGTCAAATATTATTTTTTGAGAAGATAGACAGCATTAGCAATAATGCCTATTTGCGGGTAATGGATTTAGCCGACACTTCTAACAATCAAATACTCGACACAGCGAATATTTATTATGAACGTACTTACCCAGCGCTAAACTCAAAAAGTGAGATTTTTTATGCCAAGAACGGAATAACAGTGTTGGATGTAGCTACAAATCAAAAAACGGCAATTCCTTCTATGTTCCGTTCAGATTATGATTTTAGCAGTTGGTCCTATGAGGGAACAAAATTAATTGTTACCAATAATGATTCTTACCCCACTCAAATGGTTATTTATGCTCCAAGCGACGGAAGTGTGGTAAATATCAAACCGAGCGTTGGAACAATAAACGCTGCATATACATACCCTTATTTAAACTTTAACAACACAAAAATCTTTTTCATCGTGAGCTTTACAGAAACAATTTGGATTTAATTGCCTGTATGCAACAAAAAACGCATTTCATAAACGGCTATGGTTTCCGAATTCATTTTCAAGAAATGAGTATATGAAAAAGTTATGTGGTGCACAAAAATTGTTTGCTGTTGCTGTATTCATGTTTATTTCCTCTTCTCAATTATTTGCTCAGATAGGTTCTATTATTCCTTCTGACAGAAGAGTCATACTCAAAAACTATCAAATGATATAAACCGAATACGCTCTCTTCTTTGTGATGATTATTTACCAACCACTTCGGAGTACACACTATCAGGTCAAAACTTTCTTCACCTTGCTTTCCTTTCTCACCTACAAACATTTGCAACAAAAAAACAAAATTATCACACTCGATTGGTTGATAAGTTCCTAGGTCTGGAATATCCGGGCTATGAAAATACTTAATTTCTGCTTTCATGGTTATCTTCCTGTATTAGCTCGTTTCTTCCTTAAGAGCGTCTTTTAGTTGCCATCTAAGTTCATCTAATCTGCTATTCGCCTTTTCCTCATCATCCACTTTGTGTCCATTCCTCCTACTAATCCAGATATCGTTGATACTTCCCATACCACCAAACATATGAGTCTTTAGCCTCTCTAATATTTCAATTTCTTTCTGC
>JAJYOK010000012.1 GCA_021796215.1 Bacteroidota bacterium
ATTCACCTCAGTACACCAGGATGGAAGAATTTCCTTTTTTATGCATCATAAAATCAAGCCATTATCCTAATGTCCCTCCGACCCCGTTTTCCCTCATTTCATATTCCAAAATTGAAGCAGAAAGAAAGGCCCAACAACATATTCTGCTTTCCCTCTTTTCGGCCAAAAAACACCGTCTACGGTTTAGATTTCCACACCTACACTTCGGATTTCAATACCTACGCTCGGATTTTCCACCCCTACGTTCCGGATTTACCTTCCTCCAAATTGGATTCGCTCATCTACGCTTTTGATTTCCCCTGCTAAGTCTCAGACATGCATGTCTACAACGGAAACCCGGATACCTACAGGTTGTAGCTGCGCAGCTACGTTTTGGATTTTGCCGCCTACGTACTTCTGCTGCACACCTACGCTATTCTTTTGCATACCTACAATGCTTTGCCGTACCCTTATGCTTTTCGCTCCTCGTACTCCTCCACTGGCGGGCAGGTACACATAATATTTCTGTCGCCGTACGAATTGTTAATTCTGCCGACGCTTGGCCAAAACTTCCTTTGCCGCAATTCCATCACCGGATACACAGCTTTGTAGCGCGTGTACGGATGATTCCATGTCTCACTCAACGCTTCCTGCGCTATGTGAGGCGCGTTCTTCAAAACATTATCCTGCGCATCGGCTTTGCCGTCAAGAATTTCCTTTTTTATTTATCACAGAATCAAGCCATCACATGATTCAATACTAATTTTAACACGGTTCGTTAAACAGAGCCCGTAAGTCTTCGGGTCGGATTCAAATGTCATTGGGCACTTTCTGATACCGTTGGGATAGTTTCATTAATCGTTGGGACGATTTCGCGGGACGTTGGGAACAAGGGAATTACTTTTTCTTGTAAATATCTCTACGATGCCCAATGCTATGAATGATAATAGTCCGTTCGTTTCGTAAAATTTCGAAGATGATTCGGTATGAGCCTTCGCGGAGTTTATATAAACCGCTAAGTTCCCCTTTGAGCGGAAATAATTTGGCGGACTCGATATTCTCTGACAACCATTGAACGCGTTCACTCATCCGCTTTGCTGTCGGCTTATCAAGTTTTTCAAGTTCTTTTGATGCAGATTTTAAGATGCGAATGGAATACAAGTGATTAGCTCAAGCCAAGTCTTTTAACAACGCTTGAAAATTCCTCACCTCGCTCGCCTTTTGCGATCAGCTTTCTTTGACGCAGAAGGCGTTTACGCATTTTCGTCTTCATTACTAGTCCCTCATCAGGATCGCCAAAAAGCTCGACTAACTTTTGCTCCACAACAGTGGAAAGGATTTGAGTAAACTCCTTCTTTGTCATATTTACGATAGTTCCAGCCATTGCAAACTCCTTTCAAACCTATAATAGTAAAACTCCCCGATTTGTTCAATATCGTGCGAGACTATGCCTCTCCTATCCCCTGCTTCCTTTTCCATCATCGCTCACTTCCTCGTAATCCTCCACCGGCGGACAGGTACACATAATATTTCTGTCGCCGTACGAATTGTTAATTCTGCCAACGCTTGGCCAAAACTTCCTTTGCCGCAATTCCATCACCGGATATACAGCTTTGTAGCGCGTGTACGGATGATTCCATGTTTCGCTCAACGCTTCCTGCGCTGTGTGAGGCGCGTTCTTCAAAACATTATCCTGCGCATCGGCTTTGCCGTCAAGAATTTCCTTAATCTCATTGCGGATAGAAATCATTGCGTCGGCAAAACGATCAAGCTCCGTTTTCGATTCGCTTTCCGTCGGCTCGATCATCAATGTGCCGGCAACGGGAAACGAGACTGTCGGTGCGTGGAATCCGTAATCCATCAAACGTTTTGCAACATCTTCTGCTTCAATCGTAGGTTTAAACTGCCGCAGATCAAGAATAAACTCATGCGCCACTTTCCCGTTCTTTCCTTGGTAAAGAATTGGAAAATGTTTTTCCAATTTCGCTTTCAGATAATTTGCATTGAGAATTGCAAACCTTGTCGCTTCGGTTAATCCGCGCTCGCCTAACATTGCAATGTACGCGTGCGAGATCAAAAGAATACTTGCACTTCCCCACGGCGACGCTGCAACAGCATGAATTGCTTTTTTGCCGCCGGTGTTCGTTAATGGATGGCTTGGAAGATATGGTGCTAAATGTTTCGCGACACAAATCGGTCCCATTCCCGGTCCGCCGCCGCCATGCGGAATTGCAAATGTCTTGTGTAAGTTAATATGGCAAACATCCGCTCCGATTGCACCGGGACTTGTCACGCCGACTTGGGCGTTGAGATTCGCTCCATCCATGTACACCAGTCCGCCGTTGTCATGAACAATTCCGCAGATTGTCCGGATTTCTTCTTCAAACACGCCGTGCGTCGAAGGATATGTTACCATCAACGCAGCCAAATCCTTTTTGTGAACAGCAGCTTTCTCTTTCAGATCGGCTACATCAATGTTGCCCCGCTCATCGCACCGCACAATCACAACTTTGCAGCCTGCCATCACGGCACTTGCCGGATTTGTTCCATGCGCTGATGAAGGAATGAGCACTACATCCCTGTGAGATTCACCGCGGTCTTCATGGTACGCGCGAATCACCATCAGCCCGCTGTATTCTCCCTGCGCACCGGAATTCGGTTGAAGTGAAACGGCACTGAAACCGGAAATCTCACACAAAGCAGATTCAAGCTGTTTGAAAATTTCGTGATAACCTTTTGCCTGCTCAATCGGCGCAAACGGATGAACGTCCGAAAATTCCCGCCAGCTTACAGGAAGCAATTCCGTCGCGGCATTCAGCTTCATCGTGCATGAGCCGAGAGGAATCATCGAATGCGTGAGCGACAGGTCCTTGTTCTCCAGTTCTTTAATGTAGCGCATCATTTCCGTTTCGGAATGATATTGATTGAAAACCGGATGTTCGAGGAACGCGCTCGTTCGTTGAAACGGCACATCATATTTCACTTCCAGATCGTGAAACAATTCATTTGCTGTGCTCTCGATTTTTTTCTTCTCCGCCGCTTCCGCAAATACGGCGGCGATTTTGATAACATCTTCCGGCTGTGTTGTCTCGTCAATCGAAATGCCGATATGGTGAACATCCCCAAAGGGGGCGTTGACAATGTACCGGAAATTCAATCCTGCGGCTTCTGCCAGTGAGCGGATTTTCCCGGCCAATTCACCGGCAATTTTAATTCTCAATGTGTCAAAAAATACCGGATTGCATTGTTCGTAGCCAAGCTGTGTCAGCAAACGTTCCAACGATACTGCAATTCCGTGAATGTTCCGCGCGATCCTTAGCAAGCCATTCGCTCCATGATAAACCGAGTACATTCCGGCCATAATTGCGAGGAGTGCTTGAGCCGTGCAAATGTTCGATGTCGCTTTCTCACGGCGAATGTGCTGCTCGCGTGTTTGGAGTGCCATGCGGTATGCCTGATTGTTGTGCGCATCGATCGAAACGCCGATAATGCGTCCCGGCATATTGCGGATGAATTCATTCTTCGTGGCAAAAAACGCAGCATGCGGGCCGCCGTATCCCATCGGCACACCGAATCGCTGCGACGAACCGAGAACGACATCGGCACCGAATTCGCCCGGCGGTGTAAGCAGAACGAGGCTCAACAGATCTGCCGCCACTGCGGTAAGAATACCTGCGGCATGTCCCTTTTCAATGAACTGACGATAATTGTTCACCGCGCCGTCATGAGAAGGATACTGAACAATTGCACCGAAAAAAGAATTATCAAGCACAGCAGTTTTATGATTGCCGAGAACAATTTCAAAACCAAGCGGCTTAGCGCGCAGTTTCAACACATCTATGGTTTGAGGAAAGCACGTTTCAGAAACAAAAAACTTCGTCCGGTTGTCGGAAGATTTATTGGCGATGTTGTGAAGCATGATCATTGCCTCGGCAGCAGCGGTCGCTTCGTCAAGAAGAGAGGCATTGGCAACTTCCATTTTCGTTAAATCAGCAACCATCGTTTGAAAATTCAGCAGCGCTTCGAGCCTGCCCTGAGAAATTTCAGCCTGATACGGAGTATACTGTGTGTACCAGCCGGGATTCTGAAAAATATTCCGCAGAACGACCGAGGGAGTAATGCAATTGTAATAACCAAGTCCGATATATGATTTGTAAACGGCATTCTGATTTGCAAGCGCGCGAAGCGACTCAATGAACCGATGCTCGCTCATCGCTTCCGGCAAATGCAACGGAGACGACAAGCGGATATTTTTCGGCACCGTTTGGTCTATGAGTTCATCCAGCGAACCAACGCCGACAGCGTCGAGCATTTCCTGCACATCGTTCTCCGCCGGACCGATATGACGCGATTGAAATTTTTCTTCAATAAATCTAAATGTATTCATAAGGGAATGTAAATCGCAGAAAGGTTAAAAAAACAGTCCCGACTTTATTCCAAAGGGTCCTTTGGCATCGGGACTGCGTAAAAAAATCTCATTGCGCAACGAGTTTTTTATACGACTCCACATCGAGCAGTGAATCCAGTTCCTTCGGATCGTCAATGACAACCTTGAGCATCCAACCTTCGCCGTACGGATCCTTGTTCACCACGTCCGGGGAGTCATTGATAATTTTGTTGACTTCTTTCACGGTGCCGCTGACCGGTGCATACAAATCTGAAACGGCTTTCACCGCTTCAACGGAACCGAACGACTGCCCTTTCTGAATTTGAGCACCGGCTTTCGGAAGGTCAACAAATACAATATCACCCAATTCACCTTGCGCATAATCTGTAATGCCGATGAATCCTTCGCTGCCTTCGATGCGGATCCATTCATGATCTTTGGTATATTTGACGTTTTCTGGGAAGTTCATAGTCTGCCTTTGTTAGTCTTTGAAATCGAACGTTTCGATAAATCGTGTATCAAACATCCCGCTGCGGAATTTTTCGCTTTGCATCAATTTCTTCTGAAAAGGAATTGTCGTGTGAATTCCTTCAATTACGAACTCTTCTAACGCGTAATTCATTCGCGTGATCGCTTCGTCCCGCGTAGCTGCATGAACGATAATCTTGGCAACAAGCGAATCATAAAACGACGGAATGACATAGCCGTCGTACACATGCGAATCTATACGAATGCCCGGTCCTCCGGGAAAATGCAGCGTCGTAATTTTTCCCGGCGACGGACGAAAATCATTATTTGGATCCTCGGCGTTGATGCGGCATTCAATTGCATGCCCCTGAAATTTTACTTTTTTTCTTCCAATTCTCTTTCCGGAAGCAATTTCAATCTGCGCCTTAATCAGGTCATATCCCGTAACAAATTCCGTAACCGGATGTTCCACCTGAATACGCGTATTCATTTCCATGAAATAGAAACGGCGGTCTTTATCGAGCAAAAATTCAATTGTTCCCGCACCGAGATATTTGACGCTTTTCGCACCTTTTACAGCGGCATCGCCGATTTGTTCGCGTAGCTCGGCATCCACTGCGGGCGAAGGAGATTCCTCCACCAATTTCTGATGCCGGCGCTGAACGGAGCAATCACGTTCGCCGAGATGGATAACATTGCCGAACGCATCGCCGAGAATTTGAATCTCGATATGGCGCGGTTCTTCAAGAAATTTTTCAACGTAGACATCGGGATTTGCGAAGGCTGCTTCGGCTTCGGTGCGCGCGGTTTGAAATAACTTCTCCAATTCATCTTCTGCCCGCACAATGCGCATTCCTCTTCCACCGCCTCCTGCTGATGCTTTGATGATGACAGGAAAACCGATTTCTTTTGCTATGCGTTTTGCCTCTTCAACATCTTTTACAACACCATCGCTGCCGGGAACAACAGGAACATCTGCTTTTCGCATTGTGTCTTTCGCAAGCGACTTGTCCCCCATTGCCGTGATCATTTCCGGCTTCGGTCCGATAAAAGTAAGTCCTGATGAAAGACAGATTTCAGCAAACTGGGCATTCTCCGCAAGAAATCCATAACCGGGGTGAACGGCATCGGCGTTCGTTACTTCCGCTGCGGCAAGAATTCGTGCAATATTCAAATAGCTTTCTTTGCTCGGAGGCGGGCCGATGCAGATTGCTTCATCGGCAAAACGAACATGAAGGGCATCGCGGTCGGCTTCAGAATAGATCGCAACAGTGGAAACACCCAATTCGCGGCACGCGCGAATGATGCGCAGCGCAATTTCCCCTCTGTTAGCAATTAAAATTTTTTTCAGCAATACAGGCTCCTGCAGCTTTTCAGAAACAAAGTTGAAAATTACGCCTTAGGCGGACATGAAACAACGGAGCCGTCATTCAGTATCAACAAGAAAAAGAACTTGATTGTACTCCACAGGCTTGCCATTCTCAACGCACACCTTTACAATTTTTCCGGCTGCATCACTTTCGATTTCGTTCATCAATTTCATCGCTTCGATAATGCAGAGAACATTGCCCGGCTGAACACTGGAGCCGACTTCCACATAATTTGCCGCATCAGGAGCCGGTGCCCGATAAAATGTGCCGACAATCGGCGACTTTACCTCGTGATACTTTTTCTCCGCAGCAACTGCAGGAGGCGTTTCTGCTGAGCGGGAATTATCTGTTGGTGGAGCATTCGGTGCAGAAACAGCCGGCGTTATCGCCATGGGCGCAGGCATAGCTGGCACCGGAAATTGATAGACAGGGTGCATATCATTCGAGCGCTTCGTTACTCTTACGCGCACTCCCTTTTCTTCCACCTCTAACTCGTTAATATTACTTTCCTCCACCAACTTCAAAATCTTTTTAACGTACGCTAAATCCATTATGACTCCGCGTGATTGGTGACAGAAAAAAGAACCATCGTGATGACGGGTGGCATTAACGTTTCACACGTTCGAGGTACTGGCCGCTTCGCGTATCAACTTTGATTACATCTCCTTCATTGATAAACAGCGGAACATTCACGGTTGCACCGGTCTGGACTTTCGCCGGCTTCGTTCCCGGATTCGCGGTATCGCCGCGCACTCCCGGAACAGTTTCAATCACTTCAAGTTCAACGTTGAACGGCAAATCCGCGCCGACAGGTTCTGTGCCGTCGAACATCACTTCGACGGTAGCGCCTTCCTTCAAAAATTTTGCACCTTCGCCAAGAATCTTTTCGTCAATGGGAATTTGCTCGAAAGTTTCCTGATCCATGAAATGATAGCTCGTGCCGTCGTGGAAAAGATATTGAAATTGTTTCCGTTCGACGCGAACAATCTCAACTTCTTCGCCTGAACGAAAGCGATTTTCAATAACGCGGCCGTTTTTAACGCTCCGCATTTTCGCCTGATAAAACGCGCGCAAGTTTCCGGGGGTGCGATGCTGATATTCCTCAAGGACTAAAAGGTCGCCATTAAAACGTAAAAAATCTCCAACTTTTAAATCAGAAGTCGTTGCCATACTATTCTAAACAGAAATCCTTCCTAAAAAATGCTGAAAAAAAGAGAATTTGAATGATTTGACGATAAAATTGCGGGGAAAATATAGTCAGAATGGCGTAGAAAGTCAACCACGACGACAAATTCAGGGAAACCGCTGTGGAAGAACGTCAGAAGATTTCTGCTGAAGTTATGAAAAATTTGAGCGGAAAGAGCAGCGCGGCTGCTACTTATTTTATCAACCCGCTGACTACCGTACCAATGTAATACGGCCAGATCACGATTGCCAAAACCGCTTTCCAAAATGTGAGCTTCAAAAAACCGATGCTGAACATCCAGCCGATAACCCAGATGATACCGAATCCGGAATTTTCGATCTTAACCTTTTCCATTTGCCGCTCCTTTTTTTATTCGTATCTCAGCGATTCGATCGGATCCAAATTCCCCGCCTTCCACGCCGGATACACGCCGAACACAATTCCGATAAACGAACAAAACACCAGCGCAACAATATTCATTTCAAGCGGAGTGAAATTCAAAAACGGTGTCTGAAGAATTGCAACAGTCGTATTCCACGGCATGACGGCCGGCGCTTTCATAATGATGGAAACAACATTGCCCAGCAGCGAGCCGGTGATAATTCCAATCACTCCGCCAATTTGGCTGAACGCCACTGATTCCGTTAAGAACTGGCTCAGAATATTTACCTTTGTAGCACCAAGCGCTTTTCGGATTCCGATTTCTTTCGTCCGCTCCGTCACCGAAACAAGCATGATATTCATAATGCCCACGCCGGCGGCAATCAATGCGATACATGCAATGCCGACCGTGCCGATCTTCACCATAAATGTGATATCATTGAATTGTTTGATCATCGTGTCGTTGGAAAAAATTTCGAAATCATCATCGGCGCCGGGCGGCACCTGACGAATCACGCGGAGAACTGCGCGGGAAAGGTCCATCGTTGCCTCATAATCATCCTGACTGAGCGATTGCACCATAATATCAATTGACCGATCTTTTCCGTACAGATTCATACCCGTCGTTAACGGAATGGCGACAAAATTATCTTGATTTCCGCCGAGCACCGAACCTTGCTTTTCCGTCGTACCAATCACTCTGAATCTTTCCCCATTTATTTTGACAAACTCGCCCACCGGATACGTATGAGGAAAAATCTTTTCCACAACACTATTGCCGAGAACGCATACAGCATCAGCCGATTCAACTTCATCGTTAGTAAAGATTCGTCCGTCTTTTATCGTGATATTGTTCGTTGAAAAACCGCCCGGCGTTTCTCCCATAATGTGTACATCGGGATTTGTTTTCTCGCCGTTGAACACGACTTGCTTAGAACCGAAACCGTCCTCCAGTCCGATTGCCTTCACATTAGGCATCCGGCGGATAAATCTCAGCCCTTCATCGTAAGTAATATCTTTGCGGTTGCGATATTTATTGCGTTCACGCGGACCGTGGAAATTAATTGCAGGATATTTCTGAATTTGAAACGTGTTGGTGCCGAGCTGGCTCAATCCGTTTTCAATCGCATTTTGCAGAACACCCATTGCCGTCATCACACCAATGATAGAAAAGACACCGACACCGATGCCGAGCAGCGTTAATGACGACCGAAGCTTGTTCACTTTGATGGCATTGACTGCCATCTTAAAACTTTCCTGAATCTGCATAATGTTTTCTTCGATTGAATGAAAAAATATTCAGCGTTTATTCGTAACGGAGAGCATCTACCGGATCCATTTTTGATGCACGATTCGCCGGTAAAAATCCTGAAACGACGCCAACAATTAAAGAAATCACAATTGAAATTGCCACAACACTGACGGGCATTGATGTTGGAAGTATCTGATTCAACAACAAACTGAACGGATACGAAATAATGATGCCGATGAGGCCGCCAATCAAACTCAGCGAAGCCGCTTCAATTAAAAACTGAAGAAGAATGGTGCCGCGGCGGGCGCCAATCGCTTTCCGGATGCCTATCTCTTTTGTTCGTTCGGTTACGGACACAAACATGATGTTCATAATTCCAATTGAACCGACAAACAACGAAAGCGCTGTGATGAATAAACCGATGCCGGCAACCACAAGACCGATAGTGTTAAATGTTTGAATGAACATTTCCTGCTGATTGATGGCAAAATCATCTTCTGCCCCCGGCGCAACATGCCGTACTTTGCGCAAAATACCACGCAACTCTTCTTTTGTATCATCCAATTGTTTGATATTTTTCGCCTTCACATCAATTTCAATGCCATGGCGCGTACCGAACCGCTGGAGAAATGCTTGCATCGGAATAACCACGCGGTTGTCAAGGCTGAACATTCCGAGAAAACTTCCCTGTTTCGCCATCACACCGACAACGCGGAATGTAAAATTCCCGACCTTCAGATTTTTCCCTAACGGCGATGTATGCGGAAAAAGATTTGTTGCAATTTCCGAACCGATAACACACACAGGACGCCCGCCGTCTGCTTCTCCCTGAGAAAAAAATCTGCCGATGTCCATGCTCGATCCGCCAATCTCTAAATACTTTTCGTTCGATCCGATGATGTACACGCCGCTCGAGCTATTATCCCGATATTTCACTGTCCTTATTGTGCCGCTGGCGGGTGTGGCAGCCTGAATCATCGTTGCCTGCCGGTTAACCGCTTTGTATTCTGCCATCTTAATATCTTTGCGGTTCCGGTATTTCCACCAATCGCCGCCGGCAAACCATGGCCATTTCTGCACATACAGAACATCTGCGCCAAGTTTGGAAATGCTGTCGTTGAATCCTCTGCTCAATCCTTCAATTGCCGTTCCCATCAGCGTCACGGAAACGATGCCGATAACAATTCCAAGCGTCGTTAAAACAGAGCGCATTTTGTTTGCGCGAATCGCCTGGAACGAAATCGCCATTCCTTCTTTTATTTCGTATATAAAATCTGAAATTCTCATGAGCGGGGTTCCTACAACGAGGCAGCGGTTTTTACCGCGCCGTTTTTCTTTATTACCTCATCACGTTCAACCGCGCCGTCGCGGATGCGGATAATGCGGTGCGCGTGCTCGGCAACGGATTCTTCATGTGTCACCAGAATAATGGTGTTGCCTTGGTTGTACAATTCTTCGAACAGTGCCATAATTTCGTCACCGGTTTTCGTATCAAGATTTCCTGTCGGCTCATCAGCAAGAATGATGGACGGTTTCGTGACCAACGCGCGCGCAACAGCCACACGCTGGCGCTGGCCGCCCGAAAGCTCATTCGGCTTGTGGTGCATACGGTCGGCAAGCTGAACATGCTGCAGCGCCTCTTCAGCAAGACGCCGGCGTTCGGTTGCAGGAACGCCGCCATAAATCAGCGGCAACTCGACATTATGCAGCGCATTGGAACGCGGAATAAGATTGAACGTTTGGAACACAAATCCTATTTCCTTATTGCGGATTTTTGCCAGTTCGTTATCATTCATGTCGCTAACGTTCACACCGTTGAATTCGTATAATCCCGTTGTCGGCGTATCAAGACAGCCGACGATATTCATCAACGTTGATTTACCGGAACCCGACGGGCCCATAATTGCAACATATTCTCCCCGCTCAATTTGAAGGGAAACATTCTGCAATGCGTGCACTTCCTCTGTTCCCATCACGTATGTTTTGCTGATGTTCTTAATATTGATGACGTTCATGTTGCAGCCTTTAATAATTTATGAAAGCTCTTTGATTTTTTTTCGCGCCGCTTCGGCGTAACGGCCCGACGGTTCAACTGATAAATACCACTGATACGTTTCTACCGCCTTCGATTTCAGTCCCTTCTTCTCATAACAAGCACCGAGCTGATAAATAGATGAAGAAAAGTTTTTATCCAGCCACAACGCAGTATTATATTTTTCTATTGCTTCATCGTACTTTTCCTGGGCAAACAGCGCATCGCCGTAGCTGTCGTACGCATCGGGGTTCTTCGGCTCAAGTTCCACATATTTTTTAAATTGAGCAACTGCTTTATCAAATTTTTTCTGATTGATGTAAAAATATCCAAGTGCTTTGTATCCGCTTGTTTTTTCGGGGTCGCTGCCGATTGCCAATTTGTATTCGCTCTCTGCCCCTGTAAAATCTTTTTTGCGCTGATGATAGTTTGCAAGAAGTAAATGACCGCGAAACGCGTTGAGCTTGACGACTTCATGTGCTTGCTCCAATGCTTCTTCGTCGCTGCCTCCCATAATACCCGGCGCCATGATGTAATAATTGTACAGCCCGATATGCGCTTCAATCAATGACGAGTCAAGTTCAACGGCGCGAAGAAATTCATTCTTTATTTTCGGCGCAAGGATGCCTTGTTTGAAAATATTGGCATTCGATGCAATCGTCCCTAAAATCCGCCCGCGCAGAAAATGAAACCGGGCATCTTTGTCATTTAAATCCAACGCTTCGTCAACGGCATCCTCAGCATCATCAAATTCATGCTGGTACAGAAGTACTCGCGCAAGTTGATAATGTGCCTCCGCATCGTTCTTGTTTGCAGCGATTGCTTTTTCAAAGAACAATCGGGCTTCGGCAAACTTTCGCTGTTCGATAAGTTTAATGCCGGTACTGTCTACCTGTGCTTCTAAGTGAAAGCACAGGCACAATGCTGCAAGAAAAAAAATACCTTTGAATGCGAAACGTTTCACCAGAAATGCCCGATTCATCCAGCGTCGTTAGTTTGATGCTTCTTTTGAAACCATCCCGAAACGTTTCGCAGTGTTATCAATGCGCACCGCTGAACCATCTTCGAGATCGCGGTTAATCGCTTTGTAACTTCCCGAAACGACTTCCAGACCCTCCTTCATGCCGCTAACAATCTCCACATACGAATCATTACTGATGCCGCGCTTCACCGGAACCTGCTTCACCTTTCCGTTTTCCACAACAAAAACAACTTCTTCCTGTTTATCCGCTGCCATCATATTGTTGCCGGCTTTGACGGCGCCTTTATTTTCCTCTGATTTCGCATCTTCCTTTACTTTGGGCAAGCGCGTCGTGACACTTTGAATTGGTACGGCAAGAACATTATTCTTTGTCTCAGTCTGAATATCGGCGGTCATTGACATCCCCGGGCGAAGATCAATATCTTTATCCAGAACACGGATCTTCACCAGAAAGGTTGTCACTTCTTCCTGAGTGCCCGAACCGGTTGTCGTTCCGGTATTCGCGATCTCATACACGATTCCTTTTAACTTGCGGTCGGGATATGCATCAACATCAATCAACGACGTATCGCCGACAGAGATCAACACCACGTCGTTTTCGCCGACGTTAACTTGCGCTTCCATGCGTGAAAGGTCGGCGACGCTCATAATTTCAGTTCCTTGCGTGAACGAACTGCCGCTCACACGCTCGCCGAGTTCGGAGATAAGCTGCGACACGACGCCGTCTATCGGCGAGTAGATCGTTGTTTTGTACAACGCTTCTTTCGATTGCTTCAACGATGCACCCGCTTGTGCAACGCCCGCCTCTGCTGACTGATATTGCGCTTTCGCTATGTCCAGCGAAGTTTTTAAAGTGATAAAATCCTGATCCGAAATCAATTTCTTGCTGTACAAATCCTTTCCGCGGTTGAATTCGGTTTGCGCTTTTTCCAAGCTTGCAGATTGAAGAGCAAGCGCTGCCTTTGCCGACGACAGTCCCGCCTGCGCCTGATCTACTTGTGCCTGATATTGATCCGGCTTGATACGAACCAGCAAATCGCCTTTGCGGATTTTCTGTCCTTCTTTCACAGGAAGTGACACAATCTCTCCGCTTACTTCAGCGTTGATTTTTACTGTTGTTTCCGGCTGAATTTTTCCCGATGCCGTTACAACCTGCGTAATGGTTCTGCGCGCTACTTTTTCGGTCTGCACGGAAATAATATTTTCCCGTTTGCTTCCGAGCAGCACAACAAGCACAAGAATAAGAACCACAACGCCGATGCCGGAAAAAATAAACAGCTTCTTTTTCGATTTTTTGTTGTTTGCCATACTATACTCCAATTAGACGGTTGAGTGTTTGACGATCAATATTTTTCCGTGCCGACGACATATTTCATCTGCTGTTTAGCAAGGAGAAAATCATATATTGCATTTACGCGATTACTTGCTGCTTGCGTATAATTTGCCGTAGCTGTTAACAAATCGAGCAGCGTGCCAGAACCGAGATTATATTTTTCCTGTGCAATTCGGCGATCTTCGCTGGCTGAAGTCATTGTTTTTTGTGTAACATCAATGTTTTTCAATGCCGCCTGATAATTCAGCATTGCTTTCTTCACGTCAACTTGAACCTGCCGACGGGTTTGATCAACTTGTGCTTCTGCATTGCGAAGCGCAAGCTGCCTCTCTTGCACATTCGTGCTCGTTTGAAAGCCATTGAACAACGGCAGACTGAAATTCAATCCCCACGAATAGACTTTATTGTTTGACAACTTACTCAATTCAGAATTGTTAAGTGAGTATCCTGCGCTTGCAGAAATAGTCGGATAATAACTGCTTCGCGCGCTTGTGACATCGGACCCGGCGCTCTCTTTCGCATAAATTGCGGACTGGTAATCAGGCCGGGTTTGCATAGCCTGTTGAACAAGTTGATCGAAATCTGTGAACTGATTTGCGAGACTTGCCACATTCATATTCACGGTGTCGGCGGCAATTGCAGGATCGTTAAATTCATATTCTTTTGAAACATCAATCCCAAGATAGAATTGTAAATCGGCTTTTGAATTATCGTAATTGTTTTGTGCATTGATCAGCAAAAGTTCGTCATTCGCAGTCTGCACTTGCTGGCGATACACGTCGGCAATTGCAACGGCGCCAACCTTGTTCGATTCCTGAATTCGCTCAAGCTGCTGTTTGCTGCTTTCCAAATTATCCTGCGCCACTTTCAGCAATGACTGATTGCGCAAGACTGTCAAATAATATTGTTGTGCCGTATAAACAACTGTTTGGCGCGTTCTGTACAATGCGTATTCTCTTGAAACAGCCGATTCGCTTGCGCTGTTTAATGTGGACGTATTCGAAAAACCGTCAAACAGCGTGAGACCTGCCCGAAGTGAAGTCTGATAGTAATTCGTGGAGGAAACTCCGGATGACCCGGGTATTGTAATTAAGCTTCCGCCCAAATTATATGTTGTCGGTTCTGTTCCTGGCTGATGATTTTCTTGTTTTGACCAGCCGCCGCTCGCATTGAGTGACGGCAAGAAATTTCCATATGCAGCGGTTACCATGCTTTGCTGGCTTTCCAAAGAATTTTGCGCTGTGATGACGTTAATATTTTTCTGTAAAGCAATGTCTACTGCTTGCTGAAGCGTCAGCACCGCTTCTGATTTATTTTGACTGAATGCCGGAACAGTGCACATAATCATCGCCACACAGAGTGCTAACCGTGCTGCCTTTTGCCTGCCTGCCAGATAGGCGGGCGCTATTTTCAATTTCATTTCATCTCTCCAGAATTAAACAAATGAAAAACCTACGACTCCGCCTTATTAACGAAAGCCGTCATTGAAAGTTTCAAAATATTTTCACACAAACAAAAAACTTATCCAATTTCACAAACATACTTTTTGCTTGAACCGCACCGAAATCTTCCCATTCACGTGCTATGACGTTTTCTGAAACAAATTATTTTTGATAGAAAAAAATAACCAATGTGCTCGAATCAGAGCATATTTTTCACGACTGCAACCCCGCTTTTACCTGTTCCTTTCCGTTTTCCCCTTCTTCACCGTAGGTACGGATGACATCGGTTTTAATAGAGAGTAAATATGCTAATGCCGGATCATGTTCGTTCGGTATTGTACCATCTAAAATTGCCTCTTCGATGCGCGATTTCAAAACGCCGACAAGTTTTCCCGGCTGAATGCCGCACACCTGCATAATTTCATCGCCGCGCACCGGCGGTTGAAATGCCCGCAGGCGGTCTTTTTCTTCCACCTCTTTCATCTTTGCATACACATGATCATAGTTTGCAGTGTATGCTTTCACAAGCTTCGGATTTTTCGACGTAATATCTGCGCGGCACAACATCATCAAATCATCCGATTCCTGTCCGGCATCAAACAATAACCGCCGCACAGCTGAATCGGTAACATCTTCATCAACCAATGCCATCGGACGAAGATGCAGCCGCACCAATTTTTCAACGTACGGAACTTTTTCCAACGGAAGCCGCAATTTCCGAAATATCTTCTTCACCATTCGCGCACCAAGCTCTTCGTGCCCATAGAATGTCCACCCGATGCCTTCCCGAAATTGTTTTGTCTTCGGTTTTGCAATATCGTGTACAAGTGCCGCAAATCGTAAATACAAATCGTCGGTCACTGCCGAAATATTGTCCACTACTTGGCACGTATGAAGAAAGACGTCTTTATGATGATGATCGTTACGCTGGTCAATTCCCGACATTTCGGCGATCTCAGGAAAAACCAAATGCATAACGCCAGTATCGAACATTAACCGCAATCCGACGGACGGCTTAGGGCCGGCAAGAATTTTCATAAACTCATCGGTGATTCGTTCCTGTGAAACAATGGCAAGCCGTTCTTTCATTGCCGGAATTGACGCGAGAGTTTTTTCTTCAATCGCAAAGCCTAATTTCGAAGCAAACCTGATTGCACGCATCATTCTCAGCGGATCATCGTCGAATGTTTTTGCCGGCTCGAGCGGGGTGCGGATAATTTTCGCTTCAAGATCGCGTTGTCCGTCAAACGGGTCTTCGAGAACGCCCCAGCGTTCGCTGTTGAGCGACGCCGCTATTGCATTAATCGTGAAATCGCGCCGGGCAAGATCGTCGCGCAGTGTTCCACCCGTCACCGCAGGTTTGCGCGAATCTTCTGAATAACTTTCCTTGCGCGCACCGACAAATTCGATCTTCAAGGGATCGAGAAACAGCACTGCTGTTCCGAACCGCTCGTACGTCACCACTTTTTTTCTTCCAAAATTAAGTGCCGCTTTTTTCGCAAATGCAATGCCGTCGCCAGCGATAAGCACATCAATATCGTTGACTTCTTTACCCAGCAATTTATCACGGACATATCCGCCGACGACGTACGCCTCAATGCGCTCTTCGTCCGCGAGCGCACCAATGCGGCGCAGAACTTTTCCGGCGGAACCTTCATCTTGAGAAATTGTCATCGTGTGAATCTTGCGGCTCATACTTCTGAAAATTTTTGGATCTCGATCTTCTTCAAAATCTCCTGTGCTACTTCTAAAGCGTAACGGCCGTCAACTCCCGAAACAACCGGCGGAGTACCGGTACGAATTGAGTTTACAAACGATTCCAGTTCGTACTTCAGTGCGTTCACTTCTTTCACTTCCGGTTGCTCGTACACAATTGTCCGTTTCTTTTTCCCTTCGCCGATCTGGCCAAGCATCATTGTTGATTGGCTCGTCGTATCGCCGTCGCCGACGAGGCGGAACACTTCCGCCAGCCCCTGGGAAAAATCAATGGAGATGTATGCATTGTGTTGAAACATCCGCATCTTCCGCATTTTGTTCTGAGAAATTCTGCTTGCCGTGACATTCGCAACACAGCCGTTTTGAAATTTTAACCGCGCATTGGCGATGTCTGCAGAGTCAGATACAACAGCAACACCGTTTGCATCAATGGATGCGACAGGCGATCGAACCAGACTGAGAATGATATCAATATCATGGATCATCAAATCGAGAACAACCGCAACATCTGTCCCGCGCGGATTAAATTGCGCTAAACGGTGTGACTCGATGAACATCGGTTTGAGATCGTAGGCTTCGAGTGCAAGAATTGCAGGATTGAACCTCTCGATATGCCCGACTTGAATGAGACAACCACGAACGCCCGCAAGTTTAATCAATTCATCGGCTTCCAGCAATGTTTGTGTGATCGGCTTCTCAATCAGCACATGCACGCCGGCATTCAACGCCCGTTTCGCCACTTCATAATGTTTAGACGTGACTGTCGCAATGCTGACGGCATTCACTTCCGCAAGTAGCGCATCAATCGAATCAAACGCCCGCACAGAAAACATTTCGGCAATACTTTTCCTCTTTTGTTCATCAACATCAAAAACACCGGTAAAAGTTGCATCGGAAATTTCGGCGTACATTTTTGCATGAAGCGAGCCGAGATGCCCGACGCCGATAACGCCGACTTTAATATCTTTATTCGGCGCCATTTTCAGTGCACTCCCTGCGGAGAAGAAAGACGATCGTACAACGGCGTCTCTTCCGTTCCCCCTGGACTTTTCGCCACCGCCATGCCGACGGCGCGATCGAATCCGCCGAACCGATTATCGCGATAATACACAACGGCAGTGTAGCGTTCCGTCGTTCTCCAATCATTTCCTTCCAGCGCAAGCCAATCCTGATTGACGACAGCACCATAACGATCCACATCGCCGAGCACGTATTGATAATCGTAGACACCGCGGCGCAGCCACAATCGGCAGCGATATTCTCCTAACGAGTCATCATACGCCATTTCGTATTGTTGCGACGGCATCCATGCGTTAAATGCACCGACGAGAAAAATTCTTTTGCTTGCCGGCGAGGGAAGCTTCAATCGCATCGTTACGTCAAGATATTCCGAGTTGCCGCCGACGAACGGGCGTAATTTTGCCGCGCCGTTCGCATCAAGCGCGCCCTGCCATTGAAACCGTGAAAGGTCGGCGCCGCCTATGAGCTGCACCGGCTCATAATTCGGATAGAATCTGCTCGAGCTTAGGTCGAGGCGGCGGTATTCATTTCCCGGAGCCACGTTGCGGATCGTGAATGTTTTTTCCGGCAGCACAAAATTATCAACAAAAGTGTCCGGCGTTCGGTTGTCAACATCAATGCGGGATGGATTGTACAATTTCCAGTTTTGAAAAATATCAACCGTTTTTACGTTGGGATGAAACAGCCTGTTTTCTTCCGGTTGATTGTCGCCGGACGGTACATTGACATGTACCGTAATGTATTGCATTTGATTGAAGGGCGCAGCAGTTTCCGGATAATAGCGGTTCGCCACGCTCATCGTTGCCGCAACGAGGTTCTCAACCACAATAAATCGCCCTTCAGCGAGAATTGTGTTCTCGTGTTCTTTTTCAAAGATCGAAAAAATGTAATTACCCGAATATAAAAAGCGAACAACACTGAAGCTGTCGGGAAATGAATTAAGATAGTGAAACGTATAATGGTGAACGCCGTTTGGCGCCGTTGTGAACAAGAGGGATTGACTCCGATTGTGGTACAGATCATTCAGAAAAATATTGTTGTCCGGCACCCAATCCTTCGACGCGTGCATGAAGAGAATTTGCAGGTTCGGAGGAACCGGTGTATCAACATCGAATTCAATCGTGATGCGCTGGGTCTGTGTGATGATTGGGACTTCATACTCGTCACTGTCGGCATAAATGCGCAATCCCATAATTGTCACGTTTGCCGTGGAAACTGACGGTAAAAAATAGAGCACGAAAATAATAATGCCAAACAATTGTTTCATGATTGTGCACTCCTATTGAAGACTCCGTCGTTTTTTGGCGGGTTGAGCAATGACATCAGCCAAGATTGAAACTCAGCAACATCGTGAAACACAAAATCGGTTTTCATTTGCAGCACTTTTTCTTTTGCGTATGAATCCCATAGCACCGCCGCAATTTTTACTCCGGCGTCGTGCGATGCTTTCACATCCGCAACGGCGTCGCCGACCATAAGCACTTCATCCGATGCAAGAGCAAAGTGCTTCATAATTTTCCTGATTCCTTCCGATGACGGTTTGAATTCTTTCACGTCGTCTCCCGTCACCACCATATCGAAATACGGTGCGATGCCGAACTTTTTCAATGTAATCTCCGTCGTGCGCCGTCCTTTACCGGTGAACAAGCCGACACGCAACCCTTCGGTTTTTAGAAACTGTAAAGTATCCTTCATACCCGGATAAAGCGCCGCCAATTCATTGTGCCGCTCTTCATAGAAGCGGTAATATTCTTTCATCGCTTCATCAATGTGATCGGAGCCGATCATGTTCTCAATCGCTTCTTTTTCAGGCGGACCGAAGAAGGCGGTAATTTCCGGCGGAGTAAATCGTTTGTGAATATACCTCTCGGCAATATAATTGAACGAATCGTAAATAAGCTGATTCGTCTGTGTTAACGTGCCGTCCATATCAAAAATAATACATTTCAAATATTGCATAATCTTCCCAAAAAACTTCCTCTTTGCTATTGCTCAGGAAAGTAAAAAAATTTCCTACCTAGCCACAGGATTGGATGAATGGATTAATGGAAGCCTCCGCACCCAACAATCCAATAATCCAACCATCCATCATGATTCCGTCGGCTCTGCATGAATGTGAACTTCCTTAATGTCGGGCAAAGCCACCATAATTTTATTCTCCAGCGCGGTAGAAATCTCGTGCGCGTTTTCAAGTGATAAATTCTTTTCCACCGAACACTTCAGCGAAACACGATACTTCCCTTTCACTTCCAACACCGTCAGTACATTGCAATCGTGAATCTCCGGCATGGTCGCCGCAACTTCCAGAATGTCATGAATCAATTCCTGTGATGAAAGCGTCACATCAACAGACGTGATCACATTCTCCTGCGAATCTTCAATATGCACGACAACCGAAACCACGTCCGGCATTTCTTTTTTGATGCGCTCCTCGATCTCATCCACAATTTTATGCGCGCGAACGAAATCTTCCTGTTGAAAATCCCCTTGGGACGGAAATTCTATCTGAAATTCCACCTGATATTTTCCATCAACAAGAAACGCCTGCACGTCATGCGCCCGCCGGCCTTCGCGCTCGAGCATCAGCTTTACCTTGTCAACAATCGTTTCATCCGATGTCTCCGTCGGTTCCGGATGAATGATGATGTCGGCATTCGGTACTACACGGTGAATTGCCGTTTCAACTTCATGCACCAGTGTATTTGCCACTTCAAACGGCGTCGTGCGGCGCAGATGCAGCGTTAAATCCACAAACGTCTTCGACCCCGAATTTCTCACGCGGATATTGTCCACTTGTTGAACTCCCGGCATTTCCAGCGCCGCCCGCTGTACCGCCTCCTCCAATCCTATTGGTGCGCGGTCAAGCAATTCATTGATTGTCCGCTTGCCGAGCGATAATGTGACATAAATGACGATGAACGCAACGATCAATGCCGCAACGGAATCGGCCACCGGAATTTTCAGCAGCGTCAGCACCAATCCCAGCACCACAACGCTCGAGCTCCATACATCCGTGCTGAAATGCAATGCGTCCGCTTCCAGCGCCTGACTGTGGTGCTTGCGCGCAACGCGGTACAGCGCACGTGACCGCGAGACATCCACAACAATGGAAACGATCATCACAAAAAAACTCCAGAAGTTCACTTCAACTTCTATCGTATGAAACAACAGCCGTTTGATCGCTTCGTTGATGATCCAAAAGCATGTTACAAGAAGAAGAGCGGTTTCGATAAGCGCAGAAAAATTTTCGATCTTGCCGTGTCCGTACAAATGCGTCTTGTCGGCAGGGCGCGCAGAAAACTTCACGGCAAGCAGCGTAATAATTGCGGCAATTAGATCAAGTCCGGAATGCGCCGCCTCGGAAAGAATGCCTAAGCTTCCCGTCCACAATCCGACGCCGACTTTCAATCCCGTAACGACAAACGCCGCTGCGACCGAACTCAGCGCGACGGTTGATTTTTCAGATTCCGATGTCGAGAAATAATTCATAAAAGAATTGGATTAACGGATCGTTGGGTTATTGGATCGGTGTATTATTAATCCATCAATCCATTTTCTGCCTTCGTAGCAAAAACAAAACAGGCGCCAATTCGATACATCAAACTGACGCCGTTTTTTTCTCGCGTGAAGCCAACCCGTAGAGCGAAGCGCCGCTTCGCCCTGCATGTAACCTTTTCACCGAAGTTACGCGATGGTCACTTCTTTAGAAAGATAGACGTCCTGTATTGCATTCAGAATCTCCACGCCTTCCTTCATCGGACGTTGAAATGCTTTGCGCCCTGAGATCAATCCCATTCCGCCTGCGCGTTTATTGATAACCGCCGTCCGCACTGCTTCCGCTAAATCGCTCGCACCGGAAGACGCACCGCCTGAGTTGATCAATCCGGCTCTGCCCATGTAACAGTTCACAACCTGATAGCGCGTCAGATCAATCGGGTTATCGGTGGTGAGCTTCTCGTAAACCAGTTTGCTCGTCTTGCCGAAATTCAGCGCGACATAGCCGCCGTTATTTTCCGGAAGCTTCTGCTTAATGATGTCCGCTTCAATCGTAACACCGAGATGATTCGCTTGTCCGGTCAAGTCGGCGGAAACATGATAATCTTTTTCCTTCGTTTTGAACGCGTTGTTGCGCGTGTAGCACCAGAGGATCGTTGCCATGCCTAACTCGTGCGCATGTTGAAACGCCTGGCTCACTTCCCAGATTTGTCTGCGCGATTCTGCTGAACCGAAATAAATCGTCGCACCGACTGCCACTGCGCCCATCCAGTACGCCTGCTTCACGCTGGCGAACAATGTTTGGTCGTAGGTGTTCGGGTAGGACAAAAATTCATTGTGATTGATTTTCAAAATAAAGGGAATCTTGTGCGCGTACTTCCGCGAAACTGCCCCGAGCACTCCAAGCGTCGAAGCAACGGCATTCGCGCCTCCTTCAATGGCAAGCTTCACAATATTTTCCGGATCGAAATATTCCGGATTCGGTGCGAACGATGCGCCGCCGGAATGTTCAATGCCCTGATCAACAGGAAGAATGGACACATAGCCCGTTCCCGCAAGTCTGCCGTTGTCGAAAAGCGCTTGCAGGCTTTTCAGCACCGGCGTCGGGCGGTCAGAAAGTGCATACACTTGGTCAACATAGTTCGGTCCCGGCAAATGAAGAGATTCTTTGGGAATTGTCGTGCATTTGTGTTCAAGAAGCGATTTTGCGTTGTCGCCTAAAAGTTTTCCAAAATCTAAAGCCATGGCAGGTTTCTCCAATCAGTAAGTCGTTAATAATGTTCAGACTGAGTCTGCTGCGCCTTTGGCGCAAAAGCGGAAATATCTAAAATGTTTTGAATTGTTATTCAGCCAGAGACATGCTCCACGTGCCACGTACAGCGTGACTGATCAGCCTTCGGCTGAGAAAATATACGAAAGGTTAGTTTGTAGTGCAACGTGTGTTACTCAGCATCGTCATTTCCGCGAAGGTGAAAATCAAATCATCTCCCCAAAAACCGTTTGTCATGTCCGAAGTTGAAAAACCACGCTGCAGGCGTGTGCGGGAATCTATTTACCCAAAGCCACCTAAAAACCTGTAGCCGAGGTCGTCGACCTCGGCTACAATAAATTCTGAACCTATCCCTCAATCACTCTCTTCTCCACCTTCGGAAATAACTTATCAATTTCTTTTTGCACTTCAATTGTTTTGGCGATGGATGCCGCTGTTTTGCAGAAATGCTGTGGGTCGTCCAACTGTCTTCCTTTACGGTCTTTCAGGTAATGGTCCAGCACTTTGTACCCGCCGATCTGGTAGCTCCACACTTCAGGAGAGACATTTTCAAAATAACGATGCTCGTTGATATGCAGAATTTCTTTCTCTTCATCATACTTCGGTTTTTCGATTGTGTCATCTGTCCCTTTGCCGAAATATTTTATCATTGGTTTATTCAACGATTTATGCTTCAGCAAATGCAGCTCAATAAGTTCACTTCCCATGCCGGACATTTCTTTGAACAACTCATAATTTTTGGTGAAAGGAATGCGGGGAAAATCTATCTTTAAAAATTCGGCGTACTTCTCCCGGTAGATGTTGCTGTATAAAATGGAGTAGCAATAACCAAGAATTTGTTCCGGTGTGGGGACTTTGCCATACGCATCTTTTAACTGCACAAAAACTTCCTGCGCAATGTTTGCTCTCTTTCCTTTTGCCTTGCCGTATTCAACTTCCGGCTCAAAGAGCATCATTGTTTGAAGTGAAACTCCTTTTTTCTTTTGGTCTGTGTCGTAGAGGTAGAGAGGTGCTTGTTCAATAATTCCTTTACTGCTAAAAAATATTCTATTATCAACCATTTGGTCAGAAACTAATGCGTGTGAATATGGATCGTTACCGGAATACTGCCGCATAAAGCAAAAAGACAAATTGTCTTTCAACATATGCTGCATGACATCTCTTCGTGACCTCTCAATCATGTCTTCCGAATAAATTATATATCTGCTGTCAAATGGTCTATAACGAATCATACAAATCTTCTCAAAGAAATCAGCATCTTTAGATGCTTTAACTCTCGCTTCTTTTAATGACCACTCACTTGTATCTTTTACTTTATATGCTTCACGGATAAACACTTCATCAAACTTCAAATTTCTAAATTGTCGCATTCGATTTTCCAAATCTTTTAGCGAATACGAAATCACCAATTCATCACGATGGGTTTTCACTCCTGTCGAACTTACAGGGAAAATATCTGTAACACTTTTCCAT
Source organism: Bacteroidota bacterium (assembly GCA_021796215.1). GTDB lineage: Bacteria > Bacteroidota > Ignavibacteria > UBA10030 > UBA8401 > JAJYOI01. The sequence goes on from JAJYOK010000012.1 coordinate 23,787, forward strand.
TGTTCATACTGTCTTATATTCTCGAAGTTTTTCCTCGTTAAGAAGTACCATGGTGTTTCGGGTTTCAACTCTTCATAATCCTTTTTCTTAAATGGTTTCTTTCCAAGCCAGTCATATTTCTCTTCACGTAAACCAAACAAATCATTATGGAAAACCTTACAACCCTTACCATTTTCATTTTTCACAAAAATCGCTATCGCGGTTCCCTGCCGGATATCAAAAACATTTTCATCTTTACCGCCATCGGGAGTAGTCTCTTTCCTTAATGAATTGCCATGAAGATCAATGATGTAGATCTCATTAAATGTATTCATCATGCTCTGACGCATTCCACGGAACGTGACATTCTCCAAATAACTATGGTTTGTAATCATTCCCACAATACCCTGACCTGCTTTATGAATCTTCCACTGAGCAAAGCGAAGAAACTTCACGTAATCATCCTGCAGCAATTTTGGATTTTGCTCGCCTAGCGATTCACCGTCAACTTTGTAATAGCTTGTCGCGCCGTCAACATCCTGCTTCAATAATTTATCTGTCCACTCGTTGTAGTTTGCAGAGTTTGCCGAATACGGCGGGTTGCCGAGAATAACAAGAATCGGTTCTTTCTGTTTTACTTTTCCGGCAAGGTGGCTTTCGGCGCTGAGCGACTCGAACCCGGGAATCTCCGTCTGCGAAAGGTCTTCCATATCCAATGTGTTGGTAAGGTAAAGATTGAAGCGGTCGTCATCCTTCATGGTGTAGCCAAGCTCTTCCAGCAGGAAACTGATTTTGATATGCCCGATGGCGTAGGGAGCCATCATCAACTCAAACGAGTAGAAGTTTTTCAGAATCTGATTTTTAATCAGCTTCGTTTTCCCCGCTTCACCGTACTTGCCGGTGTATTCTTCAACGGCAAGCTTAATGGCTTCTGCCGGAAATGTTAAAGTCCCGCCGGCGGGGTCGAGCAGCGTTACTTCTTTGCTTGCCAGCCCGTCGCTTAATTGAAAATGCGTCTTCAGCAAATCGTGTATCGCACGGACGATATATTTCACGACCGGTTCAGGAGTATAATAGACGCCACGCTTCTCACGAGTTTCGGGGTCGTAAATATTCAGGAACGTTTCATAGAAATGGACAATCGGGTCTTCCCCTTTTCCCTTGCGGTAAAACTCGTCGAGAATCTTGTTCACATCCGCCACGTGAAGCACCTGCGCAATGTCGTCGATAATTACTTCCATCTGCGGCGGCACTGCGCCGAGCGAGATGAAACTGAAGACGTCGCGCAGAATGCCGATGGTGTGCGGGATAAGGTCGTATGCAACTTTCCTGTTGAAGCCGCCGCTCGAACGTGTGCGTGCGGCAAAAAGCCCGTACGTAATTGTCTGTGAATAGATGTCGGCAAAGTCTTTGTGCGAAAGGTCTGCAACAAGATATTGTTTGAATGCAGAATAGAAGCCGAAGATTTTTCCTTTCCCTTTTTCTTCCTCTTCTAATTCTTTTGTAATGACTTCGTCACGAAGAAAACCTGTCCGTTTTGCAAGCTCAATGGCAAGGTCTTTTGCCGTGAGAACGTTCGGCAGGGAGAACGAAAAGAACTTTTCGAGAAGTGAAACGAATTTTTCTTCGTTTTCAACAGGCGGAACGGTTTGCAGCTTCTTTGCTATGAACGGACGTGCAACAAGAACTTTGTCAACTAATTCGCCGTTGCGATACAAGCGAAACTCGTAAAAATCTGTCAGGATAAGATTGGGAAACGTGGAGCGGTACCGCTTGAGCTGTTCTGAATCTTCAACGTGATCAAGATTCTGCCCCGGCTTCTTCGCTTCGATGTATCCGACAATGTTCTGCTTTCCATCCCACACACGAAAGTCAGGGTTTCCCGCGTCGGTTTTTTTCGGCAGCGTGGTTATCTGAATATTCTTTTTCCCGGTCTCTTTGGAAAACGATTCGAGGAAATTGGAGAAATGTCTATAGTAGCTTTCTTCGCGTGCATCCCCCTGCGCAGTAGTAGCAGAAATTTTTTTGAGATACTCTTTTAGCAATGTCTTGTTCGCCTCGTCATGAAAATTTTTTACCTTGAAGCCTGAACCTTCAACCCTGCACCTGTAACGCCGTCACAGAAGCCACTGAATTCTATCGAAAACCAAATTAATATGCAACAAGCCACACTCTATTATCATTCATAATTCATAATTCGTAATTGGTAATTCGTTATTCTCAATTTGAACAAGCACCTTTTTCACCGAACACCTAAAACCTAACACCCAACTCCTAACCGCCGCCCACTGTTAAGTTTTTATGAACCCCGCTTCTCCCCTCTGGATTTTTCCTTCTTTTCTCGTATATTGTCGCAGGCAAAAAATGAACGAAGATGTCTGACGGAGCCGTTCAGCCGTCTGACATCTGTGCTGTCCGGCCCGAAACTGTCAGACAGTACAAAACCACTGTCAGACATTTATCCACCATCATTTCGGAAAACATCTATGGCAACCACTCCTCTTGGCATCCCGGAACTGACACCGCAATTCCGCCGACGCCGCGTCGAAAACTGGCTCCTCCTCGGTTTTCTCTACGCCACATTTTACATGACGCGATATAACTACACCGCCGCCGCCCCGACCCTGGCAGACATTCTTGGATGGAAAAATACCGATCTTGGCATCTTCGAAACCCTGATGCCGCTCGTGTATGGTCTCGCCGTTGTCTTCAACGGTCCTCTTGCGGATAAGTTCGGCGGCAAGAAAGCATTCCTCTTCGGCTCCGTCGGAGTTATCATCATGAATCTCCTTTTCGGCATCGCAAGCTTCGCTGTCGTTGCACCGGCAGTCTGGGAAGGCACAGGCATGGCACGTCACGTTGTTACACCGACCGTGCTTCGCTTCGGAATGTCGGGCGGAATGCTTCTCACGCTCATGGCAATTGTCTGGAGTCTCAACGGATACTTTCAATCGTTCGGCGCGCTTTCCATTGTGAAAGTGAATGCGCAATGGTTTCACGTGCGGGAACGCGGAACATTTTCCGGCATCTTCGGCGTGTTGATCCGCTTCGGATTGATTCTCGCATTTCAAGGCGTGCCGCTGATTTTGCTCTTCTTCCCATGGCAGTACACATTTTGGATTCCGGGAATCGTCGTGACAGTTCTGCTGATCTTGAATTGGTTTCTCATGGAAGATTCTCCGAAACAGGCAGGCCTTGGCGAGTTCGATACCGGTGATGAAATTGATCCCGATGACAAACCATTGCCCCTGAAAGCAATTCTTGCGAAAGTGTTCGGCTCACGTATCACGTGGACGATTGCCGCAGCGTCAATGATGATCGGCTTTGTGCGCCGCAGTGTTGTAGATGCGTGGTGGCCCAAATATTTTGTTGATGTGTACGGCGCGGACAGAACCGCATTCGCCACGTATCTTCCCTATGTCGTCGCAACATGGGGCATTGCCATTGCCGGCATCGCCGGCGGGTTTGTTTTCGGCATCGCCTCCGATAAAAAATTCGGCGGGCGGCGTGCACCGATGATTGCGTTCGGGTTTTTGGGAATGGCCGGCATACTCGCCCTGTTCGGAATTTCCGATGCATTGAATTTCGGTCCGCTTGCCGCCGCGAGCTGGTTGGTCCTTCTGTCTTTTTGCGTGAACGGCGCACACGGATTGATCGGCGGCGCAGCATCAATGGATTTCGGCGGGAAAAAAGCCGCAGCAACAGCGGCAGGAATGTTCGATGGAGTTCAATATCTCGCCGGAGCGTTCGTCGGAATAGGAGTCGGCTACATCACCACCACATGGGGCTGGGGTCCATGGCATTGGGCGCCAATTCCCTTCGCACTCGTTGGCGTCTGGCTGATGTCACGAATCTGGAATGTCGTTCCGAAAGGAAAAGCGAGACACTGATTATTTTGCTGACAAAAGATTCGGTTAGTCATGTTACGCAAAAAGATTGTTTTTGAAAATCAAAAACCAGAGTACCGTCATTCCCGAATGTTTTTATCGGGAATCTATTTGTAGAATTTGAGTCAAAAACAATGTCATTCCCGCCTTCCTGCCTACCGCAGGCAGGCGCGGGAATGACATTACTGATGTTGAGTCGTCGAAAAAGTTATTTTGCGCAACTTCAGCTACCGCACTAACATTCCCGCAAAAAAAACTGCGGGATTTCTGGTCAAATGGCGCCGTTATTTGGTCATCAGCATTTTCTTTATCAACTGCTTGCCACTAAACTGCAACCGTGCAAAATACATGCCGCTCGCAAGGCTCGTTCCATCGAACACTACCTGATGATATTCTCCGGCTTTCATCTCTTCGTTCACCAATGTTTTTACTTCACGTCCGAGAACATCGTAGATCTTCAACATTACTTTTCCATCGTCCGGCAATGTGAACCCGATTGTCGTCGAAGGATTGAACGGATTCGGATAATTCTGTGAGAGCGAAAACACTCGCGGCACTTCAATTGCTACTTCCACTTCCTGTGAATACTTGTATGTGCCGTCGCGATTGATCTGTTTCAAACGATAGGCGTAACATCCGCCGGAAAGCTTTGCATCGGTGAACGAATACTCTTTCGGTGCGTTGGAAGTGCCGGAGCCGGAGATGAAGCCAACTTTGAACCACGTGGATTGTTGGATTGATGGATGATTGGATTTGTTTCCATCTTCCATTTTCCCTGAACCATTAACCATTAACCTGCGTTCTACTTCCCATCCTGCATTCTCCACCTCGGTTGCCGTTGTCCATTTCAATTCCGCGTTGCTGCTGTTGAGCAGTGTTGCTGTGAGTGATGTAAGTTCTACCGGCAATGGACTGTCGCTGCTTATCCAGCCGTCTGTTGCATCAAAATTGAAGTTGTTGAGTGTGCCGTTATTGTCTCCTACCCAATCATGCGCGGTCGTGTTTGTTCCGGATTCATTGAGCTGCCAGTAAGCGACGAGTCCCGTCTCATCGCCATTAAGCGCTGTGTTCATAGTCGCCTGAATCTCTGCCTGAGTGCGCGCTACATTCCACACGCGTACTTCATCAAGTGCGCCTTTGAACCAAGAGTTGTTACCCAGATTTTGATCTTCACCAAGAAAAAAATCAACACTTGTATTTGCTACGTAGCCGGAGGCGTCGGCCGGCCCGTAAGCTGTTCCGTTTACGTAGAACGTGAATGTGTTTGCCGTGCCATCATGGACCGCGGCTAAGTGCGCCCATTGCCCATCTTGAATTGCCGGTCCATACAGAGCGGATCCATTGCATGCAAATAGCCATGTGTTGTCTGAAAATGCCATGAAGGTGTAGCCGTTGAATGAGCCGTTGATGCTGCTGAGAGGCTCCCTTCGCGTGCCATCGTTTCCGTCGCACCGGGCCCAGAATTCAACCGTGAAATCACCAGAGGGATTCAACACCGCAGCATATGGAACATCAACGTAGTCATTGGCGCCGTCAAACAGCAGTGTGTTCCCCGCCGAGGAGGATATCGACGTAAAGCTCTGTTCGGTGCTCACAAAATAATTTGCCGGTGAACTGCTCGTTCCCGACACACGGTAATAATACGTGGTTCCGTTGGCAAGTCCCGTAAGCGAAGCAGAGACCGAAGTGGCTGTGTTTCCATCCACGGTCGAAGGAGATCCGCTCACGCTGTCTGAATAAACTCCTGAGGTCGTTCCGTATAAAAATTGTACCGTGGCGCTTATACTATTGGGAAACACCATGCCTTGGAGGGTTGCGGTTGTCTGTGTTACATTTACGGCTACGGATGCATCAGCAGCGGGCATGCTGTAATATCGTGCAACGGCAAATGCGTAATGGTTTGAAGCGTCTTTAGAACATCCCCCTGCAACGATCTTTCCATCACTTTGTATGGCTATGGAATTTGCCACGGCATAGCTGCTGTCGCCTCCCGAAATGAAATTACTCACGCTGCCGCCCGCACCGAATGTATTGTCCGGCGTTCCGTCTGTATTGTCTCGTGCAATGGCAAAAACGTAGTTAGATGAAGCGTCAGCAGAAGCTCCCCCTGCGACGATCTTTCCATCACTTTGTATGGCTATGGACATTGCCTTGTCATCATTGCCGCCGCCCCCCTCAATGTGATTAAGCACGCTGCCGCTTGTGCCGAATGTGGGGTCAAGCGTGCCGTCTGTATCGTATCGGGAAATGGCAAACGCAGTCCATCCCAACTGGTAATCAGAATACCCCCCCGCAACAATCTTTCCATCACTTTGTATGGCAATGGAATATGCCTTGTCATCATTGCCGCCGCCTCCCGAAATGTAATTCCTCACGCTGCCGCTTCCTGTGCCGAATGTGTTGTCCAGCGTGCCGTCTGTATTGTATCGTGCTACGGCAAAAGCGCAGTTCCCTGAACTGTCAAGAGAATATCCGCCTGCAACGATCTTTCCATCGCTTTGTATGGCAATGGAATATGCCTCGTCATATGTGCTGCCACCTCCCGAAATGTAATTCCTCACGCTGCCGCTCGTGCCGAAAGTGGTGTCCAGCGTGCCGTCTGTATCGTATCGGGCAATGGCAAAAGCGTAGCTATTATAAGAACCGTCATCAGAATACCCCCCAGCAACGATCTTTCCATCGCTTTGTATGGCAATGGAATATGCATCGTCATCATCACCGCCGCCTCCCGAAATGTAATTCCTCACGCTGCCGTTCGTGCCGAATGTGGGGTCCAGCGTGCCGTCTGTATTATACCGGGCAATGGCAAACGCGGTTCCTGAACCGTCATAAGAATACCCCCCCGCAACAATCTTTCCATCACTTTGTATGGCTATGGAAGTTGCAATGTCACTTGTGCCGCTGCCTCCCGAAATGTAATTCCTCACGCTGCCGCTTGTGCCGAATGTGGTGTCCAGCGTGCCGTCTGTATTATACCGGGCAATGGCAAACGCGGTTCCTGAACCGTCAGAAGAATACCCCCCCGCAACGATCTTTCCATCACTTTGTATGGCAATGGAATTTGCAATGTCAATGGTGCTGCCGCCTCCCGAAATGAAATTACTCACGCTGCCGTTCGTGCCGAATGTGGAGTCAAGCATGGACGACGGAGAGGAGAGTGACATTCTGTTTTTTATGCCGGGTGAAGAATTATGTTTCACTCCGAATGGCTGCCTTTGGTGCTGGAACTTGCCGGGGTGTTTCTGCATCACGTTTTGCGGCGATGCTTGCTTGCTGCCCGTTACCCGAGCAAATGCCATGGTGCTCATGCCAAGCAAGAACATGGAAGCAAAAAGTTTAATGCGGTGAAAATGTTTCATCTTTTACTCCTTTTTTAGTTAACGAACTGAAGCTGCATAAAACAAATTGTGTTCCTTCAAAAAACAAAAAACCTCCGGCACTTCGCTTGCGAGAAATTCCGGAGGTTTTTAATTTTTTTACTGCTGCGCTGGCGGCGCAGCTGTCAGAAAGACTGCATGAAGATACAACGCCATAATCGTTTCCGCATCACCCCTGAGGGTGATTTTTGTTTTAATTATCGTTATTATTGTTCCCAAAAAGCCAAATCGAGATGCTGCTTCCTTCAATCCTAAGCGTTATTCCGCCGACAGTCTGTTTTGCTCTCACTATTTATGTCGCGCTGCTTGGCTGGCACAACAGGGGCATTAAGGTCTTTTTGGCATTGCTCTTCACGCTTACAGCCTACGGCGTTGTGCAGGTAATCATTCAGAGCCAGCATGACATAAATGAATTGTCCTCCCTGCTGAGAATTAGGACCGCGTTTTGGGGATTGATTACGCCTTTGAGCTATCACACCATTATTGCATTAATGAAGGACAGGGCAAAGCGGCGGATGTTTGTTCTTGCTTACCTCTATGTAGTTGGCGCGATCATCATTGCCTTTCTGCTGAATGGCTACACCATTTTTAAAGAATATTATCTCGCATGGTGGGGATGGGGCGCAGAAATGAATCCCGACAGTTGGTTCTTCTGGGCGTTTCATACATATCTGGTTTCAGGTGTGCTGGCACTGATAATAACCTTGCTTGCAATCAGGCAGCACACGGAAAATTACCGGATACAAAAACTTGCACACGTCATACTGATAAATTTTATTTGGGGAGGCATTTTCACCACACTCCCGTATGCCATTCTTTCATGGTTCAAATTTCCTACAGAATTCCTGTTATCGTATGCCGGCAATGTTGCAATGTTCCTCATCGTATTTGCAGTTCAGAAATATCATCCTGAAAAGCTTTCTGCAAGCAGTCTCCTTGCAAATTTGTCCTCGTTCCTGCAGACCGAAGCATTGATGATTACTCCCGAGAAGAAAATACTATGGCTCAACAGGGCGAAAATATCATTCAATGGATTTACACCAAAAGATTTGGAAGGGGCAGGATACGAAAAGGTGTTTACAAATGTCGCTCTGGTAGAACAAGAGATGAATAAGATAAGAACAGACGCGCGTTATTCTGCATCGTTTGAAACCGAATGCAATACGAGCACGAAAACTACGATAAATGTACGAATCAGTATATCGGGATTAAGAAACGAATTTAATGATGTGATCGCTTATCTCGTAGTGTACAATGAGCTAAGTGATACCACAACTTTGTTGGAATGCCTTCAGGGTTCTTACGAATTGTCGAACAGGGAAAAGGACGTTGCCGGATTGCTGCTCAGTGAATACAGCAACACGCAAATCTGCGACAGGCTGTTCATTTCACTCAATACTGTAAAAACACACACACGGAACATCTACCAAAAAACGCACACAGCCAACCGCAAAGAGTTTAAAGATTTTTGCAAGAACTTAACGGGATAACGACATTCTCCGCCGCCGGACTTTCGAAAGTCTTCAATCCCGTTACCAACGTCCCGAATGGGTCTCTTCGGGATTAGTAAGTCAATAACATTGAAACACTGTTTCAATGTGTAATTCTCATTCACTCTCAGCGAAGCAGCGCTTCTCCAACATTCCGTTTCTAAACAGAGATTGGAAATAACATGAGGATTCGATTAGCCGTTACTTCTTCAAACTCCACAGCTTCGTTGTCACTCGTTCCAATTCGTCGCCAATCAATTTCGGGTCCAGAGTTTTTTCCGGTTCGTTCTCAAACACTGCGTAGGGAATTTTGCAGCTATTTACATCAATGAAATTTTTATCCTTCGCTTCCAATTTCTCCCAGTCGTTCGTCTTGTAATAAAATTCCATCTTCTCATCGGGAAGAGAATGATAAAGAATCGAATCCTCCATTCCTTTTCGTGCGCGGCGGTGATTCTTGCGGACCGATTCTTCGTACGAAACGCGGATATACATCAATGCCGCATGTTTCAGAATATCTTCGTGCAAATAGGTCATCGCTTCAAAAATTCCGTTGTCGCCGCCCCGCGCAAATTCCACAAGCGTCGTCATCGCATCGTGGTAGTGCGGATTGCGTGCAAGCTTTTTCCGGTATTCCAGCGAAATCCGCTCGATATACAGATTCCAGATAAAATGATCGTTGAACCAATATTTTTCATCGGTCCATTTGCGCGGCTTGCCGTGCTTCGTCAGAATATCGTCGGCTTCGAACGTTTCCCAGACATAGACGAAATCATCGAGCTCTTCAAAGTTCGCAATGTGAAATCGCTCGAGCCGTTCCTTCGGGTCGCACTTCTTGAGAAAATCAATGACTTCCGATTTGCCCGCCGCGGGCCTTCCGGTAATGATAAGAATTGGAAAATGAGCAGCATTCATATTCACTCCTGTGATTAAAATAGGATTAATGGATTACCGGATTGTTGGAAAATCGAAAAACACCTATCCATGTATCGAGCAATTCATTCATCCAATGTTTTTAGGTTGCGTGACTTTGTGTAACGTTATTGCACTTCGACAAAATGTTTCTCTTCCGTCGGCGTGATTGTTTTCTGTTCGCGTACCGCTTTTTCAATTGCGGCAAAAACCGTCTGCTGTAAATAGGCCGGCTGTTGAATCTCTATCCCCAAATACCGCTTCGCTTCGCCGACAAGATAATCGCTCGCAGCGCCGATGTATGTTTTATTCTCATCGAACGTTTTGCCGTTCACCTTCATCGAAAGAATTTCGATGCCGTCATTGTGCTTCTTGAACGTGCAATCAATTCCAGAAATTTGAATTGAGGAATGTCCTAAAAGATAACGCGTGATGATTGTCTTCAGCTCTTTTCCAGAAAGCTGAAACGTCACGAGCACGTTGCGGAACGGCAGCACTTCAAACAAATCCTGTTTTGTGATCGGTCCGGCGGGGACATTTTTCCGGATGCCGGCGTTATTCATAAATCCGACATCGGCATGAGCCGCTTTCTGCTGTGCCGCCGCAATGAAATTACCGATTGCACTCTCGCCTTCTTTTCGAACCCAATCGCCCTTTAGCGTTCCAATCACTTGGCGGTAATCTTTTTCAATTCCCTGTTGAACAGAATCTATGAATGTTGACAGCGCCGTCTTCGGGCGGGCTGAATCGTACCACAACGGAAGTAATTTTCCGTCGTATGCGGTGACGTGGCCGTTCTCCACAGTAAGGTTAAGCACGCCGAGATTTTCACAATTGGAGCCCGTCTGCACAATCAGAACACCATTTACGACTTTCGGTTTTGTAAGCCGTGTATGCGAATGCCCGCCGACAATCACCGAAAGTCCGGACACATTTTCGGCAAGCTCGGAATCGTCTTGAACTCCTTCGTGCGTCAGCGCAATGATGATGTCGGTCTTTGGTTTCAGTTCGTCGATATATTTTTGCGTCGTTTCAACCGGCGACAAGACTTTGATGCCTACAAGATTATTTTGATTCACTTCGTGAGACAAGCCTTGAAGGATAATTCCGATGACGCCGATCTTCAAGCCGCCGCGTTCGAAAATCTGATACGGCTTGTTATGAAGCGGGAATTTTCCATCGGTATTGACAACATTTGCGGAAAGCGTCGGGAAATCTGCGATGTGCGTCAGCTTCAATAAATTTTCCTGTGAGATGTCGAAATCATGATTGCCGAGACACCACGCATCGTAGCCGATCATATCCATCATGTGAAACAGCGCGCCGCCGTAAGCACCGTCGTACGTGTATTCAGTGATCGGATTTCCAGTCATCACATCGCCGGCATCGAGCAAAAGCGTTGCCGGTTTCACTTTTCTCAGACTGTCAACGGCAAACGATAATTCGTTGAAGCCGCCGACCATGGGTTTCGGATTTTTCTTCACCCAAAATGCTTCATGCGGAATGAACGATGCGTGAATATCGTTGGTATGAAGAACTGTAATTGTCTTCGGTCGAAGATCCCCTTGGGACTGTGCAAAAGCGAGCGTCGCAGCGGCACACACAAACAACAAAAGCGAAGTCAGCCGCTTCAAAAGCGTTGTTCTGTAATTATCCATATCTTCCTCCTATTGAAAGCCCCCTTGGGTTTGATTTGCAAACATAGAATACTGTCATTTCTCTTATGGGCTTTTAAGATACAAAGAAAAATCCTATATTGGAATATGTTTTTTACAATTGTATCCTGAAACGCCCACAGCAACTCGTATGAAGCACTGCATCAAAATATTTCTCCTCAGCCTCGCATTTTCATTATCCGTCTACCCGGCAGCACCAAAAACCGAAAAGCCGCAGCTCATCATTTTCATTTCGGTTGATCAGATGCGCGAAGATTATTTCACACGTTTTGCGCATGAATTTACCGGCGGACTGAAGCAGCTTTATTCACAAGGCGTGTTTTACACAAATGCCGATCTCAACTACGCTTCCAGCGTAACGTGTTTGGGCCACGCTTCGATGAGCACCGGTTCGTATCCACGAACAAGCGGAATTCAGGAAAACGAATGGATTGATCCGTTGACACGAAAGGCAGTGTATTGTGTTGAAGATTCAAGTGCCGGACCTGTTGATGGAGAAGGCGGCGGATTCTCTCCGCACAATCTTCTCGTTACCGGAATCGGCGACTGGCTGAAAAGCGCGTCGCCGCAATCGAAAGTGATTACCGCTTCGGGAAAGGACCGCGCCGCAATTCTCATGGGAGGAAAACATCCCGACTTCGCTTTTTGGTATGACAGAAATGCGGGACACATGGTAACGTCAGATTATTATGCGAAGAACATTCCGCCGTGGGTTCACGCATTCAACAACTCCGGCTGGATTGAAAAGCACGTGCCCGATGCGTGGACGCTGATGCGCCCGGAAAAAATATATGCAGGTGACGAACCGGATTCCTTCAGCGCTGAAAACAACTGGTGGGGGAAATCGAAAAGCTTCCCGCACGTTTTTGATCCGCTGCGCAAATCAGAAGAAATAATGATCAGCCCGTACTGTGATATGCTTGTATTGGATTTTGCCAAGGAAGCGATCCGCAAAGAACAGCTCGGCACGCGCGGCGTTACCGATTTGTTGTGCCTGAGTCTTTCAAACACAGATTACATCGGACACAGTTTCGGTCCGAATAGCAGAGAAATGCATGACAATATGCTTCGCCTTGACAGCGCGCTCGGAGCATTCTTTGAATCCGCGGAAAAAATTATCGGACGCTCTCACATTCTCGTCGTGCTCACTGCCGATCACGGCGTGCTGCCGTTCCCTGAATATCTAACAGAGATCGCTCACGAAACAACAGAGGAGATTAAAGTCGGAGCAACGATTGAACATGTCGTTCCGGAGAGAATCATTTTCAAGAAACAAATCAAGCCCGGACTTGATTCTCTTGACAAAGCATTACAAGCGAAGTGGAACATACACGAATCATTGTTTGAAGAAAGCGGCTTCCTCAATTATAATGCAGCGGAACATACCGGAGTTGACAGTCTGCAACTCGAGAGTGCGGTGCGCAACGGTTTGCTTTCAATTCCCGGTGTTGCCGATGTCTATTTCAGACGGGAATTAACAAACCCGGAAGCTGCGCCGCGGCCATTTCTTGACTATTTCCGGCGAAGCTATTACGAACCGCGGGGCGAAGATTATCAAATTCGTTATGCGCCGTACACACTCATTGCTTCCCGCAGCACCGGAACGACTCACGGCTCAACATACCGGTACGATACGCATATTCCTATTGTCTTTTGGAATACAGAGATGAAACCGGAACATATTTCGCGCAGAATTCACAGTGTAGATATTGCACCGACGCTTGCACATGTGCTCGGCATTTCATACTCTCATTCAGTGGACGGAATGCCGCTCAAAGAACTGCATTAATTTATTTTTTAAAGGCAACAATCATGAACACTCCAATGTCATGCAGCCAGAGAATTATTTTCTTTGCGGCAGTTTTTCTTTTTCTCACATATTCCGCGCACGCGAGCGATAATTCGACATACGAATTTCTGCGCAGCGATGTTTCTGCACGCTCAGCAGCAATGGCGGGAAGTTTCGTTTCAATCCAGAACGATATCAATACGATGTTCTACAATCCGGCCGCGCTTGCAACGCTCGGACAGCCGCAGGCATCGTTCGGCTTCACAAAACATTTGCTTGATGTCAACGCAGGCTATGCAGCGTACGGACAGCAATATAATGATATAGGAACATTCGGCATCGGCCTGAACTATATCAACTGGGGAACGTTCGACAGAACGGACGATTTACAAAACGTGCTCGGTACATTCAGCGCAGGGGAATTTGCAATGCTGGTCGGCTACGGTTATACGCCGGAAGAAAATTTAAATCTCGGCGTTAACGCAAAGTTTATTTATTCTTCCATCGCCGATGTACATTCTACCGCAGTTGCATTAGATGCCGGTGCGATATATTCCATTCCGGGACTGAACCCGATAACACTTGGAATCAGTATCTCAAACCTTGGAACGCAGCTTAGTTCATATTACGATACGCGTGAAAGCCTTCCGCTCGATATTACAATCGGAGGAACGATCAAGCCGCAGCATCTCCCGCTTCTTCTCAGCGTTAATTTTCACAAACTCAACGAAACACAAGATTCATTCATCCAGCGGTTCAGAGCATTTTCCGTCGGCGGAGAATTTACGCTGAGCAAGCCGCTTCGCTTCCGTTTCGGATTTCAGAATGAACGAAGATCGGATTTGCAACTCGGCACAACAAACGGACTCGCGGGATTCTCATTAGGCGGCGGCATAGTGCTGGAAACGTTCCGGTTCGATTACGCATACGTTTCGTTGGGAAATATCGGAAACATCAATCAGGTTTCGGTTGCGATGAATTTGTAAGAAACACCGGTTATTCCCGTACATTTTTAGCGGGATTTTAAACAATGGATGGTACACTAAAGCGTACGATGACAACTTTTGAGATTTACCTTCCCAGCGTTGTTCCCACGGCGAGCGAACTCAAATAAAATAGCAGCATTCCCACAAACACAACCACCGGCGTAATTCGATTTCCAGAGCGATTCACTTCAGGAATCAAGTCGCTCGCTCCGACATACAATCCGGCACCGGCAGAAAAAGCAAAAGCAAAGCCTACAATGTGAACACTGACATCCGTCAAAAAAAACGTCGTGAAAATTCCCAGCATTGTTCCAGCACCGATTCCCGCAGAAGCCCAGAAGGCATTTTTCCGCGGACGATCTGCCGCAAGCATAATGGACGCGACAGTCAGGCCTTCCGGAATTTTATGAAGTAAAATAGCGATAAAAATCATTACTCCGAGCGAAACGTTGTATTGCATTCCTGCCGCAATAGAAAGTCCGTCAAAAAAAGCATGGATGAACAATCCCCAAAAAGCGGAGTAGCTTGCAACGCGTGAGATCATCACATCGGAATGCGTTTCCTCGCCGAAGTGCAAATGCCCAACAATGGTGTGTTCGGCAAAATGCATAATGCTGAACCCGGTCAGCACCCACAACGACGCACCGATTCCGATTCCTTGAATACTTTCCGGTATAAGATCAATGATGACAAGTGCAAGAATAAACCCGGCGCCGAGTGCGAGGAGATATCCCTGCATCCGGTTGGTCCATTCTCGTTTTAACACTGCCAGACTTCCCCCGAGAATCTCGGCGGCGGTAACAATAATACCAAGAATGATGACTGAGAGCGAAAGTGTCATTGCTTATATGGGCTTTCCAAATATTGTTCGGCCTGGTCGTGCGACGTACCGAAGTTTTTCATATCGAGAACTTTTCGATATTGCTGCACGGCATAGTCACGCTTTTTTTGCAGGTCATAAATCATTCCGACTTTGAGATTCGTCATCGCCATAAAGCCGGACGCACCGTCGGCATCGAGCGCACGGCTTTCCTTGTCGCAATTGTAAAAATATTGCAGTGCCTTATCGTAGTTTCCTTTCATCATGGTATACACGCCGAGATAATAGAGCGCTTCGCGGCGCGCACTGCTTCCATATCCGGTTAACGGATGCGGCGCATCGCAGCGTGTAAGAATATCCTGAAATGTTGCCAGCACAGAATCCGCATTATTGAGACTCACATAGCATCTTCCGACATAGCGCTGGAACAAAACATTCTTCGGAAATTTCGCGGACAACCGGAGCGCAATTCCAAGCGCTTTATCGTACTGATGCTCGAACGTGTAATAGAGCTGCATGAGAAAATACGATGCTTCGACGGCAGCGTACTTTGCATGAAGCGATGCTTCGATAAGCTCTTCGATGCCTTTCTGTTTATCGCCGGAAGGAAAGACCAGCATCAGCGGTTTGACAATCGGGTATTCTTCGGGAATGACCTCGGCATAATAATTATAAATTCCGATGCCAAGAAGAATATCGTCGTTGTCTGGCGCAATTTTGTACGCCTTCTGAACAATCGGGAGCGCAAGCCGCCCGTCGTTCGCAGCTCTGAGCCAGTTGCCGCGATTCGCTCTCAACCTTCCGCGAAAACCGAGCGCTCCTCCTTTGAAAAAAAGTGCAGTGATATCATCTGGCTTTTTGTCAAGAATCTTGTCGCATTTATCTATAACAACATCGAGCCTATCCACGAAATCATCATCCAACGATGTGTTGTCAAGATCCAAAAGCATTTTCCACCAATCCACCATCGCAAGGAAAAAATACCCTGCCGGATGGTCAGGGTACGTTCGCGTTAAATAGTAAAAATCAGAGTCGGCTTGGGAAAACTCAAGATTGTACACATGATCAATTCCCTTGCGCGTGTGTTCATCAAAATCCGGCGAAGTAATCCATTGCGCTTTCCCTTGGGAAAAGATAAGGAAGAATAACAGCAGGATTGTGTTGAATGATCTACGACGCACTTTTCGTCACGGCGAATTTTTAATTGGTTCCGGTCGAAGATCCCACCGGGGTATCTCCGGCGATTGTATTCTCGGCGGCGGTTTGCATTCTCGCGGCAAGCCATTGTTCCTTGAGCCACGCTTTTTCAGAAACCAGAATCCACGGCGAGAAATAGATGAATGCTGTTCCTCCGATCAACACAAGCGTTGCCAGCGCTCCGCCTTCAGGGCCAAATGTTCCTCCTGTCAGCCACTCCGGACCGGATTGAATCAGAACTCCAAGCTGGTATTGGCTGAATTGAATTCCGCTGACGGGAAACGAATAGATGTGATTCATTAAAAAATTCCACGTGAAATGAAGCGCAATGGGAAACCAGAGCGACCGAGTTTTCAAATATGCCAGCGACAAAAGCACACCGGCAAGTGCTATGTTCGCCATTGAAAAAAACGTGACGTGCGGATTTGAGGAATGCGCGACGCCGAAAAAAATTGCAAAGGCTGCGACAGAAATTATTTTGCCGGCACCTTCAGTGAGCGTTTGAAAAAGATAACCGCGGAACAATAATTCTTCACCGAACGCGCCGAGTACAAAAATTCCGATACTTTCAGATGTGTACTGGAAAACTTCTACTGCGCTGAGCGGTTTGAATGTCAGCGAAATGATTCCCATGCTGTATTCAGTCACAAAAACTACCGTGATCATTCCGCCGCCGAGAAGAAAACCCTGGCCAAGTTCCTTCAGCACTCTGCCGTTTGCCGCAAGTCCGAGGGAATCAAACGGCCGCTTTTCGAGAAAATGAATGATCAAAAAAGTTATCAGCAGCAATGCTCCGTAGAAAATAAATTCGTTTGCAAACGGCTTGGGAAGCCATGAAAAATGTTTTAAAATCCACAAGAGAGGCGGATTCACCGCCATCAATCCAGCCGCCAGTGCCGCAAGAAAAATCGCCATACGCCATCCGGCGCGGAGGTTCTGTTCTTCTGAATTGTAAAAAATATTCATTGAGTCACCGGAATTTAACCGCCAGCTTCATGGCGGAGATGTTCACTTAAATAATTTTTCACGGCATCAATCGGCAGCCGTTCCTGTTTCATCGAATCGCGCTCGCGTACCGTTACCGTGCGATCCTGCAGTGTTTGTGAATCAACGGTAAACGAGTACGGCGTTCCGATTTCATCCTGCCGCCGGTAGCGCCGCCCGATCGCGCCGCTGTCATCGTAAAAGACGCGGAACGATTTCTGCAAATCTTTCGCCAGCTGACGCGCAATATCGTCCATACCTTCGCGATTGACAAGCGGAAGCACAGCGGCTTTCATCGGCGCAAGTGCTGGATGCAAATGAAGCACCGTGCGCATTTCACCTTCCACCATTTCTTCATCATACGACGCGCACAAGAATGCCATGAACGAGCGGCTCGCGCCGATGGATGTTTCGATAACATACGGCGTGAATTTTTCTTTCGACTGCTCGTCAAAATATTTCATGCTCTTGCCGGAATATTCTTCGTGGCGCGACAGATCATAATCCGTCCGGCTGTGAATTCCTTCAACCTCCCCCCATCCGAATGGAAATTGAAATTCAATGTCGTACGCATTTTTGGCATAATGCGCGAGCTTTTCGTGTTTATGCCATTGCAGTTGTTCGCGTTTCATTCCGAGATTGAGAAACCATTGCAATCGCTCTTCGCGCCAGTATTCGAACCATGTGTCCTCCGAACCCGGCTTCACAAAATACTGCATTTCCATCTGCTCGAATTCGCGTGTGCGAAAAAGAAAATTCTTCGTATTGATCTCGTTGCGGAATGCTTTCCCGATCTGCGCGATGCCGAACGGAAGTTTCTGGCGCGATGCATTCAACACATTCAGAAAATTCACAAAAATTCCCTGAGCCGTTTCAGGGCGAAGATAGACGACATTATTTGTATCTTCTACCGGACCGACAAATGTTTTGAACATAAGATTGAATTGACGGGCTTCAGTGAAAGTGCCTTTGTTTCCACAGTTGGGGCACGCAATAAGTTCACGGATAATTTTTGCAATTATTTCGTCGCCGACAACTCGTTTTGAAAATTCCGCGAGTATTTTCTCGTCCGACTGTTGCCCCTCAAAATCTTCTTTATACAATCCACGAAGAATTTCTTTTTTCTTTTTCACGGATAAATCATCAATCAATACATCTGTTCTGTACCGCGCTTTGCACTGCTTACAATCTACCATCGGATCGGTGAAATTCGCGACGTGCCCCGATGCTTCCCACACTCGCGGATGCATGAGAATTGATGCGTCAATTCCTTCAATATCTTCGCGCAGCGTCATTGAACGCCACCACGCCTGCTTCAAATTATTAAGCAGCTCGACACCGAGCGGACCGTAATCCCAGCAGCCGTTAAGTCCGCCGTAAATCTCACTCGATTGAAAAACGAAACCGCGCCGCTTGGCGAGCGACACGATCTTATCCATCACTGTGCTTTGTGAAGAACTGCCTTTCGCTTCCTGCTTACTAATGGTGAAACTCCTTTCTGAATTTTCTCACGGGAAATAACAATGCTTTCAAACACTTGTTGCAAACCACCTTGGGGCTGATGATCAATAAGATGAACCGACGATGTTGCATCTTTCAGATTTTCTGTCGCCGCGACACGAACGCCAAAGCGGGCAAGTGAATCTTTCAACGTTGTCAACAATCGTATCGTCTCAAAACGCGCCGGCATCTCTGCTCTCACTTCTATACGTGAGGATGTTTTGCTATCCACAACAATTTTTGTCCGCCGGACTTTCACTGCACCCATTTTCTGCAGCGTTGAATCCACAATACGCTGGATGGCGTTTAGCATTTGACCATTTCCCATCGCCTCCATCACAGTCCCGGCATTTGTCGGACTTGTTCCGCGTTTATCGTTAACGACAACAAGCACTACCGCGATAACGGCAAGAACGAGAAGCAGCCACACCCGTTTATCCAACGTATTTTCCATCATGCCTTCGGCTTGATTTTCAATTGAACGTTACGCGACTTCCACGCGGCTCTGATCGCCGATCATAAACCGATGAACCCTTGGCCTGCCGGCAGCTTCGACCACTTCGACATCGTTTCCGAGAATGCTGCCTTCAATTCGAATGCCAACGCTGTTGATCTTACAGTCGCGCAAAACAATGCTGTATTCAATTTCACTTTTCTTCACCACCGTGTTGTTGCCGATTGCGGTAAACGGACCGATATAACTTTCTTCGATCACGCAATTCCGGCCGATGATAACGGGACCGCGTACAACGCTGTCAATAATTTTTGCACCTTCTTCAATAATTACTTTCCCCGCAACGGTTGACTTTGCGTCCACGTCACCGCTGACAAGAGGTGTGATGTTGTCGAGAATCAAACGGTTTGCTTCAAGAAGATCGAGCGGCTTTCCGGTATCTTTCCACCAGCCGGTGATCTCACTGAACCCGACCGAAAATCCTTTATCAATAAGATATTGATGCGCATCGGAAATCTCCAATTCACCCCGCGCACTCGGCTTAATTGCTTTGCACGCTTCGAAAATATGGCGATCATAAATATAGATTCCGGCAACAGCGAACTGGCTTTTCGGATGCTTTGGTTTTTCCTCAACGCTCACAATACGATTCTTCACAATTTCCGGAACGCCGAACCGTTCCGGGTCTTTCACTTTCGACAGCGTCAGCCAGCAGTTGCACTTCGATGCTTTAAATTCATCAATGAACCGCTTCACACCGCCGACAACCATATTATCACCGAGATAAAAAATAAATTCATCACCGTTGACAAATTTTTCTGCAAGCATCACTACCTGCGCCAATCCACCGGGTGTTTCCTGCGGAATGTACGTGATCTTTACATTCCAGCGGCTGCCATCGCCGATGGCGTTCGGAACTTCTGCGCTGTCTGCGTTATGCACGATAGCGATTTCCTTGATGCCGGCATTTGCGGCGGCTTCAATAGCGTAATGAAGAATCGGCTTGTTCGCAATTGGAATGAGATGTTTATTCTGCGTGTGTGTAATCGGACGAAGCCGCGTTCCGCGTCCGCCCGATGCAATGAGTGCTTTCATAAGTTAAATTAAAAATTAAGAATGAAAAATTAAAAGCTGGGAGTTATGTTATTCTCACTTCACTTCGCTGACGATTTGTAAAGACAGAAATTTTTCCCCCGCCATATTTTTCAATAAGCTGGCGGGCAATATTAAAATCGCGCCCGACGTCGCCGGGAGAATGCGCATCCGAGCCGAGTGCTAATGGAATGTTGTAATCGTGTATAATTTGCAAAATCTGTTCACTTGGATAAATTTCTTTCACAGGTTTTCTCAATCCTGATGTATTGATTTCGACCGCCATATCTGCGGCTTTCACCACCTTAAAAACTTCACGCAGCACTTCTTCCATATTGCGTGTGGGACGATGTCCGAATTTTTTTACAAGGTCACAATGGCCGAGAATGTCGAACAAGTGTCCGCCTCCGGCGGATGCGGAACGTTTGATGTGATCGTAATATAGCTCATACGTTTGATCAATATCGCGCTCTTCATATTTATGAACGAAGATCGGATTATCAAATCCCCATTCGCCAAGATAATGAACGGAGCCGATGACATAATCAAACGGCTGCTGCATGTTGAAGTTCTTCACCCATTCCTCAGTTCCGGGGAAAAAATCTCCTTCAAGCGCAAACTTCACGGCGATTTTTCCCTTATATTTTTCCCTTAGCTTCAGCACCGTTGGTTTGTACACCGAAGAAAATTGCTCAACCGTCATCCGATGCGGCGCATCAAAATCGTTCGGCATCGGAGAATGATCCGAACACCCGATTTCCTTCAGACCGCAATCAATAGCGCGAAGAATGTACGCTTCAATTTCTCCATCAGCATGTTTGCACAATACGTTATGAGTGTGGTAGTCAACCATTATAATTATTTCTTTCCGCCAAAAGATGAGATACGACGGATTTTCAATTGTTTCGCGAGCAGGAGCGTTTCCCGACCCAACGCCGCATAAAGCGTCAGGATGTGACGATTCTTTTTTCCAGAAAGTGCTTCAAGATGCTTCTGAATGGTGCGAATATCGCCGCGTTTGATCGGCCCGGTAAGAGCGCTTGCCGCTCCGTATTGTTTCACATTGTTCAATGTTTGTATAATGAGCGGCTCAAAGATTTCAATAATTTTTCGCTTAGGCAATTTCGCTTGTGCGCCCAGCGTCTCTACCGCTGACAACAATGTAACAAAATAATTTGAAGCGAACACAGCCGCAATATGATAAAATTTTTTCAGCTGTGAATCTACACTGAACAATCGTGCGCCGATTTTCTTCGCAAGAAACTTTCCAACTTCGCGCGCACGACGGTCCCCTTCAACGGCAATCCATATTCCTTTGAAGCTTGCTGTTTCACCGTTTTTTTTAAGAAACGTTTGCAGCGGATGAAAAGAACCGACCGCCGCACCGCGCTTCCTCAACGGTTCTAACGCAGTGCTCGCAAGCGTACCTGAAGTGTGGAAAAAAACAAAGCTGCGATAATCACGATGAAGCAATGCAATCTGACGTGCAACATCTGTCACTGCATCATCAGGAACGGCAATGATCACAATTCCACTTTCTGTGTCAGAAAATTTTTCTCCAAAGGAAATCTCGGCAAAGGTGCCGGAAACTTTTGCACGAACTTTTTTCTTCAACAGGTCCGCAGAGATTGCACGGCGGCTAAACACACCTTCGATTCGAACGCCGCAGCGCCGCAGCGCAACAGCGAGCGCGCTTCCCACAGATCCTGCACCGATAACATAGACACGGCTGTTTTTCAAATTCACGAGGCGTGCTTCCACAATGCGGCTGATACATATCCGACAACGGTATCACGGTCGCCTGTAATGTCACCGGAGTTACATGAATGAAGAATTGAGCATTTGTCTGCTCCTATTATTTTCGCAGCGGAAAGCACTGTAACGATCGGGCCGCCGCCGCACGCTTCGGCTCGTTCCGTTTCGAGATCATGCATCAATTGTTCTTCGTTAAGCTGCCGCAAGGAAGAAAGAGCAACTGCATCAATTCCTTGAGCAACTTCATACGGATAATAATGAGACAAATCAGAACTCGCGACAAGAAGAGCATTTTTTCCCCGCACAGTCTCTGCGAGCACTTCCGCCAATTGTGTACAATAATTCCGCCGCTGGTCGCCCATAATGATTGGAAGAATTTTGCTTTCGTGCGCGACATGTTGAATAAACGGAAGCTGCACTTCCAATGAATGTTCGCCGCGGTGTCCTTGAATCGAGCATTGCACAACTGAAAATTTTTGCAGCATCTCCGTTCTCATCTCTTCGTCAACAACAACAGTGCCCAGCGGTGTTTGGTACGCAGCACCGGGGAAAACTGAAATCCCGTCAAAATATTCACGATGACTCGGTCCTACAAGAACAATAGTACCGATTTTCAATCCTTGCAGCAGAGCAAATGCTCGTGCTGCCGTGTAGCCGGAATACATGTACCCTGCATGAGGAACGACAAGCGCAAAAACGGAGCCGCTTAACTTTATCGGTGGTTCGCTGGAAATCAAACCGCTCACTTCGTTGCGCAATTGGTCTGCATCGTCGGGATAAAACATTCCGGCTGCGGCGGGGGGACGTATGAAAGACTGGTCAATCATTTTTTTCTTCTATAATCTCGGCAGAAAAAATAAAAATACGCGCCGTCGGTTTTTTCCATGTATCGCGCGGGACGCCTGCTTTTACACATGTCTCTTCAAGAAATTGCTCGCGATCCCAGTGATATTTTTCAGCAACTTGCGGCAAAAGAAGTCCGCGATGGGCGCCTGCTTCAATTAATAGTCCATGTTTGCCAATTTGAATTTCCTGTATATCACTGATTTTCTGAAGCGGAGAAAGTGCTGAGATTTCGACACGAATATCCGCAAGTTCATTTTCAACGACAGGGTAAAACCGAAAATCATCTGCAGCGACTTTCCACGCGATCTCAGTGACAGTTTCTTTTAACGAACGCGCTGATTCGATGTATCCCAAACATCCGCGAAGTTCGCCGCTCTTATACAGTGTCACAAAAGCGCCGCCGTGTTGAAGGAGCTGCGGAGTTCTACTGCCCGAAGCAGCAATTTTTTCTATTGCTGTTTCCGGCTTTCCGTTTGCACGCCCGCTCACCGCTTCTCGCGCAATGCGAATCAGCTCTTTCCGTTCTTCTGGTGTGAACATAGGCACCCCGGGTTGGGGATTCCTTTTCACAAAAATATCCAAATCATTCGTTAGTTTCAACAAACGTGATTACCCGCTGCCATTTGCTTCTGATAAAAAAACTACAAAAAACCCTGCGAAGGCGCCGAACCTTCGCAGGGTTAGTGCTGTGAAAAACTTCCGTCACTTAAGCTTCAATGAGTTCAAGCTTTTCTCGAAAATCGGCCAATAGTCGGCTTCCATCGGCTGGTACCATGTAAACATCACACGATAGAATTTGTTATCCTTTACTGTGAAGTAAACGCGGCGTGCAATTTTAGGTGCGGGCGACGATACTAAATATTTTGCCGGATTGCCGTCAATTGTGGCGTCGCCGGTTGATTTCGGTTTGAACATTCCTTTATTCTGATCGAAGATTTTATTAACGTCCCATTTATTGGCGGAACGAACATCAAGTTCAATCGTGCAATCCTGACGATACCCTGCAAAGGCGATTGCGAAAATCTGGTCACCTTGCTTCGCCGGAAGCTTATATTCAAAGTTGTCAGGATACTTCATCTCGATAAAATCATTTGCAAAGGTTGTCAACGTTTGCGACGGCTTCGTTTCATCAACCGCGTTGGTTTTGGAAGTTTTCAATTTCGGCAGTTTGATCGAAGAAAGAATTGTATCGAAGACGGCACTGTAAAGATTGTACGCATCATTGAAACCGGCAAAGTTCACATAGAAGAAAACGCTGTCGCGCATTACCATCGTTCGGCGGCCATAAATAGCAAGTTTTGAACTGAACTTTGTCTTATACGGAACTTCTATTCCTGTTTCGCCTCCGAGCGTTCCGGGCTGCTCCTGACCGATCTGACTGTTATAATCTGCAAACCTCTGCTTTGCCTCTACAACGAATGAATCAAGGGACGTTGTGCCGGCATCTTTGAATTTTTCAAAACCGAACGTCACTTCAACACCGTCGGGACCTTGAGCAGCCGGGTCAGAGTAAATATTGTAAAAACGCGTAGCGGCTTCTTGTGAAGAATACAACCGAATCCGGTTTGCCTCGGCATTGACAAGCCAGCCTTTCGGGTACTGCAATTCAAATCCATAAAACGGATCCTGATACAGCGTCCACTCTTTTACCTCAGGAGGCTTCGGTTTGCTGCACGACGAAAGGGCAAATGCAACGACAGTGCATGCAGCGATTACCACAGCAGTTTTTGAGAACAGACTTTTCACAAAACATCTCATACGTCACCTTTATTGTTTGATGTTGGTATTCGTTGATGAAATTCTTGTAGAAGCATTGCTATGTCTTGTATCAGCTTCCTTCGAGGTCTTTTAATTCTTTTCTTGCTTTTTCATTCCGGGGGTTCAGTTTGAGTACATATTTATATTCTTCAATTGCCTTTTTGCGGTACGCCGTTACTTCGTCCGGCGACAAGGTTTTAATTGTGCGTGCCAAATTGTACATCTGCGCTAAAAACAAATGAAGTTCGTCATCTTTTTTATTCTTCGGCTCATACGTTACAGCCTTTTGCAGATGCTCGATTGCAGCGACATATTCTTTGCTCGTAAAATCCAACACCGCCAGTGATCGGTACACATCGACACGAATGGGATCATATTTCTCCGCCGCACCGCCTGTCGTATCGGCTGTCTGTAAACTATCCATCACCTTCAGCACGGCATTGTATGTTTGTATTTCCTGCGCGAGCGAATCTTCCGCGTGGTACATTCTGCCGAGGTACATATACCCTTGCGGGTAGTCGGGTTTAAGCTCGACTACTTTTTTGTACATCGTTTTCGCTGTATCAAATTTGCCGATCATGCTGTACGAGAACCCGCCATAAAACAGTGCGCTTATATTATTTGGAGCAAAAGACAGAATTTTAGAATATTCTGTCGCGGCTTTCTCAAAATCCCTTCGTGCAACATAAATCGCTGCAAGCTCAACCGACGCGTCGGCCGACAACGAGTCCAACGTATTTGCCTTCTCAAAACTCTCCACGGCATTGAGAGTGTCTTTTTGGTCCAAATATGTTTTGCCCATGCGCACGAAATCTCCATACGTCAGAGAATCCGCCGGCAGGCTTTTGTATAAGGCGAGCGACTGTGTGCTATCTCCAGCCTCGAATAAAGAATGCGCAAGCATCGGTTTCAAATCAAAATGTGTCGGGAAAAATTTCGTGGCTCGCTGCAAGGCAGGAGCAGCGTCCTTGTAATAGCGAGAGATGTACAGTGACCGTGCATAGTTTTCCCACGCCACAGCATTTGTATCAACCAGCTTCACATACATCCCAAAAAAGCGCGCTGATTCCCGGTACAGCTTTGCACGGTAATATAAATCTGCAAGCTCGTAAATGACGGAGGCGTTCTTTGGATCAAGATCGATCGCTTTCTGAAACTCCTGTGCCGCTTCGTTGTACTGCCTGTTCTTATAATACGCTTTCCCTAATTTTGTTCTGATAACGGCGGAGTTGGGGGAAAGATCGGCGGCCTGTTTCAAATATTGAACAGCAAGCACTCCTATATTCTGCCTGCCATACGCTTCAGCCAATCCGATATACGCATCAGCAAAAGCACTGTCATCATCCTTCGCTCTGGAGAAATAGATAATCGCCTTGTCGAGAGAATCGGCATTGAGATACGCTTCACCAAAGGCATTCGGAATTGCAGGATTTTTTTTGTCAACTTTTGCCGCTTCGTCAAATTTCTTTGCGGCGTCATCCCAACGTCCGATTTTAGCATACAGTTTCCCAAGTGAGAGAAGATTGGGGACATATTCGTCATTGAAGTCATAAGCGCGCTCAAGAAATGTCCGGGCGGAATCAAGCACTCCTTTTTCCCAGTATGCTTCACCAAGATAATAATTTGCCTCAGCGTTCCGCGGCGCCGCTTCCTGAGCCTTCTTGAAATTGGCAATTGCTTCATCATACGATTTCTTTGCGAGCGCTTCCTTTCCCGAGGAAAGAAAATCCTGAGCCAACAGGAAAGAAGGAACGATTATGGCAAGAAAAAAAACGGTTTTAGCATTTTGCATCATGTGAGCGACCTCGACGAGTTATTGAGACTGAATATGAACAAGACGAACGGGCATCGTTGCAGGAACCAATCCGCTCGACAAAAATAATTTCTGCCCCGGCGCACTTGCAATAAATGCTGTAATACCGAGTGAAACGCCTGTAGTTTTATCATTTCTAAATATGTAAATCGTCCGCCGCAACGGATAATAATCTCTGTAAATATGCGCTTGCAATGGAGGGAAATATTCGAGCTTCGTTGATGTAGAATCGCGCGTGAACTTCGGATCGCCGACAGCGACTATACGGGTTTTGGGGGGCGTGTTGTCAACCCATGCCTGTGCTACAAAACCGATGGCGTTAGCATGTTGTTCGACATACTCGATCACTTTTTCATTCGATTCACACGGCATCACCACCGGAGCAAACGGCTTGCCTTCGGTAATGCGGGAGTTGATGTATTCATACATTCCTGAATTCGGCCCGCCCATTGCTACGATGATGCGATTCGAATTTCTTTTGACTCCGACATCCGACCATACTTTGAGTGTACCAAGGAGAATCTCTTTCAACTGCTCTACAGTAATTTCCGTAAGAGCATTCTGCTCGTTCACCAATACTATGGCGCCGTCGTACGCAACTTTATATGTCTCTACATCCAAGGAATATTTTTTGATAACGCTGCGCTCTTCATCATTCAAGTCGCGTGCAATAGCAATCACCTTCACACTGTCATTCAGGAGCTGCACAATGGCATCGCGGGTTGATGATTGAAGAAGTGTAACATGTGCTTTTTCGTATGAACCCTGAAACTCATCCACCTCTTTTCTAATCACCGGATAGATGTCATCCGACGCAATCATCGTTACATGGCCCCGCGTCGGCAGGTCCTTCTGAGATTCCTGACATCCACTGCCGAATACAAAAAGCAGAGCGCACAAAAAAAAGAGTTTAGAGATAGCGGCTGTCTTCATGTCTTTGCTGCAGTTTCAAACGCAACGTTATGAAACGATAAATTCCGTACAAGATCAGCACCATACCGAACATGATGCGAAACTTCTGCGGAATATATGGTGGCAGCAAAATTCCCCACAGAACAATGATGCCACAAAGAAAAACACCTATGGAAATTACATAGCCGGCATAGAGCAACAACTTACCTGGCTCCATTACAGCACTATTTTCCCTGATTCAATCTGAACTTAAACGGAATCGAGACCCACACTGCTACCGGTCCATTATTCATGACAGCGGGAGTAAAGACCCACTTCATTGCAGCATCAATAGCAGGTTGATTAAATAATTCGGCATCAGATTTCTGAACTATAGCTTTTACCGGCTTTCCTTCCTTATCGACCCAAATTTTTACCCAGACAGTTCCTTCCACACCGGCGCGCCGGGCAATTTCCGGGTACGGCGGTTCAACTTGCTTAATCGGAACCGGTTGTTTTTCAACAGGAACAAAATCCGGCGGCGGTCCATTATCTATGATGTCATTTTGAATGACGGGAGGTGCACCGCTTCCGGTTCCTTCCGTAGCTGCGCTTGGCTGTGCAGCCATCTCTGTTTGTGTTGCAATAGTTGCCTCGGGACTAATTTCCGCATCCGGTACAGGAACCGGCGTGCCGACTGTCGGCTTTGCGGCCGGTGCAGAAACCGAAACTGCCGGCGCAGCCTGAGAGTTTTCTATAGAAGGAGGCGGGCCAAGGTCGCTATACTTGAGTATGCGAACCGTATAAACCGGCTCATCATCTTTGGACAGATAAACGCCAAGATAATATGCGCCGATGGCAGCTAAATGAATAGCTATCGCAACGATCAACCCGCGCATTGCATGCTTCTGGTACAACCCGCGCAGTTCCGTCGCTCCATATTTCGAGGCAAGACTTGCTAATTCAGCAACCATGATAAATCACTCCTTACATCCTCCGCCACCAACGATACAACATGGCGGATTTTCAATATTAAACATTACTGATCAACTTTTTATCAGCATCAAGCATTGGGGCAAGGCTAAAGCGTGTAATATCAGCAAGGTTCAATTTGTCCATGATATCCACCATCTCGCCATACTTGCCTTTGCGATCAACTTTGATAAGAGTAATCAATTTCGGATTTGCACGATTTTTTTCCGCAAGCGTCTTGCCTAAGTCAGCCAGTGCTATCTTTTGCGGTTTGTCCGTTCCGATGTTCCAATAAATCGTGCCGTCTTCTGCAACCCGCAGCGTCAGCAAATTCGATTCCGCCACCTCTACTGAAGCATCACTCGGCGGCAAATTGATTTCCATTGTCTGAGGTTTGCTAAATTGTGTTGTCAACATAAAAAATGTCAGCAACAGAAACGCGACATCAACCATCGGCGTCATGTCTATGCGAACGCCTACACGGCGCTTCTTGTGTTTCTTGCCGTGCTTTGCTTTGCCTCGCGACTGTTGTACATCTACTTCTGCCATAGGATAAATTCCTTATTTATTATCCCTGCTTAAATCTGTAACAAGATTGAAGCGGGTAATGTTCACCTTTTGAAGGACATTCATTACATCTTCGATGACGCCATACTCGCCGTCTTTGTCCGCTTTAATCACAGTACGCAATTTTGGATTGTTAATGCGGGCCTGGACCAACAGATTCGACAAATCTGTGAGATTAACTTCCCTGGCCTGTTTGAATTTATATTCTGCTCCAAACAGTTTCTCACGGAGAACAGGTGAATCAAGTCCGAGAAAAATTCTCCCATCTTTACTTACAGTAATAATCATCACATCAGATTCCGGCATCTTGAATGCCGAATGCGAATCGGGAAGAGCTATTTCAACCGTTTCCGGCGGCTTGAACGACGTCGTCAACATGAAGAACGTA
This sequence comes from Bacteroidota bacterium, assembly GCA_021796215.1. GTDB lineage: Bacteria > Bacteroidota > Ignavibacteria > UBA10030 > UBA8401 > JAJYOI01. The sequence goes on from JAJYOK010000012.1 coordinate 52,920, forward strand.
AGCAACAGAAACGCGACGTCCACCATAGGAGTCATATCGAGCTTTACGCCGACTCTCCGCTTTTTGATTTTTGGCATACCGCGATACTCGCTTTCTTACGATTTCTTTTCATGTTGAGTTTGGAGAAGCTGCATCACATTGTAGCTCGCCTCATCAATCATGTAAGTCAAATTATCAATTTTCGTTACGAAGAAGTTGTATGCAACAATTGCGCTGATAGCCGCAAATAGTCCGCCGGCGGTATTGATCAAGGCTTCCGAGATACCGACTGATAATTGAAGAGCATCTACGGCGCCTGCATGAGAAAGAGCGGTGAACGCGCGGATCATTCCGATAACCGTTCCGAGCAAACCGACCATTGTTGAGATTGATGCAATGGTTGAAATTGCAACAAGATTTTTTTCAAGAATCGGCATTTCAAGCATGGTCGCCTCTTCGATCACACGTTGAACTTCCGTCATCTGATCTTTTCTGTCCATATCTTTATCTTTGGAAATAAACCGAAAGCGGTCAAGTCCGGTACGCACAATGTTCGCCAAAGAACCGCGCTGCTGATCGCACGCTGCAATTGCGGCATCAACATTGCCTTCTGAAAGATGTTTCTCAACGGAAGCGACGAACTTCGACAGCGGTGCTTTTCCCTGGGCTTTTTTGATAGAAAGGATACGTTCAACAATGAACGTGATGACCATGATGGACAGCGTGAGCAACAAGATAACCAGCGGACCTCCCTCACGGATAAAATCTGGCAACAGGTAAAAATAGATGCCAAATGAGAGCGCTAATGCGACAATCAAAAGAACAGTGATGAACGTTCCCTGTTTCATAAAGAGGACTCCTTGTAAATAAAATAAGTAGATTAACTAATAGTTATTTTTCTTTGTTTAAGAGAAACTTGCTACCGCCTCCATGCGGTCACCTTCAATCTGGAAAATCATTGAAAGCTTTGTTACGATAAAAATATTGTTGATGCTTTTGTTCACATTGCACAAGATAACTTTTCCGCCGCGATTCGCGTACGACGTATGCGCCGATACCAACACACCGATGGCGGTGGAATTCATATAGGTAACTTTTCCGAGGTCAACAATAAGCTTTTTGTTTTCCTTTTTCAGAAGATCATTAACAGCCTCGCGAAGCTCGTCCGTTTCGTCGCCGCCGACAAGCGAACCTTTAGGTTCAAGGATCGCAACTTTACCTTCGTTCAGAAGAGTAATTTTGAGTTTCATACACTAGTCCTTTTTGTGAATGCAAACTTAGAACATGGTTTGCAGATTTTCTATTTCTCGCTGCCGTTAAAACTATGGAACGCCTCTGCGATGGACCGCAATCAACATAAAAACCGATTCAACACATCGCTGATGTCAAGTTCCCTGCGAGGCAGCAGGAGTGATGACGAACTTCACAACTACTTTCGTGCAACGGATTTAACGCTCCGCTCTCCTTTTCAATATCCGTAAGATAAAGAGATAGTTTTCAAGTTGCAATAAGAAATTTTGATTTTTTTGGGCAACCACTCTCACAAACGTTTCCAAAAAATTCAATGAAAGGCAGAAAAGTAATGACCGGATTCTGCCAATCTCAAAAGATTTCATCACTTGAGAAATGAATGGAAAGTTTTAAACTCACAGCAGCTTCTTTGCCGCTAAACCCAACATGAAGCGCCGTTTGTTTTTCCTGCGCAAGATAGGTTGCTTGCGGGCTATTCGCAACCACATCATACAGATTGTACAAATACAGAACTCCCGCAACTCCTGCAGCAACGTATTGATAATTCTGATAATTCGTTTTCTTTTTGCTCGCATCTGACATTTTACTTAGATACAGCGCAGCATCGTTTGCTGTTTGCGCTGCAAGGTATTGTGTGTAGCTGCTGTTGTAGTCGGATACTGCTTGCTGATACATCATTTGAAATCCCACCGCCGCACCTGCAGTTGCGAGAAAGCCGAGTGAAAGAAAAATTCCTCGCCGCCCGCTATATGATTGTCCCCATCCCGGGAAAAAAACTGAACGCACAATTGCTCCTGCATGAGTCGGGCGTTCCATCGGATGAACAATTTTAACGAACTGCGTATCGGCAACAGTAAACAACTGCGTGTACGGTTCATAACCTGGACCGGAAATACGCAGCTCATACGTTCCCGCCAGAATGGGCTGGCGGATGATGTTTCCTTTTCCAATTTCAGTTCCGTCTATTTCAACTGAAGCATCGGAGCTTGTCAACACTGTCAGTGCGCCGCTGCGCGAACGATAATTCAAATTCACGATATACTGTTCCGGTTTCTCAACTGTAATTGTAGAAGAATCGGGATAATAATCATCAAGATAACCTGAAACCGTGTGCTCACCAAGGGCGACATCCTGCATCAGCAGCGATTCATCCGGAAGTCCGATCAACGTTCCATCCATATACACTCTGGAGTTCGGCTGATTAACTTTGATAAGAATATCCGGCGTTGGAATTCTTTCGAGCTGCGCAGCAGCGTGAATGATCAATCTGCCGTTCGTGAAAATATGTTCTGTCAAACCGTAAAATCCCTTCCGTTGAATCCGAAGTTCATGCGTTCCAAGCACCGGCGGCGGAACAGAAATTCCCTGCGACGAGTTTTGAACGAGTGTTCGGTCAATCAATATCTCGGCATCGCGCGGAAGCACATCAAGAAAAAGTTTCGATGCGCTGTCATTCTGCGGACGGATAAAAATAAAATCGCCGCCGTTATCACTCAGGTAACCGAACTGGGGATGAAGCGTACGATTCGATGTCATTGTTACTCTGTCGGAAACTGCCGCAGCAAATTCCGTCCCAGAAATTATTCCGTCGTTGTCGGTATCAGTCGTTTCTGTTGAAAGCGCATCAATCACGCTTTCCGTGAACAAACTTACTTTTGTTTTCTGATCGTCAAGCGATTCTTCAATGCGGTCGCCTGCTGAGAGCAATTCCGTGGCGGAAGATTGAATAATGCGTGCAACACCTTGGCGCTTCGGCGGAATGCCGCTGTAACGACGCAGCACAGGAAGCCCGCCGACGGTAAAATCAAGCAGCACAAGTGCGTGTTTCATTCCGGTCTTGTTGACCATGTTCTTCAGAATTTCAAGCGGAACGCACGTAACCGCTGTTGTTTCGGGTGTAGCAATTCGTCCATCATACGGGACAAAAAAACCAAGCTCGTTTTGTGTGTTAATATTCAGTGTTGTGCCCCGGCCCGACAGAAAAACAAGAAGGCGGTCATGCGGATCACCGTTGGCGTTCATTTGAAGTTTTTTCAACGCTTCAAAAATAACAGACTGGGTCGCTGAAGAATTAAAAAGCGTAATAATATTTTCCTGACGAAAACCTTCATGTGAGATAAGAAATTGCTCCAGCGCCTTGCCAGAAGCGACCGACGAAGAGCGCGGTGTGGTTTGCCGATAGTCATCAATTGCGACGATAAGCGCCCAACTCCGATCGTAGGCGCGATAGGATTCATAGGAAACTTTACCGGGGAAGTAGGTGCTTGCCGAATATTTCGTTTGCCCGAATACAAATCCCGTTGGAGAAATTTCAAAAAAGAAAAGAAGAAAAACGAAAAGTGAAACCGACCTTGTCAACTGACGCATGTACACTCCGTAATGGAAGATCAGCTTTGCTTCGAATCGGATATTATCATTGAGGTTTTCTGAGCATGGCTGCCAAATCTTTTTCAATACTTTCATCAGCGCGCTCAACGATGCGTCCGATTTCTTTGCCATGAAGCGTGAAAATAAACGTAGGGACATTGGTAATATCAAAACGGTCTGTCATGCCATCAGCGCTGTGTTTTGTGCGATCCACACCGTAAAGCGTGATCAGAGAATCAGGGATACCCGCCTCGTTTGCGACTTTGAAAAAACGCGGCAGTTCATGTTTCGTGTCGGGACACCACGTGCCGCAAAAAACCAAAACATGAAGTTCGGGTGCGCTTGAATGAAGAATTGCAAGCGCGGAAGAATCCGGCCGATAGTTACGATATCCGGAAACGTACCACGGAAACACACGATCATTTTCAAGAAGTGACTTCGGAAACTCGCCCGTGATAATTTCTGTGCCATCAGTGTCTTTCTCAACAACATAACGCGATGATTCTGAACAGCCGACAAAAAACAATGCGAACACAAATGCTGCAAGTATGCTGCTTGCCCTATTCATCTTTTGATACCCGAATATCTTTTCCCCACATCAGCTTCATGCGAAGCGTATCGTAATAACTTTTGTCTTTGCGTTTCACAAGCTTCACAGTAAAATCTGCTTTTTGAATGATGAAGCTTACCGGCGGCTTAAATGTCTTTTCCTCCTGTCCGTCGGCAGTGACGCGCGTTTCCGGAATTTCGGCTTCTATCTTCACTCGAATCACGCTCGAATCGGGAACAATAACCGAACGCGCAGTCAATGTATGCGGGCAAATCGGACTGATGGTAAGCGCATCGGTTGCCGGAACAACAATAGGACCGCCGGCAGCGAGTGAATATCCGGTTGTTCCGGTCGGCGTAGCGACAATAATTCCGTCGCCGGTATAGGTAACGAGATAATCATTGTTGACGTAGGTTTCTACATCAATGACGCGTGACGAACTTGATTTATCAATAACAATATCGTTCACGCCGTACAACTGAATGTCGTGATCTTCCGCTGTGGCTTTAACGACCATTCTGTCTTCGATCACGTGCTGGTTGTTCAGAATGTCGTCAACAAATGCTTCGATTTCGTCTACCGAAAGTTCGGCAAGAAAACCGAGCTTCCCCAAATTCACGCCGAGAATCGGTACCGCTGAACGTCCAACCATTCTTGCCGCGGAAAGAATCGTTCCATCTCCGCCGAAAGCAACGATGATATCGCTTTGCTGGATCAACTCTTCAATCTCAGCAGTTTCTTTCTTTGTAATGAGACGCTTCCCAACTTGCTTGTTCACCAGCTTCGCGAGTTCGTCGTGAACAATAAATTCCACGGGGCGCTTGTCGCCGGTTGCGAGCAAGGTTGTTACTGCATCGGGAAGCAAATTTTTTTCTAGATTGCCAACAATACCAAATTTCATTGTGCCGCCTCGTGAGTTTGGGCTCCAGGCTTATCAGCTTTCGGCTGAGCTGTGGAAGCGCCGGTATCTTTCTTTTGTTCATCAACGAAATTCAATTTCAATTCCTGCAAGACCGTGGAAAGAAATTTCTCTTCGTCCGGTGAAAGATTGCCGCGGCATTTTTCTTTCAACATATCCAAAATATCAATGGAAAGTTCTGCCTGCTGCATATCACGTTCAATTTTGTCGCTCACCGGATTTTTAAGTTTGCCCATCTGCTGAAGCGCGGCGCCATGAAACATGGACACCACCTGCACGAAAAGCATTTCGTTTTTTTCTTTGTCTGTCATCTTCAACAACCTTTCTCATTAGGTGCAAGAAAAAGCTGTGTCTCTGTGTATCCATAGAATGTACCGCTCATCAGCCAAAAAAAATCCACCCAATCGCGGATCATCAAGAATGGCATTAACAAGAGCGGCAATAACAATAATCCCTGCAATAACAAAAAACGCGATCCCGATATCATCGCGTTTCATTAAGTAATGTTGTGTTGCAATGGTACGAAAGAGAAGAATAAAAATCAACAAAAGAACGGCGAGTGTTTGGAAGCCGCTGTCAAGCACTGATGCGAAAAGAGCGTATTTGATGTTGCTTGAAACGAAATATGAATTACGACTCTTCACGTGTATTCCATGCTTCCCAAATTTTAGCATACTTTGTGAACACATACGCGGAAGAAAGAATGGCTAACAACAATCCATGTGTCCCGTCAAGAAAGCCGAACCGGAGAATATACATTTTGAAGAAAAGCCACGGCGGCCTGACAATGAGATCAATGAGCCGGGAGCGTTTTTTTCTTTGAAACGCATCACCTGCTGCCAATGTTGTGTAGCGATTGAATTTTTCAAAGTAGTGAAAAAGATTTGGGTCGGTAAAGTGCAGAAGATCATGATGAAGCGTTCCAACCGTTCCATCAACTTCCAACCCTTCGTGTACCGGCGCTGTCGAAAATTTCGCACTGTGTTTATTGAACAGCCGAAGCACCCTTCCCGGATACCAGCCGGAATGACGAATCCACTTTCCTAAAAAATATGCGCGGCGCGCCACTGCAAAAGCTGCGTGTGAAGGATTCATCGAAACCACATTTTGAATTTCTCCCGCAAGTTCAGGCAGCACGCGTTCATCGGCATCGAGCCAGAGAATCCACTCATGCTTTGCCTGCGCCACGCCGAATGTTTTCGCTTCGGCAAAACCGCTCCACGGCTGTACAAATACTTTCGCCGTGAACTTCTTTGCAGAAGTAACCGTCGCATCTTCGCTTTCCGCATCAACAACAACTATATCATTGCACCATGCAACGCTCTGCAAACACTCAGAAATATTTCCCTCTTCATTCTTTGTGATAACTACAACCGAAATGGGACATGACGCCGGTGGCGGCAACTGAGTCATGAAATTTCCTTTACAGAAATTCGCTCAACCCGAAGGGTCTTTTGGACTGCAAGGGTCAAACCAACTGTGAACCAAAGGAACACCATAATTTCATGGTCGCCGAAATTCCATTCGAACATTCCATTCACGAGAAAGCCGCACAATGCGGCGAACGCACCGAGCGCAACAGAACTTCCCAGCCAATCAGATGAGAAATGACGAAAGACGCTGAGTTCAACTGCACCAATTTTCACAAACATTGCCATTACAATTAAAAATCCGACACTGCCAAGAGTTACGAGCAGCATGATGTAATCATTATGAAGATGTCCGCCGGTTTCGACGTCATCGGGAGATTTGTATTCCATATAAATTTTATGCATGTCGGAATCGCCGACGCCGAGAATCGGATGGTCAGCAAAAATTTTCATTCCGGTTGACCACATGTGCAGGCGTCCGATGTTCGTCGGATGGTACGGGTTAACAATGCTTTTTGCGCGATCAATTTGATTTGCCGGTGCAAAGAGAAAAAAGAGCACAACAATGCCGATCTCTGCAAGCATCAGCAAACGGTTTTTCAACATACTGATGATAAAAACGCCGAAGAGAAATCCCAGCCATGAACTGCGCGTATCGGTCAACAGCAGCGCAAAAAATATCGGAAGAAGAAAAAGAGCAATCCATATTTTTATTTTCTTCGGCACACCGCTGTGAAGCAAAAACGGTATGCTGAGAAGGCAGACGATCATTTTCAATCCGCCTGTCGTCATATAGATTTGGAAAACGTACAACCGCGCTTCATGGCTCGTGAAATAGTAACCTATCTCCCCGAGAGAAAGAATTGCAATCACCGCAAAGAGCAGCCAGAGACTTCGTTCAATTTTTTTCCTCGAAACGAATGAAAGAAGCACGATGTACACAATCGAAATCAAAAGAAGCCGCTTGGTGTTGTATAGCGCTTGTGCAGGATAAACAGCAGTTGCCGTAGTAATAAATTCGATGGCAATGTAAGCGAGAAAAAAATAATCAAGCGCTGTTCCTGAAAGAAGCCATCGCCGCCCGATGAGAGACCATGCAAGCAGAAGGAGAAGCATCGCGCCGAAGATCACGGAAGCGGCTGCAATTGAAATCGAAATGGTGTACAACTCCGCCAGCATCAGCACATACAGAATTGCCGGGATTTTTTTTGTTCGCTGTTCTGCTAAAAATTCAGACATGAACGTCAAATATTAAATTGCATGTCGTGCAGTTTGCGATACAAACCGCTTTTATTTTTCAGCAGCTCTACGTGCCGCCCTTCCTGAACAATTTCACCGTTTTCCAACACCACAATGCGGTCGGCATTGCGAATTGTTGACAATCGGTGAGCAATAACAAACGATGTCCGGTTTTGCATCAACCGCTCGATCGCTTCCTGCACAAGCAGTTCACTTTCCGAATCAAGCGCCGATGTAGCCTCATCGAAAATCATAATCGGCGGATTTTTTAAAAGTGCGCGTGCAATGGAAATTCGCTGACGCTGACCGCCGGAAAGTTTGACGCCGCGGTCGCCAATAATCGAATCAAATCCTTTTTCCATCGTCTCAATAAATGCCAGTGCATTTGCTGCTTTCGCCGCTTCACGAACTTCGCTGTCGGGGCATTCGGTTAAACCGTATGCGATATTATTTCGCACCGTGTCGTTAAACAAAATAGTCTCTTGGGTGACAATGCCAATGCGGTCGCGGAGCGACTTCAATTCGATGCGGCGGACATCAACGCCATCAATAAAAACGGCGCCTTCGGTTGGGTCATAAAAGCGCGGAATTAAATCTACAAGCGTCGTTTTTCCTGCCCCGCTCGGACCGACAATGGCGACCACTTCACCTTTTTTCACGCGAAGATTAATATGCGACAAATCCGGTTTTTGTCCGTTGCCGTTCTGCGATGCCGAATAATGGAAAGAGACATCTTTGAACTCGATCACTTTTTGAATTCCATTCAGCGGCACAGCGTCAGGATGATTCTGGATCGCCGGCTTAGTATCAAGAATTTCAAAAATGCGTTTCCCTGCGGCGGTGAATTCCTGCAAACGGTTATTGACGCTTGACAATTCTTTCACCGGCGGCATCAGTTGAAAAATTGCAAAGAGAAATCCGAGAAACTCTGCTGCCTTCATCTCTCCTGTAATCAACACCTGGCGCCCGCCGAACCAAATAATCACCACACCCGCAAGAATAGAAAGAAATTCCGTTGACGGTGATGCGAGATTGCGGAGGCGCGCCATCTTCAACATCGTTTTGAAGTAGCTGTGCGTCTCACGGCGGAATTTTTTGTCTTCAAAATCTTCCATCGCAAACGCTTTCACAACTTTCACATTCGAAATTGTTTCCTGCAAAACAGAAGTAATGTCCGCCATTTTTTCCTGCATCGTTCCGCTCTCTTTGTGAAGCCGCAAGCCGATAGCACTGATGATGAGGAGCGAAAATGGGAACACAACAAACGAAAGCAGTGTCAATTTCCAGCTCAGCGTAAATGCCATTCCCAGAAATACAACGATGAGCAGCGGTTGTTTGATCAACGTAACAAAACTCGCCGAGACACCGCCGTTGACAACATTCACATCATTCGTGATCCGCGAAATAAGATTGCCGGTACGTTCGTTCGAAAAATAACTTAACGATAGATTGTGCAGATGACGGTACAATGCATTGCGGATATCCGTCATCAACCGCTGCTCGACAAAAGCCATTAGATATGACTGCAAATAATCGAACAAGTTTTTCAGGAAGAACGCAAAGACAATAATAATGCAAATTCTTAAGAGTGAGTCGGTTTTCGTTCCGGAAAAAAGTACGTCGTGCATCCATCGTTCCAGCGATTGCTTGATGTGAACAATTTCATTCGGCACAATGCTGTTTGCCGGCGGTGTCATTTGTTGAACAGCACCGACCGGCGATTGGTCAAAAAGTGTTTCAAGAAGAGGAATGGAAAGATACACAGAAGCGCCGCTGAATGCAGAAAAAAGAACTGTGCACAGAACCGAAAGCGAAAGCTGTTTCCAATACGGACGAACATAAGCAACGATTCGCAGAAACGTTTTCATATTATCTTATACCCTGTAACACGTGCAGTTCTTCAGTTGACACCGGCGGAAGCTTAGCGCCGTGCTTTTGTGCATGCTGGAATTCCCAGCACTTTGCATAGATCAATAAATTATAAAGCGAAGAATAAAACGTGAGAAGAAATCCACGGAAGCCATCGCGGTAGCCGTGCAAAAGAATAAACATCCGGACAAAGACTGCGAGCGGATGTGTAATAAAATCGTACCACCGGACCTGCCGTTTCTTCCGCGATAATTTGTTCATCACTTCGAGTGAAGTATACTCATTCATTTTATAAAGATAGTGCTGAATGGACCGGTACGTATAATGATGTACCACGCTTTCAAGTCTGCTAATGCGCCCTTCAACAGAAAACCCTTCATGCACCGGCCGCTGAATAATTTTCGTTTTCTCGCGTCGAAACAATCTTAATTGATAATCCGGAAACCAGCCGCCATGCCGAATTCGCTGGCCGAGAAAAAAGCTTTGCCGGTTAATTTCGTAACCGACATATGGTGTTTGCGAAGCGAGAATGTTCTGGATGGCAATCCGCAATTCATCAGTCACCTCTTCATCGGCATCGAGCGAAAGCACCCACGGACAAGTTGCGTGATCGAGAGCGAATTGCTTTTGCGCGGCATAGCCGCACCACGCGTTCTGCACAATTTTCGCATTGGAGCGGCGGCAAATTTCAAGCGTGCGATCTTCGCTGAACGCATCAACGACAACAATTTCGTCAGCCCATCGTACACTGCTGAGACAACGCTCGATGTTACGTTCTTCGTTTTCGGTGATAATGATGACAGAAAGCATTTTTACCACTGAGTCACAAGAGACACAAAGGATTTTTATAAAACAATCCTTTTTATCCCTTTCTTTATTAATGGCACATTAAAATTTATAAGGAGTCCCAGGCGTTTGCCGGAAAGCCTCAAATAGGTTAAAAGCTGTGCTTCAAAAACTGGCAGCATTTGTTCTACAGATTTTAATTCCACAATAACCGAATTCTCAACTAACATGTCCAATCGTAAATTTGCATCCAACGAGTACTGCTTATAGAGGATTGGAATTTGTACCTGCGTTTGAACATTTAATTCCCTCTCCTTCAACTCAACCGACAAGCATTTTTCATATACTGACTCCATTAAACCCGGACCCAAATTAGAATGAACTTGGTACGCAGCGTCTACAATCTGCCCTGTTATTTCATTCAACGCGGGGTCCAACGGTTCGAATTTCATATTGCTATCTGTGCCTTCGTGACTCCGTGGTGAAAAACTTATTTTACGACAAAATTTACCAATCTGTTCTTCACAATAATTTCTTTGACGACTTGCTTCCCGTCCAAATGCGCCTGAACATTCGATTCTGCTAACGCAAGTTTCTTCAGAGTCTCTTCCGGCGTATCAAGCGCAACTGTCATTTTCGCACGAAGTTTTCCGTTCACCTGAACGACCACTTCTACCGTCTTTTTCTGTAATTTTGATTCATCATATACAGGCCACGGCTCGTGCGCCAGCGATTCTTTGTGACCGAGTTTCGACCACAATTCTTCGGCGAGGTGCGGCGCGAACGGAGCAACGAGCAACACAAGCGGCTCTAAAATCTGGCGCGGCCGTACATCTGATTTCGTTAATTCGTTCACGAGAATCATCATCTGCGAAATTGCGGTGTTAAAATGAAGGCATTCGATATCCTCACCAGCTTTTTTCACGGTTGTGTGAAATATAAGTTCCAGCTCAGGTGAAACCGGCATTTCTTTCACAGCAGAATCGAGTGCCCCTTCTTCGGTTACATACAATCGCCATACGCGATTCAAAAATCTGAAGACGCCTTCAACTCCGCGCGTACTCCATGGCTTCATTTCCTCCAGCGGACCCATAAACATTTCGAAAAGCCGCATCGCATCAGCGCCGTACTCGCGTACCACTTCATCGGGATTGACAACATTGCCGCGCGACTTCGACATTTTGCGCGAGTCTTCACCAAGAATAATTCCCTGATGACGTAATTTAATAAACGGTTCTTTCGTGCTGACATAACCGAGATCGAACAACACTTTGTGCCAGAAACGGGCGTACAACAAATGCAGCACAGCATGTTCAGCTCCGCCGACGTACAAATCAACCGGCATCCATTTTTTCTCAAGTTCCGGAGAACAGAATGCATTTCCATTACGCGGATCAAGGTAACGAAGATAGTACCAGCATGAACCAGCCCACTGCGGCATCGTGTTCGTTTCGCGCCGCCCCTTCATTCCGCTTGTCTGATCAACAACATTCACCCATTCTGCCGCAAGTGCGAGCGGCGATTCAGTTGTTCCGCTCGGTTGAAATTTTTTCAGATCCGGGAGAAGCAGAGGCAATTCATTTTCGCTCAGTGCTTTCATTGTTCCGTCTTCCAAATGAATAATCGGGATCGGTTCGCCCCAGTAACGCTGGCGGGAAAATAACCAATCGCGCAACTTGTATTGAACTGTACCGCTGCCGATTTTTTCTTTCTCAAGCCATTGTGTGATTTTTCTTTTCGCTTCTTCAGCATTCAATCCGTTGAGCGAAACATCACTGTTCGCTGAGTTCACGAGTGCGCCGTCGCCGGTAAAGGCTTCATGCGCAACATTGCCGCCTGTCGAAGACCCCTTTGGGGAAACAACTTCAACAACCGGAATCTGAAATTCTTTCGCGAACGCAAAATCGCGTTCATCATGCCCGGGCACAGCCATAATTGCTCCGGTGCCGTAGCCCATCACAACGTAATCGGCAATCCACACCGGAATTTCTTTGTTCGTCGCTGGATTAATGACGAAGCCGCCGGTAAAGACGCCGGTTTTTTCTTTTTCTATTCCACGCTCGAGGTCGGACTTCATCGAAGCTTGTTTGACGTATTCTTCAACTTCTTTTTTCTTTTCGGCGGCGGTGATTTCAGAAGCAAGCGGATGTTCCGGTGCAAGCACCATATACGTCGCACCGAAAATTGTATCAGGGCGAGTTGTGAAGACTTCAACTTCCAACTTTGAATGAGCGCCTCTGGCGCCATGGCTCTCCGCGCCGCTTGAAACTTTGAACTTTATTGACGCGCCTTCCGAACGCCCGATCCAATTCCGCTGCTGCTCGAGTGTTGATGCGGGCCAGTCAAGCTCTTTCGTATCTTCAAGCAAGCGTTCAGCGTACGCAGTAATCCGCATCATCCACTGGCGCATCGGACGCCGCTCAACCGTGTAGCCCTTCTCGGTCCATTCGGCAACCTCTTCATTTGCAAGCACTGTGCCGAGCGCTTCACACCAATTCACAGGAATTTCCGCAATATAGGCGAGGCGAAAGTTGGCAAGAAAATCGTGTTTTTCTTTTTTTGATTTTCGCTTCCATTCTTCCGCAGAAAATTTCTCTTCAGAAATTAATCCCTTCGTTCCTTGCCGCTCAAGCTCTTCGATCAATGTTTGAATCGGCCGCCCCTTTTTTGAGCGAGGATCAAACCACGAATGATAAATCTGAAGAAATATCCACTGCGTCCATTTGTAATATTTTGGATCGGTCGTGTTAATCTCGCGCGACCAATCGTAACTCAACCCGAGCATTTTGATCTGACGGCGGAACGTAGAAATATTCTGCTCTGTTGTGATGCGCGGATGAATATTCGTTTGCATCGCGTACCGCTCTGCCGGAAGTCCGAACGCGTCCCATCCGATCGGATGAAGCACGTTGTACCCTTTCATTCTGCGGTAACGGGAAAGAATATCGGTTGCCGTGTAACCTTCGGGATGACCGACATGCAGCCCTGCGCCTGAGGGATACGGATACATGTCAAGAATGAATGCTTTCGGACCCGGAGAAGAATCATCGGTCTTAAAAGTTTCGTGATCATCCCAGTACTTCTGCCACTTTGTTTCAATATCAAAAAAAGGATACGCCATAAAAAATTAAAAGTGAAAAAATGAAATATAAAAACTCTTCGCGTCTTAGCGGCGAAAAAAGTTTGTTGAATAGTTACAGTGATTTTTCGTTTTGCTTCATATACAACATTGCTGTTGTGGCAGAACCGATGCGAAAACGGGATTGGAGCTCTTCGACCGTTGCACCGTTTGTTGCCATCAATGATGCTGCTGTATGCCGGAGAGAAAACGGCGTTATCCGCCGCGCTTTTCCGTTTTTGATTCCCGCGTTCTCTAAGTACATGTTCACGCGCTGGCGAATACCCCGCGTGGTCATCCGCTTTCCGCGTGTGCGATTGCCTGCGCTCATGAACAACGGATCGCCTCCGCCTGCTTCGCTTCGAAATGCAAGGTACGACTGAATTGCTTCCTTCACTTCTTCGGGAAGCACCACACCTTCTTTTGTATCCTTCCCTTTTCCTTGTACAAACAACACCATTGCATGGCTGTAAATTTTTACATCGTCAATGTTCGCACGGATTAATTCAATTTCAGAAAATCCGCAGCCGATCATTGCTTTCACCACTGCGTAATCGCGAACACCGCGTTCATCACTTCGATCAATACTATTGAGCAGCAATGCAAGCTCGTCTTGCGAAATCGTTTCGCGCGAATGCTTCTGCGGGCGTTTGTTCCCTTTCACTTCCTTCGCGGGATTATCATGCAAAATTCCAATACGAACGAGATATGCACAAAACTGTCTGAGAGCTGTCAAATATGTTGAAACTGAAACTTCCGACAATTTTTTCTTCGACGAAAGATATTTCTTATATCGCTCAACATCCTGAACCCGAAATTGAAAATGGTTGTCAGCCGGATACCAACGAAAGAATTCGCGCAGAGCACGTTCGTACGTGCCTTTCGTTTCCGGCTTTTTACTGCGTAATTCCTTCAAAAACCCGGCAAAGAAATCATTCAGCCGCTTTGTCGAAATACGAACGGCAGGAAAATGGTTGGTCGTCATCGGGGCATCTTGAAAATGTTATCAATTCCGCCAGAGGCGGATCAGCTTATTGGCTGACAATAACAGAAATTAAAGAAATACGATGTGAGAAGCAATGAACCAAGAAGACCACTTACTGATTGAAATTCAAATAAAAAATCCCGACGCAGCTTTACTCGGTCGGGATTTTGCTTTTTTGTGAGCGTGGATGGATTCGAACCATCGACCCTCTGCTTAAAAGGCAGATGCTCTACCCCTGAGCTACACGCCCTACCATTTTCATTTTCAGGTCGAGTAATATAGCAAGATTTGCATAGAATTGCAAGAATGATAAAATCGCGGAGTTGACACTTATAAGAAAATATGTACATTACGGGCGTTGAATCTAAAATTGCTGACAACATAATAGCAGCTAACTTAGTGTTATGGGCGCATAGCATTAAACATGCTAAAAGATAAAATCGAAAAAATATGCAGAGAGTTTTTGGGGTTGATTTTTGTAGGAGTTGTAGGATTGTTTAGCCTGCTTCCAATGAGAGCTAATGCTCAACCCGGACTTCATTACTTCACTTTTTATTCTCCTTATGATTCAAAAACAAACCCTTTTAGCCAATCCAACAAAGAAAAACAAGTCTTTCTCAAAATATTAATCACCTCCTCAACTGAAGAAAGGAAACTTTGATGAGTCGTACAACCCCTGTGGAAATCGCATCAAGAAAAAGGTTCTGGCAGAACCTCGAGCACATGTGGTCAAGTTTCTATTATGGTTTCAGCATTCTCGGGATATTAAGCTCTTTGGCAGTTGCAGGCAAACTCCTACTTTTTTCAGAAGCATGGCTAAGTCTTCTTTCTTGGATTTCCAGTGCATGTATGATATTGCTTTCGTTTTTGAGACCCGACGCACAAGCCAAAGCCTTTCGTGGAGCATGGCGCATTCTCGAAGACAGAATAAATCAATATAAATCGACGCAGAAAATAACAAAGGAACAACTATATCAAGGGGTTACTGAGGGAGAGAAATTTATCGATATGGCTAAACCTTTTTAGCCACTCTATGAAGATTATCAAAAAATTGCCGACCGCATTATCTACTAAAATAATTCTTCTAGATCATTAACGATTTTTTTCAACTTAACAATTCGGTAACATTGAAGTAATACAAACTTAACGCGATTTTTCTATTTTTCTCATGGAGTTGCAACTTCATGAGAATACAGTGACAGGATCCAAGCAAAAACTGCACACACATAATTTCGGCGACGTTGTCTTTAAAAACCTGCTTCGCTTCTTTGCGTTTCTTATTCTTGCCCTTGTAATCTTAATGGCGTACGAAATGTACGCCACCTCCCGGCTTTCCATTGACAAATTCGGATGGCATTTCTTTGTCACATCAATTTGGGACCCCGTTCAAAAAAATTTCGGTGCGCTCCCATTCATCTATGGGACACTCGTTTCGTCATTTATTGCATTGCTTATAGCTCTTCCGCTCAGCCTCGGAATTGCAATTTTCCTTTCAGAAATTGCACCGCCGTTTGTGGAAAAGCCCGTTTCGTTTCTTGTAGAACTGCTTGCTGGTATTCCGAGCATTGTGTATGGTATCTGGGGATTTTTTGTGATGGTGCCCTGGCTGCGGAAAAGTATCGAACCCGGGCTTTCGAAATATTTCGGAACATTGCCGTTGTTCCAGGGTGCACCGTACGGCGTGGGAATGCTCGCCGCAGGAATTATTCTTTCGATCATGATTCTCCCGATCATTACATCAATCTCCCGCGATGTTCTTAAAGCAGTTCCGCGTTCACAGAAAGAAGCCGCTCTCGCTCTCGGTTCCACACGGTGGGAAGCAACACGCATTGCCTTGAGTTATGCACGTTCCGGAATTATTGGCGCCACGATCCTCGGGCTTGGACGCGCTCTCGGAGAAACAATGGCGGTAACAATGGTTATCGGCAACCGCCCGACAATTTCTGCATCGCTGCTTGCACCTTCCTATACAATGGCGAGCGTGCTTGCTAATGAATTTACTGAAGCAACATCCGATATGTATATCAGCGCGTTAATCGAAATTGCTCTAGCGCTGTTTATCATCACGATCATTGTCAACACTTTTGCGCGGCTTCTCGTGTGGGCGGCAACGAAAAACTCGGAATCGTTCGAACGGCTATAAATCATGGCGACCTCTTATTTCTATTATAGGAAATCTAAAAATTTATTGATGTACTCGTTGAGCGTGTTGTGCGCTCTGCTCGCGCTCACACCGCTTGCGCTCATTTTGTATCACACACTGTCGCTCGGATTTTCTGCCTTGAACTGGGATTTTTTCACAAAACTTCCGAAGCCTGTAGGAGAGCCCGGCGGCGGCATGGCAAACGCGATCGTGGGAACACTGATCTTGGTCGGACTCGGCTCCTTGTTAGGATTGCCGGTCGGAGTATTTGCAGGAATCTATCTTTCAGAAATGGGACGCGGGAAATTTGCTACCGTTCTGCGCTTCCTCACTGACGTGTTGAACGGTATTCCCTCCATTGTCACTGGCGTTGTAGCATACACGCTCGTTGTGCTTCCGATGAAACATTTTTCAGCATATGCCGGCGGAGCTGCGTTAGGCATCCTGATGATTCCAACGATAACTCGCACGACAGAAGAGATGATGAAAACCGTGCCGCGCGCGTACCGCGAAGCCGCGCTTGCACTCGGCATTTCACAATGGAAAACCACACTCCGCATTGTTCTGCGTACGGCACTCGGCGGAATTGTGACGGGCATTATGCTCGCGTTGGCACGTGCCGCCGGAGAGACTGCACCGCTTCTTTTTACCTCATTGAACAACCGGTTCTGGCACACGTCTCTCGGTCAGCCTATTGCATCATTAACAGTATTCATCTATAATTACGGAGTCTCTCCGTTTGATGATTGGATTGCGCAGGCATGGGCAGGCGCACTGGTGCTCATGTTTCTTATTCTTCTATTGAGCATCGCAGTACGCATTGCAACACGAAGTGTTCATTACGAACGATAATTACCCAAAGGGGTTTTCAACATGGAAAGCATTTTGGAAATTCAAGAACAACAAAGCAAATTGAAAATGACACCCGCGGCGACACCAAGTTCAGTGCTGAATAATTTTGTTCCCGTATCAGACGACCATAAAATTATTGCGCGCGACATCAATGCGTATTTCGGTAAAGTTCAGGCATTGAAAAATATCAGCCTTTCCATTCCGGGAAACAGTGTCGTAGCCATCATCGGGCCATCCGGCTGCGGAAAATCAACGTTCCTCCGCTCCATCAACCGGATGCATGAAATAATTCCCGGAAGCAAAATTACCGGATCACTCACTTTGGACGGTCAGGACATTTATCAAATGGACGCCGTTATGGTACGGAAAAGAATCGGAATGGTTTTTCAAAAGCCCAATCCATTTCCGACAATGTCTATTTTCGATAATGTTGCGGCGGGCTTAAAAATGAACGGCATGCGCCGCAAAGCTCCGCTTAAAGAGATCGTAGAAAAAAGTTTGCGCCAAGCCGCATTGTGGGATGAAGTGAAAGATTCTCTCTCTAAAGGCGGCACTAGTTTATCCGGCGGGCAGCAGCAGCGATTATGCATTGCCCGCACGCTCGCCGTCAATCCGGAAGTGATTTTGATGGATGAACCTGCCAGTGCGCTCGACCCGATTTCAACATCGAAAATTGAAGAATTGATTTACGAATTGAAGAAGCAGTACACGATTGTTATTGTTACGCACAATATGCAGCAAGCCGCGCGCGTAAGCGATTTTACGGCGTTCTTTTATCTTGGACAGCTCATTGAATATGATGAAACGAAAGCGATCTTCACAAACCCGCATTTAAAACAAACAGAAGATTATATCACCGGACGATTCGGATAATGTATGACACGACACTTTGAGCAACATCTTCAGGAACTGAGATCACGATTGATCAAAATGGGATCACTTGCGGAGAATTCCGTCAATCGCTCCATTCAAGCCGTTCTCAACAAAGACTACGAGCTTGCGAAAACGATCATTGAAGAAGATTCACGCATCAACGAAATGGAAATTGAAATTGATCAGTCAATCATTGATGCGCTCGCACTGCAGCAGCCGGTGGCATCCGACTTGCGCCTTATTCTTGCGGCTTCAAAAATCAACAACGATCTCGAACGCATTGGTGATCACGGAGTGAATTTAGCGGAATCCGCGCTTGCTTTGCGCGACAAAGATTTGCCTGAATCTTCGCTCGATGATGTTAAACGAATGTGTCAGCTTACAAAACGAATGGTGGGCGATGCTCTCGACGGATTCATTCATGTTGATGCCAACCTCGGCGAGGCGGTTTTGTTGATGGACGATTCGGTTGACAATTTGAATCGAAAAATCACCACAGAGTTGATGGAAGTAATGAAAAGCAGCCCCGCCAACATTGAACAATCGCTTGAGATGATTCGCGTGAGCAGAAATCTTGAACGCGTTGCCGATTTGGCTACCAATATAGCGGAAGAAGTTGTCTTCATTGCCAAAGCGCGCGTCGTCAAACACCACGCGGCTGATCATTTCTCAACCAATCAAAACGAAACCTGAGCACAGTTCAAGTGCTCTTTCAATTCATCAGCGCCGGTAAACCTCCAGATTGCCGGCATTGTTTTTTTTGAGGACAACTTGCGAACAATTATTCTTCGACGTAACTTGTATCACAAAAGTAAAAAACTAACCAATCGGTTAGTTGTCCTCCTTATAGAGCGGCAGTATCTTTACCATATTCAATATTATACTAATTCATTTAACAACTACTTATTACCTTAAGAAGGAGAAGAACAATGCGTACGTTTGCCACACTACTCGCTTTCGCTCTTATCGTTGGTTTGGGCGGCTGCTCAAAAAAAACCGATAACCCGGCCGGGCCGGTTAATTCGACCGCACCCTCATTTCCTACTGTAACATTTAAAGGACCGAATACAAATTCTTCCGATCCAAATGTCTCGATTATTCAAGGGTATGTCTCTCTCGGCAATGCTTACAGCAACTATTTCAACGTGTTTGCCGGCACCAATGCGACACAAAGCGGCAACACTTGGACATGGTCGGAAACAAACGGAAATGAATCGGTCACGTTTTCGATGACAAAACAAAGCAGTGGCAGCTATAGTTGGAAATGGGTCGTGAATGGTACCGATCAAAGCTCCGGCAGGACGTACAACAACAAAACATTCTTCGAAGGGACTGTTGGCGCCGACGGGAAGAGCGGAGAATGGAAAGTGTATCAGGATACCACTTCTCTCCTTGCCGCAGATTTTGTTTGGGCGACAAACAGCAGCGGTACACTTTCAGGAACATTGAGCATTTATCAGGATGATGGCAGCACTGTTGAAGAGAAATATCAAATTGCAAACAACTCCGACGGTTCAGGAGAAGTTGATCTTTATTCCGGAACCATCCTTGTTTACAAAGCAACATGGCAGACAAACGGCAGCGGCACATGGATCACGTATGATTCAACAACCGGCGCTCAAACCGGCACAGGTACATGGAATTGACGTTCAGAAAATAATTATAAAGGAAAAGCCCCGGCATCTTCGGGGCTTTTTTATTCTTTACATATTGTCCTGCTAAAGATCCTACCGCATCTTCACCATCTTCCCTGTTGACGTCGCCTGCTGTCCTTCGCTCGTTGTGACAATTCTATAAAGATACACGCCGTTAGCAATCTCATCTCCGTCGTGATCCCGTCCGTCCCAATACACTTTATTGAATCCGATACGCAAATCGGAAGGCGGCACTTGTATTTCCTGTATCGCTCTGCCCGCGATCGTATAAATTTTTATTTTCATATCGCTTGGAGGGTCTGCCCCGGTAAGCACAAACGTGAAATGTGTTCCGTTTGAGAATGGGTTAGGTATGTTGTACACATCCCGAAGATTAAACGCTGATGTAACGTTGACAAAAAGCCAAGCCGTATCCGAAGAATTGCCGGCAATATCTTTGACAAAATAGTTAAGTGCATTCTCTCCTTCCGGCAAATTCGGTTTCCAGACAACCTGAGATTTCGCCGGAATGAATTCAATCTGTTCCGGCGGCGCGAAGGAAATTTTATTACCGTTTAACGAAATGAAAAAATTCGAGGTATCTGCCGATGTAAGCGGGGCAAGATTATTGTCACTCATCTGAAACACGACTGTCGGTGTCTTGCTCACATATTCCTCATCAAACACGTGTGCCCCGTCAAAAGTAACATCCACCATCGGCTTGATTGTATCTCCAATAACCGTGTACGCAACAGCGAAAGAATTATTGCTCTTGTCTATTTCCGGAATGGTGGAGTCCGGATCAACTCTGAAATAAAATGAATGACTTCCTCTTTTTCCTCTGCTGTCATATTGCACTTGCACAAGCACAGAATCCTGTGGATGAATAACAGGAACAACAACATTTGTCAGTGCTCGTAAAAATCCGCCGTCGTCCGTTAAAATTTCAGCCGGCACACTATCGGCGTCAACACCGCTCACGTTGAAGATCTTCATTGAAAGATTCGCTACTTCTCCTTCCTGCAACGTTGTTTTATCCACAAAAATATCAGTTGGAGAAATTGCAAGTTCAGGAGGTTGTCCAGATTGAAGCATCCACTGTTTTATTGTCGGTGAACTGTTTGCATTATTGAGTTGAAGCGAAAAAACAATCTTGCCCGCCGAGTACTGGCGGGCAGAAACATTGTGAAGGTCTGTCGTTGAGGAATTTGACGACGTTGCAAGCGTATCCAATGAACCGTTTTCCGAAATGCCAATTACTGAAACGCCAAGATTGCTTCCTGCCGGAATGGTGTTTTGAACCTTGAGGCTTCCCCACGAAGTAACCGGACCAAACTGTTTGGTAACGATTGTTCCCAAAACTTCTTTACGGAAATATGTCGTATCAATGGTTGCTTTTCCGGCGGTAGTTGGCACATACACCTCAGGAACTGAACCGAAAGGCGCACCTTTTTTACCGATAATCGCCCACGAATCGCGATAACCAATTTGACCAACGTATTTGCTTCCAATAGTTTTGTAGGCGTTCCTCGCCGCGGTGGTGAAGTTATTTGATCCCTCTCCAATGATCACCGCCGCAACATAGTAATTTGCCGGAACTGAATTAAGAAAGTTTGTCAGTGAATCGGCTTGAGCAGAATCAGTATAGAGATTGAACCGTCGCTTCGTTACAAGAACAAAATTCGTATCGAACACCGCAACATAATGACATGTATCAATAGTGCCGGGGATAAGATTCACGCCGTTGAGTTCAATATCTCCGTAATTGCCATCAACATATCCTGCAGAAACTAAACGAAATTTTTCCGATGTATCTTGAATACGCGCGCCCGCAGTTGCTGAGTACGCCGCATGAAGGAAAGTATTCTCCGACCAGCCTGCTGAATCAATCTGACCGACAGCTTGTGCAGTGGAATCGCCCAAATAAAATGTTCCGACCGTCCAATCGCGTGTCCCGTTTTCAACTTTTGCTCTCCACCAATACCGTTTCGCCTTATGAAGAGAAGAAATATCGAACGACGTTGAAAACTGTCCCATGGTCTCTATCAACCGATCTGCCGTTGAAAAGCTGTCGAGCGTATCCACATCGAGAAGAATTCTCTTCACTCCATCCCATACTTCGGCCGTCGGGTTTAACAGTATAAGTTTGGAAACATACGAGACATTCATGGGAAGCGGCTGAATGATCGCGAAATCAGTTGTCGCTACAAAAAATGTTTTCGAGGCTGTGTTGTCGTCTTTTGATGATTCTATGATCTTGCTTTGAGGATCAATGACAACAGTGATTTGATGCTCACCGGCTTTTCCTTTTACAACCGGATAAACGATAATGGTGTCGGACAAAACCGGCATCTGAATACGTTTCTCCCAAGTCTCGACAACTGCAGATTGATAGCTATGTTCGACGCGCACATCAACGCTGTCATACCGAGCCGAGCCTGTGTTGCGAACAACAATTGTCACTGGAACGCTGTCGAGATTATCAGGAATAAGTGTGGATGGTAAAGTGATGTCGTTAGGTGTAACAACAAGGTTCGGAAACGGGGGCTGTGTTGTATCTTCTTTCACATAGAATGATTGAGAATAAAAATTATTATCGCGAAATAATTCTTTCACCGTCGTATCGGGATCAACTGAAATCCGCACAGAGCGTCTTCCGCTGCCGAGTGCAGTATTGTATGTTGCCTGCAACTCCGCGTATCCGAGCGATGGAAGAGAATCAATTGTTGTCTGCTGAATGATCTCGGAATTATTATTATCCCAGAGCGACGTTACCTGAACCGGAATATTCTTCACCGTCGTTCCGCCGATATTGTAGATTCTGTATGTGATATAAATTTTTTTTCCCTGAATAACTGTATCATTCCCCGCCAGCGGCTTTTTACCGCCGCCAGCTTGTTCAGTAAAGAACTGAACAGATTGATAATTCAAACCAAGTTCAGGGAGTGATGTATAATTAACACCTATCGAAGAGATCGAAGGAGAAATTTTCTCGGAGTTTGCATTTAATTCACCAGCCAATTGAATTGTGGGATATTGTGCCGCGTTAATTGAAGAAAGATCAATAGTAGAATCCACAACTGTGAATTGAGAAAGCGTATCAACGCCAGAGCTTTTCACCCCGAGAACTTTCAATCCAATACTTCCACCGGAAGGAATCGAATATGAAAGAGCAATGTTTTTCCATCCGGCAACAGGGCCAAATAATTCGGTTTTAAATGTACCGTGAACACTAGGAATAATAATTGTGGTATCAACAGAAACAGTATGACCGCTGTAGCGCCGCGCATATTTTTCTGGCACGGTTCCCTGCAGCGCGCCTTTCCAACCGATCATTGTCCAAGAGTCGGCGGCCTTCACGCTGTCAATATAATAACTGCCGTAATTTTTAATAGCTGTTTTTAGTGTTGCGGGAAACAGACTGCCATTGCTTGCCACATCATTTGAGATTGCAATAATAACAAGATTGCCGGCGTTTAGCGTATCAAGAAAATTTGTAAATCTTGCTGATTCTGACAACCCGGCTTGAACATCGAACCGGTAATATCCTTTAAACTCATATGTTGATGCATCAAACACGCACACGTGGAAACCGCGGACAGTGTTTTCAGGAATTAAATTTTCTCCGTTCTTGCTGATAACCGCAGTGTTGCCGTCATTAAAGCCTCCGGAGATGGATGAAAATACCGTTTTCGTCGTATCGAGTGCTATCTTGTTATGAAACACATTAACATTGTTGAACAGCAATGCATTAAATGAAACATCATCGTTCATTAAGAAATTATCTGCTGTACCTACGAAGTAAGAATACGTTAAGCCTTCAAGATTCAATGCATCAATTCTCGATTTCACCCAAATGCGTTTGTTCCGATATGTTGTATCAAGAACAAAACGTGTAAAAAAAGTGTCGTATGAAACTTGATAACTCGTTTTCGGATCGAACAGTGCGTTGAGACTCACATCTAACGAAAACGTTTCCGCTGCCGGTCGAACGGACGGATTCAAAAAAATAATAGTTCCATCTGTTTGGTTGGCAATGTTTGACAACGTTAAATTTCTGATACTGCTGCTTGCGACCAGCAGTTGATAGACAATGCTGTTATCATTTTCGAAGATTTCATCATACTGATTCGTCGGATCGGCGGTGATAGAAATTGTATACTCGCCCGGCTTTCCTTTCACAGGAATAGTGATAGCCAAAGAATCGGCAAATAGTGGAATTCGTTTTTTAATCAATTGCGAGGAAACGAGGTTCCCCTGATATTCGGTCGTCACAGAAAATTCCAGAGAATCTTTCGGAACAGAGCCCAGATTAAAATACGTTACGGTGAGCGTCACGCTGTCGCTCTGCTCAGTGGGGCGCGCAGGGAAAACATTGATCACTGAACCGGCGAATGTGAAGTTCGGTTTTGTCGGAATGGGAAGCCTCACGATCGGATCGCCGATAAGAGTATTCGTTTTCACAAACAATCCGTACGAACCGGACGCACCGTACTGTTTGAGATAATCAATTTTTGCCAGCCGGTGTACCTCGCCGAGCGACGCGGAAGTATCAATCAACAATTTTTTGTAAAAGATTTGGGGAAAAGTATAAGCCGTTGATGTAAAACCGAGCGACGAGTTACCGATATACGCAATCGCTTGTCCATCAATGCTGTTCACCGCCAATTCAGAGAACGAAAGAACATCCGGCTCTGCAAATTTTCCTGTTGAACAGCCGAAATCTGAGATCATCGGGTTGCGGTCGCGGAGATTTTCCAGTTGGGAAATATCGGTAATGCTGTTGTCCCATGTCTGCGTTCCGCTGTGCCCGATGTACGATATAAACACACCACCCTGCTGAATTTCATTGGCAACATATTCCGCCGGATATGGACCGAAATTCGTTATGGGATTTGCGGTCTTGTAGAAATTTGCAACTGTGCCGCCAATAGGAGCGGGAGTAACATAATTTGTAATAATAAAATCATTCACGCTTTTGGCTTGTGCAATTTGATTTGTATCGGAGAAATTTCCGCCGGAGAAAAAAAGAAATCGTTTATTCCAATCGTCAAATCCTTTTGAAACGTATTTCTGGTGTTTGGAAAAATATGCCTGAAACTCAGCAATGGTTTTCGCAGGAATTCTGCCGATACTCATTTGCGGAATCAATGAACCTGTGCTGTCCCATTGCACAAACCAAGTATCGCTGACAGGGTCCCCGTACGGCGGAACAAAATTCGGCACCCTGGGAACGCCTGCATATTTGTATTTATTCCCGTAATAATCATACGTTCCTTTACCAATCAGCAGCACATATTTCGGATACGGCGGCTGCCAGTACACATGCGTCGACTTCAAAAATTCTTTGATTGGCTCCGGCGCCCAAAAGCCGTAATTGTATTCGTCGCAAATATCAAAGATGTTGACGAGCTTCGTTGTAACGCCGTACGTGGCGGCAATGAACGAAAGATAGTTTTCAGCGATCTGTTGAAAATACGGATGTGTAATAGCAATGTAATCCGCTTGGTTGCTTGCGCTTCGCAGATCAGTGAATTTCTTTTTATAGAAAAAAACAGGGGCGGGAATTTTGTCTTCACGCAAGAGGAAATAATAATTCCCATTGGCTACAGAGTCCACAAATCGCAGCGTGTCGTTGGAGCGGGTAAAATTCGTGATCTTTGTAACCGAGCTGTCACTTGTTTCGAACTTGTAGAGTGAGACGGGGTTTGTTGATATCCCACTGATCGCAATGACAGAGAGGGAAGGCGAGGAAAGATTATTGTAAGCGAAGAAAAGAGAATCGGACGTAGCTGTCAGATACCGTGGATATTCAAGCTCTGTCCAATCTTTTGCAACGGAATTAGGAGTATTTCCACTCACCAAAAATGATTGAATGTTTACCGAGTTTGCACCATTGTGTAAAATCAAGGAAGAAAATTCTGCCTTAAGAACTTTCACTTGATACCTGTTAATAAATCCGGAATCATATTTGGTAGAAGATGAATTAATGGTTAAAGCAAGGTTATGAGCATTCGTCGTAAAAAGCGATGCGTAATCGCTTACTTTAGCAAATGCCCTTGCTGATTTATTGGGGTACAAATTCGAGACTGTGAACGAGGTGGAAGAAGTTCCAACACCAAAACTCCCTTCATTCCACGTTTTATTTTCAAATAATTCAGGTTCATTCCTTCGTACATCTCCGCCGAAAAGAGAAAAATCCCAGTAGACATCTTTCTCATTATGAATGAGCTGATCGAAATAGTGAAGTGTGTCGGTCGGCGATGCGGAAATACTTAACGTTGTGTCTATCCTCGCGCCGTCCGAGCCGCTCCAATTCAACCAATAAATCGTTGTGTCGGAATACCTGTCGAGATATTCGTAATAGGAAGAATCATTGGGTGAATATCCGTTGTAGTATGAGGTGTACGGAAAACTGTTTGGAGCCACAAAACGATATCGCGGGTCGCCGTAATTTCTTCTGCCTAAAAATTCAATATAATCGTTCGGACCAAACGTGAGCGGTGTTTCTGTATGGACATAGATCGGAATTTCCTTCCCTTTCAAATATATTTTTATAAGAGCCGGATCAATTGAGGAAGGTGAAATTCCGTACGAAACGAGATCATTATATGTAATGCGATAGATTCCATCTTTTGCTACGCCAAGCTTTACATAGTCCTGATCGTAATGGATCCATGAATCAGTTTGCTGAATGATATACGATGGCGGCTGCTGTGATTTCCACTGCGAACCGAATAAAGGATTGTCAATGATCGTTTTGTTGATATTGTTGTTTATGGTTTTCCGTTGAGCCGCGCTTGTACTCGCCGTGTTGACATCAATCTCAACACTAAATTCTTTGACTTCTGTAAGCTGATCGTTGTCATTGAAGAACGGATGCACAACAATGTAAGCACAATAGTAATGATCAATCCACAAAAATCCTTTCATCTGATAAAAAGATCGGCTTGGAAATGCGGACTGCTCAACGCCATTGAGAGAAAGCGGCTGCTGCTTTGTGATGAGGACGTGAATTGCAGGATGTGAATTCGGCGGAAGAGCAATAAAAAGACTGCGGGATGGGAACGATAATTCTTCATCGGTCCCCGAAAAAGAAAGAATGCGCTTCCCGTTTTTTTCAAGAAAGAAATAGGAATAACCGCTGTTGCTGTAATCTAAACGATATTTCCCGCTTATCATCACTTCATTCTGAAGTGTGATTTGGGAAAAAATTTGCCCCGTTATTAAAAAAAGTAAAAAAAAGAGCTTGCGCATTTATTCCAGTTCTGCAAACGGGTTCTTATAGAGTTTCAATCTATCCAAAAGAAAATAATAAAAAAAACTAACATCTCTTATTAAATAGCGATACATAAACTTCCGCGGGTGTTGTATCAGCCTAAAAGCCCACTCAAGCCCAACTTTTTGCAAGAATACTGGTGCTCGTCTTTGTTTCCCGGCAATAAAGTCAAGGGTTGCGCCAACTCCCATAAAAATATCAATCGCGGGAAGTTTACTCTTGTACCGATAAATCCATTTTTCCTGTTTTGGCGTTCCAAGTCCGACGACTAAAACATTTGCAACAGAATTATTAATACGTTCAATAATTGCTTTACATTCTATTTCATCTTTTTCAAAATCTAAACCAGGAGAATAGGCATCAACAATAATTTCTCTCCCTATTCTCGTGTTAAGAATTTTCTTTACTTTACCTGACACCCCATCAAGTCCGCCAAGCACAAATATTTTTATCCGAGGATTATTCTTATGATATTCACAAAACAGAGGAAAAAAATCTGAGCCTGCAATTTTTTCCTGAAAGGGTCTGCCAGAAACTTTCGATAGAAAGTAAACTATTTGACTGTCTAATGTTACGTAATCCGCATTTTTGTACGCATGATAAAACTCATGATCGGTCTGTAAGAGGACGAAGTGATCAATATTGGGAGTATAGAGAATACCTCGGGTTAAACATTGAAGCAACTCTCGGTTTGTAATATTTACGAGCGAACAATTAAGAATGTTGTTCTTCTTCATTCCGCTTCACTGTTGTTCGAGAGTGATTTGATAATGATGTACGATAGCATTCACCATCCTCTGAAAAGTAAAGTACTGCTTATACTTTTGTTCAGCAAGCGTTCCCATCTCTTTTACTTTTTCCGTGTGAGTCAGACAATACACTATGGCATCGCATAATTGATCGGGATTTCGGGGCTCAACCAAGAGGCTGGTTTTTTCATGTTCAATAAACTCGGGAATCCCACCGGCATTCGAGCCAATATGCATTTTGCCGACCGATGCAGCTTCAAGTAAAACAATGCCGAATCCTTCTTCTTCTGTCGAATTGAGTATCAAAAAATCAGAAATATTGATCAACGCCTCCACATCAAAAGTTCCTTCAAGGAATTTTACAGTCTCCCCAAGTTGAAGTTCATCAACGAGCTGTTTGAGATATTGTTCCTGCGGTCCATACCCCAAAAGAAAAAAGCGAACGCAGGTGAGATCAACCTTGTTGCGCAGTAAATTTATTGAGTGAATCAATCCTTCTCTATCTTTCAATGGGACATATTGACCTATAGAAGAGACGAGTGCTTGATTTTCTTCTACACAAAGTAATTTCCTGATTTTTTCCTGTTCTTCCTTGCTATAACGTCTTAACGGATTAATTCCATGGTAGATCGTTGTAGAGATTTCCGGCGGGCAGTGAAAATTTTTAATAAGATTATTTCTGACGGCCTCGGAACAGCATAGGACTGACACACCATAGCGTGTAAATTTTTTTTTGGATTGGAAAACGCTGGCAAAATGAGTGATGTGTTTTATTTTTCTATTCCACAACAGCATGGACACAAGAAAATGAGAGTATCTTTTATGAGAATGAACAATATCAAAGTTGCCGGAATTCAGCAAGCGCCACAATCTAATCACCGAAAAGAAAATTCCAAATAGATTTTTCGAATATGATTTCTTCTTGTAGAGAAATAATGGAATAAATTGAATGGTAGAATTTATGAATCTGCGAAAATCGCCATCGGTTGCAGCCACAGCAACCGCAGCCCCCCGTTCATGCAATTCATTTGCCAAAGAAACAACGAACCGTGCAGTCCCCCCGGGTAAAAGATCGTCGGAAACAAGAAGAATACGCATGATCATGATTTTGACAAGAGTGACAGTTTTTTAAATTCTTTCCGAACTATTTTCATTTCGTGAGTATAGTAGTGTAACAAAAAATACATTCGGAGTTTCACTCTTGATTCTTTGAACCCGATAAAAAGACGCGCCGGGAGAAATGTTACAAGCCACGCAAGCATTATTCTTGGATATTTCATAATTTTAATGCCCAATTTAGACCAATGTTTTCTCGCCACCCTTTTATCACCGTAGAAATATTCGCGCCAGCCGCGATATTCTGTTTCTTCTTCCTTGGTTTCAATTCCAAACTCTCTTTGTAAGTCCTTATAGTAAGGCTCCTGTATGGCATAATGGTCAGTATATCTCTTAACCGGATTCTTTGACGACAATCCCTCGTTAGCATTTTCAACTAGCAAAAGGATCTCGTCAAGAATAACGAAATTAGCACCATCCTTTAAACGAAGCCAAAGTTCATAATCCTCAAGTGCAATGTTTTTATAGGATCCATTGTCGGTAATAAATTTTTTGTAGAACATAATGCCACTATGAGCAAAGTCAGGATGCAGTGCTAAACGTTTCCTGTTGTTTTTGTTTAGTTTGGAATAAGAATTTGAAACATATTGAACATTCTTATTTTTAAACACCGCATAGCGACAAGCAACGATTGTATTTAAGTCATGAGATAATAAGAACCGATTTTGTTTTTCAAATCGGAGCGGAAGCGATATATCACCGGCATCCATTCGGGCAACAATATCGTGCCTTGCTTGTTGCAATCCGACATTAAGTGCTGCCGAAAGCCCCCCATGCTGCAATTTTATATAGTGAATTCTTGCATCCTGCCACTTTGAGATTACGGACTCAGTATTGTCTGTCGAACCATCATCCAATACCAATAACTCAAAATCCCGAAAAGATTGATTCAATATACTCTCAATCGAATCGCCAATAATGGCTGCTGAATTATAGGTAGGCAATATTACAGATATCATCTTATTGAAACACGGGATAGTAGTTCTTCAATATTCTTATCAGACAGAGGTGTATTTGAGAAATAGTCTATGTCTATCAGATAACCAAGCACATAATTTCGTAATCGTTCGCTGTTAAATTGTCTGTAAAACGAATTACCCAAAAATGTGACTTTCTTTTCAGCAATTAACCCTTCAAGTCCAACGGTGGAATTGATCGTAATAATTTCTTGAGAATATTCGACTATCTGTGTCGTTGGGTTATTTACAATATATACATTCTCCTTACTCCGAATTGATGATAGAAACTCAAAAACCACTTTGTTTCGTTCCAATGGGTGGGGTTTAATGAGCAAATCCCTTCCTTGCTTTCTCGATTGCTCATATGCAACAGTAATTGCCTCTTGCGAACTGATTCCAGAATTAAAAACCAATTGACTATCATTACTTAACTGCATTGGAAAAAAATTGTATTGTCCGGACGTGTAGGCATAAGCATCGTATTGGAATTTGATTCCATTCCTTTTCGAAAATTCATTAAGCTTTTTAAGTATATTCATATTGCCAATTACCGGAATATCGAAAAACCTTGCTGCTACTGCATCAATCGGCATTAACACATTGGACACTTTTTGAGACTTCATTGCAAGGGGCGTCGCACTTTCAGCTCTTTTATATTCCAAGTACTTTTCGCGCCATGCAAGATATTGTTCTTCATCTACTGCAAACTGAGATAATATTTCAGGCTTTTGGAATAATAAAGATTTAGCATTAACTCCCACAGGGTCAACAAATATTTTCTGAGGAATATTTGATAGCTCAAAGAACAATGTGGGAATTTTTTTCCCCTGCGCGTATGCAGCCATCGCTTTTGTTGGAATTGAGTGACCATTCCAAATCAGTACGAAAGAAATATTGTTTATTCCGTTGAGTTTTTCCAAGCACTCAAATACCCCATTGTAAAATCGCGTTGCCTCTCGTTCATTTACTTCCTTGGAACAAACTTCTGTTGTAGCATGAACATTTTGATTGATATGCACATTATTAGAGTTTTTTATAAAGGTACAAGGAATATTTTGCATCCGGGCATAAATCCAGAGTGAAGGCTTACACGTAAGCAGTGTTAACATAAACTCTTTTGTGTACAAACCAGAATAAAATCGAGAAAAGAAATTGTAATCAGAATGTGAGCCAACAAAGGCAACAGCGGTTTGCATAAATGCTTAATTTAGTTTCACCCATCCCGAATCAGTGTACACAATCATATTTCTGGATTTCTGCGATACATCAGGGTGCAGTACATACCGAAGGAACGAAAAACCGCGGACACCATAAGTTGAATCTATTATTGTGGGTGCTTTAGTATTATTATCAATATAAATTTCAACATTGGGTCCGCTTGAATATACCTCAATTGTATCCTTTCTAACTGTTGAATAAAACCCTGTAGGTTTGATAAAGCTTGTCAAACTATTTCGAACAACTACACCAGAATAAAGAATTGTTGAGTCAACACCGAATTTATTATTTTTTACATAGTATAATGAATTCTGCGTCGTTGATATTGGAAGGTAATAAGCCAACACAAACGTCTTACCTTGTTGATGAGACAGAAACTGTTCCAAATCAAAATTCATTTTGTTTGCATAATCAGTCTCACTACGATACTTTTGAAATGCTATAGATCCAGCCAGCAATGAACACACTATCAAAACTGCGCTGAAACGTATCATTTTGACTTTGTTTCCAGTAATTGCCGCAAAGAACATTGTTCCTATGCAAAATACTTGTAGGACGTTAATTCGATCACTTGCTGGAAGAAATATTCGGGGGAAGAAAATTATTACTATGACAAGTGAATACACTGTTATTGTTTTAAAAGGAATGTATTTTTTTCGAATCAGAACATAGCAAATTAAAACACAAAAAATTGAGACAGTGATAGCAACAATTTTGTGCATTAAAAAATAAGAATAAATTTCCAATCCATACAGGGGAAACAAGATGTATAATAATGTTCCTGCAAGTGCAAATGGTTTTTTCCAAATCACCATAAAAAGATTTTCAGAACTATCGCGGGTTAAATAGAGGGTTACATTACTCCACAATATAACAGCCATAATGCCCAGAGTTATTCCCGCTATTATCCACAATGCTCTTCGTTTATCTTGTTCAATTTCTTTTCCTTTCCACAACAAAAATGCACCCAATAGCAGGGGAAAATGAAGAGATTGCTGCTTGGACAAAACTGAAAGCACAAAAGCTAAAACTGCGATGACAATCGAGCCGAAGTTTGGTCTGTACTTCCCAAGTAATATTCCGGAAACAATATATAACGCCAAGAGATAGAATGTCACCATCAACAATTCGTTGGCATCAGAAATCCACAAGACAGATTCTATGATATCCGGATGAAAGGCAACAAAGAAAGGAATAAGTAAACTTCCGAATATTGATACCTCTTTTCGAAAATAGCTTGCAAAGCGGTCCGTTATGCCCATCAAAAGAAAAATGGCAACAAGCAAGAGAGCTAATGTTGCGGCTTTCATGAGTATAGGATCACTTCCGAATAATGCATACAAAAATCGAAAGTATAAATAACTTATCGGACGATAAAACAGGTAAAACTTCTCGGCGGGATTATGAACAAATAAGGAAGAGGGTTCTTTATTAATCAAGTAAAAAATGTAATAATCGTCTGTAATGAAACCAGGCACAGCTTTGATCAAGAAAACATACACAACAACAATCAGTCCCATCACAACTGCCAAGCCAATAAAATAGTGGTGGCGGACTTTTTCATGCAAATTTTTTAACGCAATTTTTGTATTGTCTGCTTGTTTAGACATGTTTGTTTATGGACGAAAATTATAACAATATACGCTAAAAGGAACCGTAACCACTTCCACAATCAACGTTGAAAACGCTGCACCGGCAATTCCATAGATCGGAATCAATGTAAAACAAAGAACGATAAAAACTCCAGTCCGCAGGAGCAAGAGTTTTATAAATAATGTATCGTTACCCACTGCCTGCAGCGGATTGAGGTACGCAGCGTTAATACATCCCGCCGCTAAAGAAAGAAAAAGAATTTTTAACACGGGTATGGCCTCACTATACAAATGACCGAACATCATCTCTATGATCGGCTGAGAAATCAACACACCGAGCACCGCGACGACAAAAGAAGCCGCGAGCAAACTCATGACATAATGATGGTGCACAACGGATGAATGCCGATCGTTCTCATTGCTCAGTGAAGGAAGAAATGCAATGTAGAATAATCCAACCAGTGCATAGCCAAAAAAATATATTCTGAACGCCGCCGAATAAATTCCTACCGATTGGCTGTTGGTATACAAACCCAACAGAACGGTATCAAAATTCATATAGAATAAAATTATTGCCCCGGCAATGCCAATCGGTAAAGAATCGCGAGCTACAGTTTTTATAATTGTAAAGGAAGGAAAAGAAAACTTATAAGGAGTCGTCCTCGTCATAATTCCCCAGAAAATAAGGGAAGAACATCCTGCCGCAATGAACCACAAAACGGGAATCATAAGCAGTCTCTGAGAATTTACGTACCAATAAACCAAAATAAAAAACAACCCTGCCTGAGAAACTCTGAAGAATCCGTCATATCTGCTTTTATTTAATCCCCGAAAAATATACTGAGTGTTGAAGGGGAGAATTGTAAGCGATGCCGATTGTAATACCAACAAATAGTTTGCTTTATGGAAAAAGAGGAAGTTCGCCGCAGCAACTGCTGTTAAAAGTATGAGCACATACGCGGAACGTAAAATGAGTATTCCGTTCATCACTTCTTTCAGCGACCGGTTTGCTATCGTTCGAACCCCGTATGTTTCAAAACCAAAATTTCCCAGTAAAAAAAGGTAAGCAAATACCGCCATCACCCATGAATATTGTCCGAATTGATCAACGGTTAACGTTCTCGCCAAATATACCGACGTTAAAAATCCAAAAGCCTTTGAAGCAAACTCTCCAAAGGCTAAATGGGAAAAATTGATAAATATTTTTTTAAAGCCAGAAACCCTGTCAGCGTTATGTGAAGCAATAGCACACATCAATAAAATTTTGCTCAAATTCTTTTTCGACAAACGCTAACAGGTCGTGCTACAGTTACTCTTCTCCCTGTCTCGATTTTGTGTATTCTTCGACAATTTTCTCTGTGATTTCACGCGGAACTTCTTCGTAGTGAGAAAATTTTTGGCGATGAATTCCGCGTCCCTGTGTCATCGAGCGCAATGTCGTCGAATAGCGATACAATTCTTTCAACGGAACGATGGCTTTGATGATTTGATGCGAGCCGTCGGTATCCATTCCTGAAATTTTCCCGCGGCGGCTCGACAAATCGCCCATCACATCGCCCATGTGCTCTTCCGGAACCATGACTTCGACTTCATACATCGGTTCAAGAAGAATCGGACGTGCTTCTTTAAATCCTTTTTTGAACGCCATTGACGACGCAATCTTGAATGACATTTCATCGGAATCAACATCGTGATAAGAGCCATCGAACAATGTTGCTTTAACATCAACGACCGGATAACCGGCGATGACGCCATTCTGCATTGCTTCAACAACTCCTTTTTCAACTGCCGGAACAAATCTGCCGGGAACAACGCCGCCGACTATCGCATCTTCAAATGTGAAGCCGGTTCCTCGCGGCAGCGGTTCAATTTTCAAGTGGACGTGACCATATTGTCCGCGACCGCCAGATTGTTTTTTGTGTTTGTATTCAGAATCCGCCGCAGCCCCTTTGATAGTTTCGCGGAATGGAATCCGGGGCTCAATCACATCAACATCAACGCCAAAATTTCCTTTTAAACGTTTGATGATGATGGCGAGATGAAGCTCGCCCTGTCCGAAGATTACAGTCTGTTTTGTTTCAGTATCATATTTCACGATGAACGTCGGATCTTCTTCATGGAGTGAATGAAGACCGGCACTGATTTTGTCTTCTTCACCTTTTGATTTCGGAACAATCGCTGCGCTGATGACCGGTTCGGGAAATTCGATGCGGGAAAAAATAACAGGAAGCGATTTCGAGCTTAACGTATTGTTCGTGTGTGTATCTTTTAATTTTACAACCGCACCAAGATCGCCGGCGTAAAGCTTCGCAACTTCTTTTCGTTCTCTTCCATTCATAAGAAAAATTTGCCCAAGGCGCTCAGCTTTGTTGTTTGCCTCGTTCACCAAATCCATTCCGGCGGTGATTGCGCCCGAATACACTTTGAAAAATGACAACTCTCCGACGTGATGTTCAGAAACGGTTTTGAACACAAACAGTGCCGGGGGGCGCTGCGGATCTACTTTGATCTCCATCGCTTTTTGTGAGGAAGGCTCAATACCGGCAGCGACTGTATTTTCAGGAGACGGGCAGTACTTCACGACAAACTGAAAAATATTCAACACACCGATATTGGCAGTCGGCGCAGACGAAAAAACGGGAAACACTTTACGTTCAGTAATGCCGCGCTTCAAACCAAGACGAATTTCTTCTTCACCAAGCGTTCCGTCTTCAAAAAATTTATTGAGCAGGCTTTCATCCGACTCCGCTATTTTTTCAATCAGCTCTTCATGCAATTGCGCCGCCTGCTCTTGCAGGTCCGCAGGAATTTCGCTTTCCTCAAAGCTTCCGTTGCCCCCAGCCTTAAACGTCAGCAATTTCATTCCAAGCACATCAACAACAGATTGCACATTCGCTCCAATACCGACAGGAAATGTCACGATCACAGCATCGTTGCTGAACCGTTCTTTGATTTCCTTCACCGCTTTTGAAAAATCTGCGTTGTCGTGGTCAATCTTGCTGACAATAAAAATTGTCGGGCGATGATATTCTTCAGTGTATCGCCACACAATTTCCGTTCCGACTTCGACGCCTTCAAATGCTTTGACGAAAACGGCGGCGACATCGGAAACTTTGAGCGCGGCTTTCACTTCGCCGGTAAAATCGGTGTAGCCGGGTGTATCAAGAATATTGATCTTTGTAGCATTGATGTCGCAGATAAGCAGCGATGTGTTGATGGAGAAGCGTCGTTCTATTTCATCGGGATGGTAATCAGCAACTGTTGCCCCGTCTTCAATTCTCCCCTGACGATTAGTGATTCCCGTTGCAAAGAGCGCCGCCTCGGAGAACGAGGTTTTGCCCGCTCCGCCGTGCCCGATGAGGGCAACGGTTCGAATCTGCGAAGGAAGATATTCCTTCTGAAGAGTATTCTGGTTCACTGTGTACTCCTTGAGAATTCAATTGAATATTGAAAACCTCGCCGTTTTTTGGCGGGCTGTGTAAGATGAAATGTTTCATACGCGCAACAGAATTACAACGCGGTACTATTACATAAGAGAGGAAAATTTCCACAAGAAATTCTTTCAAAGAATCCTTCGGAACTTGGGAAGCGATGCTCAACTGCTTTCCGCGGCGTGAATATTTTCGCCCGCGTGAAAAAGAAGAGGTGCCGTGCCTATCCGCGCAGTCGTTTCAATATAGATGCGGCAACGCTGATCACCGCGCCAAGAGTTCCGGCGATATCAAGCACAGGCGTTTCAATTTTATCGAGAATACGCCGTTCAAAATCAACTACGGTGCCCGTGATATCCTGCAAAGACTGAACAGAACGTTTCACGATTGTGATTTCTTCGTCAACATTGTCTGCAATGGAGCGAAGCTTTGAAGTGATGACTTCCAGATTTTCCAGTACCGGAGTCACACGCACGCTCACTCCTTTCACTTCTGTTTCAACATGACCTAAAATATTTTTCACCTTCGCCAGCACAACGACGGCATACACTGCAAGTCCGGCGAGGCAAAAAAGCACTACGACCTGGGCAACCTTTAAGAGAAGTTCCACGTCAGTCTCCGTTTTGGTAAAATTGAAAAAGTCGAAGTTGTCAGTATCCCGCTACGCACCGGCAACGCTATAGGCTGCAGGGAAAAAGAAATCATGCGCGGGGTTTTTCGGTGCGGTTTGTTTTTGCTTTGACATCTTCAACGCGCTCTTTTGCGTCGGAAAGAATTTTTTCTGCATCGCCGAGCAGCGTTTCAGCGCGCTTCTTTGCTTCTGTGATAAGATGCTCCGAGCGTCGTTTTCCGTCATTGATGATATCAACGGCTTTCGTCTTCGCCAGTTTGACATACTCATCAGCTTCGTCGGCAAATTCACCGGCTTTGTTCTTGATGTCGGCGCGAAGTTCCCGACCCGGTTTCGGTGCATACAATAATGCAATAACCGCTCCGATAACGCTTCCGGCAAGCAAACCGAGAAGCAAGCCTTTTCCTGTTCCATTATCATCTTGAGACATGAGACCTCCAAAGATTTGAGCTATTCCGATTCGTTTACTACAAGGAAAAGTAGTACTTTTTTTGTCAAAAATCAATCTCCAGAAAAAAACTAAGGGGAAAGCCGCTCGACAAGCC
Organism: Bacteroidota bacterium; assembly: GCA_021796215.1. GTDB lineage: Bacteria > Bacteroidota > Ignavibacteria > UBA10030 > UBA8401 > JAJYOI01. Next base: position 90,375 of record JAJYOK010000012.1, read on the forward strand.
ACATTCCGTTCTTCAAGGTGTACCGTAACCGGTCGTGCAGCCTGTTCGGCCGTCCCTGCCAAAATTCAATTGTTGTCGGCGCGACCAAATATCCGCCCCAATATGGCGGAAGTGGAATTTCTTTTCCTTTAATTTTTTTTTCATATTCTTTCATCTTTTTTTCCAAAACCTCCCTGCCTTTTATCACTTCGCTTTGACGAGACACCCACGCGCTGAGCTGGCTTCCTCGGGGACGCGAGTGAAAATATCTTTCCGATTCTTCACGCGAAATCTTCGAAACATTTCCGTTGATGCGTACCTGCCGCTCAATTTCCTTCCAATGAAGAACTAAAGCTGCTTTCGGGTTTTCTGCAAGTTCTTTCCCTTTTGCGCCGTCATAATTAGTGTAGAAGATAAAGCCGCGTTCATCGAAACCTTTCAAAAGAACGACACGCGCTGACGGAATTCTGTTCTGCGATGCTGTGGCAAGAGTCATCGCATTGGCATCGGCAATATTGGCTTCCGTTGCCTCCTGAAACCATTTTTGAAACTGGCGAATCGGGTCGCCACTGAGAGCACTTTCGCGTAAACCTTTTCGAGTAAATTTTTCTCGAAGATGCACGGTATCAACTTTCTTTTTCACACAGAAAAATCCTTTTGTTTATTTCTTAAAAAATTCCTTCAACGGATCAAAAACAAACTCCTTCCATCCGCCTTTATGGCTTTGGGCTTCCCTGGCATTAGGAAGATGAACGTGCCGCAGAGAGACTTTTGTTCCTTTCGATGTCGGGGAAAAAGAAAATTTCACGACGGATTCTTCGATATGGCTGCCCCACTCCTCGGTCAGCCACGTGTATTCCAGCACTTTACCGCGGGAATATTTCAATACCTTTCCCTTCACCCAGCCATCGAACAATTCCATCTTCCCGTTCTTCTTCAACTCTACTTTTCCTGACTGACCACTCCACGTTCGAATCAGTTTCGGATCTGTCAGAGCGTGAAATACCTGGTCCGGTGCTGCATCAAATGAAGCCGACATTGAAATTGAGTATGTTTTCATTGCGCCTCCGACAGAAAAATTATACCGACGCTTTTTGTTTCAATCGCTCCCGGTACGCCTGATAGTCGGGAATGCTGCGCGAATATTGTTTCTTCATCAGTGGCGAAGAGATCATAAAGTCCGCTGACGTTCTGTTGCACGCAACGGGAATATTCCACACCGCCGCGATACGAAGCAGTGCCTTAATATCAGGATCGTGCGATTGCGGCTCAAGCGGATCCCAAAAGAAAATTAGAAAATCAATTTCGCCTTCGGCAACTTTTGCACCGACCTGCTGATCGCCGCCGAGCGGACCGCTTTCGAGCTTCGTGATTTTCAAATCAAGTTCTTCCTCCAGCAGCGTGCCCGTTGTTCCGGTAGCAAAAAGGCGATGGCGGGAAAGCTGCGATTTATTTTCCCGTGTCCATTCGAGAAGCTCGTGTTTCTTGTTGTCGTGAGCGATGAGAGCGATTTTTTTCTTTTCACCGATTATATTTTTTGACATAATTGTTCTTTAAAAATTGTTAATTCTTTTTTAGTGTATTCCCGGCTCCGTCATTCCCCGCAACGTGAAAACTTTGTCAAGCTCCTTCTCCGTCATCAAACCTTTTTCAAGCACTATCTCGCGAATCGGCTTTCCGGATTTCAAATATTCTTTTGCAATCTCGGCGGCTTTCAAATAGCCGATGTGCGGATTCAACACCGTTACAATGCTCATGCTTCCTTCCGCATACGCGCGGCAGCGTTCTTCGTTTGCCGTGATTCCTTTCACACAGAATTTGTTGAACACATCAGTCGCGTTCGTGAGAATTTCAATTTCATGAAGAAGATTGAACGCGACAACCGGCATCATTACGTTCAATTCAAGCTGTCCCGCCTGCGCGGACATCAGCACCGTTGTATCGCAGCC
>JAJYOK010000039.1 GCA_021796215.1 Bacteroidota bacterium
AGATTATTTTGCCCTGCACGATTCTTTCGGCGGTTTCACTTCCGCTTACCGTAATGATAAAACTCTTCAACGTTTGCAACGGTTCATGCTTGTATTCGAATTTCCATTCCCTAAGAAAGTTGAGATAGGCAGCCGCCCATTTTTTTCCGGTCTCTTCCAGATTGTCTTCAGCAAGAAAATTCATCATCTTTTGCGGAATCTTCGGATAAAAAAGCCCGAACTTTTCTATGCTCATGGTCGATTCGGGCGCCATAGCCTCGATGGGAATCGGCGTGTTGATGCACATCTTTGTCATGTACGGACAAACCGGTTTGTCAATGTTGAGTAGAAGTCTGCATGTGACGCACCAATATCTGTTAGAAGGAGAATAAATACCGCCGGGCATTTTTCCTACACGTTCCATAATTGCCTGCTTATTCATTAACATAGTAATAACTCCATAAAAATTCTTTTTTTGATTTGTATTGCAGAGAAAATGCGCCGCCAGCGAAGCTCCGAAGGTGCTGATGCTTTGCACCGCATCATATGCGCCGATAGTGCTGTGTATTGCTGATTATGAGATGCAGGAGAACAGAAAAAGGTGCAGCAAGATTATGTTGGGCAGGACGTGAATGAATTTCTATTGTTCATTCATTGTGCGTAGAGTGCCGGCATTGATCCACTGCCGTTATGCCATTTCGAGAACTCTGCCAAACACAACTTCAAAGCGAAAGCTTTTTTCCTGGCTTTTCGTTTCGATGTATTCAGCGATCCGTTCCAGTCTGCGGGGAATTGCCATAATTTTATCCTGGGCTTTACGTCCGAGTTCATTCAACGACATCATGATTTCAATTCCCCATGATTCGATCAATTGTTCAACAATGCGTTTATAGTCTCGCGGACCATAGATACCGGAGCGCCGGACAACATCGGCATAATCATTAAAGTTGGTGATTGAAATTCCGGGCATGTCAATGCTCGGCATAATTGCGGCGGCAGAAGCTAACGCTTCGTTCGGGTCTCTTTCAATGATTTCTTTGAACACGCTCATGTAGAATGCGTAATGTCTCGCCTCATCCTGCGAAATTCTTTGAGTAATGAAATCCAGCAGCGGCTCAGAAGATGCTGCGATCTTGCCGGTTTTCAGATGCGATATTTGTGTTGCCTTCTCCTGGCAGCTCGTGTAGACGAAAATTTTATACGGGTCTCCACCCCAATCCGGATTAAATCCGGCCCGGAGATAATTGAACTGAAGGCGTTCCAAAACACGGAAATTCAACAAGCGGGAATCCCGCGCGTAATCGCGAAGGATGTTTCCGTGGCGGTCTTCTTCTGCGGTCCACAAATTGTTCCATTGACTCCAGTGTGTACGACTGCCGAGATTGTCCGCAATCAACCGATGGAAGTGCGGCAATCCTTCTTCTGTGAGAATGTTGAGCGCAAGAGCGACGCGAATACAGTCTGGAATACCGCGGGCGCGGTCACGAAGTTCAGCGATGACCATATCATTCGGTGAGCCTTCATCGGAAGGAAGAATATCAGAGGAGAACCACAGCGTTCGTTTCGATTCGTGGTGTTGGATCAGCCTCTTGACTGCTTCTTCGAGGTCACAAAGAACGTAATACTTTGCTTGTTGTTCTGGAGTTGTGGTAATATTACTCATAAAGCCGTCCTCACATATTTTATTTTGCACCGTGGAATTTCATTTACTGAAAAGCGACGGTTGATTTCGCCGCACTGTACGCTAAAAAATACAGCGGCTTTCTTGCCGCATAATATAGTCCTTGTTAACAGGTTGTGATTAGGCATCTATAAAGTAGAGAATTTCAAATAAATCCGCAATGCACCGAGGGATATTCTCGGCTTCTTATGGTTTTAATTCCGGGGCGAATTTGGAAACCAATAATATTTACATTATGTTTAGAAAGGCAAGGCAGAAACAGTATAATATCTGCCATGTGCCGCCACAGATGGCATTCTCAGATGTAAGGTTTATCGTCTATAGCTCGCCGCTGAGGCACATAATTCATAATTTTTTCCATTACACATCATGAGGTTGGTATGAAGCTATATGTCGGTAACCTGTCGCGGGATGTCACTGAGGCGGAATTGCGGGAAGCGTTTGAAGCTTTCGGCAAAATTGACTCGGTCACCATTATTAAGGACCGCTCGAACGGCGTTTCCAAAGGATTTGGATTTATTGAGATGCCGGAAAAAGCGGAGGCAGAAGCCGCAATTGCCGGTTTGCACCGGAAAGAATTTAAAGGGCGTTCGATGGATGTCAACGAAGCTCGTCCTCGTCCCGAGCATCATTCACACGGCGGCGGTGGGTTTAATCGCGGGGGTTTTGGCGGCGGCCACAGCGGCAATCGCCATGGCGGCGGCGGTGGCAACCGAAGATTCTGAAAAATAAATTCACTTATTTATTTACCTCACCTCGTTCACCGGGGTGAGGTTTTTTATTGATGCGCTGCTTTCGGAGAAAAGTTTTTGAACAGCTTACCGATTGAAAATCCCCCTGGGATTGAAAAAATTCTCCCCAACCTTCGTTCAGCTTTTAATAATTACCGCAACGCTGTTTTATTTGCCGAACCAGGTGCAGGAAAAACGACGCGCATTCCGCCTGCTTTGCTCGATGAACCGTGGCTCGCGGGAAAAAAAATTGTCATGCTTGAACCGCGTAGACTTGCTGCGCGCCGTGCTGCCGAATACATGGCACAGCAGCGTGGTGAAAAAACGGGCGAGACAATCGGCTATCGTATCCGGGGAGAAAGTAAAGTCGGCAGAAAAACACGCATCGAAATTGTTACGGAAGGTGTGCTGACGCGAATGCTGCAGAGTGATGCCGCACTTCCGAATGTCGGGCTTGTTATCTTCGACGAGTTTCACGAACGCAGCATTCATGCCGACCTTGGACTTGCGCTGACGCTTGATGTGCAGGAACATTTGCGGAATGATCTGCGGGTTCTTGTCATGTCGGCAACGCTTGACGGTGTTTCCCTTGTTACGCTGTTAGGTAATGCACCAATGCTTTCAAGTAAAGGAAAAATTTTTCCGGTAACAACACACTATCTGCCACGTCCGCACGATGGTCCGTTAGAGCCGCTTGTTGTTTCAACAATACTCCGCGCACTGAGGGAAGAAGCTGGCGATCTGCTCGTATTCCTTCCCGGGCAGCGTGAGATACGCAGGGTAGAACTTCTTCTTTTAGAAAAAGACGTGCCTGAAGATGCCGTTGTTCATACGCTCTTCGGCGATGCACCACCGGAAAAGCAGCGCGCCGCACTTTCTTCCGAGCCGCGAGGCAAACGCAAAGTTATTCTTTCAACAAACATTGCAGAAACAAGTATTACAATTGCCGGCGTGCGCGTTGTGATTGATTCCGGCCTTGCGCGAGGTGCAATGTTTGATCCGCGTCGGGGAATGCCGGGACTTGTTACGCTGCCCGTGTCGCAGGCAAGCGCCGATCAACGGCGGGGACGCGCAGGCAGACAGCAGCCGGGCGTATGTTATCGCTTGTGGGCGGAGCATCTGCATGCACAACTTCCGCGATTTACCAAGCCGGAAATTCTTGTTGCCGATCTTACACCTTTTGTATTGGAACTGGCTCAGTGGGGCGATCCCGATTTAACCGGAAGATCGTTGAAGTTTCTTGATCCACCGCCTGCAGCACATCTTTCTCAAGCACGCGAGTTGTTAACGCGGCTCGGCGCAGTGGATGGCAGCAGGCGTCTGACGAAGCACGGAACAGCAATGGTAAAGTTGGCTGTCCATCCGCGGCTTGCGCATATGATGATTCGCGGAAAAGATTTCGGACTTGGATCTCTCGCGTGCGATGTTGCCGCATTACTTGAAGAAAGAGATGTCGTGCGCGGCGCAAACGATTCAGATATTGATTTGTTTTCGCGCTGGCAAGCATTAAATGAAGAAGGAAGCAGCGATCAGTTTGTGCGTGAACGTGTCCGGGCGCAAGCTGCGCGCTTGTGTGAGATTCTGGGCGTGAAAAGCGAAAAAAGCTTAACGGTTGGAAATCCCTTTGGGAAAAAATTAGGCATTCTTCTCGCGCTCGCCTATCCGGAGCGCGTAGGAAAAAGGCGTGATGAGGACGGATTGAAATTTCAACTTGCCGGAAAAACTATTGGCGTGCTGCCGAAAAGAAGCATGCTTTCACGTGAAGAATATCTTGCTATCGGCGATGTTGACGGGGCAGGGGGCGAAGCGCGCATTTTTCTTGCTGCGCCTTTAAGCGAAAATGAGATCAGGGAAACATTTGCCGATCAGTTAGAAACGATTGATGATGTTCACTGGGACGAACAGCAGCAATCGGTGATTGCGAGGCGCGTCGAACGATTTGGCGCTGTTGAATTATCCGCACATCCGCTGAAAGCATCAAATGAAGTACTTCACGCTGTGATGATCGAGGGAATTCGTCTCATGGGAATTGATGTGTTGCCGTGGAGCAAAGATGCAATTTCAATTCGAACGCGCAGTGAATGGCTTCGTTCACAAGTCGAAGACCTCGTTGGGGAATTTACCGAACGTGATTGGCCCGATCTCAGTAATGAACATTTGCTCGCCACGCTCGAACAATGGCTTGGTCCATACCTTGACGGCATTGTGCGCCGTGTTCATCTTGAAAAGCTCGACATGGGAAAAATCGTTCGTGCGCTTTTTACTTATCAACAGCTGCGTGAGCTTGACCGCCTCGCACCGACGCATATTGTCGTTCCGACCGGATCGCATATCCCTCTTGATTACTCGAATGCACAGCCCGTGCTTGCTGTACGATTGCAGGAAATGTTCGGAGAGACCGAAACGCCAAAAGTTGCCGGAGGAAAAGTGAGCGTGCTGCTTCATCTTCTTTCACCTGCACTGCGCCCGATTGCAGTAACACAGGATCTTCCGAGCTTTTGGAAGAATGCCTACAAGGAAGTCCGCAAAGATATGCGCGGCCAATATCCGAAACATGAATGGCCTGAGAATCCCATTGAAGCAAAGCCGACGAAGAGAAGTAAAAAGAGAAAAATTTCATAGCAGTGGTTGTTTGGCAAAGTTCTTCTCATTTCACTATATTTTCTGAGCCTTATCATAAAATCGAAGCATCTTATTTTATCAATGAAACTGTTCACTGAAGTTCACCGAACAGCTATCCGAAAAAACGATTACATGGAATCAATCGAACCCTTTTATTATATTGTCCGCGCCGCCGGTGAATTGCCCTGAAACGAGAAACGTGCTATACAATTGGCGGAAAGGCGCTCAAGAGATCGGTGTCGGAAAAATAATAGAAACACCGCTTGCAAAGGGACAAAATGTTTTTACAGTCAAAGCAGTTGATGAGGATTTGGAGGGTGCGATGCCCATTGAGCAGACAGTTGTCGTAAACTGTGAACAATAAGATTTTCTCACGAGTAGAGATATCCGCCGTCCTTTTTGCAGTTGTGAGAGGCGCTCTCACTTCAGAATGCACGAAAAAGGCATTTTACAGATATACAATGATGGCACGATTCTTGACTTTTTTGTGTTCATAAATACGTGAATTCATGAACTATTTTTTACGACATAGAAGGCTTTTCGGAAGCATTTTTCTTGCTTTCTTCTTTCTCACCAGTTCCGGTTTCACGGTGATTGTGCACCATTGCACGATGACGGCGATTCCGGAATGCTGTGCGGACGGACAGGATAATGCGAGGGGCGGTTGTTCAGATATGTCAGCAACTGCAAGCACTCACAGCATTCTTGCTGTTGCAATGATGTGCCATTCAGAAGTTGTCGTCAGCACTCTTAACACCACGCCGGCAACGTCAGAAAAAATTTCAGCATCTGGAATATTCAATAATATTTCTGCCATGCTGTTTTCAACCGGACATCTTTTACCGGAATTTGGCCATACATTCACGCTGGGCAGTTTCGGTTCCCAAAACACCTCGCCTCCATCTGTAGAAAAACAGATTCTTCTTTCCTCATTTCTCATTTAATTTTTTCTCGCTTGATAATTCACGTGCTGCGTTTGCAGAAATAATCTGTCGTTCTGTAAACGGGTAAACGCATTCATTGTGTGATTCCATAACATTATGGAATCGCCGCGCATGTTCACTACTTTCAATACGAGAAAAAATATATGAGAATCCTTTTTCACGCTGCTGTCATAGCCGTCTTCTTATCATCGCTGTACGGACAAGAGAGCGCTGCGCCACCGCTCGATGACGCGATGCCAGCACAAATAAGTCTTGACAGCCTTATTGCCATTGCTGTTCAGCATAATCCGGAAATCAGCATGGCTCGCTACGATTCGAAAGCCGCGAACACACGAATCAGTGTGGCGAGACAATTGCCTGATCCTCAGCTTAAAATAGGCGCGATGAATGTGCCGACAAACTTCACTCTGACCTCCGATGAAATGACGATGGTGCCGCAGGTTACCGTTATGCAGATGTTTCCGTGGTTTGGAAAACTGAATGCTGCGGGCGATGTTCAGAAATACAGCTACGAAGCTTCGACGTACAGAACATCAAGCGCCACGCTTGACGTGGTGACAAATTTGAAAAAAGTGTACGGCGAGATCTACCGCATTCAAAAAACGCTCGAATACTTAAACTACAAGGAACAGCTTTTGCACAGCGTTGTGAAAGTGTCGGAACAGCTTTTTGCAGTCGGACAAGTTCCGCAGCAAGATGTTTTTCGCGCCACTGCCGAACTGACGATGGCCAAATCCGAAATTATTACGATGAACGGCATGCTGTCCGACGTCAATGCCAAGTTAGGTGCTTTACTCGGACAAAATTCTCCCCCCGCTGTTCGGGTTGATACGCTGCCATTGCCGCAGCTTCCCGTGCTGGATTCTCTTGAAACCGTTTTGGAACAGCAGAATCCTGATCTCAAACGAATTCATAATATCGAATTGGCGGCACAAGCGAAAAAAACATTTGCAGAAAAAGATGCGGTTCCCGATGTGAGCGTTGGTGTTTCCTATGGCTACCGCGGCGCCCTGATGCCGGACGGAACCAAAGCGCTGAACATGATGAACTTCGAAATTGGACTGAGCCTGCCGATTTTCTACGGAGCGAAACAGGAAATGATGATTGAAGAAGCCGAAGCAATGGATAATTCCGCACAATCGCAATACGGAGCAATGAAGCTTGCCATGTACAGTGAACTTCGTTCCATGTATGCTGACGCTTCTGCACAAGAGAAACTTATTCCACTGTATTCAAAAGAACTAATTCCTCAGTACGAGGCAACGTACAAGTCGTCACTTTCTTCATATTCTGTCGGCAAGACAACGTTTGCAATGCTCATTGACAATTTAACAACACTCATTAACGCAAAGATTGAATTAGTAAAAATAGAATCGGCATATTTCTCCGCGTCTGCAGAAATTTCAAAACTTGTTGGAGAAGGTGCTGAACAGTACAGAGGTGGACAATGAAAAGAGGATTGATGGATTTTTGGATTTATGGAATTTTCAAACGAGTAATAGCCATGAAAAACAAAATTGATTTGATTTCGGCACTGATTATCGCGGCAACGTTGGTTCAGGGAATTTCCTGGACCGGTTGCAGCAAATCATCGAACAATACCGGCGCGACGAACGATTCAGCCGCAGCAAAAAAGGAGAGAAAAATTCTTTATTGGTACGATCCGATGAATCCCGCCATCCATTTTGATCATTTTGGAAAATCGCCGACGATGGATATGGATCTCGTTCCGAAGTACGCCGATGAAGAAGAAAACAATCCCAATATCGTCAAAGTAGATCCGGCGATGGTGCAGAACATGGGCGTCGTTACCGGCATCGTTGAGAAGCGAAAGCTGACACGCACGATCAACACCTACGGCGTTGTATCTCCCGATGAAAAGAAGATCAGCGATATCAACACACGAGTATCAGGCTGGATCGAAAAGCTCTTCTTCGATTATACGGGCATGGATGTGAAGCGCGGGGAAGAGATGGCGGTGATTTACAGTCCGGACTTGATTGCCGCAGAGCAGGAATTCCTTCAGTCTGTCTCGTTCGCAAAAGCAAGCGGCGCTGCGTCTTCTTCTAATCAACTTATCAAAAGCTCGCGCGACAGGCTGAAATTTTTCGGCATGAGTGACAAGGAGATTGACGCTTTGCAATCGTCCGGTATGGTGATAGACAGAGTTACTATTCACTCGCCGGCGGACGGGACAATTTTGGAGAAGAATATTTTTGAGGGACAAAAGATTTCGGCAGGTCAAACGCTGTTCCGTGTTGCCGATCTTCGCCGTGTCTGGGTAATTGCCGATGTCTTCA
>JAJYOK010000013.1 GCA_021796215.1 Bacteroidota bacterium
TTGCAAGTTTTGGAAGCCAGCGATCTTTTTGTTCTTCCGAACCAAACGTGAAAATCGGATACATGACCAGTGCACTTTGCACTGAAGCAAAGCTGCGAATGCCGCTGTCGCCGCGTTCGAGTTCCTGCATCATCAAACCGTACGCGACATTGTTCAGTTCAGCGCAGCCGTATTTTGCAGGAAGCGTTGCACCGAACAAACCGAGTTCCGCCATTTCTTTAACAAGATGAATGGGGAATGTACCGGCACGGTTGTGTTTTTCTATTACAGGAAGAATCTTATCATCAACAAATTCACGAACGGTGTTACGGACAAGAATTTCATCTTCGCTTAACAAACTTTCGATATTATAGTAATCTACTCCTTGAAATTTCGCCATACTTAATCCTTTGGGGGCGGCATTAGAGGTAGAGCATCGCCATAAAAAGTGGAAAATTGTTCAAAAAATTACCAAAAAATGGGACGAAAGTCAACGAAGGTACAACAGTTGTTGAAGGAAAACATCGGTTCATGCAGAAATGCGCCCGCATCATACATAAAAAAAGCCAGGGGTTGTATTCCGTACGGAGGAACACTTCCTGGCTTCCAAGGAGACCTCAACATGAGGTCGAAGTTTTACATGAGTTTATTCTGCCGCACTGATGTTTTCGTTTCCCGGCATCAATAACGATCGGCAAAATTTTGCAACTTTATCGCTGCCGTCATATAACGATGCTTCTTCGACTGCTGCACGGCCGGCAGGAGTGTCAATCATCATCAGCGCCAACGCCGCGGCCATCCGCACGCACTCTACTTTATCATGTTTCAGCACATTGATAAGCGGGTCGTTTGCATTTGTGATGCGATATTCACCAAGAAAGCCTGCTGCGCTCCGCCGGACTTCCAAATTATCTGAAGCAAGGGCGGCAACATAATTTAGCTCCGCTTGCTTCCAGTCAATATTCGGGTAGTTTTTCACGCTTGATGCCGCTACGGAGAGATTTCCGAAGGAAAGAAAAACCAATGCGGCGAGGATTACTGCCGGGCTTTTTTTTGCTTTCTTTGTTTTCATATCGCACCTCTTTTACCATATCTTTTGTTGCAAACTGCTTGAACGGACACAATAGAGTATTCGGAAATACCGGAAAAAAGTTACAGTGCAGAAAATTTTTTTGTGAAGCGGCGAAAGAGTTGTTCTAATGCTGCGGAACAGTGATGCGGTATTTTTTGATCTTGAGGTAGAGCGTCTTTGGAGTGATGCCGAGCATTTCAGAAGTTTTTAAGCGATTGAAATTATTTTTCTGTAATGAAAATTCAATGTGGTGTTTTTCAATTTCTTCAAGGGAGAGAACTTTTTCTGTGGCGTGCTGATTTTCTTGCGGAAGATGTCCGTCAACCTTGTCAACAATCGTGAGCGGTAGGTCCTTCGCTCTAATTTCATCGTCGTGCGATAACAAAACCGCTCCTTCTATTACATGTTCAAGTTCACGAACATTGCCGGGCCAGTCGTAGCGCAAGAGAAGCTGCATTGCTTCGGCGCTGATGTGTTTCGGGTTTTTTGTCTTTGATTTTTTTTGGAGGAAATGTTCTACCAATCGTGGAATATCTTCTTTTCTTTCTTTCAGCGGTGCAATGCGAATTGTCACCACATTGAGGCGGTATAACAAGTCTTCACGGAAACGACCTGCTTCAACTTCCTTTTGTAAATCTTTGTTTGTCGCAGAAAGGATCCTCACATCAACTTTCATCGCATTTGTTCCGCCGACGCGGCGAAATTCGCCCGACTCTAAGAATCGCAGAAGTTTCGGCTGAATCATTGTGCTGATATCGCCGACTTCATCGAGAAATAATGTGCCGCCATTTGCCACTTCGACGAGTCCTTGTTTCATTGCGACGGCGCTGGTAAACGCGCCTTTCTCATGCCCGAACAATTCACTCTCAAGAAGCGCATCCGGAATTGAAGCGCAATTCACAATTACGAAAGGGTGGTTTTTTCGATTGCTTGATGTATGAATGAGATGCGCGACAAGCTCTTTGCCGGTGCCGCTGGGACCTTGGATATGTACGATTGCGTCGCTCTGAGCAATTTTTTCTGCAGTTCGCACAACACCCTGCATTACTTCACTTTCACCAATAATTTCATGCGCTGAACTTTGCCGCGAAAGCTCGTACTTCATTACTTCGTTATCAATTGTAAGGCGGTGAAGTTCGACAGCGCGCCCAACAGTTGCGAGCAGTTCTTCGCGGGTGTACGGCTTGCTGACAAAATCGTACGCGCCGAGCTTCATTGTTTCGATCGCCGTTTTTACGTCGGCAACATTGGTGAGGATAATAACCTGCGTGGTAGGATAATATTCCCGGATGAACTTCAACACTTCAATGCCGCCAACTCTCGGCATTTTCACATCGAGAAGAACAACATCGAACGGCTGTGCATGCAAAAGATTGATTGCTTCTGCGCCGTCTTGTGCCGTTGCAACAGAGTACTGTTCGCTCTCTGTCAATTCTTCTTTTAATAGAAAGACAACGCCCGGCTCGTCGTCAACGATCAGAATGTTGTATTTATGCGGCATACTCCTCCGGTAGTATGAGGAAGGAGATTACATCAAAAAAATTATTCGCTTGTGAGAACCCGTTCGATGGTTGTCAGGAGGTCAACCAAATCGTACGGTTTACTGACAAAATCTTCCGCCCCAAGTTTTTTGGACTCAATGGCGTTCTTCAAATCGGCAAAACCTGTTAACATAATGACTTTGGTTGTTGGGTAGCGCTCTTTAATAAAACGCAACACCTCGAAACCGTCAACCTTCGGCATTTTAATATCAAGCAAAACGAGATCAAACGCCTTTTCCTGCAGGGCTGTCATCGCTTCGTCGCCATCACCTGCGGAAGCCACAGCATAACCTTCGCCTTCCAATTCACTGCTTAATACCGTCCGCAGTGCTTCTTCGTCATCTACTACAAGAATGCTGTTTTTGTCTGCCATTGTAACTCCTATCAAAATATCAATGTGTTTCGGGGTAGAGCGTTGAAGCAAAAAATATAAGGCGGGTAAATTATAGCCATTCTGTTTATTAAAATCAACATAAATTTGCATCAGTGGCTGACGGATGTTACATTACTGCACAAAACGAATACCACGCAGCGGATGCTGTGAAGGGAGGAGATGTTTATCCCTTAATCTGCTGTGAAAAAACCATATTTTTTGCACAGGCTTTTATGAGTCAATTCACCATTTCACAGGGAATACTTCCGGAAGGGCGTTCTGCAATTCATGTTCTTCTTATTGATGACAACATTTCGTACGCCAAAACCGCCCAGTCTCAATTAAAACAATTTGAAGGAACAGAATTCAAAATCACGTGGGAAAAAACAGGTGCCGGCGGTATTGAAAAACTGAAGGAAGATTCAACTATTGATATCGTCATCTTAAATTATGATTTGAAAGAAACAACCGGATTGGATATTGCACGGGAAATTCGCTCGCTTAAAATTGATGTGCCGATTGTGTTTGTAACAACCAACAAAGATTTCGGAGTCGCTGTTGAAGCAATGAAACTTGAAGTGGATGATTATCTGGTAAAGAGCGAAATCGCAGGCTCGATATTACCCCGCACCATTCTCAATGTGCTGAACCGGGCGCATCTCTATAAAAAAATTGCTCAAGTCGAAAAGAATAAAATCATTGCTCAGAAGAAAACCGAAGCGATCAAAGAAGTTGTCGTTACCATTTGCCATGAATTTAACAATCCGCTGGCAGCAATTAAAATCAGCACGGAAATTATTTCCCGCCAGAAATTAAATCCGCTCGAACGCTCCGCCGTTGTAGAGCTTGATAAAAATATCCGGACCATAGAAAAAGAGATCATCAAGCTGCGCGACATCAATCTCTCTTCATAGCTGTCCGTCAGCGGGATTCCAAAATTTTATATGAATGCGTAATCTCCGCTGTTTTTCCCAACATGGCACTGACAGAGCAATATTTTGTCCGCGAAAGCTCTATCGCTTGTTCAACATCATTCGGCTTGAGGCTTTTTCCTTCGAAGACATATTCGATGTGAATTTTTGTGTACACTTTGGGATGTGTTTCCGCACGCTCGCCGGAGACATTAATTTCAAACCGTGTAAGAACGGCGCGTTTCTTTTCCATAATTCCAACGACGTCCGCGCCGGTACATCCGCCGAGAGCGACAAGAACCAATTCCATCGGACCAGTTGCAGCAGCAGGTTCTCCTTGATGCGCAGATTCAACCGGCACCCAGTGATTTGATCCGGCTTTCGCGAGAAATGCAAATGCTTTTACATGATGAAGTGCTGCTTCTTTCTTATCCATAAAATTTCCTTTCGCGTAAAAAGTAAATATTCTGTTAAAGATACAAACGTTACCGGAGCGCCGCAAGTTTTTCTTCTTGATAGTTCACCATTCTCCTCGTATCTTCTCGTATGAAAATTCAGGCGTATGCGAAAATCAATTTAGGGCTTCGGGTGATCGGAAAGCGTTCCGACGGATTTCACAACATCGAAACAATTTTTCACCGTGTTAATCTTTTCGACGAATTGACATTGCTTCCATCGCCCGTAATTTCACTTTCCTTAACTCGCGACGATCTTCCAAGCGATTACAGGAATTTATGCTGGAAAGCTGTTGAGCTTCTTCAAAAAGAAACCAGAACGTACAATGGTGTTTCCATACACATTGTGAAATCAATTCCGGTTGGAGCCGGCCTTGGCGGGGGAAGCAGCGATGCTGCGGCTGTGCTGTGTGCTTTGCCGAAGTTGTGGAATATATCCATTTCCCGCAGCAGGTTGGAATCCCTTGCGTTGCAGCTCGGTTCCGATGTCCCGTTTTTTTTGCATGATGGAAGCGCGTATGCTACAGGCCGTGGAGAAGTTTTGCATTATCAAACGTTGAAAATTCCGTACTGGATTGTGCTTGTCACCCCAAACATCAGTATCAACACATCATGGGCGTACCGCGAGCTTTCAAAGGAACATGTGCCGCCGAAACAACAGCGGCGTTCATCGCAGGCGGGTCAAAATTTTGAGAGCGCGGGCATTGAGTTCAGTTCGCTGAGCAACGATTTTGAAAAGGCAGTGATTCCGGCATACCCAAGAATCGGAGAAATAAAAACGACATTGCACGAACACGGTGCACTCGCCGCACTTATGTCCGGCAGCGGCTCGTCCGTATTCGGATTGTTCGAACGAGAAACAGAAGCGCGTCACGCCGCTGCAGCATTTAAAGGCGAGAGCCACGTTTCAATCACTGAGCCCAATTTCATTCCAGCACTCTGATGCCTGCACAATTGAAATTTCTTTTTTTGATTTTATTGTTTTTCCCGGCAGCCGCGTTCACACAAATTAAAAATACTGAGGACCGGGCTGCAGACAGCACTTCAGTGCTTCGGCGAGTGCAGGTTCATGATTCGACTACGACAGCCACTCACACTGTAGAAGACACTTCTGGAACAAAAGAGAAATTTGTTCGCGTGAATCCAATCCCGCTGGCCGGCGCGGTCGAGCCGTACGGCGATTCAACGAAAACAATTACACAATCTGAGATTCCGTGGATCGAATATCGCTATATCGGCGATGTGCTGTGGACACAGCCAGGAATGTACATCCGCGATCTCGCGAGCCCGGGGGAGAACAATCAAATCACTATCGGCGGCGTTGATGCACGTGCCATCGGATTTCTTGTGAATGGAATCAGCGGGAACAGTCCGATTACAGGCACGTACGATTTATCGCTTTTTCCCGTGGACGATATTGAACGGATCGAGTTCATTACCGGTCCGCGCGCGTTTCTGTACGGAATGAACACCACGGGCGGAACGATCAACGTGGTCACAAAAAGTTTTTACACCGGCAAACCGTATTCCCGTCTTCGTTACAGCCAGGGAGTGAACAGCTACACACAGACTGATGCGGAGTTCAGCCAGAATATTTTCAACAAATTCAATTTTACTTTTGGATTGGCGCGCAACGCTTTCGGCTCAAACCTGCTCGATCGGCAATATGCAGGGCGGTTTCCAAACTCCAACAACGACGAATGGTCGTTTCGCACAAAACTCCGCTACGATCTTTCTAATTCTTTCAATATTCTTTTCTCGCATTACTATTATCAAACGTGGACAGGTTTAAACGACGGTGTTTCTCTTCAGCAGCCGACCGGTGGTTCAGTGTTCAGTGATTTCGCAACAGTGAATAATTACGACGCGTACCAAAAAATATTTCAGAACGATTTGAATTTAACGTTTGCCGCACATCCGGGCGGCGATTCTCTTCAAACAACGACGCTTTCATTTTTCTATTCGAACCAATTGCGGCTGTACCGCGACGAAGAAAACAGAATCTACCCCGGCATCACAGAGGATTTTCGAAACCATATTTTCCTTCAATCAGATCACCAATTTGAAAACTACGGCGCGCTTCTTCGCCATGCGTGGCATACTTCGTTTCAGGATTTTACTGTTTCGCTGGAAGAAGAAAACGTCAACATTTTGAAAGATGACGACATTGGAACACATCATGAGCAGCGATTGAGCGCGAGCGCCAAGGAAGAAGTGACATTGCTAAGCCCGTTATCATTTGCTGTTTTTGGAAGAGTTGACCGTTACCGCCAGGGCAATCTTTTCGGATTGGGCGCCGATGCACATTTGACTGTCATAGACGGTATTTCGTTGTTCGGAGGAGCTTCCACTTCCGAACGAACGCCGACGCTTCAGGAATTGTACTGGCCTGCAGATTCATCACATATGCCGGCAACAAGATTATTTTTGAGCAATGAACATCATCAGACGGCGGAAGCGGGAATTTCGCTTGCCGCTGCCGAACAATTCAATGCAACAATTTCCTATGAGCAAAGGACGATTAAAAATCCGATCAGCGTCAATGCAGAATTCTCGTCGAGTACTGCGGGGCAGGAGCAGGTGATTCATTTTGTGCAGTCTTCTTCTTCACAAACTTTTCGCGGAATCAACGCGGCGGTGCGCTCGTCGTACATGGATTTTCATTTTGACGCAAACGTCACCTATTTACATCTCTCGACAATTCAGTATGACAGTACCGCTCTTCGTCTTTTGCCGGAATGGTACGCGGACGGCTCGCTTTATTACCGGAATTTGCTCGCTGGCGGTCACCTTGATTTAAAAATTGGATTCCGCGCGCGGTACATTTCCGAACAAAACGGCATGACGCCGAATAATGAATCGGAAATGTATGTGCCGTACGCGCTCGCTTCGTTTGGTCCAAGCGCAGACGTGGATTTTTTTCTTATCGGGAAGCTTGGCAATGCGTATGTTCATTTCATCTGGGAAAATCTGACCGCGAATCAATATATGTTGACGCCGATTTATCCGATGTACGACCGCAATGTTCGGTTCGGTGTTTCATGGGTTTTTTGGAATTGATGATGACTGCACACAAGCATCCGACTATTACTGTATTTGGAAGTGCACGTCCTCGTGCCGGTGATGTTGAATACGAGATGGCGCGATCTCTTGGTGCGGCGCTTGCTTCTGCAGGGTATCAAGTCTGCAATGGAGGTTACGGCGGCATAATGGAAGCATCGGCACGCGGAGCAAAAGAAGCTGGCAGCGAAACTATCGGCGTTGTTGCAGAATTTTTTGGAACGCTCACGAATCCATGGATTGATAAGACTGTTATAGTGTCTTCGTTGGTGGAACGCCTGACAAAACTTGTTGAATTGGGAGACGGCTACGTTATTCTCAAAGGCGGAACCGGAACGCTGCTCGAATTTGCGGCTGTGTGGGAATTGATGAATAAAAATGTAATGAATGAAAAACCGATAGTTGTGGTCGGGAATTTTTGGAATGATGTTATCAGCACACTGAACAATGAATTGCTCTTTGAAGGCAAAACATCGTGTACGAAGTTTGTTTCCATTGCTGAGGATCCGGAGAAAGCAGTTCATCTTCTTAACGAAAGATTGATGAACACATAAAAGCAGCATTGTAGCCCGGTCACAAAAAACTTTTTTTTCTCTGCCGCATGTTTCAATAACCTCAAAAATTTTATTTTCTTTTAACACCCCATCGGGCATTATTGTCCTCATCTGTTCACTGTAGTCCCATCAATTATCTGCTGTAATTTAGGAATTACTCTTTTCACCTGATTGTCATTTCCTGCTGATTTTCTTACTCTGTAACAGAGATTGCAAACACTCTAAGAGTTTTACTTTCGCAGGCAGAGCCGAAAGAATTACAAATTACAGAGAGGAGAAAGGGAGATGTTCTGTAAGAGAGTAATCGCAATTCATTTCACAAACTTTTAGCGAAAGGAGATTTCAATGAAACGTTGCAATTTTTTTCCCTTCGTCTTTACCTTGCTAGTGTTCATTCCATTCATTGTCTTTGCCGCTACACCGGACAGCGGAACGCTGATGCCTTCGTCATCGGGCGGAGCTTCAAGTATATCATGGACTGGCGGCCCTTATACGGCAGTAACTGCCGATCCGTCATTGTGTACATCGCTTTCCTGCGATGAATTCTTGCTCACTGTGAATATTCCTGTTTCATTTTATACTACCAATCCCGATTTCAGCGTGCGTGTTCATATCGCTTGGGCAGATACGCCGAACGATTTCGATTTGTACGTATATGATGCCAACGGAAATCTTGTCAATTCGTCGGCGCAGGGAAACACAACGTATGAAGACGCAGACCTTGGGCAGTTGACATCCGGAACGTATCGTGTGCAGGTTGTTGCCTTTTCGACGGTGAATGAATTGTATTCCGGAGTTGCCTCAGTCGGTCCGCCTCCTGTTGATCAGGTGCGTTTGGCAAAATATAAAAGAGGAAAATTCACATTTACACAACCACAGCAAATGGTTGGTCCTAACGGTGTTGTGTTCGGCGTTCAAGATTTGGAACCCCGTTCGGCGTATGACACATCAGGAAATATTTATGTGGCGGCGATTCAAGGCATTCCGGCGGGAACAGATGTGTGGAAGTCGAGTGATGGCGGTACGTCGTTCACTTATCTCGGTCAACCGGATGGTGCACAAGCCGCTTCAGCAATGGCAGGAAGAACACCGGGCGCCGGAGGCGGTGACGAGGATATTGCCGTAGGGGCAGCAGGAAGAGTGTATGTTACTTCACTGTGGCTCGGTTCAGTGACGATGTGCAATTCCTTTGACGGTGGAATGACGTGGGCTGCTAATCCTATTTCCACAACGGTGCCGCTTGATGACCGGCAATGGATTGCATCGTACAAGGACAATGAAGTGTACATGACGTTCAAACAACTTGGAGTGTTGCTTGTCGGCACGGAAAGCATCTTTGTGCTGAAATCATTTGACGGCGGATTGACATTCCCGCAAGTCACAGAAGCGACAACGCCTGAGCTCGGAGTTCAGCCCGATGATCAGGGAAATATCGCCGTTGATCAGAATAATGGAAACGTCTATACAGTGTTCATCGGAAATCCGGGCAATTCGGTATACGTTGCGCGCTCTACGGACGGCGGAAAATCCTTTACACTGCTGCTTGTTCATCAAGGTCCGGTGGGCGATTCATACCAAAATGTTTTTCCAATAGTGGCAGTTGACCGGGGAGGTAATCTGCATGTGGTCTATTCGAACGGCACGAACATCTACCTGACAAGTTCCTCCGATCAAGGAACAATATGGACGGCGCCCGTGCGAGTCAATAACGGGACGGAAACAAAAACTGCGCTCGCTCCGTGGATTGATGCGGGCGATGCCGGGAAAGTCGACATCATGTGGTGGGCAACACCGTCGGCAAACAGCCTTGCCGCAGATGCACAGTGGAAAGTGTATTTTGCCCAAACGCAAAACGCTTTTGCAAAAACCCCGACGATATCAGAAAATGCCGCCACCGGAATTTTTCACACCGGGCCGATTTGTGTGAACGGCACCGGATGCGCTTCGGGCACAAGAGACCTTGCGGAATACGCCTCGACAACAGTGTATCAGGATGGGAATGCAATGATTGTCTATCCGGACAATCAGCAAACAACCAACCCCCTCACATATTTCATAAAACAGACAAGCGGACCGGTTGTTATTTCAATAAGTCATGAAAGCGAAAAGAAGGTTACACAGCAGCTCTCAGTGAAAATTCCGGATCACTTTGCACTTGAGCAAAATTACCCGAATCCGTTTAATCCGAGTACAACAATTTCGTATGCGCTTCCGACGAACAGTTTTGTTCAATTGACCGTTTACAATATTTTGGGGCAGGAAGTTGAGTCTCTCGTCAATGAAGAAAAAGATGCCGGAATGCATTCAGTTCGTTTCGATGCTTCGCAATTGCCAAGCGGCATCTATTTTTACAAGCTCGCGGCAAACGGGGGGGAATTCGTGAATGTCAAACGTATGGTGATTATGAAATAGTTTTTTTAAAATTTGGGGTGGGGGAAGAGAGACAACGGGCTTCATGAGTGCCGGAAAACAGAGGCACGAATGAAGCCCTTTTTATTCCAGTAATACATGCGCTTTTTCCGCTTCGTGCGTAACATCACATGGTGTTCATGCTGCTTGCTTTTTTCCGGAGAGGGGAATATCTTATTCTTATCCAGAACCGAAAAATACAGCCGTTTTTGCCTCAATAGTTATTACTAGAGTGAGATGGAGGTGAGCTCAGTACTTTGCTGTAGGAAAAAAATTACTGACATATGCGTATTGTCAGTGAAATGGTTTTTTCTTAATCTCAGCACATACTGTATTTGATGTTTGCGCCCACGGTGGTTAATATTTCTCATTAGAATCAATGAATCACCGGAAACTGCCATTACATCAGGAATCACCACAATCATAAGGAGTCCAAACTCATGTCGAAATCCAACAGCAAAGAGGGAGAAGTGAAAAAAGTTGCCGAGCCGGTACGCGGCGAAACGACAGCTGCGCTATTGCGGGAACTTGTCGCTCACCTTAGACAAAACCGAACACAACTCCGCCAGGAGTGGGCGAAACGTATCACGGAAGCAAAATTGCTGACAGCAATGAGTCAGGAAGAAATCTTTGCGGAAGCTACAGCCGTGTACGACAACTACGTTGAAGCTCTCGAAACGGGAACGTTTGAGGCTTTGCAAGGTTATGCGCGTAATCTGTCCGAACGTATCATTCCGCGAGGCGTTGAAACACATGAAGTCGTCGGGATCGTGCTGCTGCTGCGTGACGTGCTTGCACGTTCGCTGTTCGCAAAGTACCAGCATGATTTTGCTCTTCTGAACCGCATTCTTGATGCGTACGAGCCTGCCGCAAACAGAATTGCAAATACGGTGGCAGTCGGTTTCGTTCAGGAACGTGAACGTACGATTCGCCAGCAACAGGAAGCTATCCGCGAACTTTCCACTCCAGTTCTTCAGGTTCGTGAACGGTTGCTCATCCTTCCTATTATCGGCGTTATAGATCCACAGCGCTCACGGCAGTTGACCGAACAATTGCTGCGCGGTATCCGGACAAACCGTGCTAAGGTCGTCGTTATTGATATCACGGGCGTCGCGGCAATGGACTCCAATGTTGCCAACGGCTTGGTGCAAACGGTTGAAGCATCTCGGTTGTTAGGTGCAACGGTTATCGTTACCGGCTTGTCTCCCGAAATTGCTCAGACACTTGTTACCATCGGTGTTGATCTGACAAAGATGAACACTGTCGGCGATTTGCAAGGTGGTATTGAAGAAGCAGAGCGGCTTCTCGGTGTCAAAGCTGTGCCTCTTTCTCTTATCGAGCCGCAAACAAAATCTTGATAAAGGCGAAACATGGAAGTTCCTATACTTAAGCAAGGCGATTTTCTCATTGCTACTTTTCAAGCAGCTCTTACCGATGAAGATCTCTTGCAATTGCAGGACGCCTTAGTTGCGCGTGTCGGCAAATTTCGTTCGCACGGTGTTATTGTTGACGTCACTGCGCTCGATGTGATGGATTCGTTTGCGGCGCGTACGCTCCGCGCATTGGCGCATATGGTACGGCTGCGCGGCGCAGAAACCGTTATCGTCGGCATTCAGCCCGAAGTGGCATTCGCCATGGTGCAGTTAGGTTTGTCTCTCGAAGGTGTGCCGACAGCACTTGATCTTGAAGAAGGACTTGCACAATTGATGAAAGCCTCTGAACGCAAAGGAGCTACGTTCCGTGGGCGATGAGATTCGCGTTCCCATAGATTCAGATGCAGATATTGTTATTGCGCGGCAGCAAGGAAGAGCGTTGGCCGAGCGGATCGGGTTTTCTGCCACCGACCAGACTATTATTGCCACTGCTATTTCCGAAGTTGCGCGTAATATCATCAAGTTTGCAAAGCGCGGCGAAATTATTTTAAGCACAACGATGAAAAACCCGGAGCGCGGTGTCGTGGTGGTCGCTCGCGACCAGGGTCCAGGAATTGTTGACATACAACTCGCGTTGCAAGACGGGTACAGCACAGGAAACGGATTGGGCATGGGTCTGCCGGGATGCAAGAGACTGATGGATGAATTGGAAATCAAATCCTCCAAAGGGAAAGGGACAATAGTTACGATGAAAAAGTGGACAACATAGAAAAGACGCTTATTGTAAGGAAAATTTTTAACCCGTATCTCAAAAAAATATAGGACTTCATATGAAACGTTTTGTTTTTACCGTTTCAGTCGGTTTTGTTAGCATTCTATTGTTATCCGGGAACATGGCAGCCCAACAGAAAAATTCGGGCGAACCTGAATGGTCTGTTAACATGACAGTTATGGAAACATGCAGCTGCCCCGTTTTTTGTCAATGCTTCTTTACCGGCAAGCCGCCTGCAGAGTGCGGCATGAACATGTCTTCGGCAAAAGGTGAGAGCGATATGGTGTTCTGCCGTTTCAATCAGGCGTACAAAGTGAATCACGGTCACTTCGGATCTATGTCGTTGGATGGAGCAATGTTTTGGTTTGCCGGAGATGCCGGAGACGATTTTGCGCATCCAAAGCTGCCTTGGGTTGTATTAATGTTTGATTCGTCGCTCACAAAAGAGCAACGCGATGCACTGACGATAATTCTTCATCACATCCATTTCTATCGTCCTGAACGCTGGAAGTCATATACTGTCGGCAAAAGCGCTTTCATGGATTGGTCATTTACTCCGGACAGCGCGAAGGCTTCACTTGACAAAGGGAAAACGGCAGAAGTTGTGTTGCGCCGTCTTGATGGTGGAATGAACAACAGCCCTGTTACAATGAACAACATGGATTATTTCGGCTACCCGCGCAACAGCGGTTTCCTTCTCATGCCCAACGAGGTTGAAGCATACCGCGTTGGAGAAAAAGCATTCGAGTATCACGGCACGAATGGACTCGTGACAACTGTGGAGATAGCATCAGAAGATCTCAAGAAATAATTAACGCCGGGAAAACAAATTTTTTAGATGACACCAGAAGATAATAAATCAATGGAGGAAGTTATTGAATTAGGATACGCTTCATTCACGCTCCCCGGCCAATCAGAGTCGGGCGATACGTACATAGTGAAACACTTTGACAACGGTGTGCTGGTGGGCGTGGTGGACGGGCTTGGCCACGGTAATGAAGCGGCAATCGCCGCAAAAGCGGCTGTGAAAGTTTTGGAACAATATGCTCATGAGTCGGTGCTTTCTATTATTCGAAGAGCACATGAAGCATTGAGATCAACGCGCGGTGTAGTGATGAGTATTGCACGATTCAATGTTACGGAGAATACGATGATGTGGTCGAGCGTAGGAAATGTTGAAGGAGTGTTTTTCCGTGCCGACAGGAACACGATTCCGAATCGGGAGATCATTTTACTGCGCGGCGGCGTTGTCGGATACCAACTGCCGCAGTTATATGCTTCTGTTCATCCGGTTTTGCCCGGCGATACACTCATTTTTGCAACGGATGGAGTACGAAGCGGATTCTATGAAACAATCTCGCTTCACGATACACCTCAGAAACTGGCAGATAAAATTTGTACACAATCAATCAAAAAAAATGACGACGCGTTAGTGTTAGTCGTGCGATATCTGGGACGAAAATTGTGAAATTGACACTGGTAGATATTCAAGAGCAATACGCTGTCGGATTGAGCGATTACCTTGCGGGCAAAGGAGAAGGAGCGTTACAGCAAGCGTACGAATTGGGGCGAAATGCGATAGTTGAAGGTTATAGTTTTCTCGATCTGCTCAAAATTCATGAAGAAACAATCGGTGCGTTTCTTGAAGATTCGGGGCAAGCCTCTCAAAGCGTAGAAATGATGACTTCTGCGACGCAATTTCTTGCCGAGGTTCTCTCTCCATTTGAAATGACTCACCGTGGTTTTCGGGATGCAATTGAAGAGTTGAAGGAGCGTGCAAGCCAACTCACAACAATTAACAGCAGGTTGGAAGCGGAAATTAGCGATCGCATCGAAGCAGAACGGAGACTGAGTAATTCCGAGAGGATGTACAGATCATTATTTGATACCGCACGCGATTTTATTTATACACTTTCCGCCGACGGTGTTATTACATCTCTTAATCCGGCAGCCGAGAGTTTGATGGGCTGGGAGCGCTCGGCGTGGATTGGTAAATACTTCGCTCCTCTTGTCCACCCGGATGACTTGGCATTGGCAGCAGGAGAATTCGGGAAGGTACTTGCCGGCGAAGTGTCGGATGTTTTTGAAGTGCGTGTGAGGACAAAAGGAGGCGAATATCTTGTCGTAGAATGTATCACAACGCCGCAACTTCACGAAGGACGAGTTGTTGGAATGCTCGGCATTGCCCGTGATATTACGTCACGAAAGAGGGCAGAAGAGCAGCTGCGTCAGAACGAAGAACAATTTCGTCTCATCACCGAAAACATTGCCGATCTTGTCGTAATGCTTGATACGGATGGGCACGTTATCTACAACAGCCCGTCGTACCGTTCGCTCATCGGCTTTTCCGCGTCAGACCAAAATGCCGATGCTTTTCAAAATATTCACCCGGACGACCGCGAGCGCGTCAGAAATATTTTCTATGAAATGGTGAAAACTGGCAAGGGGCTGCGCGCAGAGTACCGGTTTATCTCCGGCAACAAAACAATACGCTACATTGAATCGGAAGGAAGTGTAATCCGTGACAGTAATGGAAACACAGAAAAAGTTATTGTTGTTTCGCGTGATATCACGGAGCGAAAAGTTGCGCTCGAGAAGCTAAAAGTACATGAAAAACAACTCGCTGATGCACAGCAAATGGCACACATTGGAAGCTGGGAATGGGACATCGGTGCTAACAAAATTCTTTGGTCGGATGAGTTGTACCGTATTTATGGCTTTTCACGGGAAGAATTTACAGGGGCATACGAAACGTATATAGAAAAAATTCACCCCGACGACCGGAATTTTGTGCGTAAAACAATTGAAGAATCGTTACACGCCCTTCAACCGTTTCGTTTCGAACATCGCATTCTGAGTGCTGGCGGGACTGTCCGCTTTGTTGAAGCACGCGGCGAAGTTATTACGGACGATGAAAAAAAACCGGTGAAGCTGATCGGCACAAGTCAGGACATTACAGAAAGGAAAAAAGCCGACGAGGCAGTGCGTGCTCTTGCAAAACGAGTAGTTGAGGCGCAGGAAGAAGAACGAAAACGCATCGCTCGCGAACTTCACGACAATATTTGCCAGCGATTAAGTGCGATTAAGCTTCAGATGGGTGTGTTGGAAGAAGACGTACCGGATAAAAGGACGGGGCTTTTCAAACAGCTCCAAAAAATGAAAAGTCAGGTCGGCGGCACGATTAATGAAGTGCGTGGTATTTCGGCAAACCTTCGTCCAACAACACTTGATGATCTGGGATTGGTAACAGCGTTGCAGCTTCTCTGCCGAGAGTTTGAAAAGACGCACGGGATAGAAATCTCTTTCACCGCGCGCGGTGTTGAGAAATCAATGCTAGATATCCATAGAGAAACGGCACTGTACCGGATAGCACAGGAAGCATTGGCAAATGTTGCAAACCATGCCGACGCAAAGAAAGCTGCTCTTGATGTGTACGCAGACGATTCAGTTATTGCAATGTCAATTCAAGATAACGGAAAAGGTTTTGATCCGGCAAAACTTCCGCAGCGGAAGGACCGCTCCGGGTTCGGACTCATGAACATGAAAGAGCGGTCACTGCTTCTCGGTGGAACGTTTCAGATCACTTCGAGCCGGGGCAAAGGAACAACACTATTTCTAAAAATTCCACTTGCAACGGGGTAACGTATGAAAAGAATTCGAATTCTTCTTGCTGATGACCACAGCATCGTGCGCAGCGGGCTTAGGTCTCTTTTTCGGACTACCCGCGGAGAGTTTGTCGTTGTCGGGGAAGCATCGAACGGTGAAGATGCCGTTCGGCTTGCTGCGCGGCTTCATCCCGATATTGCCATTGTGGATATTTCTATGCCGAAAATGAATGGCATCGAAGCGACAAAATTGATTAAGCAGCGGCATCCCGACGTGAAAGTACTCATTCTCACCATTCATGAAAATGAAGAATATATTTACGAAATGATCCGTGCCGGAGCAAACGGCTACGTTCTCAAAGATGCGGAAAAGCAGGAGATATTCACTGCTGTTCGCACGGTGGCATCGTCAGAGCCTTTTTTCAGTCCGTCAGTTTCAAAACTTATTATTCAGAAAATTGCAAAGAAGGGCGACGAACAGCCGCGTGCGGCTAATTCAAATCTGCGTTTAACAAAACGCGAGGAAGAGGTGCTTCAACTGGTCGTGCAAGGGTTGACGAGCCGCGAAATTGCGGAGAAGCTGTGCCTGAGCATCAGCACAATCAATACACACAGAACAAATCTGATGCAGAAACTTGACATTCATGAAACTGCCGGACTCGTGCGGTTCGCAATTCAAGAGGGCTTAACGAAAGCTGAAGCATAACACCGGTGTTTGCCAAGATGAAAAGCAGGCGGTGGAATTTTTGTTCCTTCTCGTCATTTCTCACTAAGTATTCATGACGGAGAGCCAACATAGTACTGTAGATTGAAAATTACAGAACCTTGCTGATTGATACTTGCGTGGGCGGTTCTGTATTTTCCATACTGGTGAGAAGGAGGTCGGATCTTCTCGGTTCAAAATACAATTATTGTTGTGAGCAAAGAAGAGAAAATAATATAAAGGGCAATGTCATGGAACCTTTCAAAGTATTGTTCTATACGCTCAATGGTTCGCTAACGCCGAACGTGAAAGATGAATTTGACAAAGCGAAGATGAACGTTCATGAAACGCGTTCAATAACCGACGTTCATAAAGAACTGCAGAAAGAACAATACCACATCGTAATCCAGCGGGCGGACAATGTGCGCGATATTCCCATCAAGCTGCTGCAATTTCTGAAAGTGACTTACCCGGCGCTCCCGACAATTGTGTCGGTGAAAGAAGGAAAGATTGAGGATGTTGTTCTTCTTGTCAAAGCCGGCGCTGACGATGTTATCATCGCGCCACGATTTGACGCGGAGATGGTCCGGGTCATTCAACGCAATGTCTTAAGAGGTGTTCAGGGAAGTGGAGGCGTCGGCAGAAGGAATGCCGTGCAAATAAATTCTTCAGATGTAACACTTATCGGAAAAAGTCCCGCCATTGAAGATGTGCGGTCGGCAATCGATCTTGTCGCAAATTCTCAAACGGCGGTTCTTATCACCGGCGAAAGCGGAACGGGAAAAGAAGTTGCAGCACGGCTTATTCATTTGAAAAGCGAGCGGTCGCAGCGCCCTTTCGTTGCCATCAATTGTGCGGCGCTCCCGCGCGATGTGATTGAGAATGAATTGTTCGGGCATGAGAAAGGGGCGTTCACGGGAGCGGTTGAAAAGAAAAGTGGATGCTTTGAATTGGCAAACACCGGAACATTATTTTTTGACGAGATCGCGGAGATGAATCCCGACACACAGGCAAAGCTGCTTCGTGCTATCGAACAAAAAGCCTTTCGCCGGTTGGGCGGAAAGGAAGAAATTAATGTTGATGTCCGGATGGTCGCGGCAACAAATAAAAATATTGCCGTGGCATTGAGGTCGCGGGAACTGCGCGAGGATTTGTATTATCGCTTCAGCGTGATAGAAATTTACATGCCTCCTCTACGTGAACGAAGAGAAGATATTCCTTTGTTGGTAGATCACTTTTTTTCGTTATTCAAAGAAAAATATGGAAGAACGAAGCAGTCCCTGAGCCATGATGCCATGAAATTTCTCGTTGAGTACAATTGGCCCGGCAATGTGCGGGAGCTTCGTAATGTTCTTGAGCGCGTCGTTGTTACAGGACCGAACGGCAGCATTCGCGGGGTGCATCTTTCTCAGCGTATTTTAAAAAATGAATCAGAGAATGGCTATATGATCAATATTCCTATCGGCACATCGGCAGAGGAGGCAGAGCGGCAGTTAATTCTTCAAACACTCACGTATATGAAGAATAACAAGTCGAAAGCCGCATTGATGCTTGGGGTAAGCAGAAAGACACTCCATAACAAGTTGAACCAAATGGCGGAAAAAAATAAGGCGCGGTGAAAATCAAAGAATGATGTAGAAGCTATAAAGTGGGATGAGATTTGATTTTCTCTTCTATAAAGTTCTTCATCCGATTTTTGTAGACCGTTCGCGAAAATTTCAAAGCGTGGGCGCGAATTGTTTCATGATTGAAGAAAGATGACGATGCGCGTTCTACTGCCGACGCAAGCGCTTCCTCAGTCTGCTCGTAAAAAAATGTACCGGTAACTCCTTCAACAACAGTTTCAAGGGCGCCGCCTTTTCCGTAAGCGATAACAGGTTTGCCGCTCGCCATCGCTTCAAGCGGAACAATGCCGAAATCTTCTTCGCCGGGGAAAAGAAGCGCGCTGCATTCTGCATACAGTTTTGCAAGTTCATGATCATCGCGCCAGCCGAGAAATTCGATATTCGGTTTCGACATTGAATGTAATTTTTCTTCGTCCGGACCTTTGCCGACGATCAGCAGCCGTTTTCCATTTGTGTTGAAGACGGCAATCGCCAAATCCACCCGCTTGTACGGCACAAGCGCGCTGACGATGAGATGATAGCCACCGTCCTTTTTTCCAGCCAGAGGCTGATCAGATCTGGTCTGAGAAATCTGAAACTGTTCAGTATCCACTGGCGGAAAAATCACATCGGCATCGCGGCGGTAAATACGTTGAATGCGCTTCCGGACATTTTCTGAATTTGCAATGAAGAAATTTACACGCTTCGCTGTTCTCACATCCCACCGGCGTAAATACGGCGTGATGATTGACATCGCAGCACGCGCTACAATTCCGGCACGTCCCTTTCCAAAATATTCATCATACATGTCCCACACGTACCGCATCGGCGTGTGGCAATAACAAATGTGCAAAGTGCCTGAAGAAACGATCGCACCCTTCGCAACACAATGGCTTGATGAAATCACAACGTCGTAACCTGAAAAATCGAACGATTCGATTGCGCGAGGAAATAAAGGAAGATATGAGCGGTATTTTTTTTCAAGACTGGGAAAGCGCTGCACAAACGACGTATGAATTGTTTTCGATTCAATCAATGGCGACATTGCTCCTTTCACATGAAGCAGCGTGTAGATCGGCGCATCGGGAAAGATCTCGCATAAAACCTCGAGACATTTTTCACCGCCGCGCATTCCGGTAAGCCAGTCGTGAACGAGAGCAACGCGAAGTGGTTTCATGGATTCCATTCGAAAAGTTTTGAAATATACAAAGAACCGTTTCAGATTCAAAGCCTGCTTGCTTCGGGAACGAATACTGGTTATATTTTCCCGAATTCAATTCCCACTTTTCAAACGGATTTTGTGATGGCAAGTTACAATCTCTCTCTCTATCGCTCATGGTTTTCACATGTTTCAAATGGTTCAATCTGGATGAATCACGCGGCGATCAGTCCGCTTTCCAGCCGCGTCAACATTGCTGTGCAGAAATATCTTGAAGCACGGACAACCGGCGACATTGACGTTTATCTTTCGATGCTTCCAACGGTCGCGCACCTAAAGCAAAGCATCGGCACGCTTATTAACGCTGCACCGGAACGCATCGGCTTTGTTCTCAATACGTCGGAAGGCTTGAGCGTACTCGCGTCGGGACTGGAATGGAAATCCGGCGACCGCATTCTGCTCAACGACAGCGAATTTCCGTCAAACGTTGTTCCGTTTCTCAATCTTAAACGCCACGGTGTTGAAATTGACTTTATCAAATCGGATTTGGGTGCGATCACGCCGGAAATAATTGAACAGCATCTTACTCCGAAAACAAAACTTGTTTCGATAAGCTTCGTACAGTTCTTATCCGGTTTTCGTGCTGACCTTGCGGCGATCGGTGAGCTGTGCAGAAGGCGCGGCATTATTTTTTCTGTGGATGGAATTCAGGGGCTCGGCGTTTCGCCGCTTGACGTGCAGAAAATGAAAATTGACTTTCTTTCGAGCGGCGGCAACAAATGGCTGATGGGTTTGATGGGGCTCGCATTCATTTATGTTTCGGAAGAAATGCAAACCCGTATTCATCAATCACACATGGGCTGGACGAGCAACAAAAATTTCTTTTCGGATTTTTTTAAGTACCGCATTGACCCTGACGATACTGCACGCCGCTATGAAAACGGGACACAAAATTATATCGCTATTACCGCACTGGATGCTTCGCTCGGAACATTGCTTGAAGTCGGAATCGAAAATATTCAATTGCATATAGCGGAAATAACTGACAAAATAATTGCGGCTGCTGATGAAACCGGCTACGGCCTTATCACGCCACGCAGCAGAAATGAACGCGCCGGCATTGTTACACTCCGCTGCACCAATGCCGACCGCCTTTTTACATTCCTGAAAGAACGCAGCATTACCGTTTCAGTACGTGAAGGAATGATCCGCGTATCGCCGCACTTTTACAATTCATTGGAAGATACTGCTGCCTTCCATTCAGCACTTCTTGCATACAATTTGAAAATCCCATCGGGAAAATCAGGCGGCACATGAGTTTGCTTCTCATACTTTTCATTGCCATCGTTCTTTTTCTTATCACGACATCGCTTGTGCTGCTCGTTATCGGGCCTGTCATGATGCTGAACCCGCACAGACGAGGCAATGAATATTATGCGGAACGCGGCCACCCGCTCTCGCCGGCAGATTTGAAATTACAGTTCAACGATTTTTGGTTTCAGAGCGCGGGCTTGGCACAGCTTCACGCGTGGTTTATTCCTGCAGAAGAACCGGCGCGGGGAACGATTCTCTATCTTCACGGTGTCGGCGATAATAAAATCAGCGGACTTCTTCTTGCAGAAGTGTTTCACCGGCACCGATTCAACGTGATGCTGTACGATTCACGCGCTCACGGAATGAGTGAAGGAAAATATTGCACCTACGGTTATTACGAACGGCACGACGTTAAAAAAGCGATTGATATTTTGCTGGAACGGCATCAAACATCCATGGGGAAAATCGGTGTGTTCGGAACTTCAATGGGTGCTGCTATTGCCGTGCAGGCGGCGGCAATCGAACCGCGCATCGCGGCTGTTGTTGCCGAAGGTTGTTTCACCAATCTTCGCACAATCACCGTGGATTATCAAAAGCGATTGATCAGGCTGCCGTGGCATTTTCTCCGCAATCTTGTGATGAAACGTTCCGAGTTTCTCGCCGATTTTGATCATCACGAAGTTTCGCCGTTACGGTCGGTGAAAAATATTCATGTTCCGGTTTTGTTTATTCATGGAAAAAACGATACATTTATTCGGTATCAGTACAGTGAAGAACTCTATGCGGCGGCACATGAACCGAAAGAGCTGTATCTTATCGAAAAAGCAAATCACACTGATATTCATCAGATCGCTCAGCAGGAATACGAAGAACGCATCGTGCAATTCTTCGAACGATGGCTGCAATAGTACACCGCCTTACACGTTTTTTTGACGCGTTACTAACAATTCTCAGCCAAAGCTGATCCGCCTCAGGCGGAATTGACACATTTCTAAAATCATTCCATTGTTGCAGTAGAGAACGAATCAATTCACGTACTACAAAAGAGGCTACTATGAAAAATCGAACATGGTTACCCACAGTTATCGGTTTCGTTTTTCTCTTGTCGTCTCCTTCCTGTAGATTGGAGACAACCACGGGCCCGCAAACCGGCGAAGGGACGCCGCCGCCGGCATTCTATCTCAATCAAAACTTCCCCAATCCTTTTACAGACACGACAACAATTAAGTTTGGCGTTCCAAGCACAGGCGGATACAATTCACTCGTATCAGTTATTGTGTATGACCGTTTTCATCAAGAAATACGAACGATTGTCTACAACAATTCTCTTGCGCCGGGGAACTATGAAACAAAATGGGACGGGAAAAACGCGAAGGGGTCAGGAATGCCCGGCGGCATGTATATAATTGAATTACGCGGTTACACACCGCAAACAACAATCATTCGCATTTCTGTATTGAAGAAATAAAGGGCAAAGCCATGAAAACACTCATAGTGTGTTTCTTCATCCTTGTGACAAGTGCACATGCGCAGACCGGCGAACGCGATACTCTTTTCGATCAATCAAAAGAAGTTGACACGCTCTTTGCCAAAGTGTCATCGCCGGTATTTAGCATCGGAATTTCCGGCGGCGTCACGTTCATCAATCCCGATGTCATTAACGATCAGATCGAATTCAACAACGGAACGTTCGATTCCGACCAGCCGCCGATTCGCACACCCGGGCAATTTGCTTTGTGGGTTGCCTTCCGTCCTAAAAATGTTCCGACATATTTTTCAGTCCGCGGCGAAGTTGTAATGTCATCCCGCACGTTTCCATATACCGGCGTTACGACTAACGACACGGGCGCCACAACGGGCACGTTCAACGGCTCTGCCGTTTCACGTTATTCGCTTTATCCTCTTTCTTTCAATGTCGGCGGTGTGTTTCCGAAAACACGTATGAAAATGGAAATCGGATTTGTGTATGCATTCGCCGTGTGGACAGATAAAACCGGTATGGGACCGTACGGCTCGACGGAAACTTCTTACGAAGGCGAGGGATATGGATTTCGTGTTGCGGCGCAACAGGTAGTACCGATAGACAAGAACTTCGGCATTACGATAGAAGCCGGCTACCGTTATCTCAAGCTCGATCAGTTTCGCGATGGAACCGGGCGGCAGCTCGAATCATTCGAAGCGAATTACAACGGCGTCACGTTGATGATGGGAATTTCGTACGGGATGTGAAGTCATATTGTTCCTCGATTGCTCTAAACAATCGGATTGCTTAACTTTGCCACGCTCTCAATATGAAACGTGTGCGGGAACATATCAACAGGCTGAACTTTTTCAATTAAGTAACCGAACGGCGCCAGCATCTTCACGTCGCGCGCCAATGTGGCTGGATTGCAGCTTACATAGACAATTCGCTTGACTTTCATTCGTCCGATTTCCTCAACAGCTTTCGGATGCATTCCGCTGCGCGGCGGATCAATAATGAGTACATCGGGCGGAAAATTATTTTTCATCCACGCTGTATCCTTCGTCAGCAAATCTTTCAAATCACCGGCAATGAACTCACAATTCTGGACGGCATTGTGTTCTGCATTATGCCGGGCGTTCTGAATCGAGTTCTCAATAATATCAATTCCCACGACTTTCTTTACTGCATCAGAGATAAAAATTGAGATTGTACCTGTTCCACAGTACAAATCATAGACAATATCGGATGGCTTCAGCTCAGCGTATTCTTTCGCAATTGAATAAAGCTTTTCAGCGCCGCGTGTATTTGTCTGGAAAAAAGAATTCGTGGAAATATCGAATACATGCGAACCGATTTTATCTGTGATGATACCGCTTCCATAGTACACTTTCTCAGTTTCTCCAACGGCAATCTGTGCCTTGCGAGTGTTGATGTTATTGACGACTGTTGTAATTTCCGGAAATTCTGTTGTCAATTGCTTCGTCAGTTCCTTCATCACTTCGGGACGATCTTCGAATGTTACGATATTCACCATCACGTCACCGGTGTTTTTTCCTTCACGGATAACAAGATTGCGCCAATATCCGGAATGTGTTTTTGAAGAATATGCAGGAAGACTGCTTTCAAGCGAAAACTTTTTTACATAGCGAAGAATATCGTTGCTGAGATTTGATTGCAGCTGGCATTCGTCTATGTCCAGCACTTTGTCATAACGCTGAGGAACGTGAAAGCCAAGAAAGGTTTTGGCTTCTGCAGACATAAAGTCTGAGGTTGCTGATTCTGTTTCTATTTCAGGCGGCTTTTTTGGAGGAATCGCCGTCCACGCTTCATCGCCGAATGAAAACTCCAATTTATTTCTGTAAAAATACAAATCATCGGAACCGGCAATCGGCAGAACGCTCACGCCTTTGAATCCACCGATGCGTTCCAGCGCGTCAACCACATGCTGGTGTTTGAAGGCGAGCTGCGCTTCGTATTGCACGTGCTGCCATTTGCATCCGCCGCACGTACCGAAATATTTGCACCGCGGCGTTGTGCGCTGTGGCGACGGTTTCAACACTTCGACGGCTTTTGCTTCGATATGTTTTTTCTTCACCTTGAATACTGCTGCCCGAACAACATCGCCGGCGACGCCTCCTTCAACGAACACAACCATCCCGTCGGAATGCGCAATGCTCGTTCCTTCAAATGCAGATGATTCGATTGTTAATTCAAGTATATCGCCGCGCTGAGGCATGGATGGTTCTTTCTCTGTGATTATTTTCTTCTTTCAATCTCTTCTGTAGCTTTTGTCCATTCGAGATATGACGATTCAAGCGCCGATTGCAGCCTGTTATATTCGTCCGTAATTTTCTTAGCTTCGCTTCCTTTTTTGTAAAATGCCGGGTCTGCCATCAGCACTTCGATTTCTTTCTTCCTTTTCTCCTGCCGTTCAATATTTTTTTCAATCGCTTCCAGCAATTTTTTCAACTGGTGCAGGTTTTTTTTCCTTTTTGTGTCGGACGGGTGTTCGGCTTCATGCTTTCCATCCATATTCTTCTGTTTTTCAGCAACATTTTTGCTTGCTGATTTTTCATCCTTTATAACCTGTCGTTCTTTTTTCTTTGCCGTCAAATAGTCGCTTATGTTGCCGAGATACGTTTTCACGCCCGATGCACTCACTTCGAGTACTTTATTCACGATCGTATCGAGAAAGGCGCGGTCGTGCGAAACAATGAGATACGTGCCGTCAAATTCTTTCAGCGCTTCCTGCAAAACGTTTTTCGAGCGCATGTCGAGATGGTTTGTCGGCTCGTCCATAATAAGGAAATTTGCCGGTGCAAGTAACATCTTCGCAAGCGCAAGGCGGCTTTTTTCTCCGCCGGAAAGGACCTTCACTTTCTTAAAAACATCGTCGCCGTGGAACAAAAAAGAACCGAGAATTGTCCGGAGCTGCGGGCGGATTTCCCCAACGGCAACTTCATCTACCGTTTGCAGAACTTCTTTGTTCATATCCAGTTCTTCCGCCTGATGCTGAGCAAAGTACGATGCGATCACATTGTAACCGACAATCCGTTTGCCGGATTGACAAGGCTCTATGCCCGCCGCAATTTTTGACAGTGTTGATTTTCCCGCTCCATTTACACCGACGATGGCAATGCGGTCTCCCCGCTCAATTTTGTAATTCAACTTTTCATACACCACATGGTCGCCAAATGCTTTGTGAATATTTTGCAGTTCCAGCACAACGCGTCCGCTTTGCGGCGCTTTGGGGAAATGAAAATGAATTTCCTCTTCTTCATCTTCCACTTCGATCAAGTCCATCTTTTCCAATTGCTTAATGCGGCTTTGCACCTGTCTCGCTTTTGTAGATTTATAGCGAAACCGTTCGATGAATGCCTGTGTTTGTTTCATCTGTTGCTGCTGGTTGTGCATCGCGTTCATTGTAAGTTCTTTACGCACGGCGCGTTCTTTTTCATAGAAAGAATAGTTGCCGGCATATGTTTCCATTTTTCCTAAGCTGAGAGCGAATGTTATTGTCGTCAGCGAATCGAGAAACGCACGGTCATGCGAGACAAGCACAATCGCTCCGTTATAACTGTGCAGATATTCTTCCAGCCATTGCAGTGATTCAATATCCAAATGATTCGTTGGCTCATCGAGCAGCAGCACCGACGGCTCGAGCAGCAAAAGTTTTGCAAGGGCAATGCGCATCTGCCAGCCGCCGCTGAATGCTGCCGTTGGGCGGTCAAAATCACGAACTTCAAATCCCAATCCCATCAACACCGTTTCGATTTTCGATTTCAACCGGAAGGCGTCCGCATCTTCCTGTTTGTGCTGAAGCTCGCCAATGATCTCCAGCAATTCCGGATACTCGGTTGACGAGTGATCAATGTTGCTGAGTTTTTTGTATGCTTCATTTAATTCCTGTTCAATCATCAGCACATCTTCAAAAGCAGATT
Source organism: Bacteroidota bacterium (assembly GCA_021796215.1). Taxonomy (GTDB): domain Bacteria; phylum Bacteroidota; class Ignavibacteria; order UBA10030; family UBA8401; genus JAJYOI01. The sequence goes on from JAJYOK010000013.1 coordinate 26,291, forward strand.
CCACTTCTCTATAGAGCGACTTGTCGGATTCCACAACAGTGTCCTGCGGTAAATAGCCGGCCGTCACAAAGTGCGCTTTGTTGACAGAGCCTTCCATCGGCGAAATGATACCGGCGATGATTTTCAGGAGCGTAGTTTTTCCTGCGCCGTTTGCCCCGACAAGTCCGATGCGGTCATGCGGATTGATGGTGAACGAGAGGTTTTCAAACAAATATCGTTCGCCGTAATTGAGAGAGATATTATTAACTGCCAGCATGTATTTTTCGTTATTCCAATCGAAGAATGAATTTCATTTTTTTAGATGCCTGCTTTGTTTCAGAACCGGTAAAAAGCAGACTTAATGACAATGAAAAATATACGAAAATGAGTCTGGAGAAAGAAGGGATTTGAATATTCTCTTTTTCTTGCTTTTTATCCAATTTTCGGGTAGGTTAAGGGTGGTTTATTGACTACACCCAATTAGTTCTTCCGAAAAACTTTTTACCACAAAGGAATTTTTCAATGTGGGATGTTATTCATCAACGCACATCACTCATCCGTGAACCAAACGAAGTACGCATTCTTCGCCTCGTTCGTGACAGCGGACCAATTTCGCGGATTGAACTCGCAAGACTGACCGGGCTTAACAAATCTACCGTTACCGACCTTGTTGTGAAGTTAATACAGACCGGATTCTTGGAAGAAACAGGAATCAAGCAAGCACACGAAAAAGTCGGACGGAAAAGAGTTCTTCTCAAATTTCTTCCGTTGGCTGGTCTCGTTGCCGGCATTGATATCGGAATGCTTCATGCAACGGTAGCAATTGCCGATCTTAATGCACGCATTCTTCAACAAGGAGCGTTTTCATATTCGCTTGATACTTCTGCAGAAGAAGTCATAGCTCAAGCTGCCGAAACAATTCGTTCATTACTCGCTGCCGCAGGCTTTCCTGCGTCGAAGCTTGTCGGCATAGGCATTGGCGTGCAGGGATTGGTTGATTACACCACAAATGCTTTGTTGTTTTGTTACAACAAACCGTCGTGGCATGGAAAGTCGCTCAGCGCACAGCTCGAAACACAATTCAACGTTCCGGTAATTGTGGAAAACGATGTGAAGACAATGGCGCTCGGCGAGTACTTGCTTGGAGCGGCAAAAGGAACGAAGAACTTTGTCCACTTATTTGTCGGCGACGGCATTGGCGCCGGCATCATCATTAATGGACATTTGTACCGCGGATTTACTTCGAGCGCGGGCGAGATTGGCTATACTGCATTGGATGTTCCTTCGTTCTACAAGGAAAAATTTCCTTTGACGTATAGAGGACAATCTATTTTCGGAGAAATTCTTACCAACGCAAATTTGGTAGAAAGCTATCTGAAAAATTCATCGTCCTCGAACGACTTAGAACCGACGGTATCGGCGATCGCACAAAAAGCGAAAAGCGGAGATACCATCGCTATGCAGGTCATAGATGAATTTACATCGCTGCTCAGCATTCTTTGCATCAACATTGTCAACACATTGAATCCGGAGATTATCATCATCGGTGGTCAGCTTATGCAATATTATCCTCACGCTGCCGATATACTTCGGGAAAAAATCCACAAAGACCTTTTGGCAATACCAGCAGAAGCCGTTCGCGTGACGACGGCAAAGCATGGAGAAAGCGGAATTGTGCTTGGTGCCGCCGGTTTGATTTTGTACGAATTGTTTGAGCCATTGCATACCGTTTCTTTACGGGTCCCGCATCGGCTTCACGGCGTTAAAACCAGCACGGTTGATATGGAATGATCAGATCCTTCGTTAAAGATTATTTCAATTCTTGAAAAGACAATTCAGAAGGAGCAGTCATGAATAAGATTCGTTTGATTTCCTTATGCGCCATCATTATGATCGCGATGGCTGTTCAGGCTTTTGCTTCCGAAACGAACATTGCCGGCATTTGGCAGGGAACACTGAAGGTTCAAACGATAGAACTGCGGATTGTTTTTCACGTAGCAGCCGATTCAAGCGGTGCGTTCAAAACCACCATGGACAGCCCTGATCAAGGAGCAAAAGGAATCGTTGTCAACTCCACAAGTGTTAGCGGCGATAGCGTGGTCTTTGCCATTTACATGATCAACGGCACGTATGAAGGAACGCGGCAGCCGGGAGATTCGCTCATTGTTGGAACATGGAAGCAGGGAAGCGCATCGTTTCCGCTTGACCTTCGCCGCGTGAAAGAAATTCAGGAAGCGCGCCGTCCGCAGGAACCAAAACCTCCGTTTCCGTACGATGCTGAAGATGTTTCCTTCGAAAATAAAAATGCAGGTATTATACTTGCGGGAACATTCACGAAACCGAAAACGGGCGGACCATTCACAACGGTGCTTCTCATTACAGGCTCCGGTCCGCAAAACCGTGACGAAGAACTGCTCGGACATAAACCGTTTCTCGTTCTTGCCGATTACCTCACGCGTCGGGGCATTGCAGTGCTTCGTGTTGATGATCGCGGAGTGGGAAAATCAACCGGCGTATTCGGAACCGCAACGACGGTGGATTTTGCAAGCGATGTTCGAGCAGGCATTGACTATCTGAAAACCCGAAATGACGTTGACGCGAAAAAGATTGGCCTGATCGGTCACAGTGAAGGCGGAATTATTGCGCCGATGGTTGCCGCCGATTCAAAAGATGTCGCGTTCATTGTTTTGATGGCAGGAACATCGCTCACCGGAGAGAAAATTCTTTACATGCAGGATTCACTTATTTCTCTCGCAATGGGACAACCGCTGAAAGAAGTTGAAAAGGATTTGTCAGAAAAGCGGACAATGTGTTCACTTCTGAAAGAAGAGAGCGATACAACGAAACTTAAAGAGGAATTACATTCTCTTATAAGCGGGACTTTAACAGGCGATTCATCGTTGACTGATAAAACAAGAGAAACTGTCATTGCTGTTACCATCAAACAAGCGATGTCTCCGTGGTTTCGTTTTTTTCTGACATACGACCCAATGCCTGCTTTAGAAAAAGTGACGTGTCCGGTTCTTGCGTTGGACGGAAGCAAAGATTTGCAGGTTCCTGCTCAGGAAAATTTAGCGGGGATGGAAAAAGCATTTAAGAAAAGCGGAAACACGCGCGCTGTAACGAAACTGCTTCCCGGGCTTAACCATCTTTTTCAGAAAGCCGATACCGGCTCACCGACGGAGTATGCAAAGATTGAAGAAACGATCGATCCCGAGGCGTTAAAAACAATCGGCGATTGGATCGAAGAAGTGACGAAATAAAATTTTACTTTCCGTACTGTTTCTTTACGGCGGGAATCAGATATTCTGCAAATGCGCGCGTGAAATCGTATTCCGGTTTCCACTTCCATTCTTTTCGGGCAAGCGAATCGTCAACATCGGCGGGCCAGCTCTCGACAATTTTTTGCCGCCGCGGATCAGGCTTGAATTGCACCTGCGCTTGCGGAAACGCTTTTTTGATCACGTCGTAAAAATCTTTTGCAGAAACGCTGAACGCACCGATATTGTACACCACTTGCGTCAATTGTTTTGCAGGAACAGATTCAAGTTTCAACAGTGCATTGATGGCATCGGGCATTGCCATAAAAGGAAGTGTCGCGTTTTCTGTGACGAAACAATCGTACGCTTTTTCCTGCGCCGCCATGTGCATCATCTCGGGACCGTAATCGCTCGTACCGCCGGTCGGTAAAGTTACCGCACTGATCAATCCCGGGAAGCGGAGCGAGCGAAAATCCACATGCCCTGTTGCGGGCTGCGGATCAATCTGCCTGTAATACCAATTGTAGTACCGCCCAAGCTGCTCACAGTAATATTTGTTCGTGCCGTACATTGTCCGCGGCACTAGCCATTCATCTTCTTTCACCTTGCCCGCCCGCATTTTCGTTTCAAGATCGGGCAAGCCGTACACCGCAATCGAGCTCGGAAAAAGAAATTTTACATTCTCTCCCGTCGCACGCGCCTGACGCGCCGCAAGTTCAAGAAGATTCAGCGTACCGTCCACATTCACGCGATGACCGAGCACCGGCTCGCGTTCTGCTTTCGTGGATAGAATTGCGGCAAGATGATAGATCGTTTCAAAATCATAAAACGCGGCAAGCCGGTCAATTAGTACTCTGTCAAGAATATCGCCGGCAATTGTTTCATGGCAGCGATGCCTGAGTTCTTCGCCTAGCGGATGAACATCAATGGCAACAATGCGGATTGCCGGATGCTGTTCTGTAAGGCGCGCAATAAGCCCGTGGCCAATTTCTCCGTTCGCTCCGGTGATGAGCACAGCTTTGGTAGACATGCAGAATTCCTTTCAATTCATTTCAACGAAATAAATATACGGAATTTTTGAATAGGTTTTAGATGGTCTCCACTTTTTAGGTGGAGGCCATCTCTGCCTGCAACCCGCCGTTATTTCTCACACCTTCCCACCCGATCATTGCTTGCTTACGGACTGAACCCCAGCGGTACTCGCCAATCTTTCCTACCTTTTTGATCACGCGGTGGCACGGAATGAGATATGCTACCGGATTGTGTGCCAGTGCGGAACCTACCGCACGGGATGCACGGGGCATGCCAATTGCTTCCGCAATGCAGTTGTACGATGTTAGATGTCCTTCCGGAATTTTCAAAAGCGCTTCCCACACTTTGATCTGGAACGGAGTTCCCTGAACGAGCAGCGTCATCTTCAGTTTCTTGTTCCTGTGAAAGACCGCCTTGGCAGCAGAACGCAATGCTTCTGGCGCATGAATGATTTTTGCGTTATGCCATTCTTCATGCAGTTCACGGACAGCAGATCGTTCATTATCTATGAAGTCGAGCTTGCAGATCTTTTCTCCGGCACAAGCGAGAAGAAATTTTCCAAATGGACTGTCAAAGATTCCGTATGTAATCTGCAACGCCGCGCCCCGCTTTTTAAATGTTCCCGGCGACACGCCTTCAATTGAAATGAAAAGATCGTGCAGGCGGCTTGTGCCGGAAAGCCCGGATTCAAATGCCGCTTCTTCCGTTGTGGAATTGCACCGCAGCATTTCTTTGGCGTGCGTGATGGTGATGTACTGGAGAAATTTCTTCGGGCTGACGCCTGCCCATCGCATGAACAGCCGCTGAAAATGGTACGGGCTTAGATGCAGTTCACGCGCCACATCGGCAAGCTCAGGCTGCGTTTCATAATGCGAAGAGATGAATTCCAGCGCGTTTGCAATTGTCAGGTAGTGAAACGATTTTTCGTTCATAGCATTTCCTTCTCTCAAATTGTTGTAGTCAAAATACAGCCGCGCAATTTCATTATCAATCCGATTCTTGCGCATTATCATGAGTAAAACGCGAACATTAATTTTTCTTCTTTACCTTGCATCCAGCTTTCAATTGCCGTACCTTGATTGACAGAACGAAGCGATCCTCCAGAAAAATTCCCACGTTGCTTCCGCCAAAAGGTGAAATACGGCGGGATTTCAATCCGCTTGAAATTCACCGTTCATCAACGCATCACAGAAAGGCATTGTATGTCAGCCCCAACGGGGTTTTCAACCGAACATTCTCCGGCGGTAAAAACCATTTCGCCGCCGTCTCGTCAACCGTGGCGTGAACTTACAGCGGCGTACCAGTCGTCCGACCTTCGCCGCAGTGTGTGGCAGGTAGCAAATTCGTTCATTCCGTATTTTGTTTTATGGTACGCAATGTACCGCAGTCTTGAAATTTCTTATTTTCTTACGCTCGCATTGGCAATTCCAACAGCAGGATTTCTCGTCCGTATCTTTATTATTTTTCACGACTGTGGGCACGGATCGTTTTTCAAATCGCAAAGAGCAAATACCATTGTCGGCATTATCGGCGGCTTTCTTGCATTCGTTCCATATCATCAATGGCGGCACGACCATGCATTGCACCACGCAACCGGCAGCGATCTGGATCAGCGCGGCATCGGCGATGTGTGGATGCTGACGGTGGAAGAATATCTCGCTCTCTCCCGCTGGAACCGCATCAAGTACCGTTTTTACAGAAACCCGTTCGTGATGTTCGGCATCGGTCCGCTGTTCATGTTTTTCATTTCGCACAGAACAGTCTCGCCATCGTCGGGAAAAAAAGAGCGGCGCGGCGTATACTGGACGAATGCCGCATTGGCGGTGCTTGTTGCCGCGATGAGCTTCCTTATCGGATTCTGGAGTTATGTTGCTGTGATGCTGCCGGTACTTTCGCTTGCCGGAACGTTCGGCGTATGGCTTTTTTATGTACAGCATCAATTTGAAGATTCGTACTGGGTGCGGCACAAGGAATGGAGTTTTGAATCGGCGGCGCTGGAAGGAAGTTCGTTTTACAAGCTTCCGAAAATTTTACAATGGTTCAGCGGCAACATCGGATTCCATCACATTCATCATCTCAGCCCGCGCATTCCGAATTATTTTCTGAACAAATGCCAGAACGAAACGCCGCTCTTTCAGGAAGTGAAAGCGATCACGCTTCTGCACAGCTTCAAAGCGCTCACGTATCGTTTGTGGGATGAAAAGCGGCGCGTGCTGGTGGGGTTCCGCTACATCAAAAAAATGGGACAAACGACATAGCGGCTGCAGATGGTTGTTACATCGCGTGCTGCGGGTGAAGAAAATTATATTTCATTTCTTCGGCAAAATCTATTGCCTGCTGTCGGTCTTGAAAATGGAACGCCGCCGTTCTTCTTCTGAATCCCATCACTTTCTTTGAGCATTCCAGCCGCCAGACTGTCGGATCAGAATCGCGGTGAATAATTTCGAGGCGCATGTTGGGATGCTGTGCAATAACCGTTCTTTCTGTCATAAGACATTCCTTTCAGCATCACAACGCAGGGTGCAGGCGGTGCGTTCCGTGGGAAAAAGCTCAAAAGAATTATTCAATCCGGGACTATGGAAGTTCAGATGAAGAATCGGTACATTCCTGCACCATGCTCGAACAGGATTACTTCATGAGAATGATCAGCCAGCTTACGGCTGTGCTGACTGAAGTTTTCTTCCACAAAAAGGCACAGCAGTTGGAAGAAGCACGCGGCGGCATTCGCACCGGCGTGAAGTCGCTGCTCGGCTTCGATCTTGATCTCCTGCATTCGTTTTCTGATACACAAATTCTTGGATTGCTCAATTCGAGCGGGGAACTTGATGCTGCCAAATGTTATGCAGCGGCAATGCTGTTAAAAGAAGAAGCAGCTATTGATGCGCTGGAAAATAAAAAAGCCGAGAGTGTCAACACTGCAGCGAAAGCGCTGAGCATGATGCTTGAACTTTTCCTTTCCGATGTTGCGCCGCTTCCTTCAACGCTCGGTCCGGAAACAGACGCGGTGATCGAAACACTTTCGCCGTACGAGCTTCCGTTCCATATCGAAGAAAAGGTTTTTCGTTATTATGAATTGACCCGGCAATACGGCAAAGCAGAAGATATCCTGTTCGAACTTGTTGAGCGTTCTCACGAGTTTGCATCACATGGATTGAAATTCTATGAGCGTGTGCTGAGAAGATCTGATGAGGAACTGATGGCAGGTAATTTACCGCGTAACGAAGCCGAAGAGGGAGCCGCAGAGTTACGGAGAATAGCTGTTGTGTAAAGGGAACACTTTTTCCCCGTTCAGTTGTTGATGAAATCGAAAGGAATGTTGTAATGATTCAGGATACGGTGAAAAAAATCAAACACAAGATCAGCGCGAGCCGCTCAATCAAAGAAGCAAGCAAAAGCGATTTACTGGCGCTGGTCTCAACGCTCGAACATGAAGTGAGTGAGCTTGCAAAAACGCACAGCGAACATGCCGAAAGCATTACCGGTTTTACCGAGATTTCGGCACACGAAGCAACCCGCAACGTGCGGAATCAACGTCTGCTCGCGGTCGCGCTGGACGGATTGCGCTCGTCGGTGCAAGGGTTTGAGAACTCACACCCCAAGCTCGTTGAAAATGTAAATGCAATTTGTTTGATGCTTTCGAACAGCGGAATTTGAACAAAAAAATACAGAAGAAAATGTTTTTCTATCACAGGAGAATTGCAATGAAATTTTTTCCGGCGTTTTACGCCATGGCGCCTAAGGCGCTCATTTCTTTTTTGATGATGTTTGTATTCGCTGTCTGTGTCAACGCTCAGACTCATTCAACACCGACAGAAAAAATCTATGACGAAGCCGCCAATGCCAAAAGCGACATTGCGCATTCCATAACACTGGCAAAGCAATCACGCAAAAATATTCTTATTGATTTCGGCGGCAACTGGTGCATCTGGTGTCACCGGCTTGATTCGCTTTTTCATACCAACAAGAAGATTGCAGGCTTGCTGGAGAAAAAATTCATTGTTGTTCATGTGGATATTGGAAAGTTCGACAAGAACCTCGACATTGCGGAACAGTACGGTGTCGACTTGAAAAAAATGGGCGTGCCTGCACTTGTTGTGTTAAATGATGAGGGAGAGCTCATCAAAGTTGAAAACACCGGAGACCTGGAGAGCGGAAAAGGTCATTCACCGGTAAAGGTGTTGAAATTTCTTAGAGCGTACTCACCCGTTTAATGTTTTTCGTGTATAGTACTGTCAGCAACGTGTCGCGCGGAAAGTAGTTTATCTATTGAACGAAGCACGCTGACAAAATCCAGCGGCTTGAGATGAAACGATGACGCGCCGCGCTTCATTGCATCATAGGCATCATCAATATGGGGATATGTTGTAATCAGTACTACAAGGGGATGTGAGGGGACATTGATAGCTTTCGCAACAACTTCTGCGCCGGACAAACAAGGGAGCTGCACTTCAGTAATCACAAGATCAAACTGGTGCTCGTTCAACGCAGCGATTGCGCTTTCGCCGTCAGGAACACATACACATTGATAGCCTTCATCGTTGAGCACGGTGCCAATTGATTCACGCACCGCTTGCTCTGGTTCGGTAAGAAGAATTATTCCTGGCATAATAGTACTCGCTCTTAAAATTGCTGTATCAAAGTTTGCTGCCTTGAAAAGAATTACTGCAAGCAAAGTGCCAGTTTTCGTTCAGGACAAATTTCCCCCAGTTTCCTTTCTTTTTTCAAATTTCTCTTTCTGAAGCAAGGCGTCGTATTCAAAAATGCATGCTGCATCATTGCAGGAATGCAATGTTGCCCGCATGGCATCGTGCAAGTGTGCAGTGCAGTTCTTCCGGCTATTGCCGCAAATAAAAGAAAAATTGGGTTTTGCAGTAATTATAGCGGCATTAATTTCTGGTATAGTGCTTGTAGAGAATTTAAACAGAAGCCTAAAACTCAACGACTTAAAACAAAAAGAAAGCAGGTATAGTTATCATGAAACAACGAATCACATTTCTTATCAGCCTACTTCTTGCGGCCGCAATCAGCAGTGGAATTGCACAGACATCACAGCCGAAAATTTTTACTGTTGAACCGGCAAGCAAATTATGGGTTGACGGAACATCAACGCTTCACAGCTTTACATTTGAAGCAAAACAAATTGACGGAACACTTCAGGCAAATAATTTCTTTGCTTCCCGTACGTCGGCGACACAACAGGAAGCAGCGATCGAACAAATGGACATTACAATTCCGGTCGTAAAACTTGAAAGCGAACACAGCGGAATGAACAGCAACATGCAGGAAGCAATGAAAGCCGATAAGTTCCCGAATATTTCATACCGCCTTGTTTCAGCAGAAGTGAAAGAAGCCGGTAACAGCTCTGCAGAAACCTTTGTCCTCTCAACACAAGGGTATTTGAAAATTGCCGGCACCGAAAAAATGATCGGCATGGATGTTACCGCGAAACGTCTTCCATCGGGCGAACTTGAATTAACCGGCTCAAAAGATTTACTGATGACCGATTTCGGCATTGAGCCGCCGACAATGATGTTCGGTACCATCAAAACGGGGGACAAGGTCTCGATCCGTTTCGATCTGACACTTGCCGGGAGTGATGATAATTCCCGGGCGTCACTGCGTTAAAAAATAAAATAAGAAACATCCTTTTTTCACAAACAATCGTTGAAAGGAAACAATCATGAAAGCAACAATAAAAACACTCACAGCACTGCTCATCGCAGGCTTGGCATACAGTCAGGAACCGGCACAGGCAGCATCCTCACCAACACCGAATGAGGGAGCTGCTGTAACGCAAAATGTTTTTCCTCAGTATCCGACCATAAATCCGTTTGGCAGTTTCCAGACACTCGGATTTATTCAATCAGTGGACGATCACAAAGATTACAATACGCGGTTGTATCTGTTTTTGAAGCAAGCACGGTTCGGCGTAAACGGCAACTACGATGATATTAAATATGAATTTCAATTGGCATTGGGCGGCGAAGATGGAATCAAAACATCGCCGGGAGTCTCGCTCTCGCTTCTCGATTTGGACGCTGAAATTCCAGTGTCGGCTTCTTTCTTTGTCAAAGCCGGACAGTTTAAAGTCCCGTACAGCAGAGAAGAGCTGACAAACTCGCGGGACTTGCTCTTTGCCGACCGGTCTATTGACAATCTTGCATTCAAACTCGGACGCGACGTCGGTGCCGCTGTCTATGGCGTCAACGGAGATTTCACCGGCGTTCTCGGCATATTTACTGGGGGCGGACGCGATGTGCCGGTAAGCTATCTTCCCGAAAATATAGGAATCCCGATGACAGTCGTTCGCATCGGATTGAATCACAATTATGACAAGAATGTTTTTGATCTTAGCCAGACATCGTACAATGCTGCGAACGGCTGGGCATTTTTCGTCAACGGCTTGTACGTAAAAGATTCAAAAGTCGGCCATTCAACTGCAATGAATGTAAAACTAGCCGACAAATCGCTTTTGTTGGATGCAAACTGGAACCCGTATATCTCGAAGTCTCCGATAGTGCAGGGCACATTATGGCAGACGGGAGTTGATGCGGCATATCGTACAACATTGAGCTCGACCGCTTTGTTGTCCGGTGAAGTTGAATTAAATCACGGCGCGTTCACAAACACCTACGGTACAGTTCAGTCAACCGGCGGCAGAGCACAGGCAGGTATTTATGAAAAGCCGTATGAAATTGGATTGCGTTATGCGTTCATTCGTCCGGATGCGAACTTTGCAGTAACAAGTAATGGAAAAACAGTGAATCTTTTCAGCAACGCTGATTGGGTTCACCAGCTCACATTTGCGGCTTCCTATTATCTTAAAGGCGACCGCGTAAAAATTACAGCAGATATTCCGGTGCTCTTCGGTGTTCCGGTTGTCAATGATCCTATCAGCGGAGCGTATGTCGTAACACAGCAGCCCGATCAGGTCACCTATATTACCAGCGCTGCGCCGAATACAGCAACAATAGCGCGACAGACTGTTGTGAGCGCGCAACTACAGTTACAAGTTACATTGTATTAAAAAACAAAAAAAATGGAGTCCACTTTTATGGTGGACTCCATTTACTTCAGCAAATTATGAAACGCATCACATCAACATTTCGTCTTTTTCTTATTCCGCTGGCTTTATTGGCAGCGGAAATTTCTGTGGCACAAAATAAGACGCCAAACAATTCAAGCATGTTCATGTTTACACTGGAGCCGGGCAGTAAAATTTGGTTTGACGGCGAATCCACAGTCAACACTTTTGATTGTATAAGCAAAAATATTGATGGTGTCGCATATCTCTCAACAGAAATTCAAAACGTAACGCAGACGCCCGCACAACATCAACACGGGCGGAAGCGCGTGCTTGTGGCTGTGCCGGTCGTGAGTTTCAATTGCGGAAAAGATGGAATGAACCGCGACATGTACCATGCATTGAAAGAAGAGCAGTTTCATTCGATCAATTACGAAATGATTTCCGCTGAACCGGCTGCTTCAACCGACAGTGCGAATGGATGGCATGATGTCCGGACACGCGGAAAGCTGACCATTGCGGGAAAGACTAACATTGTTGAAATGGTCATTCACATAAAAGAAGTGCATCCCGGAATGTTCCGGGTTGAAGGAAGCAAAGCTCTTTCAATGGTGGATTTCGGTATTGATCCGCCGTCGGTTTTCTTCGGATTGATTCATGTAAAAGACAAACTTGTGGTGCATTTCGATCTTACAGCCAGCGCTCACCTTCCGGCGGTGACAGATGCGGCAGCGTATTCCGTTGAAACGCAAAATGGAAAATAGGTGCGCTCCCTCCTCATTACTTTTTCGGTTCAGCTATCTTTAAGCGCACCATTTTCCGATATAACGTCGAAGCATCAATTCCCAGCCGTCGTGCCGCTTCGGCGCGATTCCATTCAGCACTTTCCAATATTTGGAGTAAATGCTCGTGCTCGTACCGTTCGAGCGCTTCTCCCAGGTTTTCCGGGCTGTTGTTTGTGCCATCAGTGCTTGTTTGTACCATCGGCGGTAAATCTTTGAGAGTGATGAAATCGCCGCGGCAAAGCAATACGGCGCGCTCAATTATATTTTCCAGCTCGCGAACCTGTCCTTTCCATTCGTACTGCAGCATCGCCTTCATCGTTTGATTATCAACTCCTTTGACAGCACGCTTCAACTCGGCGTTGTATTTCTGAATAAAATGATCAACAAACAGCGGAATGTCTTCCTTCCGTTCCTGAAGCGTCGGCAGTGTTATTTCCACAATGTTCAGGCGGTAATATAAATCCCGGCGAAACGTACCTTTCTCAACTTCCTGTGCAAGGTCTTTGTTTGTAGCTGCAAGAATGCGCACGTCAACCGTGAACGAAGCTTCCGAGCCGAGCGGCTTGATTTCTTTTTCCTGAATGACACGCAGCAACTTTACCTGCATGTGTTCGGGCAATTCGCCGATCTCGTCGAGAAAAATTGTACCGTTGTCTGCCGATTTGAAATGCCCGTCATGGTTTCCAGCTGCGCCGGTGAACGCGCCTTTTTTGTAGCCGAAAAATTCTGATTCATACAGGTTTTCCGGGATCGCGCCGCAATTGACGGGAACAAACGGCTTCAGTGCGCGGCCGCTGTTCGCGTGAATTGCACGAGCAACCAGCTCTTTTCCTGTTCCGCTCGCGCCGGTAATAAGCACGGTCGTGTTTGCTGCGCTGACGCGCTTGATCATTTCGAACACGGATTTCATCGCCTGGCTTTGGCCGATCATCGAACTGACATTGAACGCGCGGTCAACTTCTTTGCGAAGCAGCTTATTTTCCAGCGCGAGCTGTTTGTGACGCATGAGATGATTGATCCGCACGATTACTTCATCAAATTCAAGCGGCTTCAACAAATAATCGGAGGCGCCTTTTCGCAGCGCACGCACTGCCGTTTCCACAGAGGCATACGCGGTGATCAACACGACAAGTGTTTGTGGAGAAATTTTCACGGCTTCGTCGAGCACTTCCATTCCGCCGACGCGCGGCATGTTGATGTCGGTGATAAGAATATCGTAATCATCTTTTTCAAGAGCGTTCAATGCCTCCTGTCCGTCAGAAACGGAAGTGCACTGATATCCTTCGTCCTTCAATACCATTGTCAGCGAATCGCGGATTTCTCTTTCGTCGTCCGCCAGCAGAATTGTTCCCTTCATTCCTCGTTCCTTTTTGCCACAGGTTGAAAATCCCCTTGGGGCAGCTCAATAATAAATTTTGCTCCTTTGCCGGCGGTTGATTCTACACGAATATCTCCGCCGATTTTCGTGATGATGCCGTGGCTGACAGAAAGCCCGAGCCCGGTTCCTTTGCCCACAGGTTTCGTTGTAAAAAACGGCTCGAAAATTTTTTGTTGAAGTTCTTTCGAAATGCCGATGCCATTGTCTTCAACATTAATCTGTACAGTATCACCGTTTGATGTTGTGTGAAGTATAATGCGCGGATGCTCACAGTCTTTCACTGCGTCGGCGGCGTTCAGTAAAAGATTTGCAATCACTTGATGGATTTGGTCCGGCACACACATCACGCGGGGAAGCTCACGCTTCAGATCGAGAACAACCTCGATGCTGCGAAAACGCGTGTCGTGTTTCATCAATCCGATTGCCGATTGAATAATGTCATTGATCTGCGCCTGCTTCATTTCCGCCGACGATGGACGGGAAAAATCAACAAGGTCGCGTTCAATTTTATGAATGCGGTTGATCTGGTCGCGTATTTTTGTCAAGCTTTCCAGCACAAACACGTCGTCAGTTTTTCTTTGCAGAAGCTGAACGAGTGAAGAAATTGCCGTCAACGGATTTCCGATTTCGTGCGCAACGCCCGCCGCCAAATGCCCGACGGTTGCAAGCCGTTCGGACTGCTGGAGCTTTTCTTCATTCAATCGCTGTTCTGTAACATCGCGCATGATCAATGCCTTGCCCACCGGTTCTCCGGTTTCGTTGTTAATGAGCGCTTCAGTGAGTTGAACGTGGATTCGGCTCCCGGTTTTCGTGAGGCGCTCAGTTTCATAATTTTGAACATAACCGTCCTTCCCGACGCGTTCGGTCAAATAATCCAACTCATGCTTGTCAAGAAAATCCTGCGGCAACAACACAGTGATAGATTTTCCAATCAATTCTTTTTCTTTCCATCCGAATGTTTTTTCGGCTCCGATGTTCCATGTTGTAATGATATTTTGATTGTCGAGCGAGATAATTGCGTCGGCAGAATTTTCGATAATGCTGCGGTAGCGTTCTTCAACTTCTTCAAGTTTCTGACGGTACATTCCACGGTACTTATAAACTGTCCACAATGCCCAGACGATCACAAGCAGCGCCGTAACTACACCGCGTGTGAAGAACAACAAACGCAAATGTTCAAACGGAACGCCGCTGAAGAATATGTCCTCAATAATTTCAAACAGGCCGTTTACAAGTGCAATGATGATTAATGAAGTGAAAAGCACGTACCAGAAACGAACGTGTTTAAGAAATCCCTTCAAATTATAGAAAAATCGCGATGCCATAGTATCTTAAAAACCCTTTGGGGCGCTGACTATCAGTTACCATCTTGTAATCGCGACGGCACTTTCTTACATTGCATTGTGTTACGGGGATTGCATTGGCAACATTTGTGTTCTCTGACCGATTTCATTGTACTTCTTTTTTCCTGCTGACGCAAGCGCAGGAGGAAGCCGTCAGGGTAGATAAGTATTAGTTTCGTTCACAATATCTATAAAGGATGCCTAATGAAAAAAATTCTCTTTCTTTTGCTGGCAGCATTTTTCGCGCTGCCGGGTTTTGCACAAAAACGCCCGTTCTCAATTGCCGATCTCTACAGCATCAAAGGTGTTGCCGATCCGCAGATTTCTCCCGACGGAAAGAAAATAGCTTTTACCGTGACGCAAAGTTTTCTGGAGGAAGGGAAGACCAATGCTGATATTTATCTTATGAATGCAGATGGTTCCGACACCCGCCAACTTACCGGTAATCCGGCGGCTGATAATCATCCGCGGTGGTCACCTGACGGGAAGTCGCTGCTATTTCTTTCAACACGGAAGAACGGACAGCAAGCGTGGTTGTTACCCCTGAACGGCGGCGAGCCAAAACAGCTTACAAATATTTCAACCGGCGTTGATAATGTAGAATGGCTTGCTGACGGAAAACATTTTGTTTACACCAGCGATGTTTTTCCGGAGTGCGGCGCTAATGACGACTGTAATAAAAAAATAAATGAGAGCATGGAAAACGGTCCGATTCAGGCGCACATGGCAGACCATTTGATGTACCGCCACTGGACAGAATGGAAAGACGGACATCGCACGCATACCTTTGTGTACGATATTGAAAAAAACATCTCAGTTGATGTTTCGCCCGGCGATTGGGATGCACCGGCATTTACGCTCGGCAGCAGCGGTCTTGCAGTTTCTGCCGATGGCAAAGAGATCAGCTTCGATTCCAATCACGACTCGAACGAACAAGAAACGACAAATAAAGATGTCTTTGTTGTTTCTTCTACTGGCGGCTCGCCAAAAAATATTACAGAAGAAAATAAAGCGTACGACGGCACGCCGCAGTTTTCTCCCGACGGGAAATACATCGCTTACCGCACACAGAAAATTCCTGCGTACGAATCGGATCTGTTTCGCCTCGCGGTGTATAATCGGGAGACCGGAGAGAAAACACTTCTCACCGGGAAAGAAAACTTTGATAATTGGATTGACGATTTTAAATGGGCGCCCGATTCGAAGAGTATTTATTTTCTCGGGGAAGTAAAAGGACACGTTCCACTCTACAACATCAATATCAAAACGAAACACATCGAAGAAATTATTGACGCAAAAACAATTGATGCGTTCGACATTTCTCCGGATGGAAAATTTATTGTCTTTAACCGCCGCTCGATTGGTGAGCCGGTAGATATCTGGCGCTGCTCGTCGCAAGGGAAAGAATTACGGCGGCTGACGTTCTTCAATAAGCCGGTGGAAGACTCTGTGGATATTCGCCCGGCGGAAGAAATCTGGGTCAATTCGCCGACCGGCGTGAAGGTGCAAACGTTCATTGTGAAGCCGCACGATTTTGATCCGTCCAAAAAATACCCGCTCATTCTTAACGTACACGGCGGACCGCAGGGACAATGGGAAGATGCTTTCCGCGGCGATTGGCAGACATATCCGGGCTCCGGTTACATCGTAGCATTTCCGAATCCGCACGGTTCAACCGGCTTCGGACAAGAATACACTGCGGAAATTTCAAAAGATTGGGGCGGCAAAGTGTATGAAGATATTATGGCGGTGACAGATTCGCTGTCGCATCTTTCGTACGTGGACAGCTCAAGAATGGGAGCGATGGGCTGGTCGTACGGCGGCTACATGATGATGTGGCTTGAAGGACACACGACGCGCTTTAAAGCAATTGCCGCGATGATGGGTGTGTACGATTTGCCGGCAATGTACGGCGCGACGGAAGAATTGTGGTTCCCGCAATGGGATTTAAACGGCAAGCCGTGGACATCCGATCTGTATACGAAATTTTCTCCGAACAATTTCGTTCAGAATTTCAAAACGCCGTGTTTGGTCATCACCGGCGAACAAGATTTCCGCGTTCCGTACACGCAAAGCCTGGAATTTTTCACCGACTTACAGGAAATGGGCGTGCCGTCGCGGCTGATCGTTTTCAAGAACGACGGACATTGGCCCAACGGCGTGAAATCCATGCCGCTCTATTACAACGCACATCTCGATTGGTTTCACAAATATTTAGGCGGCGACCCGGCGCCGTACGATATGACAAAGATGGTGCGTAATCAGGCGTTTGAGAAGAAGTAACCGTCGCATCAGATGTAGGACGCCTTAGAGGTGTCCTACATCTTTTATTTTCACAGGTAAATAAAATTTTGAAATGCTCTCTCTTGGCCTCACCGGACCAACTTCTGATGTTCTGGAAATGGTGCTTCTTGCACTTGCTTTCATCGGAGCAATCTGGCTGATTGCTACGCTTGTTAGCTGGCTTCGAACATCCCCATGGAAAGGAAAAAAAGCAATGCACAAAACAATTGAAGATTTCCAATCTCTTCTCGACCAGGCTTCCCCAGAGCTTGCCGGTGTTTCAGAATCCGATCGTGAAAGTAAATCTGCTCCGGGCAAATGGTCGAAGAAAGAAATCCTCGGGCATCTGATTGATTCCGCGTCGAACAATCATCAGCGGTTCGTCAGAGCGCAGTTGAGTGCAGAATTAAAATTGCCCGCATACGAGCAGGAAGCGTGGGTAAAAACGCAAGATTACCAAAATGAGGCGTGGGAAAACCTTGTTCAATTGTGGAAGAGTTACAACGCACATCTCCTGCACATTATTTCTTCAATTTCCGAAAACGCTCTCCGCAATTATTGTTTTATCGGCAGCAATGAACCGGTGACGCTGGAATTTTTAATTGAAGATTATATTCGTCACATGAAACACCATTTGGAACAAATACTGGAGTAGAACTAATGTCTGACAGCTCTTGATGCAGTCTGACATTTTTCATTGGGGCAGAACAGATGTCAGACGGCTGGAAAACGCCGTCAGACATCGTCGGGGAGCAGTAAAAGAGCAGTAAAACTATTTTATCGGAGGCACTATGACAAAACATCTTTCGTTTACACTTGCAGTATTGACAGTTTTCTTTTTTACAACAACAATTCTCGGAGCGACAAAAAAACACATGCATTCTTCCGAAGCCGCGCAGGGCACGTTTGCGGCAGGTTTAACAAGTGCAAATCCTTTTGCTGAGCCAAGTTCTCTTCTTTATCAGGCGCCGCCGTTTGACCGGATCAAAGATTCAGATTACCAACCGGCGCTTGAGGAAGGTATGCGGCAGGATCTTGCTGAGATTGAAAAAATAGCGAACGATCCCGCTCCGGCTTCATTTGAAAATACTATTGTTGCTATGGAACGCACCGGTGCTTTGCTTACACGTACCGTGAAAGTTTTTTTTGCAATGACACAAGCGAACACCGACGATGCTCTGCAGAAAATCCAGGAGGAAGAAGCACCGCGTCTTGCTGCACACGCTGACGCGGTTCATTTGAATGAAAAACTTTTTCAGCGGGTCAAAGAGGTGTACGACCAACGTGAAAAGATCGGCCTTAACGCAGTTCAAAAATTTCTTGTTGAGCGTTATTACAAAGATTTTGTTCGCGCCGGTGCGCTTCTTTCGGAAGCGGACAAGAAACGTCTTCGCGAGATCAATCAGGAAGAATCGAAACTCACCACCAGTTTTCAGAACAGACTTCTTGCCGCAACAAAAGCGGGTGCGCTCGTCATTGATGACAAGAAAGAGCTCGAAGGCTTCAGTGAAGCGGAAATTTCTGCAGCCGCTGAGGCTGCTCATCAGCGGGGAGTTGACGGCAAGTGGGTGCTGGCACTTCAAAATACAACCCAACAGCCAGCACAGGCTTCTCTGCGTAATCGTGCCGTGCGGGAGCAATTGTTCCGCGCATCCACTATGCGAGCCGAGCACGCCGACAGCAATGATACGCGGCAAATAATTCTTCGCATTGCAGAGCTGAGAATCGAGAAAGCGAAACTCCTCGGTTATCCGACCTACGCCGCTTACGTACTAGCCGACGATATGGCAAAAACTCCAGAAGCTGCCATTAAACTTCTTACCGACCTTGTTCCCGCGGCCATGAAGAAAGCGGAAGGCGAAGCGGCGAAGATGCAGGCGTTGCTTGATAGCCAGCATGGAGATTTTAAACTTCAGCCGTGGGATTGGCAATATTATGCTGAACAAGTGCGCAAAGCGGAATATGCTCTTGATGACAACCAGATCAAACCGTATTTCGAACTGAATCGTGTACTGGAAGACGGCATCTTCTATGCCGCAAACCAATTGTACGGACTGACGTTCAAAGAGCGGAAAGATATTCCCGTGTACAATCCGGATGTCCGCGTCTTTGAAGTGTTCGATGCGAACGGAAAATCAATTGCGCTCTGGTACTGCGATTACTTTAAGCGTGACAATAAGAGCGGTGGAGCGTGGGAAGATACATTTGTTGACGGGACAGGTTTGCTTCATACGAAACCTGTTGTTTTCAATGTTGCCAATTTTTCCAAACCGGGTCCCGGCCAGCCGGCTTTGTTGACGTATGATGATGTGACCACGATGTTTCATGAATTTGGTCACGCCTTGCACTCAATGCTGACAACTGTGGAATATCCGCGGCTTACCGGCACGAACGTCCCGACAGATTTTGTGGAATTTCCTTCACAGTTCAATGAGCATTGGGCGCTGTATCCGAAAGTCCTCGAACACTATGCAAAAAATTATAAAACAGGCGAACCCATGCCTCAGGAGTTGGTGGCGAAAATCAGGAAAGCGAAGACGTTCAACCAAGGGTTTGCAACAATGGAATATCTTGAAGCCGCGCTGCTTGATATGGCATGGCATACTTTGAAAGAAAGCACGAGCCCGGTAAATGTTGACACATTTGAAACGAATGCTTTGAAAAAGTTCGATGTGTATATGCCGCTGGTACCGCCGCGGTATCGGTCTACGTACTTTGCGCACATCTGGAGCAGCGGTTATGCGGCTGGCTATTTTGCATACATGTGGGCTGAAGTTCTGGACGATGATGCGTTTGCGTGGTTTACCGAACACGGCGGTTTAACGCGAGCGAACGGCGAGCGCTTCCGCGACATGATTCTCTCCCGCGGAGGGACGGAAGATGTCGGTGCAATGTATCGCGCATTCCGCGGCCGCAATCCTAATGTGAAGGCACTGCTCGAAGAACGCGGCTTGACGGAAAAATAGTAACATGATTTTAGTGCAAGGCAAGAACATTACTAAAAAACAGAAAATACGTTTGTGAAAAAGTCAAAAAACATTAATGAGTATATTTCGAATTACCCGAAAGAAATTCAGGAAATCCTCGAACAACTTCGTGCGACCATTAAAAAAGCCGCTCCGAAGGCAGAGGAAGTAATTAGTTATGGAATGCCGGCGTTCAAATTCAACGGCATGCTGGTTTGGTTTGCCGCTCAGTCAAATCACTTCGGCTTTTATCCTGGCGCTTCAGCAAAAGAAGTTTTTGAAAAAGAATTATCGCTCTACAAAGGAGGGAAAGGCACAGTTCAGTTTCCTTTTGGCAAGCCTCTGCCGATCAGACTGATAACGAAGATTGTAAAGTTCAGGGTGAGTGAAAATTTACAAAAGGTGAAGAAAAAGAGATAATTATATAAAACAATACCGGTAGGGGAAAGGACTCTTAGAGATTCATTACAAATTGGTTGAGAGAGTGGAGAGCGGCGGCAATTATTTCTTCCTTCACCGGGATGGGCAATGTCACCCTGCCGATTTTTTTCGGCAGGACAAAGCGGATGTTCCCTTCAAGCGATTTTTTATCGCTTCTCATTGTGTGAATTAATTTCTTCGCAGAAAAAATAAATCCAAAAGAGCGCGGTAATGGAACAGCAGCAATCATATCTTCGATGCGCTGGGCGTTGTCGGCGGTAATCATCTTTAACTGGTGTGCAAGAAATGTTTCTGCAATCATGCCGAGGAGGATTGCCTCGCCGTGCTTTAATGAACGATAATGTCCCGCATGCTCAAGCGCATGGCCCACGGTATGGCCGAAATTCAGAATTGCGCGGAGATGTTCTTCTTTTTCATCGCGTGAAACGACGTACGCTTTCAACTCGCAGCAGCGTGCAATTACATGAGCGATAGCGGCGGGCTGCATCGCAACAATGTCAGGGAGATTCTTTCGCACATACTCAAAAAATTTTTCATCAAGAATAATTCCGTACTTGATCACTTCACCCAGGCCGCACACGCGTTCGCGTTCCGGCAGTGTCTGTAATGTTTCCGTATCGGCAATAACGCAGAGCGGCTGATAGAACGCTCCGATCATATTTTTACCAAGCGGGTGATTGATGCCGACTTTTCCACCAACCGAACTGTCTACCTGCGCCAACAGCGTAGTTGGCATTTGCACGAAGCTAACGCCGCGCTGATATGTTGCCGCAACGAAACCCGCGAGGTCGCCGACAACACCGCCGCCAAGTGCAATGATTGTGGATTTCCTTCCGATACGATTGCGAAGCAATTCAGCATAAATGGCATCAGCTCTGTGCAGGCTTTTTTGACTTTCTCCCGGCGGAATGATAATGACGTGCACTGAAAAGCCCGATGCCTTCAGGCTTCGTTGCACATCTTCAAGATAAAGCCGTGCAACAACAGTATCGGTAATGATGATTGTTTGCCGGGGAAAGCGGAGACGTTTTCCCGCCGGAATCTTCGACAAAAATTTTCCTACCACTTCGCGAACCCCCGATCCGATGTAAATCGGGTAACTGCGTTTGCCTAGCGGCACCGTGATTGTCTTTAATTTTGTCTCTTTAAGCGCCATATTCCATTTCCGGATTATTCTTCAAGGCATCCGCGGAGTTTGTGTACAAGAGTGTCAATTGTCAAGCCGATTTTTTTATCGTCGGTGTGCATAATAATGTGCGCTTGCTCGTAGAACGCGGAGCGTTGCGAAAGCAATTCGTTGATCCGTGTTTTCAGTTGTTCGTCATCCATCAGCACGCCTTCGGGAGTGCGCAGCAACGGGCGGTCGCCTTTCGGGCGTAAGCGGCGGTAAATTTGTTCCGCATCTGCTTTGAGATAAATGAGAATGCCCTGCTGTTTCACTACATCGAGCGTGGGTTGGTGAACAATGGTTCCGCCGCCGAGCGAAACGACAATGCGCGGACGCTGAGATAGCTCTGTCACAAGAGCCCGTTCCACGGAACGGAAATAGTTTTCACCTTTATCGGAAAAAATCTTTCCGATTTTTTCATGCTCCCGCTGTTCGATCAAAGTGTCAAGGTCAACGAATTCATAGCCGAGCGTGTTGGCAAGAATCGGCCCGATGGTGCTCTTTCCGCTTCCCATAAATCCTGCCAAAAATACAATTGCCTTTTTTTCCTGATCGCTCAAACCGTTACTTTCCTTTTCACGCAGTCCTGCTTTTCCGTCGAACAAGCGGCTCAAGCATATTCACAACAAATAATCCCGACAACACGCACACGGTTCC
Organism: Bacteroidota bacterium; assembly: GCA_021796215.1. GTDB lineage: Bacteria > Bacteroidota > Ignavibacteria > UBA10030 > UBA8401 > JAJYOI01. Next base: position 48,607 of record JAJYOK010000013.1, read on the forward strand.
GGCGATATCGAGCATTGTGACAGGCTCTTTCAGGAACGTTGCGCCAAGCGCAATTGCGATAACGGGAACAAGGAATGCCACCATGGAAAGCTTCACCGCATCAACACGCTTTAATAACCACATGTATGCAACAAATCCGAATGCCGATGAAAGTAGACTCAAAAAAAGAAGAACGGAAATTGCTTCAAGCGAAACGGCAAAGCGTACCGGTTGATCGAATACGGCGCTGGAAGCAATCAGCGTTCCGCCGCCGAACAACATCATCACGGCAATCAGTACTGCGGCATGATACGAAGCGCCGAACCGCTTCGCAAGAACCATTGCCAATCCTGTGAACACCGCTGCAACGAACATCAGCATGTCGGCAAGAAGCGAACGCTCGCTGCCGGGACTCATCTTCTGTGAAAAAATTATCACGACACCGATAAATCCGATTACGACACCGAGTATTTTTGCGCCGGTCATCTTTTCATTCTTCAAAAGGAAGTACGAAAAGAGCGCGACAAAAAACGGATTGGTGCCGTTCAGCACCGATGCCATACCTGAAGAAGTGTATTGAACTCCCCAAAAAATCATCGCGTACGGGATTGCGATCCACAACATTCCTAAAACAAAAAGAAACCGCCAGTCGTGAAATTTTCGCGGCAGTGGAATTCCCTGCATTTTCAAAACTGCAAACAACGCGGCGGCACCTACAACATTCCGAAGGCCGGCGATCAACATGGGAGAGAAGCTGCGAAGTGCAACGACGTACAGAGTCCACGTCACCCCCCAGATGACCGCCATCAGCAGGAACAATGTAACGTATAGAATTCGATTATGCTGCATAGTGGGAAAGCAAAGTTGAAATTTTTCGGAAGCAGAGCGGATTACAACGTATACGCTATGCTGAGAGTGTACGTAATGCCGTTCACATTTACGCGCGTCGTTTCCGGCGACGTCGACAGCGGGATGACGGTACCGTTAACGATTGTTGAAGCATGCTGAAATTTGTTCACTGAGTCGAATTGCGGGTCGCGGAATTTCAATTCGCTCTGCAGCATCACTTTCGGAAAAATTGCAAATTCAACGCCGGTAAGAACGTGGATGCCGAATCCTGACGGTGAATTCTCCGCGTGCATGCTCTCCGCTCCGATGGAATAATTCCGTTCGCCGAAATACGCGCCGACACCTCCACCAAGATAAACCCGAAAATGATCGGTGCTGAACGGAAGAAAGAAATAGCCGCTCAACTCCACCGGATAAAGAACGAATCCTTCATTCACCGGCACAAGCACCTGATCGCCGCCGATGATGTACTGCACAATGGACGACTCCGCAAATTTTATTTTTCCTGTCGAGATACCGACAGCAAAATCGCCGTCGAAATTTGCCCGAACGCTTCCGCCAAATCCGAAAATCGAAGAAAAATATTTACTGTCCAAAAACTGGTCGGGTTTGTCTACATTGTAAAGAAACCGCGCGCTTGTCGTGTAGCTCCCTTTGAACGCAACAGAAATTGAAAATGGCGCCGCAGACGGCACTGTCTGTGCTGACGCCAATGATGCCCCCGCGATCACGCAGAGAAAAATTTCCCCTACAACTCCGCTGTAGCGGAACGTCTTCATACTTCAACTTACCGATAAAACTGGTCGCGGTCGTCTTCAATGTTTGCTTTTTCTTTCAGCGAAGCGAGCCATTCGTTCACGACGCGCTGCTTTTTTTCCTGGAGAACCTGCGTTTCAAGAACGCTTTTTTGCATATTGAAGCTTGTCGAATCGAACGGCGTGCGGCTCAAAACTTTTAAGAGATAATAGCCTCGGGTGCCTTTCACCGGCTCGGAGACTTTACTCACAGGATCGGTCAACGCAATGCCGACGAACGCAGGCTCGCGCCCGATTGTCGGAATACCGCCGTTCGGAGAAAACTCTCCGGTGGTTTGCACCGACACATTCGGGTCTTTCGCTTGTAGAACTGTTAAATCCGTCGTGTCGCCGATGGACGCGCGGTCTTTAGCAACGATCTCTTTAAGCAGGCTCATTTTCTTTTCCCGCAGCACGCGCGGCTTCAGCGATTCTTTCACCTCGTCAAACGGGCGAACGCCTTCGTTTTTCACTTCGGAAATTTTAAATACCGCATAGCCATTGTTAATTTGTGTTGCATCGCTGATATCATTGAGGTCGTTTGAGAAAGCAAATTTTGAAACAACATCGTTGAACCCAATTCCGGGAATCATTCCTTCTTTTTGGAACGCCGGAGTTTCATGCACCTGCAAGCCGAAGCTTTCGGCATCTTTTTCAAACTTGCCGTCTTTCGCAACGTATGCAAAATCCTGCGCGCGCTGAAACGCATCGTCTTTCGTTTGCGAGCTTGCTTTCACCGACATCACGATGTCTGCCAATTTTACTTCGCGGTTGTCTTTTCCTTCAATCTTAATAATGTGGATGCCGAATTGTGTTTTTACCGGCCCGATAATTTCTCCCGGTTTTCCTTTCATCGCCGCATCTTCAAACGGCTTCACCATTCGTCCTTTGCCGAACCAGCCGAGTTCTCCGCCGGTTGATGCCGCGCCGGGCTCCTGTGAATATTGTTTCGCAAGCGCTGTAAAATCTTCTCCGCTCCGTGCGCGTGCGATTAAGTCGCGGGCTTCTTTCATCACGGCGGCTTCGTCTTTCCCGCCGGAAGTTGTGAGAAGAATGTGACGCGCTTTCACAAATGTTTCTTTCCCGTGCCGCTCATCCAGAATTTTTGTCAAATGGTAGCCGTCATAATCGCTGTACGGCCCGACAACATCTCCGACCTTTCCTGAAAACACTTTCTCTTCTTTTTGCTGGCTCATTTCTCCGTGCTTGAAATACGCTTCGCTCGGTTTGCCTTCGGAATATTCTTTTTGAAGCTCGGTGAAATCTGCACCGGATTTAATTTGCTGGAGTACGCTGTTCAATTCTGTGAGCACATCCTGCGAATCGCGTGCCGACGGCTGATCGCTGAAAAGCACGTACTTGAGCTTTCGCGTTGCCTTCATTTTGAATTCAAATTGATGTTCGTTGTAAAATTTTTGCAAATCGTCATCGGTGACTGTGACTGTGCTATCCGGGATGTAACGGTTCGGATCGAACAACGCATATTGCGCATCAATTTTTGTGTTTTGGTCTATAAAATGTTCGCGGATCTCTCCCGGTGTTGCGCGGACCGATGCCATGACAAGGCTCTGCACTTTATCAACAAGACGCTGCTGCCGAAGCGCCTGCTCAACCTGAATCCAGATGTCTTTGTTGCGCGGATCGTTGATGGCGCTTTCGTACGCTTCACGATTGAAGCGTCCGGTAGAATCTTTGAATTGCTGAACGAGGAACGATGGCGGATTATCGCCGCGCACCCAATCCACAATTTCCTGTCCCGTTACGGTGATGCCGGCATCGTGAGCAGCGTTTTCGACCAGCACTTGTGTGACCAAACTGTTCCACACCTGATCGCGGATTTGCCGCAGCATATCGTCATCCGGGTCTTGTCCCGATTGTTGTTTTTGATTGTCGGCTGCACGTTTGACCATGTCGGAAAATTCCTGATACGAAATTTTCTTTCCGTCAATTATACCGACATAATCGTGCCGGCCGTCGCCTTTAATTCCGAGATAATTCATGCCCCATTCAAAAACAATGGTAATAAGAAATGCCACCACCAAAATAATGAGAATGGCGGGCATATTGTCGCGCATTTTTGTCATTAAAGCCATACGAACAAAAACTCCTTCACTGTTTGAAAAACCTTTTTCAAGGTTTAGAGTGAAAAATATAACCGAAATTGCTTAGAAAAGCAAAGAAAATTGTGAGAGAAAACAGCACATCAGGCGCACTGCGATTGGTAAGGCAAATGCGGCAGTGCACTTGCAAGGACACAAAGCATCGTGAAAACTCATCAAAGCGGAAGTAACTTTACATCAATAAATAAGAGATGTTATCAGTATAACTTATCCCGCAAAGCGGGAATTCTCAGCCAGCCCAAAATTCTACATAATTATTTTTACTTCTTTCTGCTTTGGTAAAATGTATAGCCTATTTTACTAATACCATTTTCCTAACAACAGAATGCTCATCGGTCTGCAGTCTATAGAAGTACATTCCGCTTGATAAACCGGATGCATTAAACGTAACAGAATGAAATCCGGCAGTAAAATCTTTGTTTATCAGTGTGGCGACTTCTCTTCCAAGTATATCATAAACCTTAAGGCTCACTTTTTCTTTCTTCGCAAGATTGAAGTTTATGACAGTAGATGGATTAAAAGGATTAGGATAGTTCTGTTCAAGGTTGAACGAAGCGGGAGAAGAGGAAATTTTTTCAACTTCTGTAGAACTGCCGGGGTATTTTAATCTCAGGTTGTCAAAATAAAAAGTTCCCGATGTCACCTGTCCTTGAACTTTGTCGGGTGCAATCTGAATTTCTATTCTCTTGAGAGTTAAAGGATACGTTAATCCGGAAGCACCTGCCAACGGTGACAAACCTGTCATTGGTGAATTCACCATATCAAAAGCGGCGCTGTCGTTTAGATATTTTTTACCCGAACCTCGGTAAAGTTCTGAATCAGCATCCGAATAGCGATAGTATAGGCGATGATTTCGCCCATCGGATTTCACATCAAGATAGATTGAATCGGGAATTCCGTAAACGAGCAGGTCTTTGTTGAGATAAATATAGTAGGAGGAAGACTTGAGCGCATCATACGTTAATTTATAATCTACCTTAAAGGATGCATTCCCTTCAGACTTTTGATCCGTTGCAAGCGAAACAGAAAGAGAATCCAGGTTGTCATTAGTAAAGGTCCATCCGCCTAAACTTTCAAGCGGATCAAGACTGACGATACCGCTCGCATTCTCAACCCGTATAGTGCTTGTGTCGCTGTAATTGTTGAGAGATGCTATGATATTTGTGGTGCCATTCATCTTTCCGGTAAATACTCCGTTCGAATCAACAATTCCTACAGATGGATTTGTTGACGTCAATGTGAACATCGTTATTGGTAGGGCGTGTTGTACCGAATCCGCATCGTATGTTGCAATACTTAATTGAAGAGTGTGCAACGTGTCAGTCACTGTAAATCTCGGCGTTAAGCGGATATATTGGATGCCATACGTTTTTACGAAACAGGAGTCCGTGGTGTTATTAAACTTTGCGTACACGTATCCGCTGTCCGTGTGGTCTCCCGGTGTGAATACGCCCCACGGTTGTATTGTGCCGATTCCGCTGTCGCATGAATATTGTATCCATGAGGAAGGCAAAATAATTTCGTTGCCCGATGTATCGAGCGCCGTGACTTCGAACGTGTAGTTGTCATAACGGAAGATCGTTAACGATTTTGTAGTCAACGCCATAGAAGTAAAATCCTGCTGTGGAGTAGAAGAAAGAACCATTAGTGAATAAAGAAAATTCGAGCTGAACCCCGGAAGACTATCAACTCCGCCGCCATGCCCCTGACCCGGAAAGTAAACTCCCTGATTATAAATTCCAATCTGCGTCGCAATTCTGCCGATCGCAATGCCGCCGAATAGTTTTATTCCGAAATCACCAGACACGCCGCTATCCTGGGGTACTATCGTATCGGCCAAGCCATCAATGCTCGCAATCGGAACTTCTCCCGCATTGACCCATGCCGGGTTCACAATTGCGCCGCAGTAATTAATGATACCCTTAATTGCGGTTGAATATCCAGGGTTGCCGCTTGTTCCTTCAATGTTGCCCCACTTTGTTTGATTAACATCCGGCGGAATTTCATCTTCATCCCAATACGCATAATGCACCACAACCATAGAACCTGCTGACGAGCCTTCGAGATAAATCTGTGAAGTATCAATTCCATATTCCGCAGCGTGTGCGCGGAAGAAACGAACCGCCGCTTTCATATCCTGCACGCCGCGCAGTAAAGCTTCCAAAATTGTCGTGACTCCTTTCGGAGATTCAATGCCAAGCCGGTAATCTATCGTTGCGGCAACATATCCGCGTTCAGCAAAGTCGGTACAAAAGCTGCCCATTTCGCTTCTGTTTCCGGTGACGAGGCTTCCGCCATGAATGCAAACAACCAAAGGCCTCCGCTGCAGAGTATCACCTGAAGGTTCATAGAAATCCAAAAATAACGAATCAGTCGAGCTGTCAATATTCATGCTGCTGCCGAATGGGATATTCTTTGTGCTTACAACAGAAGAGAAAACATGATCTTTGTAGCGTGTTCCCGCATCGGTGGTATGTGCAACAATAACAACAGAGATGAGCATGAGTATTTTGGAGGGGGAATTGTAAAATGATTTCATCGGTTCAACTCCTTTTGTCGGAACGCTTTACGTTTTGTTCTATTCGTTTTAAATTCATTTCCTTGAACTTTCCAGATGGAAGGCAGTTAAGAATCAATAAATAATTGAATGACCCGCTCTTGGCACTCCACCCACGTACTAGCGTAAATTTCCCTCTTCTTCAACTCAAAATCAAGCCCGTTTACAAAGTTGAATTTTTGGAAAGAAAACAATGAACATTTTTATATCTCCCGTACCTTACTTAATAGTTGTCGTATATCACGGAAACCGGGCTTCTTATTGACATTAACAACAAAGAATTCTTACATTTGTGTGCAATTAATACTCACCCCACCTATCATTTTTGAAGGACATAGTTATGAAACGGCAGTCGTTATTCCCGCTCTGTTTCGCGGCTGCGGTTCTGCTGATAGCCTTCTCCGCCTGCAATCAATCCCCGACATCGTCCGATAAAAGCACGACGGTTGATTCCACCGGCTCAGCTACAAAAGCAGCTCAAGCATACAGCGAAATGGAAAATCAGTTTTACATCGCTTCACAAATTTCGTTCAACAATTCACGCGACTTTGACAAAGTTGATTTTACGAACGCAAATGCTTTGTATAAAGAGGCATTGGGTTTGAACCCAAATAATTCTGCGGCAAACCTCGGTGCAGGACTGACAGAAATTCTTGGTGCGCTTTCCGACACGACCATTAGAAATGTTATTCAACAATGGGAAGATTCTTCGCCAACTTCTCCGAGTTCATCGGTCAAATCAGAGATGCTCCGTTTTGATATTCCATCCGGCACAAACGATATGACGGTACCGATATCGGCGCTCGGAAAAAATCTGGTGAAGATTCTTCAGAAAGCAACTACTGATCCGCCGGCAGTTAGCAGAATGCAGCAAGTGCTGAAAGATAATTTTCTTCCCCGTGTTGATTATGCGCTTCAACGATTGGCAGTTATCGAAGGGGACACCGCGTTTCAATTCAAGGTCAGCGGAAAGATGCAGGGAAATATGAATCTCTCTTCGGTATACATGACATTAACCGAAGTCTATGTTATGGATGCCATGCTTCAGGGCATGAAAGCGATGCTGGAAGAATTTTTGGTTTTCAGTTTCGATCTCCCGTCATATCAAACGCACGATGTTGTCGCGGCGATCCAGCAAAGCAACACAACATTTTTCGTTCTTGCTTCTGATGGTAAAACGCATGCCGCCAATTCAAAGAACGCGATTTTGACGATGCTGGCAAAGATCAGAAGCGGCATCAATTTTCTTGAGAACCAAACCGGCTCGCAAGACAATCACATTATCAAGGTGCGCAGAGACGGCAGTAACGGCATTGCTCAGGCTGACCTCGATACCGTGCTGACGTACTTAACGAAGGTTGAAAATGCATTCACCGGTTCATTTTCCTTCGAAGCGAAGAATGCAGACAGCGATGGAAATAATTATACAATCACCGTCAGCCTCGGGAAATTTTTTGATGATCCCCCGACAAATCCGAAAGCGCAGTGGCTTCCCGCCTACACCGTTGACACTTCTGCGCACGGCGATATTCTGTGGCATTGGCAGGGACAGGATTATGCGTCCTTCAATTTCCCCGACCCGACGTTCGGCGGCGTTTTTCCGGGAATGACGAACGACGAACTCAAACGTTTGCTCTTCCTTGATGAAACATTTGCCTATAAGCTGAACATCTATATGTACGATTATTCTGGCTCTTCCAGCACCGTTGATGCAAAGGTCGTGGTGAACGGAAAGACATACAAACCGAAGTCATCGTGGAACTGGTCGTACTACTCTTCGTTCTACGGACAATTTGATTTCTACATTTCCGACAATGTTGGAATGCCGGTCACAATCTATGCCGTTATTAACGGCACGGATGTTCCCTTGGAATTGAGCTCAACTCCCGTCGTCAAAACAAAGAGTTATCAGTTCATCAATGCGAACATTGCGCAGGCTTCACAAAATATCACCGCTCAGTCGAACTATGGATCAATTCAGCTTTATCTGGTGGATTGGGCGTCTTACAAAATTGAGCGCGACAGCACCGGTTCAGGGTTTGCCCTGTATGATTCAACGGGCGATAATCAAACGAGTTATTATTACGATGTGCACGTTACTTCGGGAAAAACATACTCGTATCGCGCCCGCATGTATCCATATGTACCGAGCTACGCGGTACAATACGGCGACATTTATGCGGGGCGGCAGAATAATTACACGAACACCGTTTCTGCAACTGCACAGTAATGATACAGTTGTGTCGAAGAAAGCGTGGGCGGGAATACTCCTGCCCGCGCTTTTTTCTTCTTGTTCTTCTCTGTTTGTATGTTCTGCCGGCGTTCGCTCAGAAAACTGATTCGCTCTGCCATTATAAGGTTTCTGTAGAAGCTGAATATTTCGATCTCTTCAGACAGAAATCAGAGCGCGCCTCAACGACACTTTTTGCCAAGTATACTTCGTTCTCGCTATCCGTCGTTCATTCTTCAGACTCGCTTTGTTTTTTTGCGGGTGAAGAAAAAGAATACGGCGCCTACGATAATCACTTCTCAAATTTTTCGCTTACGGGGGAAAACTCACTGCAGTCCGGTGGAATTTCGTGGAACAGCAGTGCAGCATTCTTCAAATATTCTCTCACTGCCGGCATTCAATTGAACGGCATACGTTACTTTCCGTTCGGCGGCGCTGCAATTCAGGCGGAACCGTTTGGAAATTTTCTTACGGCTTCTTTGGCATGGAACCGCGCCCCGATTCGAGGTTTAAATTCTTTTCTGTTCCAAGATTTCGCCGTGCATCTTACCGATGATGCGCCTGCTGATAGCTGGAATTTTACCGTTGCGGGCAAACCATTTGAAGATGCAAGTGCCGGCATACAATTGTATGAAACACGCAGCAATCACTCGCACGCTTCGGCGGGATATGCTCCCGATTATTCCTTCTATGAATTCGGCAGGAAATTATTTTTTACTTTTACACCGGCGAAATCCTGGAAGGCATGGGCAGGGATTTTTGTCTCGCAGCAGCGAGGCAGCCTTTTTTTATTTAGTGAAGATCAGTCTTTTGAAAATCTCCCGAACGCAAGCGGCGAACAATCTGGCTTTAAAGGCGGAATCAGCACAACAGTATTCGCGCTTCCATTCACAGCGTCGTACTCGTACAAAAAAATCACAAGCGATGGAGTTGGAGAAGTTGAATCGTGGCCATTTACTTCTCTTGCCGCTTCCGTGATTTCAAACCGGCTGAATTATCATTTCAACGCGGCGGTAACGATTCATTCGCTCTCAGTAACGCCGAGAGTTTTTTCTTTGCCGGCAATTGACGCCCAGGCAGAATACCTTTTTGTCGTTCCGGATGTGTATGCAGAGCATTGGCAGCCGCAGTTTCTCGTGTTCGGAGTGAAAGATTATGCCAAAGATTATTTTTCAATCGAACGGATGCACCTTCTCAAAATTGCCGCACTGGGATATTTCCAAGTAGCAAAAATAGATGTGAGAATTTCTTTGGAGCAGTGTCTTCCCGTATCAATCACTTACCGAACAAAGCCGTCTGTCACTCTGCCGCCGGTTCCTTCTCCGCAGCCGCCTTCTTCCAAGCCGACAACCGACGGCGGACGCAGTGCAACGATTGCACTTTCGTTCAACTTTTAATTGAAAAGTTACTCGGCACGTTCAATATAATTCAGCTTGATCGTGCGGCCCCACATTTTCGTTGTTCTACGGTCGGTAGCCACTCCTTTAAAGTACACGCGCATGCTGTCCTTTTGAAAATCAACACCAAGATTTTCGGGAAGATAATGTAAGCCTTTATCGGAAATAATTCCGTAAAAGCCTCCTTCGAACGACATGTAAACCACCATGCCTTTGCCGGAAACTTCCTGCGCCTCTTTTTTGCTGCCATACCATAAAACATCCGACGGCAGGGCATTATAACTGTCTATGAGCATCATTCCAAATTGTTGTCCTAAACGGTTTGCAAATTTATCACGGCTGTCATTTGTTCCGCCGACAATGAATTTCGGCTCGCCCCATTCCACAAAATTGCCGAAACCGTTTGCAAAAAATTCAGAGTTCGATGTGTATGTCAAATATGCCGAGCCGAAAAAATGCTGAAGCTTATCCCGGTCATCTGCTCTTCGCCCAACGCTGTCGGGAAGCACGCGGCGCGGCAGATGAGAAAACCGAACGCGGAAGTGTTCACGCGATTCCGTTGTCAGTGGAACGGGGAGGGCGCCGAGCAAAGGAATTTCGACGCCGATACGGAAATGATCCATTGTCGCAAATGTGCACAGCCACAGCGCTGTACCAATGTCGCCGTCAGCAATTTCCACCGCACGATCAAAAATTGCATCTACCGCCATCGTATCGCCGTCGGCGAGACGCAAAGAGAGAAAGCGCGGATCGCGGATATAGCTTTTCAATTCCGCTTCATGACGAAAAAGCTTCGGAAGAAAATGTTCGAAACTGAAAAAGGATGGACCTGCGACCGGATAGTTCCACTCGACGGCGATTCGGAGACTGTCGGGAGACTGGGAAAACATAATGTGCGGCATGCAGAAGAAAAAGAAGATCCCCACGGACGCACAACCTGCGCGCATCGTCACACCTGTATCACACCCGTATTGAATTGTGGAATGCTCGGATTGTGTGATGCCATTCCAATGCCGTGCGAAATGATGCTGCGTGTGTTCAGCGGATCAATTACGTCGTCAACCCATAACCGCGATGCCGCAAATAACGGATCCAGCTCTTCATCGTACCTTGATTGAATTTCATCAAGCAATGCTTTTTGTTTTTGAGCGGAGATTTTTTCTCCTCCTTTTTCCATCGCCTGCAGTTTGATTGAAAGCAATGTTTCGCTCGCCTGCTTTCCGCCCATCACGGCAATGTGAGCCGATGGCCACGCAAAAATCAATCGCGGATCGTACGCCTTGCCGCACATCGCATAATTGCCCGCGCCGTAGCTGTTACCGGTGATGAACGTAAATTTCGGCACAACAGAATTTGCTACTGCGTTCACCATCTTCGCACCGTCTTTGATAATGCCGCCTTGTTCAGCGCGGCTTCCTACCATGAATCCTGTGACGTCCTGAAAAAACACCAGCGGAATTTTTTTCTGATTGCAGTTCATAATGAAGCGCGCCGCTTTGTCCGCGCTGTCGCTGTAGATGACGCCGCCGACCTGCATTTCGCCCTTTGCTGTTTTCACGATGGAGCGTTGGTTCGCCACGATGCCGACGGCCCAGCCGTCCACACGCGCATAACCTGTGATGATCGTTTTTCCATAGTCAGCTTTGTATTCATCCAATTCGCTGTGGTCAAGAATGCGCGCAAGAAGCTGATACGTGTCGTACGGTTTGTTTCCTTCCGAAGCCATGACGCCGTAGAGTTCCTGCGGATCGAATTTTGGTGCGGCTGGCGGCGTTCGGTCAAACGGTGAGTCCGTTTCGCGCCCGAGCTTGCCAATGATGCTGCGGATTTTGTTCAGGCATTCATCATCGTTTTTCATTTTATGATCGGTGACACCGCTGATCTCGCAATGGACTGACGCACCGCCGAGCGATTCGTTGTCAATCTCTTCGCCGATTGCCGCTTTCACTAAATGCGACCCGGCAAGAAAAACGCTTCCGGTTTTATCAACGATCATCGCTTCGTCGCTCATGATCGGCAGATACGCTCCGCCGGCAACGCACGGTCCCATTATGGCGGCAATCTGTGTGATGCCCATTGCCGACATCACGGCGTTGTTGCGAAAGATTCTTCCAAAATGTTCTTTGTCAGGAAAGATTTCCGATTGCAGTGGAAGAAAAACTCCGGCGGAATCGACGAGATAGACGATTGGCAGACGGTTCTCGATAGAAATTTCCTGAGCGCGGAGATTTTTTTTGCACGAGATGGGAAACCACGCGCCCGCTTTCACTGTCGCATCGTTTGCAACGATCACAACATCGCGCTTCTGAATTTTTCCGACACCGCACACAACGCCCGCTGAAGGCGCGCCTCCGTATTCTTCATACATACCGTGCGCGGCAAATGTTCCGATTTCCAGAAAATCCGATTGAGTGTCGCACAGCTTTTCAATTCGCTCGCGCGCCGTGAGCTTGTTGCGCTTATGATGTTTCGCAACCGCATCGGCGCCGCCGCCTGATTGTACCGTGTGTGCAGTGCGCTGAATTTTCTGCAAGAGCACTTTGAGATGCTCTTCATTCTTTTTGAACGCCGTGTCGTGCTTTATTTCAGAACCGATGAGTGACATGAATTCCTTTCATTATTCGGCATGCCGCTAGGCTTGAATTTAGAATCGCCCTACCGCAATAAAATCAGTTTTTTAGTCTCTTTGTATGATCCCGCCACTAACGAGTAAAAATAAATACCAGTTGGTGCACCTTTTGCCCTCCATTGTCTTGTATAATTTCCTTTAGACAAATATTCGTTTACAAGTGTTGCTACCTCTCTTCCCAAAGCATCAAATATTTTCAGAGTGACAAAGGATTTTGATGGAATACCAAACCCTATGTTGGTTGATGGATTAAAAGGGTTCGGATAGTTTTGTTCCAACGTAAAAGTCGGAAGGGGGGCTTGTGTTAAAAAAGCCACTTTAGTTAAAGTACCGTACTCTTGCCCATTTATTTTAGCATAAACAAGATCGTACGTGTAAGCACGAGGAATGGGCCAGACAGGATCATCTTCAAAGGTTACTGATTTAATAATGCCAAAACCTTGAGCATATGTTACCGAAGGTGAAGGCACGAATTGTGGTGAATCGAAAGTCTTAACAACAGTCTTTATTCCGAAGACTGTCATTGTATCTACTGCTGTGCACTTATTTCCTGATCCAAAAACATCCATAGGTTGAGCGAGAAGACTGTCAATAAGCCATTCTGAAAGTTCTGGAGAATAAGCATAAGAATAGACGCATGCTGTGGTTGAATCCACTCGTAGATATTTTGATTGGCTAATAGTTAGAAGCGGACCGTCAACAATTTCGTACAACTTTCCATTCGGCATCAAAGTATCACCGATAATTTTAGTTGTAACATAGGTTGATTCACTACTGTTTGTAGTGGTATAATGGTACCAATATTGCCACATGTTGTCGGTTTGCAGCGGACAAAAAGAAACTGCTGAATCAATTTGGGCATTTGCTTCAAAGACAAGGCTGATGAGAAGAATAGAAAGTTGTTTGATCATGGTTTACACCATAACTATTAAATTATACTGCCCACTATTTGTATTCCCCTAAGTCTTTTTGCAAATCTACTCAACATTACATCGAATTGCAAGATGAAGATTCCCCTCGTTTATGCTCCTTACTTCTTACTCCATATTCCGTACCATCAGACTCACCACTCGCGCGTTTCGCCGATCATCATCAGCCAGTAGTTTTCCGGCGGAAGATTTTTTTCTTTCACTGCATCGCGGAATCTTTTCGGCGGCTCATCAATCGGCTCATCGGTCAGTTTGAATGTTCCCCAATGTGTGGCAAGCATAATTTTCCCCTTGAGATCGCTGTTTGCTTTTATCGCTTCTTCTGGGGTCATATAAATCTGGTGCATCAGTTCGGCAGGCTCGTATCCGCCGATGGGAAGAATCGTCAAATCAAAAGGTCCAAACGTGTTGCCGATTTCCTCAAATCCGGAAAAGTATCCCGAGTCGCCGCAAAAATAAAGCCGCTTCTTTTTCCCCCAGAGCACGAACGATGCCCACAACGTTTCATTTCTGTCGGTCAGCCATCGCCCGGAAGAATGCTGCGCGGGCGTGCAGATAATTTTTATTCCTTTGTATGTCGTTCCCTCCCACCAATCAAGTTCCTGCACGTTTGAAATTCCCATATCTTCCAATTTATCGCGCAGGCGCAGCGGCACAATAAATCGCGTCGTCCGGTTTTGCGCCAGCTTCATCAGTGTTTCTTTGTCGAAGTGGTCGTAATGGTTGTGCGAAATGATGACGAGATCAATCGGTGGAAGTTTGTCGAACGCAACGCCGGGGTCAACGACGCGCGGCGCGCCTGCCCAGCTTACGGGGCCGAGCCGCTCGCTCCACACCGGATCGGTGAGAATATTTTTTCCTTCAAATTGAATGAGCACTGTTGATTGGCCTACCCACGTGACGGTGTACGGCTTGTTCTGTGCGATGAGCACGCCATCGTTGGAAACGTGTGGTGTTTCAGCCGTTGCAGAAGAAAATGGTGAGGTGAATTTTTCGATAAACCACGGCACGTATCGTGTGAATGGAATTTCTTTGAACGCGGGGCCGGGATTTTTGAATCCTCCTTCAATGGTATGGGACGGGGCATTATTCGTTTGCGCGGCGAGTGGAACAATGGCAAGTGAAAAGAGCAGTATGTACAAGGCAAGTTTCATCAACTGGAGAAAAAATACGAAATATTCAGCATATAAACATTCCTTCTAAACGAAAAGAAAACACAAATGTTGCGTGTACGCGTTGACAAACGACAGTAAATTTCTTACACTCTACGCAGACCTAAATTTGCCTTTTCTTTTCCATTACAGCATCGGTATGCACATGACAACTCCTGAAAAACACATCGGCACCATTCAAGATGTTTCCAGCTCTGCTGCGCTCGTTACTCTCGACGATACACTCGATTCGTTCGAGCGCACGATAGGCGGTAAAATATATCGCATTGCACAGATCGGTTCGTTCGTGTCAATGCCCGTAGCGGATGTCACAGTCGTCGGGATGGTAACAAACGCGAGGGTTGACACAGCATCGGATGGCGGGAAAAAGAGAACGATCGTTGTGCAGCTTATTGGCTCCGTTACCAACGACCGGTTTGAAAAGGGGCTTGCGATGTTTCCGCTTATCGGCGGTGACGTGTACATGACCGATGACGATGACCTCTCACGTTTCCTTTCCGTCTTCGCTCAGTTCGGATTTGCTATCGGCGATCTGACCGGTTACACAGGCGAGCGATTATATATTGACCCGAATAAATTTTTCGGAAAGCACGTCGCGCTGCTCGGTTCCACCGGTTCGGGAAAGTCAACGGCAGTCGCTTCCATCTTGCAAAAAGTGCAGATGTTTTCCAACACGCACGTTATCGTTCTCGATATTCACAATGAATACAGCGCTGCGTTTAAAAACTACGGCAATTTAATCAACCTCACCGAGCTTGAACTGCCGTACTGGTTTATGAATTTCGAAGAAATGCGCGAGATGTTTGTTGATGAAAGCGAACCGTCGGCGCAAAGCCAGATTATGGTGCTGAAGGACATTGTGTTGAATTCAAAGAAGGCAAAGAATCCGGCAATCCAGCAATTCATCACTATTGATTCGCCCGTCTTTTATGATTTAAATGAAGTCCGCGCAAAATTTCAGTTCTACGATACCGAACGCGTGACCGGATATACCGGCGGGCAATCGCGCGAAGGTCCGTTCTATGGTCAGTTCACCCGTTTTCTTGTGCGGCTTGACAGCCGCATGACGGACAAACGGTACGAATTTATGTTCCGCCCGCAGAAGTACAAAGACTCCGGCGCGCTGAAAGATATTCTCACGCGGGCATTCGGAATGGAATCGAAGAAGCAAATCACGATTGTTGATCTCAGCGGCGTGCCATTCGATATTGTGAATACGATCGTTTCGCTGCTCGCGCGTACCGTGTTCGATTTCAATTTCTGGAATAAAAGCAAATCCGATTTTCCGCTGCTACTCGTTTTTGAAGAATCGCATAATTATCTTCCGCAAATTCCTACTCCGACAAACCGAGCTGCACGCCGCACGGTGGAGCGCATTGCGAAAGAAGGACGCAAGTACGGCGTTGCGTGCATGATTGTCAGCCAGCGTCCGTCGGAGCTTTCGGAAACGATACTTTCGCAGTGCAATAATTTTGTGACGCTGCGTCTGACCAATCCGAACGATCAAGCGTATGTAAAAAAGCTTGTGCCGGATTCTTTCAGCGGCTTGCTCGACGTGCTGCCGTCGCTCAGGCAAGGCGAAGCGATGATCGTCGGCGATGCGACTGCGTTACCGATGCGCGTGATGTTGGATTTTCCTTCGCCGCCGCCTGACAGTTCCGATATAAAATTTTATGACAAATGGGTCGCTTCCGAACAACCGACTGTCGTATCCGATGTTGTTGAACGGTGGTGGCGACAGGATCGCTCATAAAACATTGAACAATTACCCATGAATAATCAACAATTAATATCCGGCCGTCTTTTACTGGTCGTTGTCGTACTGTTTCTTTCTTCGTGTTCGCACAAGCAACAGAGTGCTGAAGTTTCTGCACCTTCAGATTTCATGTCGAGGCTTGAAGCACATCGCGCCGAAGTGGATTCAACTATGCGCTTCGAACCTGGTTCGCCATTCAATCGCGACACGTCAGTCACATATCATGGATTGAATTATTTCCCGCCGAATCCGGAATTTCGGTTCGAGTGCGTTCTTCATCGTTATACAATTCCAACGCCGGTAACAGTGATGGGAACGAAAGGCGAGATGCGAAGCGAGGTGAAGTACGGCTATTTTGAATTTGAATACAAAGGCAGAGACTATCGCCTGAACGTTTATAAAATGTCTAGCGAAGAGTTACGCAAACGTGGCGGCGATCTGAAAGATTATTTGATGGTCTGGTTTACCGACAGCACAACGGGAGGAGAAACCTACCCTGTCGGGCGATATGTTGATGTTGAGCGCGAATCTCCAGATCCGAATTTCCGATATACGCTCGATTTCAATTACGCATACAATCCATATTGTGCTTACAGCGCCAAGTATTCATGCGCCGTTCCGACAAAAGATAATGCGCTTCCTTTTCCGATTTACGCCGGCGAAAAGAAATATCACAACTAAAATGTTTTTAAAAATTCCTTTTGTATTAAATTTCAGCCCGCGCAATATTCTTTGCTTCCTTTTTACCTTTCTTCTAATCTCTTTCGCTGAAGCTCAAAGCGGGAATTCACTTTTCCCTAAACGCGAGGTCCGTGCCGTGTGGTTAACAACGGTTGGGGGCGCCGACTGGCCGAAGACATTTGACACTGATGCACAAAAGCGGTCGTTGCAGGAAATTTTCAACAAACTGCGCGAAGAGCATTTTAACACGGTTTTTTTTCAAGTGCGCTCGCGCGGCAATGCGTTCTACCATTCAAGCTATGAACCGTGGGCAGCGGAACTTACCGGTACACTCGGCAAAGATCCGGGATGGGATCCGCTTGCGTTTGCCATTGAAGAAGCGCACAGGCGCGGTATGGAACTGCACGCGTGGTTCAATGTTGCGAAAGTGTACAACGAAGGAATGCCGCCAATCAGTTCTCCGCGTCACATCGTGCGTGCTCATCCGGAGTGGGTGCAGCAGTACGACGGCGAGTGGTGGGTGGATATGGGAATTCCGAATGTGCGGACATACACCGAAAATATTGTGATGGATTTGGTTCGTAAGTACGATCTTGACGGAATTCATTTCGATTACATCCGTTACCCCGGCGAGAGTTTCAACGACTGGAGTTCCTTCCGCGCATTCGGCGGCGGAATGAGCCGCGATGATTGGCGGCGGAATAATATCACAACATTTGTCCGCGACATGTACAAAAAAATCACTGCAGAAAAACCGATGATGAAGATCGGTTCGGCGCCGCTCGGTGTGTACACGCAAATTCCCGGTGCATCAACCGGATTTGCGGGATATACGGCATTGTATCAGGATTCACGGCGATGGCTGCGCGAAGGAATTCACGATTATCTTGTGCCGCAAGTCTATTGGGACTTTGGCGAGCAATCTTCGCCGAACGATCCGGATTTCCGCGCGTTGTGCCTTGACTGGGCGCGCAATAATTTTGGAAGAGATATTTACATCGGTATTGGGGCGTACCGCGACAATGTGCAGCGTGAAATCACCGAACAGATTTTCATGGTGCGAAGCACGGAAGCGAAAGGCGAATCGTTTTTCCGCTACGAAAACATTGTCGATCTGCCGTCGCTTCGTGCGCCGTACAAATATCCCGCATTAATTCCTCCAATGCCGTGGAAAGATTCGATTCCGCCGTTGCCGCCGGAAAATATTCGTGTGCGCGAACCGCAGCTTGATCTTTATGTGATCCAATGGACTGCGCCGCCGGCAGCTTCGGACGGCGATACACCATGGCGGTATGTCATTTATCGTTCTTCTTCGGAAGATATTGACACTGATGACCCGCGCAATATTGCAGCCGTTATTCCGGCAACGGAAACGAGGTACGTTGACCGAACGTCAAATACTTTCGGTATACCGATGTACTACACGGTCACCGCACTTGACCGTGGAAATAATGAAAGTGTTTCAGCCGCTGCCGCATCGTCTCCTGATGCTGCAGTATCAGAAAAAATCGGGTCGAACAATAACGACGGCACGAAGAGTGCGCCGTTGTGGCTCGCCCAAAATTATCCGAATCCTTTTTTTAGGCGCACATATATTTCGTACACGTTGAACCGGCGGATGCCTGTCGAACTCATCGTCAGCGATACGGTGGGAAGAAAAACGATGACGCTGGTGAATGAAACACAAAATCCGGGGACGTATGTTGTTTCGGTGAACGCAGAAGATTTATTGGAGGGGAAATATCTTTATCGTTTGAAAGCAGGCTCGTTTGTTGTGACGAAGTATATGGTAAGGGGAGAAAATTAATTTCCGCTTCTGTCACCAATTTCCCAGCGGCCCGCCGTACGCACCCTGATCGTTTCTGCTGCCGTCAACATTGTTAAATACCGGGGAAGGGTCTCCCGCGTGGATGCAGGGCGAAGCTGAATTGAGATGAAAATCCGAGGCTGAATAAAAGCAGGGGTCCAGCGCGTCTTCTTCGAAAAAATTATATTTCACGAAATATAGGCTGGAGTCGCTGTCGAGTATTTGCATATTGGGGCCTTCTATACGGCTCGCATTCTGATAAAAAATATTATTTTCAATCGTATCGTTTTGAGCGTTTGAAACGGCGATCCCCCCGCTCACATTCCAACTCGTATTACTGAAGAAAGTATTGTTCACGATTCTTGCGGTCGAGCTATCGACGAGCATTCCGCCGCCGTACGCTGAAGCCTTATTGACGGCAAAAATCGAATTGGTAATGTTTCCGTTAGAGCCCGATAATGAGATGCCTCCGCCGCTCGGTGCATTGTTTTGTATGAACAGACAATTATGAACTGTGATTAACGAATTCACAACTTCAATGGATCCGTTTCTTGCCGGATCATCCACCACATCAATTTTTTCAAACACGGCAAACTGAAAGACCGATGCGTTTGTTGCGTTCGAAATTTTTATTCCATTCCAGCGGGTGTTGAATGCAGTGAAAAGAATTTTGCTTTCTGCTGTGCCTTGTGCGAATAGTGTTCCATAAACGATAATTGTTGTGCTATCGTCACAAAACAGCTGCACGCCGGGATCAATCGTTACTGATTTTGAAGGATCAATGATTATTATTCCGGAAAGATGAAACGGCGAATCGGAAAATTGCAATCTGCCTTCGATATGTCCCGTAAGAAGCGTAAAGCTTGATGTCGTGTCCGAGGTCTGTTCCGGACCGTTCAGATCACGACAGCCGAA
The DNA here is from genome assembly GCA_021796215.1 of Bacteroidota bacterium. Classification (GTDB taxonomy): domain Bacteria; phylum Bacteroidota; class Ignavibacteria; order UBA10030; family UBA8401; genus JAJYOI01. Next base: position 68,422 of record JAJYOK010000013.1, read on the forward strand.
CAGCATTACCGACAAAGAGAGGAAAAGAAAAATTTTCAGTATTTTGTCACGCATTTTTCCCCGAAGTATGGCTTAATATTCTTTTCGATTTGCGTACACGTTCATCAACAGTCCCGCCATGATCATGTACGAACAGAGTGACGAACCGCCGTACGAAAGGAACGGCAAGGGAATTCCTATCACCGGCATTAATCCGAGCGACATGCCGATGTTTACAAAGATGTGGAAAGCAAACAAAGCAGTGATGCCAATTGCGACAACACTGCCGAATTTATTTTTTGCGATGTGCGCCAGCTTGATACCGTGCAGAAGTAAGATTGCAAAGAGTGCAAGAATTACAATCGCACCGATAAATCCGAACTCTTCTCCCGGTACGCAGAAAATAAAATCAGTCCATTGCTTTGGAATAAAATTCAATTGTGTTTGTGTTCCGTGCAAATATCCTTTTCCGAACAAGCCGCCGGAACCGATTGCCACTTTCGCCTGAATGACATTATATCCGGCACCGAGCGGATCGTTGTTGGGATCAAGAAATGTCGCAATTCTTTTTTGTTGATAGAGAGGAAGTTTTTCGTACACGACCTGTACGAAAATTCCGATGACAACATTCACACCGAATATCAAGGAAGAAGAAAACGTGTCTTCGCGGAGCAAGTACAATGTTATACCGGCAAGTGCAAGCACGATGATAAATGTCGTTGTGCTGACCAGCGCCGCGACAGCGATCAGCGGCGGTATGAGCAGCGCGACAATCAGAAATCGTGAAGCGCCTGCCCAATACAGAACGGGTAGAAGCATTGCGATAAACGTGATTGCAGTGCCAAAGTCCGGTTGCAGAACGATGAGTCCAACAGGGAGAAGAACAATGCCGCATGCTTTCAAAAGATCAGTTGTTTTACCAACGCTGATATCGTTTCGGCTGAGGTAAGAAGCAAGTGCTAACAGTGTTGTTAACTTTACGAATTCAGACGGCTGAATGCCGAATCCGCCGATGCCGAACCAGCTTGTCGAGCCGTACACTTTTTTGCCAATCGCAAGCACGACGATCAGCAATGTCAGTGAAACGAAATACGATACATAGGATAAGCGTTGAATAACGCGCAACGGTGTTGCCAGTGCCGCCATCATCAACACAAATCCCATTGCCGCCCACAGCAATTGGTGCTCGAAACTACGGCCTGCCTGCGTATCGAAAGTGGCGCTGTAAATTGAGAGCAGCCCGACAGCGATTAACGCAAGTGTCGTCCAGAATGTTGTGTGATCAAAATATTCTTTGAAGAAAGAATTCAATGTTGTAAATCCCTTCGGGATTGAAAACCCGTTTGAGGTTGAACAACTTTTTGCACAGTGGCTATATGTGAAGGAAGCATCACGTGATGCATGACATTTGTGTCCGGGAGAGAAATAGTTGTCGTGACTTTGGGAGCGAGCCGCGGCTGTGTACGAATGATTTCGCCATACAAATATTTTTCCATGCATAATCCGGCAATCGGCGCCGCAAACGATCCGCCATAGCCGGCGTTTTCTACAAGCACACAAATGGCAATCTTCGGATGATCGAATGGTGCAAATCCGATGAACCATGCGTGAGATTTGCCATGAGGATTCTGTGCAGTTCCTGTTTTTCCCGCAACTTCAATACCGGGAATCCGCGCCTCCCACCCTGTGCCGCCGGGTGACATGACAGCGCGGCGCATTCCTTCACGAACAAGGTCCCATGCGTTTTCGGAAATCTGAATGGAATCTTTTTTGTAGGCAATCGTGTCAGCCTTATGCGTCCGGTTATTATAAATATAATCCACGATGTGCGGTTGATAGTGGTGCCCTTTGTTTGCCAGCATTGCAGTGTAATCCGCCATTTGCAGCGGCGTCACACCGATCTCGCCCTGCCCGATACCAAGGCTGAGAAGATATCCTTGCGTCCATTTGCCTTCGCCGTAAACGCGGTTAAAATAATTGGTAGTTGGAAGCAGTCCCGGATTTTCTTCAAAAATATCAATATCGGCAAGTTGGCCGAAACCGAATTCTTTTCCCATTGCAGCCCACGGATCAAGTCCTACTTTGAGCATCAACTGATAAAAGAAGACGTTGCACGATTTCTGAATTGCTTCGACGATATTCACAGAACCGTGAACATGCTCATCCATGAAAACCCTGTTTCCGAATTTAAAAGAACCGTGGCAAACAATGCGAAAGTTTCCATCAATCACATGATTTTCCAACGCCGCAATCGCGAGCACCATTTTGAATGTGGAGCCGGGAGGGTACCGCGTCAGAGTTGCGCGGTTGAATAACGGTTTGCTGTCATCGTCGTTCAATGCTTTCCACGTTTCGGGCGATGTCACGCCGCTGAAATCTGAAAGGTCGTACTCCGGTGAACTGACCAGCGCAATCACGCCGCCGTTGTTAGGATCAACGGCAACAACAGCGCCGCGGCGGTTCGTCATGAGCGATTCTGCAAGCGCCTGAACATCGGCATCAACAGCGAGATGAAGATCAAGTCCGTCCTTGGGTGGAATATCGTCCTTGCCGTTGTTGAATGTGCCAATCATTTGTCCTTTGGCATTCTGCGAAATAAATTCAAATCCTTTTTGCCCGCGAAGATATTTTTCATATTTCGCTTCAATGCCGACCGAACCGACAACGTCGCCTTGCTGGTAATAGTCTCCTAATTTTTCCAATTGATAGTCGGAAATTTCTTTCACGTAGCCAAGAAGATGAGATGCGCGTGCCGGTGTAGTGTAGTAGCGTTTTGATTCTGTTTGAATTTTTACACCAGGCAGCTTCTCTTTATATTCCTCGAGAACGGAAAGCGTTTGGAAATCAACATCGCGTTTAATACGGGCGGGCATAAATTGATTGTATTGCCGAGCGCGTTTAATTTTTTCTCGGAGAACGTCTTCCGGTATGCTGAGAATCTGCGATAAGAAGAGGAGATTTTTTTTGTCGAAATCAATCGGCGTGAGCATCACAGAATATGACGGCCTGTTGTCAACAATAAGTTTTCCGTTGCGGTCGTACACGTATCCGCGGATCGGCTCTTCCACAACCTTCCGGATACTATTCTCTTCCGATTTTTTTCCGTATTCTGCGCTGTAAATATATTGAAGCTGGTACAAACGCCCGACGATCACAGCAAATCCTAGCCACAGAATTATAGTGAGAATTGTCTTGCGTTTGCCCGAACCAAATTCTTCAGTAATCATACCTCATTATGCAAGTTTGCGGTAATATGAAAAGACAGGAAACAACGCTGCCGCTGTTGTATAAAGTGTTGAAAAAATTCCGAATTGAAACACCGCTGTAAAAAAACTGATACTTGAACCCTGAACAAGAATTGTAAAATAAACGATATTGTGAACGAATGACGCCAGCGCTACAACAAGAAGAAATCTGTAGCTGCCGAGCGTTTGTTCGATTTTGTTATCGCTGAAAAAATACCCTGCAAGAAAACCGGCAATTGTTTTTGAGAGAGCCGAAAGGCCGAGGAATTGACCGCCGATCAAATCAATAATAATGCCTGCCCCAAACCCGGCGATGGTCGCTGGGATTTGTCCCGCCTGAACCGCAATGAAGACTATCCACACCAGCAAAATATCCGGAACGGTGTTGGCAATCGAGATGAACGGTATCAGTGTTGTCTGGAAAATTACGAGCGCCAACGTGATCAGCGCATACTGCAGATATCGTTGCATGTAAAGCGGAACATCTAAAGGTCAAAAATGATTTTTCTAAAGTTAGCAGAAATTCGTTAAAGAAGCAATGAACTCTGAACAAGTCAGAATTTTCCGCTGGTAAACCTTGGACTTGTATTGCTGTCCAACAAGCAGACAAGCAAAGCTCAAAAAGAATCCCTTAAAAAAAGGAGGTTCGTATGAAAAAGATAGCCGGTATGTTGCTTGCGGCGGCATTGTTGAGCGGCTGCTATATGCAGGTTCAAACATTGAACGAAAATAACACGTATTCTCCTCCTCCGCCAGCTCCACCATATCCACCATATCCGCCATATCCGCCATATCCACCCCCACCTCCCGGACCACCCCCAACACCGGGCACGCCGACGCACCCTATTATTCAAAAACCTGATCCCGCTCCGCCACCACCGCCGCGGATTCGTACGGAAGGTTCAACGAGAGGCGGCGGTGAACGAACCAGCGTGAGAGAAAGATCAGGTTCGTCAGGAAGATAATGTGCGTTCATTTCTTCCATTTCTTTCGTGTATTGTATCCGTTGAGGAATTTTATTAGCTTCCTCTTGTACGAAAGAAGGTGATGTATGAAGAAAATAATCGTGTGCTGTGTTCTTTCCTTTTTTCTGACGAATTGCAGCCAGCGCCCTACACAAAGCCGATCGGTTGTGAAAGGAGTTGATTCAATGAGTATTACTTTGACCAGCAATGCCTTCCAGGAAGGCGAATTGATTCCCCAAAAATTTACATGCGACGACGCAAATATTTCCCCAGCACTGAAATGGTCATCCTTTCCCGCGAAAACAAAAACGTTTGCGCTTATTGCCGATGATCCGGATGCACCGAAAGGAACATGGGTGCATTGGGTAATTTTTAATATTCCGGTGTCGGTAAACGAATTACCGGAAAATTTTCCGCACGATAAAATCAGTGCCGGCGGAATCACGCAAGGCAAAAACGATTCCGGTGATATCGGTTACGACGGACCGTGTCCGCCAAGCGGGACACACCGTTATTTTTTCAAAATGTACGCACTTGACGCGGAATTGGATCTTGATGCAGGTTGTACAAAACAAAATTTACTCGATGCTATGGAGGGGCATGTCCTCGCTCAAGGTCAGTTGATGGGGCGGTTTCATCATTAAACCAAGAAGATGGTCTCCGCTTTCAAAGTGGAAAGTCATCTCAATAATTTTATGCCCACAGGCGCTTCTGAATCATATCCGTACATTATTGAATTTGCCCGCGAGCTTGTTCCTCAACCGCGCCGTGTTCTTGACGTCGGTGTTGGGTTCGGCTCGCTAGGATTTTTCGTCCGAAATTATTTTGAAGCAAAAGAACATTTTCGTTTTACTAAACGAGAATGGAAAATTAAGCTTATCGGTATCGAAATCCACAGGAGCTACATTCAATCGCTGCAAAAACAAATTTATGATTCGATTGTTATTGGCGATGTATTTGATGTAGCTGAAAAGTTAGGAACATTTGATCTTATTTTTCTCGGTGACATCATTGAACACTTTTCCAAAAGACAGGCACATCGTTTGCTTTCGCTCTTGCTGCGCCATGCGAAGGTTGTGATTATTGCGACGCCGCTCGGATTCAAAAAGCAAGGTGTAGTCGGAAGAAATGTTCACGAGGCGCACAAATCGGGCTGGCTGCTAAAAGATTTCAAGCAATACGATATTGCAAAAAAGGCGGTGGTGCCGAGAATTAGAAAGAATGAAAAAGTGTTAGTCGTAGCGCTTCGGGGAGCCATTCAATAGAAAGCGGATTTGGAAAATTATTTTCCGGTTTGTTCTTTCAGCTTCGCCAAAACTTTCAATGCTTCGAGCGGTGTCAAGGAATTAATATCCAATCTTCTGATGGCATCGCGCAGTTCATCGTCTTTCATCTCGAACATTGTTATTTGCGGTGTGGCGGAAATATCAGCGATCTTCCGTTTGATCTTTCGCATTTCCTTTTCATCGGCCGGAACTTCTCCGTGGGGCGTCAGTTGCGATGATTCCAGATTAGCAAGAATGGTTTTTGCACGTTCCGTCAGTGTGTCCGGCAAGCCCGCCATTTTTGCAACTTGAATTCCGTACGAATGGTCGGCGGTTCCCGGCGTTACCGTATGAAGAAAAACAACTTTGTCGCCGTACTCGCGCACATCAACCTTGTAATTTTTGATTCGAGGAAACAAATCGGCAAGTTCATTGAGTTCATGATAATGTGTTGCAAAGAGTGTTCGCGCGCCGATGTGTTCGTGAAGAAATTCCGTCAGTGCCCATGCAATGCTGATGCCGTCGAATGTGCTTGTGCCGCGTCCGACTTCATCCAGCAAAATTAAGCTGTGCGGCGTTGCACGGTTGACAATGTTTGCCGCTTCATGCATTTCCACGAGAAATGTGCTTTCGCCCAAGGCAATATTATCGCTCGCACCGACGCGCGTAAAAATATTGTCCACAATACCGACAACGGCTTTTTTTGCAGGAACGAACGAGCCGATTTGCGCCAGCAGCACAATCAATCCGACTTGCCGCAGGAACGAAGACTTCCCGCTCATGTTCGGTCCGGTGATGATTAATATTTGGTTCGATGCCGTGCTGAGTGTAACCGAATTCGGCACATACTGTTCGCCCGGCGGCAACAGCACCTCAATAACCGGATGGCGTCCGTTTTCAATAATAAGTTCCGTGGATTCATTTACTTCCGGTTGAGTGTAGCGATTTTCCTGCGCAACTTGTGCGAGCGAAACAAGACAATCGAGTGCAGCAATAGCATGCGCATTTTCTTGAATTGTTGCCGCGTGTTCCGCAATTCTCATTCGAAGGGCAGAAAACAATTCCGTTTCCAGTGCGAGAATTTTCTCTTCAGCGTGAAGAATTTTTTCTTCGTATTCTTTCAGCTCCGGCGTAACGTACCGCTCCGCATTTGTCATGGTTTGTTTGCGGATGTAATCGTTTGGCGCTTTGTCTTTGTTCGCGTTGGTGATCTCGATGTAGTAGCCGAAAACATTGTTGAAGCCTATTTTCAGCGACGAAATGCCGGTGCGCCCCCGTTCCTTTTTCTGTAGATTTGCGATCCATTCTTTTGCCGAATGCGCAAGCGTTGTCAGCTCGTCAAGTTCGGCATTGTAGCCGCGTCGAATAACGCCGCCGTCGGCGAGCGTTGCCGGAGGATTATCGGCAATTGCTTTTTCGATTTCATCAGCAAGAAAATCCAATGGTTGCAATTCAGCATTGAGGTCAGCAAGCGTCGTTAAGTTGGTCTCCATCACAGAGGTGGAGACCAACTTTTTTGTTTCGCTCAAAATATTTTTGACCGAAGGAATTCTTTTGAGAATGAATTTCATTGCCGTAACATCGCGCGGTGTTGCGCGTGCTGTGGCAATCTTTGCAATGAGCCGTTCTATGTCACCGATTTCTGCAAGCTCGTCCTGTAATTTTTTTCGGGTAGATAAATGCTGTGCAAATAGAGCTACGCCGTTCGAGCGCCAGTGAATTTCTTCCAATCGTTTCAGCGGATGCGAAACCCATTTTTTCAACAATCGTCCGCCCATCGGTGTGCCGGTTTTGTCAAGCACCGAAAACAGCGTTCCTTCCGAAGTTCCGCCGAACGATGATGTAATTTCCAAATTTCGTTTTGTGGAAGGATCAAGAACGATGGTTTCTGAAATTTCGTGCGGAATAATTTTCGAGATGTGAGCGAGATTCGCTTTTTGCGTTTCGTTCAGATAATGCATCGCGGCGCCTGCCGCAACGATGCCGATGTGCATTTCTTCAATACCGAAGCCTTTCAGCGTTTGGGTTTTGAAATGCCGTGTAAGCGTTTCAAAGCCGTACTCGAAATTGTAAAGCCAATCATCCAGCGTCGAATAAATTCCTGTATAGCTTGTGCGGAGCAGCTGCTGCAACGCTTCTTTATCCCGTTTCTGAACGACAATTTCCGATGGCGTGATGGAATGAATTTGTTGTTCGAGCATTTTGAGCGGAATTTCCAGGCAAGCAAATTCGCCGGTAGAAATATCGACGAATGAAAATCCGACGGTGTCATCGGCAGCGGCAAGCGCATTTGGAAGTGCAATGGCGGCGAGATAATTGTTTTGTTTTTGGTCAAGTACTTTATCGGAAAATGCAACTCCCGGTGTTACGACTTCGATGACATCCCGCTTCACAATTCCTTTGGCGAATTTTGGATCTTCAAGCTGTTCGCACACGGCAACGCGAAGGCCTGCTTTCAATAATTTCGGCAAATAGGTGTCAAGTGCGTGATGCGGAAAACCGGCAAGCGGAACTTCGCCTGCAGCTCCGTTGCCGCGGCGCGTCAGCGTAATGCCGAGAACGCGCGACGTGACTTTTGCATCATCGTCAAACGTTTCAAAAAAATCTCCCATACGAAAAAGCAGTATCGTATCGGGGTATTTCGCTTTCACTTGTGCATATTGCTTCATCAGCGGTGTTGACATGGAAAGAAGGTAGCCAAAAAATGAGCGTCAATCAAGAATACAGTCCGAACAATACGAGATGAGTTTGAAATTCGTGAGAAGTTTTGGTAGTTTGAGTAAGGTAATTTTACAATTTTAATCTTAATGTTTGGGTGTGATCATGAAACGATTTTTTTCAACGTTGACATTGTTCATAGGAATTTCAGCGGCGTTTTTGGTGTCAAGTGCTAATTCTGTGATTGCCCAACCGAAACTTGCGGTTGACAGTCTCACAGTAAATTGGGGACTGATTTATGCCGGCGCGTTGAAGGTTAGCCATATTGCGTTGAAAAATGCCGGTACCGATACGCTCAAAATTCTTCATGTGCAGACATCGTGCGGATGTACGACTGTAAAACCGTCAAAACCGGCATTGCTTCCCGGAGAATCGGACACGCTGGTCGTGCAGTTCAACTCTGCCGGATATCAAGGCGACGTAAAAAAGTATGTTGATATCGAAACGAACGACCCGGTTTCCCCCGCTGTCTCAGTTAAATTTTTCGGAACAGTTCATTCGATTTTAGAGCCGACTACGTTCTCTTCCTATATTTGGTTGGGCGCAATTCCCGTCGGCAAAGGATTCACAAAAAGTTTTACACTACGCAATACTTCTGATCACCCTGTAACAGTGAAAGCGGAAGATGCACATTCCGACAAGCTATCTTTCAAAGCGGAACAGCAGACCATCATGCCGGCAGATTCAGCCACATTCACATTCACATTGACCCCGCAACGAACAGGAGTTGAGAAGGAAAATATTTTTTTGAAAACTGATGATGCAATGCAAGCACAAGTGCTGATTCCCATTGTATTCACAGGAGTGCAATGAGTCCTCTCAAAAACTACACTATCTCGGAAATGACGGAATAATGGACCAGCGAAAACTGTACAAAACCATCGAGAGTTTTGATTCTCAGAAGTTTAATTCGACACAAGATTTACTGACACATGTTGTTCGCCAGCTTGTTGATAATGACCGCATCGAAATCCGCGGCGGACGCGTGTGGAAGCTCAATCAACAAAAAACCGCGTACGATCTGGCGGCACAATTCGGCATGATGGAAAAGATCAAGCCGCATTTTTCTGTACGTGTGGATGATTACCGGATGTTCAAACTTTTGCCGAAACATCGCACCATGGTAGCGAATGAAACGAACGCCTATTTACGGAGCAAGGGCATTTTGAAATACTCCGCGACCGGCGTTGGCGATCTTATGAAAATAAACGGCACGGAATTGTATCCGTATGTGCTTTCGTTCAACACAGATCTCGGTCACGAACACGTGGCGCCGATGCTGAACATCATCAGCCTTGCTGTTACGTCAATGCTGCGGAGCCGCAGTATTGAAAAGAAACGCGCGCAGTTAGAGAAAGACCTTGACAAGGCGCGCCTCATTCAGCAAAGTATTCTTCCGGAACACGAATTGCGTTTTCATAATTATGAAGTTTTCGGAATTTCGGTAGCAGACAGAATCGTCGGCGGCGATTTTTTCGATTATATTCTCGGCGATGACGGAGACCGTGTCGGCATTGTCATTGGCGATGCCGCAAGCAAAGGAATCTCGGCGGCGGTGCAGGCGCTGTATGTTTCCGGTGCGCTGCGCATGGGCGCCGGTTTTGAAACAAAAATCAGCACGTTGATTCGCAAGATCAATGCGCTGGTGCACCGTACATTTACCGATGACCGGTTCCTCACGCTCTTTTATGCCGAGTTGATCAACGATAAACAAGGATTATGTGTGTATGCCAACGCGGGTCACAGCAGTCCGATTTTGTATCGTGCAAAGAGCGGTGCGATTGAACTTCTCGAAGCAACAGGAAATATCATCGGTCCCTTCGAAGATCAAATGTATCGGAGCGAAGGAATTATGATTGACAAAGGAGATATTCTTCTGCTGTACACCGACGGCGTTTCTGAAGCGATGGACGAGCCGGGAAATCAGTACACGGAAAAGAAATTAATCGAGAACCTTTCTTCAATGAAAAAGAAAAGCGCTCAGGAAATCGCGCGTCTGCTGCTGGAAGATGTTCAGAAGTTCAATGCAAAAAGCAAATATTCCGATGATAAGACCATTGTTGTTATTAAGCGTGTGAAATAACCTGCCTGACGTTTATGTCCAAAACTTCTTTTGTTATTTTCTTTTCAATTGTCGTTTCAATTTATCTTCTTATTAACTTTTATATTTTTCTCCGCGGATGGCAGGCGCTGGCATCTCTGCCGCAGTACCGGACAGCATATCTCGTCACATTTTGTATTTTGTCACTCTCGTTTCTTGCAGGAAGATTTCTCGAGCGCGTGGCACTTTCATGGTTTAGCAGCGCAATTGTGTGGATCGGATCGTTCTGGCTTGCCGTGATGGTGTATTTCCTTTTGATTCTTTTCTGCGCTGACATTCTACGGGAATTGAACCGCTTTATTTCGTTTTATCCTCCGGCTGGATCTGCTGCGTATCAGCGATTGAATATTTTCGCGTTCGCCGGCATTGCCGCAGCGGCGATAGTGATAACGATTGCCGGCTTTCTAAATGCTGCCTCGCCGCGCATTAAAAATCTCGACCTGACAATTCACAAAAATCATCAATCATTAAAGTTACTCAACATTGTTGCAGTTTCCGATATTCATCTCGGCACAATCATCGGAAAGAACCGGCTGGAGCATCTCGTGGAAAAAATCAATTCCCTGCACGCAGATGTCGTTCTGCTTCCCGGCGATGTTGTGGATGAAGATATTGGTCCTGTCATCAAACAAAATCTTGGGGAAACGCTTCGGACGATAAAAAGTAAGTTTGGTGTGTATGCAATTACCGGCAATCATGAATATATCGGCGGCGTGGAAGCGGCGTGCCGCTATCTCACCGAACATGGCATTGTCATGCTTCGCGACAGCACAGCCACAATTGATAATGCAGTGACAATCGTCGGGCGTGAAGACATCAGCATTAAAAGTTTCGCGCGTAAACAACGGGTGCCGCTCGGCGAACTGATGAAAAATGTTGACCGGACGAAGCCGATCATTCTATTGGATCATCAACCGTTTCATCTGAATGAGGCAGAAGAAGCCGGCGTTGACCTTCAGCTTTCCGGACACACACATCACGGACAACTGTGGCCATTCAACTTCATCACAAAAAAAGTGTACGAGCTAAGCTGGGGATATTTGAAAAAAGGGGCAACGCATTATTATGTTTCGTGCGGAGCGGGAACGTGGGGCCCGCCGGTGCGAACCGGAAATACTCCTGAAATTATGAATATTCATTTACGCTTTGAATAAAGATTCACTGTTAACAATTGTTTGATTCTCTGAATGAATCTCTCTATATTCTTCACGGTGAACCGAATTTTTTTCCCAAAACTTTAATCATAGAAAACATTTTGCATGTCTGCTGAAGTCGTTCTTCGTACCGTCAATCTTGGGAAGCAGTACAAAAAACGCTGGGCGGTGCAGAATGTGAATTTAGAAATTCATCGGGGAGATGTGTTCGGTTTTCTCGGCCCGAATGGTGCGGGGAAAAGCACGACCATTCGGATGATCCTTTCATTGATTACACCGACCGACGGTTCCGTCGAACTTTTCAGACATCAGCTTTCTACGGAGCGCGAAGCAGCACTTGCGAAAGTTGCCGGCATTGTAGAGAAGCCCGATTTCTATCTCTATCTCACCGCTTATCGAAACATGCAAATTGCGGGCGCGATGACATTAGGAAAAAAGCCTTCGCGGACAATGATCATGGACAATCTCCAGCTTGTGGGACTTGCCGGGCGTGCATTCGATCGTGTGAAAACATTTTCCCATGGAATGAAACAGCGGCTCGGCATCGCTCAGGCGTTGCTCTGCGAGCCGGAGCTGATTGTTCTTGATGAGCCGACCAACGGACTTGACCCGCAGGGAATGAAGGAAGTCCGCGATCTGATCGTGCGTTTGTCGCGCGAGCACAAAATGACAGTGTTTCTTTCTTCACACTTGCTCAATGAGGTTGAACAGGTAGCAACGCATATGGCGATCATCAACAAAGGAAAGCTTGTCGCTCAGGGAAGCGTAGAGGATTTACTTCATTCGAAACTGCACAATGTTAAAATTTCGGTCCTGCCGGCGAAAAAGTCCCTTGCCATTTTGAAAAAGTTGAAGACGGTAAAAGATGCCGCGCTGGACGGTGACAGCATTTCAGCTTTGATTAACAATGCCGATATACCGAAAGTTGTGCGGATGTTGGCGGCGGCGCAGTGCAAAATTTATTCCATTACACCACAGCGGTCTCTTGAAGAATATTTCCTTTCGGTGACGGAAGAGAATTAATGCAATGATGAATCTTGTTTATTACGAACTTTTCAAGACGTACGCGAAATGGCGCACCTATATCGGTTTCATTGCCGTTGCCGTCATCATTCCGTTGATTATGTGGGGAATGCATCTTCAATCCGGACACAATTTTGTGCAGCATCAACTGAGCTCGCTGCAAAGCGATTTTCTCATTACGGGGAACCTGTTCAACGGCTGGAGCATTTCTCAGATTATTATGAACAGTTTGTGGGTGCACGTACCGTTTCTTATCAGTCTTGTAGCGGGCGATCAGCTTGCCGGCGAAGCGACGGCAGGAACATTTCGTCTGATTCTTATTCGTCCGGTATCGCGCACGCGCATTCTTGTTTCAAAATATATTGCAACATTATTTTACACGGCATCTTTGTTAGTAGTAATTGCCGCTCTCAGCCTCGGGCTTGGCTTGATTATTTTCGGCAGCGGCGATTTGCTTGCGGTTGATCGTGATATGCTTACTATTCTTCCCGAAGCGCATTTATGGAGCAGATTTCTTCTCGCGTACTCACTTGCAATTTGGTCAATGTGGGTTGTCGCGTCGCTTGCGTTTCTTTTCTCTTCTTTTGTAGAAAATGCCATCGGACCGATCATTGCAACGATGACGGTTGTTGTTGCGCTGCTTATTATTTCCAATCTTCCTGTTGAATCATTCGAATCAATCAAGCCGTATCTTTTCACAACGTACCAGGATGTGTGGCAGCAAGCGTTCAAAGAGCCGATGGACTGGAGTCATATTGCAAAATCATGCAGTGTGCTCGGCGCATACAGCGCAGTGTTTTATTCGATGACGTGGTACATCTTCAAGAAGAAAGACATACTTTCTTGAAACAATTACGAATGATGAATTACGAATGACGAATGAGAAAATGACGCATGAAGAACGATAATGTCGTTCAAGAAAAAAGTTTCAGTTTCGCATTGCGCATTATTAAGCTGCACCGTTATTTGATTGAGAAATCGAAAGAATATGACTTGGCGAAGCAAGTGTTACGAAGCGGAACCTCAATTGGAGCGAACGTTGAGGAAGCAATAGGTGCGCAATCGCCGAAAGATTTTATTTCAAAAATGTCTATTGCTTATAAAGAAGCCCGAGAAACACATTATTGGTTAAGACTCTTGAATGAAGGTTCCCTGATAGAAAAGAAACTGGCTGAATCTATGCTATGCGATGTTGATGAACTTTTGAAAATTATTGGTTCTATTCAACGAACAATGAAAACTAAAATTCATAATTCATAATTCGTCATTAACTATGAACATAAAGCAAAATCTTCTTGAGTTTAAAAACGGTTTTCATCGTTCGTTCTGGGTTGCGAACAGCATGGAGTTATTCGAGCGGCTCGCGTATTACGGACAGGCAACAGTTCTCAGCATTTTTCTGCGCGACCATCTTCATTTCAATGAGATTGAAGCAGGGCAAATTTCATCGGTCTTCGGCGGCTTGTTGTATTTGCTTCCGATTTTTGCCGGCACACTGGCGGACAAATTCGGTTTTCGCAGAGCGTTCTTCATTGCGTTTTCTTTTCTCGCCATCGGGTATTTTCTCATCGGCTCCACGGGAATGGCGGCGTTTCAAGGACTCTACAGAGGACTTCCGTTGTTTTGGGTGCTTGTCGTGATTCTGATTTTCACCGCTATCGGCGGTTCGTTCATTAAGCCTTCCGTGCTTGGTACAGTCGGCGTCACTTCAAAGCCGGAAACAAAATCACTCGGTTATGCTGTGTACTACTGGCTGGTGAATATCGGCGCGGCAATCGGTCCTGCAATAGCGTATTTCGTTCGCGATGAAATTGGTATTGAGTACGTGTACCTCGTTTCATCGTTGAGTTGTGTCGCGATGTTTTTTGTCAATCTTGTGTTCTATAAAAACGTTGAAAGCGAGGGTGAGGTTGTTGTAGAGTCGCTCGGAACAAAATTGCGGAACCTTGTGGTTGTTCTGAGCAATGCAAAGTTTATGATTTTTCTTTTAATCTTTTCGTTGTACTGGATTATGTTCTGGCAAATTTTCATTGTCGTGCCGTATTATGTCACCGATTATGTTTCGAAAAGTGCGCCGTTCGAAATCATTCAATCCACCGGAGCATGGGGAATTATTGTGTTGCAGTTGATTGTGAACAGATTAAGTAAAAAGATTCCGACGCGTTCAGCGATTGTACTCGGTTTTGCGGTATCAACATTATGCTGGCTGATCATCGCACTTAACCCGAATGTGTGGACAATTATTGCAGGAATGCTGGTCTGGTCCATCGGTGAAATGACGCAGGCGCCGCGTTATTATGAATATATTTCCGACCTCGCGCCAAAAGGTCAGCAGGGACTTTTTCAAGGCTACGCGTTCTTGCCGATCGCTATTGCGTGGATTGTCGGCGGGCCGTTCGGCGGTTGGCTGTATGCGACTTTCGCGCGTGAATCATCTCATCCGGTTGTCGTGTGGTATTCGATTTTTGCAGTTGGCGTGCTTGCGACGCTTTTGATGGCCGGATACAATTTTTTTGTCGGACGATTGGAAACACGACAAGCGGCGTCGGCCTGAGCAATACTTTCACCGAGAATATAGAACATGAAAACAATCATACGTATGCTAAAACCCATCTTAAAAATGGATGGCGGAGAGAAAACCATTCCATTTGCCATGCTGAGCGCATCGAAGTGGCGCTGTACGCCACCACGTACAGCGTGGCATCCAGCTTTCCGGATTTTTCGCCGCTGCGTTCCTCAGAATGACATTCCTCTGGGATTTTTACGATGGCTTCTGATATTTTTTCTCAGCGCAGGATCAACAAGCGGCATTGCGCAGACGCTCACCGCGTCCCAGATTCTTGCCAATGTGCAAAAGCAGTTTGAGCAGATCAACGATTATACCGTGACGCTCCATGCGACGGTCAATATCGAGCATCTCAATATTCCCGATATGACGGTGAAGTTATATTTCAAACAGCCCGACAAGATTCATATTGAATCGAAGAATTTTGCCATGCTGCCGAAAGAAGGCATCGCGCTGACGCCGTCGCTTTTGATAGCACGATTTGATGCAACGCTTGTTGAAACCGAACATGCCGACAAAGGGAACATATACAAACTGCATTTGATTTCGAAACCGGAACCCGGGAAACTAACAATAGAAAGTTATGTTTGGGTTGACGGTACGGATTGGATTATCACTCGGTTTGAATCTCTGCCGTCAGAAAACAAGCGCGTCACAGTTGCGTTTCAGGATACGCTCATAGACGGGAAATATTTTTTGCCGTCGAAGATCTCCGCTTCATTTGGTTCTCCGGCCGCCGATACGACAAGTGTCTCTTCTTCCGAAGGAACGGGCATGCGTCCCCAGCGAATACCTCGCAAAGGGAGTATTACTATTCTGTATTCCGACTACAAAGTGAACACCGGTTTACCGGACGAACTGTTTGAAAAGAAAGATAACGGCGAGTAACCACGCTGTCATTCTTCCCCTCTTGACAAAGTCACATCTAATTATTAATTTAGGCTAACCTAAATTTCTGAACAATTCTATGCCAAGCATCAACGTAGAAGATTATCTGAAGCATATTTATTACCTGCAGGAAGAAGGCGATGCCGTGACGACATCGTCATTGGCAGGGCAGTTGAATATTGCCTCCGCTTCGGTCACTGATATGGTGAAAAAGCTTTCCGGGCAGCACTATCTGCGCCACTCGCCGTACCGAGGAGTTCAGCTTACGGAAAAGGGGAGGCGTTCTGCACTGAAAATTATCCGCAAGCACCGTCTGTGGGAAATGTTCCTTTCGGAAGTGCTTCATTTTGGCTGGGATGAGATTGACGAAGAAGCCGAGAAGTTCGAGCACATCATGTCCGATAAGATGGAGGAGAGAATTGATGAAGTGCTTGGGTTTCCGCGCGTTGATCCGCATGGCGACCCGATACCGGCAAAGAACGGCACGGTGAAAAATATCCGGGCATTTCCTCTTTCCGATGCACCGGAAGGAAATTCGGTACGCGTTCTCCGCGTCAATGATGCGAATCCGGAATTGCTGCAATATGTTTCAAGCATCGGGCTTTCGTTGAATAAACGACTGAGCGTTAAGCAGCGGATAAAGTTCGACAAGTCATTGATCATTAAAATCGGCTCGAAAGAAATAGCAATCAGTACCGTTGCTGCAGAAAATATTTTTGTCGAATCAGTGTAAGTATGTCGCAACAACAAACAGACCTCAAAAAAACTGAGAACAAAAGCAGCGGGGCGGAAACGGTTACTTCTCCTCCGGGGCATCTCTCGCTTGAAGGTATGCATGGCAGTGTAGAAGTGCCGCATCATCGCTCCGGTTTCTGGCAGCAATGGCGTGCGTTTGTGGGTCCCGCATTGCTTGTGAGCGTCGGTTATATGGACCCGGGCAATTGGGGCACTGACTTGCAAGGCGGCGCCCAGTTCAAGTACGGACTTTTGTGGGTTGTCGGACTTGCAAGTTTGATGGCAATTTTCATGCAGGTGATTTCTGCGCGTCTGGGTGTAGTGACCGGAAAAGATCTTGCGCAATGCTGCCGTGATTGGTACCCGCGATGGACTCGTGTGCCGAACTGGCTTTTCAGTGAAATGGCAATTGGTGCATGTGATCTTGCCGAGGTACTGGGGAGCGCCGTTGCACTGAATCTCTTGTTCCACATTCCGTTGCTGTGGACGGTTATCATCACCGGCTCGGACGTATTACTTCTCTTAGCTCTGCAACGGTTCGGCATGCGGACGATTGAGGCAGTAGTTTTGCTTCTCGTGATCACTATCGCAGTTTGTTACTTCATTGAAATTTTTATTCTGCCGGAAACTCATCCCGGCTTTTTAGAAATGGGAGGAGCGTTAATAAGTCCGAGCTTTCGCCAGACAGGAATGATTTATTTGACGATCGGTATCATTGGTGCAACGGTAATGCCTCATAATTTGTATTTGCATTCGGCTCTTGTCCAAAGCAGAAAACTGCAGAAGGACGAAGAATCCATGAAGCAGGCAATTCGTTTTAATACTATTGACTCTGTAGCGGCATTGACGATCGCATTTTTTGTGAACGCGGCAATTCTGGTGCTCGCCGCAATGGTGTTCTTTGGAAAAGAAAGTGTAACAGTCGCAGGTGGAGCGGTCGTTACGTTTGGCGGTAACGCCGATTGGATCCGCGTTGCGTATCTCACGCTCGCACCATTGTTAGGGACCGCTGCTGCGAGCACGCTGTTCGCAGTAGCACTTCTTGCGAGCGGACAAAGCAGCACGATTACCGGCACGCTTGCCGGACAAGTCGTGATGGAAGGCTTCATGCATTGGAGAATAAAACCGTGGGTGCGGCGGCTCATCACACGCACACTTGCAATTCTTCCGGCAATTTTCATTATTGGCTTACGCGGTGACGGCAGTGTGAATGACCTCCTGACGCTTAGTCAAGTGGTGCTTGCTCTGCAGCTTCCATTCGCAATGTTTCCGCTGCTGCAATTGACAAGTTCACGCAAGCGGATGGGAAAGTGGAAGCTCGGTTGGTTTTTGATGATTGCCGGATGGGGAAGCGCTCTGTTGATCACTGCAATGGATGTATATGGTCTGCCGGAGTCGCTTGTAGCGGCATGGCATGTGATCATTGGAAAATAAATTTTTTCTTCTGCCACCAAGTCACGAAGACACAAAAATTTTGTCTGAATAATTTTTTGGTGACATAGTGCCTTTGTGGCTAATCGAAAAAGGAAACACGTGTACAAAACAATCCTCGTAACTTTAGACGGTACTTCAACCGACAGAGCGATTATTGAACACGTTAAACTGCTCGCCAAAATGGCGAAAAGCCGGGTAGTATTATTGCATGTTGCCGATGGCTGGGCAGCACGAACTTTCGGTTCGGATGCTGTAGGAGCTGAAGTGACGGAAGATATGGCATATCTCGAAAAGGTCAAGGCAGAATTCCTTGCTGTAGAGGTTGAAGCTGAAACGGAACTTGCCTACGGCGAACCTGCGGCAGAAATCGTGAAGTGGGTGCAGCGCGGAAACTGCGATCTTATTGCAATGAGCACGCACGGCCATCGTTTCATTGCAGATTTATTTCTTGGAGCGACAGCAACGCGCGTGCGTCATGGCGTGAATGTTCCGGTTCTTCTTCTCAAAGCAAAATAGTCCCGTATTGTAAACTTTGTTTCAATTGCAGATGATCGTGTGCATCGTCGGCGAAGATACCGCCGTCCTGAACGATGCGCAGCATCGCCGGAATTGTGACATTGCTATAAAAAGTCAGAATGTGTATATTTACTGACAACAATACACACATTGGAGAGAATACAATGAGAACAAATATTATCATAGATGATAGCTTGATGAATAAAGCCTTGCAAGCAAGCGGTTTAGAAACAAAGAAAGCTGTCGTTAAGGAAGCGTTGGAATTGTACGTCAAGATTAAGAAACAAACTAAACTGAAACAATTCCGCGGAAAGTTGAAATGGGAAGGGAATATTAACACAATGAGAACCGCACAATGATCTTTCTCGACTCAACAGTTCTCATTGATTATTTTAATGGAAATTCAACATGGCAGGTTGATTATCTGGATACTATTCTTGGAACTGAGCTTGTTGTCATTGGAGATATAGTAATCGCCGAAGTCCTGCAAGGATTTAGAACTGATAAAGATTATCAAACCGCAAAGAGCGTGTTGCTCGAATTTCCATGTTATGACATTTGTGACAAAAATCTTGCTATAAAAAGCGCGGACAATTTCAGAAGTTTGAGGAAAAAAGGCATTATAATCAGAAAAACCATAGACATGATCATCGCAACTTTCTGTATTGAAAATAATTTATCGTTGCTTCATAATGATAAAGATTTTGCGCTGATTGCAGAGAATCTGAATTTACAAGTTGTCACAAATACTGCGAAGAGGAAAACATCCTAATTGATGCCGCGCAGTAAAAAAAATCCAGGTGGTCCACCGCTTTGCATAACACGAAATGTTGATAGTGCGGACATACAATCAACATAGGTTAGAGGATTTTACTTCACAACAAATTTTCCTGAAGCCGCGTCCCACCGAAGCTTACCACGGTTCGCATCCCACCAGCGTTGAACTTTTCCTGCATCTTTAATGGAAAATGAAATCGGAATGTGGCTTTGCAGATGATCGTGTGCATCGTCGGCGAAGATACCGCCGTTCTGAACGATGTGCAGCATCGCCGGAATTGCATCGGCATTTCCTAATTCAAGTGCGGTTTCTAAAAATTCGATCTGCATTTCCGGGTCATCTTCTTTTTGTGCAGCCTCAACCAGTTTTTTTGCAGCAATGCCGTCACCGAAAGTTTTCACCGCAACAAGAACGCTTTGCTGAACGTCATCCGATTTGTCCTTGAGAAGCGGAAGAATGTGAGATTCTGCTGAAGCAACACGCGACTTTGTTAGCAGATCAATTGCCGCTTTGCGAACTTCGGCATCTTCATCGTGCAATGCTTTTGTGACAAGCGGAACCCATTTTCCTTGTTCAGCGGGAAACGAAGCGAGCATGCCGATACCCGATTGTCGTTCTGTGCTTGCCTGACTGTTCAGCAAATGCAGTGCGTGCTCGAAAGGGTCTTCCATCGGTTTCCGAAAGAAAAAAACTCCGGCAATAAAAATTCCGACAACAGCTGCCGCCGCAGCAAGATTACGAATTGCTATTGAAGCGCGCTCTGCAGTTTTAACGTAACGGTACATCCCGCTCAATAACAAACCTGTCGCGAGCAGCACAACGACCAACGGGCTTGTCGGAAGGCCGGTATTCCATGAGAGCTTGACGCCGATGAAGCTGATGATCGCGCTTCCGATCCATCCGATTGCAAGACGTGTGCTGAGTTTGTCGGACAACATCATCGCTCCGACAGATGGAATGACGAGATAGCTGAAAACGAGGAACACACCTGCGATAGCGACTGAGCTTGTAATGACAAATCCGAACGACATGTAAAAGAGAA
>JAJYOK010000014.1 GCA_021796215.1 Bacteroidota bacterium
TGAACACATCAGTCGCGTTCGTGAGAATTTCAATTTCATGAAGAAGATTGAACGCGACAACCGGCATCATTACGTTCAATTCAAGCTGTCCCGCCTGCGCGGACATCAGCACCGTTGTATCGCAGCCGATGACCTGAAAGCAGACCATGTTCAGCATTTCAGCCATTGACGGATTCACTTTGCCCGGCATAATGGATGAACCGGGCTGCACTGCCGGCAAATTAATTTCATACAATCCTGTTTTGGGACCCGAAGCGAGCAAACGAATATCATTTGCAATGCGAATTAAATCTTGCGCAAGATTACGAACAGCGTTCGATAATTCCACCATCGGACGCAAGCTCTGCATCGCTTCAAAATAATCATCCGCCACCCTGAATTTCATTGCCAGTTGCTTCGACAATTGCTGCACCATCATCTTGCGAAATTTCGGATGCGCGTTCAATCCTGTTCCCGCGGCGGTTCCGCCAATGCCAAGTTGAAGCGAAGAACGGCACGCGTGATTGATTGCTTCGCAGTGCTTTTGAATGTTGCTTCCGTACGCTCTGAATTCCTGTCCTAATCGCACCGGCACCGCATCCTGCAAATGCGTTCGCCCGGATTTAATGATGTGATCGAATTGCTTTCCTTTTTTTAGCAATTCTTTTTCTAACTCAATCAACACCGGCAGTAATTTTTGAACTTCCATCAACGATGCAATACGAATCGCCGTCGGACAAACATCGTTCGTGGACTGCGCCATATTCACATGATCGTTCGGATGAATAATCGGGTAATTGCCTTTTTTCCCTCCAAGGATTTCAATCGCACGATTTGCAATCACTTCGTTCACATTCATATTGTGCGATGTTCCGGCACCGGCTTGGTACACATCAACAACAAACCATTCGCGTAATTTTCCATGAAGAATTTCATCAGCCGCTTGGACAATCGCGTTCGCTTTTTTTGCGTCGAGCAAACGGAGATTCTTATTTACCATTGCGGCGGCTTTTTTGATATGCACGGTTGCATCAACGTACGATGGTTTCGGCTTTAAACCGCTAACGGGAAAATTTTCCACTGCGCGCTGTGTTTGCACGCCATAATACGCTGCAGCAGGAATATTTTTTCCGCCAAGTGAATCTTTTTCGACTCGTGTTTTCATCGCAGCTTTGTCCTCCTATGTCACAGCCAAAAGCTACCAACAACGAAAGTGAAAGTCAATGAGTGACAGTTGCATCATTTCACTGAAGCGGTTACATTAAGGAAGTCTCAATCACGACTTTAATTACAGTGAAGAAAAACGGCAAAAACAAATCCAAAATTCATCAGATAAAGAAATCTCCGCCGCGAGCATTCTTCGTTGCCGGAATAATTGGTCTCGCCGCAGCCTTACTGTACCTTACGAACGCTCAGCAATGGCTCTTTCCGCCAAAAGGTGAAACATGGCGGACAAGTCCGCCAACAACTGAAACTGCACAAGTATCTTCATTTGCTCCGGCTGCAAAACAATATGAGCCAAAGGAAAAATGGCTTCAGCGGGCATACGCGATTGATAAATTATACCATGAAGTCTACACCGCCGGTTGGGAAGGAGCGAACGGCGCAATCGGCGATGCGTACCTTTTTGCCGCAACACATGATTCGAGCTTGCTCTATTTCCACACCGTTGAGCATGACATGCGGCAGATTATTAACGGGACATGGGTTGATGATCGCGCGTGGGCTTGTCTGGCAGAAATGTACTGGTGGAATTTTACCGGAAGAAAAAATAATGCGCTCGTTGCCGATGCTGAACAGCGTTATCTTGAAGCGCGAAATCAAGGGCGGCTTTCGAACCACGAAGGCTTTTGGAGCTGGTATAATTATCCGCCGCACGCACAAGTGAATGAACCGATCATCACGAACAGCAACATGAATCAAATGGCGTCGGTTGCATGCTGGCTGTACGAAGCAACCGGCGACAAACGATTTCTCAACGATGCACTGCTCGTGTGGAACGGCGACGGCAGGCTTCCGGGAATTGAACAAACGCTGTATCGCGGCAACGGAATCTGGAAAGGAAAGCCCGGGCGAGCGGCGTTCGGCAAACAGCTTCCGTGGAACGGAACTGAATATTGTTCCATCGGTGCGTCGCTCTATCGCGTCACCCACGATCCGAAATACAAAAAGATCGTTGTTGCCACGGCAGAGCGCATCATGAATCCTGCCAACGGCTGGGTTGACCCGCATGATTATTTCCAGATTCACATGGACGGCAACGGCGCGTTCGTTCACTTTCTTATGGACGCGTATGAAATTGCACCCAACGAACTGAAAGATATTCCTCTGAAAGTTGAAAAGATGCTCGAACACGTCTGGACAAATCATCACGGCAAAGCAACAGTAACACTTCATCGTTTGAGCGATGATGGAATTCGGAATGGTTGGAATCCTAACGGCGGCGAAGATGGGTACGGCGTGGATGAAGTAGGAACGGTTCACGCTCAATCGCAAGCGGTGCGGGCGTTCGGCGTGTTTGCGTACTTCTTTAACAAAGATCGCTTCTCAGAAAAATTCTCTCCGTCAAAAAACTGACGGAGAAGTCATCCTATCTGCGTTAACAAAACTCCGGCAATAGTCAGAATACCGCCGAGCACAAAACTTCCGCTGATTGTCTGTCCCAAAATTACAAAAGAAAGAATGCTCGTCACTACCGGCTGTGCATTGGCGAAGACTGCGGCTTTCGATGTTTCAATTTTCCCAAGTGCATAAAACCACAAGAGATAGGAAATGACAGAAGTTCCTAATCCCAAATAAAGAATTCCTCCCCACTCTCCGGTTGTCAAAGATGAAAGGCTGAATGCCAGGGAAACCGTACCGCCGTCAAAGGTTTCATACGCTCCTAACGGCGCAAACATGATGGCGCCGCCTATCAATGAAAGTGCGCTCATATGAAACGCACCGTGACGAACAATCAACGGTTTGCTTTGCACGGTATAGAACGACCACGCAATGACTGCAAGAAAAATTATGATATTGCCAAACGTGTAGCTTGAAGAAAAATTTACTCCGTGCTCGAAAATGACAAGCAGTACACCGCAGAACGCAAGAATAACACCCGAAACTTTACGGCGCGTCAAGCGCTCCTTCAATAAATAATGAGACAACACCAACACCAGCGCCGGCGTAATAGCGTAGAGCAATGCTGCGTTGCCGGCGGTCGTGTACCGAATTCCGTACATGAACATAAACTGATTCAGCGGCACGCCAAGGAATGAAAGCCAGGCAAGTGTGCGATATTCGCTGCGGTTAAGCCGAATGCGTTTTTCTTTCACGAAAAAAATTGCCGCGAGCACAATCGCTGAAATGGCTGTACGAAGAAATGTAAGCGGAATAGGAGCGATCTCGTCAGAGACTGCTTTCGCAACGATGTGCGTTCCGCTCGCAATAAGAACCTGAATGGCAAGAAGAATGTAGACGCTCATAGTTTTTCGGCTGTGAAATATAACGAAGAGGCAATTGATTTCCTACTTTGCGATTCGCACGGTGATTGGTTATATTTTGGAAACTTTTTGTTGACATACAGCTGTAATTCCTATAGAAGGATAAGATGAACGAACACTTTCCGACTAATGAAGAGTTGTTGCACTTCCCTAACCTGCAATACGAAAAATTCAAGTATTATCGACGCGCACGCGAGCTTGCGGAGAAGGGAGAGGATTTCTTTGAAACGTTACAACTTTCAGCACGTTGTGAATTGCTGCATTTTGTTCAAACAGGAATAAAACATGTTATTATCTGCGGGTGCAGCGAGATACATAAAGGCTGCGCAAGAATGAACGGAAAAAAGATGACTGTGCTACAGGCATTAAAAAAACTTCCAATACCGAAACGAAACTGTGGCAACCATTTATTCCATGAAAGCGGAAAGGGCTTTTGTGTTGGTAGTTATGAATATGACACAAATACTGAATACGAATCTTTAACATGAAGGAAAATTTCCTATGAACTGCCCTAAATGCAACGCCATCGTCTCGCTCAGTTATCAAGGGATAGATTGCCCGAACTGTAGAAATCTTTTCCCCGATCAATTCATTCTTGAACATGCAAGGCTGAGAAAAGCTTCACCAGAACCGGTAGCGATTGGAACAGACGATAGAATGAACTCCATTGATTTGCTAAGAATTTTCGCAGTCATAGATTGCGTTGCAAGCATCATCGGTTCGATAATCATTTTTGCGACAATGGGAACGACTGGTGAATATTCTCACGAAACAAACCCGGCAGGCATTTTTCTCGGTTTTGCAGTTTTGTTCCAGGGCATTTTTGGTTGTGCTTTCTTTTTTGTCCTTGCTTCTATCGCAGAGGATGTGAAAGCAATCAGAAACGGAAAAAAATAAAGAATTAGTCTTGTTGTTGATTCAAATCAATTTTTGGGTAGCCTCAGCAAACTGGGCTGTTCTACCAATTTTTCAGAAGTCTTATGTGCTTTTTCTAGGCGAAAAAACGAACTTCTTTTCCGATTATGAATAAACGAGAACGACTTTTTCTTCTGGATGGAATGGCGCTCGCGTACCGTTCGTATTTTGCGTTCATCAAAAATCCTCTCATCAATTCAAAGGGAGAAAATACGAGCGCAATTTTCGGCTTCGTGAATTTTCTGAACAAAATTCTCGACGAGCAAAAACCGGATCACATCGCCGTTGTGTTTGACACCATCGAACCGACTTTCCGTCACAAAGCATATCCGGAGTACAAAGCAACGCGGCAAAAAATGCCGGAAGATATGTCGGCAATGATGGACACGCTGAAAGACGTTGTCCGCGCATTCAATGTTCCGGTCATCGAAGCTCCCGGATTTGAAGCGGATGACGTGATAGGAACGTTGGCGAAGCGCGCAGAAAAAGAAAATGTCGAATCGTTTCTCGTGACAAGCGACAAAGATTTTTTGCAGCTCGTCTCGCCGCTGACAAAAATTTTTCGCCCCGGCAAGCAAGGCGGAGACGTTGAAATTGTTGATGAAAAAGGCGTCGTTGAACGCTTCGGCGTTCCCGCAGAGCAGGTAATAGATATGCTTGCGCTTATCGGTGATTCATCGGACAACGTGCCGGGCGTGCCGGGCATCGGCCCGAAATCGGCAGAGCCGCTTGTCAAAAAATTCGGGAGCGTCGAAAACATTCTCGCCCATATTGATGACATTCCGCAAAAAGGGATTCAGGAAAAACTCCGCACGAACAAAGAGCTTGCACTTCTCTCAAAGCAATTAGTGACGATTGAAACCAATGCGCCGGTGAACATCAATTTTCATGAACTGCGCGCCGCTGAAAAAAATATTCCAAAGCTTTCGGCATTATATGAACGACTTGAATTTCGGGCATTGCTTCGACGATTGAAAGAAGAACAGCCGGGCGAAGAATTGCCGGAAGCTCCGATTGAAAGTGTTTCGGAACATTCTGATATCACAAAATCCAAACACGATTATCGCATCATTGATTCTGACGCGTTGTATCTCAGATTCATTTCGGAATTAAAAAAGGCAAAAGAATTTGTCTTCGACACTGAAACAACTTCTACCGATCCTTTGCGCGCACAGGTCGTCGGCATTTCATTTTGTTTCGAACCGCATACAGCATATTATCTTCCGCTTGATACACGTGACGAAGAGCGATCTTCGCTTTTTGAAAATCCGCAGCAGCTGCAAAAAACAAACCAAAAACTTTTCGATCAGGCTTCGGTAAGCCGTGATGTAAAACAGATTTTCGAGAACGAGAGCATTCGAAAGTATTGCCAGAATGCCAAATATGACATGCTTGCACTGTCACGATTGGGAATCTGGACATGCGGCGTAACTTTTGACACAATGGTCGCAAGTTATATTCTTCGCCCGGATGGCAAACATAATCTCGATGCACTCGCGGCAGAATTTTTAAACTACAAAATGGTTTCGTTCGAAGAACTTACCGATAACGGGAAAAAAGATATTCGTTCGGTTCCGGTGGAAGAAGTCGGACGCTATTCTGCCGAAGATGCCGACGTTACGTTTCAGCTTGCAAATATTCTGCACGACAAACTTGCTGCACAGGGAATGAAAAGACTCTGCGATGAAATAGAATTTCCCCTTATTCCCGTTCTCGCCGATATGGAACAAACGGGAATTGCGATTGATGTTCCGTTCCTCTCAGACATGTCGAAAGATTTAGAACGACAGCTTGACAGCCTTATCGAGCACATTTATCAGGATGCGGGAGAGCATTTCAATATCAATTCAACGCAGCAGCTTGCGAAAATTCTTTTTGAGAAATTGAATCTCTCGCGAAAACGCAAAACGAAAACCGGATTTTCAACCGACGTTGGTGTTCTCGAATCGCTGCGCAGCGAGCATCCGATCATCGAGCGGCTTCTCGACTATCGCCAGCTTTCAAAATTGAAATCAACATATGTTGATGCACTGCCGAAACTGATGGATCCGAAAACAAAACGCGTACACACGTCGTTCAATCAAACCGTGGCAGCAACGGGAAGACTTTCGAGCAGCGATCCGAATTTACAAAATATTCCAATCCGTACCGACATCGGCAGAGAAATCAGGCGCGCATTCATTCCCGGCGGTAAGAATATGAGTATCATGTCGGCGGATTATTCACAAATTGAATTACGGGTGATGGCGCACATTTCCGGCGATGAAGGATTACTCAGTGCCTTCAAAAACAACGAAGATATCCACGCTTCCACGGCAGCGAAAGTATTCGGTGTCGCTCCGAACGACGTGACACGGGAAATGCGCCGCAAAGCAAAAGAGGTGAACTTCGGCATCATGTACGGTATCGGTGCATTCGGCTTGGCTTCACGATTGGAAATTACACAAACTGAAGCGAAGGAAATTATCACAAAATATTTCGAACGATTTCCAAAAGTGAATCAGTACATCGCGGAAACAATCGCGAAGGCGCGGCGCGACGGATTTGTTACCACGATGATGGGACGACGGAGATTTTTACCGGAGGTCCACAGCAAGAATGCCAATCTGCGGTCGAATGCGGAGCGTCAGGCGATCAATATGCCGATTCAAGGAACCGCGGCAGACATGATCAAACTTGCGATGATAAAAATTCATCACGCACTTTCTGAGCAGAAATTGAAAAGCAAAATGCTGTTACAGGTTCACGACGAGCTTGTGTTTGAAGTGGACAAGAAGGAGGAAACCGCGGTGCGGGAAATCGTTACGAAGAATATGAAAAATGCTCTGGCATTAGATGTGCCAGTTGAAATTGAAATCGGTGTCGGAAAAAATTGGTTAGAGGCGCACTGAAGATGGAAAGATGATGTCAGACGGTGTTTCAAGCCGTCTGACATCTAGGCATCAGACATAAAATGTCAGACGGTGTTTCAAGCCGTCTGACATCTAGGCATCAGACATAAAATGTCAGACAGCAAAAAGCGTTGTCAGACATTATTTACATTGCCCGTCTCCGCCGAATCAGCATTGCCGCACCGAAGAGTATTAGAATGATGGGCCAATACGAATGAATTGCCCGCCACACATCAGCGCTGTACCACAATCCAAGAGCGGTCATCATCAGCGCCGCACCGAGTCCCAGGAAAATAAATGCGGGAATCAACAGATGCCAATCCTTCATATTGAACACGAACAACATGAAGAACGAGAACCCGAAAATGAGTAGGAACGCCGGGAAATAAATCCCGACATGTCCGTAAATGAAGCCGCTTATCTTCAGGAAAAATAATATTCCCGTTAAGAAACAAAGCGTTCCGAAAAATATGCGATGACGCTCATTGTATATGAAAGAGCGTATCACCGTTGCCGCTCCGAAAAGTGCTACACCGATCCACACAAGCGCCCAGCCGCCAATATCAATCACATCCATGTGATTCAGCAGCAGCGTTACGCCAAGGAGAACAAGTACTAAACCGATGATGGGAACGCGATTTTTCATTTCACGCGTCATGAAACACCTCCGAAGGAGACATTGTAAAATTTCTTACGATTGTTTAGGGACATATCTATCGTCGGGAGCAACAAGTGCCAGTGTAAGATATAAAACGATGCCGGCACCGAACGACGCAAGGCACAAAATAACATACAATATCCGAACGATGGTTGGATCAAGCGAAAAATAATTCGCCAGCCCGCCGCACACGCCGAACAATTTCTTGTCGGAAGAAGAACGCCGGAACATTCTCCGCCTCGGCGGTTCCGCGTGTGGCGGCATCTCTCCTTCTGCCGTCGTCTCAGCCGACGAATTTTCCTGCTGAACCTCTGCCTGTTTATAATAGATGATTGCCATACCGATTAAAATAAGAAGAATCGGAAAGACAAATGCCGACAAGTGCCAAAAATGAAAGAAAGAAAGCACTCCAAGATTGCCAAGCAAAATGAGCGCACCAAAAATAATCATCACAATACCGAACATCGTGCGCGCGCCGCCTCTCGAAGCTGATTGCTGCGCCGGTGCAGCTTCACTTTCCGTCTGCAGCGGCTTTTTTGGAATAATGAAAATCGAGGCAAGATACAGAATAAATCCTGATCCTCCGAAAAACGCCAGCAACACAAAAAGCACCCGCATAATTACCGGATCAACATCAAAATACTCTGCCATTCCTCCGCACACGCCGGCGATGATTTTGTCGGTTCGAGACCGGTATAAACGTTTCGATTCCATAATAACCTCGTTGAATGTAGAGTGATGTATAACCTTGCCGCCTAGAGCGCTATTTTCAACTCACTGCTGTCTCTTCTTACGCAGCACCTCTTGGAATGTTTCAGAATTAGCGCGACAAAGATCTCTGCGACATCATTGGCAATGAATGATTTCCGACTCTGTAATAATGATTGTTACAGGTTCATCATGTTGTTCACGCGGCAAATCGGGCATTACCTGAAAATCGTATGCAAGTGCAATCTTCGTACATGACACGTGACGCAGAAAGGAATCGTAATATCCGCCTCCGAATCCTAACCGCGTGCCGGAGCGGTCAACGCCGATCACCGGAACAAGCACCACTTCAACTTCATTGAGATTGATCGGTGTAATTTTGTTCGGTTCCAGGATTCCAAACGCACCCGCTGCCAGATCGTTCATCGAAAAAATTTCCGAGTGACGAAGAAGCGGACGTTCTTTCTCTGCGATCGGAACAGCAACACGTGTTCCTTTTTTGAACGCCTCCTCGATCACTGAACGTGTATCCACTTCATTTTTCTTCGACGAGACATACGTATGAATGAATCGCGCCTCGGTAAATTCCGGCAGCGAAGAAAGCAAATGAATAATCTGGGAACTTTTGCGCCGGGCATCCTCCACCTTCATAACGTTTCTCGCTGATAGCAGCTTTGACCGAAGTTCATCCTTGCTTTGCACTGTCATAATGTTCCGCACTATTGTGAGAGAAAACAAAAAAGCCTCATGCGTACGCTACGAGGCTTTTTGTTCATTGTCAACTCGGTTCCGTCATCGCCAAAGATCAGACTTCCATGATTTCTTTCTCTTTGAGAAGAAGGAGCGAATCAATTTCTTTGATATACTTATCGGTGTATTTTTGAATCTCCTGCTCGCCGCGTTTCCGGTCGTCTTCGGAAAAATGCTCATCCTTCTCAGCTTTTTTCAAATGCTCATTACCGTCACGGCGAACGTTGCGGATAGAAATCTTACCTTCTTCGCCGAATTTTTTCACCAGCTTGACCAATTCTCTGCGTCGCTCTT
The DNA here is from genome assembly GCA_021796215.1 of Bacteroidota bacterium. Taxonomy (GTDB): domain Bacteria; phylum Bacteroidota; class Ignavibacteria; order UBA10030; family UBA8401; genus JAJYOI01. The sequence goes on from JAJYOK010000014.1 coordinate 9,681, forward strand.
CGTTCAGCGGTGGAATCGGAATACGCACAAGTGCTCCATCGTTGCTTGGATTCAATCCTAAATTCGCCGCGATAATCGCTTTTTCAATCGGCGCAAGCATACTTTTATCCCATGGCTGCACAGTAACAAGATGAACATCCGGCACACTGACACTGCCGACTTGCTGCAATGGAACCAGCGATCCGTAATAATCAACTTTCACTGCATCAAGCAGTGCGGTTGTTGCTTTTCCCGTTCGAATTTTTACAAGCTCTGTACGCACAACATCAACTGCTTTTTGCATGTGCGTCTCAGCTTCCTTCAAAATTTGTTTCAGCATAGTTATATCCTCATGGAATCCATCCCTTTGGGACGAATTTTTATTGTTGAGGAACGTCCGCTCCATCGCATACGGTCGTCCCGATTTTTTCGCCGAGAACCAATCGCTTCAAGTTCGATGGAACATTCATATTGAACACTGCAATCGGAAGATGATTTTCTTTGCAGAGTGTAATTGCAGTCATATCCATAACGCGAAGATCTTTACGGAAAACTTCCTCGTAGGAAATTTTTTGAAAGCGTACTGCGGAGGGATTTTTTTCAGGATCAGAATCATACACGCCGTCAACGCGCGTTCCTTTGACAATGATATCCGCTTCAATTTCAATCGCACGCAGTGCTGCGGCAGTATCCGTGGTAAAATATGGATTGCCGGTTCCTGCTGCAAAAATCACAATGCGGCCTTTTTCAAGATGACGGATAGCGCGGCGGCGGATGAACGGCTCGGCAATACGTTCCATGTTGATTGCCGTTTGGCACCGTGTAAACACGCCGTGGTGTTCCAGCGCGCTTTGCAGCGCGAGTGCATTGATCACCGTTGCTAACATACCCATGTGATCACCGGTGACTTTATCAATGCCGTCGCTGGAATTTTCGACTCCCCGATAAATATTGCCGCCGCCAATCACAATGCCGACTTGTACGCCAAGTTCCTGAACGCTTTTGATCTCATCCGCAAAACCAGCAATGGTTTTTGCATCGATGCCATAGTCGAGGCTCCCCATCAGCGCTTCGCCGCTGAGCTTCAACAAAATGCGTTTGTAAATTGGTGCCATGAAGTTGCTTTCGAAAACAAAAAGAAAGGCCTCTTAAGGAGACCTTTCAACGGAAGATTATTTTTCATCTCCAAGCTGGTACCGCTTGAATCGCCGGATTGAAATGGTATCGTTGAGCTTCGCCGACGTTTCCTGTAAAACATCTTTGATCGTTTTCGCAGCGTCTTTGATAAAGCTCTGTTCAAGAAGCACAACTTCCTGAAAATATTTTTCAAGCCTGCCGTTTGCAATTTTTTCTACGACCTGATCCGGCTTGCCTTCATTCTTAGCCTGCTGGCGGTAAATTTCAAGCTCGTGCTCAATTGTTTCTTTTTTTACTTCTTCGCGGAAAACGACTGATGGATTCATTGCAGCAATTTGCATGGCAATGTCGCGTGCAAGCGTATGATGTTCCGGCGTATTGCTATTCGCTGCAACCTCAACCAAGACGCCAATCTTGCTGCCCATGTGCGTGTACGATTCTATGAGCGACGCTTTTGCATTCAACACTTCGAAGCGGTGAATCTCAATCTTCTCGCCAATTTTTCCAATAAGATCCGATAATGCACCGGCAACATCTCTACCGTTTTGATATGGGAGCGTGAGCAGCTTTTCAATAGAATTTGGTTTATTTGTTTCAATAGCGCTTGTAACTGTAGCGGCGAAATTTTTAAAATCGTCGCTTCGGGCAACAAAATCAGTTTCGCAATTGACCTCTACGATCACACCTGTATCGCCGTTGTTAATAAGTCGTGTAATGACGATTCCTTCATGCGCCTGGCGCCCGGCACGTTTTTCCGCCGTCGCCGCCCCTTTTTTACGAAGATAATCAATTGCTTTTTCCATGTCGCCGCCGGTTTCTTCAAGAGCGCGCTTACAATCCATCATACCGGCGCCGGTTTTTTCCCGCAGTAATTTTACTTCCACACTTGTAATAGCCATAAAACTCTTTTCAGTCCTTAATCGTTAATGTGCTTCGTTATGATTTTTCTTCAATTTTCTCTTTTTCTTCCGCTGGTGTTCCGGTTTCGGCTTTTTCTGCTTCTTCAGCAACTTCCTGTTGATGTGCTTTTGCCCGTTCAGCACCTTCGAGTACGGCGTCTGCAATTGTTTTCGTAATGAGCTGCACCGCTTTCAATGCATCGTCATTCGCAGGAATGATATAATCTATCAAATCGGGGTCGCAGTTAGTATCAACAATTGCAAGAACCGGTACGCCAAGGCGTTTTGCTTCTTTCACGGCAATGGCCTCCTTCTTGACATCAACAACAAATAACGCACCGGGGAGCCGCGTCATGTCCACAACGCCGGAAAGTGCTTTGCTGAGTTTTTCCTTTTCGCGGGTAAGAAAAAGCGTTTCTTTTTTTGTAATCTTGTCAAACGTGCCATCGGTCTCCATCTTCTCGATGTTGGTGAGACGCTTCACGCTCTTTCGGATCGTTGTGAAATTGGTCAATGCGCCGCCGAGCCAGCGTTCTGTAAAATAAAACTGACCGCAGCGCTTTGCCTGTTCCTGAACAACTTCTTTCGCTTGTTTTTTTGTTCCGACAAATAATACGCGCTTGCCTTCGGCAACGATGTTGGAAATTGCATTGCAGGCATCATCAAGAAGCTGCTGCGATTTTTTGAGGTCAATGATATGAATCCCGTTCCGTTCCATAAAAATGTACGGCTTCATTTTTGGATTCCAACGACGGGTAAGGTGTCCGAAATGAGCACCCGAGGCAAGCAGTTCAGCGAGTTCTACACGTGGCATAATAATCCTTTGTTTAGTTTTGATCTTCTATCTTCGTCACCCCGATGAAGGACCCCGCCGCGGCGGGGTACTTCTTCACCAGTCAGAAGATATGTTTGATAGTGAAAAAATTTACAACAAAAAATATCGATTCCGATTAACGCTTTGAGAACTGGAATCGCTTGCGGGCTTTCTTCTGTCCGTATTTTTTCCGTTCAACCATTCTCGGATCGCGCGTTAACAAATCATGCGAACGCAGCACACTGCGAAAATCTTCGTTCAGTTCAACCAACGCCCGTGCTATTCCCAAACGCACGGCACCGGCTTGTCCGGCCGAACCGCCGCCACGAACAGTAACGTCGGCATCGTACTTACTCAAAGTTTCCGTCACGACAAAAGGCTGGCTGATATCGGCACGGAAGAGCTCTTGAGGAAAATATTTTTCAAACGGCGAGCGATTGACGGTAATTGTTCCACTGCCGGGTTTCAAAAAAACGCGTGCAACGGAAGTCTTACGGCGTCCAACGCTGTTCACATGATGTTGAGGCATTGCAATCCTTCTAACAAGAAATGTATTATACTGTCAGTGATTCCGGCTTCTGCGCACTGTGAGGATGCTCTGCACCGGCATACACTTTGAGTTTCTTAATAATTTTTTTACCGAGCCGGTTGTGCGGCAGCATTCCTTTCACTGCATGTTCAATAACACGATCGGGTTCGGTCTTGATCATATCTTTATATTGTTCAAACACTGCACCTCCCGGGTAGCCGGTGTAATGAAAATATTCCTTTCTTTCGGTGCGCTTGCCCGTCAGTTTCACTTTTCCGGCATTAATGACAACAACGAAGTCGCCGCAGTCAATGTTCGGCGTAAATGTCGGCTTGTGTTTTCCACGCAACACACGGGCAACTTGAGAAGCAACGCGTCCGAGTGTTTTTCCCTGCGCATCAACCAAAAACCATTTATGCTCTATTTCACTTTCCTTAAAAAAATGCGTGTTCTTATCACCAAAAGACACAACGACCTCCGCAGTTCAAAAATATAGGATTCACCTAAAAAAGCTTTACAATTTACGCTAATTTTCAAAAAAATGCAAGCGCGTTCTTCAAGAAAATTTAAAGCGCAAGCGTAGCGGGATTTTCGAGAATGTTTTTCAAGTCTGACATAAATTGAGCACCTACTGCTCCATCAATAACGCGATGATCGCACGAGAGTGTGATTTTCATGCGGTGACCGATACCAATCGCTCCGTTTTCAACCACAGGCTTTTCCGTTATCGAGCCTACGGCTAGAATTCCCGCTTCCGGCGGATTGATGATAGCGGCGAAGTTTTCGACATCGAACATTCCAAGATTGCTGATCGTGAACGTGCCGCCAGTATATTCCTCCGGCTTCAATTTTCGTTCGCGGGCTCGTGAAGCAAGATCTTTCGCTTCAGCAGAAATTTGTGCGAGTCCTTTCGCATCAACGTCACGAATTACCGGCGTAATTAATCCTTCGTCAAGCGCAACAGCAATGCCGATATGAATTTGTCCGTGTTGAATAATTGTTTCTCCCATCCACGATGCATTCACTCTCGGATTTTTCCGCAGCGCGAATGCAACAGCCTTCACAACAATGTCGTTATAGCTAATCTTTACTTCTTCTGTCGAATTCAATGCCGAGCGAAATTCAATGGCGCGTTTCATATTAATATCGCTCGTGACATAAAAATGCGGGGCGGTTGTTTTGCTTTCGACTAAACGCTTGGCAATTGTTTTTCTCATCATTGAAACAGAAATCTGTTGCGTCGAGGCGTTTGCCGCTTGCACCAAAGGGGTTTTCAACCGGGCAGCAAATGCCGTCGCGCCGTGCGAAAGTGCTTCTTCAACATCGCGTTTGATAATTCTTCCCATCGGTCCGCTGCCGTTGAGTGAAGAGAGGTTGATGTTCTTTTCTTGTGCAATCTTTTTTGCCAGCGGTGAAATTTTCATGCGGCTGCCGCCGTTTTCTCCAGAGACCTGCTCAGCAGTTGGAAGATGAACGCGTTGAGAGCTTGGAGCTTCAGCAGGGGCGGAGAGTTTTTCTTCAGTCCCAACGGAATTTTCAGCATGATGCTGGGCAGGTTGCGCCGAGCCGGTACCGGCAAGCATTGCGGAAATATCTTCGCTCGCCCCGCCAATAATTGCAATCGGTTTTCCGACCGCAGCGCCCTTTCCTTCGGGGACAAATATCTTGCGGAGAATTCCCGAATCGTACGCTTCGAGTTCCATATCCGCTTTGTCAGTTTGAACTTCAGCAATAATCTCGCCTTGCTTCACTGCCTCGCCTTCTTTTTTGAGCCACTTGAGAATGATCCCCTCGTCCATAGTATCGCTCAATTTCGGCATATCAATTCTTGTCGCCATATTGAAAATCCCTTTGGGAATGGTTTTTAACCTTTAGGTTTTAAATTCATTTATCGGTACAAAACTTTTTTCACAGCGTCAACCACCCGCGGAATACTTGGTAGCATCAGCTTCTCAAGATTGTGCGCATACGGCATCGGCACATCCGCTCCGTTCACATGTTCTATTGGCGCATCCAAAAAATCAAAAGCCTTTGAGTAAATTCGCGATGAAATTTCTTTCCCTACGCTGGCAAACGGCCACGCTTCTTCAACAATAACACAGCGATTCGTTTTCTTGACTGAATTGAGGATCATTGTTTCATCCAACGGACGAATAGTGCGCGGGTCAATAATTTCAGCTTCAACGCCTTCTTTCGCCAATTGCTCTGCGGCGGCAAGCGCGACGTGAAGCATTTTTGACCATGCAATGATCGTCACATCTTTTCCTTCGCGCTTCACATCGCCGACGCCGAGAGGAATAATATATTCTCCATCCGGTACTTCGCCTTTTTGGCCGTACATCATTTCACTTTCCATGAACATCACCGGATTGTCGTCTCGAATCGCCGACTTCAACAATCCTTTTCCATCCGCTGGCGTTGACGGTGCAACAACAATTAATCCGGGAACATGCGCCAGCACAGATTCGAGCGACTGAGAATGCTGTGAACCAAGCGCATGTGCCGCTCCGGAGGGCCCGCGAACAACTATCGGCACTTTAAATTGTCCGCCGGACATGTATCGAACTTTCGCCGCGTTATTAAAAAGTTGATCGAACGCGAGAATGGCGAAATTCCACGTCATCATTTCCACAATCGGTCGAAGACCGATCATCGCCGCACCGATACCAAGTCCGGCAAAACCCGCTTCTGTAATCGGCGTATCAATCACACGCTTTTCGCCGAACTTCTGCAGCATCCCTTGGCTGACTTTATACGCGCCTTGGTATTGTGCAACTTCTTCCCCCATGAGAAACACATTGGGGTCGCGCTCCATCTCTTCAGACATCGCTTGGTTTAATGCTTCACGAAATGCCACCACTGCCATATTATTTTAGGTCCTTTTTTCTAGAAAAAAATTTCATAAAGACACAAAAATTTGTCAATTGTATTTTCGGATAAATGGACTGATGGATAGATCATGGTAAGCTTTCCACGTGCTCAATAATCCATTTATTGTTGCGTCTTAGTGACTTTGTGGTAAATCAGCTGTACACATTTTCACGCAAGAAATCCGCCGGCGGTTCGGGACTTTGGTCTGCAAACTCCACGGCTTGATTCACAATAGTCTTTATTTCAGCTTCCATATCATCAACGGCTTTCTGAGTCAGGATGCCCGCATGGAGTAATTCTTCTCCAAAACGCGGAACCGGATCGCTTTTCTTTTGTTCTTCAACTTCTTCTTTTGTGCGGTAATGTCCGTGAATGGGGTCCGACATTGAGTGGCCGCGAAAACGATACGTGCGTGCTTCAAGCAGTGTCGGCTCGTTCGATTGACGCGCGTGGTCAACGGCCGCTTTCACTGCACGGTACGATTCGATCACATCCATTCCGTCGAACCATCCGCGCTTCATATCGTACGCAGATGCTTTTTGATAAATATCCCATACTGCATGTGCGCGTTCCACCGCTGTTCCCATGCCGTAGCGATTATTTTCGCAGATGAAAACAACCGGCAATTTCCAGAGTGCGGCAAGATTCAGCGTTTCGTGGAAGACGCCTTGATTCGCCGCTGCTTCGCCGAAGAAACAAATCGTCACCGAATCTTTGCCAAGATATTTTGAACCAAACGCAGTTCCAGCAGCAAGTGGAATATGTCCGCCGACGATGCCGTACCCGCCCATGAAATTTTTCGAAGCATCAAACATGTGCATTGAACCGCCCATACCTTTTGAGCAGCCGGTAAACTTGCCGAACAATTCTGCCATGATGACTTTAGGGTCCATACCGCGGGCAAGTGCATGTCCGTGGTCGCGATACGCGGAGAAGATATAATCATCTTCGCGCAATGCTTCAATCGCACCGACACCGACTGCTTCCTGACCGATATAAAGATGGCAGAAGCCGCCGATTTTACTTTTACCGTACTCCTGAGCCGCACGTTCTTCGAACCGGCGAATGAGAAGCATTCGTTTATAGAAATCTATAAGCTGCGCTGAAGAAAGTCCGAGATCTTTCCATCGTATTTTTTTTGTTTCCTTTGGTTCTTTCATTGATAATACTGTTGCCATCACTTCTCCTTTAATTCAGATCCCTTTTCTTAACCACAAAGTCACAAAGACATTAAAAATTTAAAATTGAAAATCGAGAATCGAACGTGTCTCATCTTTCCCATTTTCCATCTTTCATTTTCCATTTTTCTAGGATTGTTCCGCCGCATGGTACGAACTTCTGACAAGCGGACCCGATTCAATATAACGGAAACCCATTCCCATGCCGCGCTCTTTCAACATGTTGAATTCATCCGGATGAACATACCGCTGAACAGGAAGATGTTCCTTTGTCGGCTGCAAATATTGACCGAGAGTGAGAATATCACATTCAACCGCCCGAAGATCGCTCATGGTATCAATCACTTCTTCAGTCGTTTCACCAAGTCCGAGCATCAATCCGGATTTTGTCCTGAAACCGCGCCGCTTCGCACGATCAAGAAGTTCGAGCGAACGATTGTAATGCGCTTGCGGCCGCACCGTCCGATACAACCGCGGCACCGTTTCGGTGTTGTGATTAAGAATATCCGGCTGTGCATCAAGCACGATGTTCAGCGCAAACTCGCTTCCCTGAAAATCGGGAATCAACACTTCGATACGGCAATTCGGAACGCGCTTGCGGATTTCGAAAATCGTGTCGGCAAAAATTTGTGCGCCGCCGTCAAACAATTCATCACGATTGACGGACGTAATGACCGCGTGGCGCAAGTTCATTGTCGCAACTGCTTCTCCAACACGACGCGGCTCATCTTTATCTAAAAATTCCGGACGACCGGTTTTCACTGCACAAAATCCGCAGCTTCGTGTGCACATATCACCTAAAATCATGAATGTCGCAGTGCCGGAATTCCAGCACTCGCCCATATTCGGACAACGCGCTTCTTCGCACACGGTGTGAAGCTTGCGTTGATCAATTAAATTTTTGAGCCGCGAATAATTCTCGCCTCCCGGCACACGGGCTTTCAGCCATTCGGGTTTACGCTGCCGCGGCTGCTCTTCAACAGAAATTTCCTGAATTACATGTTCCATTTATAATTTTTCAAACGAGCAGACGATTTGCCCGTACCTTTCTCTTGTTTTTAGTGTGACTGGTTTGCATCTCCGTCAAAGGCTAATCAGCCTTCGGCTGAAAAGTTTTCCAAATATTCAACGACGCGCTGGAGAAACATTCCGCCGAGCGCACCGTCAATGATCCGGTGATCATACGACATCGAGATGTACACCATAGAACGAATCGCAATTGCATCGTCAATCACCACCGCTCGCTTTTTGATTGCGCCGACACCGAGGATCGCTACTTGCGGCTGATTGATGATCGGCGCACCGTACAAGTTCCCGAAAATTCCCGGATTGGTAATTGTGAACGTGCCGCCCTGCACTTCATCCGGCGTTAATTTTTTCATCCGTGCACGATTCGAAAGATCATTCACGGCACGTGCAAGTCCGACAAGATTTTTACTGTCGGCATGTTTCACCACCGGAACAATAAGTCCGCTGTCGAGCGCGACCGCGACACCAATGTTAATGTCTTTTCGTACAATAATATTATCACCTTCAACCGACGAATTCAGCCACGGGTAGTCTTTCAGCGCTTTCACAATTGCTTCGACAAAAAACGGCGTGAACGTCAATTTGAATCCTTCACGCTGCTGAAAATTCGTTTTGTGACGTTCGCGGTACGCAACCATCTTCGAAACGTCTGCTTCCGTTACCGAACTGACGTGCGCCGATGTATGAACGCTTCGCACCATGTGGTCGGCAATCGCTTTCCGCATGGTATCCATCTTGATAATTTCCACAGCACTTGAAGGCGCAGTCCCACGGGGATGTTCTGTCGGCTTTGAAACCGGAGACCCAAAGGGTTGTTCAACTTGATATGACGACGCTGTCCGCTGTTGATACGTTTGCTGTGTCGTTCCTTTTTTGCTTTGAACGTAATTCAGAATATCATTTTTCGTCACACGGCCGTTCGCACCCGTGCCGGAAATGCGCTCTAACTCATTCATAGAAACATTTTCTGTGCGCGCAATGTTCAGCACAAGCGGAGAATAAAATTTGTCGGAAGTCGGCACTGATTCAACAGGCTCAGACTTGGCATCTGCTTGCAATGGCGGTTCACTGTGCGGCGAAGCGGCGCTTTGACCTGCTTCCGCCGGAGTTTCAACTTTCGAAGTCGTCGGTTCTGAGGACGACGCACGGGGCGTTGCCGCCCTCGCATCTGTCCCAAGGAGACTTCCGGTTTGAATACGTGCAATCACCGTATGAACATTGACAGTTTGATTTTCAGGAAACAACAACTCAGAAACAATGCCCTCTGCCGGCGACGGAATTTCAGAATCAACTTTGTCCGTACTGATCTCGAGAAGTGTTTCGTCCTTCTCAATTTTGTCGCCAATTTTTTTATGCCATTTGGTGATCGTTCCTTCGGCAATACTCTCGCCCATTTGAGGCATGACAACGTCAACAAGTGCCATAGTCGTCTCTCGTCAATTACTTATAGTTAATGTATCTGGTGCAAATCAAAACCGCTGGATTATTGGTATTGATGGATATAGGATCACGTTGCATAATTTCATTGATCCAATAATCCATCCTAATATCTTGCCAACTCCTTCAACGCATTTACTACTTTTTCTTTGCTTGGAAGAAAAAACTCTTCCAACGTCGGGCTGTACGGCGTCGGTGTATCGATCGCAGCTAAACGTTTAATCGGCGCATCAAGATTCTGAAATGCAAACTCGGCAATCAACGCGGCAACTTCGGCGCCGATTCCGCCGGTAAGATTATCTTCATGCACAATCAGCACCTTTCCGGTTTTTCGGGCGGAAGCAAGAATCGCTTCTTTGTCGAGCGGCACTAAACTTCGCAAGTCAAGAACTTCAACACTCGTGCCGTTTTCCTGTTGTAAAATTTCAGCGGCTTCAAGCGCTTGATGAACGGTGCTGCCGTACGTGATCACGGAAATATCCGTTCCTTGGCGCTTCACATCTGCCTTGCCAATCTCAACAAGGTAATCGTCATCAGGCACTTCGCCTTTCACGTGACGATACAACCGCTTGTGTTCAAAATATAACACCGGATTTGCGTCACGAATTGCAGCCTTGATCAAACCTTTCGCATCATACGGCGTTGACGGCGCAACAATTTTCAGTCCGGGTTGATGAAAAAACCACGCCTCCGGATTCCGCGAATGAAACGGCCCGCCATGAATACCGGCGCCCGACGGCAAACGCACAACCATCGGCACCGGAATATTCCACCGGTAATGCGTCGTTGCCGCATTATTGACAAGCTGATTGAATCCGCATGTAACGAAATCGGAAAATTGCATTTCTGCCACCGGTTTCATTCCTGCCAGCGCGGCACCCACCGACGCACCAAGAATTGCCGACTCGGCAAGAACTGTGTCAACAACTCGATCTTCACCGAAGTGCTGCAAAAATCCTTTCGTCGCTTTGAATGCACCGCCGAACCCGCCGATATCTTCGCCAAGAAGAAACACAGCCGGGTCGCGCTCCATTTCTTCCCACATGCCTTTGCTGATTGCTTCGATGTATGTTAAGAGTTTCGAATTCAAAGCATTTACTCCGCAAAAACGCCTGCCGCCGCTTCTTCTGCGGACGGATAAGAGTTTGCAAGCGCAAAGCGAACTGCGTCATCAAGCTCATCGGCAATTTTCTTTTCGTATTCCGATTTGATCGACGGCGTTAAAATCTTTTTACCAAGAAGAAGTTTCTCGGTGTTTACCAGCGGATCTTTCTTCTTCCATTCTTCGAGCAATTTTTTCGGAACATATTCTGCACCGTCGTGTGCCGAATGACCGTGCATGCGCATCGTTACCGATTCGATGAGCGTCGGTCCGTCTCCTCTTCGCGCGCGCGCAACTGCTTCCGAACACACGCGATAGACTTCATCAACACTTGTTCCGTCAATCGTGAAGCCAGGAATTCCGTATCCAACAGCGCGATCTGACAATCGTTCAACAATGAATTGTTTCGCGATCGGTGTCGAATATGCGAACTGATTATTTTCGATGATCAACACCAACGGCAATTTCATTACGGAGGCCATTGCAAGCGATTCATGAAAATCGCCGACATTGCTTCCACCATCGCCGATATATGTCATCACCACAGATTTTTCTTTCTTCAATTTGCTTGCAAGCGCGACGCCAGCCGCAACGGGAATCATTGCGGCAAGATGACTGATGTTGCCGTAAATTTTGAGCGATGGATCGGCATAATGCCCGGTACCATCACGACCGCGTGTCAAACTGTCCGCTCGTCCGAGATGCTGCAGCATCAAATTTCGAACGGACTGTCCTTTCGCAAAATGTGCGCCCAAATCGCGGTGCATCGGAAAAAGATAATCTTCCTTCTTCAAACAAAACGCGCTGCCCACTGACGTTGCCTCATTGCCGTTGCCGGTGTACGCACCACCGACAATTTTTCCCTGCCGATACAAATTCAAAATCGCTTCTTCGAACTCGCGCGTCAGGCGCATGAAATAATAGAGACGAAGATATTGTTCTTTCGAAAGCGTTTTAAGAACGCCATTCGACTTCTTTATTGTCTTCGGTAAATACCTTGAAATAATTTTCTTCTTTAATGCAACAGCCATAGGATCATTTTTTCCACGGTGAATAACATTTATTAACTCACGTTACACATGGGAAAAGCTCACCTAAAAAAGTAAGTTCGTCATGGTACGCTTTAGCGTACCATCCATACTTAGATTCCCACCTTCGCGGGAATGACGTTACTCTGGTTTTGATTTTCAAAATAATCTTTTTGCGTAACATGACTTATTAAAATTCTGCCAGCTTCTTCAACGCCGCGGTGATGGTGCTTTCCTGCGGCAGCATTGCGCTTTCAAGAGCTGGCGCGTACGGAACCGGCGTATCGAGTGCTGCAACGCGAACCACCGGAGCGTCAAGCGATTGAAAACATTCTTCAGCAATTGTCGAAGCAATTTCAGCGCCAAAGCCCCCCGTGCGCGTATCTTCATGCGCGACCAAAACTTTTCCGGTCTTGCGGACAGAATTCAGCACCGTTTCTTTGTCCCACGGAATAATTGTGCGAAGGTCAATCACTTCAACACTTGCGCCTAACTTTTCTAATTTCGCCGCTGCCTCAAGCGAACGCTGCACAAGCATTCCCCACGTTACAACTGTGATGTCGCTCCCTTCGCGTTTAACTTTTGCAAGCCCGAACGGCAAACAATAATCATTGCCCGGCTCCGGACTTGAAGCAAACGATTGGCGATACAAACCTTTGTGCTCGCAGAACAAAACCGGATTGTCCTCACGGCACGCAGTTTTCAGCAAACCCTTTGCATCCGCCGCGTTCGACGGGAACGCAATCCACAAGCCCGGCATGTGTGCAAAGAAACTTTCAATTGATTGGCTGTGATACAATCCTCCGCGAATGTAACCGCCGACCGCAACGCGGATCACAGCGGGACATGAAAAATTTCCGTCAGAGCGATAACGCAGAGTAACAAGCTCATCGCGGAATTGCATGAACGAGGGCCAAATGTAATCGCCAAATTGAACTTCCACCACCGGTTTGAAACCGCGGACTGCAAGCCCGATTGCCGTACCGACAATGCTCGCTTCTGCAAGCGGGGAATTGAAGCATCGCTTCCATCCGAACGCCTCTGTCAATCCTTTCGTTGCGGTAAACACGCCGCCTTTACTTCCGCCGACATCTTCGCCGTACACAATGATCTTTGGATTGGCACGCATCTCTTCATGCAGCGCATGATTGACGGCATCAACTATGACAATATTTTGCCCGTTGTGCGCGGGCTCGACAAATCCTTCTTTGGGAACATTGATGACCGGAGAATAAACATTTCGCTCAACAGTGTCCGCTGTCGGTTGAACTTGCGCTTCAGCTTTATCTGCTGCTTCACCGATTTCTTTTTTGATTTCACTTTTCAGCGCATCAATTTCTTTTTTCGAAATGATGCCGGAATCAATCAACAGCTTTTCCATTTTCGGAAGCGGATCATGGCGGCGGTCGTCCTCGATTTCCTGCGGCGTGCGGTACTTGCGCGGGTCGTCGGAAGACGAATGCGGGAAGAGACGAACGACGTCCGCTTCGATCAAACACGGGCCGTTTCTTTTGCGGGTATACTCCACTGCTTCTTTCGCGGCACGATACGATTCCAAAAAATCTGTACCATCAATGTGCAGACGAAGAAGATTCGGATATCCTTTCATCAACTCCGCAACCGAGCCGCCTGCTATTTGATCTTTTACGGGGACTGAAATTGCGTACTTATTATTTTGAATCAAAAAAATGACCGGAAATTTTTCGCGCGACGACCAATTTAACGCTTCACTGAATTCGCCTTCGCTCGTCGCTCCTTCGCCCGAAGAAACGTACACCACTTCATCATTCCCTTCAAGTACGGCGCCCATTGCAGTGCCGACTGCCTGAAGAAATTGTGTCCCCGTCGGACTTGACTGCGCAGGAATGCGGAGTTTTTTGTTCCCGTAATGCGACGGCATTTGTCTTCCGTTGGAACTTGGTCCGCCAACACGGTTCATTGATTCAAGAAAAATTTCGTACGGAGTGGAACCATATTGAAGCGCAAAGGCAAGATCGCGGTAATACGGATACGCCCAGTCATAACCGGAACGCATTGCCATCGCAGTTGCAACCTGACACGCTTCGTGTCCGGGCCCGCTGATATGAAAAAGCACTTTGCCTTGCTTTAACATATTCATTGATTTTTCATCAATGCCGCGCGCAAGTGACATGATGCGAAATGCATGAACAAGCTGCTCTTCAGTCAAGGTTCCTTTGTACAAATTTTCCGAACGATGCGTTCCGCTTGAAAATCCCTTTGGGACACTTGTCGGCGGAGAACTTTTGTGCACTGCCGTTGTTTCTTTTCGCGTCATGTAGAAATCCATCCCTTCGGGAAAAGCTTCTCTTCAGTCGAAAACATTTCATAAAGCTCTTCTAAGCTGCATTGCACAATTTCTGCGCCGAATACTTTTCCAAAATGATGAGCAATGAGTTTTTCTGCTTCTTCTAACAAATCCGGATGGAGTCTGCCTTCGAGGCGTTCTACATCGTGCAGAATTTGCTGAAGCGACGTCACCCCCTTGTGAAAAATTCCGCATGGAATAATTCGATCAAAATATGACAGATCGGTTGAAACGTTGAATGCAAATCCGTGCATCGTTACCCAGCGGCTCACTTTCACACCGATGGCGGCAATCTTTTCATTCTTCACCCACACTCCGGTATAACCATCCGAACGCTCGGCATGAATGCCGTAATCGTTCAACACGCGGATAAGCACTTCTTCAATATCGCGGAGATAGCGATGGATGTCGTGATAATAATTTGAAAGATCGAGAATCGGATAGCCGACAATTTGCCCCGGACCATGAAACGTTACATCGCCGCCGCGGTCAATATGAAATAGCTCAATCTTCTTCTCGCGAAGCTCATCATCGTTCGCCAAAACGTGATTGCCGTCGGCGCCTTTGCCGAGCGTGTATACCGGCTCATGCTCTGTAAAAAGAAGAACGTCGGAGATATTTTTCCCTAAACGAGCGGAGAAAATCTTCCTCTGCAATTCCCATGCATCGGCGTAGCGTGTTCTTCCGATATTGACTGTAAGAATTGTGTTCATCAAATATTCAATGCTCGTCCGTATGCATCAAGTGCAGCTTCACCGATACCTTCGGTCAATGTCGGATGAGCGTGAATTGTTTCGTGAATTTGGTCGGCGGTTGTTTCAAGCGTGCGGGCAATTGCTAACTCGGCGATCATTTCCGTTGCTTCGGAGCCGATAATATGCGCGCCCAACAATTCGCCGTACTTCGCATCAAAAATCAACTTCACAAATCCTTCAGTTTCATTGATAGCAAGTGCTTTGCCGTGTGAACGAAACGGGTAACGGCCGATCTTCAGCTCAAATCCTTTTTCGCGCGCTTTTTCTTCCGTCAATCCGACGCTGGCGACTTGCGGCTGACAGTACGTGCAGCCCGGAATATTGTCATAATTCACCGGCTGCGGATTTTTTCCGGCAATCGCTTCAACGCACACAATGCCTTCCGCCGATGCAACATGAGCAAGCCACGGCGGACCGTTCACATCGCCGATTGCGTAAATGCCGTCAACATTTGTTTTATAATTCTGATCAACCTTGATGAAAGATTTTTCAATCTTTACTCCGAGCGCTTCAAGCCCGAGATTTTCAACATTCCCCTGCACACCGACCGCAACGAGCGCAATCTCGGCTTTCAAATCTTTCTTGCCATCTTTATTGCTGATGGTAACCGTTACTTCCTTTCCCGCATTCACGCCTTCGACTTTCGTTTCCGTTAAAACTTCGGTGCCGGATTTGGTGAATGCGCGTGCAAGAGTTTTCGTCACTTCGCGGTCTTCAATCGGCAGAATGCTCGGCATCATTTCGATCAACGTCACCTTCGTGCCGTACGCATTATAGAAATATGCAAACTCGCATCCGATTGCACCGGCGCCGATGATGACCATGCTCTTCGGTGCCTCAGGAAGAATCATCGCCTCTGTGCTCGTAATTACTTTCTTTCTGTCAATCGGAATTGTCGGGAACGAGCGCGGACGCGTGCCCGTTGCAACGATGATGTGCTTCGCGTTGATCTTATCAGTTTTCCCGGACTGAGCAATCTCAACAACATTTTTGGAAACAATCTTTGCCGTTCCCGCCAGATAATCAACTTTATTCTTCTTAAAAAGAAACTCAATTCCCTTTGACGATTTCGCGGCGATATCGCGGCTGCGCTTTACTGCTTTTGAAAAATCCGCCTTGAGATTGCTGAATGAAAATCCAAAATCGTCGGCGTGGCGAAGCAGATTGTAAATTTCTGCATTTTTTAATAGTGCTTTTGTCGGAATGCAGCCCCAGTTCAAACAAATGCCGCCGAGCTTATCTTTTTCAACGACAAGAGTTTTTAAGCCAAGCTGTCCGGCGCGAATTCCCGCAATGTAGCCGCCGGGACCGCCTCCAATGATAACAACGTCGTATTGTTTGTCTGCCATATTGAAAATCCCTTCGGGAGTGTACTCTTAAAAAAACAAAAAGAGGGAAGAACAATTCCCTCTTCGTAGTTCACAGCATATATAAAACGATGACTAGAAATATACAGAAAGCGTAACTTTCCATTGAAATGCTCTATATCTTAGCTGAAACGTGTGAAAAAGGCTTGGAAAATATAGTCAAACTGGGAAAAAAAGTCAATGTAACCACGTATCTCAATCGAGCACAACGCCGGCCGAAAAACGATAACCTCTGAGAAACTCAGCAACGGACATTCTCTTTTTCCCTTCCTGCTGAAGTTCAAGAATTTGGACTGCGCCGTCGCTGCTGCCGACATAAAGCGCTGAACCATCAACCAAAACTTCTCCAGCCTTCATTGAATGCTGCATCGCTGTAATTTGACTCCGGTAAATTTTCAATTGTTTTCCGTCATGTGTTGTCCACGCGGTCGGGTACGGCGAAAGTCCGCGAATGAAATTGTGTATCTCTCTCGATGACTTTTCCCATTGAATCCGGCAGCCGTCTTTGAATATTTTCGGAGCTGGCGAAGCAAGTGTGTCATTTTGTGAACGCGGGTTCGCTTTACCGAGTTCAATCAATCGCACTGTTTGCAGAACAATTTCAGCGCCGACATCGGCAAGAACATCGTGCAATTCTCCGGCAGTCATCGTTTCTCCAATCGCAACGCGCGCCTGCAAAATGATAGTGCCGGTATCAACTGCTTCCTGTAAAAAAAATGTGGTAACGCCGGATTCTTTTTCGCCGTTGATGATCGCCCAATTGATCGGCGCGGCGCCACGGTATTTGGGCAGAAGCGAAGCGTGAAGATTGAATGCGCCTTTTGCCGGAATGGAAAAAACTTCTTTCGGAAGAATGCGAAACGCAACGACGACAAAAAGGTCAGGCTGAATTTGTTGAAGCGAGGAAATGAACGACGGCTCTTTCAGCGATGCAGGCTGCAGCACCGGCAGTGAATGCTTCACGGAAAATTCTTTTACCGGCGTAAATGAAACTTGCTGCCCGCGTCCGCGCGGCTTATCCGGCGCAGTCACTACCGCCGCAACATCATACTGATTTTTGAGAAGGATTTCCAGACTTGGAATGGCAAAGTCGGGAGTCCCCATAAATATTATTTTCATGTTGGGAGTGCAAAAGACTTGTTTACTGCGGCGCTAAAAATCTTTAAATTTTTTCCACCGGGTTCAGAAACTTCCTCGCTGCTTTTTTGATCGCTTGCTGAATTCATAGCGATTTTGCGCCATTGCCGTGAACTGTTATCTTTTCTTTTTTGGGGGAGGAACGACGACAACGGGATATTTCGTTTCGACTTCACCTTTGGAAATTTTTTTCAGCTTGCTTTTCAAAAGAGCGCGTTTTGTCGCGCTAAGGTGGTCGGTGAACAGCACGCCGTCAAGATGATCGATCTCGTGGAGAATAACGCGCGCAAGCATTCCATCCGCTTCAATTTCCTGTTTTTTGAAATTTGCATCGCGAAAGCGCACACGAATATTTTCCGCGCGCGTAACCTTGTCTCGGATTTCCGGAATACTTAAGCAGCCTTCTTCCAATTCCGCTTCGCCGTCTTCTGCAAGAATTTCCGGATTGATAATCACCAGAGGCTTTGCTTCTTTATTTTCTTCAGCATCCGAAATATCCACGACAAGAAGCCGCTCTTCTCTTCCGACTTGGTTTGCCGCAAGCCCGATACCGCTCGCTTCGCGCATCGTTGCAAACATATCCTGAATAAGCTGAATGGTCTGGTCCGACACTTCAGCGATCGGCTGCGTTTTTGTTCGCAGCACTTCGCTGCCATATAAATAGACCGGTAATATGGACATAAAGATCTTCTGAATAAATTATTAATTGATGTTACGCAAAGATAGATTTCTATTGCCGCGATCTTCAGGTCGTGGGCTTAGAAGTCAAAACCCAAAACCGGCTTTAGTCAAAACAATCTTTTTTTGGCTAAAGCCCGAAAGCACGTGGGTGCTGCTTTTCCCCCGACGTAAATGTCGGGCTGTTAAAACCGGTTTCTGCATAACATCGGTTATTAAATAAAGTTGTATAGAATCATCTTGAAAACCGGTTTATTGAAAAATGCAAAATCAGCAATCCAGTTATTCAATGCTCCTTATTGAATAATGCGCCGCGCTTCGGTGTAATGTTTTTTGTAATATAAGCTTTCCAGCGAAGAAATTGTTACGCCAAACGCTTCGCTTGCATGCGCAAACAATCCGTCTCCGATATAAATGCCAACGTGCGAAGGGTTTCTTCCCGTGGTATTGAAAAAGAGCAAATCGCCGAAACGCAGCTCTTCGAATGACACCGGCGTTCCCTTATTAATTTGTGCATCCGTGCTGCGCGGAAGAGTGATGTTCACCGATTTGCTGTAGACCTGACTCGTAAACGCAGAGCAATCAATTCCGTCTTTTGTCTCGCCTCCGTATTTGTACGGCGTTCCCAAATAGGTGAGAATCACATCCATCATTTTTTGCTTATTAAGCGGCGCAGCAGCAATTTCAGCGCTGGTTTTATGGGAGTCAGGATTTTCTTTCAGCTCAAGCTTTTTTTCCGGCGGTTGAATTACTTTTTTTGATGAAGATGAAGAGAACCTTTTTACCACCGATGGTACATCTACCTTGCGGTCATCCTCTTTTATTTCTTCTTCAACATGCTTGGATGAAAATCGAACGCCGTCCGTTCGGTGTTCCGGTTTCCCGGTTTTCGCGGGGCGCGAATTTTCTTCCCGGAAGCGGGGCGATGATGTTCCGCAGCCGATGATGATGCAGGCAACAATCAACGCAAAAAAAAATTTCATCATTCATCTATGAATGTGTAAACCATCACTCCGCTCGCACAAACGGCATCGCGAACCGCTTTTCCTCTTGCTTTGAATCAGCCGAGATACGAACGCAGCTGCTTGCTTCGCGAAGCATGGCGCAAACGGCGGATCGCTTTCTCTTTAATCTGGCGGACACGCTCGCGTGTCAGACTGAATTTTTCGCCGATTTCTTCCAGCGTCAGAGAATGTTCGCGCTGCAGACCAAAATATAAGCGGATGACTTCGGCTTCGCGCTCGCTTAATGTTGCAAGAGCACGCTGGACTTCTTCCCTCAACGATTCTTCCATCAGTGTGCTGTCGGGCGCCGGCTGGCGTTCATCCTGGATCACATCGAGCAAGCGATTATCTTCGCCTTGCGAGAACGGCGCATCCATTGACAGATGGCGGCCGGAAATTTTCAACGTGTCGGCAACTTCGAAGAGCGACATGTCAAGCTCTTCAGCAAGTTCGCTGGCGCTCGGCTCGCGCTCGAATTCCTGTTCCAGCGTACTGAATGCTTTGCCGATTTTATTCAACGCGCCAACGCGGTTGAGCGGCAGCCGCACAATACGCGATTGTTCCGCCAGCGCCTGCAAAATAGATTGACGAATCCACCACACGGCGTATGAAATAAATTTAAATCCGCGCGTCTCATCAAAACGCTTTGCCGCTTTGATCAAGCCGAGGTTTCCTTCGTTGATCAAATCGCCGAGCGACAGCCCTTGATTCTGATATTGTTTTGCAACGCTCACAACAAATCGAAGGTTGGCTTTCGTTAATTTTTCGAGAGCCTTCTGATCACCTTTTTTGATCCGCTGCGCTAAATCAATTTCTTCATTTGGCGTCAGCAGATCGACCTTGCCGATTTCCTGTAAATATTTATCAAGAGATTGATTTTCACGGTTTGTGTACTGTTTTGTGATCTTTACCATTCTGCTATACCATCCAATTATGATTTAATTTCGTTATCAATCCGGTCAACAATGCCGACGATGCTTGCATCAACCGGAGCCATTTCAACCGGCAGCGGAATAACCGCTTCAGCCGCTGTAATATAAAACACTGTTTCACCAACGCCTGCTCCCACTGTATCAACGGCAACAATAGGTGCGCCGGATTTTTCCCGCTGCGATGTCAGCGGCTGAATGAACTGCAACTTGAAATTCTTCAGATTGCCGTCTTTGCGTGTCGCCCAGATTGTACCGATGACTTCTGCGAGAAACATTTCTATTTATCCGTTTAAACTTCCGTAGACATGAAGTCTGCGGCTACTTCCTGTTCGGCGTAACATCAAGTTTATCTACAACCGCCATAATCACGGCATCAACCGGCTTATTTTTAGTGATGGCTGTTTGGCGCGCCGAACTCCCTGTTGCGACGAGAACAATATCGCCGACGCCTGCTTGCACTGTATCAACGGCAATCACGAATTGGTCTTTCAACGTATAATCCAAATCAACATGCCGCACAATTTGCAGCGACGTGCCGACAAGCGCTTCATCTTTGCGCGTTGCCCAGACCGTACCGATAACTTTTCCAAGAATCATGGCGAAGTGCTTTCAAATGTTCACGTTTTTGATGCGGAATTTCAGCTCTCGCGCATGGATAACTTTAACTTCTTTAACGCTGAAAAACCGTTTTGGATTCAATGACACAATGGGTAATTTGCTTTCAATGCAAACTCCCGCGATAAGAGCCGCAACATCGGGAACTTTTTTCCGGCGCGACTTCGCAAGCAGTTTTCCAAATGTTGCCGCACTTTTAGAATTCACACCGAGAATTTTCATTGTGTCCATTGCATCGTTAACGGCGCGAATTTCCTTTTCAGATTCTGCAAGCGCAAATAACTCAATCGCGTTAAACACGGTCGTATAACAGAAAAATCTTCCCATGATGGTACGAAGAAGCGACACGCCGCTGCGCTGCAAGAGATGATCAGCCAGCAGATCAGTGTCCACTATAATTTTTGATATCACACCGCGCCTTTCAACCGTTTCCTGAATGCGCGGTCGGCCGCGAGCACGCCTTGCGCTTTCAAGAAGCGCATCACATGTTCACGATCTTCGTACTGCACAGTGCCGATCGTTTCGATTTCCTCATCGGTGACGTTGCGCGCTGTCAGTTCTTTTGAAAGAACACCGCCGACAATCCGCACCGTTGCTTTATCGCCGCGGCGAAGATGAAGCTCGCGGGCAATGTTGCGTGAAAATCGTACATGTCCGCGCTCGTCAACTTCCACTTCAAATTCGACTTTATGTTTTGCGTGTTCCGCCATCAGTTCATCACCAGATTGAGAAAACTTGCGCCTGCGAGTTCAGAGCCGTCAACATCGAAATATTCCGCAATCGTTTTTCCGGCATCGGCGAATGTTTTTCTGATGCCGATATCAATTCCACGCTTACCTTTTTCAGAATACCACAAAAGCGGAACGTATTCCCGTGAATGATCGGTACTTGCATCCGTCGGGTCATTGCCGTGATCAGCTGTGATGATGAGCGCATCGTCTTCGTGAATCGTCGAAAGAATTTCGGGAAGCTTGGAATCGAAATACTCAAGCGCTTCCGCCATGCCTTTCGCATCCTGACGATGCCCGAACAACATATCGAAGTCAACAAGATTCGCCATCAACAAACCATGAGACATTGACCGTGACCGCGAAATAATTTCTTCGATGCCCTCGGCATTCGAATGTGTGTGGACCTTTTCCTGCAAACCTCTGCCGGAAAAAAGGTCGTCAATTTTTCCAATGGCGACCGTCGGCACGCTGCTGCGATAAAGAATATCCAGCACGGTTGTTCCCGGTGCGGTCAATGCAAAATCTTTTCGATCCGGTGTGCGGGTGTATTTTCCGCTTGTGCCGATAAACGGACGAGCGATCACACGGCCAACGGCATGTTTACCAATCATCACGCTGTCGCGCGCCGCCCGGCACATTACATAAAGCGACTCCAGCGGAATGATTTTTTCGTGCGCTGCAATTTGAAAAACAGAATCTGCCGATGTGTACACAATCGGATAACCGGTACGGAGATGCTCGTCACCTAGCTCTTGAATGATCTCTGTTCCCGATGCCGCTTTATTTCCCAAAATGCCTTTGGCGCCGGTAACTGAAAGAAATTTCTCAACGACCTCCGGAGGGAATCCTTTCGGATAGTACGGAAAATCATTTTTCACGATAATGCCGGAAATTTCCCAGTGTCCTGTCGTGCTGTCCTTTCCTTTGGAAACTTCAGACATTTTTCCGTAACAACCCAGGGGATCTGCGGCGGGTGGAACTCCGCGCAACGAAAAAATATTTCCTAATCCTAACGATCCAAGAACCGGAAGATGTACTCCTCCAACAGCGGAAGCAGTATGAGCGAGCGTATTTGCTCCGGCATCGCCGTACAAATGTGCATCCGGCAATTCTCCGATTCCGACGCCGTCAAGAATAATGAAAATAATTTTTCGCTTCGTGCTCAATTATGCGTACACCGATTTCTCGTTGCACTTGCACACTTGAACCAGTTGCCGGTTAAATTTGTACGTTCCCGCTTCGGTTTTCACAGAATTGATAAAAGCGGTCGGCACCTTCACTGTGCCGCATTTCGGACATTTGATGCCGCGTTCTGCGCTTGCTTTTTTCGCTTTCTCAGCAAAATCGGTTTGCTTTGCCATTCCTGCTCCTTAACATAAATAAATAGACATTTCAGCCGCAGGCAGATCAGCCTGTAGCTGAGTAAACAACATTAAAAAACTCGTATCGTGTTCCCGCCGGATTCGATTGCCTTACGCAACACCTGTTCCGTTTTAGAAACACATTCCTCAAACTTCATTCCTTCCGAAACGCCGCAAATCCCGCCCGATACCGTCACAGAAAATGTTTTCTGATCGCTTGTAATAACAGTGCTGGCAATCGCTGAGCGGATTTTCTCCGCCCATAAATATGCATCATTCGCCGTTGTACTGACAAGAGCGATGCCGAAAACCGCAGCATCAAAGCGCCCCACAAGATCGTACGAACGGACGCTCGAGCGAAGTATTGATGCTACTCTGTGAACCGCATTGTCCACACCTTGCTTTCCATATCGCGCAGCGATGTCGGATAATTGTGAAATTGACATCAATACAAAAGAAAGATCCGCACCAAAATCGTCGGCACGGTCTATTTCTTCTGTTAAGCGTTGCAACAAAAATCTTTTTGTAAGCGTGCCTGTCGCATCATCAATCGTTACCAAATCTTTGAGAAGATCATTCGCTTCGTGAACTTCCAGCGCTGTCGCCGCAATGGATGCGAGATGCTGTATCACTGCGGCATCTTTCTTTTCAAATCCATTTGCCTCTCTTTTTTCCGCACTCAGCACGCCGAAACATTTGGTGCTCGATGAAATCGGGACCGCAAAAAACGAACCGTGTTGCGGTATACCCATTGCCTGCTCACCGGCAAAAAAGCGAACGTTGTTCGCCGAAGAAAGATCGGGAATATGCTGCACGGCGTTGCTTTTGATTGTTTCTGCAACAATGCTCGAATTAAAATCCACTGCTTGTTTTGCGACAACATATTTATCGTTCCGCCGCGTACGAACCGAAGCAATTGCCCACTGCTGTTGATGTTCATCAAATAATGTTACTGCCAGCGCATCCCAGGAAAGCAATCTGGCGACCTCGTCCACCAATGTGTTGATAACGACAGAAATATCTGCATTCTTCAACACCTTGCTCCAGACATGCTTGTCAGCTTTTAACAATGCAACATCGGAAAGCAAATCGTATTTTTCCGTGTGACTTTTCAAAAGCGATGCGAGCAGCTTGGAATAATGCGCGAACATCACAAGTGTTTCTTTTCCGAACGCATCTTCCTCTTTGCTATCGGCAGCCAATACCGCGATAGGATGGGTCCCAGACGGTTTCCCGGAATAAAAAACAGGAACGCCAACGAACGAGCGAACATGCTGCTGCATCGTGTAATATGGAATTGCATCCTGTTCCGCACCCGCTGCTATTTGACTGATGACTTCCGGCTCGCCGGATAGCGCAACATGGCTTATCATATCGCTGCCAAATGAAAGTTTTTTTTCGGCTGTGAGCATTTCACAGTCGCTCACAGAGCTTTCA
Organism: Bacteroidota bacterium; assembly: GCA_021796215.1. GTDB lineage: Bacteria > Bacteroidota > Ignavibacteria > UBA10030 > UBA8401 > JAJYOI01. The sequence goes on from JAJYOK010000014.1 coordinate 34,027, forward strand.
AGAATCATCTTTTTCGAGTTATGATTTATCCAAAAAAAAGTCACAGTGTGAACAAACAATGTCTCTTTGATAACCGAGAGAACTTTTTTCAACAGGTAATGAAATTCTGCTTCGGGATCTTTCACTCCGTCGAACGAGGAAGACTCCGAATCAATAAAAAACGAAACATCCAGCGTAATCGGACCCTGATTCTTTACCGGAGGGGTACGATGCTCAACTTCGTGCTTGAATGGCCATTCTTCTTTCTCGTTTGCCGGCACATGTGGTTCTATGCCGCCTTCAGGATGTTCCATTTCTTCTTCCGCTGCAGCAGGGATACGATCTTCCATCGGAGAATCGGCGACTTCGTCATCATAAAAAGAACCGGAATCGTCGAACACTAAAACTTTTTTCTTTGTTATTGTATCTGTCTGTTCTTCGTCATTCACATTTGCAACTGTGCGGTTACGCTTCCATCTGTACGATTGAACAATAAAATAAAACGCCACAACAGCGGTCATAAAGCAAAAGACTTTCGCCGCCGTTGAATGCACCCATAGCCCTAAAAAAAAGAGAAGGACTCCAATGCCGCCTATCACGCCGTTTTCAGTTAACAACCTCGAAAAAATCCTTTTAACGGCGATTTTGTGCGCCTTCTCTGGCATTTAGAGCCCTCGTGGATTCTTGAAAAAGCTAGAACGGGGAAATTTATCCAATTTTTGCGCTAAAGTCAAGGTGAATAATCGCTAATCAAAATGACGACAATAACTTAGAAAAGTTGCCGTGAACGAAAAAAATTAGTACTATCTATATAATATAAAGACCTTTCATTCAACGCACCTTCAAACCTCAGTCACTATGAAAGCAGTCATCATGTCAGGCGGATTCGGAACGCGGCTGCGGCCACTCACGTGCAATATTCCAAAGCCGATGGTTCCGATGATGAACAAACCGATGATGCAGCACATTGTCGACTTGTTGAAGCAGCACGGTATAACCGATATCGTGGCTACACTTTTTTATCAGCCGGAAAAGATCTCGTCATATTTTGAAGACGGATCCGGTTTCGGCGTTTCGATGCAGTACCGAAAAGCTGAAGCAGATTACGGCACAGCCGGCAGCGTTCGCAATGCGGCAGATTTTCTTGATGAACGTTTCATCATCATCAGCGGCGACGTGCTGACCGATTTTGATTTAACAAAAGCGATCGAGTTTCACGAAAAGAAAAAAGCAAAAGCCACTATTGTTCTCACGCGCGCAAAAAACCCGCTGCAATTCGGCGTTGTCATCGCAAGTGCAGATGGAAAGATTACGCGCTTCCTTGAAAAACCCTCGTGGGGCGAATTATTCAGCGACACGATTAACACCGGAATTTATATCATCGAGCCGGAAGTTCTCGAGATGGTGCCGTTTCACCAAGAATATGACTTCAGCAAAAATCTATTCCCGCTTATGCTGGAAAAAGACCTCGGATTGTATGGCTACATCACGGACGGCTATTGGCGCGATGTCGGGAACCTTAATGAATATCAGGAAGCACATCTCGATGCGCTCGACGGCCTCGTCAAACTTCAATTTGAAGGAGAAAAAACCGGAACGTGTTACGTCGGTGAAGGCTCGATCATCAATACCGATTCAAAAAACCTTCAAGGTACAGTACTCGTCGGAAAAAATTGTACTATCGGAAAAAATGTCCGCATTATTAAATCTGTGCTTGGAAATGATTGCGTAATCGGAGATGGAGCTGTCATTCGTAATTCCATTCTTTGGTCAAAAAGCACCGTCGGGAAATATGCGGAACTGTCTTCCTGCGTTATCGGCAAAGGCTGCATCGTGGGGGACGAAGCAAATATCAGCGACAACGTATTCGTCAGCGACCGCTGCACCATAGGAAAAGAAAGCCGGCTCGCACCGAACATTAAACTGTGGCCAGACAAAGTGGTGGAAGACGGCGCTGTACTTACACGCAGTTTGGTATGGGAAGACAAATGGCTGCGCGAATTATTTTCCGATGCTCGCGTTACCGGACTTGCAAACATTGAAATGAATCCGGAATTCGGCGCAAAGCTCGGCGCTGCATTCGGCGCGTTTGTTGGAAAAGGAAAAACAGTGCTTACAAGCCGCGATTCCGACAATGTCTCGCGAATGATGAACCGTGCTGTGATGTGTGGATTGATGTCCGCCGGAATCACCGTCAGCGACCTTCGTGCAACATCCATTCCCATTCTCCGCCACGAACTCCGCAGCGGGAAAATGGCAGGCGGCCTTCATGTGCGCAAGTCGCCGTTCGACAAAAATCTCACCGACATCATTTTCTTCGACTCGAACGGAAAGGACCTTCCGTCCAATAAAACGAAATCTGTCGAACGCTTATTTTTCGGCGAAGATTTTCCGCGCGCCGAATATGACCGCGTCGGCGGCATCGGATTTCCTGAACGGGCACAGGAAAGTTACGTCGAGGATTTTCTCTCCACCATCAACACCGAAGCAATTTCGCAAGCAAAATTCAGATTAGTCATTGATTATTCAAACGGCGTAGCGTCTACAATTTTCCCGACAATTCTCGGCTCGCTTCAATGCCAGGTGCTGGCGCAAAACGCTTATCTCGATCACAAAAAGCTGACGCGCAATTCGGCTGAATTCGACGCCGCGGTTTCTCACCTCACCCATATCGTGACCTCGCTCGGCTACGATATCGGATTTCTCATTGATGCAGGAGGAGAAAAAACGTTCGTTGTTGACGAGGATGGAAAATTCATTCACAACGACCGCCTCTTAACACTGGTAACGTACCTCTATCTCAGCGTCAATACCGAGGTAAAAAAAATTGCAGTGCCTATCACGGCATCTGCCGAAATTGATCTTATCGCGCATTCAATGGGAGTCGAGGTCATCAAAACGCGCAACAGCCACCTATCGCTGATGGAGGCGGCAACGACAAAAGATGTACAATTTGTCGGCGGCACAAAGGGCGGGTTCATTTTCACCAATTTTCTTTTTGCGAGCGATGGAATGTACACCGTCGCAAAGATTCTGGAATTGATGGCACTCGCCGGAAAACGATTCGGCGAATTGGACAAGCAAATTCCGCGGCTGCACCGAGTAGAACGGAACATCCATTGTCCATGGGATCGCAAAGGCAAAGTGATGCGCTATATGATGAAGGAAACGGAAGGCAAGCATCGTTTGTTGATAGACGGTGTAAAAATTCTGTATGAGAACGATGAATCTGCAACATCAGTGCTGGTGTGGCCGGACCATACGCGGCCCCTGTTTCATGTCTACTCAGAATCTGCAGCAGAAGAAACTGCAGCGTTGCTCGCTTCACAATACGAAGAACAAATTCTTTCTTGGAGAGATGCTAAAGAATGATTTCATTTTTTGACATTCGTGCGGAAAAAAAATCCGGCCTTCGGGAACACTCTCTTTACAATGCAAACTCAAAAGCGTATATTAGCTCGTCGGTTGACACGCACTAGGAGACCAATGCAATTATGAGAGTAAGCGATATTCTCGACGAATCAATGATTAGAACGCAGTTGCCGGGGCACTCAAAGGACGAAATCATCAACACGATGATAGAGATCATCGGGGACTCAAAAAAAGTCACTGACAAAGAAAAAGTCAGGCAGGCAATTTTTGAAAGAGAAAAAATAATGTCCACCGGTGTTGGCAACGGCTTTGCCATTCCTCATGGAAAAACAGACGCAGTTTCCGATATCGTCGCTGCATTTGCAGTAACTGAAGAAGCGATTGATTACCAATCGCTCGACGAACAGCCGGTGAGGCTTGTTTTTCTTCTCGTCGGCAAAGACAATATGGTTGGGCCGCACATTAAACTCCTCAGCAGAATCTCCCGCCTCATGAATAAGGAAGACTTCCGGAAAAAGTTGCTCAATGCCGCTTCCCCTTCTGACGTGCTGGAGGTTTTTAAAAAAGAGGAAGCGACATATCTGGATACGTAAGACGTTCGGAATGCCATGTCCCAAAGGGACTCCTTCAGATCCTGCGGCGTCTGCGCCGCAACAAGTAACCCTCTTTGTGAGTCGGAGCTTTCGGTGAGAATCAAGTTCTAAAGGCAGTAGTGCAGTGACGTTCAAATCCATTCGAGGCACAAAAGATATTCTGCCGCCGGAAACGGCACGATGGCAACATGTGGAATCCGTCGTCCGCGCGGTATTTCATCGGTACAATTACAAAGAAATTCGTACGCCGATCTTTGAACAGACTTCACTGTTTGCACGAAGCATCGGCGAGTTGACAGACATCGTCGGCAAAGAAATGTATACTTTCACCGACCGGAGCGATGACAGCCTCACGTTGAAACCCGAAGGCACAGCTTCAGTCATTCGCTCTTTCATCCAGAACAATCTTGGCGAAGCGCAGCCGCTTGTCAAAGTGTATTACATCTCTCCGATGTTTCGGCAGGAACGGCCGCAGGCAGGGCGGCTGCGCCAGTTTCATCAATTCGGCGCGGAAGCTATCGGCTCGCCGTTTGCAGAAGCGGATGCTGAAATTATCGCCATGACAATTGAAGTCTATCGTCAACTCTCGCTTACAAACTACGCGCTCAAGATTAATTCTGTGGGATGTGAAAAATGCAGGCCGCGCTACAAAGAAATTCTTCAAACGGAACTGCGAAAAATCGCTCCACAGCTTTCCCCGGAAAGCCAGCGCCGCATTGAACAAAATCCGATGCGCGTGCTTGATTCAAAAAACGAGGACGATCTGCGTCTTACGTCATCAATGCCGCTGATCACAAATTATCTTTGCGAAGAATGCTCCTCACATTTTGAAAAGGTGAAATCATTCCTCTCCTCGCTCGGAATTTCGTACGTCGTGGATGGGCGCCTTGTCCGCGGGCTTGATTACTACACAAAAACAGCGTTCGAACTTACCAGCAGCGAATTAGGATCGCAAGATGCGCTTGCCGGCGGCGGACGTTATGACCTTCTCGCACAAGAGCTTGGCGGAAAACCGACACCGGGCATCGGTTTTGCAGCAGGGTTCGAACGGCTGATGATGGTCATCGAGAAAAAAGGCCTGCTTAACGATCTCGATGTTCATCCGACAATTTTTTTGGCTGCTGCAGACGAAACATCGCGCTCGTGGGTGCTTGAAAAAACAATGGAACTGCGTTCACACGGCATCGCTGCCGAGACAGATTTTCTTCACCGCAGTTTGAAAGCGCAAATGCGTGAAGCCGACAGACAGCGTGCAGCATTTGTGACCGTGGTTGGCGCAGAGGAACTGAACAAGCAAGCAGCGGTGTTGAAAAACTTGCGGGTGAAAAACGAACGCGAAGTTCCCTTTGCTGATCTGGCGAAAGTTTTATCAGAATGAACTCATTACGAAAGTGACGGCTGCCGGTTCTATGGCGAGAAAAAAACACAAAGGCCTTGAATATCGCATACTCATCATCCCGACGTTTGATGAAACATTAAAGAAAGCCGGAACGTTATTTCTCATTGAAACCGTGAAACAATTCAGCAATTTCAATTACGAGGTCGTCGTCGAAGATCATCGGTTGGATGACACGACAATCTGGTCGTTGCACGGGCTGCGGGCGCCGGAACTCAGCATGCCGTCGTTCGGCGCAGCACGATTTCGTAAAGTCTATTTCGATGTTAAAGGGAAACACAACTTTATTCTCAGAAAGATTGATGGAGAGGAAAACCTTTTCGTGTTGAAAATTTCCTCTTCCTCGGTTTCAATTCTTTCTCAGCCGGAACATGTATTTGCTTCTCTTTACACGTCGCAAGAATTATTTGAACAACACAGGGAACAAGAACTGGATCGCCCGGTTCATAAGCCGGATATTAAGCGGCTCCTTCTTCACTCTGCAACAAAAAAGAAATAATGTATCCAAAACTTTTCGAGATCGGACCGTTCACCGTTTACAGCTACGGCTTGATGATGGGGATTTCTTTCATCATTGGCAGCATGCTTCTCACAAGTGAACTGAAACGCAAAAAACTGAGCCCCGAAATGGGAAGCACGATCACACTGATCGCACTTATCGGCGGAGTTGCCGGCTCAAAAATTCTTTACCTTATCGAAAGCTGGACGTTTTTTGTCGCCGATCCGATCGGCATGGCGTTCTCTCCCGGCGGGCTTACATGGTACGGCGGTTTCCTTCTCGCCACGGCTCTCATTTATTTCTATGTGAAAAAAAAGAAAGTTCATTTTCTCCAAATTGCCGATGCGATATCACCGGCACTTCTTCTTTCGTACGGCATCGCGCGTATCGGCTGCCATCTTTCAGGAGACGGCGATTACGGATTTCCGACAACCTTGCCGTGGGGAGCAGATTATTCACACGGCACGTATCCTCCGTCGCTGGCATTCCGCGGCTTCCCGGAAATCACTTCCCAATATCCGAACGGAATTGTTCCCGACAATACGCTCTGCCATCCGACACCGATTTATGAATTCATCATTTGCTCAATTCTCTTTTTCTTTCTGTGGAAGAACAGGGAAAAAATTATCGGTGAAGGAAAAATGTTTATGTGGTATCTTGTTGCGGCAGGCTCAGAGCGGTTCGCAATTGAATTTCTTAGGCTCAATCCGAGGCTTCTGTTCGGTTTATCGGAAGCGCAGCTTATCTCGCTTCCCCTCATCGCTCTTGGCATTATCGGATTATTACGCAAGCCGCCGCGCGAGCAAGCGGGCAGCCATAATTAACAATGTTAATTATTCTCTGATGTCATGCAGAAAAAAAATCAGTCTAAAAAAATAAGTTCGTCATGGTACACTAAAGCGCACCATCCATAATTGGATTCGCGCGCCTGCCTGCCGCAGGCATGCGCGGGAATGACACTATTCTGATTTTGATTCTCAAAACAGTCTCTTTTGCCTAATTTCAATTATTCATTACCTTAAATTTAATTTAATTTTTTAAGCTATGGACTTTATTGCCGGACGCAATCCCATTATTGAAGCACTGAAAGCCGGAACTCCGATCGAAAAAATCTACATCGTGCGCGGCGCGCATGGCGAGCCGATCAATCACATTCGCCGTCTTGCGCGGATGAAAAATATTCCTTATGCCGATGTTTCGCAGGAGCTTCTCGATCAATTATTCCAGAACTCGCAGACGCAAGGTGTGCTTGCCGTTGTCGGCGAGAAAAAAGTTCTTTCTGTTGACGAATTACTTGAAATCGGACCCGCGCGGAATGAAAAACCTTTTCTCGTTATCTTCGATGAGATTGAAGACCCGCACAATCTCGGTGCACTCATTCGCTCCGCATTGTGCGTTGGCGCGCACGGCGGCGTTATTCCGAAACATCACGCCGCTTCGGTAAGTCCGACTGTCGCAAAAACTTCAGCAGGAGCCAGCGAACATTTCCCCGTTGCAAAGGTCACGAACATTGCCACCACGATAGATGAATTGAAAGAAAAAGGAGTCTGGATTGTCGGCGCAGACCCGCGAGCGGAGAAAAGTTTCACGGAAATTGATTACACAATGCCAATTGCACTTGTCATCGGGAACGAAGGGAAAGGTATCCGGCGGCTTGTTCGGGAGAAATGCGACTTTTTGGTTAGAATTCCGATGTCGGGGAAATTCGATTCGCTCAATGCTTCTGTTGCCGGCGCATTGATAATGTATGAAGTGTATAGAAAAAGGCATGAACAAAAACCAGTGCCGGAAACAACGATAGTGCCTCCTGAAGAAAATTCTGAACTTTCCGTTCACGACGAAAGACCATCTCAAAATATTTCAGAATAAAAAATGTGCGGTCACTCAAATACGAGCGCCGCACATTTTTCCGCACAACTTCTTTCCCCTCACCTTACCACGTACTTCGGCATTCCTTGCTCGAAGGCGAAAATATTATCCACTGTCGTTTCAAGAATCCGCTCTACCGCTTCGATGCTGTCGAACGCCATGTGCGGTGTGAGAATAACATTTTCCATTTTCAGCAGAATGTTTTTCTGGAGAAGCGCCTGCAATTTTTCCACCGGCACGTTGCGCGTCAGCATCTGATTTTCTTCCTTCACTAACTCTTCCCCCTCAAACACATCAAGTCCCGCTCCGCTGAAAATACCGTTGTTGAGCGCGTAATGCAAGGCGCGGGTTTCAATCAAATCGCCGCGTGCCGTGTTGATGAACAGCGCTCCTTTCTTCACGTTCTGAATATTCTCCATATTCAAAAGATGGTGCGTCTGTTGGTTCGACGGACAATGGAGCGTGATAATATCCGAGCGCTGCATAAGCTCCGGCAGAGGAACATAGGTGAAGTCAAGTGTCTCGGCAAGAAAATGATTTTGTTTCACATCGTACACGATCACTTTCAATCCGAAACCGCGCGCCATTTTGATCACGTGTAAACCGATACTGCCGCCGCCGATGACGCCGAGAGTTTTTCCCTTCAGATCGGAGCCTTGTAATCCTTCAAGGGAAAAATCGTTGCGCAGTGTTCGGACGTACGCTTTGTGAATGTTGCGCGATAAGGAAAGGATCAGTGCAAAGGTATGCTCGGCAACGGTGTTCTCGCCGTAATACGGAACATTCATCACGGTAACACCGTGCTTCGCCGCTTCCTTTATGTTGATATGATTGAATCCCGTGCTGCGCGTTGCCAGAAGTTTCAGATTCTTCAGTTTCGCGAGCAGTTCTTTTGTCACAACGGAATAAATGAACACCGAAATCACATCCGACTTTGCAAATTTCTGTACCGGCACATCCTGAATCTTTTCTGAAAAGAATTGTACGGACACAGTTTTGCCGAACTTCTTCCGAAGAAATTGTTCTTCGTGCTTTGTCGTTTCAAAAAATGTTATACTCTTCATTCGCCGGCACCTTGCGGGACGGAGGACTGTTTCACCGGAATATTCAACTCTTCCATTTTTCTGTACAACGACGATAAGCTGATTCCCAGCTCCTGCGCGGCAGATTCTTTGTTGTTGCTGTGGCGCTGTAATGTCTGCTCGATGTAATGGCGCTCAAAATTCTTCGTTGCGTCTTTCAGCGACACGCTGCCCGATGTTGCCTCTCCGCTCACGTTCGGTCCCAGCTTTTGCATGTAATCCGGAAGATGTGTTGCATCAATATATTCGCTTTCACAGAAGATCATCGCACGCTCAATAACATTCTGCAATTCACGCACTTCTCCCTTCCAGTGGTACCTCATCAGAAGATTCATTGCCTGGTTTGTAATTCCTTTAACGGCGCGTCCCATTTCCTGGCGGTAATCTTCAATGAAATGATTGACAAGCAGCGGAATATCATCCACACGCTCGACTAAAGATGGCAGATGGATTTCGACGACATTCAACCGATAAAACAAATCTTCCCGGAACCGGTTGTTGGCAACTTCCTCGCGCAAGTTGCGGTTGGTCGCCGCAATGATGCGCACATCAATCTTGATTGGATCGTTCGAGCCAACCGGAAATATTTCTCTCTGTTCGAGTGTGCGGAGCAATTTCACCTGAAGATGGTAAGGGATCTCACTCACTTCATCAAGCAAAAGCGTGCCGCCTTCTGCAAATTTGAAAATTCCATCTTTGTCTGCAACGGCGCCGGTAAACGAACCTTTCTTGTGTCCGAACAGCTCGCTTTCAAATAACGTTTCTACAATTGCGCCGCAGTTAATTGCTGCAAACCGCTTGTGCTGGCGTTTGCCGTTGTAATGAATCGCGCGCGCGACAAGCTCTTTTCCCGTTCCGCTTTTTCCGCTGATCAGCACTGTGCCGTCGCTCGTTGCAACTTTTTTAATCGTTTGAAATACTTTTTGCATCGCCGCGCTCTGGCCGATAATTTTATCAAAATCATAATGGCGGTTCAACTCCTGACGGAGAAGCGTGTTTTCAAGCGCCAAATCGCGGTGGGCAAGCAGTTTTTTAATCCGGAAGATCAGATCGTCAAACTCAATCGGCTTGAGAATGTAATCATACGCGCCTTTGCGCAGCGCATCAACGGCAGTTTCTATGGAAGCGTACGCCGTTACGATGATGACAAAAGTTTGCGGAGAGCGCTGTGCGATTTTTTCAAGAAGCTCCGTGCCGCGCATTTCCGGCATTTCGATATCGGTGATAACAATATCGTACGGCGTTCGTGTCACTTTATCGAACGCCTGTTTTCCGTTCTCCGCTTCATCAACTTCATATCCTTCCTTGCGAAGAACAAACGAAAGCGATTCGCGGATCAATTCTTCATCATCGGCAATTAATATTCGTTCAGACATTGCGTGTTCCTTTCTCGGCAGAGTCCCTTCGGGACAAAGGCAAAACAACGGTGAAGGTACTTCCTTCACGTTCACTGCTTTCAACGACGATATCGCCGCCGAAATTTTTCATAATTCCGTAACTTACCCACAAACCGAGACCCGTTCCTTTCCCCACTTCCTTTGTCGTGAAAAACGGGTCGAAAATTTTCTCCATATCGGCGTCGGCAATTCCTTTCCCCGTGTCGCTTATTTTTACTTCAACCACATTTCTATTTGTCCGTGAGATAACGCTGATTTTTCCCTGTCTCCCCTCGCATGCATCCACAGCGTTCATCAAAATATTGAGGAACACCTGCACCAGCTGGTCGGGGACAACGTATGCCAGCGGCAAGTCATCATCGAAATGCGTTTCAAATGAAATGTCGTGCACCTTCTTGCCGTACTGAACAATGTTCAGCGCGTCGCGGAGTATGGCGTTCACATCGGCATGCTTTATCTCATACGCAGACGGACGGGAAAAATCTACCAGCTCGCGGATAATTTTCGCGATGCGGTTCACCTGATTCTTCACCAGTTCTAATTTGTCCTGCGCAAACTTATCTTTCGTTGTTCGCTGGATAACCTGAACGAGAGAAGAAATAGATGTCAGCGGATTGCCGACTTCGTGTGCAATACCGGCAGCAAGTGTTCCGAACGTTTCCATTTTTTGTGAGCGCACGAGCTGCTGCTCGAGCATTTTTTGTTCGGTAATGTCGCGGTGAGCGCCGAGAAATCCAACCACGATTCCTTCGCTGTCAATGATCGGCGAGATAACTAATTCTGTGTGAATCAGCCGTCCGTCTTTCCGTCGGTTCTGAATTTGTCCCACCCACTCTTTCCCCGTAAGAATTCTATCCCACACCGTGCGCCAGAATTCTTTGCTTTGCAATCCGCTGCTGAGGAGGTTCGGGTTGCTGCCGATAATTTCTTCTTTGGTATATCCGGTTACATGCTCGAATGCCGGATTCACATAAATAATTTTTCCTTTTGCATCTGTAATTTCGATCGGGTTGACCGTGTGATGGATCACTTCCGAAAAGCGGAGAAGGTCAAGTTCCTTTTTTTGCTGTTCAGTAATATCCTTCGTGATCAGAACATAATAATCGGGCGCAACGGTGTCGAACTTCTTCAGCGTCAACTCAACATCGGCAACCCGTCCATACGGAAGAACAAACTGCGTCTTAAACTGATGTTCGGCTTCGCAGCCGTTCATTGCTTCCAATAACTCAGCGCGCGCCGGTTCATTCATAATTTCAAAAATGGAATCAAGCTGAACTTCAGCGGTTCCATTGGAAAGAAATCGTGCCGCCGCGGTATTATTGTCCACCAATGAGCCGTTCTTGTCCAGAATGAAAATCAATTCCGGTAGAAGGTCAAAAACACGGCCGAATTTCGAATATTTTACTGGCATACGCCTGGATTTCTTAGCGGATTTTTCTTTCATTGGCTCAACTTTTATGCCACTATCTCAGATTTAGGAATAGCGATTGGTTAAGTAATTCGACAATACACACGACGTTACACAAATGTATTCCCAAAATCAAGAAACGAGCGGGATTTTTTTCCAATAATATGGAGTTATGTGGCGTGTTTTCCCCTAAATAAAAATGGAAGGTCTCAGTTTCTCGTAAGCTTCTTCAGGGTTTGTCCCTGTCACAGCAATTTACGAGAATAGCTTACGTACTATTTTATGATCATTCTTTTTTCGCCCACGATTGCAATTCTATAATGTTCCCTTCAGTGTCGCGCACGTAACACCACGTTACTGTATCGCCGGCTGCGGTTTGCAAACTCACTACTTCTCCCACAGCTTTGCCGCCGGCTTCAATCACCACACGCCGTGCATCGGCAACATCAGCAACAGAAAATGCAATATGTCCGAATCCCGGACGATTCACAGCAGGAAACATCCCTTGCTCAAAAAGAGAATACGAGTAGATTTCTAAAGTCGGACCATTATCCCCGTATCCCGGAAGCCGCAAATGTTCGCCGTGTAATTCCGAACCGGGCACTCCCGTTCCCCGCTCCAGATCATTCCCTTTATAGTGCCGCTCTGGCGGAACTGGCGTACATCCAAAAACTTCCCGGTAAAATTGCGACAGCTTCTTCCAGTCTCGGGCTATAAGATTTGTATGAACATACTTTGCTTGCAGTAATGCCATTTGTTTTTCCTCATTTCACTCGGACAGAACATTGCACATTTGTCATGCTGACTCTGAGCGCAGCGAAGAGGAAGCATCCAGTTTTTTAATTCTCTCGTTCCTTTGCTCCGTGAGCTAACTTACCCGCTTAGAGCATTTGTCATTCCCGCGAAGCCGCGTTCTACGCTGCGAAAGCGGGAATCTATCTTCTCATCCCCACCGCTCTTTCTCCACTTCGTTCACATCTTGTTTGCTTCTCTCTTTGCTCTCATTCGTTCAAGTAAGTTGAACACATCGTCCGGCCGGAACATAAGATATAAGCCGATAAGTAAATGGACAACTCCGTTGAGCAGTGTATAGTCTTGCGCCTCGGTTTGCGGGTGAAATGACCCGAACAACATTGCAAGCAAATAAAGAAGCGGACCGATGGCACCGATGAACAGCCATAAGCCGAGAAGTATCGCACCGACAATAAATATATCTTTTCTCATCGTAAGTTCTCCTTATTATGTTTCCATCATTACTATCACCTCGTTCCCAAATGGAACACACCTTTGGAACTCTGTTTGGGGACGAGATGAAATTTTTTGTCGCCGCTGTACTTTATTCTCTTGACTCTTTACTTATTAAAGAGGTTAGGCAGCACACACTATTCATCTTTCGATTAAGATACATTTACTTCCCTTGTTTTGCTTTTCCATATTCAGAAAGAAAAATATCTCTGCTTACGTCATTGATCTGATTTGCCAATGCTGCAATTGTATCAAAATTCTCTTCCTTTTCTAATTTCTCGAGAACTACCCGAATCTGAATCATTAGAGAATGCAATTTGTTTTGCCTGGAGTCAGAAAGATCAAGCATAAGAGCGATTTTGTTGCTAGTCAATATTAACCGCTCTATTGTATCGCGTACATCTTTGTGTGTTTCGCCGTCCGCGCGAGCATACTTCATAAGACCAAGTCTGCCCACAATTGATTGATAATCAGCGATAGTGTCACGGAGTTCGCGAATCCAATCTTGGCGATATTTAGAAACTACATTTGCCCGGAATTGTAATCGGGCAACATACATTGAGACAATTGCGCCGATAAATACTCCAAGTAATGCTGATAAGGCTGGTATGTATATTTGCATGTTATTGATCGTAACAGATTGTAAGTATGGACACATTTGTGCTGCCTAACGGACTGGAACTAACCTGCGTGCAAACGTTTTAGCGGGTTGAGTTCGTTTTTAAATCGCCGATAACTTCTCGTTACGTATGTTGTGTGTTCGTTTCTCAACACTCATATTTCAGGCGCGTCGGCGGTTTGCACGTCAGGTTGAGTGACTTGTTAGGCAACAGCATTTACTTACTTAATGATGAATGAAGAAATTCTGATAGTTGTCGTTTTACCAAACCTTTAGAATAACTCACTGCATATATTTTATCGCCAACACACAGAAGATTTGTAATTTCATTTACATCTTTTGATAAAGATTCATCTAAAGGTAATCCTTCATTATCAGCATAAATCCAGTTTTCGCCAAAATTAGTTGTAAGATATAATCCACATTTTTCATTAGAAGTAAAACGAGACGAGTTCAGAGCATAAACACTATCAGTGATTGTAAAAAGTTTAGTAACTCTTTCACCTTTTTGCGGAAGTCCAGTTGCAACTTTCTTAAAAATCTCGCTGTTGTTTGAAATGTAAAATACTGATGATGATGTTCGTGCGAATAGACTACTGTCATTGATTGAGAGTAGTTGATAGACATTGCCAGAAAAAACATCGCTGGTTGAATATTGTTTACCATCCTCCCAAACGTAACGTTTAATCGCCTCGGGATAAAACCCTTTCCAATTGATACAAGTATTAATTGATTGATAAAGATGCCCTCCATTGCTTCCACCAATCACAATATTTTTCATATCACAAAATGAATATAATTCTAAATCTGATACTTGCTTCCATTCTAATCCTTTGTTTGTAGAGCGGTAAATGGAATTTTGTTCAGAAAGTTTTTCTTGAATAATTATTACAATTGTGTCACCTCTGCATATAAGATCACCAACTGATGATAGAATCGGAAGTCCCTTTCGTGCAGGTATCCAATCTTTCCCACCATTTGAAGAAAGATATATACCCCCATCTGTTGCTACGTAAATATTTTCTGCACATTGAAATATTTTAGAGACGTTTGATATTTTTGGTAAGCCGTTTCTAGAGCTTTTCCAAGTATTTCCCTCATCTGTTGAAATATACACGCCACCACGAGCCTCAATTGGAGTGTCGTACAAAAGTTTAATGTCTCGAAAATCATAAATTCCGATTACAAGCGTTTTACGAAGCGATACTATCCCAGAAATATTATATTCTTTTTGAGATAAATTTGAAACCGGTGGCTCACATTGAATCCATTGAGCATTAAGTTCAATTGCAACAAGGAAACAAAAAATAAATAGAGAAAATAATTGCTTGAAGAATTGTTTCATTTTATGACCTCAATATTTGTAAGACGATAAACTTTATCATCATCAATAACAAAATAATTGTTTTTCTTAAAGACCTCGATAGTATTCAATACATCAAATGAATCTTTTATGGGAAAGCGAGAAAAATGTAAGGCGACTCTACTACAATCCTTTATTGAGTTGATTTTTTGAATATCATTCAGAAAAGATTTGTCTTTTCGTTTATCAATTGAGTATTTCAATTCTATTGCTATGAAGATTGGTAACTGCCAAAGATTGCTTCCGGGAGTTGGGGACTGAGGATGAAGAATTGCAATATCGAGTTTTTGATATGCGGAAACAGTATTCGGATAAGGATATTCAGATTTTACAATGTGAATTGGAGATTTTTCTGAATCGGCATTGTGAATATAGACGTCTATCTTTTCCTTTAGAAGATGAACAAGTTTGATTTTAATATCAGATTCCGATAAATAGTCAAACTTGTTATTTTGAAAATCCAATACAAGTTCATTAATGGATTTTCGAGTCGCTTCCAATATTTGTTTTCTGTTCATTTGGTACGATGCTGACGCTGTTGCCTAACGGCATGGTGGCTAAGGCGCAGCCCAAAACTACAATGCCGATTTTGTTAAACATATTTTATAATTACAAAAATCTTTCATAATACTAATACCTTTGATAAGTTAGCCGAAACGGAATGACCAACTCTAAAATTTGTAAAATGCCAAATGCGAAAACGCTGTCGCCCTTGAGCCACTGGTTATACAAACTTCACTTACCTTCTAAAATTCTTTTTTTAATTTCTTCTTTTGAAATTGATTCATCTTTATAAGCTTGATAAAGTTGCAATCCTTTTTCGTTCATTGAAAAAAAAGCTCTTGGAACTTCGAAATATTCTGATAGGTGTGCCCTTATCTCTTCAAGTAGTTGAATTAACGTATTCCACCATTCTTCATTGTTAGTTGTCTCTGATGGCTTCTTAAAACTATGTAGATAGTTTCCAAGTTTACCATAAAACGAATTTAATTTATCTTTATCTGGGATTTTCATTTCAAAACCAGCGCCAATTGTATCTAAATAAAAATTAGTGTATTCAAGTTTTTTATCGAATTCAGGCTCAGCTTCGTAAATGGCATTTGACAAATTTTTAATCCGATATTCCTTCATATATTTATTTATTTTGTCATCGCCAACATTCATTATAACAAGATATTCAAATAAGAATCTTTCAATACAAATTCTCAATTCTAAAGCAGCATAAAAGATATAACTTCCATCAGGCGTATTAAATGCTTTATGAAGGCAAATAATTGCACGATTGTAATGCATTGTAGAATCTATTTTATGATGAAAATTAAAATTTCGAGCCATTTATTTTTGTTTGTATAACTATTAATTATGCTGCCACAATTGCGGGCTAACATGCCGGTAGCAGGAATGTTATATTTCAGTAAAAATTTCATTTTCAATCTGTTTTCCATAGTTCTTGCGGGCTATCACGCCGGAGATGTTGGAATGTTATCCCGCAAGTTTCTTACTCTTATCACAGCCGAACACCATCGGCAAAAATGGGGAAATTAAAATCGTATCTGCCTGCCGGCAGCTACTTGCTGTAAGAGTCTGGGGTTCTCTTACCTGCCCGCCCGAAGACAGACTTGCCTTCCAAAGCTTCAGCGTAGGAAGGCTTGTCTGCGCAATGCGTTCATCTTACCTTTTCTTTTTCACAATGTCAATACCTATCCCTCAAAAACCTATGCCGCACCCATAAGCCCCTTCATTCCTAATTCTTAACTCATAATTCTTAATTCATAATTGCCAATTATCGAACAGACCCCATAGCCGAACCCTGTACGCGTTTAGACAAACCCTGTACCCGTTTAGATAAACCCTGTACACGTTTAGATAAACCCTGTACGCGTTTAGACAAACCCTGTACCCGTTTAGATAAACCCTGTACACGTTTAGATAAACCCTGTACCCGTTTAGACAAACCCTGTACGCGTTTAGATAAACCCTGTACGCGTTTAGATAAACCCTGTACCCGTTTAGACAAACCCTGTACCCGTTTAGAAGTATCCTGTACGCGCTGCTTCATCTCCGTTTAGAATTTGCCGCCGCAGTTCAAGCAGCTTGCAAGGCGGAGACTTTTCAGCCAGAGGTTGACCCGCCTTTGGCGGAATATCTGCGGAATATTTTTAGCCCGCGGATTTATCCCTGGATAAACGAAGAACACCATTACCGATGTTACGCAAAAATAGATTTTCTATTGCCACGACCTTCAGGTCGTGGGAGGAATATACCAAACCAAAGCCAGCTTCAGCCGAAACCATACTGTTGTGGGTTAAAGCCCGTGTGGGTAGTTTCTTTTTCCACGACATACCTGCCCGTCGCACATAGAAAGTGCTATGGCAGGCGGGAATGTCGTGGCTATTGAAAGAAAGTTTCTGTGCAATATCAGATCATTATTTAAAAACCGATTCATCGGTTTCTCTATAATAATCCGACGGCAGCATCGGCAGCGGCTCGCCGTTGTGCTCAAGACGGAATTTCAAATACTCAACCGTCGCATCCTTTTTTATATCAAAGCCGATAAGCCGCGGCGCAAAGGCATCGAGATTGAACAAGTTCATCGCCGGATATTCGACGATCTTTACCTCCTCATCCTTTCCAATTCCCGCCTTCGCTTTGGCAATTGCAATAGCATCCGAAAGTCCGCCGAGCACATCCACTAAGCCGTTCGCTTCTCCGTCATAACCGGACCAGACTCTTCCCTGGGCAATCGCTTCAATGTCGTCAAACTTTTTCTTCCTTCCGTCGGCAGCCTTCTGCACGAAATCTTTGTACAGAGCTTTAATGCTGCGCTCCATCTTTCCCCGCTCAACGTCGGTAAGATTTCTGTCCGGCAGCGTCAACCCGAAGAACGGCATCGTCATTCCGAAGCCGAGGTCTGCATGCTCGCCTGCTTTCACAAAATCGGTAGAAACGCCGAGCGATTCTTTCGCGCTCTTGTTATACAGCCATCCTCCGATAACACCGATGGAACCGGTGATAGTGTTCGGCGCCGCAACAATCGTATCGGCATACATCGAAAGCCAGTAGCCGCCCGATGCCGCAACATATCCCTGCGAAACGATGACAGGCTTTTTCCCTTTCGCTTTCTTCAGCGCTTCGGCAATATAATCCGATGCCATCGCATCGCCGCCGGGAGAATCAACACGAAGCACAATTCCTTTTACGCGCGGATCATCAACCGCCGCCTCAACATCTTTCACTAAATGCCGCGCAGCAATTCCTTCATCCATTGCAACAGCGCCAAGCGCATAGATCAGGGCAATCCGCGGCGGCTCGCCCCAGTGATTATCCGACGGTAACCGATTCTTCGCAAGCATGAACGGAGGAACCATGAATTGAGGTCCACCTTCAAGAGCTTTCGCCATCTTCTCAACCACATCCCATCTTCCGATCGTGTCAACCAATCCGTTCGCGCGTGCATCGTTCGGAAGAAAAAGAGTTTTGTCGTTGACCAACGAATCGAACTGTGAGGAAGAAAAATTCCTCGACTCGCAAATATCTGTTTTAGCCAAACGGTAATCGTCGTCAACTAACTTCTGGCGCTGTTCGCGGTCGGCGTCAGACATTTTATCGCGGGAAAATGTTTCGTCCGCAGATTTGTATTTGAAGAATCTCCACTCGTCAAAACCGATTCCTAACTTTTCCAGCGATCCTTTCAGATACATTCTTCCCATCACGAACCCTTGCAGCATCAACATTCCGCTCGGGTCCATAACAATTTTATCTGCCACAGAAGCAAAGTGATATTCATCTATGCCGCCGCGGTCAATAAAAATGATCACGTGCTTCCCCGCCGCTTTGAATTCTTTCAGCTTCTCCCTCAGTTCCCACAGCATTTCCTGATTCGCACTCATCCCGGATGTGTTGATCGCAATTCCCGAAACCGCAGGATCGGATTCGGCGGCATCTATCGCATCAAGCAATCCAAGGAGTGTTTTGCTTTTATCGAACAAAAGATAACGCCGGTATTTGATAGGACCGTAGAGATTCAGGTCGAGATATTCTTTCTTCTTGACGAAATACGACTGAAAAATATTTCTGTCGTACGCGCCAATGCGGATTCCGTACGTGTTGTAGCTGTATCTGCCGGATTCATCGTACCGCGCCTGCGATTCAATTCCGATTGCGCCGAGGCTGATTTGTAACCCGGCTGAGATTGCTTTTGTGTCGAAGTATCTCGCTGTTGCGCGGACACCCGGCAAAAATTCTACCGCCGCCCCTGCACTCCATTTAGGAAGAGATGAGACGCGGTATTTTTCCATCGTGTAATCGGCAAACAATGCAAGCAGCTCGTTGCCGAACGGGCGGACTGCCGCGTCAATAACGCCTTCCTTGTCAGTGCCGTGCATCGCCGCCGTTCCGACAAGTCCTAACGATGCATACACGCTCGGGCGGAACAGCGCACCAACGTTGACAATGTTTGAGTAGTCCTTGTACGGGTCATTAGAATTTGTCCAGCCGTATGTTATTCCAAAACTCACTGCGCGACTCCCGCTGCTGAGCGAAAGTCTGTAATCGGTCGTGTAAAAGATGGGACCTCTTTGCTTCACAGCACCAAACCCGAAATGAGGAACCGCTGCAAAGATGCCCAGCCGGTTTACATTACCGATATAAGAAAGCGGGTTCGACCACGCGACAAGCAGGTCGGGCGAATCAAGATAATTGAGCAGCGCCGGATTATCGAAACCGTACAATCCGTACTTCATCGCGCCCGGCGACGTCATCGAAAAATCATTTTGATAATATGAAGAATGAATTGTCGGCTGGGCAGAAAGAAAAGAGATCGCAGCGAGATTCAGAAGGAAAAATAACTTCGAGCGGAACATAAGCACCTCCGACTGAGTAAGAATAGTTAAGAATTATTACCCCTGAAGACTCAGCCAAAGTACGAGATATAGGACGATTTTGCAAATACCAAAACGAGAGGTAATGCTTTAGTTTACTTCAGCGTCATTACGGCGAAAGCCGGAATCCAGAAATTTGAGCACCGGATGCCAGCTTTCGCTGGCATGACATTCGTTTTTTATTCAAGCATATCAAACCGTAACAGTACCAAGCGAGATGGAATCTTGCTCTACAGCGCCTGAGAAGAAATTACAACCCTGTTCTTATCTTCATCATTGAAAGAAAATGAGAGACTACGATCGCCTTCTGTAATATTCCCCGGAGATATTCCGGTATCAACGGCACGGACACGGATCTCTTCAACTGTAGTTCTGTCCGGAACTTCAACGGAAAAAGAAATTAACCCGGCAGCGTTATCAGGCGGCGGAGGCGCGCCTTTTCCCGCCCAAATATTTACCCCGATGTGATGATGATAGCCGCCGGCTGAAAGAAATAAAGCACCCGGATATGTCCGCTGCGTTACATCCATTCCCAAAATTGCGTTGTAGAATTTCTCCGCTTTGCCGAGATCGGAAACATGAAGATGAACATGTCCGATATCTGTACCGGAGTGAACACCAAAATGGTCTCCGCCTTTAAGGTGGAGACCATCTTCTTTACTTGCCTCTCCAAGAAGATTTTCAACATCAAGCTGAAGTGATCCCATTGCTATCTGATCGCCGCTCCACTTCCATTCCGTGCGCGGACGGTCAACGTACAATTCAATTCCGTTATTATCCGGATCGGCAAGATACAATGCTTCGCTCACAATATGATCGGCAAAGCCCTGAAACTGCCAATGATGGTTCAACAAATTCCGGAAAACTCCGGCAAGCGCACGGCGATTTGGAAAACGAATTGCCACATGATACAAACCCGTTGTATGCGGCGGCTTCGGCTGTGCGCCGGCGTGTTCAGTCAGGAGAATAATAGCCGGAGATTTTCCTGTCGCAGAAAGTTCAGCCATTGAACTGTTGCGGCTAATTTCCTTGAAGCCAAGAAGCTCTCTATAGAAGTGAAGCGAGCGTTCAAGATTTGAAACCCGCAGATGAACGTTTCCTATATGTGCTTCCGGCGGAAGGCGATATGTGTTCATACTCGCTCTTTCTTTATATTAACTGCGGTGCTTTTTCGGCACAACAAGATTATTCTGCCCGAAAGAGTTTTGAATCAACACTCAGCTTTCCGGGTCCAAGCAGAAACACCGCCAATGAAATAACCAGCAATGTAAGTGGAAATTCAAATCCGCTTGGAGCGAAAAATCCGTTCTTCAAGTGCACTGCGAGAATAGCAACCGCCATATCAATTGCCAGGCCGGCAGCAAAAATACGTGTTACTATTCCGAACAACATCGCAAAGCCTCCGAGAAATTCTGTAAAGCTTGCGATGTAAGCAAGAAATACCGGAATATGCATCTTCGACACAAAGAATTGCGTGGTTGTTGCTAATCCGTATCCTCCGAAAATGCCGAGCACCTTTTGTGAACCATGCGCAATGAACACTGCCGCAAGAACGAGGCGCAAAATAAAAACCGGATACGACTCGTCGAGAAAAGGTTTTGTGAATTGTTTCATAATAATTCTCCCTCTTGGTTTGTGAATTATTTTTGACGAATGAATTCAAGATTCAACGTGATCTCGACAGACTTCCCAACAAGTAAACCGCCTGTTTCGATTGTTTGGTTCCACTGCAATCCGAAATCGAAGCGATTGATGTTTGTTGTCCCTTTGAATCCGGCGCGCAGATTCCCCCACGGATCTACAGCTTGTCCGAAAAATTCGGTGCGGATTTCCACCGGCTTCGTGATTCCGTGGATCGTCAGGTCGCCTTCCAATATGTACCGTTCATCGTCAATCTTCTCGAATGACCGGCTGACGAAAGAAAGCTCCGGATATTTTTCAACGTCAAAGAAATCCGCCGACGCAAGATGTTTATCGCGGTCAGAATTTTCAGTTGTGATGCTGCCCGCTTTGATTGTTGCCGCAATTTCGCTTCCGGAAAAATCTTCATTATGTTGAGTGAGTGCCGCCTCGAACTCTTTGAACTTTCCTGTTACTTCTGCAATCACCATGTGGCGGATGGAAAATTGCACATTGGTGTGCGCCGGATCTGTTTTCCATCTAACGATATTCTTCGCCGTGCTTTCCTTTGTGACGGACTGTTCAAGAATTTCTGTCCCAACGGGATTGTCAACATTGTTGCTACTCATTGTAATACTCCTTATTTAAACAAATGTAAATGGATCGTTAATTAAAATTGAATTCCTTTTCATCTTCAATGCCAGTCAATTGCGATGATATACCCCAATGACTTTCGAAAACAAAATCTTTTACGGGCTTTCGCTTACGTATTGCTGCAGGCAGGGATTTTGTTTCATCAAAATATCCGACCGCAAGAACCGCTATCGGCTCAAATCCCTGCGGCACAGAAAATTCTTCCTTGATTTTTTCGCGCGAAAATCCGCCCATCTGATGAACATGTAATCCAAGCGCCGTCGCCTGAAATGTCAGATGTGCCGACGCTGCACCGAGGTCGTACAAAGCGTGATGATTTGTTCTGCCATCAACTTCAAAATTTTGTTTTGCAAGAGACACGATAAGTACCGGCGCATGCCGCGCCCATTCCTGATTGCGTGGTGCGAGCGCATTGAGAATGCGTTCGAAGTCGGCTGGATTTTCTTTTTCTGCAACAATGTACGCCCACGGTTGTTCATTGAACGACGACGGTGTACTTTGAGCCGCTTGAAAAATAGCCGTTAGTTTTTCCCGTTCAACGCCGCGAGGTGAAAAATCACGCGGGCTCCATCTCTTCTGAATCAAGTCGTGAACTGCAACTGTTCCTTTTTCATTATTTCCAATAATCACAACAACCATCCTTTCCTTTAAATTATAACATTTTGAATTTGAAATATAGTTCCAAAAAAATTTAAGCTTTTTCCTGTAAAGCCGTGCCGAGTTTCTTAAGAAGCATGGACAATTCTTTTTGTTCATCTGCACTTAGCACTGATGAAATTTCGGCAACGAACTCAGCATGTTTTTTGAAAACCTCATTAAACAACTTGGTTCCTTTTTCAGTAAGGCGAACCGTAATTGTTCTGCGATCTTCTCCTTCCCTCACCCTTTCAACCAGGCCTTCGCGCTCAAGATTGTCTACGACAACTGTAACATTGCCGCCGCTTACCAACATTTTTCCGCAAAAATCGCCAATCTTCATCGGCCCAAGATGACCAAGCGTTTCGAGCAAACCAAACTGTGGCTGCGTCAAGCCATAGCTCGCAATATCCTTACCCGTTAATCTGTTAAACGTTGAAAAAGCCCGGGCTAATTTCACCCACATGCTCAACGCCAGATCAGCCTTTTCTCCGTATTTTTTTGTAGATTTCATATATTTTAAGTTTGAATTATTTCAATTCAAATATAATGGATGTACAACCATTTGTCAAGTACTTTTTCAAAAATTCTTTTAGCGGTGAGAGATATTCGATTCCTCTAATTAAAAAGCCTTATTTATCACAGAAGAAAAATCTATTGCGGAGCAAGACAAAAATTCATATATTCTTGAACGAAATTAAGAACCGAAAGAAAGGATTAAAGACTATCATGGCTAAAGTTTGTGAAATATGCGGCAAAAAGCCGATGACGGGGCACCATGTCAGCCACGCCAATAACAGAACTCCACGCCGCTGGCTTCCCAATTTGCAGGAAGTGCGTGCCGTTGTCAACGGTTCCGTCAAGCGTGTGGTTGTATGCAGTTCATGTTTGAAAGCGGGAAAAATTCAAAAAGCTGTTTAGGTAAAAATTCGCTTTGCGCAAAAAAAAAGCCATCATGCGATGGCTTTTTTTCTTTCTCCCCCTCCCTCTTTTTTCTTCTACCGTAATTCCTTACCTTAACTATATGTCACCGCCCAATCAATTGACACTTGTTCGTGTAATTCTGACGCCGGTCTTCGCTTTCTTGCTCATATCAGATTCAACGACAAACAAACAATTAGCGCTGCTCGTGTACGTTATCGCCGCGCTCACCGATTGGTATGACGGCTGGGTCGCACGGCGCTGGGGTTTCATAACACGATGGGGAAAGTTTTTTGATCCGCTCGCCGATAAAATTCTCACTTCGACAGCCTTCATCATGTTCGCGTGGATCGGCTATGCTGATGCGTGGATGGTGTGGATTATTGTCGTGCGCGATCTATTGGTCACAGCGCTCCGCTCATATACAGAATATAAAGGAAAGCCGGTTGACACCAGCAAGTTTGCAAAAACAAAAACGTTTGTGCAGCTCGTCGTTATTTATCTTTTCCTCATCGCGTATGTTGTACGAAATTCACCGGCATTGTACAGCATCGCCGGAACTATTGTCAATCGCATCATGATACCGGAAGTAACGTTCAGCGCAATGCTGATTGTTACATTCCTCACTGCATGGACAGGAATTTTGTACGCAGTGCGTAATTGGCAAACCATTAAAGATCTTTTCTCGACGCATGCCCGAACCGCAGAATCGGAGTAACACCGGCGCAACAGCTTCGCCTTCTTCTCTCTCGCCGCTGACAAAAATTTTTGGCTCCGCTCTTTACTCTGGATTTTCACCCGTTGCGTCGGGCACTGCCGGTTCATTCGTCGGATTGCTGATTTATTTTCTTCCCTCCTTCGAAAAAATTTATATCATTCTGCCGCTTTCGTGTTTCATTCTTGTGTTGGGTGCCTTCGCCGCCGAAAAAATGGAGGCCGTGTATGGCTCTGATCCGCGGCAAGTGACAATTGATGAATTATTGGGAATGTGGGTCAGTTTGATTTTTCTTCAGAAAACAATTCCAATTGCAGCACTTGCGTTTGTTATCTTTAGAATTCTCGATATCGTCAAGCCATGGCCTGCGAGCCTTTTCGACAAACGAAACGGCGGGTGGAATATTATGCTCGATGATGTCGTGGCGGGAATCTATACAAACCTTCTGCTTCAGATTGGAATTTACTTCTTCTCATAAGTGTATTTCAAAAAATTCATGAACGGCGAAATTATTACTATTGGCGATGAACTGCTTATCGGGCAGGTCATCAATACGAATCAGGCATTTATTGCTGAACAGCTTAACGGCGTTGGAATTTATGTCGAATTCATGTCGAGTGTCGGCGATAACCTTACACACATTTTCGATGCGTTTGCAACGGCGATGAAGCGTGCAAATGTTGTGTGCGTTACCGGCGGACTTGGTCCCACGCACGACGACATTACAAAGCAAGCGCTATGCAAGTTCTTCAAAACCGAGCTTGTCGTACATCAGCAAACTTTAAATAAAATTAAAGTGCTTTTTGAACAAAGAAATCTTCGTATGACACAAGCAAGCGCAGATCAGGCTTTGGTGCCGCGCGGATGCACTGTGTTGGAAAACGCAATCGGCAGCGCACCGGGAATGCTGTTCGAAGATCGTTCAACGACAGAAGAAAAATATCTCATCGCAATGCCGGGCGTTCCATTCGAAATGGAAAAAATCGTCGCAGACAGTGTCATTCCTTTTTTCGAAAAGAAAAAACTTTCATCAATTGTACGGCATCGCACGCTGAAAACAACCGGCATCAGCGAATCTGTTCTCTCTGAAAAATTAGGCAGCATTCAGGAAATTACCGGCACGGATGGCTCTTTAACGCTGGCATTTTTGCCAAATCCATTCGGCACAAAACTTCGTCTCACTGTTCGCGAACACTCCATCGAAGCCGCCGAACAAAAACTATTGCATGCTGAAACGCTGATCCGCTCAAAAGCAGAAAAATATATTTACAGTTCAAGCGAGCTTGAATTGGAAGATGTCATCGGCGAACTTTTTCGTGAGCGAAAACTCACGCTCGCAACAGCCGAATCGTGTACCGGCGGAATGATCGCCAACCGCATCACGAATGTTTCAGGAAGTTCGGAATATTTTCTCCGCGGACATGTTACGTACAGCAATATTTCAAAAACAGAATTGCTTTCGGTGGATGAAAACATCCTTGCAAAATACGGAGCTGTCAGCCGTGAGGTTGCCGAAGCAATGGCGTCTGGTGCGCGGGAGAGCGCTAAATCTGACATTGCAATCTCCACAACCGGCATTGCCGGACCTACAGGCGGAACTTCCGAAAAACCGGTCGGACTTGTGTGGATCGGTTACGCTGACCGCGAAATTACTTTTGCGATGAAATTCAATTTCGGCGATCATCGTTTGCGATTTAAGGAAAGAGCAAGCCAAGCGGCGCTGGAGCTGCTGAGAAGAAAACTGCTGGGAATTCCGGTTATTGAAAATCCGCCGGGGCGGAAAGAATGAATTCCCGCGCAGAGCACGCCACACGCACCTTCATCAGCATTTTTCCTCCGGAAGAAATCCAAACCGAGCTCGCGAACATTCAGGCAGAGTTAAAAAAAGCGCTGTTACCGGTTCGTTGGGAGCCGCCGGAAAAACTTCACATCACTATGAAATTTCTTGGCGATCTCACTCCACAGCAGCTTGAAGAACTTTCCCGGCATTTGCCTGACGCCGTGAAAAATTTCTCTTCATTTGAAATTACACTGGTCCAAGCAGGTTGCTTCCCCTCGAAAAGAGCCCCGCGCATCTTTTGGGTTGGTTCTGAACAAAATGCGAACGCAACATTGGTAGAATGCTTTCAAACAATAGAATCCGCGTGCGCTGCACTTGGCTTCGCAAAAGACGAGCGCCCGTTCCATCCCCACATCACGCTCGGACGAACGAAGGGAATTGTCTCCAACGGCTTGCCAAACAGCAACGGTGTTTTCAACTTGATAAAGACCCTTGAAAGTATTACTTTTGAACCATTAAAGTTCCGTTGCGCGGAAATTGCCGTGATGAAAAGTACACTCACGCAAAGGGGCTCGTTCTACCAGAACGTAATAAATATTCCACTGCCACCTTAGGAGAACGTTATGCCGGAAGACAAAGAATCAAAATTACAGGCACTCAAAGTTGCCATTGATCAGATCGAGAAGCAGCACGGAAAGGGAGCAATCATGAAATTGGGCGAAGGACCCATCATGAAAATTGATTCCATTTCCACCGGATCAATTTCGCTCGACGCGGCGCTTGGCATCGGAGGCATTCCGCGCGGAAGAGTTATCGAAATTTATGGGCCTGAATCTTCCGGAAAGACAACGATTTGCCTGCACATCATTGCCGAAGCGCAGAAACAAGGCGGCCTTGCCGCATTCGTGGACGCCGAACACGCACTTGATATGGGCTATGCGAAAAAATTAGGCGTGGATACCAACAATCTTCTTCTCTCTCAGCCGGAATTCGGCGAACAGGCTCTTGAAATTGTTGAAACACTGGTCCGCAGCGGTGCGCTCGATGTTATTGTCATTGATTCGGTCGCAGCTCTTACGCCGCGCGCAGAAATTGAAGGCGAGATGGGCGATCCTTCTATGGGCGTGCAAGCGCGATTGATGTCGCAAGCGCTGCGAAAACTCACTTCCGCAATCAGCAAATCGAAAACATCAGTCATTTTCACAAACCAGCTCCGCATGAAAATCGGTGTGATGTTCGGCAATCCTGAAACAACCACCGGCGGCAACGCGCTGAAATTTTATGCGTCTGTCCGAATGGATGTGCGCCGTATCGAAGCGATCAAAGACGGCACGAACGTCATCGGCAACCGGACACGGGTGAAGGTTGTGAAAAACAAAGTTGCACCGCCGTTCCGCGAAGCACTGTTCGATATTTTTTACAACGAGGGGATTTCAAGATTAGGCGACTTGATTGATGTGGCCGTTGAACATAACATCATCGTCAAAAGCGGCTCGTGGTTTTCGTACAAAGAAGAACGTATTGGTCAGGGCAGAGATGCTGTGAAAGCATATCTCTCTTCTTCTCCCAAAATCGCTGAAGAGGTTCTTCATGAGGTGCGGAAAAAATTAGGCTTGAGCGGCGATAAGGAAACCCAAGCGACGGCAAAAACGGCAGCAGCACCACCGCCAGCTGTTAAACAACCTGAATCACACCCGGCAAAGAAAGCCACAAAATAATTTCAACAACGTGCCATGCGCATAACGAAAATCGAATGCCAAAAGAAATATCCATCGCGGCGTTCGATTTTCATTGATGGAGAATTTGCATTCGGCGTCAGCCTTGACGGGCTTGTACGGCTTTCGCTGTATGAAGGGCGCGAGCTTTCTAAAGCGGAAAGCCGCGAG
This sequence comes from Bacteroidota bacterium, assembly GCA_021796215.1. GTDB lineage: Bacteria > Bacteroidota > Ignavibacteria > UBA10030 > UBA8401 > JAJYOI01. The sequence continues at coordinate 61,941 of JAJYOK010000014.1, forward strand.
CTTCAGCAGCTGGCGGAAGAAGCAAACGCAAAACAACTTGCCTTGAAATATCTTTCGCGACGTCCACGCACTGAAAAAGAGATTGGCGACTACCTTGCAAAGAAAAAATACAGCGCGCAGGCGACGCAGCACACAATCGACACGTTGAATAATTTACGGTTGCTTGACGATGCCGAGTTTGCGCGAATGTTTTGCCGCGACATGATCCGACGAAAACCGGCCGGAGAAAGAATTCTCCGCGGCGCACTGTTCAGAAAAGGCGTGAACAAAGAAATTATTGATACGGTAATGCCGGAATTCTTTTCGCATGACGCAGAACGCGAACTGGCACTGAACGCAGGCAAAAAGCAATACACCAAACTCCTGCGTTCGCGGTCGCACATGGAAAAGCTTCAGTTTAAAAAGCGCTTGTTCGATTTTTTGGTTCGCCGCGGATTTGATTTCGATACCATTCAGTACGTTGTCCGACAATTAATCACAGAAAAACAATGACAAACTTTTTCAGCCGCCGCCCGTGGAAAGTATTTGTCGTTACGTTTTGCATCTCAGCACCGATTTTCATTCTTTCATTGTTCGATCAGGTCTTTTATCTGCTGGTCATGGCGTTTGCGCTGATGATGATCCTTAAACCGCTCGTAGATTATTTGGAAAATAAACAGATTCCCCGCGCCGCGGCAATCATAGGCATTTATCTTGTTCTTGCGGGAATGGTCGTTATCGGTTTCATGACAGTGTACCCGATTATTGTTGCGCAGGTTTCAAATCTTTCGACATCGTTTGACAGCCAGCACCTTACCGTCATGTTGAAGCAGATCGGTGCATCCATTTCGCAAACAATCCCCTTTCTCAAACCGGAACAAGTTGCCGCGAAACTGAACACGTTTTTGGCAGATATGACAGCACCGGCTGAAGGCTTGTTGACGAGCGCTATCAGTATTGTTGCTTCCTTAGTCGTTGTTCCGTTCCTTACATTTTTCCTTTTGCTTGATTACTACAAAATACAGAAAGCGTTCATCGAAAATGTTCCGAACAAATATTTTGAAATGGCGCTCAATGTCATCCACAAGCTTGAAGAACAAATCAGCAAATACATTCAGGGAACGGTAATCGAATCACTGATTGTTGCCGTGTTATACGTTGTTGCCTATTACATCATCGGCGTTCAATATGCAACAGTGCTCGGTATTTTTGGCGGCATAATGAACATTATACCGTTCGCCGGACCGTTCATCGGCGCAATACCGGTGGTGTTCGTTTCCATTATCCAATATGGCGATATTTCAAAACTCATTTGGATCATCATGTCAACGATTGTTGTCCAGCAAATTGATCAACTCTTCGTTCAGCCGACAGTATTCAGCAGAGTGATGGACATTCATCCGCTGACGATGTTCGTTGTTATTCTTATCGGCGGACAACTGCTCGGCGTGATGGGAATGGTGCTCTCCATTCCGATTTACACCGTTATTTTAGTGACAGCGAGAGAAACAAACTGGGGTTTGAAAAATTATAGGATCACACAATAAATGTCACGCATTGTTTTCGATATTGAAACATTCGGCGCGCCGCTTGAGTCGTTCGATGAAGCAAGTCAGCATTATCTGACAAAATTCGCCGACTCAGAAGAAAAGATCGAAGAAGTTCGACGCAATCTTAACCTTCACGCACTGACGGCACAGGTCATTGCAATTTCGTTGTTGAATCCTGATTCCTCGATGGGAAAAGTTCTCTTTCAGTCGGATAAGAAAGAAGAATATCTGTCGGATGACGGACATGTGCAGTTCACATCGGGAAGCGAACGGGAAATTCTGGAAGAGTTCTGGAAATTAATTGCACCGTACAATCAGTTTATTACGTTCAACGGGCGCGCATTTGATTGTCCGTTTCTGATGATTCGTTCGGCGCTTCTCGGCGTCCGCCCGACACGAAACCTTATGCCGTATCGGTACGACGCACAGATTCATTGCGATCTTCTTGAACAGCTTACGTTCTACAACACAACACGAAGATTCAATCTCGATTTTTTCTGTAAATCGTTCGGCATTGAAAGTCCGAAAAACGGCGGCATCACCGGACTTGACATGCGCGAATTATTTGAAGCAAAACGGTTTCACGACATTGCGGAATATTGCTGGGGAGACACAAAAGCAACTGCGGAACTTTATCGCCGGTGGAATAATTTTCTCAATTTCTCTGAAAAATAATTCTCAAAGGCAAAGCAATTACAAACGAAAAAGCCTCCTTTAAGAGAGGCTTTTTCGTTTCCGCTGGAAAAATTTTCAAAAAAATTACGCCGGTAGTTTTCTATATCGTTTTGCAAACTCGTTATAGATTGCGGCAGCGGCAAAAAGTTTCAACAAATCCCACCACGAGAAAATAAGAAATCCGCTGATGAACGCTTCAGAAAGATTATGGATGAAACCGGCATACAGGAAAAGTGTTCCGCATGCAAATATCACCGCAAGTCCGATTGCCATTGAAAAAAGCGTCCAGAGATAGCCGCGCTTCACATCTATCTGCCGAAAGGATGGCGGATGTTTCATAAGATAGCCGATAACAACTGTGCCGATGACAAATCCGATGAGGTAACCTCCGGTCACTCCGCTGAAAAGAGAAAGTCCCGCAGTTCCGCCGGCAAAAACCGGAATTCCGACAGCGCCGGCCGACACATACAAAAGCTGACTTAACGCGCCGTTTCTACTTCCCAAAAAAGCAGCGCCAAGCAAAATAAAAAAAGTTTGCAGTGTGTAAGGCACGGGGTTGTGAGGTATTTCAATCTGCGCACCCAGCGCTGTCAATGCCGCAAAAGAAAAAATCCATCCTGCCTGTGCTGCAACGGACGAATGCTCCGCATTAAGAGAATCAACCATCGTCGTCAAAAATGTTTTTTGTGCTGTTTCCATTTTTACTCCATTATGATAAATGCTTATGAAACCACGTTGATGTTAATTCCAACACGCGCGTCATATTCGGACTCTCTTTTTTGTACGGGTGCCGTGCGCCGTACATATGCCCTGCTCCTTCAAGAAAAACAATTTCTGTCAGCGATTTATCCGACGAGTCGTACAATGTTTCCGCTTCCTTTTTCGGTACCGGAATATCTGCGGTTCCCTGTATAATAAGAAATGGTTTGTGAAGTTGCTTGACAGCTTTCAAAATATTCAATCGCCCGGCATTGGCATCAAGATCATCAAGAAACGCAGTCGTCATTCTGAAAATGCTGAGCGCGTTCATTGAAGGTAGATCAACAAATCCTTTTTCGCGCCATCGTCGTTTTTGTTCTTCCGTGTACCTGTCAAAATGTGAAATCGTTGACCAGCCGCTCACAGCTTTGATCCGCTCATCTTCCTTTGCTTTGATAATTGCAACTCCACCGCCGCGTGAATGCCCGATAATGCCGATCTTGCTACGATCAACCGGTACATCAGAAAAATTATTCCCATCCACCGCATTCAAAATTGTTTCAACATCTTCCAGCTCTTGGCTGATTGTGTTCACAGAAAATTTTTCACGCTCAGAAAATTTTCTCGGCTCATCACCGATACCATTGTGAGAAAAATTGAAAACGATAGAAACAAATCCATGCTCAGCAAAAAATCTTCCGATTGCGGGAAACGGACCCCAATCTTTGAATGCCTTGAATCCGTGGCATACTGTGAGCAGCGGCAATTTTTCTTGCAAGCCGTCATCGGGCTTCCAGCGAATATCTCCGCGTATTCTTGCATGAGTGGGACCAATTTGAAAAGAACGCTCAATAAGTTCAGCCATATCTCGTAAAGAAAATATACAAAGGGGCGCCGAATGTCAAGAAATGTGAATGCAACGGCAATTTCGGGCTCCCAAATTTTCAATTATCAAATTCCCGTGAAAAATTATTGACTCTCTTCACCGATTTGTTTATCTTAGAAGGCTAAATTTACAGAAAAGCAGTGTAAAACCCAAGATTTTTGCTTTTAGAAACTGAAGTTTCGCAAAAAAGAAGACCATTACTTAATGGGTGAACTCAAAGTTTTCTCTGGGCGTGCAAATCGCCCGCTCGCTGAAGCGATTGCCAAGCATTTGAAACAGCCGCTGGGCGTTTTGGATATTGCAGATTTCAGCGACGGCGAAATTTGGGTAAAGTTCATTGACAATGTCCGCGGCGCGGATGTATATATCATTCAGCCAACAAATCCGCCAGCAGATAATCTGATGGAATTGCTCATCACGATTGATGCTGCCAAGCGCGCTTCGGCACAGCGCGTGACTGCCGTGATACCGTATTTCGGATATGCACGTCAGGATAGAAAAGATCAGCCACGTGTTGCTATCACGGCGAAATTAGCGGCAAATCTCATTACTACTGCCGGAGCGGATCGGGTGATCACAATGGATTTGCACGCACCGCAAATCCAGGGATTTTTTGATATTCCGTTTGATCATTTGTATTCTTCAGTCGTGTTCGTTGATTACTATCGAAAGAAACATATTAAGGATTTGGCGGTTGTCTCTCCGGATGTCGGCGGAATTAAAATGGCACGCGCGTATGCGAAACGATTGGACGCTGATTTGGTGTTGATTGATAAGCGGCGGCCGCGCCCTAACGAAGTTGAAGTGATGAACATCGTCGGCAACATTGAAGGAAAAAATGTTCTCATTGTTGACGATCTCATTGATACGGCAGGAACGTTCACCAATGCTGTCAGCGCGCTGAAGAAGGCTGGTGCAAAAAATATTTACGGCGCATGCACGCACCCGATTCTATCCGGCCACGCGTTGGAAAGAATTAACGCTTCTGACATTACGACATTGTTGGTGACAGACACCATTCAACTGCAACACAAGTCGCCGAAAATTGACGTCATGTCCGTTGCAAAAATTTTTTCCGAAGCAATTCGGCGTTCGTATAAAAACCTATCTATAAGTTCATTGTTTGATGTTGATAAAGATAAATTTACAGAGAGTTAAAAGGAGTTCATTATGTCAGAAGTAGTTCTTGAAGCCGAAGTTCGTCAGGACACGGGCAAACACGCAAAGCACGTTCGCAGGGAAGGAAAAGTTCCCGGCGTATATTACGCTCACGGCGAAAGCAATATCAACATTTCCGTGGAACCGTTATCTCTCCGCCCGGTCGTGTACACTTCCGAAACGCATATCATCAACTTGAAGCTAAAATCCGGTGAAGTGAAAAAATGTATTCTCCGCGATATTCAGTTCGACCCTGTCTCGGATCTGCCGGTGCATTTTGATCTTCAGGGCGTTCGTGCCGATGAAGAATTGACAATTGAAATACCGGTGATGCTCGTCGGAATTCCAAAAGGCGTGAAAGACGGCGGTACAACACAGCACGTAATGCACAGGCTCAAAATTTCATGTCTGCCAAAATTTATCCCCGAACATGTCGAGGTGAATATTGAGCAACTCGGCATCAACGATTCTATTCACGTTCGAGACGTCAAACTTGAGAATGTGAAAGTCCTCGAGAACCAATCGAGCACAATCGTCGCTGTCGTTCCTCCGACCATTCTTAAAGAAGAAACTCCTGCTGAGGCGGCGGCAGTTGTGGCAGAACCGGAAGTTATTGGTAAAGGTAAGAAAGTTGAAGAAGGCGAGGAAGGTGCAGCACCTGCTCAACCTGCAGGACAAACTCAAGCAGCACCGGCACAAGCAGCAGCGCCCGCGAAACCTGCAGCGTCTTCAAAGAAAGAAAAGAAATAAGCTGACCGATTTTTTCCCTTTCTTTTCCCGAAGGGATCCCTTTGGGAAAAGAAATCGTTCTTTGACAAATGCCGAAGGCATGACGTTGGAACATGAAATGTATTGTTGGTTTAGGCAATCCCGGAAGAGAATACGCTGATACAAGGCACAATGCCGGATTCCGCATCATTGCTTTATTGACCAACATGCTGAAGATATCGTTGAAGCCCGGCAAGGGCGAATTTCTTTTCGGTAAAGGTATGTATAGCGATTCGGAAGTTCTTCTTGTTGTTCCATTGACATACATGAACGATAGCGGCGTTGCGGTTCGTGATGTGATCGAACAATTCGGGATTGAGTTGGGCGATCTGCTTCTTGTATATGACGATTTCCAATTACCGCTCGGGCAATTGAGATTCCGCGAGAATGGCTCCGATGGCGGACACAATGGAATGGCTTCAGTCATTTATCACCTGAATACAGAAGAAATTCAGCGACTTCGCATCGGAATCGGCGGCGCCTCACTGCCGAACGAAAACCGGAAAGATCAGATGGCTGATTATGTTCTTGCTCCATTTGAAAAAGATGAGGAGCCGATTATTACTGCCGCGGTTAATCGTGCAGCAACGGCCGTTCAGGAATGGATACAGCACGGCATCGTTTACACAATGAATAGATTTAATGCAACACTAAACAATTAATTAACAACCCTGCTCTTCTTCGTGGCGCTGAAGGCGCAACAAAAGGAAGGGCCGCCCCGCCAAAAGAACGGCGGGCAAGTATTCACAGTCCAAAGGAGGATGTAGCTTGGAAAACGAAAAAAAGACGTACGAGACCACGTTCATTATCAACGCAACGCTGGAAGATCCGCAGGTCGAAGCGGCGATAGAGAAAGTGAAAGAACTCATTACAAAAAACGACGGGGAAATTATCGCCGTGGAAAAATGGGGAAGAAAACGCCTCGCTTATTCCATCAAGAAAAAGAATAATGGTTACTATACGCTGATCGAATTCCGCGCACCGGGCGACCTTGTAGCGAAGCTTGAGCGGTATTATCAATTGGACGAGCAAACTTTACGTTACCTCACAGTTCAATTGGATAAAAAGGCATTGAAGGCAAAAGAACTGGCGGCGCAGCGTGCAACAATTGCCGAGCCAACCGGAGAAAATCCCCCGGTCGAAACGCAGCCGGCGGCGTAACCATCTTTTTAAAAATCTAAAAAACGAAGGAGAATAATCGTGGCTTTTAGAAATGACAGAACGAGAGACGAATCTGAACGCGGAAGAGAACGGCGTGAACGGCGCGAAAATCAAGTTAAGAAAGTGCGCACATGCCGTTTTTGCGATGCCAAAGAAATCTACATTGACTACAAAGACGAAAAGAGGCTTCACCGGTTCGTTTCAGAACAGGGAAAAATAATTCCCAAACGCATCACCGGAACCTGCGCGAAGCACCAGCGTCAATTAGTCACAGCAATTAAGCGCGCGCGGCATCTCGCATTGCTGCCGTTCGTTTCCGATGCCATTAAGTAATTCGTCAGATTTTCTATCGAACAGTTGGAGAACTTATGAAAGTTATTTTGCGTCAAGATTTTGAAACCTTAGGAAAAATCGGCGACGTTGTGGATGTCAAAGACGGTTACGCGCGTAATTATCTTATTCCGCGCAACATTGTCTTTCGCGCAACACCGAATAATTTGAACGCGCTTGAAGAAGAAAAAAAGCAGCATGTCCGGCAGGAACAAAAGCAGATGAAGGAAGCGGATAAGCTGCGCGCGGAAATTGAAAAAGTGTCGCTGACCATCACCATGAAAGTCGGCGAAGATGACAAACTTTTCGGCTCCGTCACATCGCAAATGATTGCCGACGCGTTAAAGGAAAAGAACTTTACCGTTGACAAACGAAGTATCGAACTTGAGGAGCCGATCAAAACGCTCGGTATTTTTGAAGTGCCGCTGAAAATTCACAGCAGCGTGGCGGCAAAAATCAAAGTATGGGTTGTCCGCGAATAAAAATTTCCAGTATGTAGAACGCACCCCGTTGAAAATCCCGTTGGGACTGCGGCGGGGTATTTTTTTTGTGGTCAGCTTACCTTTGCACATTGAATATCCCTTCGGGAAAGGAATTGTTTCATGCCGTATTCGAAACCGTTATGGAGCGGACGTTTCAAAGAGCCATTGTCGGAAATCGCACTGAAGTTTTCATCGTCTATTGATTTCGACAAAAAACTGTACCAGGAAGATATTGCAGGAAGCATCGCACACGTTGAGATGCTTGCCGCAACAAAAATCATTTCGTCGGAAGAAGGCAGGCGCATCCGCACAGCCTTGAAAGAAATTGCAAAGGAAATTGACGCAGGGCATTTAGACCTGTCGTGGGAAAAGGAAGATATTCATCTCGCCATTGAGCAGCGGCTGATACAAAAAATAGGTTCTATCGGCGGGAAATTGCATGCGGGACGCAGCCGCAACGATCAAATTGCGCTCGATGAACGCCTTTATCTTCGCACTGCAATTCATGAACTGCAAAAACTTATTACACAACTTCAGCGAGTGCTGCTTTATCACGCAGAAAAATATTTCCGCGTAATCATCCCCGGCTATACGCACATGCAGCGCGCTCAACCTATTTACCTTTCTCACCATTTTCTTGCATACATTTCAATGCTTGACCGCGACTTTGAACGGTTAAGCGACTGCCGCAAGCGCGCCAATAAACTTCCGCTCGGTGCCGCGGCATTGGCCGGAACATCGCTTCCGATTGACCGCAACATGGTCGCACGAAAATTGGGCTTCGATGGAATTGTGGAGAACAGCATGGATGCGGTGAGCGACCGCGATTACCTGATTGAGTTCATCTCGGTATGCAGCACAATTATGATCCATCTCAGCAGATTCGCTGAAGAGCTGGTGTTGTGGTCTTCACAGGAATTTTCCTTTGCAACAATTGACGATGCGTATTCCACCGGCAGCAGCATTATGCCGCAAAAGAAGAATCCGGATATGGCAGAGCTCGTCCGCGGGAAAACGGGAAGAGTATTCGGCAGTCTCACAGCTATTCTCACCATTATGAAAGCATTGCCGCTTGCGTATAACCGCGACATGCAGGAAGATAAAATCCCGTTCTTCGATGCCGTTACGACAACACGCGAATGTCTTTTCATGTTTTCTCATATTCTTGTGCACACACATTTCAACAAGAATAGATTTGAAGATGAATTGAAGCACGACTTCCTCACTGCGACAGATGTAGCAGAATATCTCGTTCAGAAAGGTGTACCTTTCCGCGAAGCTCATTCTGCCACAGGAAAGATTGTCGCGTATGCAGTTGAACACAAGAAAAGTTTGGATCAACTGACTCTGAAAGAATTCAAGCACTACTCAAAGAATTTCTCTGATGATGTCATCAACGTGCTCGACCCGCATAAGTCCGTTGAGCACAAAAAATCTGCCGGCAGCACATCGCCCAATGAAGTGAAGAAGCAAATTGTGCATTGGACCCGCGCTTTGAAAAACAGAAAACTCTCCGCCCAATAAGACGGCGGATTTGCAACAGTAACAATTCATCATTTAACTGAAGTTATGCAAAGTGGTGTTTTAAAGAACTAAGCCACAGGTTTGTCATTCCCGCGAAGGCGGGAATCCATGTTTTGATTTAGATTCTGCAAATGGATTCCCGGCATAAACGTTCGGGAATGACACTGCTCTTGTTTTGCGTAACTTCAGTCACTTAACATACTTCAAAGGAGGAATATATGAAAGACACCACCGTCCGGGTTTTTGCCATCCCAAGGGGACTTTTAGTCGGCGTTCTTGCCGCACTGTTCCTGTTCGCTCAGGATTCATTCTCTCAGGGAGCGATTGTGCCCGCTTTTCCACGCATCAGCGAAGGCGCAAGCGTTTCGCAAGTGATCGGAATTTCCGAAGTCACTGTCTCCTACCATCGGCCTGGCGTGAAGGGAAGAAAAATTTGGGGAGGACTCGTTCCATATAACACCGTGTGGAGATCAGGCGCTAACGAAGCGACGACCGTTACCTTCAGCGATGATGTTGAAATCGAAGGACACAAGTTATCAGCCGGAACGTACGGTTTCTTTACAATTCCCGGCGAGAAAGAATGGACAATTATTTTCAATTCTCAAGCGAAACAATGGGGCGCCTTCAATTATGATTCAACAAAAGATGTACTGCGATTTACTGTAACGCCGGAAGCTTCACCGTTTCAAGAGTGGATGTCATACAGCTTCACCGATTTGACCATAAACTCCGCGCGGTTTGTTTTGTCTTGGGAAAAGTTAGCAATTGGCTTCACGATTAAAATTGATACTGACGCGAAGCTTGCGTCGAACATGAAATCGCTCGTAGCAAACTCATGGCAGTCGCTGAACAGCTACGCCCGCTATTGCCTCGACAATAAAGTTCATTGGGATGATGCAATGCAATACATTGACAAATCTATTGCTCTCAATGAAAATTACACGAACCTGAGAACAAAAGCAGAGTTGCTTGCCCAAGGAGAGAAATATAAAGAAGCAGTTGCCGTCGGCGAAAAAGCAATTGAAGCGGGAAAGAACCGTACAAGCGGAGAGATGAATGTCAGTTCGCTGCAAAAGCTCGTTGCAGAGTGGAAGAAGAAATAAAACTGAGATGGAGTCCACCTTTAAGGTGGACTCCATCTTTGCAAAGAGAGATTTTCTAGCACTTAATCTTCACAATCTCCTGCTGAATCGGCTGACCGGGAATGAGCACATTCCAATTCTCAGCAACATAGACATCAATTTCCAATCGCACACCGAATTCACCCGGCAAATAAATTCCCGGCTCGATTGAAAAACACGTCTGCGGAATAATTTCTCTTTCATCCATCGTTTCGATGTTGTCAATGTTCGCGCCGTTGCCGTGCACTTCTTCACCGATATTGTGTCCTGTGCGGTGAATGAAATATTCTCCGTATCCATGACCGGCAATATAATTCCGCGCAACATCATCAACATCACAGCCGCGGACTTTCTTTCCTGCGGCAAACGATTTCTTCAAATAGTCCACCGCGGCATCGCGCGAGCCTTTCACGGTTTCAAAAATCTGCTGATACTTTGGCGGAATCGTTTCGCCCGCATACGCAATCCATGTAATATCTGCATAGACCGATCCCGGCGTATTCAATTTCGCCCACAAATCAATCAGCACATAATCACCTTTGTGAATTTCAGTGTTGATTTCTTTCGTCGGCTCGTAATGCGGGTTCGCGCCGTTCGCATTCACCGAACAGTTTGGCGCATCGTCGTATTGCAATCCGTTAGCGATAAAAAATTCGACCATCTTTTGCTGAACATCATACTCCGTCACTTTCTGTCCGCCGCGCAGCTTTTCTCCAATGAAGCCAAACGCAACATCAACGGTTTTCCGGAGAATATCTGCCGCTTTGAACTGCCCGTCACGCTGTTCGTCAGTCCATCGCGCTTCAAAAAACTGAACGATGCTCGCCGAAGAAACAACTTCAACACCGAACGAGCGGACAAGCTCCACCGTGCCCGCATCAACTTTCGCCACATAGGGAATTGCATTGTTTGGAGAATATTCCATTGCAACTTTCTTCGTCCCGCTCAATGCTTTCTTCAATCCTTCGTGGAGCGACTTCCAGCTGACATACACAGTTTTTTCACCGGGAAGATGATCAAGATTGTACTGTTCAATGCCGTGAACCAATTTTTTCGGCGTTCCGTTTGCGGGAATGAAATAAAAATAGCGGCGCATTTGTGTTAAATGCGCGGGCAACTGGAGTATCTTCGATGCAAAAATATTCGATTGGCGGAAATTGTAAAGCAGCCAGCCGTCGAGTTTTTGTTCTTTCAACGCTTGTTGAATTGCAGCGATACGTTCGTCGTGTGAGGAAACGACATTCATGGAAGTACCTTTCAAATCTTGAAGAATAATTTTCTGTGAACAAAAAATAGACAAAAACGACCACAAATAAAAATCCCCCGGCGTTAATGCCGAGGGATTGTGTTTTTTAACGGTGAAGAGTTTAGTACATATCGCCCATGCCGCCGCCCGGAGGCATTGGAGGCATCGGTTTCTTCTCTTCCGGTTTCTCAACTATTGTCGCTTGCGTGGTAAGAAGAAGTCCGGCGACGCTCGCCGCATTTTCAATTGCGATGCGGGTCACCTTTGTCGGATCAATAACGCCGGATTTCACAAGGTTCTCATACTGCTCCGTGAACGCGTTGAATCCGAAATCGTCTTTCCCTTCTTTCACTTTATTGACGACAACCGAACCTTCAAGTCCTGCGTTGAAGACAATCTGGCGAATCGGCTCTTCAAGAGCGCGCCGGATAATGTCTACACCAATCTTCTGGTCCGGATGAGTTGTTTTCACTTCATCCAGTTTTGGAAGTACGCGCAAATAGGCAACGCCGCCGCCGGGAACGATTCCTTCTTCCACGGCAGCACGTGTTGCATGGAGCGCATCTTCAACACGGGCTTTTTTCTCTTTCATTTCCACTTCAGTCGAAGCGCCGATCTTCAACACGGCAACGCCGCCGGAGAGTTTTGCAAGCCGCTCCTGCAATTTCTCTTTGTCGTAATCAGATGTCGTCTTGTCAATCTGTGCTTTGATTTCGTTGATGCGTTTCTTAATATCTTCTTTCTTTCCCGCACCTTCGACGATGGTCGTGTTATCTTTATCAACCACAACTTTTTTCGCTGTGCCGAGATATGAAAGCGTAGCGTTTTCGAGTTTGAAACCTTTCTCTTCCGAAATCACTGTTCCGTTGGTTAACACGGCGATATCTTCAAGCATAGCCTTGCGGCGATCACCGAAACCGGGAGCTTTCACTGTCGCAACGCGGAGCGTACCGCGGATTTTGTTTACAACAAGCGTGGCAAGAGCTTCACCTTCGACTTCTTCAGCAATTACGAGAATGGATTTGCCTGATTGTGCAACCTTTTCAAGAATCGGGAGAAGGTCTTTCATCGAGCTGATCTTTTTGTCGTGAATCAGAATAAGCGGATCTTCAAGAACGGCTTCCATCGTATCGGCATCGGTAACGAAGTACGGTGAAAGATAACCGCGGTCGAATTGCATACCTTCCACGACATCTACCACTGTTTCCGTGCCCTTCGCTTCTTCGACAGTGATAACGCCATCGGTTCCGACTTTCATCATCGCATCTGCGATGAGGTCGCCAATTGTAGTATCGTTATTTGCCGAGATTGCGCCGACTTGCGCGATCTCTTTCTTGTCTCCTTTGTTGACCGGCTTGCTGATGCGTTTCAATTCTTCCACAACCTTCGCTACAGCAAGGTCAATGCCGCGTTTCAAATCCATCGGGTTTGCACCGGCTGTAACGTTCTTCAAACCTTCGCGCACGATTGCCTGTGCAAGAACGGTTGCTGTTGTTGTTCCATCGCCTGCAACGTCCGATGTTTTCGATGCAACTTCACGCACCATCTGAGCACCCATGTTTTCAATTGGGTCTTCGAGTTCAATTTCTTTCGCAACGGTCACACCGTCTTTGGTAATTGTCGGTGCACCGAATTTTTTATCAATGACGACATTGCGTCCTTTCGGACCAAGCGTAGCTTTCACCGCGTCGGCAAGCTGATCCACTCCGCGCTTTAACGCTGTTCGTGCATCGAAATCATAGTTGATTAGTTTAGCACTCATAAGAATAACTCCTTTTTCAAAAATTGATGTTCAGTTTCAGATTGAAAATCCGCCATGCTTTTTCTTTGGGCGGATTATTTCGGCATGATTGCAAAGATATCGCTCTCACGCATAATGAGCAATTCCTCACCGTCAACGGTCACTTCCGTGCCGGAATATTTTCCATACAGCACTTTGTCGCCGACTTTGATTTCCATCGGAACTTTTTTCCCTTCATCTGTCGTGCGACCGGGACCTGCGGCGATAACTTCGCCCCATACCGGCTTTTCTTTTGCCGTATCAGGAACGAAAAGGCCGCCTTTTGTCTTTTCTTCAGCGACGGCTGGCCGTACCACTATTCTGTCAGCCAAGGGATGTAATTTCATAAACAACCTCCTTTTATTTTTTGTAATGATTCGATTTGTGAGACCACGTTGAGTAGAATTGTATTAGCACTCTTCATATGTGAGTGCTAATATACAAACAAGAAGCCAAAAAGTCAAGATTTTAGAGGAAAACGGCTATTTTTCAGTTCCGGAGATAATAAGCACAAACTCCCCTTTTATTGAACGACTTGAAAGAGTTGTGTGAAGTGAAGACAACGTGCCTCGTATAACCTCCTCAAACTTTTTTGAAATTTCTCTTGCTACTGCCGCTTCTCGGTCGCCGAGGACTTCGTGAAGCTCCTCCAGTGTTTTCAAAATTCTGTGCGGCGATTCGTAGAGAACAATCGTTCGGGATTCGTTTTTCAATTCAAGTAGTTTCGTATGTCTTCCTTTTTTGTTCGGAAGGAAGCCTTCGAAGACAAACGAGCGCGTCGGCAATCCGCTGGCAACCAGCGCAGGAATAAACGCAGTTGGTCCCGGCAAAGCAACGACACGAATATTTTCCCGGACCGCCGCCGTGATAATCGAATATGCCGGATCGGAAATTCCCGGCGTCCCGGCATCGGAAATAATTGCAAGAGAATTTCCCTCTTTCAGCTTTTCAAGAAGCTGCGGCACACGAAGAGATTCATTCTGACTAAAAAAACTGACAAGCGGTTTGTGAATGGAGAGATGGTCAAGAAGGATTTTACTCGTACGTGTATCTTCCGCCGCAATGAGATCGACACCGGAAAGAATTTTGATCGCTCTTAAGGTGATGTCATCAAGATTGCCGATGGGAGTCGGAACGATATAAAGCGTTCCTGCAAGAATTTGTTCTTCAGACATAGCTGATGATTAGATTCCCCAATCTCTGACGTACCGGAAATCAACATTCACCGTTCGGTAGGAAACTTTCGCTACCAGCGGCGGACGGCGTTTGAATTGATTCCGCTGAATTCTTTTCCGTACTTGTGAAATAAAATCTTCTGTAAATCCTAATCGCACAAGCTCGGCGTCCGTTCGCCGTTCATCAATCATAAAGAACAATAGCCGATCCACGTTCTTGTATGAAAAGCCCAGCTCGCCTTCATCGGTTTGTCCTGCCCACAAATCGGCAGTCGGTTTCTTCTTAATTATTCTTTCCGGCACGTTCAGGCTTTCTGCCAATTCCCATACCTGAGTTTTATAAAGATCGCCGAGCGGATTCAACGCACACGCCATGTCGCCGTGCAACGTACCGTAGCCGAGAAGCGTTTCCGTTTTGTTCGACGTTCCAACAACAAGCGCTTTCTCACGAATCGAATAATCATACAGCATAATCATTCGCAAGCGCGCCATCACATTTCCCTTGTGTACATTATCGTGAATGTGTTGTTGAGCGAAGACGGAATCTGCGGAAGCCGTGATGTCGGCAGTTTCAGACCGGATGCCGAGTGTTTTCACCACCAACTCGGCATCCGCCATGCTTTCAGGACTGCTTGTTTTGTACGGCATCATCACGGCAAGAACATTTTCTTTGCTAAGTGCTTCCGCCGCGAGAAACGCAGAAACGGCTGAATCTACACCGCCGGAAACGCCAATGACTGCTTTGCTGAAACCGGCGTTATGCGATTCATCACGAATAAAATCTGTAAGAATTTTTTTTGTCAGCGCGGTATTCAGGGAAAGTGCATTACCGTTGCGCACTGTTGTTTCCATATTACTCTTGCCTTAAAATTACTTAGCAGCAAAGAAAGATAAATGGATTACTGAATTGATGAACAAATGGAAATCTCTGTATCCAGTAATCCAAGAATCTATCAATCCAATTATTTTTCATTCTCCTACACTGATTTCTTCGAGCGCTTTCCGGATAATCTTCAATCCGGATTCCAGCTCTCCCCGTTGAATGTTCAGCGGCGGACGGAAACGAATCGAATGATCGCCGCAGCCGATGATGATCAATCCTTCTTCGTATGCCTTCTGTCGGAGCTGGTCGCGATCCTGTGCACTGTCCAAATCCATCGCGCACATCAAACCTTTGCCGCGGACATTGGAAATAAGATTCGGGAAAGCCTCACCAAATCCATGCAATTCTTTCAGCAAAAATTCTCCCAGAATTCGTGCATTTTCCACCAATTTTTCTTCTTCTATAATTTCCATGATTTTGGTGAAGCGCACCATGTCAACCAAATTTCCGCCAAATGTGGAATTGATCCGGCTCGATTTGTGAAAGACATTATCCATCACGTCATCAATCCGTGTGCCGCTCAAAAATCCGCAGATGTGTGTTTTCTTTCCGAACGCCATGAGATCGGGCTTTACAAAATATTCATGCGCCCACATTTTCCCGGTCAGTCCAATGCCGGTTTGCACTTCATCGAAGATGAGAAGAATATCATTCTCGTCGCAGACGCTGCGCAGCTTCATCAGGAATTCTTTTCGGAAATGGTTATCGCCGCCTTCAGCCTGAATCGGCTCAATAATGAGCGCTGCGATATCATCAGGATTGTTGATGATCGCTTCTTTAATTTGTGTCAGCGCCGTTTCTTCTTCTTTTATCACCTGCTGTAAATTTTCCTCATTCAACGGAAACCTGATTGCCGGGTTGAGAATGCGCGGCCATTTGAACTTCGGGAAATAATTTGTCTTCACGGGATCGGTATTCGTCAGCGAAAGCGTGTAGCCGCTTCTGCCGTGAAATGCGCGCCGGAAATGAATAATCTGCCTTCCGCGCTCTTCGGTATATCCTTTGATAAAATTCTTGCGCACTTTCCAATCGAACGCCGTCTTCAACGCATTTTCAACAGCAAGTGCGCCGCCATCGACAAAAAAAGAATACGGTAAATAATCCGGCTGCACAACACGACCAAATGTTTCGACAAACTCCGCCATCTCCACCGTATAGGCGTCAGAATTTGATGGCTTATTAACCGCGGTGCGTGCGAGCTTTTGTAAAAATTCCGGCGTCGTCAGCTTCGGATGATTCATGCCAACCGCCGACGATGCAAAGAAAGAAAAGAAATCAAGGTAGCGCTTGTTGAAACGTGAATCGTAAATGTAACTGCCCTGACTTTTTTCCAGATCAACAATCAGATCAAAGCCGTCAACAAGCATGTGCTTAGCCAGCGCGTGATGAACTTCCGCTGGAAGAATGCGTACCGGATTTTTCGTTATTGGTTTCACTTCAACTTTTGAGTGTCCGTTGCCGCCGCCAACTGCGGCGTTGATTTTTGGATTCTCAGCCTTCGGCTGAATAGCGTCTGTTGACATGATGCACCTCTCAGTTTTTCACAGTGATGAATAAATTCATGAATGATAGGATTCATCCACCGGCTCAGAAAAATTCCTGATGCTCATACAGTGAAATGTGATATGGACGAGAGTGCAAAATCATAATCAATCCCGAGGGAACTTTCAGTAATTATCTATTTGCGCGCGTTGAAGTTTTCCGCTGTAATCAACATAGACAGCTTTCCATTCGGTGAAGAAGTCGTATACCGTCCAGCCGCCTTCGCGGTGACCGTTGCCGGTTTGTTTCACGCCGCCGAACGGCAAATGTGCTTCAGCGCCGATGGTTGGAACATTGACGTACGTGATGCCTGCTTTGATGTCACGGATCGCAACGAACGCTTTGTTCACATCGCGTGTATAAATTGAAGAGGACAATCCATAAATCGTGTCGTTAAGAATGCGAATACTTTCTTCAACATCTTTCGCGCGAATCACGGAAAGGACAGGACCGAAAATTTCTTCTTTCGCAATTCGCATTGTCGGTTTCACATCGGAAAAAATTGTCGGCTGATAAAACCAGCCTTTGCTCAATCCGTCGCCGTTCGCGTCCGCCCCGCCGGCAACCAGCGTCGCTCCTTCCTGCTGGCCGATCTCTACATAACTCGCAACGGTTTTTCGCTGGCTTTCGTTCACGCACGGACCGACATCCGTTGATTGTAACAAGCCATCGCCGAGCCGAAGTTTTTTTGTTCGGTCAACCAGCATTGTCATGAACTTGTCGTAAATTTTTTCGTGAAGAATGAGCCGGCTTGTGGCGGTGCATCGTTGTCCTGTTGTACCGAACGCGCCCCACAGCACGCCGTCAAGCGCGAGATCCAAATCGGCATCGTCCATAACGATCTGCGCATTTTTTCCGCCAAGCTCGAGCGAGACACGCTTCAGCGTATCGCTTGACGATTTCGAAATCTGTTTTCCGACAAGCGTTGAACCGGTGAACGAAATCAAATCAACATCAGGATGCGACGTAATGGCATTCCCGACTTCGCTACCGCCGCCGTGAACGATATTCACGACGCCTTCAGGAATACCGGCTTCCATCAATATTTCAATAAGCGTCGTCGCGGTCTTCGGCGTGTCAGTCGCCGGTTTGAACACCACCGTGTTGCCGGAAAGAATTGCCGGGAAAATTTTCCATGTTGGAATTGCCATCGGAAAATTCCACGGCGTGATGATGCCGGCAACGCCGATCGGCACACGGATTGCCATCGCAAATTTATTCGGGAGTTCAGACGGAACGGTGTGGCCGAACAATCGCCGCCCTTCCGATGAAGCATAGTACGCGGTATCAATTCCTTCCTGAACATCGCCGCGCGTTTCGAGAAGCACTTTGCCCATTTCGCGCGTCATCTCGCGTGCAAGCTCTTCTTTGTGCGCGACAAGAAGATCGCCGACTTTGCGCATAATATCACCACGTTTCGGCGCGGGCATGAGCCTCCATTTTTCAAATGCGGCGCGTGCCGCTTTTACCGCTTCGTCTACATCTTCTTTGCCCGACTTCGGGAAAATGCCGACCACTTCATCCCAGTTCGCCGGATTTCTGTTTTCGAATGTTCTTCCCGATTTTGCGTCAACCCATTTACCGTTGATAAAATTTTGAAATTTCTGAGGCATAATTGTTTTCCTTCGTTTGGTAAGATAATAACATCAGTAAATATTGAACTGCTTAAGATAATCCTACGCGCTTAAAAATATATTCCACATTCTTCAAACTCTTTGCCGGATCAAAAGCATCGTCCAATTCCTCTTTCGTAAGAAGCTTTGAAATCTCTGCATCCGCCGCAACCAGATCGCGGAAACTTTCCTTTGACTGCCAGACATCCATCGCGTTACGCTGAACGATACGGTACGCATCTTCACGCTTCATTCCTTTTTTTGTCAGCGCAAGCATCACCGGCTGAGAAAAAACCAAGCCGTGAGTGATCTCGATATTCTTTCTCATGTTTTCAGGATAGACAAGAAGTTTATCTATCACCGATGTCATCAACGAAAGCATATAATCCAACAGAATGCAGCTATCGGGAATCACAATCCGCTCGACTGACGAATGTGTAATATCGCGCTCATGCCACAGTGCTACGTTTTCCAGCGCCGCCTGCGCATTGCCGCGCAGCACGCGCGACAAACCCGCAATGCGTTCGCATGTGATCGGATTGCGTTTATGCGGCATCGCCGAAGATCCTTTTTGTCCTTTGGAAAAATATTCCTCCGCTTCAAGCACTTCCGTTTTTTGCAGATGGCGGATTTCCGTTGCGAACTTTTCGAGCGAACTGCCGATGACCGCAAGTGTCGCCATAAATTCTGCGTGCCGGTCGCGCTGGAGGATTTGGGTTGAAACCAGCGCCGGCTTCAATGTTAATTTTTGACAGACATACTCTTCGACCTTCGGACTGAGATGTTCAAACGTCCCGACCGCGCCTGAAATTTGTCCGACAGAAATCGTTTCCAGTGCATTTTGCAATCGTTTAATATTGCGGCGGGTTTCATCGTACCATAATGCGAGCTTCAGTCCGAATGTTGTCGGCTCGGCATGAACGCCGTGCGAACGGCCGATCATCACCGTCATTTTAAATTCTTTTGCGCGGCGAGCGAGAACATTTTTCAATTCTTCCAAATCTTTCAGAAGAAGCTCCGCCGATTGTTTCATTTGCACGGCGAGCGCGGTGTCGAGCACATCCGACGACGTCATTCCCAAATGAATATAGCGCGAATCCGGACCGACATATTCTCCGACGTTCGTGAGAAATGCAATGACGTCGTGGTTCACTTCGCGCTCAATCTCGTCAATACGCTGGATGTCAAACTTCGCTTTCTCGCGGATTGTTTTGACTGCATCTTTCGGAACAACGCCAAGCTCTGCCTGCGCTTCGCACGCAAGAATCTCGATCTCGAGCCAGACCGAGAATTTATTTTCATCTTCCCAGATTTTGCCCATCGCCGGGCGTGTATAACGTGAAATCAATGTGTGTCTCTCTTACTATAAATTGTTGTCAGTAACTTTCATATCATTTTACGCTCTCTTCTCCAGCGTCATCTCTGTTGTAAACGTTTTTCTGTAGCGGTACACTTTCAGCTTCAGCCCGCCAGAAAACGGCGAGGTTTTCAACACGTCGCCGGTGCTGTAATCTGTGGGCAATCAAGTTATGCGACCGCTTAAGTGTGCTTCTTGAGTTTGAAACGAAACCAACTTATGAGAAGTCCGTTTCTGTTGTTTCTGTGCCTCTGCAATAATTGCTTTAATATCAAAATTGAATTTTGCAGCCTGCGCTTCTCGAATTTTTCGAACTTCCTCTACTATATGATCTTTATTCATGATTCTTCTCCCATCAATTCTTCAGGTGTACAAATTATTGGAAATAAAAAGCCTTCCTTAAGACAAATATTTTTCACAGCATTAAAAATTGTTGCATTAGCAATGTGAGCACAATTCCACGTCATCAAATAATCCATCCCATGGACAGAGGCAACAGCAATATGAGCAGCATCTGTTGCTGCCTTTTTAGGCACCACTTTGCTTGAAAGAAATGCCTCAGCCAAACGAAGAACATCGTTAGTGACTTCAAGTTGTGAAAATGGTTCGATGGCTTTCAATCGTTTCTCAGCTTGTGATTCTTCACCGCCGGAAGCTTCGTTAATGACAAATTGTGAAATAAAAATATCAAAATCGCTCCTTCGTGTTTCCCACCACAAACGAGTAATTTGTTGATGCCCCGCCACTATTAAATCACGGCTCAGCGAGGAAACAAGATAACTCGGAATCGTGGTCTCAATATAAAGTTTTGGTTTCATTGAAAATAAAATCTTACTTTAAGTTTCCTCATTCATCTCATGCTCTCTTCTCCAGCGTCATCTCTGTTGTAAACGTTTTTTTGTCGCGGTACACTTTCAGCTTCAGCACGTCGCCGGTGCGGGCATCGTGAACTATGGCAATCAGATCATCTTCATTCTGAATTTTGCTTCCGTTCACTTCCAAGATAATATCACCGACTTTAATGCCAGCCTTCGCCGCCGGACTGTTCGGCTTCACGTCGCTGATAATCACGCCTTCTGCTTTTTCCAAGCCGAAATACCGCGCGATGCGGCTGTCCACAGAATTGATTTCCATGCCGGTCCAAAAATCGCGCTCAACTTTTCCGTTCTTCCGAAGCTCCGCAACGATTGATTTTACGTGGTTAATCGGAATCGCAAACCCGTAGCCGATGTACGCCTGACTGACGCCGCCGGTGTAAATAAGCGTGTTCAACCCGATCACTTCGCCGTTACTGTTCACTAACGGTCCGCCGCTGTTTCCTGCATTGATAACGGCATCCGTTTGAATTAATCCGCGGTACGATCTGCCGTTGTCGGTTGAGAGATTCATTCCCTTCGCGCTTACTACGCCAACCGTAACAATCGGCTTGTCAATATTCTCAAACATGCCGAACGGATTGCCGAATGCAATCGCCCACTCGCCAATCATCACATCATCGGAATTGCCAAGCTTGGCGTACGGAAAATTCTTTCCGTCAATTTTCAGCAGCGCAACGTCCGAAATCATATCCGTGCCGATCAGCTTTGCCGGATATTTTTCGCCGCTCGTCATCGTCACCGTAATTTGCTTCGCATTGCCTGCTACGTGATCGTTTGTCAGAATATATCCGTCGGGAGAAATGATGACGCCCGAACCAAGTCCTTTGATTTCCTGTCGAACGCGCTGATCACCGAAGAATTGCCGGAAGAGCGGATCGTTTCCGAAAAAATCCGAAAACGGACTTTGATATTGATACTCGCGTATTTCCGTCACATTGATTCCAACAACTGCCGGACTTATTTCTTCCACAGTTTTTGTGATGGCATTTTGCCGCGATGCAGAGACCTGGTCATCATTTGCGCGCACTTCTTTTGTGGAAGGTGCCGAAGATGTTTGATACATTGACGAAAGATAATTTTCGGTCGGATTGTTCTGTTTCGGGCCAATCAGTCCTGTTCCGAAAAATGCGTACCCCAACAGCACGCCAGCCGCGATACTTGCAACCATCATTACGATTCGCTTTTTCATAAATCTATTCTCATTCTGTTTATTTCCGAAACCGGATTCATTGATGAATGGAAGAAAATCCAGAAATCCGTTAACCCAACTTTGTGGTCGTATCGTTCCGACGGAATAACACCCGAATCGGTTCGATGTGACGCAGCAAAATCACAGCGGCGATGAAAAAATACCCAATCATCATCGCTGCTTCGGAAGTGTTGCCCGCAGGTGTGAGTTCAACAATATTTTTCCGAAAGAGCGCAATGATTGCCGGAGTTGTTAGTGTTGCCGCAACATTGGCAATGTGGACATTTTTCGAAAGCTTGTTTCCGATCCACCACATCACAAGCCACACTGCGACAAAAATCCACGCCGTCACCAGCAGCATTCCCGCGGCGATTGCCAGACCGCGCCCGCCGTGAAATTTCAGCCACACCGGATAGCAATGTCCGATGATGCCCGCAGTCATTCCGACAATCACAACATCAACCGTGCTGCTCAACAACAGCTTTACCGCAAGAACGACAACAATTCCCTTCAGCGCATCTATTCCGACAACAAGAATTCCGACGAACTTATTTCCGGTCACCTCATACGCATTCATTCCGCCGACATTTCCGCTGCCGAGTGACCGAATATCTTTTTGCGTATTGCGTTTCACAACGAAATATGCCGTAGGAAAAGAACCGATCAGATAAGAAAGAGCGAATGCGGCAACGTAGATACTCACAGTGGGACCTCCGTTATGAGGAGAACGATTTTCTCCACTAAAATAGCAAAACGCGGCTGGAGAGTCAAGGTAACGTCACCGCTGAAAATTGCTCTAATGTATTGTCATAACGCAAGTTGGAGAAAAAACGCTCCTTGATTCTGCCGGCAAAATGGGGTATATTATTCCTAAAATTATGGATCGCAGCCACCTTCAGAAGCTTCTTCGGGAATACAAGCAGGGTATAAAGAAAGAAGAAGAAATTCTTTCTTCTCTCCGGAATTTTTCTTACGAATCGCTTGGTTTCGCCACCGTTGATCATCATCGAACTTTGCGCCAGGGATTTCCCGAAGTGATTTTGTGCGAGGGGAAAACGAGCGCACAGATTGCTTCCATCGCGAAAGCAATTGCGAAAGAAGGTAATCCACTGCTTGCAACGCGCGCGTCAGCAAAAGATTTCAAAGCGATAAAGAAAGTTGTTCCGAAAGCGCACTTTCACGAATCGGCGCGTGCGGTAACGGCAAACGAGCCGGAAGAAGATGGCGAGAACAAAAAACAAATTCTCGTTGTTACAGCAGGCACTTCAGATATTCCTGTGGCGGAAGAAGCAATTCTTACAGCGCGTATGATGCGCCAGCACGTTGAAACTCTTTTCGATGTCGGCGTTGCGGGAATTCACCGCCTGCTGACACAAAGCACAAAATTGCAGCATGCGGATGTGATCATCGTTGTTGCGGGAATGGACGGCGCACTGCCGAGCGTCGTCGGCGGTTTGGTCAGCGTTCCGGTGATTGCCGTTCCGACATCGGCGGGATACGGCGCAAGTTTTCAGGGACTCGCGCCGCTTCTGACAATGCTGAATTCGTGTTCAGCGGGAATTACGGTCGTGAATATTGACAACGGATTCGGCGCGGGCTTTGCCGCAAGTCTCATTACAAAACGGAAAGTTTAAGAAAACACATGCTGAAAGATATTTCAAAAATTTCTTACAAAGAAAATATTCTCGAAACCATCGGCAACACACCGCTGGTGAAGCTGAACAAAATCAACAAGGGATTGAAGCCGCTGATGCTGGTAAAAGTGGAATCAATTAATCCCGGCGGCTCGGTGAAGGACAGAATCGGTCTTGAAATTATCGAAGAAGCGGAGCGTGATGGAAAGCTGAAACCCGGCGGAACGATCGTTGAATCAACTTCCGGCAATACGGGAATGGGATTGGCAATTGTCGCCGCGCTGAAAGGTTACAAAACCATCTTTACGATGCCGGATAAAATGAGCGAGGAAAAAATCCGTTCGCTTCGTGCATTCGGTGCGGAAGTCATCGTCACACCGACTGCCGTTCCTCATGAATCGCCGGAAAGCTACACTGAAGTTGCAAAACGCATGGTGCGTGAAACGCCGAATTCCATTCTTGCAAATCAATATTACAATCCGAAGAACGAGGAAGCGCATTACAAAACGACCGGACCGGAAATCTGGGAACAAACCGGAGGGCAAGTAGATTATTTCGTGTGCGCAATCGGCACGGGCGGCACGATCAGCGGCGCGGGAAAATTTCTCAAAGAAAAAAATCCGAACATCAAAGTTATCGGCATTGATCCCAAGGGCTCGATCCTGAAAGAATATTTTTACACGAAGAAATTTTCTCCGACATTCAAGACATACAAGGTCGAAGGCATCGGGCAGGATTTTCTTCCCGGTACGCTTCATTTCGAATACATTGACGAAATTATTGAAATAGATGACAGGGAATCTTTTACCGCGGCACGGCGGCTGACACGCGAAGAAGGAATTTTCGCCGGCGGCTCTGCCGGCACAGCCGTTGCCGGCGCGCTGAAGTTTGCCGAGAAGCTTTCTGAACGCGATGTTGTCGTGATTCTTCTTCCTGACGGCGGCGCACGCTATCTCACAAAAATCTACAATGAAGATTGGATGCGCGAGAACGGATTCCTCGTTCCCGAGCGCATAACGCTCAAATATATTTTGGAACGAAAATCAAAACATCTTCAGCCGCTGGTTTCGATTCAATCGTCTGCAACGGTGCGCGACGCGCTGGATATCATCAAAAAACACAATATCTCACAGCTGCCGGTCGTCGAAAACGGAAAATGTGTCGGTTCGATTACCGAACAAAATCTACTCTCGGCGGTGCTCGAAAATTCATCCAAGGTTAATGTCGCAGTTTCTACCGTGATGGAACCGGTGCTGCCCGAAGTTCACATGAACGAAGAAATTCACAAAGCAATCGAGCTTCTCGCAAAAAAAGCGCCTGCGGTGCTTGTCACCGACGGTACAAAAGCCATCGGCATCGTCACACGGTTTGACGTTGTCGAACATTTGTCACGATAACTCATCACTCATCCATCGGACCACAATGAAATTCTCTACGAAAGCAATTCACGCCGGACAAGAACCCGACCCGACGACCGGCGCCGTTATGACGCCGGTTTTTCTCACGTCAACATATGTACAGGAAGAACTCGGAAAAAATAAAGGGTACGAGTATTCGCGCGTCTCGAATCCTACGCGCACCGCTCTTGAAAAAAATATTGCGGCGTTGGAAAGCGGCAGCGAAGGCATGGCATTCGCGTCCGGCATGGCGGCGATTGATGCGATCTTTCGCATGCTCTCTCCGGGCGATCATATTATTGTAACGAACAATGTGTACGGCGGCACATACCGCATTGCGAAAATGGTTCTCGAAAATTTCGGGCTGCAATTCGATTTTGTGAATACGACGTCAATGGAAAATGTTGTGGTGGCGCGCAAACCGAACACGAAAATGATTTTTGTCGAAACGCCGACAAACCCGACAATGGAAATCAGCGACCTCAGCGCGATTGCAAAATTTGCGCGGGCTCATCATCTTATTTCAGTCGTGGATAACACGTTTG
Organism: Bacteroidota bacterium; assembly: GCA_021796215.1. Lineage (GTDB taxonomy): Bacteria > Bacteroidota > Ignavibacteria > UBA10030 > UBA8401 > JAJYOI01. Next base: position 87,513 of record JAJYOK010000014.1, read on the forward strand.
CGACGCCGTTTCTTCAGCGCCCGATTGAATCCGGCATTGATGTCGTCGTTCACAGCGTCACAAAATATCTGAACGGGCACAGCGATATG
>JAJYOK010000030.1 GCA_021796215.1 Bacteroidota bacterium
TGGTCTTCCTGATTTGCCGACGTTGGAATGGAGTCTACACTTGCAGGGTGAGCAAGAACTTTGTTTTCCGACACGAGCGATGCCGCTGTGTACTGCGCGATCATCATTCCGGAATTTAATCCGGCATATTCAGTGAGGAAGCGGGGAAGTCCGCTGAGCGAACCGTTCACCATTCGCTCCGTGCGCCGTTCTGAAATATTGGCGAATTCCGACAACGCAATTGCGGCAAAATCCATTGCAAGTGCAATCGGCTGACCGTGAAAATTTCCTCCTTCAAGATGCTGCTTCTCGTCGGGGAAAATGAGCGGATTGTCATTGGCGGAATTGATTTCCGTCATGACAGTTTGTTCCACATAGCGCAGAGCATCGCGGGAAGCGCCATGAACTTGCGGGACACAGCGCAGTGAATATGCATCTTGCACACGGTCGTGATTGCGGCGATGCGATTCCCGGATTTCGCTTCCGCGGAGAAGCGCACGAAGATTTTTTGCAGAGGCAAGCTGTCCTTGGTACGGGCGCAATTTATGAATGCGTTCATCGAATGCAGTGTCGGTTCCTTTCAACGCTTCAACGCTCAATGCTGCCGCGATGTCAGCTAAGGCACACAATTGTTTTGCTTCATGTATAATCAGCGAGGCAAAAGCGGTCATCATTTGTGTTCCGTTGATCAATGCCAAGCCTTCTTTCGCCGTTAAGCGCAGTGGCTTCAAGCGGGCGCGTTTGAGAGAGATTTTAGAAGATTCAGGTTTGAGGTTAGAGGTTTGGAAACTGTGAAGCTTTGAACTTTGAACCTTAAATTTACAGCTTCTTCCTTTTCCCATCATCGCCAGCACAAGATGTGCAAGCTGCACGAGATCGCCGCTCGAACCGACGGAGCCTTGCGACGGAATGACAGGAACAATGCCGGCATTGAAAAACTTTGTGATGAATTCAACTGTTTCAGGTTTGATTCCTGAATATCCTTTTGCAAGCGCATTCACACGTAAAATCGTCATCGCGCGGACAACTTCAACAGGCAGCGGTTCGCCTGCACCCGCCGCGTGGCTCTTGATCAGATTTTCCTGCAACTCTTCAATTTTATCGGGCGGGATGTGCACATTGCTGAATTCTCCGAATCCGGTCGTGACGCCGTAAATGATTTCGTGCTTGGCAAGCCATTCGTCAATCAACGCGCGCGAACGCCGCATTGCTTTTTGTGATGACGGCGCAACAGAAATATGCGATGGCTCGGTTGAAGCGCGATAGATATTTTCTATCGTGAGATTGTTTCCATCTAATTGAATATGAATCACGGTATGCCTGCTGTTGAGTGTGAAAAATTTTCAGCAATGTACCACGGGAATTTATGATTTGCAAGCTATTGCTACTCTGTGCAAAAACGAGTATTTTTTGCCTATGAAAATTTCTTCTCTGTTCCACCACCGGCATATCGTTCCGCATTGGACATTCACCACGAAGGGAATTTTGTGGCGGCTGCTCTTTTCTGATACGAATTTCATTGTCGGCGAGGACCGCGACACTGAAAAAAAAGCGGTGACTTTTTTCTGCCTCAATGCCCAAAACGGCGACGCGCTGTGGAAAGATGTCTCGTACGACGAGGCGTGGTGGATCGGGATTGAAGCTGTTGTGCACGACCGTTTGTATCTGCACGGCTTTCGCAAACCCGATATGCCGGAACATAATAAGATCACGGCAGTTGATTTAGGGACAGGCAATGTGTTGTGGCGAAACGATCAATATTCATTTCTGTACGCGACGCCGGAGAAAGTTATTGCTTTCCGCGATTTGTTCGAGAAAAGAATATTTTACGAGTTGAACGCCGCCACCGGCGAATTTATTGCCGAATTGAAAGAATGTCCCGCCGATGCGTATGAAGTGAAAGAGGGAAATCACGGGCGCACAGATTTTCTTTTTCCCCACGTGTTGAGCGGTGATGACGAAAATGTGTCCCTTCGGAAATTGATTGAAAAGAGCACGCACGAAGAAGAAATCCGCGGTGATATTGAATATGTTCAGTCGAACGGCAGTGTAATAATGAATTTCCATGCCGTAGTAAAACCAGCTTCGGGACAAGCTCGTGAGGTCCTTCAAAATCGCCTTCATATTTTGGATGAACACACTGGTGAAGTATTATTTGCTGACGTGTTGAATGCAGAAACGCCGGCCGCGGTTCCCGATTCATTTTTTGTCGATCACTCAACTGTCTATTTTGTCAAAGAACGAAAAACTCTTGCTGCATTGGAATTGAAACATTATGGACTATGAAATCAATCTCTTATAAAAGCGTTGATGTGTTTACTGATGTTCTGCGCAAGGGAAATCCTGCAGGCGTCGTTACAGCATCATCGGAATTGAACGAAACCCAAATGAAGGCGATTGCGCGCAGCGTTAATTTTTCCGAGACGGCTTTTGTGCTGCCTGCGACGACTGATGATGCCGATCTTCGGCTTCGCTGGTTCACGCCGACGAATGAAGTTCCGCTCTGCGGTCATGCAACTGTAGCGGCATTTCACGCGTTAGCGGAGGAGAAGCTTTACGGAATGAAGAAGGACGGTACATTTTACTTTCGTGCTGAAACAGCATCGGGAATTCTTCCCGTTGAAGTCACGAAAGAGAAAGGAAAAGCGCGAGTGAAGTTCGGACTTCCGCTGCCGAGTTTCAAAGCTTGCTACAATAAACCGCAAAACATTGATATTCTTCGTACGCTTGGCATCAGCTCCGAAGTGATCGAGAAACATCTGTCAACAGTCATGAGCGGCGGTAATATTTTTTTTCCGGTTCGGCGCCTTGTAACGCTTCTTGAAATACAGCCGCAGTTTGACAGCCTTGGAAAAATTCTGAAACGAAAAAACATTATGGGTATATGTGCTTTTTCTCTTGAAACGGTCGATCCCCAATCGTCATTTCATTCACGCTACTTTGCGCCGAATGATGGTATCAATGAAGACCCGGTGACGGGTTCGACTAACGGGCCATTGGGTGTGTACATGGTTCGGTACGGCATCGTACCGGCGAAAGGCGAGACAATAAGAATGATCGGCGAACAGGGAGACGCAATTGGTAGACGAGGCCGCGTAACGGTTGAAGTGAAAATGTCCGATGGACGTCCTTCTTCTGTTTCAATTGTCGGCAGTGCGATGACATTCGGTGAAAAGCAGATAGTAGTGTAGATTTTTCGAGATGCAGTTTCTCGTATAAATTTCTATTAATATCCACCACAGAAAACGGTGCTCCTATGACCGCGACAAATCTTGTTTTCACGATTCTTCTTATCCTTTCTTTCGTTGCGTTTGGGATCAGTGTGCGGCGATTAATTAATTATCTCGCTGTTGGAAAGCCCGATGACAGGTTTCACAATGCCGGTGAACGTGTGAAGCGCGTTATCAGCATCGCGCTTGCACAAAAAAAATTATTACGCGAGCCGCTCGCCGGCATTCTTCACCTTTCGATTTTCTGGGGATTCGTTGTGCTGATTGCGGCAGTAATGGAATCAATCGGCGAGGGGTTGACGGGGCATTTTTCGCTGGCATTTCTCGGCGGCGCAGTGTACGGCGTCATCACCTTTTCGCAGGAAATATTGTGTGTGCTCGTGATGGCCGCGGTTGTGCTTGCGTTCTGGCGGAGATTTATCACGCGGGTGAAACGTCTGCAGGTTGATAAGCACGGCAGTGCCGATGCCGCACTGATTCTTCTCTGGATTTTTGTGATTGTAACGTCGCTGCTTCTTCAAAATGCTGCACGGATTTCTCTCGGACAGCACGATGCAGGAATTCGCTATCCTGTTTCTTCAAGCCTATCGGCAGTTTTTGGTGTCGGAGAATCTGTTCCTGTGTGGGAGCAAATTTTTTGGTGGATGCACATTACGCTTGTCCTCGGATTTCTGAATTACCTTCCATTTTCAAAACATCTTCACGTCCTCACTTCCATTCCGAACGTTTACTTTTCGAATCTGAAACCGCGCGGAGCGTTGAAGCCGCTTAATCTTAATGATGAAACCGTCACAAAATTCGGTGCAACTGATATCGAAGACTTGACATGGAAACAACTTCTCGACGGTTATACCTGCACGGAATGCGGCAGATGCGATTCTGTTTGTCCGGCGCGCAATACCGGGAAACCGCTTTCGCCGCGGAAGATCATCATGGATACGCGGCATCGCACGATGGAAAAAGCGCCATTACTGAATATCGAATATCGAATATCGAATGTCGAAAGTTCCAAGGGAACAATTCTCAATAAACACTTGGTCGGTGATTATATTTCTGAAGAGGAACTCTGGGCGTGTACGACGTGCATGGCGTGTGTTCAGGAATGTCCGGTGATGATTGAACATGTTGACGAAATAGTTGAACTGCGCCGCGGTTTGGTCTTGAACGAATCCCGTTTTCCTGCCGAAGCGCGTGTGCCGTTTGAAAATCTTGAACGCAATTTCACACCGTGGGGATTCAGTCATTCCACACGCGCAGATTGGGCGCAGGGAATGGATATCAAAACAATGGCGGACTTGTCCGCCGTCTCTTTGGCGGAGAAAAGCGATATTGATGTGCTCTTTTGGGTCGGCTGTGCCGGTGCGTACGATCAACGCTACCGGAAAGTCGTTCAGGCATTTTCGCGGCTGATGAAACATGCCGGTGTTTCGTTTGCTATTCTCGGTACTGAAGAAAAATGCACCGGCGATCCTGCACGCCGTTTGGGAAATGAATATCTGGCACAAATGCTCATCGTCGAAAATGTTGAAACATTAAATCGTTATAACATAAAGAAGATCGTGACGTCATGCCCGCATTGTTTCCACACATTGAAAAATGAATATCCTCAGTTCGGCGGAAATTATGAGGTGATGCATCACGCAGAATTTCTTCAGCAGCTTGTTGAATCGGGGAAGATCAAAATCTCTAACTCCAAATCATTAACGCTCACGTATCACGATTCATGTTATCTTGCCCGATACAACAATGTAATTGATCCGCCGCGCGGAGTGCTCAGTGCAATTTCCGGTGCGAATGTTGTGGAGATGCAGCGCTCGAAAGACCGCGGATTTTGCTGCGGTGCCGGTGGTGGCAGAATGTGGCTTGAAGAAAAACAGGGAAAGCGCATCAACATCGAACGGACGGAAGAAGCACTCGCTACACATGCTGATATTATCGGTACGGCATGTCCGTTTTGCATGACAATGATGAGCGACGGCGTAAAAGCGAAAGAGACAAGTGAGAATGTGCAGGTAAAAGATATTGCGGAGCTACTCTGGGAAGCCGTTGAAACAGAGAATTAGCTGGGAAGCATTCAGGTTGCTCAAAATAAAAAAAGGAGGACTTGTTTGTCCTCCTTTTTTTGTGGGCACTGCGGGGATCGAACCTGCGACCTTACGCGTGTGAGGCGTACGCTCTGAACCAGCTGAGCTAAGTGCCCGTCGAAAAAATCAAAGTTTATTGAAACAAATTCTGCATTTTCATTTTCCTTGCGATCCCGCCGCAGGCGGGACGTACGCTCTGAACCAGCTGAGCTAGTGCCCTGACTCTTTTTTTCGAATTTATAATAAGAAATATTCAGAAGAGAAACAACCGGCAACTACTTGCCGCCGCGTGCCGCAAGCTGGCGATCCAGCATCAACAACGCGGGACCATTGCTGCCAACCATTGTAAGCAGTTGAATGATTTCACCGGCAGTTTTTTCCTCTTCAAGCTGTTCGGTGATGAACCATTCGAGCATAATTTGCGTCGGGTAATCTTTTTCTTTGACAGCTAGCTCGTACAGGCTATTGATCATGCCCGTCACCTTTTTCTCGTGGTCAAGCACTTGTTTAAACAACTCCATCGGCGATGCGAATTTCGATTGCGGTTTATCAAGCGGCTGAAGCTCGATGTGCCCATTGCGCTCCAGAATGTACGAGAAAAATTTCATTGCGTGAGTATTTTCCTCGCCGCTTTGAACCCGCATCCAGCTTGCAAAACCGGGCAAATTCGATTCGGCACAGTATGCCGACATCGAAAGATAGAGATACGACGAAAACAGTTCGTTCTTTATTTGTTCGTTCAGTGCATTCTGAATTGTTTTGGAAAGCATGACAGTGCCTTTCTTTGATTAGTTCAATACGTTTGTTGTTGATGAAATAGGCTTGTATAAGATAGGTATTTTTTTGTTATGATTCATCTGTTTGGCAGTGGGAGTTTTTGAATTTTTGGTGTAGAGCGATATTCCATCTTGCCAGCCGAATTGGAAATTCGGCTGGCAAATAATTTCAAAAATGTACCATCCTCTTCTTTTACATCAGCGGCAAAATTATTATCTTAAAGAGCCAAGTCCAATGCCTATTCACTTACAACAGGAATACTATGATGGCACGATCCGTTGATTGGGAACAAGCATTTCAGCCGTTGCTCAAAAAATATAAGAACAGAAAGCATCCGCTCAATTATAAGAATCGCTACCAGCTTCTTGTGATGGTTGTGCTTTCGGCGCAAAGCTCCGACAAGCTGATCAATGAAGAAGTTGCGCCTGCGTTCTTTTCTGCCTATCCGACAATGAAAGACCTTGCGAAAGCATCTTCTTCAGAACTGATGCCGTACCTTGGTAAAGTCCGGAATTTTGGTACCAAGGCGCAATGGCTTGTGAATATTGCCAAGATGGTAAAGAGCGATGATGCTATTCCACACACAATGGAAGCACTGACAGAGTTGCCAGGTGTCGGCAGGAAATCCGCGAATGTCATTATCAGAGAAAGCGGTGACAAGGCTGAAGGAATCATTGTGGATTTGCATGTAGTGCGCGTTGCACCGCGTCTCGGCATTGTGACAAGTGAAAATCCTGTGCAGATTGAAAAACAATTGATGAAAATTTTCCCTCAAAAATATTGGGGCGATATTGGTATGGCTCTTTCATTTCTCGGCCGCGAAATTTGCCGCCCGACAAATCCGAAATGCGAGCAGTGCGTGATGAATAGTTCGTGCGGGTACTACAATAAGCAGTGAGCAGTTATCAGTGAACAGGAATCAGAAATCAGAGAACGGAAATTAGAGGCGGGAATTTTGGATTCTCGAATGTTACATTTTCCATTGCCCGTTTTCCATTGAGGATATCTAACACTATGAATTATCGATCATTAGGAACAACAACAATCAAAGTTTCCGAAATCAGTCTTGGGTGCTGGACGATGGGAGGGTTGAATTGGGTCAACGGCGTTCCTAACGGATGGGCGAATGTTGATGAGAAAGAAATAACGGAAGCGATTAATTATGCTATTGACTGCGGCGTCAATCATTTCGATACTGCCGATGTGTACGGGAACGGCCGTTCCGAGCGGATGCTTGCGCGCATACTCGGCAAGCGCACGAACGATGTAATCATCGCAACGAAGGTGGGGCATTTTCCCGGTACCGCTGAGCATGCCTACGATCCGCTCCACATCCGTCATCAATGTGAACAGTCGCTCAAAAATCTTTCCCGCAATCACATAGACCTTTACTATTTTCATCACGGCGACTTCGGCAAGAGCGATTATTATCTCGATGATGCCATTGCAATAATGTACCGGCTGAAGGAAGAAGGGAAAATTCGCGCTGTCGGACAATCGGCATATTCGAACGAAGATTTTCTGCGCGTCGTGCCGAAGGTGAAGCCGGATGTTTTGCAAAGTTCGGCAAGCGCGATGGACGATCACTACATTGCCGATGGGTCGCCGGTAAGAAAATTGCTGGAAGAAAAGAAAATGTCGTTCGTTGCGTTCGGTCCGCTTGGACAAGGTTTGCTGCTGGGGAAATATTCAAAATCGCATCCGCCGAAGTTCGAACCGGGAGACCATCGCGCAGGAACGCCGCGTTTTTCTCAGGAAAATCTGACAAAGTTAGAGCCGAGGCTGGAGCGCCTGAAAGGAAAATTCGGCGGCCAAACCGGTCAGCTTGCACGGGCGGCATTGCAGTATTTGCTCCACTACAAAATTGTCGGCGCAGTGATTCCGGGTTTTCGCAATCTCGCGCAGGTGAAAGTGAATCTTACTGCGGCAGATTCTCCATTGACGGACGAAGAATTTGAATTTATCCGGAAGGTTTTCGAGAGCAAGCAGTAATCAGTATTCAGATTGTCTTTCCAAACTCAAAAATCCCGGCTTGAAAATCCCTCTGGGATTGAGCTGCGCGGAGATAATCTTCCGTCTTCATAATGATCGAATCGGTGAGGGAGCCGGCGTTGAAGGCAATTTTTTCGTTCTGCAGAATTGACGTGTCGACATACAGCGGGAGATTCAAAATCGGTTTGCCGAACGGCGGCACGGAACCCGGCACAAGTCCCGTTAATGAGAACAATTCTTCCGGTGTTGCAAAGCGAATGTTTTTCGCATGAAGATGTTCTTTAATCTTTTTTGAATCCACTTTCAGTGCCGCGCTGAGAACGAAGAGCTTGAACTCGTTCTCGATTTTCATCACAATCGCTTTTCCGCCGATGGAGATGCTTTCGCCGCGCGCCCGCGCAGATTCTTCCGACGTGCGCGTCGGTTCGTGGTGTAGCAGCGTGAAGGGAATTCCTTGATCTGCAAGAAATGTTGTAATGGATTCTAAAATCATTTGCAACAAATTTAAAGTAGCCGGCGTTGTTGACGCCGGATTTGCCGAGGTCAACGACCTCGGCTACAGGTGACCTCGGCGGCAATACACAGAATCCAGAATACCAACTTCTGGATTTTGTTTCCCAACACCTAAAACCTACTTTATCAGCATCATTCTTTTCATCTGCGTGTTCTCATCGGCATTCATCACGGAGAAGTAGACGCCTGAGGGAAGTCCGGCGGCGTTGAACGCGACTTTATACAGTACGTTCGCTTCTGCCATGCCGTTAAAAAGTGTCGCCACTTCCTGGCCGAGCAGGTTGAACACCTTCAGCGAAACGCGCTGCGGCGTGTGCACCGCAAAGCTGAGCATGGTTGACGGATTGAACGGATTCGGATAATTCTGGCTCAGAGTGTACTGTGCAGGCGAAAGCGCTACCTGCACTTCCGTTTCCTGATACGTTTTGTACGAGCCGTCGAGGTTGATCTGTTTCAAACGGTACGCATAGCGTCCTGCGCCGGCGTTGGCATCGGTGAAGGTGTACAATTTCGGGGAGTTGGATGCTCCTGCTCCTTCAACGAACCCAATCTTGTTCCAAGTCCCAAGTCCTAAGCCTAAAGTTTCTGATTTCGAACTTTCAGACTTTAAATTTTCAACTGTTTTTTTCTCCACTTCAAACCCCGCGTTCTGTACTTCCGTTGCGGTTGACCATGTGAGAAGCACATTGCTTTTTAACGTCGTTGCGGTGAAGGAAGTGAGCTCGACGGGAAGAGGAGCTTGGGTCCAACTTGTTCCGATTCGAATGCCGTCAACTAATAATACCATTGTTGAAGCCGCCCCTTGGCGAAGAGCAATAGCATTTAATGTAGAAGGATCAGTAGAAGCTGGTGCAAGTGGACCAATTGTAGGTGTGCTTGGTTCGGAAGCAGGGACTCCTGATGTCTCAACAAAAAGGCTCACCGTGTCATTAGAGCTTCCAGATACGATTTGATATTTAAGGATAAGGAGATAAGTTGTATCAAGGAAATAGTCAAAGCCTGTGAACGTTGCCGTCTCCGAACCCTTAGATAGTCCAAATGCTAAGGTCGAACCGCTCTTCTTGGCATAAACCTTTCCATAAAAAGTACTGGCGTTGAGATTCAGGAAGTATTCAGTAGAACCAGTTGTTGCATTGCTAAAATTGACAAGAAACGAAGTATAAAGAGTTCCCGTATTCTGCGAAGTGAAGGTACGGTTGTCATCTTCTCCCGTACCGTTTAAATATGCCGCGTTTTCAATTCCAGATTCTGCATATCCGGTATAACTGAGTCCCCCGTTGTTTACTAAAATGGTGTTAATGCTGCCGCTGCTGTGTGCAGTCCAGCCATGTGTAGTTAGACTATCACCTGCCGGGTAGCCAAAATTCTCTTCAAGCAAAAGCGTTTGTCCCCACGCGCTCGAACTCACGAGAAGTGCGCAAAGAAACAATACTGTTAAAAGTGTAAAGAATTTTTTCATGACACCTCCGAAGAAATGTGAAAAATGAAAATTTTAAAAAGGAAAGATCATCGTGCGCAAAACCCGAAATACGGAAAATTGTAAAAAGCGCCCGCAGAAAACGCGGAACAAAATCAACGAGAAATAGAAGGGTAGAAAAGCTGCCTTTTGGTGCAAGCGGTCAGAATATTGAGGTCAGGTGATAGGACCGTAAATCCCGAACCGTAATAAAGTTTCCCAAGAGGGTACGATTTCTTTTTCTAAAGTGCAAGGGGGGCGGAAAAATTTAACATTGGGTAACACATTAACCAATTACCAACGGCTAATAGCCAGTTCTCAATTACGAATGACAAATGAGCGCAAATCCCGAACCTCAAACGATTCACTGTTAATTATTCATCCTTCATTCATAATTGCCCCGGTTCGTCTAAATCGAACGCCGCATCAGGAAAAGGAATGGCGAGAGTTTCTTTTTCATGCGCACGAAGGATGCGGCGGGCGCCTTCATCGCCGGTGAGTTTCAGCAATTCGGGGAACAACGCCTTCTTGAACAGCGCCGGAACTCCCATAATGCCGCTGTATGCCGAGGCGACGATCAGCGCATCTCTGTTATCAGGCTGAGTCTGATCAGCTTTTGGATGAATGGACGAGTTGAGAATGGCGTGGAGATGTTCGGCGGTGATGAGCGGCTGGTCGCACAGCAGAAACAACGCCGCATCGGTTTCATGCGAAAGAGCCGCAACTCCACAGCGAATGGAAGAAGAAATGCCTTCGCGCCAATCGTGGTTGATGAGGATTGTAAGTGCTTTGCGTTCTTTCCGGTTAAACGTCGAAGCTATTTCATACCTGATGTCATCTGCATCAGAGCCGAGCACAATGTTGATAGCTGAGATGGCCTCCACCTTAGAGCTGGAGATTATCTTTCTCGTCTCAAGCGCAATTTCAATTGCGTGGTGAATCAGCGTTGAGCCGTTGTATTCAACTAGCTGTTTCGGTTTCCCCATGCGTGATGACGGTCCGGCAGCAAGAATAATAAAGGCGGTGGATGGCATATTAAAAAGCTAATAGTAAAAAGCTAAGAAAGGAATGAAAAAGAAAAAGTCGTCGCCTTATGAGCATTTTTTTGATTTATCCCTTATCACGTCATTCCTAATTTTTGCTATAAGATTCAGGGTTGACGATTCAAAGGTTGAAGGTTCAGGGTTCAAGTTTCTGATCCCGCTAAACAGCGACGGGATTTCGCAAAAAATGCTCAACTTCTGATCACTAAATACTGAATCCTAAAAGCCTCTCAACTTTTTCAAACGGAGTCTGATCAGCCTCTGGCTGACTTCATCGCATCCAGAATTCGCTCCGGTGTCATCGGAAGATGGAAGAGCCGCGCGCCGGTCGCATCGAAAATTGCATTTGCAATTACACCGCCCATTGTAATAATTGCCGGCTCACCGCCGCCTTGCGGGTCCGATTCTCTGTCTTCGATGAGCACCGTGTCAATCTTTGGCAGCCATGAAAAACGGGGAAGCTCGTACGTGTCAAAATTCGTGTCGAGAATTTTCCCATCTTTGAAATGCAATCCTTCCGACAGAGCATATCCGAGTCCCATCGTGATGCATCCTTCGATCTGAATCGTTGCGCCTTCGGGATTGATGACCAAACCCATATCCTGCGCGCACACGACGCGTTTCACCTGCACTTCGCCCGTTGCTTTATCAACGGCAACTTCAGCCATGGTCGCGACCGTAGCGCCCGCGTCCAAACCGCACGCGATGCCGTACCCTCTGCCGCTCGGACCTTTTGCCGGTTTCCAGCCGAACTTTTCCGCTGCGGCTTTCAACACACGCTTCATCTTTTCATCACGGAGATGCTTCAGCCGGAACTCCAGCGGATCAGTGCCCGCTTTCGCCGCCATGATTTCGATTTGTGATTCTCTTGCAAAAGTGTTCGTGTTGTTTGCCGGCGCCCGCCACGGTCCTGTTGCAAACGGATGCGCGTTCCCTCCGTACGCCGTTGTTCGGTGATTGGGAATTGTGTAGAACTGTTCTGCGCCCCGTTCGCCTGCATAGTACACTTTATAGTCCCACAAATTCATTCTGCCGTTTTCTGTTATGCCGGATTTTATTTTTACAATTGCAGCAGGACGGTAGGTGTCGAAGAAAAATTCTTCTTCACGCGTCCACGCCAGCTGTACCGGCTTCCCGCTTAGTTTTGCAATCCGGGCTGCTTCTTCTACCTGCCCGTTGCGGGACTTTGCGCCAAACCCGCCGCCGACGAACGGTGTAATGACACGCACATTGTCCGGGGAAATTCCCAATTTTCTTGCCGCTTCTTCTTTTGCGCTGAAGGGTGTTTGTGTTGAAGCCCACACCGTTGCTTTATCTCCCTCAAGATGGACAACTGCCGTGTGCGGTTCTATCGGTGCATGCGCAACATAATCGTTGAGATATGTTTCGTCGAAAACAAATTTCGATTCCTTTTCTCCGGTTTGAAGATCGCCGTCGTGCGCCGCTGTGCGTCCTTCGTCCGCAGATTTGAGAAGATGATCGAAGATCGTTTTGTCGTCGATGCCGGTTTTTGGTGAATCAAATTTCGCTTTAATCTTCGAAAGCGCCATTTCGGCAACGTCGGGATATTTGTGCAGCACGGCGACAAAATCTCCATCCTGAACGACCTGAACGCCGCTCACTTTTTTTGCTTCCGAAACATCAACATCAAGAAGCTTTGCACCGTGCGCCGGCGGACGCAGAATTTTCGCATAAACCATTCCGGGAATCTGAATATCTCCCGCATATTTCGCCTTGCCGGTAACTTTTTCTTCTCCGTCTCTCCGCGCAAACGACTTACCGATGATTTTGAATTCCGATGGTTTCTTGAGCGAGACCGGGCCTTTCGGCTCGCGTTCGATCTTTTTTCCTTTTGCAAGTTCAGCGTACGAAACGCGGTTATTTTTGTTCGACTTTTCAAATACAACGCTGTTTTCCACCGTCAGTTTTTCCACGGGCGTGTTGAGATGTTCGGACGCCAATTCGAGCATTACCTGCCGCGCTTTCGCACCTGCCATGCGGAGCGGAGGCCCGAAGAACCGCGTTGACATCGAACCGAATGTTCCCATGTCCCACGGACAGAGATCGGTATCTCCCATCACCATATCAACGGAACCGAGCGGCACATCCAATTCTTCGGCGAGCATTTGTCCGAGCGAAGTGTACACACCTTGTCCCATTTCAATTTTTCCGGTGTAAAGCGAGACGCGCCCGTCCTCGCCGATGCGGAGAAACGCATTAAAATCATTCGGAAGATTTCGCCGCACGCCGCGCCCTTCCTGTTGTCCGAAGAGCGGGAGGTCGCCGATGGTGAAGAAAAGAAAAACTCCGCTGCCAGCCAGTTTCATAAACTGACGACGATCGAGCTGGAAATTGAAATTATTGTTTGCTGTTTCGAGATCAGGCATCAGAAGGTCGGTGGTCGGAATATCAGAATTTCTCGTTTTGAAATTTTCATTTTGAATTTTCATCTTACATCGCTCCTTCCATTTCTTTTGCGGCTTCCTGAACAGCCGCCACAATTCTCTTGTGCGCGCCGCAGCGGCACAAGTTGTCTTCCATTCCCTCAATAATCTGATCGTGTGTGGCGTGCGGAACTTGCTTAAGAAAAGAGTAGGCGGTGAGAATCATTCCCGATGTGCAATAGCCGCACTGGAAACCGTCATGTTTCATAAATGCTTTTTGAAGCGGATGGAGGGAACCGTTTGCCGCCAATCCTTCTATTGTAACAACATATCTGCCGTTCACTTCCTTCACGGAAGTCTGGCAGGAGCGCGCCGCTGTTCCGTCAATGAGCACCGTGCAGGCGCCGCAGATTCCTTCGCCGCATCCGTATTTTGGTCCGGTGGTTTCAAGGTCGGTGCGCAGTACCCACAAGAGTTTTCTTTCCCCATCAACGTTCAGCTTCGTCTGTTTGCCGTTAAGCTTGAATTGAATTGTCTCTTCCATTGTTAAATTCTCCTTAAAAATTTTCAGCCTGCAGGATTTGTTTGCATACAATAAGGAAGTGAAACAGCTTTTACAGAGGCGATTATTTTATAGAACAGTGAGCAAAATTTCTCCGTTCCCTGAAAGTGGAGAAGGACGTACTAAGAATGTTTCGGAAGCGTAGTTCTCGTTACATCTCGATAATTTTTCGGAAATGAAACCCGTAGATAGAAAACGTGACAGCCATCGGAAACAAACGCGGGCGGTGCACAAGTGTCCACGTAAGCAGGCGCCAGTAGTGGAACCGTTCCTTTCCGATCAATCCAAGCCGCCACACCGACCGCATGAACGCCGAAATATCTGTCAGCGTCACGCTGAATTTTCTTTTCATTGAAAGTTCGCGCGGATAAAATGGCGGTTGATATTCTTTTAAGAAATTCTTGACACGCCGGTAATAGTGCTTCGGAGTGTAGAGCCTCTTTAGTACTTTCTGATATCCATCGGCAAGAACTTTTTCCGCCATTGCCGGAATAAAATTCATGGAGAAATCTGTATTATCTCCGGTCATCGAACGAAGTATACGCCCTTCTTCTTTTAAACGGCTGTACAAACGCGTGCCAAGCGGCGCGTTAAGAAGCCCGACCATCGCCGTTACAATCCTTGTTTCCTGAATGAACTCGACCATCCGCGTGAAAATTGATTCCGGGTCGCTGTCGAAGCCGAGAATAAATCCGCCTTGAACGATCAATCCTGACGCTTGCAATTTTTTGACGCTCGCCGCAAGGTCGCGGTTCCTGTTGTGATTTTTTTCGCACTCGCGCAGGCTTTCTTCATTCGGCGTTTCTATGCCAACGAACACGGCATCGAATCCGGCGCGCACCATCATCGAAAGCAATTCATCATCATCGGCAAGATTCACCGATGCTTCGGTTGACAGCTTGAACGGATGCTTGTGTTCTTCCATCCAGTGAATGATGGCGGGAAGGATTTCCTTTTTCAAACGGACTTTGTTGCCGATAAAATTATCGTCAACAAAGAAGACGCTGCCGCGCCAGCCGAATTTATACAAGCTTTCCAATTCTGCTATCACTTGTGCCGATGATTTTGTCCGCGGCTTTCGTCCGTACAAAACTGTGATATTGCAAAACTCACAATCGTACGGGCAGCCGCGCGAGTATTGCAAGTTCATTGAAGCGTACTGTTTTTTCGTAATGAGGTCCCATCGCGGCACCGGCGACGAGCCGATTTCCGCCCAGTGATCTGCGCGATAGATTCGCCGTGCTTTGTTCTGCTGGAAATCGTTAAGAAACAACGGAAGTGTTACTTCGGCTTCATCGAGCACAAGATAGTCCACGTCGTTGAACGATTCCGGATCGCTGGTAAACAACGGTCCGCCAGCTACAATTGTCTTTTTAAATTCTTTGCACCGAAGAATAATTTCACGAACGGAAGTTGTTTGAATGGACATTGCGCTGATAAAAACGCACTCTGCCCATTGCAGATCGTCGTCTCGCAAATGCTGGACATTCATATCAACAAGGCGGACATTCCATTCTGCCGGAAGCATAGACGCAACCGTCAGTAAGCCGAGCGGAGGGTAGCTTGCTTTTTTTGAAACAAAACGCAGAGCGTGTTTGAAACTCCAGAATGTGGTGGGGTGGAGAGGATACACAAGCAATATATTCATCATATGCTCCGTGATTGACTGTACCGAAAAACTTCTCAATCGTCGTGGTGAGATAGAATGCCACACGCCCCGGTGTGGTGTACACCATTCCCCAAAAAAGAAAAAGCCCGACATGCCTCTCAGCAGCCGGGCTTCAGTTGTTAAGAACCTGAGTTAGACGCGTTCAACGTGCGTTGCCTGCAAGCCCTTACGGCCTTGTTCAACGTTGAACTTCACTTTGTCGTTCTCGTTCAGCGATTTGTAACCTTCGCCGACGATCTCTTTAAAGTGAACGAACACGTCTTCTCCGTTTTCACGGGCGATAAAGCCGTATCCTTTTTCTGCGTTGAACCACTTAACAGTTCCTTGTTCCATTATGGAACCCTTTCAATAAATGTGAAACGATTGTACGAAAATCTTTGCCGCATTGCGTAAGGTTGAAGGACTGTCTGACGTGGGTCCCGCTTCGTTTGGAAAGCAGGATTGCATTAGTCTGGGTGACACTCGTCTTTCGCGTAACTTACAACTCAAGCACAAGAGCTACGTACTGTAATTATCCCGCTTTTGGCGGGATTCCGCAATTGCGGAACGGCTATAATATACTTTTTTCCAAAGTGAATAGCAAATATAGATGATGGCGGGTAATGGTACATTTTCAAATAGAAACGGTCTTGCGGCTGTTCCTACACCATAGAATTTAATGTAGGCGCGGGCAAATCCGCGCTAATTTCAAAATGCACCACTACCCATTACGGTAAATATTGAAAGTGCCAAAATGTTTATCTACCTTATTTTACACAATGGAACGAGAGATTTACACATTTTTTACCAACGATCACCGCCGGCTCGAAGCAATTTTGGACCGCGCAACCGTAGTGCCGGAAACATACGATATGAAGGCGTACGGAGAATTCCGCTCAGGGTTGTTGAAGCATATTAAAATGGAAGAAACCATTCTCCTTCCGTTTGCACAAAAAGCTCGCGGCGGTGAACCGCTCCCGATTGCAGCGCGAATTCGTCTCGACCATGGCGCGATTACCGCGCTGATGGTTCCACCTCCGTCGCCGGCAATCATCGCGGCTCTGCGGGCAATTCTTGCAAAGCACGATGCGCTGGAAGAAGGTCCCGGCGGAATGTACGAAGCGCTCGACAACCTTATGAACAACGATATTGAAGAGGTGATGAAAAAAGTTCGTGTCACACCGGACGTTCCCCTTCATCCGCACAAAACCGGGTCATTCATTCTTGACGCAACGCGGCGCGCGCTTGAGCGGGCGGGATACAATCTTTCGGATTATGAACGGTGAGGGAAACTTTTTTAACCACTAAGTCACCAAAAAATAATAAATAATTCTTTGTGACTTAGTGTCTTCGTGGAAAATATTTATCCTCGCTTCTTCTCAAAGAAACTTACCAGCAGCAGCGCACAGATAGAAATGGAAATGTTGACGACGGCAAAAACAATTGCCGTTGCTGTGTCGCCTGCTTCAACTGATGAATAAATAGCAAGCGGCATTGTTTGTGTTTTGCCGGGAATATTTCCGGCAATCATCAGCGTTGCGCCGAACTCGCCGAGTCCGCGCACGAATGCGAGCGTCGTACCTGCGGCAATGCCGTTCCATGCGAGCGGAACGAATGCGCGCCAGAGAATATTCCATTCGTTTAATCCTTCAAGCCTTGCCGAATCAATGAGAATCGGATCGATCTGCTGAAATGCTGCGCGCGTTGTGAGATACATCAGCGGAAACGAAACGACAAAGCTTGCAAGTGCGGCGGCACGCCAAGTGAAGAGAAGCGACATCGTGGAGAATAACATTCCTACCGGAGAATTGCTTCCGAAGATGAGAAGCAGCATTAATCCGACGACGGTGGGAGGAAGCGCGAGCGGAAGAACGATGATGCCGTCTGCAAGCCAGCCGAAATTTCCGCGGTATCCCATTCTCCAACGCGCCGCAAAAATCCCGAGGAAGAACGAACAGCCGGTTGCAACAAGAGTGATTTTCAGCGATATCCAAACTGGACTGTAATCCATTTTTTTGAAAGCAGGTGGGGATTATTGTGAACGGAATCCGAAGCGTGCCAGAATAGTTCGCGCAGAATCCGATGAAAGAAAATCAAGAAATGCTTTCGCTTCCGTTTGCTTTTTTGATGCGCCGATGATTACCGCCGGATATGTGATCGGGTCGTGAAGAGAATCGGGAAACTGAACTGCAAGCCGCACGTGCTTTTCAGCCAGAGGCTGATCAGCTGCCGGCTGAGATTCAAGCGCATCGGTAGTGTACACGATGCCGGCATCTACATTCGATGTTTCGACGTATGTCAGCACCTGCCGCACATCGTTGCCGTAAACGAATTTCGGAGCAAGTTGATCGAAAAGATGAAGTTTTTTCAATGCTTCAACGGCATAACTGCCGGCAGGAACACTTTTCGGGTCGCCGAGAGCAATGCGGCGGATAGAACTGTTCAGCAAATCTTCAGGCGAGTGAATTTGGAAACCGTTTTCAGGAATGACGATGACAAGTTGATTGGTTGCAATGGTTGCTCTGCTTCCGGGGAGCGTCAATTTTTTTTGTTCCAGCTCGTCAACGTACTTTGCAGAAGCAGAAATGAAAAGATCAACGGGCGCGCCGTTTTCAATTTGAAATTCCAATGCGCCTGAACCGCCGAAGTTAAATGTAATATCCGCGGCAGGCTGCAGCTTGACATATTCGGCACGCAGCGATTCGAGAACATTTTTCAAACTTATTGCAGCAGAAACGGTCATTGTTGAATGCGGTGAGGTGTGGCACGCTTCGAAAAGAGCGGCGGCAGCCGCTATGCAGAGTGAAGCAGCTCCGATTATTTTTATTCGTGTCATAACTTTTGTCAATATAGAAAGTTGATTTGTGTCTTGCAAATAACAGCGCCTCCCTAAAAACAAAAAACCGTTTCGAATCATCATCGAAACGGCTTTCTACTCTTTATCTTTCAAGAGGAACTGTTAAGGCTGCGGGGCCGACGAGACTCGAACTCGCGACTTCCTGCGTGACAGGCAGGCGCTCTAACCAAACTGAGCTACGACCCCGTAAATTTTACTAACCAACCAAATTGAGTGGCGCTTCTTTTTTGCGCCACGAAATCCCGCTGCTTTTTAGCGGGACTGAGCTACGACCCGTAAATCAAACGCAGTTCAATATACAAAAACTCGTTTACCGAAGCAAGAATAACTTCTCACTTCGCAACGACTTCAAACGAGGCTTCCTTCACATCAACAGAATTGGTGCCGGCAAAAACTTTGAACACGCCCGGCTCAACGACTTTTTTCATGTTGATATTAAGCATGGAGAGGCTTTCCGGTGTGAGAAGGAATGAAACTGTTTTGGTTTCGCCCTTTTTCAAAAAAATCTTTTTGAAGCCTTTTAGTTCCTCAACCGGACGCGTCACGCTTCCATATTCATCCCGAATGTATAACTGTGCGACTTCCTCACCGTCTCGCGCTCCGGCATTCTTCACATCCACGCTGACGGAAATCGAATCTGTCGGGAAGATTTTTTCAGCATTTAGGCGAAGTCCGCTGTATTCAAATTTCGTGTAGCTCAATCCGTAACCGAACGGAAACAATGGTGTTGACGGAAGGTCAATGTAGCGGGAAGTGTACTTCACCGTATCATTTGCCGGACGTCCGGTGTTTTTGTGATCGTAATAAATTGGCACTTGCCCGACGGTTCGCGGAAATGTTACAGGAAGCTTTCCGCTTGGATTGTAATTTCCAAACAGCACATCGGCAAGCGCATTTCCTGTTTGCACGCCGAGGAACCACGATTCGACAATTGCAGGAACGTGTTCCGCTTCCCACGAAATGGAAAGCGGCCGTCCGTTCATCAGCACAAGTACAACCGGTTTACCGGTCTCAGAGATCGCTTTCACAAGCTCTTCCTGAACGCCGGGGAGATCGAGAGAGGAGCGGCTCGACGCTTCACCGCTCATTGCCGCAGATTCGCCAACGACAAGAATCACTGCATCAGATTTTTTTGCTGCGGCAAGCGCATCGTTGAATCCGGCTTTCGAGTTTCCCAAGATGTCGCAGCCGCGCGCATAAATGATTTTCGTCTTTTGTGAAACAGCTTTTTTGATTCCTTGCAAAGCGGTAACAACGTTTGAGGAATCGCCGAGTCCTCGCCATGGTCCAAGCAGGTCGTAAGCATCGTTTGCGAGCGGCCCGATCACAGCAAGGGTTTTGATTGATTTTTTTAGCGGAAGAACATTGCTGTCGTTTTTCAACAATACAATTGATTGCCGCGCCGCATTGAGTGCCGCCGCAATGAACGGCGCAGAAAGTGTTTCTGCTTTTTCGCGTTTACTGTCTCCATAGCGGTACGGATCATCGAACAAGCCGAGTTTGAATTTCATTCTCAGCACGCGCCGCACAGCCTCATTCACAACCGACTCAGAAATTTTTCCTTCTTTAACGAGCATGGGCAAATATTTTAGATACAAACTGCCTTCCATATCCATATCAACTCCTGCATTAATCGCGAGCGCTGCCGATTGTGCATCGTCAGCCGAAATACCATGCAGGTGTAATTCGGTGATCGCAGTCCAATCGCTGACAACGAAGCCGTTGAATCCCCATTCGTTCCGGAGAATGCCGGTCATCAAATGGCGGTTCGCTGAACTCGGAACCCCGGCGATTTCATTGAACGAACTCATCAGCGTTCCTGCTCCGGCTTTCACCGCCGCATGAAAGGGGGGAAGATACACTTCGCGCAGCGTTCGTTCCGAAATATCCACAGTGTTGTAATCCCGTCCGCCTTCCGCCGCGCCGTATGCAGCAAAATGTTTTGCGCACGCGAGAATCGTTGTTGCGCTGTCGAAAGCTTCCCGGTTTTTTGGCTGGTCGAAATTTTCTCCCTGAAATCCGCGCACGCGCGCCGCCGCCATCACTGATCCGAGATACGGATCTTCACCGGAGCCTTCAGCAATTCTTCCCCAGCGCGGATCGCGCGCAATGTCAACCATCGGCGCAAATGTCCATTGAATTCCGTCAGCGGAAGCTTCACGGGCGGCAATGCTTGCGTCATGTTCAACCAAATCAGGATTCCAGCTGCTCGCTTCGGCAAGGGGAATCGGAAAAACTGTCCGGTAGCCGTGAATCACATCAAGTCCGAAGATGATCGGAATTTTCATTCGCGATTCTTCAACGGCAATGCGCTGAAGTTCGTGCGTAATTTTCACTCCGTGCACATTGAGAAACGAGCCGACTTTTCCTTCCTTTACCATCATCTCGTAATTCGATTTCTCCGGACTCTCCGGCGAATTGTCGTCCATGCCGCCGCTGTATTGCGATAGCTGTCCGGCTTTTTCGTCCAGCGTCATCTTTGCAATCAATGAATCAATCTTTTGCTCGACCTTGGGGTTGAGAGGGAGCTGGGCGTGCGTTGTGACGGCAGCAACCAGCGCGATTGCGAAAATACGGATCAATTTTTTCATGGCATCCCGATAAGATAGTGATAGAAATTGCCTGGCTTTTCCAATGTACGAAATTGCCGGAAAATTGAAAATCCGCCGACGCACTGGTAAAGGAAAAAACTTCTGCAGTTAGCTACAGAAACTGCACAGAATAAAAAGCATGTCATTCCCGAATGTTTTTATCGGGAATCCATTTGTAGGCTCAGATTCGAAAAGATGGATTCCCGCTTTCTCCTGCCCGCCGCTTCGCTTTGGCAGGCGGGCGGGAATGATGATAGAAAAAGCAAGCCTCTGCCCGAAGCTGACCGCCTTTTTCTTTTCCCGCACATTCTCTATATTGTCGTCATTGTGTTTTAAAAAAACGGAGGCGATTTATGAAATTCCGCGGTATAGTTTTTCTTCTTTCATTGTTTCTCATCGGCGAGCCGATGCTTCGCGCACAAGTTGCAATGCCACTCGGGGACGAAGCATCCGCATTTTCTTCCGCTGCAAAAACAAAAGACCTTCAGGAAAAGGTTGCGGCTCTCAATAAATTTTTAGAACAGTTTCCCAACAGCGCGAATGCCAATCAGGCTCGTTATATGATTGTCGAAGCGGAAACGAAGCTTGATAAAAAAGACGATGCGCTCAAAAGTGCGGCTGAATATCTCGCTAAGTCAGCCAGCGAGATGAGCGCCTGCAACGATGTCGCATGGCTCTGGGCGGAAAATGATTTCGAGCTCGATTCTGCGCTTGCCTACATCAATCGCGGATTGGAAATTTACAAGAAAGCCCGTGGAAGATACAGCGCGTCATATCTTGATACGAAAACGTGGGTGCTGTATCACATGAAAAATTATTCTGCCGCGCTTGCCTCACAAAAGGAAGCTGTCGGAATGTTTCCTCCGGCTGCCGAATGGGACCCGCAGTTTGCAGAATATTATTACCGGCTCGGTTTGTGTATGTACAAAACCGGCGACACCGCGAACGGCGGATTGCTGCTCGCACGAACGGCGCTCTTCGGCTCCGACGACGCGCTCCATGCGCTGAAAAATTTTCTTGAGGAATCGCACTCCGAATCCCGGCTTACGACAATTTTCAAAAAGACGTCGGACGATTACATTGCCCGCGCTTCCGATGTGGATGAAGCGAAAGCGACCGCCGCCGTCGGATTGGCAAAGCAGGGTATTCTTCTCGATACGGCGGCGCAGTACGCACAGCAGGCGCACAACGCTTTGCCGCCGAATGCTGAAATTCAGAAACGAATTACGCGCACCGTTGCACTCGGCATTGTCAAATTCTCACAGAAAAAATATGACGATGCAATTGCGCTGCTCACGGGAGTTCGGCTTTTCGCGTCACCGTTTGAAACCGACCTCTTTTATTATCTCGGACAATCGTACGAAGCGAAAAATGAATTGCGCAATGCAGCCGGCGCGTATGTTGACGGTATGCTTGCGTTCAAGCCGCCGGTGATCGAAGACCGGCTGACTGCATTGCTGCCAAAAGTGTACGGCGAAAATGCAAATCTCGACAGCCTCATTGCACTTGAAAAACAGAACGTAGAATCATTCGATGCCGGACATTTTGAGCGCATAAAAAACAACGGCCGCGTAGTTCTTGCAGAGCTTTTCACCGGCTCGGAATGCGGTCCCTGTCTTGCGGCAGATGCCGCGTACGATAAATTGTTGGAACGCTACAGCCGCACGGAGCTTGCCGTGCTCGAATATCATCTTCACATTCCGCGCCCCGACCCGATGGCGAACACCAATACCGAATCGCGCGCAAAATTTTATCAGGTGTTCAGCACGCCAACTTCAATTATTAACGGAGTAGATAAGGTGCTGGGCGGCGGTCCCCGCGTTGCGTCTAAGAGTGCGTTCGAAGAATACTGTGCGGCGATTGAACAGGATATTGCCGAACCGCCGCGCACAACAATTTCCCTCAGCGATAATATTGCAGGAAATGAAATTCATCTCTCCGTCAATACAACTGTTGATGACGATACAAGCTCCCATCTGAAATTGTTCGTTGTTCTTGCCGAAGATAAAATCCATTATCAGGGCTCGAACACCGTTGCTGTCCATCGTTTCGTTGTCAGAAAAATTGCAAGCCCGCTGGACGGTGTTGATTTTACGAACGGCTCAGCGATGCTGGAAACCACACTCAACATTTCCGCAGTGAGCGATTCGCTCAAGTCGTATCTTGACCAGTTTGAAGCGCGCGTGCCGGGAGGGAAAATATTCAAAGAAAAGAAATACGAAATCAACCCTGCAAATTTATATCTCGTTGCATTTGTTCAGAATGTTGAGACAAAAGAAATTTTGCAGGCGGTAGTGAAGAAGTTGTGAAGCGGTGCGGGGTCATCATCTCGTTCCCAAACCTTCACAGATTGCGTGAAAATCCGTTTTGTCATTCTTCGCTGCGCTCCTTCGGCGCATCCTCAGAATGACTTGTTACACAGTCTGTCTGTTTGGGAACATTAATCTGCGAAGCTCTGCTTCATATCTACGCTGCGACTCATGCTGAACAGAATTTTCATGCTAAGAAAGCGGAGCTTCTCTCATAATGCGTTCCTAACGAGACGTTGGGAACGAGAAAAGAAACGTAAAGCCGAAAAACAGCAACAAACCCGAATCGCATAAAGCGGCCAAGTTGATTGGCTTGTTATATGGCGTCCTTATCTCAATAAAATCATCTTTCTCATTTCAGAATATTCCCCGCTAACTATTTTATAAAAATAAATTCCACTCGAAAGATTGCTTGCATCAAATTCTACACTATGCGTTCCCGCTTGTCTATGCTCGTTGAGTAATGTTGCTAATTCCATTCCGAGAACGTTAAATACTTTTATTTGAACATGATTATCCGTAGGAATTGCGAACTCTATTTTTGTTGTAGGATTAAATGGATTCGGAAAATTCTGCTTAACCGAAAAATCAGTGGGCACATTTATGTTTACTTCAACTTCGGGTGAATATTCATATTTACCATCTGTGTCAATTTGTTTTAACCTGTATTTAAAATTACTACCACCATTAGGTTTATCTGTGAATGAATATTCTTTGGGAGAGTTGCTGTTTCCGTGACCTTGAATAAAAGCAATTTTTTGCCAAGTATTATTTTGGCTTCTTTCAATCTCAAATCCGTAGTTATTTACTTCAGTTGCTGTCTGCCAGTTTAATTCAATAAATCCATTTTTTACATATGCCGCAAAAGTAGTAAGCTCAACAGGTGTAGGGGTAACTTGTTCCATTGTCATATTTGTAAAATCATAATTTGCAGCATCCCAAACAAAAACACCTGGCGTTGCGTAAGGTATCCCATCGCTCGCAGTAGGAGTATAAGTATTTGCATAATATGTACCTGTATAATCTAGAACAGGATTAATCTCCCAGTCTCCCCAATAATTATGCCAATATATGTACCAATTATTATTAGAACTCTTCCAATAGTAATGGCTATTATGCGTTCCCTGATAGACATATGTTCCATTAGCAGCTGCACTGCCACCTGTCACCCCTGAAACCGACAAATCATTGACAGCAAATAAAGAAGCAGATGAAGAAAAGAAAAGAATAAGAACCAATAGACGGCTCTTACCTATTATAGCGAATGTTACATCTTGAAATTTTTTCATTATTATTATTTCCTTAATCATTAATGTAATTAATTATCGAAATAAAAGACTGATTATAAAGCCATATTACGGACTGCGGCTAAACTGCGTGCGAACGTTTCAGCGCGCAGGATTGTGTTTTTAAATTTAAAATGCTGTTTTGTAAAAGATGTTGCATGTTTATTTCTCGACACTTGCAAACTCGGAGCGCGAGCGGTTGCAACGTCAGCTTGAGCGACTGGTTAGGCGGCTTACCAAAATTCTTTAAATTTACAATCAAGTGTTTCTAAAATTCGTTTTGTACTAAACATTTCTTTTTTCTCATTATCGTAGTATGCGAAATGAGTGCTAAACCCGTTGAATTCCCTGTAAAATATATCTTGTATTCTACATAAATGATGCAACATTATTTCTAATGCTTGTTCCGCATCAGAGGAGTCTAATGTTTTCGGAGTTGGATTAAATTTTGCGATTGGGTTTGAATGGACTAAATAATTCGGATATAATAGTTCTTGGCTTACAATGCTTTGATTTTCGCTAACTGTTTCTTCACCAGTTGGTTTGGGATGAGTTAAACCGTTTCGCAATTTCCTTAAGTCTTCAAATAACTGGAATTGCTCGTTGTTTTGCCAAAAAGGTTGTCCAGTATAAGAAAATGTGAGAAGACCAATAGCATCACTAAGACTTAAAGAATTCCATTGTCGCTTTAAATATCTTGTTAACCAATTATTTGGCATTCGAATTGGAAGTTGTTCCAATTCAGCGCAGACAAAAATGAATTGAGTAGCCGCATCTATGCAATCAAAAGAATATCTTATTGATTCAATAACTGGTCGATTTACGTAATTATTGTTTTCATCAGATCTCGAATTTTTGGATTCCAAAAAGGAGAGAATCGCAAATCGTAAGTAATCAGTATGAATTGTAGTAAATAACTTTTTCTTTATTGTGATCATCACATATATGCTTTTTGAGCTGGCTAACTATTAATTATGCTGCCACAATTGCGGGCTAACATGCCTGTGGCAGGAATGTTATATTTCGTCAAAAACTTCATTTCTAAACTGTTTTCCATAGTTCTTGCGGGCTATCACGCCGGCGATGTTGGAATGTTATCCAGCGGACTTTTTACACCCATCTGTGAATCCACTATCATCGCGCCCATTGCTTTTGATAACAGATGTACGTTGTACGATGCGCCCCGCCCCCCAATGATAATGTCCGGCGGGGGCTAAAACTGGTTCAATATCCTTTTTCCCCCTATTAATGTCAAGCCTGAAAAAATCACGAACCATTCGGTCAAGTCATTCTGTGGTATCCATCATGATTTCGTCAGGAATCTTCATACATATTGACATCCATGCTAAAGTTATTAGAGCACACGTTTGCCCATGCCGTTCCTCATCCAAACGTTTTCGTCATTTCCCGTTTCGCTGGTTGGCGGGGCGATTGATCCATCGCGGTCAACTTAACTTCCCGCGCCTGCTTGTGCGGAAAGCGGGAGGAGCCAGAATGCAGTTGATGTTTTTTCCCGTTCACTAAAACTCAGGCTGGAAACGTAAATCCCGCACTTCCTTCAGACTTTAGTCTGTAAGGTGCCTTTCACCCCATTAAATTTGTGAAAATAGGGCATTTTTGCCGGAATATCTGATTTCCCGGACGGATAATTGCATTTCCCGGAAGGTTTGTCCAATTTCCCGGACAGTTTGTCCAATTTCCCGGTCGGATAATTGCATTTCCCGGAAGGTTTGTCCGATTTTCCGGTCGGATAATTGCATTTCCCGGAAGGTTTGTCCAATTTCCCGGACGGATAATTCAATTTCCCGGGCGGTTTGTTCAACTTCCCACTCGGATTATCACATTCCCAACTCGGCTAATCCGATTTTTTACACGGAATATGCTTTTTCAGATTCGGCTAATGTTTTTTCATGAGTGAACAATTGGGTCTTTTCAGTGAGCGGTATCAGCTTCAGAAGCGGAAGTCCGGTGCCTGTCAATCCAATAAGCCCACGCCACAAACAGCCACAGCGCATTTCCGGCAACAGCAAGTGCGTGAACATTCGGTGGCGGCGGCCCGAAAATATTTCCGAGATAGATCGCAGCAAGAACTGCCGCAAGCCCCCAAAATCCGTACGTGCCGATCGTATCTTTCGCCTTCGTCGCACGAAGATAAAGAATAATTCCCGCAATGAAAATTCCGCCTTCAACTATAATTGTTCCCGCAACGGAATTCCATAATCCCAAGCCGACTTTGAACGAGCCGCTGAACCAGAGAGGAAGGTCGGGGCGGTGCGTAAGAAAATCGAGAATCCAATGGCTGAAGACCACCGCTCCGACGGTCAGCGCATTGTTCCGGTTCCGCCGGATTGCAAAATATACTGCGCCCAGCACGAGCGACCAGAGAAGCGCTCCGGCTAAACTGTGCGTCAGCGGATAATCATAAAAGTCGAGCGGTGTAAACGGCGTGTTGCCCGGCTCAATGCGAACATGCTCGATGCCGAGAAGCAGGAAGAGGGGCCACAACAGATCGAGGAACTGCGCGGCAATGAACAACGTACCGAGTGAAATTTTCGGCGCAATTTTTTTCGTCCCAAGCGCTACAGCATAATGTCCGATGAACATGAAATGCCTCCGTAATAAACAGTGTAGCCGGGGCTGAATGACCTCGGCTACACTAAAGAAGTGAATTCTTCCGTTACCGTTTCTGGTACGGCGGATACGGCGGATTGACCGGCGGATGCTCTTTCAATAATTGCATCACTGTTTCAATTCCTTTTTCCAGCTGCGGGTCAATGCCTTTCACCAGTTGTGCCGGATCGTCAACCACTTTGATGTCGGGATCAACGCCGTGTCCTTCGGCGAACCATATTCCGTTCGGATTATACATTCTGAATGTCGGAACAGTTACGCCGCCGCCGTCAATCAATCCCGGATTTCCGGAAATACCGATCAGTCCTCCCCACGTC
>JAJYOK010000015.1 GCA_021796215.1 Bacteroidota bacterium
TTTTTTTTCGGAATGGGAATATTTGTTCATAAAATCTCGGTAAATTGTGTGTGGATGCGTTGGCGATAATATAGCCGACATAACGGGGAAAATCAATTGCATCGTTGTATTCTTTAAATTAGATTATGTCAAAGAAAAACTTGTGAATAAAATCAATAGAGGCCGTTATGAAAATTTTACACCTTGCTCTTACGCTGATTGCTGTTCTTTCCTGCGCTTCAATAACAAATTACGCACAGGATAAAGCGACATTTCAAACGAAAAAATACACCATCGTTATTCACGGCGGTGCCGGAACGATCAGTCAATCAATGCCCGATTCAGTCAAAGAAGCGTATCTCAAATCACTCGCCGCTGCATTAAACATTGGCAAAGATATTCTTGAACACGGCGGAACCGGCTTGGATGCGGTTGAAAAAGTCCTCAACTATTTTGAATCCGATCCGAAGTTCAACGCGGGCATCGGCGCAGTGTACACATCGGCTGGAACGCACGAAATGGATGCGTCCATTATGAACGGGCGCGATCTTTCGTGCGGCGCCGTGGCAGGAGTGCAGCATATCGCCCATCCAATTTCTCTTGCACAATTGGTGATGGAAAAAACACCGCACGTCCTTCTTGCATACGACGGTGCAGAAAAATTTGCGCAAAGCGCGGGTGTCACACTTGTTCCTTCAACCTATTTCGATACGCCGGAACGGTTGAAACAACTGCACGAAATGCAGGAAAAAATAAAAGAAGGAAATCACGGAACGGTCGGCTGTGTCGTGCTCGATGAATACGGAAATCTCGCCGCCGGCACTTCTACCGGAGGAATGACGAATAAAATGCCTGGGCGCATCGGCGATTCTCCGCTCATCGGCGACGGAACGTACGCCAACAACAAAACGTGCGCTGTCTCATGTACCGGATGGGGAGAAAAATTCATCAAGAATACGGTGGCGTTCAATGTCTCCGCGCTGATGGAATACAAAGGAATGACGCTGAAAGAAGCCGCCGATGAAATGATTTACAAACGATTGCAGCCCGACGATGGCGGACTCATTGCCGTTGACCACGACGGGAATTATACAATGCCGTTCAACTCTTCGGGAATGTTCAGAGGCGTTGCAACTTCTTCAGGTACATTTGAAGTGAAGATTTGGAAAAAATAACCTTGGCAAGGTTTCTTTGAATATGACTCCTTCAGACATCGTTCGTTACCGACTTTCCAACCAGCGCATCTCACACAACGAGTTTGTGAAACACGGCGTGTGAAAGCGCTTCAAGCCGTTACTACCGAAGCGCTGTACGGAAAAATTCCTTTCAAAGGAAAACTGCCGATTACAATTTCCGATTCAATGAAGTCTGGAATGGGGTTAACAGGAAAGTAAAAAACGGGGGGGATAATATTTTACCTCTTTGTTACCATTCTGTCCATAAGGATTCGAGATTCCATATTAGAATTTTTTTATCCATTCCACCGGTAGCAAAAATCTTTTTATTCAAGCTAAGGGAAAGGGACGTAATTGGCGCCGAATGCTCAATGATGGTCTCAGCAAGACTCCAAGTGCCTCCTTTCCAAAGCTTAACTGCTCCGTCATTACCGACTGAAATGATACTTAGAAGGTCGGGGGAAATAAGTGCCGTTGCATTATTAATGTTCCCGCTAAGCGTCGCAATATTTTTCCCTGTTGTGACCTGCCAAATTCTTATCAATCCGTCGGAGCCTGCGGAAACAACAAGCGAGTCTCCCGAGTGAACGAATGTTACGCTATTTACGGTACCTGTATGTGCAGTCGGTATGGTTTTTATTTCAGCACCGGTTGCAGAATTCCAAATCTTCAATGACTGATCCGCTGAACCCGATACCAAAGAAGTTCCTGCATACGAATATCTTAACGAAAAAACGGCACTTTGATGTCCGCTAAGCGTACGGACAATAGTTCCATTAGTTTGATCCCAAATTCTAATAAGTTGATCCGCATGTCCGGTAGCAAAGGTTGCACCTGACGGTTGCCATGAGACCGTGTAAGCTGTGGAGCCGGAATTTTTCTTCCAGATGAGAGAATCATTCGTAAGATCCCACATTCTGATCATCCCACCATCATACGCGACGGCAATGCGGTCATTTCGGGGACTAATGGCAAGCGCTCTGACACTGGATAGACTGTCAGTGATAAGAGAACCGAGCGTCGTCCCGTCAGCAACGCTATAAATTCTAACAATTCCGTTCAACCCACCCACGGCAACGAAACTACCGCTCGTATCAGCCGCTACAGCAAGAATCTCTGTTGTGTCGGTTATTACATGTTGCACAGCGAAATTAGTGGCTGACATTGTTACACGAAAAGGAGGTGAATATCTACTCTCATGAGCGCCTTTGAAAGCTTTTATTCGGAACTGATATGCACTTCGATTGTCCAGATCATTGTACATATTTGAAACTGTCCCAGCGTTCAGGGTAATTGAATCTTTTTTATTTGAAATCAAGTTCGTGCGCTCTACTTTTATCCCTTCCTCAAAAGTACTATTGTTTTGCCAATTCAATTGCACCGAACTTTGTGTCAGGCTGTTTATGGTAATGTCTGACGGTCCATTAAATACAAATTTAACACTATCTATTGTTGAGTAATCGGACACGTTGCCTTTAGGACTAATAGCGCGTATCCGGTACACATAGAAGCTTCCATCAACTTTTCGCGTGCTGCTGTCAAAGAAGGATGTCGAGTTAGCAGGTACAATTTGCTGCAATGGAACAAAGGCCGCCGAACCAGGCGCCTTTTGCTCAATCTGAAAACCGGACTCGAATGAACTATTATCGTTCCACGAAAGAGATATTCCCTTTTCCGGAGTGGTTGCTACGACAAAATTTGTTGGCTTTTGAAATATAACCATTCCTGAATCCGTGTTTGAATACGGGCTTATCCGACGAGACGATACTGCGCGCACACGGTATGAATAATAAAAATTTGTTTGAAAGGTACTTAAATCAGTATATGTCGTACTATTAGCATCGAGACTGTCGCGAAGAATATAATTACCGCTCGATTTTTTCTCGATTACAAATTTTGATTCTGAGTTTGTATTATCTGACCAATGAAGAACCGCTGAAGTTTCCGAACTTGCGCTGACAGTAAGGTTAGTCGGTGCCGCAAACACAGGGGTGATTTTTATTTCGTTTGACGGAACACTTGCAACTGTAACTCCAAAATCACTTTCCCCAAGTGCTTTCACGTGATACGAATATTCAACGCTTCCATTCAACTGACCGGTATCAGAAAAAACCGTAACGTTTGAATCAGTAATCCCTGCTGTTACATAGTTACCACCTGCCCCTTTTCTTTCTACAAGAAAACCCGTTTCGCTGTTCGAGTTATCACTCCATGATATTTTAACTGTTTGGTCGTCAAGCGATATTAAAGTCAAAGCCGACGGTGCGGCAAGTGCAACGTTAATAGCAGCTTCTTCGGAATAAGGACCATAGTGATCTAAATTATTAACTCTAATCCGGTAAAAATAAACACTATCAAGATTAGGTATTGAATCAATAATAGATGTCATTTCAATCGAACCAACCCTAATAGGCTGGTATGTACCAAATACTCCTATGCGGCGTTCAACTGAAAATGTTCTTACACCTTTGCTATTAACCGTCCATGAAAGTTGGATTTTATTTAAAGGCAATACGTTGAACACAAGATTAGAGGGCGGAGTGTAATCTAACTGATCGTTTTCAGAATTAACCGATTTGTCTGAACAGTATGGGATTGTAAGAATACATACCACAGAAAGAAAAAATAACAACCCTTTTTTAAGCTTACGAATAGTTACAAGTAGCATAATGCTTTCTCATTTAAAATTACAAAGGGCGACATTGATTGTACCAATCGAAATATGAGGCACCGCTCCGGACCAATTTTTAGAAATTTGTGCTTGAGGAAATTATGGGGAACAAATTTTGAATATTGCTTGTGTGAAATCTCTGTGCTATTAAGCGCCCAATAGCACTAATTTTATAGTGCGTAAATGTAGTGTTTTTTCTCTTAACTATCTATAGCCTTCTGAAAATTTCTCTTTAATAAAATTTCGCGCTTACTATCATTTCCCGCCCTATTTCCCACGGTAAGGAAGGCAACTTAGAAGTCTTATTCCCAAGCACATTTTACTGTGCCGCCTCACATCTTTATTGAAAATTCCCCCTTCATTTTGCCTAAAAAACTATTAAACAATTTCCACTTTTTTCCCGCCGGAAATCTACTCAACATCAAATTTAATTGCAAGGTGAACCCAGAAGCACAAAACCCCCGGCATCATTGCCGAGGGTTTTGTGTTTTGAAATCCCCCTAATTATTCTGCGCGTCAATCAACGATGTACGGTATTCCCCAAATCTGCGAACTGAACGCCGTGGAGTCGTCGAACACTGCGCTTCGCGGCACCGCGCCGACCATCACGTTGTGCCTTCCTGCCCATGCGCCGTGCCATGACGATTCGTACACGCGCGTGTATGTTCCGTTTCCATTCGATACAGAACTGACAAGCTTCATCGGCGCACGGTACGACCACGCGTTGTTGAAAACAACAGGCCTTCGCGCCGTTACCAGATCGCTGTCCGGGTCGGTACTGTTCACCGTGACTTGAATTTTGAACGCCTCTTCCATGCTCTCCGGCATTTCTTCGAGGCAATGGTGTCCGCGCACTCCCTGCTGTAAATAAAAATTGAGCGGGTCGGTCACTTCAATCGTATCGGTGCCGACGTAGAAATCAACCTTCTCAATGGTGATACCGTGGCTCGATGTCGTTCCTCCCTGCATTGCAGAAACCTGGCGCATTTTCCAGTTCCATCCGTGATGCATGGAGTCCGCCATCTTTGTGAATTTCACTTTGCGCTCGGAGCTTTCAGTGAACGGTTTATAAATTGTCGTATCGCCCATCGAATCCGGACGCGCTTCGCGAATCCAGATATTTCCGCCCCACGTGTTCGTGATCGTTGCAATGACGGTAACCGAATCAACCTGATCGTACGATACATTCCGCGAAACCGTTGACCAATCAATTTTCCTTCCCCACGCTATCACATTGATCGCAGTTGTTGATTTCGCCAACGAGGTGCTGCCGTCATTCAACATTGTTGCATCATTGGTAAAAAGCGCATCACTCGAAATCATATTATTGATCGCTGTTTGATCCGCGCTTGACAAAGATGCTCCAATTGGACCGGCAGGATTTGAACAACCGCTGAACCAAAGTACAAACACCGCACTCACGCAGAGCACGCCAACAAAAATACGCTTCATAAAGCCTCCTGAATGAAGAAAAATAACAAGAACACTCGTTACTTAGGTAACAATCATTGTGCCATCAAAAAAGAAACGAAATTCTATTAGTTTTGTAGGTAGAAGGGAAAAATATGTGCAGGCCTTGCGCAGACGAGCGCAGGTTTTGCGTTGAAAGCAATCCAGGTTTAGATGTCCGACACCTTTGAGGTGCCGGGCATCTTTATTTCATCACTCCGCCACATCGGCATAGAAGAGCGTGACGAATTTTGCCGCAAACCCCATCAAATCTTTTCCGGCAGCACGGCCTTCCGGAGAACCGAGCGCCGCGTCGAGCGCATCTTTCGAATCGAAATACATTTCACACATCAGATAATGTGACGGCTCGCCGATAACGGAGCCGGTGATCTTTGCCAGTTCCATGCGGCGAAGTCCGGGCATTTTTTTTACGAGCGGTGTGTGAATCTCATTGTAGTGCTTATCAAATTCCGCAATATTGTCCGGCGTTTTATACAGAGCGATCAATTTTACCATGGGAAAATCTCCTTTCGGAATATTCTGGAATTCACCACAAAGCCACTACGTCACAAAGTAATGAAGCATAAAAGAAAAATCAATTTGTTGGTGCACGGTATCTCGTTGAATTTCCGTTGCAATTTTTCTATACTTCTCAGCATAGACTGATCAGCGTATGGCTGAATTCGTCACGTCAAAAAAAGAATCCATGACTGCGGCACCACAGCATTCGAAACACATTTCATCTTCCCCTGCCCGGGTTCATTTCACTAAAATTGAAGAACTCTATCTTGCCTCCGGATTAGGCGCGCACGCAAAACAATTTCTTCCATCACTTGCACGGCGGCTTCGCAATTCCGCCGATGAAGAAATGACTGTGACGAACCTTCTGCGCTTCATCGAAGCAAGCTTCAATCCAACGACACTCTTTCACGACCTCACCGAGCATTCCATCCTGCTCGACATGCTCATCGCGGCGTTCAGCACGTCGCAGTTCTTTTCGGACATTCTTGTACGCGACCCGGAATTGTTTCACTGGCTCACAACAACAACGGTGCTTGAACGACCGAAACGCAAAGAAGAATTTCTCGCAGCGGCGCGGCAAACGTCATTACTTTTTCATTCGGCAGAAAAAAAAATCAACGCGCTCAAACGGTTTCAGCGGCGCGAATTTCTCCGCATCGGCATGCGCGATATTCTCGGCCACGCCGATCTTGAAACGACGACGCGCGAGCTTTCCTATCTTGCCGATGTTGTTTTTCAACTCGTTGCAGAATTGATGTGGAATGAACTGTCGGAAAAATACGGCGCAACGCCGGAAACTTCATGGACAATTTTCGGACTCGGAAAATTAGGCGGTGAAGAATTGAATTATAGCTCAGACATTGACATCATCGCAGTGTTCGATGAAGACGGCGCACTACATTCACCGGCGGCGCGTCATATAACACACACGGAATTTTTTATCCGTTTCATTGAGCGTATCGTTCAAACACTCACCGCGATTACTGAAGAAGGATTCTTTTACCGCGTTGACACGCGCCTTCGCCCCGACGGAGATTCGGGACCGCTCATCCGTTCATTCGCCGCAACAATGAATTATTATGAATCACGCGGTGAATTATGGGAACGGCAAATGCTCATTAAGGCGCGGCGCATTGCAGGCGATGAAGAATTCGCAGGCCGCTTTCTTCGCTCTCTGACGCCGTTCATCTATCCGCGTTCATTTTTCCGAAGTCCGGTTGAAGAAATTGCGGCAATCAAGGCACGCATTGAAAATACTTCCGCCAAAAACAAGGCGGACAAGTCTGACGAGCGAAACATCAAGCTGTGCCGTGGCGGAATCCGGGATATCGAATTCGTCGTGCAGGCGTTGCAGTTGGTGAACGCCGGACAAAATCCCGCATTGCAAACCGGCACAACGTTGAGCGCGATTGAGATTCTCCACAAACACAAGATTCTTTCTGGTGGTGAGGCAGAAACCTTGCAATCTGCATATAAATTTTATCGCGTTCTTGAACATCGCCTGCAAATGATGGAATACGAACAAATTCATACGCTCCCTGAGTTAAAAAATGAGCGGCAATCGCTGGCGCGCAGAATGAACATGCAACCCGCAAAGTTCGAGCGGCTGCTGGCGCAACATCTTTCAGGCGTGAGAAAAATCTTTGGCGGCATTTTTGCACCAGCTCGCTCCGCGGCATCATCAGACATTGAGCGCATTGCATTGGAAAAACAGGATGCGCCAACCGTCAAAGAATTTTTCAGCAAATTCGGAATCCGGAATTCCGCAGAAGCACACCGCGCTCTGAAACGGCTTGTGTACGGCTCAACGCTCACCGGACGAAAAGAGCTGATGGAGCAAACAAGTGCACTCTTCAAAACGAACGCTGAAATTTTCCTGGCAGAGATTTCACATACTTCTTCACCGGACAGAACGCTGCTCAACGCGGAAAAAATTATCGCCTCGTTCTCCGCGAAAGATTCACTGTATAAACTGCTCACCGACGAAAATTTTCTCCGCGCTTTCATCACCGTTTGCGGAAAAAGCGCGCGCATTGCACGTGCACTCTCGAACCTTCCCGAGCTTACCGAAATGATGATGACAAGTTTAACGGAAATCGTATCGGGAACAATTCAACCGCTCGCCGCCGTTCGCCATATCGTTGCATGGAAAATTCGTTCAGAAATACAGGCGGCAATCCGGTACGAGTTAGGCGAAGCTGACGAGCAGACGTTATTCCGAACGCTTACGCAGATTGCGGAACAAGCGGTACACACAACATTCGATAATACTTTCTCCGAAATGCATTTTCACAAAGAGACTCAATTTGTCGTCATCGGGCTCGGAAAATTCGGCGGCGAAGAAATTAATTTTGACTCGGATCTTGACCTTCTGTTTTTATATCGCACAGAAAAGAACAACGAGGCGGTGAAATGTGAACGGTTTGCGTCTCAACTGATTGCAGACTTGAGCAGAACGGATTCGCACGGAACATTGTATTCAATTGATGCGCGCCTGCGTCCCGAAGGCAAGAATGCGCCGCTTGCCGTTTCATTTGATGCGTTCAATGAGTACCTTCACAAACGCGCGTCGTTGTGGGAACGGCAATCACTGACGCGTTCACGCATGATTGCCGGAGGCGAAGCGTTAGGCAAACAGGCAATGCGCACAATTCGGAAATTTGTTTACAATTCTCCTTTGCCTTCCGGATGGCAGAAGGAAATTCTTGCAATGCGCACAAAAACAGAATCGAGAAGCAGGACATTTTCCACTCATTCGGTAGACATCAAAGTCGGTGCCGGCGGATTGATGGATATTGAATTTTGCATTCAGGCGCTTCAGCTTGCGGCGGGAAAAAATTCTGATGAAGCGACAAATATGTTTGGCTTACTTGCGAAATATTCCCGCGAATTTAAATTTACCAAAGACATCCGTCAATTAAACGAAAATTATCACCTGCTCAGAAAGATTGAAACTGCGCTTCGCCTCAGCCTCGACACGCAAACGAATATTCTTCCGTCCGACGAGGAGCAATTGGAGTACCTCGGCAAAGTAACCGGCTTTGCATCAAGAACGGAATTTTTAAAAACAACCGATAATGCAATGAAAGAGAACCGGAGAATCTTTGAAAGTATTCTTTCTTCACTGAAATGAAGGCCGATCCAAAAGCACCAACAATAACAGAAAACGGATTGATGGATAAATGGAATGATGGAATAAAATCAATAATCCAAAAATCCAGCAATCCAGCATTTTTCTTTATGAAAAAATTTATTGAGATCAACGCACACCATCTTGCCGCTTTTTTTCTGTGGCTTGTGGCGTTCATCGTCTATCTTCAAACGCTTGCGCCGTCTGTCGGATTTATTGACAGCGGCGAGCTGGCTGCCGTTCCGTGCGTGCTCGGTATTGCACATCCGACTGGCTATCCGCTCTGGACTTTGCTCGGACATATTTTTTCCCAGCTTCCGATTGCGAAGGAAGAAGTTGTCCGGCTGAATATCGAATCGGCGTTGTTGACATCTCTTGCAGCCGCTGCATTCTATTATGTGATGCTTTTTCTTTCGGGATCAAAAAGGGAAAGTGAAAGAAGGAAAACGGGAAATGAAAAATGGAAACCAGAAGAAATTATCCCGGCATTGTTCGGCGCAAGTGCGCTTGCATTTTCTCATACATTCTGGGACCAGTCCGCACACATTGAAGTGTACGCGCTTCATCTTTTTCTCGTCGGAATTGTGATGCTGTTTTTCCTGCGCGCAATCTACAATGAAAATTCTATACAACATCGGCTATGGTTTTTCTTCTCATACGTGTTGGGATTAAGTTTCGCGAACCACCTGACAACAATTCTTCTCGCGCCGGCGTTTTTGTTTCTGTTCTTTAAACGGTTCGGCTTCAGCAAAGAAGCATTCCGTTTCATTGCAATTCTAGCTATTCCGTTTTTGCTCGGCTTATCGGCGTACATTTATTTTCCGATTCGCGCGGCTCAACATCCGGTACTGAGCTGGGGAAATCCGACAACGCTCGAAAAAATTTATTGGCATATCAGCGGGAAACAGTACCGCGTCTGGATGTTTTCGTCAACCGATGTGATGGTGAAGCAGTTCAACTATTTTCTCAATGAAATGCCGAAAGAATTTTTCTACTTCCCTCTTCTGCTTTCTTTGTTAGGTATGTGGCGATTGCTGTGGCATAACCGGACGATGTTGCTGTTTATTTTCCTTTTGCTTGCAGGATGTTTGCTCTACACTATCAACTACGATATTTTTGAAATTGATCCGTATTTTCTTCTCGCATACATCGCGCTTGCATTGTTTGCTGTATACGGAGCAGTTGAAATGTTAGAATGGTTCAAGAGGTCTTCGGGTAAAGCAGTAATTTCTCTTCTACTCTTAATTGTTGTGATTGCGGAAGTGAGCGCAAATTTTAAAGATACCGACGAAAGCCATAATTATCTTGTTGAAGATTACACGAAAAACATTCTCACAAATCTTCAGCCGAATGCAATTATTCTTTCTTATCAGTGGGATTATTTTGTCGCCGGATCATTTTACTTTCAATTTGTGAAACACGTGCGGCCCGACGTTACTGTGATTGACAAGGAACTGCTACGCCGTTCGTGGTATTACGACCAGATGAAACACAATGCCCCACAAGTGTACGAACGCTCGCGCAGTGAGATTTCTGCATTCCTCGAAGAGCTGTACAAATTCGAGCACAATCTTCCGTACGATCCAGCGTTGATTGAAGCGCGATACAACAGAATGATTGACAGCTTCATTGACCGTAATTTTGCCGACCATCCGGTCTACGTGACACTGGAAATCGAGCCGCATCTTGCCTCGCATTACCAGCGCGTTCCCGAAGGACTTGCGTACCGGTTATATCGGGATACACTTTATCATCCGTTCGCGTTTCCGTCGCTGACGTACAGACCGTACCCGAAAACCGACCGTTACACAACACAGCTTCACAAAATGTATGCGGAAATGCTTGTTCAGCGCGGCATGTATGAACGGCGCTACGGACATGATGAACTTGCAGAAAGATATTTCGAGAAGGCGAAGGAAATTAGCCCGGAGTTTATGATGATGAGGTAATTTGCGTTATCACGTTTTTAATTGCGATAGCTTGACTGTCTCTTCTTCTCATCTTATTTTTCAGTCAGAAGCCGGCATACATTCTTCCCGATTTTATCACAGCGAGGTGTACGATGGTACGACAATTTATTTTCTTTGCAACAGCAACATTCATCATCAGCGGATGCACTATGAAACAGCAAACATCGGAATCGGCGCTTGAAGCAAAGATCAAACGCTTCGCTCCGACAGAAATCACAGGCGACACAACAAAACTTTCCACAGGCGACAAAGCCGCGCTTGCCAAACTCATCGAAGCGGCACACGTGATGGATAGTATTTACATTCGACAGGTGTGGAGCGGCAACGACTCGCTTCTGCAAACATTGAAAGCCGACCAATCTCCGCTTGGAAAAGACCGGTTGCAATATTTCAAAATCAATATGAGCCCGTGGTCTGCACTCGATCACGATTCGGCATTCATTCCCGGCGTGCCGCCAAAACCGGACGGCGCAAATTATTATCCGCCCGAGATGACGAAGGACGATTTCAATTCATGGCTCGCCACACTTCCGCCGGACGAAAAGAAAGACGCAACCGGATTCTTTTACGTTATCCGCCGCGGACCTGAAGGAAAACTCATGCCGGTTTCCTATGCAACAGAATACCGGACACTTCTCGAACAAGCGGCGCAGCTTCTCCGCGAAGCCGCCGCGCTAACGACAAACGAAAGTCTCAGAAATTTTCTGAACCTGCGCGCCGATGCGTTTCTTTCGAACGATTATTACGCGAGCGACGTGGCATGGATGGAACTCGACAGTCCGATTGATGTAACGATCGGTCCGTATGAAGTGTATATGGATCGGCTGTTCAATTACAAAGCGGCATTTGAAGCGTTCATCACATTACGCGACGAAGAAGAAACTGCAAAGCTCGCAAAATTTTCGTCGTATTTGCAGGAAGTTGAAAACAATCTTCCCATTGATCCAAAATACAGGAATCCGAAATTAGGAGCGATGTCGCCGATCCGCGTTGTGGATGAAGTGTGCACCGGCGGGGAATCGCGCGCCGGAGTGCAAACGGCGGCGTTCAATCTTCCGAACGACGAGCGCGTGACGCGCGAAAAAGGAACGAAGCGTGTGATGCTGAAAAATGTGCAGGAAGCGAAATTCAATACCATTCTTCTGCCGATTGCAAACATCGCAATTGATCCGAGCCAGCGAAACATGGTCGCATTCGAGCCGTTCTTCACGCACATTCTTGCACACGAACTGATGCATGGCTTGGGACCGCACACAATTGTTGTCAACGGAAAGCAAACGACTGTTCGTCAGGAAATGAAAGAGCTTGGCTCGGCACTTGAAGAAGCGAAAGCCGATATTTCCGGCTTGTGGATGCTGCAATTTTTAATGGACAAAGGCGTCATCGAAAAATCTTTCGAGCAGCAAATGTACGTCACGTATCTTACCGGAGTATTCCGTTCCGTGCGATTCGGAACGAATGAAGCGCACGGAAAAGGAATGGCAATGCAATTTAATTATCTGACCGACCAAGGCGCGTTTGAATACGATCCGGCAAATCAAACATACAAGGTGAATTTTGAAAAAATAAAAGACGCGGTGCGAAAGCTTACGAGCGAGATTATGACAATTCAGGCACAAGGAGATTATGCGAAAGCAAAAGCATTGCTCGGACAATACGGTGTGATTCGTCCGCCAATGCAAAACATTCTGAACAAACTTACTGATGTGCCGGTAGATATTGCGCCGAAGTTTCCGCTATCAAATAATAACTAAACCGCCGGCTGGAAAAGCAAAAGTGGATTGATGGATTGTTGAATTATTGGATGTTGCTCAATTATTCTATTGTCCATTAATCCATTTTCTTATTACTGGCATCGTGGTTACTATATTGTTTTTCTGTGGCGCAATTTCTGATACAGCGTCCAACCATAACCGATCACAACACCTGCTGAAACAAGCCATTGAACATTTCCGGTAAATAACACTGGCACGAGAACCTGAACCAGTGCAAGCGCAATAAGAAGAAATGCAACACGGCTCATTGAGCCGGGCATGATTGCCCAACCGTTTTTCAGCCCGCCGCCCTCCTGACGCTTTGCATTACGAAATGCTGCTGCGTTCTGAATCTTCCCAAATCCAAATCCGATTGCGCCGCCAAAAATTAATCCAGCAACCGAAAGAACAAAATTTACGAATTGAGTTTCCATAGTTTTTTCTTTTCTAAAACCTTGACAAGGTTGTTTACTTAATAATTAAACTTACCCTCTTGGGTGATGTGTTTCAGATGCTTTATCAAGCACCATTCCGCCATAGCCGGCGATTCCCATTTCGGGAACATCGAGGCCTTCAAGTTCAATTTCACGCGAAACACGGTTACCCACAAGTACTTCCGCAATTTTAAAGACAACGAAAGAAAGAATTGACAGCGTAACAAAACACGTGACAACACCGATCACCTCTGCCCAGAATTGACTGAGTCCGCCGCTGTAAAACAATCCTCTAACTGTGCCGGCAACGCCATTCCAGCCGTCGCCGTACGTTCCATCCGCAAACAATCCAATGGACAAACAACCCCACGCGCCATTCACGCCGTGAACAGAAATTGCACCGACCGGATCATCAATTTGAATTCTATCAAAAAAGAAAACTGATTCGACAACAAGAATTCCTGAAATTAGTCCGATGATCACTGCGCCGCCTGCACTCACAAAAGCGCACGGAGCGGTAATTGCAACAAGTCCTGCCAGCATTCCATTTGCCATCATTGTCGGGTCCGGTTTTTTTGTTCTGAACCACCACATCCACAACGTTGAGGCAAGAGCGCCGGCTGCCGATGCAAGCATTGTGTTCACTGCGACAACACTGATGCGCAAGTCGGTTCCGGCAAGTGTGGAACCGGGATTAAATCCGAACCAGCCGAACGCAAGAATGAATGTACCGATGATTGCCATCGGAATGCTGTGCGCCGGCATCGGGTTAATGCTTCCATCTTTGTTATACTTGCCGTAACGCGCACCGAGCAGCCACGAAAAAATAAGAGCGATCACACCGCCTTGCATGTGCACAACTGAAGAACCTGCGAAATCAACATGGCCGTGCCCGAGTCCGAAATTCACTCCAAGCTGTGAAAGCCACCCCCCGCCCCACACCCAGTTGCCGAAAACCGGATACATCACAGAACCGATGAAGCATCCATAAATCATGAACGCCGAAAATTTCCATCGTTCTGCGGCGGCTCCGGTCGGAATTGTTGCCGTCGTATCCATGAAAACCATTTGGAAAAGAAAGAGCGCAAATGCCGCAGTATCGTAGCCGGAACCTTGCAGAAAAAATCCTTTCAGTCCGATAAGACCGAACGGTTTTCCGAAAAGCGTCGCGGTAAGTTCGTGATTCAATCCTGAGTAACCGCCCATCGTTCCGATTGCTCCAACACCTCCAAACATGAAGGCAAACCCACAAACATAAAAGCCTAACATGCCTAACGGGTAAATCATAAAATTCATTGCCATCGTATGTCCGGCATTTTTGGCGCGACACAATCCGGCTTCAACCATTGCGAAACCTGCCTGCATGAACATAACAAGGAAGCCGGTAATCAGCGTCCACATAAAATTGATTGCCACGCGGTTATGTCCGACCGCATCGCCAATCTCTTGCAGTGTCGGCTGCCCTGGAGTCGCAGCAGGCACGTCGGCAATCGTACCGGTTTTTGTTCCCGACGGATCGGGTTGATCTCCTGCATGAGCAAACGACGATGTTCCGACGAACATCGCCGCCAGCAGAAAGAAAATCAGGAAAAGCTTTCTATGAAAAAGCGGCTTCATATAAACACCTCTCTAATAATTATTTGTTGTGAATGAAATTTGTATTCAAATATTTTTCAAAATATCGTTACAACGCCGATGAGAAAAGTAAGCTGACTGTTTTCTGTTCCAACCGAAGTTTTCTTATCAAAAAATGCACCATTGGAAAAATCATCTCTTAGTTCGCCGCGGACCAAGAGAGGTTTAAAAACATACTGTTCATACGTGAGCGTGACTTCTTTGAATGTCGCTTTAGGAAACAGAGCACCGGTGGTATATCCGTAGGGATCGTAATAAACTTCACCGCGCAACGTAACGGCAGATTTTAAACTTGTCGCATAACGACCGTAAACAGCGGCGCCTTTCCATAACGCAAGCCCGTTCAGTGTTCGCTCATCGCCGTAGTCTGCATTGAGCGAGAGAGCAAGTGCATTGGTGAGTTGTTGTGTAACGATAAAATCAAAAACCGTTTTCTTGCCTGCAATCGCCGGCTCAGATTCTTCAACACCGTCCATCACATTTAAGGTAAGCCCGGTTAAATTGCCCGGTGCATAATTCAAAGTAATTCCGAGCGACTTCCATTGATTATTGTCAACAACAGAATTCCATCCG
The DNA here is from genome assembly GCA_021796215.1 of Bacteroidota bacterium. GTDB lineage: Bacteria > Bacteroidota > Ignavibacteria > UBA10030 > UBA8401 > JAJYOI01. Next base: position 15,293 of record JAJYOK010000015.1, read on the forward strand.
TTAACAATATGAACGGCGGCTGTGAAATTGTTTGTAACAGGATATGTTAAACGAATGCCTGTATGGTAATACGGAATGGCATAGGCAAAGAGAAAAGACCGGCTGTAATTCCAATTGTCTTTTGATTCGATTACCTCATAGCCCATGTGTGTCACAAATTTTCCTGCATCAACAGTTAATCCGTTGCCGAGCGGAAGAACAGCGGTGAGATATGCCTGTTGAAGAAAAGGAAGTGTGGCGCTTCCGATGCCGGTTTGAACAACGTCATTCGTTGTTCCAAAATCGGCATCAATCCGAAATCCAACCGGCGACGCTTTCTTTTGAAACACCAACTCTGCAAGGCTTAGCGTGAATTGGTTTTCCTGAATATCAAAGTTCCGTAGTTTGTTTATCTGGCTTACAGGCTGCGCAAAATTTTTGCTGTAGTACACATCAATAAAACCGCTCGTTGAAATGCCAGATGATGTTTGTGTGTCTTGTGCCCGCGCTAAAAATGCCCCAAGGAGCAAGGTTATTAACAGAATAGATGTGAGTTTCATGAGTGAATCCTTTGCGATGTGAATAAGGTTTTTCTTAAACGAACAGAAAAACTTTGTGTGTAAAAATATTGAATTTGAGATAGCCCGGTTGCCGCCCTTTACAAAGCATCCTCTCCAACTTCTTCGGTACGGACGCGAATTGCTTCTTCAACGGAAGAAACAAATATCTTTCCGTCGCCGACCTCACCGGTTTTTGCCAGTCGCAGCACAATGGCGATTGCTTTCTCTGCCTTATCATCGGCACAGACAAGTTCGATTTTAATCTTCGGCAGAAAATTGATCGTGTATTCCGAGCCGCGGTAGATTTCGCTGTGCCCTTTTTGCCTGCCGTAGCCTTTCACTTCCGAAACTGTGAGCCCGCGGAAACCCGCCTCCTGCAACGCCTCGCGGACATCATCGAGCTTATGCGGGCGAATGATGGCTTCGACTTTTTTCATAGAAACCTCTCAATTGTTAATGGTTAAATTATTAAGGCAATTACAAGTAATTAACTTATTAATTAAGTTAATTATTAACAAATATAAATATATTTATCGTTTTGTCAAGGGAAATCTTTACTAAATTACTGAGCACCCGTTATTAACATTCCATTCCATCTTTCTCCCGATTTGCTTACATTAAAAAATACTGGAAAACATATTATTAAAACTCTCAACACGCTGATGAAGAATACTTTTTATAACGATTTCGATAATGCATGCGCTGAAGCACCGCGAACAGCGGACTATCGCACACCTTTTGAACGGGATCGCGACCGCATCATCCACACATCGGCATTTCGCCGGCTTCAGGCAAAAACGCAAGTGTTTCTTTCAGGCGAATACGATTTTTATAGAACCCGCTTAACACACTCTCTTGAAGTCGCGCAAATCGGAAGATCTGTATGCAGGTATCTGCAGCGCACCTCACCGCTCCTTTCAGATTCTTTTTTCATTGATTCCGATTTAGTGGAGGCCGTTTGCCTCTCACACGATCTCGGCCATCCACCCTTCGGCCATGCCGGTGAACGAACGCTGAATACGTTGATGAAAGAGTACGGCGGATTTGAAGGCAATGCACAAAGCTTGCGGCTTGTAACAGAAATTATTTATTCTGAACAAGGGCATCGAAAAGGAATGAATCCAACGCGGGCATTTGTAGACGGTATTCTCAAATACAAAACTCTTTACCGCCAGTACAAAAACCCCGATCACCACTTTATTTATGATGATCAAGAGAATTATCTCCAGTTTGTTTTCGACAAGAAAGCAATACCGGAAGAATTCACTCCGGGGAAGCCGCTCAATAAACTCCGAAGCATCGAATGTCAAATTATGGATTGGGCAGACGACACCGCTTATTCTTTGAATGATGTCGCAGACGGCATTCGATCGGGATTTATCACGATCCAGCAACTTGAACGTTGGGCATCCGAGCATTCATTATCCGAGACAGACTCGCAACATGTGGCTGAATTGTGTTCTGCCATGACATCCGGAAATGTTGAACACGTGCTCGGAAAGAAAATCGGCGGCTTTATCGGGGCATGCGCAACAAAAGAGACGAAGAACTTCATGTCTGAAATGACAAACCGTTACCGATTTTCTTTAGGGATTGACCCTGAGATTCAAAAAGAATCGGAGCTGTACAAACGCATTGCCTTGAATATTGTTTTCCATTCTCCCCAACTCCAGCAACTCGAGCACAAAGGCGACTTCATTCTTCGAAAAATTTTCATAACACTTAAAGAAAATTATCTGAACGACAGCACTCTCGAAATGCACTTGCTTCCCCGCGACGTTGAACAGCACATTGCAGAAGCACCAGACATGCAGCAGCGTGCACGGCTATTGTGCGATCAAATTGCCGGAATGACTGATGGGTTTGCCGTTCGGACTTTTAAGCGTTTGTTTGAGCCGGAATTCGGCTCGTTAGCAGATCTAATTTGATTTTTTTGAAAGGAGTTCCCTTGATGAAACGGTTGTTTTTGCTCTCGTCATTTTTTCTCTTCTTTACACTCTCATCTTTTTCTCAACAAACGCCATTCCGTTTCGCCTGGCTCTCAGATACGCATGTCGGAAGTGCAACAGGAGAAGAAGACCTGCGCATTACAGTTCACGATCTCGATACGTTGAAAAATGTCTCCTTTATCATTCTCTCAGGTGATATTACAGAACTTGGATGGAACGACCAATTCACACTTGCAAAATCAATGCTCGACAGCTTGAACAAACCGTACTACATCATTCCGGGAAATCACGACACAAAATGGTCGGAATCGGGCTGCACTATGTTCGATCGAATTTGGGGCAGCGATCGCTTCGTGTTTGAATATGGCGGATTTCGTTTTATCGGATTGCACGAGGGACCGATTATGCGAATGGGTGACGGGCATTTTGCGCCGGAAGATCTGCGCTGGCTCGACTCTGTATTAACTGCAATGCCGGATAAAAAACAACCGCTCATCTTTATTACGCATTATCCGGTGGATCCAAGCATTGACAATTGGTTTGAAATTACTGACCGTCTCAAGCATTACAACACACAAGTCATTCTTTGCGGCCACGGGCATGCAAATGGGAAATATAATTTTGAAGGAATTCCCGGAGTTATGAGCAGATCGAATCTACGCGCACGGCATCCTCTCGGCGGTTACTCAATTGTTGATGTGCGAAATGATACGATGTTTATTTCCGAACGAACGCCCGGCGTAGAAACACACACCGCATGGGACACTGTGGTACTTGCTACTCACAATTATGCTGCCGACACAACACATTATCCGCGTCCCGACTATTCGATCAATCAAAAATATCAAAATGTGAAACCTGTATGGACGGACAACACAAATTATACCATTGCATCGGCGCCGGCTGTAGAAGATAATAATGTTGTTGTTGGCAACAGCAGCGGAAATGTAGAATGCTTTTCTCTTGCCGACGGAACAAAACGCTGGACGTTTCATACAAATGCAACCGTCTATTCTACGCCCGACATTGCAGGTCGAAAAGTTGTATTCGGTTCATCAGATAAAAATATTTACTGTTTGAATGTGAAGGACGGCAAAGAAATTTGGAAAGTAGAAACACACGCAGCAGTTGTCGCAGTTCCGCGAATCGTTGACGGTGTTGTGTACATCGGCGGCAGTGACGGAATATTTCGTGCAATTGAACTTTCAACGGGAAAAATAAAATGGGAATTCCCCGGCATCAAAGCATTCGTTGAATCGAAACCGCTCGTGTACGACGGCGAAGTGATTTTCGGTGCGTGGGATGGAAATTTGTACGCGTTGAATATCGCCGACGGTTCGCTTTCATGGAAATGGTCGAATGAAAAAAGCTGGCTGGCGCTCGCACCGGCAGCGTGCTGGCCCGTTGCCGCGGACGGAAAAGTGTACATCGTTGCGCCAGATCGCTTCATCACGTGCCTTGATGCCGCAAGTGGAAAAGAAATTTGGCGTTCGGGCAAACATCAGGTGCGCGAAGCGATAGGCATTTCAAACGACGGCAGTCGCGTGTATGCAAAATGCATGAACGATACACTCTTTGCCTATTCCACTGCGGCATCAACTGAACAATTTGCATGGATTACCGATTGCAAGTACGGTTATGATATTGATCCCTCGATGCCACAGGAAAAAGACGGCGTGGTTTTCTTCGGAACAAAGAATGGGCTTGTCTTTGCGCTCGACGGAAAATCCGGTGCCATAGTGTGGGAACACAAGATCGGCAACACGATTGTAAATACTGTTGCTCCGATTGATGCGCGCCGTGTTATCGTAACTGATTTTGATGGAAAGGTAATATTGCTCCAAAGGAGTTTTCAACTTGAAAACAAGTAAGGGCATACTATTTCTTCTTTGCATCATTATTTCCATCGTTACAGCAGGGAATCTATCCGCGCAGGAACATCGTGCCGCACTGCAAGGATTCGAAGTAAGCCCAAATTGGAATGAACAGATAAAGACATTTGCCTTCGAGCCTGAAGTTCGCGTTCACATCAATGTGCCCGCAGCAGAAAAACTTGATTCCCGAAAAGCGACACTGCTCATCTTTTATGCCTTGCCCAATGGCAATACAATTGAACAAACTGTGGGCAGGCAATTGGCAGACGGCTTAGATTGGCATTTTAACATTCAACACATCGGCGCGCAAGTACGGCGGCTGCGCGAGATTATGCCGGAAGAAAATATCATCATTGTCTATCTTGAAGCCGGAGGAAAAAGCTGGCCCGCGTGGAGAAGAAAACTCCCGAACAATAGCGAAATTATTTTTCACATAATTGATACATTGAAAAACGAGTTTCAGGATTTTCACCCACACGTTGTGTTATCCGGCCACAGCGGCGGCGGAAGTTTCATCTTCGGATTTCTCAACGGCGTTGATTCAATTCCGAATTGGATTGAGCGCATTGCTTTCCTCGATGCGAATTACAGTTACGGTGATTCCGCCCACCACGGCGATAAACTTATTGCATGGTTAAATGCCGACAGCGCTCACCACCTTAGCGTTATTGCGTATGACGACCGAAATATTATGCTCAATGGAAAGCGTGTCGTTGGTCCGGATGGCGGAACATTTCGCGCAACACACAGAATGCTTGAGCGCTTCGGAAAAAATATCCAATTCACCTTTCACCAGGATTCAACAATTCAACAATACTCGGGACTGAACAACCAAATTGAATTCCTCATCCACACAAATCCTTCCAACAATATTCTTCACACTATTCTTGTCGAACGAAACGGATTCCTTCATGCAATGACTTTCGGGACGCCGTTCGAATCCGATGCCGGAGCGTTTTTCGGAGAACCGATTTATTCGAAATGGATTCAGCCGTAAAAATGTCTGACAGCGCTTTTTGCTGCCTGACATAAAGCAAGATGTCAGACGGCTGGAAAACGTCGTCAGACATCATTTACCCTTTATTTTCAGCAAATCCGCACGCTGAGAACATTACAATATTCCCCAGCGTTATCCGTCTTAATTGGAAATGGCGCTGAAAGCGACATGAGAAATCATGGAACCTGTATTGGAGACGGCCATCACAGAATCTGCGAACGTAATGTTAGACCGAGCAGTTCGCACCGAACGCAAACGCTTGTTCGATTTTATCCGGCGGCGCGTACGTAGCGAAGAAGATGCGGAAGACATTCTGCAGGATGTTTTCTTTCAACTCGCCGCAACGTACACTGTCACCGAACCGATCGAACAATTAACTGCGTGGCTGTTCAAAGTTGCACGGAACAAAATCATTGACTGGTACCGGAAGCGGCGGCCAGAATCGCTGCCGCAGCGCAATGATGGCTCAGAGACGCCGCTCAATGTAGAAGACATTTTGTTCGATCCGAAGGAAACTCCCGACCGCGTGTTTGCCCGTTCAATGGTCTGGACGGATCTTGCAGATGCGCTCGACGAACTTCCCGATGAACAGCGTGAGGTGTTTGTGATGCACGAACTGGAAGGAAAAAGCTTCAAAGAAATCGCAGAAGAAACCGGCGAGCCGATCAACACGTTGCTTTCGCGGAAACATTATGCGGTGCTTTCATTGAGAGAACAGCTTCAAGAATTGTACAACGAATTTGACCAACTATAGGAGTTCACTATGAAAAAACAATGGATCGTCCGAAGAATTGCAGGGGCAATTGTCATCGCACTCGTTGCTATTACTGTCTTCGGTTTTTTAGTCATGCTGTTGTGGAACGCATTGATTCCTGATCTCTTCCACGGACCTGTTGTAACTTTTTGGCAGGCAGTCGGAATCGTGGTGCTTTCTCACATTCTGCTTCGCGGATGGGGACCGTGGCATCGCGGACATTTCTGGCGGCATGATCGCTGGAAACATCGTTTAGAAGAGAAGCTTTCTGCTATGACGCCGGAAGAACGCGAAAAATTTAAAGAAGAATGGCGGCGACGATGCGGCTGGAGTCCCGAAAGTTCTGGCGAAAAACCCGCATAGCTTTTTTACGCTAAGAAGGGAAAAAAACAAAAAAGGATTAATGGATTGTTGGATAATTGGATTGCAGGAAAACTCAAGCCATAGATCCATCAATCCAATAATCCATTTATCCAATTTTTTTCTATGACAGGAGCACAAGATAAAATTCGCAACGCCGTTTCTGAATGGAACGGCGTTACTGTTCATCCGCACCGCTTTGGCGGAATTGAATTTCGGCTCGGAAAACGGGAGCTCGGACACATTCATGGCGATTCGCTTCTCGATATTCCGTTTCCAATGGCGACACGCCATGAGCTTGTGAATTCTTATCGCGTGCAGCCGCATCATGTTCTTCCGGAAAGCGGCTGGATCAGTTTTTATATCAAAACGGAAAATGATATTCAGGAAGGAATCGAGTTATTACGTTTGTCGTTCGATATTGCACAAAAATCCCAACGGGACGCGCTCCAGCGCAGAAAATTGCCGGCGATAAGCGAGCAGAATAAAAAATAATGAGGAGGATTTTTTATGGGAACGGTCATTCCGATTTCAAATCAAGACAGGTACAGATCGCAGCCTAACAACAATTCTTCTCGGCCTTTGGCTGATCAGCCTACGGCTGAGCCGCACGACGGCGCGCTGCTTGATGCGTACTCTGCAGCAGTCATCGAAGTTGTTGATAAAATTTCGCCAACAGTTGTAAAAATCGAGGTGTCGCACCATATTCCACGGCGGCGCGGAAATCAACGCGAAGAAAATATTTCAGGAAGCGGTTCAGGTGTTATCTTCACGCCTGATGGATTTATTCTTACCAACAGCCATGTTGTTCACAAAGCCGCTGCGATCAGCGCAACGCTTTCCGACGGGCGAAATTTCAAAGCGTCGCTCATCGGCGACGATCCGTTCACAGATTTAGCAGTGATTCGCATTGACCCCGCTTTCGGCGGGGCAGGCATGCAAAATCTTCCGGCAGCAATATTGGGAGACTCGCAGGCGATCCGTATCGGTCAGCTTGTCATCGCAATCGGAAATCCGTTTGGATTTCAAGCGACAGTCACGGCTGGCGTTGTTAGTGCATTGGGAAGATCGCTGCGTTCCGGCGGCGGACGTTTAATTGACAACGTTATTCAGACAGACGCGGCATTGAATCCGGGAAATTCCGGCGGTCCGCTCGTCAACAGCCGCGGCGAAGTCATCGGAATCAACACGGCAATGATTCCGTGGGCGCAGGGAATTTGTTTCTCTATTCCTGTCAACACCGCAAAATTCATTGCCGCCAGATTAATGAAAGACGGCCGCATTACGCGCGCGTGTCTCGGCATCGGCGGGCAGGTGCTTGATATTGCAAAGCCGGCACTACGAGCACACCAACTTACCGGCTCACGCGGTGTGATGATTGCTTCCATTGAACACGGCGGCGCGGCGGAAAAAGCGGGGTCGCTGGAGGGAGATGTAATTATTGATTTCAACGACACACGGGTTGAAAGTATTGACGATCTCCACCGGCTTCTTACAAGCGACATGATCGGACGAGAAGTACATCTCACTGTTTTACGTATGGAGAAAAAAATAGCACTCGTCATTGTTCCCGAAGAACTTCCGGGTCAATAGGAAAACTCTGCTATCTTCTTATCACTTCGAACTTCATCGTTCATTTCGTATATTCAATAGAGTGCAGTGCGGCTGTTTTTCGATGCGGCGACAGCTGATTCAGACTCGCAAAATATTTAAACATTCATGCATAGCTGAGAATCAGGATATTCGTGAGCGACAACAAGATTATTTTTTCTATGATTGGCGTTGGGAAAGTCGTTAAGCCCAACAAACAAGTTTTGAAGGATATTTATCTCTCGTTTTTCTACGGTGCGAAAATTGGTGTGCTCGGATTGAACGGTGCAGGAAAAAGCACATTGCTCCGCATTATTGCCGGCGTGGACAAAGATTATCTCGGCGAAATCACATCCCAAAAAGGAATTACTTTCGGCTATTTGCCGCAAGAGCCGGAACTTGATCCCGGCAAAACTGTCAAACAAATTGTTGAAGAAGGCGCGCGGCATATTGTCGATCTTGTACGAGAATATGAAACCGTTTCCGCACAATTCGGTGAACCCGGCGCAGACGTCGACAAACTTCTCGAAAAACAAGGCGCTTTGCAGGAACGCATTGAACATCTTGACGCATGGGATATTGACAGTAAACTTGAACAGGCAATGGATGCGCTCCGCTGCCCGCCTGGCGATACAGCAGTTTCAGTGCTGTCGGGCGGCGAACGGCGCAGAGTCGCCTTGTGCCGGTTGCTGCTGCAGGAACCTGACGTCCTTTTGCTCGACGAGCCGACAAATCATCTTGATGCCGAATCGGTCGCATGGCTTGAGCTTCATCTGAAACAATACAAGGGAACGGTCATCGCGGTGACGCACGACCGTTATTTCCTTGACAATGTTGCCGGATGGATTTTAGAACTTGACCGCGGCGAGGGAATTCCTTTCGAGGGAAATTATTCGTCGTGGCTTGAACAGAAAAAGCACCGCCTTGAAATTGAAGAGAAGCAGGAATCAAAACGACAGCGAATGCTCGCCCGTGAATTGGAGTGGGTGCGGTTGAACCCGAAAGGACGGCATGCAAAAAGCAAGGCGCGTGTTACTGCATACGAAAAAATGCTCGCTGAACAAAGCGATACGCGCGATGAAGAGATCGAAATCTTTATTCCGCCCGGACCCAGGCTCGGCCGCACAGTCATCGAAGCAAACGATGTGGCGAAATCGTTCGGCGAAAAACTGCTCGTTGAAAACCTGAATTTCTCGCTTCCTCCCGGCGGCATTATCGGCGTTATCGGACCGAACGGCGCGGGAAAAACCACTTTGTTCCGCATGATCACCGGCGAAGAAAAGCCCGATGCCGGAATGATGACAATCGGTGAAACGGTGAAGCTCGCGTATGTTGACCAAAATCGTCCGCTCGATCCGAATAAAACGATCTGGCAGGAAATTTCCGGCGGTGAAGACATACTGCTGCTCGGCAATCGTGAAGTGAACTCGCGTGCGTATGTCGCGCGATTCAATTTCAGCGGGACAGACCAGCAAAAATTGACGGCGCAAATTTCCGGCGGCGAACGTAACAGGGTTCATCTTGCAAAGATTTTACGAGAAGGTGCGAACGTTCTTCTTCTGGATGAACCGACAAATGATCTCGACGTCAATACGCTTCGCGCGCTGGAAGAAGCGCTGCTGAATTTTGCCGGATGCGCTGTTGTTATTTCTCACGACCGCTGGTTTCTCGACAGAATTGCAACGCACATTCTTGCGTTCGAAGGAGAAAGCAAAGTCGTCTGGTTCGACGGCAACTTTTCCGAATATGAAGAGAATCGCCGCAGGCAGCTCGGCATTGCTGCCGACCAACCGCACCGCATCAAATACAAAAAATTGATACGGGAATAGGCACAGAACGTGAACTTCTTAAGACATTCAGTCTCGCAGTGAAAACTTTGATGCGTTTACTACAAAACACGGTTTCGGTTATTCTTCTTGCAAGCTACGGCTTTGTCGGCGGCGCAGGAATTGTTGCAGCATGGGCTAAGCTTCTTAATTCTGGCGGCGAACCACGCACCGTTTCAACCGCAAAAGCATCACGGCCGTTGACTTCTCTGCCGGTCTACGTGCAGGCATCGCAAAGCCCAACCACATCGAAATATGATTCGATTCATGAAGCCGTTCTTACAGAGCACACACCAACTTCCTTTGTAAAGGAATTACCGTGTGCTGCTCTGGTGTCAGTCCCGAGCGTTTCAACACCATTACTTCATTATTTTTCTCCCCGAAGTCCTCCGCGTTCATAATCATCATTTCCCGAAACGTATATCATTTTTAAACAATTATGTGAACCGCAGCGATGTGGTGCGCGCTTTTTTAAAGCGAGGACGATTATGAAAACCCAGGAAAAAAACATTCCTTTGCCCGATGAACAACCCGGTCCATTTCCGGTAACACTGATCATTTTGTTGACGGTAATTGGCGCGGCATTGTTGTTTGTTGCCGCGAAATTGTTCGGCATCGTGTAAATTTCTGCAACCCTGCCAGCGTCCTGCTGGCAGGGCTGTATTTTAAAAAGTGTCGTTCAATGCATCCCGACTTGTCGGGATTTTTTGTATATTTTCCCCATGTCATTTGTCCGCACATATGTCCGACTGCGCCGCAGGACAAGCTGGATAGATTTATTTGTCTTCGCCGGCATTGCAGCGCTCCTCTTCGGCTTGCTCAGCGTCGGCAAAGAATGGAGCGGTGAACTTCGTCCGCGAGTTGATATTGATCTCTCGCCTTCCGCACTTCCAAAATATACATTCTTCTCTCTCGTCCGCGGTTTTGCGGCGTACGGCGTTTCACTGGCATTCACTCTTGTGTACGGTTATGTCGCAGCGTACAACAAGAGAGCCGAAAAAATTATGCTCCCCCTGCTCGATATCTTGCAAAGCATTCCGGTGCTCGGTTTTCTTCCCGGTTTAGTGCTTGCACTTGTTGCAACATTTCCGAATTCAAATCTTGGACTCGAGCTTGCCTGTGTGCTGATGATTTTCACCGGACAAGTATGGAATATGACGTTCAGTTTTTACAATTCTCTTCGCTCGCTTCCGGAGGAATTGCGCGAAGCCGCCAGTGTGTACAAATTGAATTGGTGGCAGCGTTTCATCAAACTTGAGCTTCCTTATTCCGCCATGGGACTAATCTGGAACAGCATGATGTCAATGGCCGGCGGTTGGTTTTTTCTTACGATCACTGAAGCGTTCGTTCTCGGCGATAAAGATTTTCGTCTTCCCGGCATCGGCTCGTATATGAGTGTCGCTATTGCGCACGGCGACATACGGGCAATGCTTTCAGCGGTTTTGGCGATGATTCTCATGATTCTTCTTGTGGATCAATTATTCTGGCGCCCTATTGTTGCATGGGCGCAAAAATATAAATTTGAAGAAACAGAATCAGCACAGGTTGAAAAATCTCTTGTCCTTGACCTTCTCCAAAGATCTCAACTGCTGAAATTTGCCCGCGAACGAGTATGGCAGCCAACTTCGGCGGCATCAATGCGTGTCCTTCAAGGCGCGGTCGCTCTTGAGCAAGTTGAAGAGAAAAAAAATGAGTCAGCGACAAAATATTTGAAGCTTGCTTTCACATGGCTTGCACGAGCCGCAGTGATTGCCCTCCTGTTCTACGGCGCCGGAAAATTGTTTTCGTTACTGTTCAGTGTGAACCTGGCTGCGTGGATAAATATTCTCTTCCGTTTACTTCTCACACTCGTTCGTGTTAGTGTCGCGGTCATCATAGGAACGCTCATCATGATTCCCATCGGTGTGGCGATCGGACTGAATCCGAAACTCTCTAGAATTCTTCAGCCTGTTGTTCAAGTGACGGCATCGTTCCCCGCACCAATGCTCTTCCCTCTTGTTATTCTTGCATTATCATCAGCCGGCGTTGGCATTGAAGTCGGAGCAATTGTTTTGATGTTGTTGGGAACGCAATGGTATATTCTTTTCAATGTCATTGCCGGAGCAATGGGAATTCCGCATGATCTTCGTGAAGCGGCGCGCGTTGCACGGCTGACACAGTGGCAAACATGGAAACGCTTGATTCTACCGGGAATTTTTCCGAGTCTTGTAACGGGATGGGTAACGGCCACCGGCGGTGCATGGAATGCGAGCATCGTTGCAGAATATGTCCACTTCGGAAATAAAAACCTGATCGCTACCGGGCTCGGATCGCTCATTACGACTGCAACCGACGCGGGGAATTTTGGAATGCTTGCCGCCGGAGTGATTGCGATGGCGACAACTGTTGTGCTTATCAATAAATTTTTCTGGCGCCGATTGTACGCCATTGCCGAAAACCGATACAGCCTAAACAAGTAGTATTTTTTACTGCAAAGAAATGTATAAGAATGAACGTTCAAAAACCGTAATCGGATATACAATAAAGTTCACTCGGTATTGGGCCCTGGTTTGTTGAAATCTGTCTATGAATCATGCGTAGAACATGAATTGTAAGCTTGCACTTTTGATTAATTTCAACGTTCTTCATTTGAGAGAAGGCATAAAAAGGATTGTTAATAAATTACAACTTTGCACCCTTTGCGGTGAATAGTTACAACACATGAACAACGGACAAACACCACCAATTGCTGAACTGCTGAACGTTCACAAAAATTTCATCCTGCCAACCGGCGCAGAGATCAAAGTGCTGGAGAACATCTCGCTTCAGATTCAGCCGGGAGAAATTGTTGCATTGCTCGGACCTTCGGGCTGCGGCAAATCAACGTTGATGAGAATTCTCACCGGACTTATCGAGCCGACATCCGGAAAAGTGCTGGCATACGGCACGCCGCTCGAAGGATTCCACCCGCGCGCCGCAATTGTTTTCCAAAATTTCGCATTGTATCCTTGGCTGACTGTGCAGGATAACATCGCGATGGGACTGGAATGGATGAAGCTGCCGGAAGATAAAGTGCGCGAACGCGTTCGCAGCGCCGTTGATAAAGTCGGCTTGGAAGGATTTGAAGAAGCATACCCGAAAGAGCTTTCCGGTGGAATGAAACAGCGCGTCGGCATTGCACGCGCAATCGTCGTTCAGCCGGAATTGCTGTGCATGGATGAACCATTCAGCGCACTCGACGTTCTCACTGCAGAAAACCTTCGCTCTGAAGTTCTGAACCTTTGGCTTGATCACAAAGTTGAAATCAAAAGCGTCCTTTTTGTAACACACGATATTCGGGAAGCGGTCTTTCTTGCCAACAGAATTGTTGTGCTCAGTTCGCACCCCGGAACAATCCGCGTCATTCTGCAAAACGATTTGCCGCACCCGCGCGACCTGCGCACACCTGCATTTCAGCAAATGATTGACCGCATTCACGACATTATTACAAACGCGATTATTCCTGATGAAGTTGTGCCGGCAGTATCGTCAACCATCACCGCCCGGCGAGTTGAATCGTTGCCGCAAACATCGCCAGGAGAAATCATCGGTCTGCTCGAAGTATTGGATGACAACAACGGCAAGGTCGATGTTTTCGATTTGGCGGTGAGAACAGGAAAAGATTTCGGCTCAACAATTACCGTTGTCAAGGGAGCAGAGCTGCTCGACTTTATTGATACGCCGAAACAAAATGTTGTCTTCACCGATCTCGGAAAGAAGTTTCTGCAAAGCGATATTAACAACAGAAAAATTATTTTCAAGGAGCAAACGCTTCAGCTCCGCATTTTCGACATCATCACAAAAATGCTGCAACGAAAAGAGGACCTGAGCATTGACGAAGACACTTTGAAAGAAGAGCTGGCAATTCTTCTGCCGAACGAGGATCCCGACAGATTGTTCGAGGTAATTGTCGCATGGGGACGTTACGGAGAGCTTTTCGGCTATAACGCCGATGAAAGAATCGTTTATCTCGATACAGGAAATAAAGAAAACGAAGAGTAGCGTTATCCGCCGAGAAAGCCCGCCGTAAAAATTTGATCGGGCATGTGACTACAGACTTCACCAGCATGTGGAACTTCAGCGAGAAAATGACTCATCGCTGACTCCTTTTATTGCCATTCAAATTTCCTTCCATTAATGAATCGCCAGTCGAAAATTGCCTTCAATGTACTGATTGATGTTCAGCATAATCGCCAGCCGTTTCTGACAACTTTTCGAAATCGCTGTGTGGAGAATAATCAGGAATTTTATGCCACACCGGTTTCAGGTGGCGAAGATAGACAACTACCGCATATCGGTCTTCATCTGTCATGTTCGAAAAATCGAACCACGGCATATATACCGGTTCCATTAATCTGCCGTCGTGAAATACACCGCTGCGGAGAACACGCATAATTTCAGCATCAGTGCGCGTGCCCATGCCGGTTTCTTTGTCCGGAGTTAAATTGCGCGAGACAACGCTGCCGTATAATTTGAAACCATCTTTCATTCCACCACCTGCGAGAAACTCATCATAATTCGGACCTTGCGAACCTTGCGGCGTATGACAATCGTTACACGCCGAACGGCCAACGATCATCTTTCCGCGTTCAGCAAGAATTTTTTCTGCCGGATCTTTGATGGATTTCAGCGGCGCATCCAGTGCCTGAGCAAGCGGTTCTGTGAATGCCGTTTGCGGAATCATTGTTAACGGCGGAATAAAATAGAGAAATGCAAGAAATCCGACTACAACCAAACAGCCAGCGACGATGGCGGTCCATTTCAAAATCTTCTTCATGGCTGCACCTCCTTTACATCATTCCTAAATGGATTTTCATTGTGAACAACAAGCGGCGTTGAAAGCGAACCGGATGAAGTGTTCTGCGACTCTTCGCTGTCCTGTCCGCCGTCTGTGCCGCCTTTGGCGTCATGTTCCATTTTGCTGAAATCTTTAAGCGGGTAGATATAACCCGGATATTGTTTTTTCAAAATCAACATTTCAAATTTTCCCCACATGTATGAAAAAATATTCGGCTTCTCCGGCAACGGCACCTCATTGCGAATCGGGGGAACAGTTCGCAGATATGCGATGATGGCATTCACATCATCATCCGGCATTTGTGCAATCGAAGTCCACGGCATTGGGAACGGAAGCAAACGGCTGCCGTCGCGCTGAATTCCCTGCGTAATTGCACGTTTGATCTCCGCATCAGTCCAGTTTCCCAGTCCGGTTTCTTTGTCTGATGTGAGATTGAACGATGTGAATTTTCCGAACGGATATATATCAAACACCAATCCTCCGGCAAGCTTGAATTCCGGAACAACTTTCCCATCGGCGGAATATCCGGAATGACATCCCTCGCAGCTCGATTCAACAAGATATTTACCGCGCTCCACTGGATTCTTTTTCGCTTCCGCATCAGCAGCAGAATAAAAGGCTTTCAATTCTTCAGCGTTCATTGCCCACACCGGTTTGCGCGCAAGTGACACAACATAGTTAGCAAGGTTCCACATTTCTTTTTCGCTTGCGCTTCCGACATACGAGGGCATAGGCGTGCCGTTCATTCCCGTGCGGAACCGCAAATAAATATCGCGAGCTGTGCTTCTGCCTTTGAATGTCCAAGGCTCGGTAAGATTTGCAGCCGTAATTTCATTTCCCCAATCATCAATAAGATCGGTCGCAGTGGCGTCGGTTCCTTTACCATCTGTGCCGTGGCACGAAGCGCATTGCAGTTTTGCGTAAACGCGTTTTCCGTTTGCAACACTCGACGCCGAACTCGGTACCGGTGAACTGATATCCACAACACGCGGTTTCTCTTTTTCAAATCGAGGAGAAAAAGATTTAATGTAAGCAATGATCGCTTTCAGAGAATCACCGTGAAGAAAAGGGCCCCAGTCCGGCATTGCCGACCCGTACAATCCGTAGGTGATTGAACGTGCAAGGTCGTCATCGGTTGGTATACTGCCCGATTCCGTCGTGCGGATTTTGTACATCCCGCTCGTAAAATCGCGCGGCGCAGGGTTAAGAAGCGGCGCCGCTTTGCCATCTCCTTTACCGGAAGCACCGTGGCAGGTCGCGCACTTGGCTTGATAAATTGCTTTGCCGAGAGGCATTGATTGTTCCGATTGATTGGGGTTTGGAGAGCCGTTGAGCGGGCTCAACGCTCCCATCCAGAAATACAGAAGAAATGCCGCTGCCGCTCCTGCTGTTCCAAATAAAAAGTAGACGAACCAGCGTTTCATACCGCCTCCATTGAACTATAATGAATCTCGTTTAAAAAGATGAAAGATCTTCTGAGTCTGTAACGGCAAATCTCGTGCAGAGAAATTGCCGCGATTCATATTTCAACTTCTCAAAAATCTTTTACTTACCGAACATTGGCTCGATCGTAGACCGACCCGCCTTCTGACAAAAAAGATGGCGGACAGGTCGGCGGAAAAGAAAGGTGTGACCACAAATAGAAATCTTTGGAACTGGATGTGGCAATTTCGTAATCTCAATCGAAAAAGTCAACCGTTGAAGCGTGCAATTCAAACACTATAAAGAAAAAGCGTCATGCAAATAAACTTACATGACGCCATGGATGACAAATACAGCGCGATTATTTCATTCTTTCATTTCACACGAACGAATTCTCCCGGATTCGGAAACGCGCCGCTGTCATCTGCATAACGGGTAACAAGCTGCTGAAGCTCTTCCGTCGTTGCTGTGAGAATAACATCTCCATCGCGCTTTACATGAGCAATCGTCAGCGAGCCGTCATCAATCTTTTTCTTCAGCCAGTCACTTTCCAGTGATGAAACGCTGAACGAATCTGCCGACTGAAATTCGATTTTCGAAATAATGTGCATAGAGAGCAGATGAAAATCGCCAGGATCTCCTGCGAGAAAAGAATCGAGAAACCATGAATTTCCGAGCTTGCCCAATTGCACCGCATACATCACGCTGTCCATCCCTTCGTTTGAAGATGTATCCGGACGCACCACAACCTCGTAATTTTTTTCTCCCGCTTGCCGGAACGTGTACACATCTCCTTTGTTCACCCACGTGCCGAGAATGAGAGGATTGAAGGCGGTATCTTTATCTGTAAACAACGGCTGCAGCGAACGCACCGGGCAGCCGGCGAAAAGAACAGCAAGTCCGAGAATCAACCAGAGGTTAATCAGCCCCAAGGGGGTTTTCAACCTTCGGCTGAAAAGAAAATAGCGCATGCTTTTCATAAGAACCTCCGTTAGTTAATTTCACATTTTTGCAGAATAGTTACCGACGAATTAATCCTTTCAACGTTAATATCCGAAGCACTGTTTCAGAATCTTCCACTGTGAATCCGATGCGTAGTTTCTTTCCTGCAAGAGAAATGAAAAAGATTTTGTCTCTTTTCGGACGTACAAGGTCGAGTGGAAACCATGTTCCGAAATCTGTTGTCCCTTGTAGCCGCCATTTCCCGTTAAGCAAAGTCGGCTCTTCCGCGGTGATTGCCCGAACCTGTTCAAAACGAATTCGTTTTGCGGAGAAAAAAGGAAAATAGTAGTTCTTCAAAAGAATTGAGTCGGCGGAAATTTCAATTAAACTGTCTTTGTAAAGAATGGTGGTTTCCATTAGTGCGCTCGTGAGTTTATCTGTCCAATGCGGCAGGTAAATCGGTAAGTACTTTTTAAGGTAAGCGCATGTTTTGTTTCCTTCGTAATACAAAACAGCTTTCAATTGAACGGGAGCAATATAGAAATTTACACAGCGAACGGCAAATATGGCTCAGAACACACTGCTTGCGCGTGTCTATCTAAACATCAGATATTTTTCAACGTAATTTAATTTTTTCCTTTTTCACTTTTAATCTTTCATTTACCGCAACAGCACCATTCGTTTTGTCGAAACAAAATTCCCTGCCTGCAGGCGGTAAAAATACACGCCGCTCGGGAGTGAGCTTCCATCAAATTGCACATCGTATGTGCCGGGAGATTTGCGTTCGCTTACAAGCGTTGCCACTTCTCTTCCTAATATATCGTAAATCTTGAGCATCACAAATCGGACGTCATCAATCGTAAATCGTAAATGCGTTGATGGATTAAACGGATTAGGGTAATTTTGAAAAAGTTTATCCGAAAGGGGAATTACTGGTTTTTGTTTTACATCAGTCACGCGTGTACCAATAGCAAACCAAACGGGGAATGTTGCATCAACTGAATGACTGTCCGGTGTTCCACTGCCGGTAATTTGATCTGTTAACAATGGCATTTTGTTAACAGCTTCATGTGTAGCAGATTGATACAAGACTTTGGTGTGGTATGCAATTGTATCATCGTCAGATGAATAAGTTGGGTAGCCAAAAACATTTTCAGTGCTCACAACAAATCCAATATTACCAGTGTTAAAATCAGCTGCAAAAACAGAACCATTCTGTGTATCTTCGTCGTAGTAGTCGAATGCAAATCGGTTCTGAGTTGTCTTAGAAAAAGACGGATCACCGACATCAATCCCTTGAGGCTGGGACGGAAGCACTGTTACCATTTGCCCTGTGTTTACATCAAGTAAACCGATATTCCAATAATGAATTGAGTCACTTTGAGAGCTTTTGAGTTGGTTATATGCGTCAAACAGGAGATATTCCCCTGTCGGATCAAATGAAAGTGCATCTGCATACAATGCAGTGTTTGTGGGTGGACCATCAAAGGATTGCTCTACAATTTTAAATTGTTTGCTCTGATTCGCGGTCAAATCGAAATAGTAAATTGTTGTGTCGGTGTAAATTGATGTCATCGCTAAACTGCTGAGACCGGGACCAATTGCAACGCTCCACCATACTCTGTTGGTGTCTATGAATTGTTCTTGTGGATTGGAGGGATCTGTATACAGGGCCCTTAATCTATAATCTTTGTCGACAAACAACACAATTTTTCCATCATCAGAAACGGCAGGTTTTGTTAACACCAAAGTCTTGCTGAGGGGGAAGAAGTCTGCATTTGATACGGCTACGGTTTTTGTCATGTATATTGAATTCGAATCGTTGGAATCGGTGTTGGTTAAAAGAAGATAATTCGGTCCAACGACTTGCGAAGCTGGTGGCAGAGGCGTTCCACTACTCTCAGTGACACCAACAGCGTCCCATGAGTTTTTGATAACAGTAACCTCGTTGCTTGATTGGCCGTAGAGTTCTGTCGCTGCATTTACAGTAGCGATACGTGCGTCCACAAATTGTGAAGAACGTGTCAAATAGTTAGTGAGCGCTTTATACCATATTTGTGAAGCTTCATATCTTCCTATTGACGAAGCTGCGAGGTAAAAAGCATGATTTGGAATGCCGCTGTTGGTATGCACGCCACCCTTATCTTTGGTCGTGTTTACAAACTCATTCATGTTTGCAGGCTGCCAGCTTGCACTGCCTGTATTACCGCCATTATGTGGGTTTGAAAGATCACGCAGTGCTCCAGTTGGGAAATCAACTAAATCTTTTACTACGTCTTCACCAATAGTCCAATTTGCAGAATCAAGCGTAGCTGCAAAAACGTCAGACATGGACTCGTTAAGCGCACCGGATTGGTCAAGGTATTCAAGATTAGCAGTATGCTGAGTTACTCCATGAGTCATCTCGTGTGCTGCAACATCAAGTCCCCCCGCTAAAGGTTTGAAAAATACCGCCCCGTCTCCGTAAGCCATGACAAAACCGTTCCAGTACGCGTTCTCCATTGGTTGAGATTTGTCTGTAACATGTACAATCGAATATATTGTCATACCGCTGTCGTCAATGGAATTTCTATTGAATCTACTTCTGTAAAAGTTGTAAGTAACACTAGCGTTATATTGAGCCGAGACGGTACTACTGTCGGCCCAACTATTATTCGTTGAGGTGACATAATAAAATGACGACTGAGACGACAAATCAGCATTGCGTAGATCTAGTGCAACGATAGCCCCTACAGGCTCATCGGGAATTTTAGAAGCCGTGGCATTAAACATTGGCTGAGAAGCATCAATCATGTAATATGTCCCGCTGAGAAGGTACGTTCCAAAAGTTCTGTTAATGCCATTGAGGTCGGTTCCGGTGCCCGTTGTCGGTCCATCATTCTTGACATTATCATAGTAACGGAGAATGGTGCCGTCTTTTGCATCAATAAAGTAATACCAATCATGGTTGATTCCGCTTCGTACTTCTACAAACCAAGTGAGATGAGCACTAGGTGTTTTGTTGTACCAAATCACTTTCTTAATTTGCGGGCCAGAATAGTGGAATAATTTTTTGAAAGCTTCAGGCATATCCGTATTGAAACCTTTAGCTCGTAAATCATCCAATGCAGTATTTAAAGCTGACGCAGAATTTACATTCACTGCCGTGTCAATGGATGGAGTAGGCGCATATACACCGTTAAACGAAGCAAGCTGTCCCGTTCGATCAATGTGCACGTACACATCTCTTGCCCACACTTCAATTCCTTTGTACTGCTGTTGAAACCGGACATGAGAAAATCCCTGCTTATCTACTGAACTGTTAACAAGTTTAAACTCTGAATCGGGGTCACTGATTTTCAACAACACTTTATTGTCGGCGAAAAATTGTTTTGCAACAGTAATTGAATTTACTTGGGGTGCATTTGAGGAAGTAGAATTATTCCGCATCGGTATAGAATACTCAATCAATCTCGGTGTTCCGAAAGTTTTGTTCCATTTGATTTTGCTTGGCACTATTTTAGGAAGTGTTTTATTCTGCAACTGTGCGGTTGTAAGTTTAGTCGATTGGATTAACCCGGAGGTTTTTGCAAGTTTAACAGGCTGAGGTTTAATCCCATTCTTTGCAAGAAAATTTAGAAGGTTATTGCCAGCCTTTGTAGCAAGCTGCTGCATACCCTGAATACCGTATTGAGTATTTATGGAGTTTGTAGAACTTGCGGTTTTCTGCTGCTTGCCGCTTTTTGTTGCCGCGGAAGCTTGGAAAAAGCAAACGCAAAGAATAATGACAAAACCGTATCTAAGTTGACTCATGATGGTCTCCTTACTTTTTGGATGACTTGGATTGTTCATCACGAAATGTTGCTGGAAAACGCTGCAGAGCGAACCGCTCAATCTCAGGCACCGCTTTTGCTGCCAGCAACGAAGCTTCGACTGCTTCAAAAGCACTTGGCCGTCGGTTAAATTCTTTTAAAAACTTTGCCATAAAAGGCTGGATGACGAGGGCTAAAATCGGATCGGTTGACAGCGATGCCGAACTTATACTTATATTGAGAAATTTGAAAAACTTGTTCAACATCTTAGTTGCAACAAGATATTGCGTAATCAATTTACTGAGCACTGTGTCTGAAGGTGAAATCTGCGTTGAGAGCCCAGTAGAGTCAAAAAATATTTTGAGATGCTTTGATTTGAGAAATCGGCCTTCAGTGAGCATTGCAGGAGTATGAAACTCAAGATCGAATTCCGATCGAACCGAGTCTCCAGTAGTTGTCCGTTTGAAATGCGTCAACCAAATAGAGAATTTCTCGCCAACCTCAGTGGTTCGGAAATGCTTCGAACTATCAAGTGCACTAACAACAGCGATCTTAACGAAATGAAGGTCATTCTTTTCGTTCAATCTGGTCTTGACATCAACCAAAATTTGTGAGAATGCCGAGGAAGAGACAAGTAACAAGTAGAGAAAAGCCGTGACAAAAAAACGATATGGTAAGCGCATGTTTTGTTTCCTTCGTAATACAAAACAGCTTTCAATTGAACGGGAGCAATATAGAAATTTACACAACGAACGGCAAATATGGCTCAGAACACACTGCTTGCGCGTGTCTATCTAAACATCAGATATTTTTCAACGTAATTTAATTTTTTCCTTTTTCACTTTTTTATTTTTCATTTACCGCAACAGCACCATTCGTTTTGTCGAAACAAGGCTTCCTGATTCCAGCCGGCAATAATACACACCGCTCGGTAGTGTGCTGCCGTTGAATTGTGCGTCGTACGTACCGGAAGATTTCTGCTCGTTCACCAATGTCGCAATTTCGCGTCCGAGCATGTCGTACACTTTCAGCGTTACAAATCCCGCACGGGCGATTGTAAATCGTAACCGGGTTGTCGGGTTGAACGGATTCGGATAATTTTGTGAAAGCGAAAACTCACGCGGCATATCGGAGTGCGTTTTTACTGCCGTGAGAGTTCCATTGCCATCAAGTGCTATTATTTGCGGGCTCCCATCCGAATTGTTGTAGAACAACGCGGTATCTTTCACCTCATCAGCTGTTACTGGCGAGAAGGAAATATAAAATTTTGCGCTGTCCGACGGATTGATCGTCGCACTTGCCGGCGTTATTGCGAAGAGCGCTGTCGCCGTTTTCACCGAATCAATTGTTAACATCGCTGCGCCGGTGTTGCATATATAAAAGCTGTCCACGCCGCTCGAACCAAGAAGCACATTGCCGAACGAAATGTCCAGCAACGAAATTGAAAAATATGCCGAAGGCGATGAAATTATTCCCGCATTCACCGCCGCCGTGTAATACAGATCTGCTAAATCTACCGTTGCATCCTGCACCTGTTTCCGCGTCAGCATGCCGGTCTTTGCCCAGAGCGCGGCGTAATATGTGGCATTGTAACTTCCGCCAGATTGTGCTTTCGCATATGTATCTCCGGCGAGAATGGAGTCCACATACACGTGCGCTCCGTAGATATAATTGAAAACAAAATCAATCGGCTTCTCAACATAATGAACGGACGTCGGAGTGATGGTAATGGTGTTGAGATATGTTGACATCATACTCGATTCGTACCGGCTGTGAATACCGTTGTTACCGGTCTGCCTGCCGTCATAGTTTGAAGTCACATGAAGCGGCTGGTGGCCGTCTGCAACGTAGTGTCCGAGGTCGGCGGCAAATTGCAACGCGCTCGCGGTGTCCGCTCTTTTCAGAGCGGCAGTAAGCGAATCCATCGCCCAGATTGCCGCCCATGGCACTGTGCCGATGTTCGTCACAAACGAGAGTCCGTGTGCCAGCACCAGCGAATCGTAGTTGTGCGAAAGCGTGCCCGTTGCATATTCCGGATAATCTTCGATGTCAATAAAATGTTTCGGGCTTTCTGTCGGGTCAGAATTTTTTCTCGTATCTGCATCGGGCGCGTGGTCCCGGAGAAACTGAGCATTATTGATGAACAAGGACAGCGACGATGGTAAATGTACCACCGAATGCTCGTTAATGAATTTGTGTGTTGCGCTTCCCCACGAAAACGCCTGCGATGCCGGGAGAAGAATAATGGCACAGTAAAAAATATAACGGAAGAAATTTTTCAAAAAAACACCTTTCACTAAGTAATGTGAGACCATTGTACTTTCAATTTCAGAGTTTTCAGAAGAGCACGTTTCGCTTTCCGCGCATCGTCTGCCGAATCGAATGAGAAGCGAAATGTGCCGACTTCTCCTTCGCGGATTTTCAGCAGCTCAATATCGTGAATATTGATACCGGCGCGGAACAGCGCTGTGGTAATCCGCGACAGTGCGCCCGGCGTATCTTCCACCCACACGTACATATCGTGTAGCGGATGTAAAAATCCTTTGGTGCTCTTTGGAATCGCGTCGCGCAAAGATTTTGCAGAGCGAAATCGCTGCTGCATGTGAACCGGCTTTTGTTGGAAAAGATCGCTGTTCATTACACGAAGCTGAGCCGCCATTTCTTTTAGAACGAAAGCGATCTGCGAGCGATTATAGCGAAGAATATCGTTCCACATCGGAAACGGGCTCGAAGCGATGCGTGTCATATCACGGAAGCCGCCAGCGGCAAGTTGAAGAAATGCCGGATTCGATTTGTTCTTTTGTCCTGTCAGATTCATCATTGCAACCGCGAGAAGCTGCGGCAAATGGCTGATCGTTGCTGCAACGCGGTCGTGTTCTTCTGCGCCCATCACCAGCACGCGCGCGCCGATTGATCGCACCAATGAAGCAAGTTTTTTGGCCGCCGCATTTTTTTTATTCAACGGGCACAACACATAGACCGCATTTTGAAACAGCAGGGCATCGGCGTATTCAATGCCGCTTCCTTCCGAACCCGCCATTGGGTGACCGCCGATGAATTCCGCCATAGGTCGCAAAGGACTCCTTCGGAGCTGATCCGGCTTTCGCGGAATTTCTTTCGTTTTGAAAAATTTTTCCGCTTGCGATTGAACCACCTCTTTCACACTTCCAACATCCGTAACGATGGCATGCGATGGAACAAATCGCGCGATGCGGGGAAGAAGGGAAAGAATTGATGAAATCGGCATGCAGAGAAAAACAACATCAGCATTCTCAACGGCTTGTTTTAACGTCGCTGCGGAAACATCAACCGCACCTCGTTTCCGTGCGCGATCCATGACCTTCGGTGAGTCAAACCCGATAACATGAATTTTCGGGCGGTACTGTTTGATCGCCAAACCGAGCGAACCGCCGATCACTCCAAGTCCGATGATTGCGATGCGTTCGGGAAAATGTAACCGGGAAGATTTCATTCGGGATATATCAGACAATTTTTCTTCCGATGGCTTCTGCGATAAGACGGATCTGCTTCATCAATTCTGCAAACTGATTCGGGAACAATGATTGCGCTCCGTCGGATAATGCGTGGTCGGGATCGTGATGCACTTCGACGATAATGCCGTCCGCACCTGCGGCAACTGCCGCGCGCGACATCGGAATTACTTTGTCGCGAATGCCGATTCCGTGAGACGGGTCGGCAATGATAGGGAGATGGCTTTTCGCATGAATCACCGGAATTGAGCTGATATCCATTGTGTTGCGCGTTGCAGTTTCAAATGTGCGAATTCCCCGCTCGCAGAGCATGACTTGCTTGTTGCCGCCGGATAAAATGTATTCGGCAGACATCAACCATTCTTCGAACGTTGCGGAAAGTCCGCGCTTCAACATTACCGCCTTCGAGGTTTTCCCAAGCTCTTTAAGGAATGTGTAGTTTTGCATGTTCCGCGCGCCGATTTGGATGATATCCGTGTATGCTTCAACCAATTCAATCTGACCGCGGTCCATCACTTCGGTGATCACCAGCAATCCGAATTCGTCCGCCGCACGGCGGAGAAGTTTCAATCCTTCTTCCCCCATTCCCTGAAATGCGTACGGCGAGGTGCGTGGCTTGAACGCACCGCCGCGAAGAAATTTTGCGCCGCTTTCCGCCACACTTTTTGCGATAGTGAACATTTGCTGTTCATTTTCAACCGAGCAGGGCCCCGCCATGACAACAATATCTTTTCCGCCGATTTTCACACCTTTAACATCAATAATGGTGCTTTCCGGTTTGAATGAACGGCTCGCAAGCTTGTACGGCTCGGTAATGCGGTACACATGCGCGACGCCCGGCAGCAATTCGATCTGCCTCGTATCAAAATCCGGTTTTACACCGATAGCGCCGAGCACAGTCTGATTCACACCGGTGGAACGGTGGACATCAAATCCGTACTCGTGCAATACTTTAATAATGCCTTCGATTTCTTTTTCAGTTGCATGTTCTTCAGCGACAACGACCATGAATTCTCCGAATTTTATTTTAAATATATTGAGCCAAGTATGTTGAATTTAGAATTTAGGATTTTATTCCGATGCTTTTTAATTTTTGTGAATATTTTTCAACTAATATTGGCGGAAGATTTTCGCAGGTTCTGTCATTCTTACTTCTCACTACTGTATACTAAATTCTGAAATCATTCGTATCTGTCCAACTTAAAACTTTCGCCAAGGTATAATTTCCTCGCTTCCGGATCGTTCGCAAGAAATTCTGCGGTTCCGGTTTTCAAAATCTGTCCTTCAAATAACAAATACGAACGGTCGGTAATTGATAATGTCTCGTGCACATTATGATCGGTGATAAGTACGCCGATGCCGCGGTCTCCCAAATGCGACACCATTTTCATAATATCTTCGACAGCAATCGGGTCAATTCCTGCAAACGGTTCATCGAGAAGAATGAATTTCGGGTCGGTCGCAAGTGCACGGGCAATTTCGGTTCGCCGCCGTTCACCGCCGGACAGCATGTACCCTTTGCTTTTCGCAAGAGAAGTCAATCCGAATTCTTCCAGCAATTGATCGCAGCGTTCAGCACGTTCCTGCACTGAAAGCTCCGTTGCCTGCAGCACCGCAAGAACATTCTCGCGCACGGTTAGCGTGCGAAACACCGACGCTTCCTGCGGCAGATATCCGATGCCCGCACGTGCGCGCTTGTACATCGGCATGTGTGTAATATCTTGTTCATTGAAGAACACTTTCCCCTCCGACGGGCGAATCATTCCGACGATCATATAGAACGTCGTCGTTTTGCCGGCGCCATTCGGTCCGAGCAAACCGACAATTTCTCCCTGCTTCACTTCAATAGAAACATCGCGGACAACTGCGCGTTTCTTGTAGCGCTTGACCAAATGTTCCGAGCGAAGTATCTGCTGCGCCCGCCCGCGTTTCTGTCCGTCGGAGCCGGATTGTTGTTCTTCAGTTGTCACAGATTATTCTTTCGTGAAAAAACGCTTTCAAAGTTCGGGCGGTCGGTGCGGAGATTGAATCCGTCGAGGTTATATTTTTCAATATTGTTTTTCAACATGTTTTCCGGATAGTACATTCCTTCAATTCCTTTCAGCACGCGAATGAAGTCGAGCTTGCCGTTTTCAAATGACATTGTGATCGCGTCGCCGCTGGTTTGGTTCGCTCCGTTCGGGTCTTTGCCGTCATATAAATAGTAGAGGCTTACCGCATTTCTTGTCACATAAATCTCGTGAAGTTTTTCATTGGCAAATTCCATATCAATTTTTCTCCCCGTCAGTTGATTATAGCGGGAAGGATACGCGCTGTCGCTCAACGAAATGGCGAATGCACGATTCAAAATGTGAGCGTGTTTTAATTTATTCTTTTCAAGATCGAGCGAGATCGTGTCGCCGGTAACCTGATTATCTTCGTACCACAAAATCGGCTGTTGATACAGCGTAATTTCGTCCCTTTTCGTGAAATAATAGAGCACACCGCAACGCGCTGCAAGAGGCCCGCGCACGACTTCCACGCTGTCGGTCGCAATCAGTTTTTTCGTCGAATCGTCGTACGACTCCATCACGATACTTTTCATGACGAGCGTATCAATTTTCGGCAGTGCACCCGCAGTAGTGCTCGCGGATGTGTCAATCTTCATCAGGCGCGGTTCTTGTGTCAGTTTCGTGTAATGCGTTTCGTCAAAATGTTCAAGATAATCGCCGAAGAGAACAACATTATTTTCGCTGTTCAGGACGCGTATGTGATGCACTGCAATGGACTTGCGCTCTTTTTCAAAATACGTCAGCTCATCACAAAATATTGTCGTGGTCGAATCTATCACGCGCACGTTTTGATGAAAGAATGCTCTCTTCTCATCAAGATAATACGTTCCGAAATCCGCAAGAAGCACAATATGTTTCGTCTCCATCCGGACATTGCCTTCGCCATCCGCTCTTTTCACATTGCCGAAATATTTTCCACGCTGCGCTGTAAGTGTCACCGTATCGCGGACAACTTTCACGCTGCCAACAAGTTCAACCTCGTTGCGCGCGAGATATTGAATCGCGTTGTCGCACCAGACCTGCACATTCCCTTGTGAAAGATGCACATGTCCGTTCAACTCACGAACATCCTCGCCGTTTATTTGCCTGCCGATAAATTCATCGGCGTAATCGAGAATGATGCGGTCACCTCTGCGAGTCTCACGATTCGTAGAATCGTTGGCTTGCTGAGCGTGCAGCGGAAGTGCATAATAGAAAAAAAGTGTGCAGAACGTACAAAGAATGATCCGAATATTCCATCGCAGCCCCAAAGGAATTTTCAAATTGTTCGGAAGCCAATTCACTTTGATTCACTGCTTCCGCTTACTTTGAAAATGCGGTAATTGTGCAAATTCTGATCCGATTCAAAACCGGTTCCTTGCAGGGTTTCTTTCGGCGATGTGATGCGCACAAAATCGTCGGAATAAATCTTCTGTCGTGTGTTATCCCAGTACATGTGCTGCGTGCGTACAACCACGCCGCTGTCTGAAGTAACAACAACGTTGCCAATTGCTTCAAGATTGTTCGAATTCTCATCCGCCTTCCCTGATTCAGACGTCAGCACGGAAGAATGCACACCGTGCTCATCAAAAAAATCGAGATGCACACCGCTGTCCAACAGCGTTTGCTTTGAATTCTCGTACGCAGAAATATGTCCTGCTTTCAAAATTGCTCTCACTGTTCCTGAATCGAAAAAGGTCACCGTGCTGTTCCAGCTTTCCTGCGCAGGAAGAACGGTGTTTGAAAGATTATCGAGAACGGATGGTTTGATCTTTTCTTCACATCCCGCACACACCAACAGAAGCAACGCAGCTGTGAGAAATAACTTCATCACACGCCTGTCTCACCTGCAGAGCCGTTTTCAACTCCGTCGCTGCCCAGCCCAGCTTTCACCAAATCATGAAGGTGCACCATGCCGATGGGCTTATGCAATTCATCAACGATGACAAGCTGTGTAATGTTGAATGTTTCCATTTCCTGAAGTGCGATCGACGCAAGCACGCCCATTCGTATTGTTTTGGGATTTTTCGTCATAATTTCTCTGGCACACACCGAAGATATATCCATCTTTTTTTGCAGAAGACGCCGCAAATCTCCGTCCGTAACAATCCCGTGCAGCGTTCCCGACTCGTCAACGACGCACGTCGCGCCGAGGCGTTTCGTTGTCATTTCAAGAATAGTATCGCGCAAGTTCGCTTCAAGCAGAACTGTAGGAACTTGATCACCGCTCACCATCATCTCTTCAATCTTAAGAAGCAGCCGTTTGCCCAACGTTCCGCCCGGATGAAACAGTGCGAAATCTTCAGCACTGAAATTTCTTTTTTCAAGCAGCGTCACCGCGAGCGCATCACCCATGGCGAGCGTTGCCGTTGTCGAAGCAGTCGGCGCAAGATCGAGCGGGCATGCTTCTTCATCAACAGAAATATCAAGCACGACATCGGAGTTGCGCCCAAGCTGTGAATGAGGATTGCCAACCATCGCAATCATCGGCACGCCGACGCGTTTGAACATTGGCAGCAATTTCACAAGCTCCTGCGTGTTGCCGCTTTTCGAAATAGAAATGACAACATCGTCGCTGCGCACCATCCCGAAATCTCCGTGCACCGCATCCGACGGGTGAAGAAAAAAAGCCGCTGTGCCGGTGGAATTCATCGTCGCAACGATCTTTCTTCCAATGATCCCGGATTTTCCCACGCCGGTCACAATCACCCTTCCTTTACATTCAAACAACAACATCACCGCACGCTCGAACGAAGCATCAATTCTATGCTCAAGTGCGGCAACAGAAGCCGCTTCAATGCGGATAACATTCTTACCCTTTTCGATTTCAAATGAAGGAATGCTCATAGTTTCAATCCTGTCTGCCGGCTTTTTGGCAGAGCCGAGAAAAATTTCGAAAAGAAAGAGCGCCGGCTCACTGTGGTTTGTGCAATTGCACCAAGCTCAACTTTCTTTCGAAGATTATTGTAGCCGATAAACGCCGCCGTAAGATCGCTGTCTGAATATGACGAAAGATCGCGAAACAGATGCTGTGAATCGAGGGCAATTTCCGGGTCGCGAACACGTTTATGCATCATCAATTCGTTGTAAAAATTCGTCACTGGAATCAAATGGACAACGCCGTCGCTGCCGTCATAAATCCATAAACGCTTGTCCGATGGACAGATTGCCAGCGTCAATGCAATACCCGTGACGCGCTGAATCGTTATTTCGCGGACATGTTGACCGCACATAGGACATTGTGCGCCGGAACTCCATTCCGAAAAATTCCATCGCCGCCGCTCTTCAAAAGTTTCCGGAATCGTCTCGCTGTCAAGGTTCACAATTTCAAATTCAAGCTGAAAATCTCTTTGGGACTGACCTTCCTCCACTTCGCGCAGCGTTGCAGAAATTTTTCCTGCACTTGTTTCAATCACGCCATACGCAAACACCGGGGCGAGCGGCGCAGAAGTGTCCGGCGCTCCCGTTTTCCCGGCAGGATTTTCAACAGGCGCCAGGATAAAATTTCCTTCGCCGCGCCTTCCTCTGCCGATCACTTTCCATGTCTCAATGCAACGGCGATAGTGTTGATAGCCCGGTTTATGTTCCGGCAAAAGCCATAGCAGTGTCGCACGCTCAAATTCCGACAACGCTCGCGGAAACGCGCTCCCGGTTTGCTGAGAGCTTTGTCCATTTGTCGGAAATGAAGTGCTCATTGCCGCCAGATGGTCTCCACCTTCAAGGTGGAGGCCGTCTTAACTGTTAAAAATAAAATACTCATAACCATCCGTTGCGTTTCGCCAGCTCATCAATAGAAATAATTTGCGTCAGCAACTGTTCCAATCGCGATAAAGGAAGCTGGCTTGCGGCGTCGCTGAACGCCTTTTCGGGATGCGGATGCGTTTCCACAAACAAGCCGCTGATACCGACCGCAGCGCCGGCTCGGGCAATTGGAAAAATAAATTCCGGCTGGCCGCCGCTTCGTCCTTCTTCATCACTCGGCAGCTGCACCGAATGCGTTGCATCTAAAATTACCGGATAACCGAACGAGCGCATGATCTGAATTCCGCGCATGTCCACGACAAGATTGTGGTAACCGAACGATGTGCCGCGTTCTGTGACAAAAACTTTTTCATTGCCCGTTGAGGTAACTTTTTCAATCGGATGTTTGATATCTTCCGGTGCAAGGAACTGCCCTTTTTTGATATTCACAACTTTGCCGGTTTTTCCTGCTGCGATAAGCAGTTCGGTTTGACGGCAGAGAAACGCGGGAATTTGCAGCACATCGGCAACGTCAGCCGCGGCGGTGACTTCTTCCTGTGAATGAACATCGGTCAAAATCGGCATTGCAAAATTCTTTTTGACTTCCGCTAAAATCGAAAGAGCTTTATCCATGCCAATACCGACAAAACCTGAGACGCTCGTCCGGTTTGCTTTCTTGTATGACGATTTGAAAATTACCGGCACATGCAGGCGTGCACAAATTTCTTTGATTTTCTCCGCAGTTGTCAGAACAAGATCGCGGCTTTCCACAACACACGGTCCGGCAATAAGCACCAGCGGCTGATTTCCACCGATTGCTATTGAATCTACAGCGATTGTTTTCATTTTCGAAGGAATCATTTGGACTTAAGTGATGTAAAATAAGAATCTTTCGAGGGAAAGTAAAGAAATGGAGATGAGCGATCGTACCTTAATTGGCCCTATTCAGAGAAAACCACAAAGGCACGAGAATAATGTACCTAAAATTACTTCGTGCCTTCGTGAGCTCGAGCTTACAAAATGGGTTTTTCACCCTCAATGCGTCTATTGCGCGGTTTTTGTCCTCACAAATTCTTCCAACCCCTTCACAATTTGCTCTGCCGCTTGTTCACGAAATGTCGGATCAAGAATACGGATTTCATCTTCCGGGTTTGAAAGAAAAGCGGTTTCTACAAGTACGTTGGGAAGCTGTGTCGGCGCATTGAGAGAAAAATTAAAACTGCCCACGCAGCCTTGCTGGCCAAGACCAAGCTCCAGCATTTTGCCGTACATAATTTCCGCTAACGGTTGGAAGCCGATATACCGATAATACGTGCTCACTCCTTTTGTCAATGCCGGGTCGCCGGTTTCTCCGGTGGAATTGCAATGGATACTGACAAGAATTTGCGCATTGGAGGAAATGATTTTGTCTGTCCGGTCTGACATGGAAACACTTGAATCATCGCTGCGTGTCATTACAACATGGACACCTTTCGATGTAAGAAGAGAATCAAGATTCTTTGCAAACATCAACGTCATATTTTTTTCAAGCACACCGGTCGAACCAACTGCACCGTTATTGTCTCCGCCATGTCCCGGATCCACCGCGATGGTAAATCCTGAAAGCGGCATATCCTGTGAAGCGACGACCGGCGGTCGGCGCAAGACAATTTTCATTGTTGAGTTGTTGACATAGCTGATATCATATCCCCAATGCTGCTGATACGCAAGCGTAATGATCAAACGATAACGGTCAGCTTCCATTTGCTGCCACATAACACTTTTAATTCCCTTTGAACTAAGCTGTTGCGTGATCCAATTGGTGTTCGATGTCGCGCCAAAAATATCAACAATAAGCTGAGCAGGATTGACGCGTTGTTCGCTCAAGTACGGTAAACGCTGGCTGAGCGATACCGTCACCACATCTTCGCCTTGATTGCTGTTCGCGGATGAATCCTTGCCGGTCACGGTCAGCGTGCCGACCAATGAATTCGGCAGCGGCGTGTCGGACGGCAGCAACGATGTGAAAAATTGCGGAAGCCATGCATCCAGATCGTTGGAAAGATGCACGCGGTATTGGCTGCCGACTTTCCCCGTGACGACAACTCGAACGCCGTTTTGAATGTACCCTAATTTTGCACCGCCCAGGCGGTCCCTTCCCAAACCTGCATTGAGAAACGCATGTTTGCTTGTGATTTCCGCAACGAGTGGAAGTTCCTTCGGCATAATGGAAACTTTCCCCTTCGCGTACGCTTTTTCACTGCTCCAGAAACTTTTCTTCAAATAAAATTTTATCTGTGCATCCTTCACATCGTCACCTTCACGAACTTTGTAGCGGCCAATGTACACACCGCCAAGTCCATTTGCCTGATCCGGCGAAAGTTCGGTCATCGGAATTCCCGATTCCACACCTTCAATATCAAACGATGCCTCGTGCTCCGGGCTTCCCTTAAAACGAACCTCAAGAACATCTCCCGCACCAAGCCACATGTCCTCAGATGGCTTCATCATAGCCGATTCAATAACAACAGGATCGCTTGGCGAAGTTTTAAGCGGCTCTGGACGTTCCAGCACAAAATCCTTCTCAAGCGAATCTCCATTTGCTGCACGAACAACAATCCGCAGCACAGATGTATCAAATGGAACATCCGCTGCACCGCAAAAAGCGCCGCTGGAATAAACTTTGACCTCCTTCCCATTAATGAATGCGCGGGCAGAGGGAAGCGTTGAAGCAGAAATGCGCTGGCTGGAAAACGGATTGAGCGTTGTATCAGATTCCGGAACGATGACGCGAAGAAACAACGAATCCGGGGGCGGTGCAGTTTGAGAAAATAATGAATAAGAAAAGAAAACAAAGGCGGCACAAAGGTATCGAAATGAGTTCATAAGGTACTCCGTGGTAAAATTATGGTCAAAGAAATGTGCGGAAGTAAGGTAAATGATTTTTGATTGAAATGGAAGGGGTCGAAAAACATTTCTACGCGGGTTCATGGATTCAGGCTTGTCTTCAAAAACGAACTTTTGTATATTGTTACAACTTGAGTTTGAGGGGCTGTAGCTCAGTTGGGAGAGCGCTTCGTTCGCAACGAAGAGGTCGTCGGTTCGATCCCGATCAGCTCCACAAGACAATTTACGATAATTGGTAACTGCGCTTCATTTTTCAGAACCGTGAGGGCGTGGCGCCACAGGCGCCAAGGTCGTCGGTTCGATCCCGATCAGCTCCACGCATCATTCAAAAAGTAAAGAAATATTATTCAGAAAAGAATAAAAATCCCGCCCACGTGCGGGATTTTTATTTCCACCGCGTAAAATAAATATATTTGTACATAAAAAAGCCCGGTGTGGGGGGGCACCGGGCTCGACCTTTTAGTGTGCAACAATCAGGGGAGGAATTGCCGCACAGGTCAATGGTAATATACAAAATAATTTTCGCCTGTCAAAGAAAAAAATAAATTCCCGCCGGCTAAACTACCGCTCAAGCGCAAGACTCAGCGCAGTTGTGAGCTTGAGAACATCCTTTGTCGTTTTCTCAAGTCTTACACTAATAATTTTTGCGATATTCTTCAGCACATAGTATCCGATTTCATTATCCGCTTCAGCAAGTTGGAAAAAAGATTCCTGTGAAATAACAGCAAGCGCACATTTAGTTTTTGCGACAACGCTCGCGGTGCGTTCCGAATTTTCTTCAAAAAGCACCATCTCGCCAAAAAAAGCATAATGGCTTCCGTTGAATCGAATCAGAGATTTGTCGTGCTGGTTCATGCCGTGTCCCGCGACCTTCAACAACAGAGTTTTTGACACTTCCACCTCACCGTCGAGGAGAATGAACATTTCGCTTCCCTTTTCTCCTTCTTTGATAATCGTGGTGTCGGCTTCCACCGCTTTCTCAACAATGAGTGTTCGTATTCTCTCAAGCTTTTCGTCGGGAAGCCCTTTGAAGAGAGGGATGTTCTTCAAAAACTCGATATCAATTTTCTTCATAGCATGTCTCTTTTACTTCGCTTGTGAGTCAATCGTTCCGATAACCACCGCCCAATCTTTTTTCTGAATTTGGTAGTCAAGCGGCGGGTTTACATCAACGCGCATTCCCATGCGCTCGGCGACATTAATGCCGGCCTCACGGAATTTTCGTTCAATGAACGCGTCAACTGCCGACATATCGTGTGAGAGAATGTCATTGAGGCTGACCGTTTCTTCTTCTGTGACAATGCCAATGACCGTCCAGTTTTTTGCCCTCTTGAAATGAAGAAGGAGTTCTTCATAGGACTTCCCGATAAATTCTACCGGAATTGGTACGCGATGAAGGTCGTTACCGCGCTCATAATCGAGAAGCTCCATCGCGACTTGCGGTGCACCGGGGTAAAGTATCTGATTGGCAAGGAAAAATCCGACATGCTGGTCGCTCACAATTACCTCATCCGCATTCGCGCGTTTGACGTGCTGAAGACTTTCACGATTCATAATATGCGTGATAACTTTCACCCGCGGATTGATTGATTTGATTGTAAGCAAAGCAAGAAGTGTTTTTTCATCGGACAATGCTCCTGTTTGCGGATTAGCATCAGGAACAATAATCGCGGCAACCGCTTCTTTCGCATTCGCACGATTCAACACCGGCTCACGCGTGTAATCGCCGCGGACAAATTTTACCTCTAAGCGCGGAAATGCTTCAGTAATTACTTCCATGCGTTCCGGCGGCGCTTCATTCACCAGTACGATGTTCGTTGCATTTTCTTTAGTACCATACAAATTGAAAATGCGGAGAATCTCTTCTACATGCGAATTCCAGCCGCAGATGAGAACGTGTCCTGTAAAGTTAATATCTTGCAATCCTTGGCTCTCCTTTATTTTTCGTGCAACAAAAACAGACGAAATAGTTGCGGTGAATAATGAAATGAGAATCATGCCGCTGATAATCGTGATTGAACCGAAGATACGGCCAGCAACGGTAATCGGAACTTTGTCGCCATAGCCGACTGTGGCAACAGTCACTATCGCCCACCACAATGCATCACCGAACGATGTAAACTGCGAGTGATTTTTATATCCTTCTGAAAAGTACACCAGCACCGCTCCGATGTTGATGAGCGCAATGATGGCAATTGAAAGCCTTGCCAGTTCATTTTTTCTTAATAGCTTGGCCGCTTGACGGACCACGCCCCGAAAATCGTTCTTCATCGAAATACCGTCAATGATTTTGTCGCGCGTGCAGTATTACCGGCACGGTCTTTAATTTCAATGGAAACGGTGTACTGTGCACGCGGCACAGGTTCAAATGGAATAAAAGATACACGGTGCCTTTCAGGGTTGTACTCCGGAATAACGCGTTCACCATTCATGAAAACATTGATCTCATCGGCATCAATACCGGAAAAATTATCGCGCACCGAAAAAGAAAACAACGGGTGACCGGAATTGTTGTAATGTGATGCGCTCCATCTTTGGATAACCGGCATTTTCGTATCTGTGAATATCCCGAATTCGCCTAACGAATGCTCTTTGCGGAGAAGGAAAGTATGAGCACGAACATCCCGTTGCGCGTGAGTGAATGTCCACTCGCCGCGGTCTTTCATATACAGCGCTATCTTGTCCCGTTCATCATACGTTACCGGATAGTGCAGCGTTATTGTGCAGCCGCCGCGCAAAAGCTGATCTCGCGGCTCAATCGAGTACGTTGCCTCACCAATCTTTTTCACATAAAAATGCACAGGCGTATAGACTGCACCGGCGTGAAATTCTGCAATAAAATTTCCATCGGTGGAAGAAACTGTCCCTCCCTGTTCCGGCGTAACAGAATTAATTTCAAACGAATCAAATGCTTCTGACCGCTGACGGCCGGTTTCGCAAAACGCTTTAATGAACGATGTTCCGCTGTATGAATCGGAAAGGCGATACACACCGTCATAACGCATTTCATTTACGGCATGCATTGCAACGTCCGCAATTGTTTTTTCTTGCTGCACTTCTACAACAGGCGGACTTGTCAACGGAGCGTTGGAGCAAACGCTGATCTTTAAAAACGAATCGGTAATCTCTTTTTCAATCCACACACGCGGCGCACTGCGCGGATGTTCAAAAAAGAAATAAGAGGGAAACGATTTTGTTCCCCAAATATTTTTCGCCGTTACCCGCACAACATCGCACTGCAGTCCCTCAAGTGAAATCAAAAGTGAATCACGCCCCGCCGTAAACTCTTTGGCATCATATTCTTCTGCGTGCCATTGCTTTGCTGATAATTTCCTCGTTTCTATTTTTACTGAACGTATTTTGTCGAGATTCGGAACAACGACATATAATTGCTTATCTGCAACACCAAGAATTTCAACCGCAGGCGGATGATTGAGCACGAAAGTGCCGCTTAATTCGGATACATTGCCTGAAAAATCCGTTGCCAAAATTTTGAACGTATGCATTCCTTCAGAAATTTTTTGTGAAGAAACTGCGCCATCATATAAAGAGGCTGAAGAATAAAACGGCAGTGTGTTTCCTTGATCAAGATACAATTTTTCAAACTCGCCGCGATGCTCACGCCAAAGGCTCCAGTCATACTCCAAGCCAATTTCCCGCGTTTCATCAACCGGAAATTTATTATGTGCCGATTGAAACAATGTCCGACCATCTACCTGAAACTGAATCTTGTAAACTCCCCGCATATATCGTGAAGTCGGGCTTTTATCCTGTGCATCAACTTCGAAACCTGCCATGCCTGTGCATCGGATAACTTCAGGTATTCTGTACACTCCCCGCTTAATGTACCGCGGGAGAAAAAGCTGCGGGGCAAATTCATAATCAACAAATGATTTGGCATCCAATGGCACCACCGCTAACCGCCGGAATATCGGAGGGTGCGTGTCATCGCTTTCTTTGATATCAGGACATAAAAACGGATTGATGGGATTAAATTTTTCATCCCGCACCTCGAAATGAAGATGTGCACTCCCTTCGCCGCTCTCTCCCGAATATGCAACAAGCTCTCCTTTCCGCACAACAATTTCTCCCGGTACAAATTTCAACTCAACGGAAAATTTCCCTTTTCTCAATTGTTCCTCATGCACCAAACGTTCAAGCGCGGGGTTAAATGAATGCAAATGCGCATACGTTGTATAATAACCGTCCGGATGGCGAAGCACAAGAAAACGTCCGTAACCGTACGGCGAAACCGATACTCTGGCAACATATCCGTCTCGTGCGGCGTACACTTCCATCCCAATTTTATTATGCGTACCAATATCAACACCGCCATGAAAATGCGTCGAACGAAATTCTGCAAACGTAGATGTGATGCGTTGATCGGAATTGATAGGCCAGCGATAATCGTCAAGGTCCGTCGTTATCGCTGGTGAAAACGCCGCGGGAGCAGAAAATTCCATTGCCTCCGAATTTGTTTCACCTGAATTTATAGGAACTCCGCCAAGCAGTGATAACAGCACAATGCCCGCTGCGACAAACAAAAAAAACTGTATTATTTTCTTAAAAATTTTCACTCTACTTCGCAACCACGCGATGGTGCAATAAACCGATGCCGGGAATTTCCGCATCTATCACATCATTTGCAATGACCTGCCCTACACCTTCCGGCGTTCCAGTAAAAATAACATCTCCTTCTTCAAGCGTGAAAACCAACGAGAGAAATGCAATAATTTCATCTATCTTAAAAATCATCTTTCCTGTGTTCGAATGCTGCCGCTGCTTTCCATTCACACTTAATTTGATATCAAGATTATACGGATCGCTAACTGATGCTTTCGGTACGAATGGAGAAAGTGGCGCTGAGGTATCAAATCCTTTTGCAATAGACCACGGACTGCCTTCTTTCTTTGCCTCCGATTGTTTGTCGCGCATTGTCATATCGAGCCCGATACCATAGCCAGCTACATAATTCATCGCATCGGACTTCGGAATATTTTTTCCTGCGGCTCCTATAAGAACGGTCAGTTCCACTTCATGGTGAACGTTTTTTGAAAGCGGCGGAAGAATAATATCGCCGCCATTTTCAATGATGGCGGTTGGCGGCTTTAAAAAAATCATCGGAGATTGCGGAACGTTCCCTCCAAATTCTTTTGCGTGCTCGGCATAATTTTTTCCCAAACATAAAATTTTACCGACGGGAATTTTTTTCTTTTCTGGTAGCAATGTAACAGTGTGCATAAGAGTAATAATTTGTTCGAGGTTGAAGTTATCGTGCGGCAATAAAACCGCCGAATCGGATTATGATAAACACCGCCGCATCTGTGCGCCAATATAGAGAAGTGCAGAGATTTTATCAAGGAATATGGGAAAAGAACCGGATATTTCGTTTATTTCGCATCTGACAGCGCCTTTTGCTTGCAATTATCATTGCTTTTTCCTACAATTCCACTCAGTCGCAGGCTGATCGGCCTTTGGCTGAGTGTAGAATACTCACAAGCAATGAGGTGATGGTGTATGAAATCTGTCGGTATCAAAAAACTTTATTATTCAATCAGTGAAGTAAGTAAGATTACCGATCTTGAACAGTATGTGTTGCGCTACTGGGAATCCGAATTCGAACAATTGAAACCGGCGAAAAACCGCGCGGGCAATCGCATTTACACGAACAAGGATATCAAGCTTATTCTGTACATCAAGCAACTGCTGCGGGAAGAGCGCTACACGATTGAAGGCGCAAAGCAAGTTCTCAAATCATGGACGCCTGAACTTGAAACCGGCGAGCAATTGTCTCTCCTTCCGGCAGATTCCGCAGTAACCCAACTGGCAGCTGACGTTCAAACAACACAGCCGACACAAATTCAATCCGAGAAATTGAAAGATGATATGAAAGAAATTAAAAATTTCTTGGAAGACCTATTGCAAAAACTCAACTGATTCAAGCTGTGTGAAAAAAAAGAAATGTACAACAAAAAAGTCTTTGCAAAACAGCAAAGACTTTTTTTATGCAATGTCGGAACGGCGGGATTCGAACCCGCGACCCCTACCACCCCAAGTTCCAAAGGAATCCCTTTGGGAGTAGTGCGCTAGGGGATTGATAATGGCTTTTTCAGCTTGCTTTTTATTTCTTGAAGCTCCTTCCAGCCTTCAGGAGATTTTAAGAAATGTTCTCGTCCCATTGCTTGTGCTCGAGTATGAAATGTTTCATAGTAAATAAGTTCCCACGGAAGATATGGCTTTGTTGAAAACATTTCGCCGCGGTTGTGGCGTTGTAATCGTGATTTCAGATTGGAAGTTTGTCCAAGATAATAGCGATCAAATTTTTGGCTTTTCAATATATAAAAATGGTAGCTCATAAAAAAAGTCTCACAAGGAGACTTTCATGTAGTCGGAACGGCGGGATTCGAACCCGCGACCCCTACCACCCCAAGGTAGTGCGCTAGCCGGGCTGCGCTACGTTCCGAAACTGTCTCAATGTATAAAATAACTCTTCAAATGTCAAAGACGATAATCGGTATGAAAACGCTTTTCTTGTTACTGGTTTTTATGTCATCAACACTTCTCGCACAGATTGATCAGTCACGGCAATTGATCGTGGTCGTAGCGAAAAATTGGGACGCGGATAACGGACAATTATATCTGTTCGAACGAAATGAATCAAACGAATGGATTCAAACTGCCGGTCCATGGAATGTAATGCTCGGCGATTCAGGTTTGGCGTGGGGAGCCGGATTATACGCTGACCCTCCGGATGAAAGGCAAAAAATAGAAGGCGATCATCGTTCACCCGCCGGTGTTTTCGAACTGGGAGATTTTTTCGGGTACGATTCGATTCCGCCGGCAGGCATAAAATTCCCATACCACTACGCAACAAAAACGCTTCACTGCGTTGACGATACAGGCTCGGTATTTTACAATTCTCTTGTTGATGAAAGTCAGGTGGTCCGTGACTCTGCCGGACGCCTGCCGTGGAATTCTTCAGAAGTTATGCGTTTGGATTCTGTGGATTATAAATACGGAATTGTTGTGAAACATAATCCGCAGGCAATTCCCGGACTGGGCAGCTGCATCTTTCTCCATCTTAATAGTTATTCTCATGCTCCCACGGTCGGTTGCACCGCAATGGATGAAGACAAGATGCTTCAGCTTATGCACTGGCTCAATCCGGAAAAATATCCGCTGCTGATTCAGCTTCCTTTCGACAGCTATATTGCGCACCTTGCCGATTGGGATTTGCCGCTGCTGCCTGTTGAGCAATCGGAAAAAAATTCAGAGTGAATTGTTCACAGTCTTATGTCTAAAAAAATTAAAATCACAATCGGTATCCTTGGGTCACTTGTGATCATTGCCGCCGCCGCCTTTTTCATTCTTCGGCATCTTGTCACGAAATCATTCCCAGTGGTAGACGGAGAACTGCGTGTTGACGGATTAGAGCAGCCGGTAACTATCTACCGCGATAAATACGGCGTGCCGCATATCATTGCTCAGAATGAGCACGACCTTTTCTTCGCGCAGGGATATGTTCACGCACAAGACCGGTTGTGGCAAATGGATATCACCCGGCGTGCCGGAGAAGGAAGGCTTTCCGAAGTTCTCGGCTCGTCAACATTGGAATACGATAAGCTTTTTAAAACCATTGGAATTCAGCGCATCGCCGAAAGACTTGAAACACAGCTTCATCCCGAATCAAAGCTGATTTTGCAGGCGTATTCAGATGGCATCAACGCGTTCATCCACTCGCACCAAGGCAATTATCCGATTGAATTCGATATGCTGAATTATGTTCCGGAAGATTGGCAGCCGGTTCATACACTTATTGTTTCGCGCATGATGGCGTGGGAATTGAACCTTTCGTGGTATGTTGATTTAACGCTCGGCGAGCTTGTGCAAAAATTCGGTGAAGAAAGGGCGAAGGAAATTTTTCCCACTTATCCGGAAAATGCGCCTGTGATTGTGCCAAAAGAATTATTGAACAGGAAAATTGCATTCGACGGCGAAAGTTTCCTTCGCGCAGATAAATCGTTCAGGGAATTTTTCGGGATGTCAGGCATGCATATCGGCAGCAATGCGTGGGCGATCAGCGGCAAAAAATCTGCAAATGGTTTAGCGATGCTCGCTAACGATCCTCATCTCGGACTTTCTGAGCCGTCAAAATGGTACGAAATGCATTTACAGGGCGGTGCACTAAATGTCGCAGGAGTTTCATTGCCGGGTGCGCCGGGAATTATTATCGGGCACAATCATTCCATCGCATGGGGAATGACAAACGTGATGGCTGACGACGCAGATTTTTTTGTCGAGGAGGAAGATTCCCTCGATCACAATCGTTATCAATACAAAGGGGAGTTAAAAAATTTTGAAACATATAACGATACAATTTTTGTGAAAGATTCTGATTTCGTTCCAATAACGATTCGCGGAAGCGTGCACGGCCCGATTATCAATGACGTAAATCCGTCTGCGACAACCTCACAATATCCTGTCGCACTTCGTTGGACGGGTGAAGACATGAGCGACGAATTGTATTCAATCTATTGCATTGACAAAGCACAATCATGGGAACAATTTGAGGACGGCGTAAAAGAATTTACAGTGCCCGGGCAAAATTTTGTCTATGCCGATGCCAAAGGAAATATCGGCTACTGCATGGGCGTGCGGCTGCCGATTCGCGCGACGCAAAATCCGACACTTCCGATGCCCGGATGGACTGGCTATTATGATTGGACAGGGTTTGTGCCGTTTGAGAAACTTCCGGAACTGTTCAATCCGCCGGAACAATTTGTAGCGACGGCAAATAATAAAACAACCGACGCATCGTTTCCGTATCACATTTCGAATTTATGGGAGCCGCCGTCACGCATCGAGCGCATTAGGGAATTCCTTTCGACAAGAAATAAACTAACGGTGGAAGATTTCAAACAGATGCAGCTCGATTATTATTCTCACTTTGCAAAACAAATCTCGCCGTTCATCATCCATGCGTTCGATTCCGTACAGAGCGCCGATCCGAGCCTTCAAATGGCGTTAAAGTATTTCCGAAATTGGAATTTTCAGGAAACCAAAAACGATGTAACCACAACTCTTTTGAATGTGTGGTTCACCCACCTGATGGAAAATATATTCGAAAACAAAATGGGCGAAGAATTGTATAAAAATTATATTTTCCTTGCCAACATTCCGTTGCGCGTTGTTCCTGCCCTTTTCGAAACGCCGTCTTCTCTCTGGTTTGACGATCCTTCAACACCGAACATTGAAACGCGCGATGAAATTATTCGAAAAAGTTTAGCGGAAGCAATGAACGATCTCCGGCAAAAATTAGGAGATGAAATGAAAACCTGGCAATGGGGACGGCTTCATACACTGACATTTGAGCATCCGTTTGGCTCGCATCCGCCGCTCGGTGCAATTTTCAATATTGGTCCTTTTGAAGTTGGCGGTTCCGGCACGACACTCAACAACGGTGAATATCATTTTGCCGATCCATATCGCATGTACCTGGGTCCCTCAATGAGGCAAATTACCGATTTCTCCGATATTAACGGCGCGCTTTCCGTCATTCCGACAGGACAATCGGGCCAGCCGTTGAGCGCACATTATTCAGATCAAACCCCGCTATGGCTGAACGGTGAATATCATTCGATGCCGCTTGACGATGCGGCAATTCAATCAGAGGCGAAACACCGGCTGCGGTTAATTCCCAAATAATAATAATAATTTATGCCTACTTCACGAACTTACGGAAACACGAAAATCGTCTGCACACTCGGACCGGCATCATCATCGGTGCAAGTGCTGGAAAAAATGATTCATGCAGGAATGGATGTTGCGCGACTGAATTTTTCCCACGGCACGTACGATGAACACCGCGAAACGATGAAAAAACTCCGCATTGCCGCGGAACATGCCGGCGAACCAATCGCCGTTCTCCAGGATCTGCAGGGACCGAAAATCCGTACCGGCAAGCTTACAGCACCTGAAGTTTTGCTCCGCGACGGCGCAAAGTTTACGATCACTATAGAAAATATCCCTGGAACAGCCGAGCGTGTTTCGACGACATACACAGAGCTTCCGAAAGATGTTCGTCCAAACGACACGATCTTAATGGACGATGGTTTATTGCAGTTAAAAGTTATTCGCTCGACGGCAACAGACGTTATTACAGAAGTCGTGCACGGCGGAATTCTGAAAGAACACAAAGGTATTAATCTTCCCGGCGTTGCCGTCAGTGCGCCGTCCTTCACGGAAAAAGATATTGAAGACCTTGCTTTCGGATTAGAAAATAATATTGATTACGTTGCGCTGTCATTCGTCCGGTCG
The DNA here is from genome assembly GCA_021796215.1 of Bacteroidota bacterium. Taxonomy (GTDB): domain Bacteria; phylum Bacteroidota; class Ignavibacteria; order UBA10030; family UBA8401; genus JAJYOI01. The sequence continues at coordinate 58,618 of JAJYOK010000015.1, forward strand.
GGAAACGATATTCGTCAGTTGCGTGAAGTGATTGCAGCGAAAGCCGGACGAAGACATCATTTACCGATTGTAGCAAAGATTGAGAAAAGCGAGGCGCTCCGCAATATTGACGAAATCATCGCAGAAGCAGACGCAGTGATGGTTGCACGCGGAGATTTGGGTGTGGAGTGTGCACTTGAAGAAGTTCCGATAGCGCAGAAAATGATTTGTAAAAAAGCAAACGCTGCGGGCAAACCGGTGATCATTGCAACACAAATGCTGGAATCAATGATCGAGAATCCGCGCCCAACCCGCGCAGAAGCGAACGATGTTGCCAACGCCGTTCTTGACGGCGCCGACGCCGTAATGTTGAGCGCCGAAACTTCAGTCGGAAAATATGTTGTGGAAGCAGTTCAGACAATGGATACGATCGTTCGAAAAGCAGAAGAAAATGAGAACGACAGATTGGACTTAGCAGATCCACAAAGCAGCGACGAGGCGAATGTTTTCAAAGCGCTTGGGCGTTCGGCGTGCGTACTGGCAAAACAAATCGGCGCAGCGGCAATTGTTCCAATCACGCATTCCGGCGAAACGGCAAAAACAATCGCGAAGTACCGTCCTTCAGCGAAGATCATTGCCATGACCGACCGCGAATACGTGCGGCGGTATTTAAATCTTGTGTGGGGCGTTCGTTCAGTCTTGATTCCAAAACTTGCCGATACGGATACAACTCTTTCGCTCATTCATGAAGAGCTGCTCAAATCACATTACGTTAACTCTGGGGATTATATTGTTTTGACTGCCGGGATTCCCCTGCTTGCACGAGGCACAACAAACACTCTCAAAGTCGAAAAAATTGTTTGAGAGTTTTCAACTCTTACGCTTCCAAGTCAGAGAGGTAATCGTTGATGTCGTAGCGGATATTCATGTCGTTACGCTTCAGAGATTCTGAACGGCGCACCAACATAAAAGGGATTGCTAACACACTTGCAATAACTACTGCCCATTTTAAATATTTCATAAAAGCTTTCATTGATTTTACTGTGTGAAGAAAATTATTTCCTTCAACAGAATGACGGAATAGCAGCCAGTATTCCACTGCTGCTTTTGGTTTGCTACGGCGAACTCGATGAAATCGTCCAGCGCCATTTCATATCGCCGTGGAAATCGTTCAAACTGCCTTGCACTATTCATCGTTCGCTCCATAATTGTTCTATACTTATGGAACGTAAAAAGGAAGCGGAAAGTTGTGCGCTCTGTCAAATTTTATCTATAATATTTTTTAATGTACTCTTCCACCATACGGTGGGTATTATACTTTGGAACCAGTGTTGCAATAGCGCGCCGAATACGCTGCAGCCATCGGTGCGGAATACCGTTCTCATCGCGGTCAAAAAACTCGGGAATAATTTGCTCTTTCATCACCTGATAAAGATTTTCTGCATCCTGCTGATCCTGAACGTCTGCTAATGCCGGGGACTCATCTTTTCCGATTGACCAGCCGTTGGTCCCGTCGTATGCTTCACGCCACCAGCCATCCATGATGCTGCAGTTCAAACCGCCATGGATTGCAATCTTTTGTCCGCTCGTTCCGCTCGCTTCCAGCGGCCTCCGCGGATTATTCAACCACACATCCGCGCCGGAAACCAGATTGCGGGCAACGTTGATGTCATAATTTTCCACGAAAACGATTTTCCCGAATAACAGTGGATGCTTTGTCAGTTCAACTACATATTTGATAAACTTCTTACCTTCATCATCGCGTGGATGAGCTTTACCTGCAAACAAAAGCTGGACAGGTTTTTGCGGATCATTGAACAATTCAATAGCGCGGTCGAGATTTTTAAAAAGAAGCGGTGCGCGTTTGTATGTTGCGAACCGCCGCGAGAAACCAATTGTCAGGGCGTCGGGATTGAGCACCGTATCGTAAACAGCTACGCCGTTGCCGAAGCGTGAATGCTGCAGACGAAGTTGTTGGCGCGTAAATTCTATGAGCGAGCGCCGCAATGTGTACCGCAACGCCCATAATTCTTCATCGGACACAACAGATGGATCAATCGCATGGTGCCAAAAATCCGCATCAAGAAAATGCTGCTGCCAATCGTTCCCTAATTTTCTTCGCCAAAACTGCGATGTGTGCTTGAACATCCATCCGCCGATATGCACGCCGTTGGTGATAAATCCGATTGGCACTTGTTCGGCCGGCGTTTGTGGATATAAATTCTTCCACATTTCGCGGCTTACTTGGCCGTGCAATTGACTCACGCCGTTTGCCGCGCGGGACATTTTCAACGCGAGCACCGTCATACAAAACGTTTCATTCGGATCATTCACAGCGACGCGTCCGTACTTCATCAGTTCATCAACGGACATATTCAATTTTTTTGCCATGGATGAAAAAGCATAACTCATCAAGTCGAAGCTGAAACGATCATGGCCGGCGGGAACGGGCGTGTGCGTCGTGAAAACACATTGCTGTTTCACATCCGCTTCTGCTTCCTTTAGCGGGCGGTTTTTCTCAACATGTTCGCGCAGCAATTCAAGCGTGAGAAAAGCCGAGTGTCCTTCATTCATGTGAAATGTTGACGGTGCGACGTTCAGCGCACGCAGCAGACGAACACCGCCGATGCCGAGAATAATTTCCTGCGAAATGCGTGTTGAAATGTCGCCGCCGTACACATGTGCAGTTAGATCGCGGTACCGTTCTTCATTCTCGATCAAATTTGTGTCAAGCAAGTACACCGTTGCACGGCCGACTTGAAGTTTCCACGCATGAAAGTGTACCGTGCTGAACCCGATTTCCACTGAACATCTCAACGGCGCACCGCTGCTGTCAGTGACAATGGTTAAGGGAAGCTTCGACGGATCGGCGGTGATGTATTGCTCCTGCTGCCACCCATCCACCGCAAGACGCTGTTCAAAATATCCTTGACGATAAAAAAGCGTGATGCCGATGAAAGGAATTCCCAAATCACTTGCCGACTTTGTGTGGTCGCCGGCGAGTATGCCAAGTCCGCCGGAGTATGTACGCAGACTTTCATGGAAACCGAATTCAGCAGAAAAATATGCGATCGGCGATTGAATATTTTTCGCCTGAGTTGCTGCCCATGTGTTTTTTTCATTTATGTATGAAAAAAACTGTGCAATGACAGTGCAAACGCGTTCGGCAAATTCCGGATCGCCCAACCGGGCAAGCACTTCTTGTTCAGACATCGAAGCAAGCAGTGCCACCGGATTGTGACTTGTCTGCTGCCATAATTGCGGAGAAAGTTCATTGAATATTTGTTGTGCTTCGCAATTCCACGCCCACCATAAATTCTGCGTCACCGCACGAAGATCGCCTAATATTTCTTTTGCTGAAGGAGATGTTGTCTTTTTTGTCATCAACTTTTCTTTATGTGATTGTTGGCATTCAGAGTTTTAACGATACAAATAAATCAAATTTTTGGCTCAATTTCCATTGAAAAATGTGAAATAACAGAATTAAATATTTTTCATCACGGGAAATTTGGAAGAGGTTGGAAGAAGTTCACAGCGGGAGATGGATTAATGAAACAGCAGCCTCATTTGTTCATTGGTGAGGAGCCACAACAGAATTCCGGTCCCGCGTTGAACCGAAGAATGCGTTTCAAGACATGCCATGCTTGCTTTCTTCATGGCTACTTTTGATTCATTGGCTCCGCTGATGAGCGAAGCAATACAACTGCTGGCAAATGGCTCGTGAGTGACAAGAAGAATTCTGCTGTCCTGTGGATATTGTGCAAGTTCGCCAAACAAATTTCGCGGTTCAGACAAGGGGGAAAGATAATCGCAATCTTGTATTTCTAACGTAGAAAAATTACTGATAGCAATTTTAGCTGTCTGTCGCGCTCGAATAAGCGGGCTGGACAGAACATGGGTGAATACCAATTTCAATGCACGAATCGTTTGCGCAACATCATTTGCCTGTGCTCTGCCTTCCTCCGTAAGCTCACGATCAAAATCGTTCGCATAACCCGAATTTGCAGAGTCAGCATGTCGGAGAAAATAGAGAAGCATTTGTCCTTTATAAAATTTCTTTGATGCGCTCAGCCGGGCGCGCAAGAATTGCCTTCGATCCTTTTTCAACGATAGGCCGCTGAATCAGGTCCGGATAGATTGTCATAAGGTTAATAATTTCATCATCGGAAAGCTTCTTTTCAGAAAGCCTCAGCTCCTTATACTTAGGCTCTTTCACTCGCAATAGTTCTGCAGCAGATATTCCCATTTTATGAAGCAGCTCTTTCAACTTGTTCTTTGGAATCGGCTCGATGTAATAATTCACTGCATCAAAGTCAACACCGCTTTCTTTGAGGAAATTGTACACCTGCTTGCATGTCGTGCAAGTCGGTTTTTGATAGATAGTAATTTTCATCGGTATCGTGTTACGACGGCGAAAATTTCGGATTCACCGGAATCATCGTTACAACAATCGGATCAAGATTCACATTCCCGATAACAAGACGTTGAATCGTTACCGTGATCTGCTCACCTGCAATGCGATACCACGGATGTTCTTCAGCATTTGTGTCTCTTCCGTTCAATGTCATTTCGTACGAATCTCCCGGAAGAACAACGATGTACGGCAACGACAAAAACTTGCCGTTGTATTCATAGTGAACATTTTCCGATTTCACGCTGACCGAGGCGAGTCTCAAATCGAGTGTGTCGTTGCTGTTGTTTTCAAAATCAAGAGAGATCGTCGTTTCGATTCTGTCGGTTACCTTATATTGCGCTTCGCAGATAATTGTAAAATGATGCTGCACATCCCTGTACGTATATTTTCTGCAATTGCAGTTATCGTTCTTTATAAGATAAATATACGATTGATTGCAGGAACTCAGCAGCAATGTGCCTGCGAGAATAATATAGCGGACTCCTCTCATTTCGCTTTTTGATGCTCTCGCGCTTTCACAAAGCCCGGTTTCAAAACATCGTAGATAATTCTGATGCGTTCTTTGTACGGAACGAATGCGCTCTTCATCGCATTGATCGTAATTTTTTCAAGATCGTCAAGCTTCAATCCGAAATGCTCGGCAGCAGCCTGATATTCATCTGACAAAGTGATGCCGCTCATCAGCCGATCATCGGTATTAAGTGTTACGCGGAATTTATAGCGGTACAAAATTCCGAACGGATGTTCAGCGATCGTTTTCACGGCGCCCGTATGCACGTTACTTGTTAAACAAATTTCAAGCGGAATGCGTTTATCAAGAACATACTGTGCCAGCGTGCCCATGCTCAAGACTTCTCCGTCTTTTATCCGCATATCTTCGGTCAGCCGCGTGGCATGTCCGATGCGGTGTGCACCGCACCATTGTATCGCTTGCCAGATGGATTCTTTGCCAAACGCTTCCCCGGCATGAATTGTAATGTTAAAATTTTCCCGCTGAATATAATGGAACGCATCCACATGTTTCTTCGGCGGGTAACCGCCTTCTTCACCGGCAAGATCAAAGCCAACGACACCGAGATTGCGGAATTCCACAGCAAGTTCTGCGATGTCCTGCGAGATTGCCGGATTCATATTCCGCATAGCGCAAATAAGCACGCCGTATTCAACACCAAATTTTTTCTTCCCGCGCTCCAAGCCGCGCAGAACGGATTTCACAATTGTGTGATGCGCCAATCCTTTTTGCGCATGAAATACAGGAGCAAAACGTGTTTCGACATACACGACGCCGTCGCTATGCATGTCTTCTATCATTTCATACGCAACACGTTCAAGTGCTTCTTCCGTTTGCATTACACCGCATGTGTGTTCAAAACCTTCAAGAAAAAGCGGCAGACTGCCGCGCTGCGCCCCGCGTCGAAACCATGCAGTTAATTCATCGGCATCAGAAGTCGGCAGTTTTTTGTAGTGCTGGTCTTTCGCCAGCTCAATCACTGTTTGTGCGCGAACACCGCCGTCCAAATGATCGTGAAGCAAGACTTTTGGGATAGTACGGAGAAAATTTTTTGTAAGCTTCATGGAAGAGCCACTCTGTTAAGTGAAAAAAATGCAAAAAAATCCGCATCCTGCACCGGGGAATCCCGCTTAACCTCTCACAATGTAACGATGGCCGGCGTGAGTTTCAACCTGCCGGCGGGCCGGGAAAAAGAAGAAGTTGAAACTGTTCTTTCGCTTCCTTACCTTGCTTACGCACTTAATGAATCATTCCATTTTTTCGGCGGCATTATGATTGTAGGCATCGGGGTTGATATTATTGAAATTGAACGCATTCGCGCTTCCATTGAACGCTTTGGCAGCACTTTTTTGCAAAAACTGTTTACTGATACCGAGATCACTTATTGCCGCTCTAAAAAAAATCCCATGCAGCATTTCGCCGCACGTTTCGCCGCAAAGGAAGCTGTGAGCAAAGCACTTGCAACGGGATGGGCAGGAGAATTTCAGTGGAAAAATGTCGAAGTGGTGAACGATCCGTCAGGAAAACCGAATGTCAAACTTTACGGCTCAACGGCTGAAGCACTGCAGCACAGCCGTGTGCTGTTGTCACTTTCTCATTCGGATACTTCTGTGATTGCGTTTGCAGTAATTGAAAAGAAGGAATAATACCGCCACCTACCTGCGGTACACTTCAATTGCTCTTCTCACCAAAGCCGGATTGTTGGAAATAATTCCATCCACATCCAAGCGCAGCATCCGCCCTGCATCTCTCTCTGTGCTGACGCCGTACACAAAAATTTTCAGCCCGTTTTCATGCACGTCGTTCACCACATCATGATTGACCTGATACTTGCTGCAGATAAAAAACTCCGCGCGCGCTGCTGCCGCCAATTGAGATGGTGAGCGGCGAAAATTTGTAATCGGATTGTAAATAATGCCGGCGGCAATTTCATGATGAAGATGTTTCACTCGTTTTATCATCTTATGGTTGAACGATGAGATCATGCTGCGGTGAAGCATCCGCTCTTTTGCAAGTATCTCGACAAGCATCTCTTCCACCGGAATTCCGTTCGAACTTTCGACATCAGGTTTGATCTCAATATTCAACGTAACATTATGTTTTGTCAACGCAAAAATATTGTGCAGCAGAGGAATACGTTCGCGGGAAAAGCGGGAAGAGAACCACGAGCCGTTATCAATACGCGTCAATTCCTTCGCCGCATATTTTTTGACAAGCCCTTTCCCTTCTGAAGTTCGTTCCAGTTTCTTATCATGGAAAATAACAAATTCGTCATCGGCAGAAAGCCGCACATCGAATTCGATCATGTGCGCCTTCGCTGAGATCGCTTTGTGAAACGCCGCCATAGTATTTTCCGGCGCTTCATCAGAAAACCCGCGATGTGCAATGATAATCGGCTTCTCGTTCGTCAGGTGCAGAACTGTTTTGTCGTCCGCCACGCCATGTTCCATGTGTGCAAGCTCCGGCACCGCATCAGCTCATTTCTTCGTCACGGCAAGGAGACGCTGCGTGATCTCATCAATTTCTCCGATGCCGTCAATGTTACGCAGCAATCCTAATTTTTCGTAATACGCTTTTACCGGCTCGGTTTCTTGATGATAGACTTCGAGGCGTTTTTTCACCGTTTCGGGTTTATCATCATCACGCTGAAAGATTTCGCCGCCGCATTTGAAACATGGATCGCCCGGTTTGAAATGGTCAATCTCGAAATTGTATATCTTCCCGCATTTTCTGCAGACGTAGCGCTGGCTTAAGCGGTCCACAATTTCTTTTTCGCAAACGACAAAATTGATGACATGATGAACGGTAAGATTGAGCCCCTGAAAATTTTTCTGCAGCGCTTCCGCCTGCGCCACCGTGCGCGGAAATCCATCGAGAATAAATCCGTTGCGGCACTGTCCCGACGTAAGAATATCTTTGATCAAACCGATCATCACTTCATCGGGCACAAGATTTCCTGCATCCATGTACGATTTCGCCTTCAGTCCGAGCGGCGTGCCCTCTTTAATCGCTTGCCGGAGAATATCGCCGGTAGAAATATGCGGAATGTGATAAATATGTGAAAGGATTTTTGCCTGCGTTCCTTTTCCAACACCGGGAGGCCCGAAGAGAATAAGATTCATCATAAGGTTGTAAGGTTTAGAGTTCAGAATTTATGGATTGAGAGATGCAATGTGAACCTGTCTGCCGGCAGGCAGGTTTGTGACAGCTAGCTGCCCGCATGCCGCGTCAATATCTTCACCGGAACTGTTGCGGACAAAAACCGGAATATTATCTCGGCGAAGCTTTGCTGCAAACGATAAAATTTTCTCCCGCGATGCGCCTTTCAACGCGGCAGAAAATCCATGGGGATTTGTAAAAGCAATGGAATGAAATGGAATGAGATTCACGCGGCACTCAAACCGGCGCGACGCTTTCACAATTCGCCGCACATCGTTGTCGGTGTCATTCAATCCATCGAACAAAATATATTCCAACATCACGCTTTTCTTCGTTTTCTTGAAATAATATTCCAGCGCATCAAGTAATTCATCAACACCAAATTTTTTTGTAATGGGCATCAGTTTGCTGCGCGTCTCATTATCGAGCGAATGAAGCGAAAGAGCAAGTTTCACTTTTCGTTGTTCATCTGCCATTCGTTTAATCTGTTCAACATATCCTGCAGTGGAAACCGTAATTCTTCTCGGAGTAAAGCCCATGCCGTTTTCAGATGTCAGGATTTCAATCGCCGACATGACATTATCATAGTTGAGCATCGGCTCTCCCATCCCCATGAAAACAATATTGGTAATTGGTTTCTCAACCAATGTTTGCGCCATTGAAACTTGCCCAATAATTTCTGCCGGCGAAAGATTCCGTTCGAATCCCATTGTTCCCGTGGCGCAGAATTTACAATCAAGCGGGCAGCCGACCTGTGTAGAAACGCAGGCGGTGAACCGGGAATCCGCATCAACCGCGCTTTTGCGCGGCGGAATGAGAACGCTTTCGATCTGTTTTCCGTCAGCGAGTTCAAAGAGAAACTTAATTGTTCCATCGAATTTCGACTGCTGTTTTTTGACGACGCGCAGTTTTTCAACCGCGGCAATTTCTTTCAATTTCTGCCGAAGAGATTCCGGCAGATTCGTCATATCATCGAACTGTGCTGCTTTGTGTTTATACAGCCACGCAAAAATTTGCTTCGCACGATATGCAGGTTCATCAATAGAAGCGACAAAAGCCTCTAATTCCTGTAACGGAAGCCCGCTGAGATTTATTTTCGAACCAATCATCGAATTTTTCTCTGTCAATGTAGCCAAATTACGGAAGGGAATCAAGATAAGCGCGGCAATGAGTAATTACACAAATGACCAATTATCATAATCTGATAATTGGCCATTGATAACTGTTAGCTGTGGAAATGCGTAAATCGTGACCGAGACGCTAAGAGTTTTACCCCTCGGACTGCTAAGATAATTTCACACTTTAATGGAAAAGAAAAGCAAAATCTTCTTCACAAGCTATAAACTATTTTAAAATTTTAACTCTTCACTGATTAAACACACCGACAATATCTTTTAAACTTCCTTCGTTTCAGAATGGTGTGTCTACTGAAAAGGTGACACCGCCCATTAATTTCCCATCATTGCCGAACGAGGATTTGTCACTGGCTACCGTAGAACCAATTGAATCGTCGAAATTCCAGTAGGCAACCAAATTAGATTCTGTTCCACTTAGCTCAACATTCATGCTTGATTTGATCTGATCAGCTGTCAAAGCAGTCTTCCAGATGCGCACATCATCCATTAAACCCTTAAAGTATAACTGATACGTATCATTCAACAATACACCTAAACGGAGATCCCCACTAACGTGGGTTAGTAAACCAGATGCACTTGCGTGGTGAGCAAGGTTTCCGTTTATATAGACATTTATTCCCTCTCCACTTTTGTATGTAATAGCTAGATGCGTCCAAACTCCCGTTTGCAGTGTATTAAGCAAAACCAAACGAGACCAATATTCCGACGCGCCTGTAAAATCAATTGTTACTCCATTTAGCGTGAAAGCCGGATTGAATTGAGAGTTTAATAACTCCATAGTGTATTGAAGGTTGGGTGCACCTTTAGCAATGATGTAATTGTACTGAGTATTTCCTGTTGGCTTGATCCATGCTTCAAGAGTATAGGCTGAATCAATGTTTGTCAAGGATGGGGAATCAGCGACGTCAACATACCCAGAAGAGCCATCAAATACCAATGATTTGTTTGGAGCTGTGCCGCTATTTCCCCATGTAACCGTGACGCTGATGGATCCTGTTGTTGGGTTGAGCACCAAATTAACTGAGGTTATTTCTCCGCCAACAACCTGCACATCTTTTCCTCCGGAATATTTTAAAGCATTTGTTCCATCATAAGCATTTACTTGAAGATGCCATGTGCCAGCTACAATATTATCGAATTCACATTGAGCCGTATCATTTGAAATTACAAATTGACTCTTTAGAGTGTCGTATCCCTGGCGAGAGAGAATTCCTACAACGCTTGCCACATTTGCCGGTACATCCTTCATTGAAAATCCTATTTTGATAGCGGAGCTGCTTTTATTTGAAAGTGATGTCCCCACCGGATTCGTTTTGTTACAAGAAAGGGATATGAACGCAATGAGAATAAAAATTGGAATTAATATTTTTTTCATGACTGCCTCCTACCGGTCCCCCATGGGGGATTGGGAAAAAACTAAGAAATGTAAGTAGACACCTGAACCCCCAGCACATCGGTATTCTGTCTGCATTCCTCAATGCGTATTCACTCTCAGCAGACGGCAATATGATATGAACATTTTTCTTTTTTGTCAAGTTTTATGGGCGTCAATAATTTTCGCTGGTGCCTAATCCCGCGGCATTGAGTATCACTTCCATCAGTCATTTTTCACCTTTTCTTCTATTTTCTTGATTCTCTTTCCTAATTTCGCTATACTTTTTCCAATATTTTCCTTGTTGAACTTGTGGAATTGAATGAAACACTCTCGCACCCATGCCGCAACACCTTCCCGCAAACAGGATCACGTTTTGCTGACCGTGCACAAGGATGTTGCGTTCAAATCGAAGAGAACAGGATTGGAGCAGTGGGAATTAGTTCATAACGCGCTTCCGGAGTTGAATTTTGACGAAATTTCCACAGAAACGACGTTCCTTTCAAAAAAAATGTCGTTTCCGTTCATCATTTCTTCCATGACTGGCGGTTACACCGACGCGCGGCGAATCAATAAAAATCTGGCGGAAGTGTGTGAGGAACACCGTATCGCGATGGGCGTCGGCAGCGAACGGCAGGCACTGGAGAATTCAGCGTTTCATTCATCATATAGCATTGTGCGTGAAGCCGCACCGTCAATTCCTATCATCGGAAATATTGGCGCCGCCGAAGTTGCGCGCATGAATGATATTTCACCAGTACAGAAATTGATAGAATTGATCCGTGCCGACGCATTTGCCGTTCATCTTAATCCGCTGCAGGAATTTCTTCAACCGGAAGGAAACACAAATTTTCGCGGCGTGCTCGCGGGAATTGAACGGTTGGTACGTGGACTTTCCATTCCAGTGATTGTGAAAGAGATTGGTGCCGGAATTTCGAAAAATGTTGCGGAGCGATTGCTGAACATCGGCGTTTCAATAATAGATATTGCCGGCGCGGGCGGAACAAGCTGGGCTGGTGTCGAAATTCTCCGACGCGAAGACAAAAGTTCCACTGAACGACTGAGCGAACAGTTCTGGGATTGGGGAATCCCGACAGCGGACGCACTTTTGGAAGCAGCATCGTTGAAGTCCGCCAGAGGCGGATTTCCTTCGCTCGTATTGATCGCGTCGGGCGGAATAACGAACGGCATAGAAACGGCAAAAGCACTCGCGTTAGGTGCTGACGCGGTCGCATCTGCGCGGCCGATGATGCGGCAATTGTTTGCCGGCGGAAAGAAAATGTTGTCGAACCATCTTCACCAGTGGCAAAAAGAATTGCAGGGCGTCATGTTCTTGACAGGCGCGCGTACTATTGAAGAACTGCATCATGTCCAAATAATCCGCCGCAACATATAATTACCGGCGCTGACAGAGAAAAAAGTTCATGGCTCATTTCAAAGAGAAATATCATACTTACAAAACGCTGATAGAACACAGGCTCGCTCATTGTGTTACAAAAAGCGAACCGGTATCGTTATATGCGCCGTTGAAGTATATTCTTTCCGGCGGCGGAAAACGTATCAGGCCGATGCTTATTTTGCTCTCCTGTGAAGCTGTAGGAGGAAAAGCGCGCCAAGCACTCCACGCCGCTGTTGCAATTGAAATCGTTCACAACTTCACACTTGTGCATGACGACATTATGGACCACGCCGCATCGCGCCGGGGCAGACCGACTGTTCATATAAAATGGGATGAAAATGTCGCCATTCTCGTTGGCGATGAACTTGTGGCACTGGCGTACCGGGAATTGCTCAAAACGCAATCGCCGGCAATTGCACGGGTGGTTGAGATTTTTACCGAAGGCGTTGTTGAAGTATGCGAAGGACAGGCGTACGATAAGGAATTTGAAACGCAAAAAAATGTTTCTCTAAATGATTACCTTTTGATGATAGGAAAAAAGACGGGCAAGCTTGTTGCGGTTGCATCAGAAATAGGCGCGGTGGTCGGCGGCGGCACTGCGGCAGAGATCCGTGCGTTAAAATCATACGGCGCTTTGCTCGGCAGAGCGTTCCAAATTCAAGATGATTTGCTGGACGTCGTTGCGGATGAAAAGGAATTCGGAAAAACTATCGGCGGTGATATTACGGAAGGAAAAAAGACATTCCTGCTCATTGAAGCATACCGCCGTGCGCGCGGTGCCGATAAAAAACTTCTTCGCAGCATTATTATGAACCATGGCGCCCCGTTGAAGACGGGTAAGCCTCAGGCTCAAAGTACCGTCTGCGTTGCCGATGTACGTGAGATCTATCACCGGTATGGCGTTATCGAAGAGGCTCGCCGCCTGATTACAAGAGATACCGTCAATGCGAACCGTCATTTGAACATGCTGAAGCCAAGCGATGCGCGGGCAATGCTATACGGCTTTTCAGAATTGCTGCTGAACAGGAATTACTAATTTTTCTCACTGCAAAGGTCTCAAAGAAATGAATGAAAATGAAGTGTTCAACCATAACTCTGCATCCTTCGCGGTGAAGAATTAAACGATGATCATCAAAGAAATTGTCATTAAAAACCGGGCGGGATTGCATACGCGACCGGCGGCAGCGCTGGTAAAAATGGCGGCACAATTCAAAGCAGATTTTTATATTCTTAAAGACGACCTTGAAATCAATGGAAAAAGCATTATTGGTGTGATGACGCTCGCGGCGGAACAAGGCGCGCCATTAAAACTCCGTTTCGATGGAGAAGACGAACAAGCAATGTCGGATGCGATAGTCGGATTGTTTGAACGCGGTTTTGACGAAGCATAGTATGGACGAAAAATTGGAAATAACGCCACAGGAAAAACAAGAAATAATTCTTCGCGGTATTCCTGCGTCTGCGGGAATTGTGATGGGGCACGCGCACATTTTTACAAAACATATTCCGCGCGTCGAAGAAAAAGTTATTTTGCTGGACGATGCGCCGAAAGAAATCGAGCGGCTGCGCCATGCTGTTGAACGGTCTGAAAAAGAATTATCAAAAATTCTTTCCTATGCCGAGCAAAAAATCGGCAACAGCAAAGCAAAAATTTTTGAAGCTGAAATCATGATTCTTAATGATGTGGTGCTGTTTGAGGCAATCTACAACCGCATCGCCAACGAATTAAAGAATGCAGAATTCGTCGTGCATGACGAGATCACAAAGTATCAGCGGCTGATGCTCGAATCAAGCGACGAGTATATGCGGGAACGCACTCACGACGTCGAAGATGTGAAGAACCGCATCATCCGTAACATCCAGCAAGAAAAACTCATTTCGCGCTTCGCAGGACGTTCGATCATCGTGTCGCAATCGCTCACTCCGGCGGACACGATTCTCTTCAGCCGTAACGAAATTCTTGCTTATGTCACCGACATGGGAGGTGTGACTTCTCATGCTGCATTGCTTTCGCGTTCGCTCAAAATTCCTGCTGTCGTCGGCTTAAAGGAAGCCACGAAGCATGTTCAGGAAGGTGACTTCATGATCGTTGACGGCTACGGAGGAACCGTCGTTCTCAATCCGAGTGAAACAACAATCAAAGAATATGAAGTTCGCAACAAACGGTACATCGAATTTGAAAAACGCCTTAACGACTTACGCGATCTTCCCGCAAAAACTTTAGACGGGCAGCGTGTCGAATTATCGTGCAACATTGAGTTTGCCGAAGAAATAAATTTTGTTGACGCACAAGGCTCCGATGGCATCGGATTGTACCGCGCTGAAGGGCTGCTGATGGGGCGCGACACGTTCCCAACGGAAGACGAACAGTACCGGGAATACAATCTGATTGCCGAAAAATGTTATCCCCGCAAAGTCATTATGCGCACATTCGATATCGGCGGCGATAAAGTAGTATCGCAGGCAGGTGAGGAAGAAAATCCGTTCCTCGGCTGGCGCGGCATTCGTATCGGCCTGGATCGCCCTGAAATATTCGTTACGCAGCTTCGCGCGATGCTGCGTGCAAGCGTGAAGAAAAATGTCTGGGTGATGTTTCCGATGGTAGCAAACGTGAAGGAAGTGCGGAAAGCAAAAATCCTCGTCGAGCATGCAAAGTCGAGCCTGCGCAGTCAGCATATTCCTTTCGATGAAGAAATGAAAATCGGCGTTATGATCGAAGTTCCGTCGGCGGCTGTGATGGCGGGAGACATTGCGAACGAAGTCGGATTCCTCAGCATCGGAACGAACGATCTTATTCAATATCTTCTTGCCGTTGATCGCGGCAACGAAAATGTTTCAGAACTCTATCAGGAATTTGATCCCGCGGTAATCCGCACCATTCATCATATTATTAAAGAAGCGCATGAGCATCATATTCCCGTCGGTATGTGCGGCGAAATGGCCGGCGACCCGGTGGCGACATTATTGTTACTCGGGCTGGGAATTGATGAGCTGAGTGTCATTCCGACCGTGCTGCCGGAAATTAAAAAAATCATTCGCTCTGTTCGATTGAAAGAAGCAAAGCGCATCGCCGCACAAGCGCTGAAACTTTCCACCGAAGACGAAGTGAAAGAATTTCTCAAAGCACACGTAAAACGTGTATCGCCTGATATTCCGATGTCGGAAACGGAGTGACTCGGACGCAACAGAAAATTTTTACAGACAATTAGGGAAATCAAATATGACTTCAGAACACATCGCTCAACAAGACCCATCAAACATGCGGCGGCTTATCGTTGACTTTCCGAAACAGGCAGAAGAAGCCGCTGCTATCGGCGAAGCGGCAAACATTAAGCTGCCCGTTGCTTCAGTCCGGAATATTGTTATCAGCGGACTCGGCGGATCGGCAATCGGCGGCGATCTGCTCCGCTCATATCTTTCCGGCGAAATTAAAGTGCCAATTGCCGTCAACCGATATTATTTTCTGCCGCACTATGTGAGTGACAAATCGTTGGTGATCATTTCCAGTTATTCCGGCAACACGGAAGAAACCATCTCTTCTCTTAAAGATGCGGCAAAGAGGAAAGCAAAAATTTTGTGCATCACTTCCGGTGGTGCTGTAAAAAGATTTGCAGAACAAAAAAAGTATCCCCTTATCGAAATTCCGGGCGGTCTTCCCCCGCGCGCCGCGCTTGGTTACTCGTTCTTCCCGACGCTGATCGCACTTTCAAAACTCGGGCTGGTTCGTTCAAAGAAAAAGGAAATCAAAGAGACGCTTGCATTGTTACAAAAGAAGGCAGCTATGTATTCAGATAACACGGGAGAAAATAACTCAGCACTGAAGCTTGCAATGGAGCTGCAGGGAAAACTGCCGGTTATCTACTCCTCTGTCGACCGGTTTGACACAGTAAGTGTGCGGTGGCGCGGACAGTGTGCAGAAAATGCCAAAATGCTCTCATATGGCAACGTGTTTCCTGAATTGAATCATAACGAAATCGTCGGATGGGAAGTCCAGAAAGATGTTATGAAGAAAATTCACGTTGTCATTCTGCGTGACCGGGAAGATTACTCGCGCGTGCAGCACCGTATGGAAATCACGAAAAATATTATCGGAGAGCTTGCCGGCGGAATTACCGAGGTTCAGAGTGAAGGAAAATCACTGCTCGCACGAATGTTCTCGCTTTTGTATTTGGGCGATTGGGTCAGCTTTTATCTTGCGATGCTGAACAATGTTGACCCGACGCCGGTAAAGAAAATTGATTTCCTGAAAAACGAGCTAAGCAAAGTATAGGGAAGAACTTCTAGTTTCAAAGTGAAGGTTCAAACGGCGAGCATTGACAAAGCGGCGGGTGGCGACAATGAAGTTTCGGAAATTTCTTTTTTTGTTCTCTCTGATTCTCTGCACCGCCTCGCTTCACGCCCAATTCTATTATTTCGGACGCAATAAAGTTCAGTATACTGAATTCGATTGGCATATTCTCCACACCGAACATTTCAACGTTTATTATTATCCCGAAATGAAGGAGCTTGCCGAGCAAGGCGCGTACTTTGCCGAACAAAGTTACCGGCTTCTCGAAAGCAAATTCAATCAAACCATCGCCGGTCGCATTCCACTTATCTTCTACAGTTCGCATCTCCATTTCGAACAAACGAATACGACGCCGGGATTTATTCCCGAAGGCGTCGGCGGATTTTTTGAATTTCTCAAAGGGCGCGTTGTCATTCCCGCCGACGGCTCCCTTGCACAATTCCGCCACGTCATCCGCCACGAACTTGTGCACGTTTTTATGACGAGTAAACTCAACCGCGTTCTCGCCGACCACCGCCTTCCTTCAGACCGAACAGCGCCGCTCTGGTTTACCGAAGGATTAGCAGAAGCGTGGTCAACGGATTGGGATGATCAGGCGGAAATGGTGATCCGCGATGCGGTGCTTAACAATTACATTGTACCGCTTTCAAATATGGATCAGATTTACGGCACGTTTCTGATGTATAAAGAAGGGCAGAACATTATTCGTTTTATTGAGCAGCGATATGGCGAAGAAAAAGTTCTCCTGCTCATGGAAAATTTCTGGCGCAGCGGATCGTTCAGCGATGTCATGAAGGCAACCATCGGCAAGGATTACCGGCAATTTGATGAAGAATGGCTCTATGCGCTCAAGAAAAAATATTACCCCTTGCTCGCTTCCAGCGATTATGCAGCGCAATCCGCGCAGACGCTCGTAAAGGACGGCTTCAATTCAAAGCCGGTATTTTATGACAACAACGGCGTGCGCGAAATATATTTCATCGGCAATTATACAGGCTATACATCAATTTATAAAATCCGTCTTGACTCAACGAAGGCAGAACAAAAGCCACAGCTTGTTGTTGCCGGAGAGCGTTCGGAAGAATACGAAACGTTCCATCTTTTCCAAAGCAAACTTTCCATTTCGCAGGATGGCCGTCTTGCGTTCGTCACGAAAAGCGGCGAAGCCGATGCGCTTCATATTTGGAATGTCAAAACACATTCGGAAATCGCATCATATCAATTTCGCAATCTCGTCTCGCTCGAATCACCAAGCTGGTCTCCGGACGGAACGGAGCTTGTTTTCGCCTCGGTAGATAAATCCGGCAAACGCGATCTTTATCTCTATACACCGGCGACGGAAAGCCTTGTTCAGTTGACACATGATGTGTATGATGACCGCGATCCGGTCTGGTCGCCGGACGGGAAATCTATTGTGTTCAGTTCGGACCGGGATCAATATGGAATGCAGTTGATTTACAATCTTTTTGAATTTGATTTGAAAACCGGGGCAATTTCTTATCTCACATCAGGGAAAGAAAACTACTATTCCCCGTCGTTTTCGCCCGATGGGAAATATCTTACGTTTACATCCGATGCGGACGGTGCACAAAATATTTGGGCAATAAAAACGGACGATGTTGTTCAGCATCCGCTTTCGTATTCGATGCGGAAAATAACTTCGTTCTCGAATGCAGCATTCGACCCTGAATGGACCGACAACAACGAACTCGTATTTGCAGGATTTGAAAACTACAGCTTCAGAATTTATGCGATAGACAGCGTATCGGAACGAATTGATTCTCCGCCAGAGGCGCAAAGCGGCGCCCTTCACAAATTCACTCCGCAATTGTACGCCGCGGGCACGTGGAGCGCTCAGTCTCTTGAAGCCGATACCAGCGTTCACTCGATGAAATATAAAGGCGACTACTCGCTTGATATTGCGCAAAGCGAGGTGGGCAACGATCCGGTGTTCGGCACAACCGGCGGAGCCGCAGTTGCATTAAGCGATATTCTGGGAAATGACCAATATTATTTTCTGCTCTATAACACTGCGCAGACATCAGACCAATTTCTTGAAAGCTTCAATGTTGCGGTGTCGAAAATTTCTTTGAGCCAGCGAACAAATTATGCGACCGGAATTTTCCATTTATCCGGCAATCGCTACGACCTCACCGACCCTGACCTTTATTATTATGAGCGTGACTTCGGCGGCTACTTTGCACTCAGTTATCCCCTTTCCACATTTGAGCGTTTTGAGACTGTCACCTCGCTCACCAATTCCGATAAAGAAACATTCACTTCCATTCGCCCGCGCAAAGCCCTGCTTGTCAGTAACAGCATCTCATTCGTACACGACAACTCACTCTGGGGTCCAACTGGGCCGTTAGATGGTTCGCGTTTCATCGCCACACTTGGCTACACAACCGACATTCAATATTCCAATGTAAATTATTATACGGTGATCGTTGACTACCGAAAATATTTCCGTCTCAGCCGACGAAGCGCATTCGCTTCCCGTTTTGAAGCACTGTTAAATGACGGCCGTGAAGCTCGCCGCTTCATCATGGGCGGAAGCTGGGATTTGCGCGGCTACCCGCTCTGGTCCATTCGCGGAAAAAAAATGTGGCTGACAAGCCAGGAACTTCGCTTCCCATTCATTGATCAAGTCGGTGTCCGCTTTCCGTTCGGCGGTATCGGACTCGGCGCTCTTCGCGGCGCTGTATTTTTCGATGCGGGAAATGCTTGGGACGACCACTACACCACAACCCTCGGTTCAATCGGAGGCGGTGTTCGAATGAATATCGGCGGCGTTCTTGTTTTACGCTATGACGTCGGCAAACAAATTCAGGATAATTTCACACGGCTTCAACGTGGATTATTTTATCAATTCTTTTTGGGATGGGATTTTTAACTCTTCATCAACCAAAGAGCACGAAGGAGCGCAAAGGCATTGAAGGTAAAAGCAGCAAAAAATCTGTTCGTATTTCTTTGTGAACTTCGTGAATATGGAACATGGCGTCAAAGGCGATATTGTATTCTCCTTTCCGCAGTTTCACTTTTCTTTTTCTTCGCGGGATGTTCATCAATTGAATTATCAGCTCCGCTGAAACTATCGCCGGCTGATTGGGCAATGTTCGGCAAAGAATATCATCATTCTTTCCGTGATGCGGAATCATCATTCGCATTTCCGATGCGCGTTCTGTGGAGCTACGACGCTTCAGCCGGTTTCGGAAACGGCTCTCTCGCTGTCGCCGACAGCGTTCTCTTCGCCGGAACATTGCAGGGAGAATTGCATGCTGTAGATGTCGTAAACGGCAAACATATTGGGCATATCAAAACCGGAAGCGCAATTTATGGCGCACCTGTTGTTAATGAAACGAGACTTTACTTACCTGTAGCATCGGGAAAGAATTCGATCATTGCTCTCGATCTTGTAGAAGGAAATAAATTGTGGACAGCGGAAATCGGCGGCGTGGAAACTTCCCCCGTTTTGCTTCATGGAAAATTATTTGTCACAAGCCTGAACGGATCGTTGTATTGCCTCGACACATCGTCCGGAAAAACAGAATGGACATTCCGCACGGATGATGCCATCCACTCGTCGCCCGCAGCAGACGACTCGCTTCTGTTCTTCGGAAACGATGAAGGCTTCGTTTTTGCAGTCAATGCTTTCGATGGAAAGTTAAAATGGAAATACAAAACAGGTGCGGCAGTGTTTGGCTCACCCTGCTTTTCGGGAGGAACCACGTTCATCGGCTCACGCGATCATTTCCTGTATGCATTTGATGCCGCACATGGAGATGTGAAATGGAAATTCGACAGCGGCGACCGCATTATGTCGTGTCCATCGGTAAATGATTCGCTCGTGTTTGTTTCATCGCTCAACGGAACCGTTTCAGCCGTGAGCATTAACGACGGCGCGTTAAAATGGAAATTCACAAACCACAGCGTCGTCAACACAACTCCGGTAGTAACAGCATCGGCAATTTTTGTCGGCGCTTTGGATGATAATCTCTACGCACTTTCTCCGGGTGATGGTTCAGTTCTATGGAAATATGATATCGGCAGCAGAATCAAAACATCGCCGGTGGCATCGCGCGGAATGCTGTTTGTCGCCGCAGAAGATAAAAGTGTCTACTGTTTTGTTTCATCAAATCAATGAAGAACATGAAAACAACTGCCGCATTGTTTCTTCTGCTTTTTGTCGTATCTTCATCTTCCGGAGCGCAAACAAAAGACTCAACGTACAGCAGCGGCTATCTCTCTGTCAATGCAAAAGACACCTGCCTGATTGCACTCATTGATTCCACGATAACGAAAACATTGCCGTTCGATTCACTTCCCTTGCCGGCAGGAAATCATCACATGATTGTCATGCGTGAAAGAGAATGGAATGGAATTCTCGTAGATACGACAATCACGTTGATGGCAGAAAGCAATACTGTCATCAACGTTCCGGAAAAACATCAATACACAATTCTCTCTTCGCCGCCCGAAGCGGCAGTTACAATAGGAAAAACAAAAACAGGTGAGACCCCTTTTCAGTTCACAGCGTCGCAGGCAATGTCGGTGCCGGTAACGATCAGCGCCATGGGATATGAACCGTTAACGCTCGAAGCGCCGTTACAATCAATGAACATTATTCATTTAAGAGGAAGAGGCGAAAACGCGCCAAATATTATTCTCCCCAATAAATACATTCGGGATGACGGAACAGCGGTGTACACAAGTCTTGCTGTTGCAGTTGTTGCCGGAACGATCTCCGTGCTTGCCAAGCGCCGTGCCGATGCACTCAGCGATACCTATGGTGCAGCAGGCAGTCTTTCATCGCGTGCGTCTGCACATAAATATGATGTTGCTGCGGGTGTGAGTTTGTTTGTTACAGAGGTGAGCTTTGGTGCGCTGACGTATTATTTGCTGCTGCAATGAGAAATATATCGTCATTCCCGCGAAGACGGGAATCCATTCAGCTTCTTCCGGAAGTATTCTATCGTCCTCGCTAACCCATCCTTACGTGCAACTTTCGGCTCCCAGCCTAAAATCGTCTTCGCCTTCGTAATATCCGGCTGACGCACCTTCGGATCGTCCTGCGGCAATTCTTTGAAAACAATTCTGCTTTTGCTTTTCGTCAATCCGACAATCTCCTTTGCAAGATCAAGCATTGAAAGCTCTTCCGGATTTCCAATATTCATCGGCATGGTATAATCCGACATCATCAGGCGGTAAATCCCTTCAATCAAATCCGAAACATAACAAACGCTTCTCGTCTGGCTCCCATCGCCGAAGACAGTCACATCTTCACCTCGCAGCGCCTGCGACACAAATGCCGGAATCGCACGGCCGTCCTCAATTCTCATACGCTCTCCATACGTATTAAAGATGCGTATAATTCTTGTTTCCACTCCGTGAAACCGATGATATGCCATTGTCATGGCTTCTGCAAATCGCTTGGCTTCGTCATACACGCCGCGCGGTCCCACCGGATTCACATTTCCCCAATATTCTTCAACCTGCGGATGAATTTCCGGATCGCCATATACTTCTGATGTTGAAGCGAGAAAGAAGCGCGCCTTCTTCGCCTTCGCAAATCCTAATGCCTTGTGTGTTCCTAACGAACCGACCTTCAATGTTTGAATCGGCAATTTTAAATAATCAATCGGGCTTGCCGGCGACGCGAAATGAAAAACGTACTGCACCTCTTCCGGCACATTAACAAAATTCGTTACATCGTACTGGACAAAGCGGAAATTCTTCTTCCCGAACAGATGCTCAATATTCTCCAGCGAGCCGGTAATCAAATTATCAACGCATACTACTGCATGACCTTCATTCAACAATCGCTCGCATAAATGTGAGCCAAGAAATCCGGCACCGCCGGTGACAACTGAAGTTGTTATCATCAAATTCCTTTAATTTGCCTTTCGAGAATTACGAAAATAAGAAGTTAAGAAGATGTGAAGTCGAAAAATTTAGAAACAAAACTTATCTGCATTTTTTCCAACAGAGTTTAGCATTGCAATTATTTCCTCATACTCTCGATCAAGCTCTTTGAACAATTCTTCCGAGATATACTTACACGCTGCTGAAAATTCGAGCCAACTTTGGGTCTCTGATGCTTCCTGCATTGCATCGGTGATCTTGTTCACAAATACAGCTTTATATTTTCTCTTTCTCCACCCTTCAGCAAGATTGGAACAAACCGACCTTGAAGAACGTCGTATTTGATCCACCATGGAATACCTTTCTTCAACGGGGAATTTCTTGGTTATCTCAAAAATCTTCATTGCTGTTGTAAAAGCGCGCTGGTAGACTTCTAAATCTCTGAAATGTTTTATGTCCTTCTTTCTTTCCAAGCTTCCACGCTTCTTAGTTTCTCATTTCCTTAACTTCCCATCTTCTCATTTTCTCAACTCCTCTCTCCTCGCCCCATTCCATAATACACAAATCCTTTTTCTTTCATCACTTTCGGATCGTAAATATTTCTGCCGTCAAAGATGACTGGTTTTTTCATCAGCGATTTCATTTTGTCGAAATCCGGGCGGCGGAATTCGTTCCACTCCGTCACGACAACAAGAGCATCGGCTCCCTTCAGTGCTTCGTAATTATTTTCGTAGAAGCCAACCTCTTTGCTAAGAAGCAGTTTTGCGTTAGCAAGTGCAATTGGGTCGTGTGCCCGCACTTTTACCGACAGTTCCAACAGCCCGTTGATGATCGCCACAGAAGGGGCTTCCCGCATATCGTCGGTTTGAGGTTTAAATGCCAATCCCCAGACAGTGATCACTTTATTCTTCATCTGATCGCCAAAATGGCGCCTGATCTTCTTCACAAGCATTCTCTTCTGCCGTTCGTTCACATCGTCAACTGCACGCAGCACTCTGAATTCATACTCATGTTCTTGTGCAGTCTTGATCAGTGCCTTCACATCTTTGGGGAAGCATGAACCACCGTAACCGACGCCCGGAAAAAGAAACTGCTGCCCTATGCGCGGGTCCGTTCCCATCCCTTTTCGCACAAGATCAACATCCGCTCCCGTTTTCTCGCACAGGTTTGCCAGCTCATTCATGAACGAAATTTTTGTCGCAAGAAAAGAATTAGCCGCGTACTTTGTCATCTCCGCACTTCGTTCATCCATAAACAGGATCGGATTTCCTGTCCGCACGAATGGCGTATAAAGCTCGTTCATAATTTCCATTACGTGCTTGTTCGATGTCCCGACAACAATTCTGTCCGGCTTTAAAGAATCTGCAACTGCCGTCCCTTCTTTCAGAAATTCCGGATTCGATATAACATCAACGTTGCTTTTTCCTTTTTTGCGCATGATTTGTTTAATAGCATCCACCGTTCCGACCGGCACCGTGCTTTTGCTGACAATAACTTTTTGTCCGCTTGCTATATCGGCTATCTGTTCCGCCACCATCATCACCCTCGAAAGATCCGCCGACCCGTCATCCGATTGCGGCGTCGGTAAGCATAAAAAAATGACCTCGCCCGACTCCACTGCCGTCTTGAGAGACATTGTAAAGCGAAGCCGTCCTTCATTCATATTCCGCCGCACCATCTCCTCTAAGCCGGGCTCATAAATAGGCACAATCCCCTTCTGCAGATTCTTGATCTTCTTTTCATCCACATCCATGCAGAGCACATCATTGCCTGTATCGGCAAATACTGTTCCCTGTACCAAACCGACATAGCCTGTTCCGATAATAGAAAGTTTCATAGTCTAAAGGAATCCCTTCGTGAAAAGGTTCTTGTGTTTAAAGATTATTAAGCCATGGTACGCATAAAAATTGTTTTTGAAAATCAAAAACAGGGTAACGTCATTCCCGCCCTCCTGCCAAAGCGAAGCGGCGGGCAGGCGAAGGCGGGAATCCAAGTACAGGGTAACGTCATTCCCGCGAAGGCGGGAATCCAATGATCTTGCCCCGAGAACTCGGACAGTGAGTTAAGTAAAAGACGTTTGCAATTCGAATTGCGCCGGAGAACGATGACCGATGGCGGAATGCAAACGCTGTTGATTATAAAATGTTTCAATGTAATCA
>JAJYOK010000040.1 GCA_021796215.1 Bacteroidota bacterium
ATCAGGATGGATGAAGCAGCGTTTGACATTAAAATTTCCGAAAAAATTTTCTCTCTCAAAGAGCTGGAGAAGTAACCGACAATGCTCCTTATTCGATTAGCCTGGCGGAGTTTATGGCGGAACCGAAGACGATCTCTTATTGCGATTGCCGCGGTTGTATTTGCGATGTTCCTGTCCATCGTGCAAATGGGAATTGAGGATGGAACACATACCGTTTCAATTAGAACTGCAGTCCGGCTTTCGACAGGCTTCATACAAATTCAGAAGGTTGGCTATAATAAAACGCCCACTCTGCAAAAATGCTTTGCAGCTGATCCTCAGATCGAAGAGGCGTTAAAAAGCGATCCAAGGATAACGGGCAGCTCGCCTCGAATTCAATCGGATGGACTTTTAAGTTTCGCGGATCATTCCGTTGGTGCGATGATAATGGGAGTCTCGCCTAAAACCGAAAAAGCAATCACAGATTTTCCCAGCAGGATAAATAGCGGACGTTTCCTGACAGACGGCAGCAGCCCCGAAATTGTCGTCGGTTACAGACTTCTGCAAAACCTTGGGGCGAAAGTCGGAGACTCGGTAGTTGTTCTCGCTCAAGGATTCGACGGAGTTCTTGGAAACATGTTTGTCAGAATCGTCGGAACGTTCAAGACAGGCGCCGATGAGTTTGACCGGATGGGAACATTTATGAACATCACTTCTCTTCAAAATTTTCTCGGGATGTCCGCGGAAACCATTGGAAGTGATCGAGTCAACGCCATCGCAATTTCCGTGAAAGACCCCGGCGATGTCGAAGATGTCGTGAATAAACTGAACCCGATTCTTAAGCCGATGGGTCTCGTCGCACTTCCCTGGCAGGTACTGCTTCCACAATTGGAACAAACAATGGAGTTTGATCATGCGGGAAATGTTCTCTTCATCATCATCCTTTTAGTGGTGGTTGGCTTCGGAATTCTCAACACAGTTCTCATGTCTATCACAGAGAGGTTTAGGGAATATGGGGTAATGCTGGCGCTTGGAATGAAACACGGAAATTTAGCGCTAGCTGTTTTTATCGAAGTATTCTTTATGTTACTGATCGGATTTTTCTTCGGAAACCTGTTGGGGCTGGGAATCAACTATTATTTTGTCACTCACCCGATCACGCTCGGCGGTGATATGGCAAAACTTTACCTGGAATACGGCTTCGCTCCTATCATTCCTTCATCCGTAGCATTCAGAATCTTTGTGCAATCAACGGTGATTATTCTCGCCATCTCAATCGGCGCAACAGTGTATCCACTCTGGCGCGTGGCAAGGCTCGAGCCTTTAAAAGGAATCCGGTACACCTGATGATTTCAAAGATTGCATGGCGCAACATATTGAGAAACAAACGCCGATCGCTCATATTGATCACCTCCATTGTGATTGGTGTAGTCGCTGCGGTCCTCACCGATATGTTTTCTACCGGCATGATGGAACAGATGCTGACGAATCAGATCAGCGCCGATGCCGGTTATATCCAGATTCACAAGAAAGGTTATCAAGCCGATCCGATACTTGAAAACTCGATGACAGATCCGCAAACTGTTGACAATCTTCTCATCGCTGAGAAGGATTCGCTCGACTTCTCGAAGCGTTTGAGAACATTTGGGCTTGTCAGCAGCGCCTATAATTCATCAGGCGTTTCGATAGTCGGAATTATTCCCGATCAGGAAAAAAAGATCACGACAATTTGGAAACATGTTGCAACCGGAACGTATTTAACATCTCAAGAAAATCAAGTGCTCATAAGTTCAGCAATTGCTGAGAAGCTTCACGCCGGACTCGGAGACAAAGTTGTCATCATGGCTTCGCGGCTCGACGGAAGTATCGGCTCAGAAGCATGCCGCGTCGTCGGAATTTACGAGACATTCGATTCCGGTTTCGATCAGACACATATTTATATCCCTCTGCAAATTGTCGAACAGATGTTAAGTGCCCAAAATAAAGTCTCTGAATTTGTCATTGCGCCGAAAAATCAAAAAGATGTTTCCGGGATTGTCGCGCGGTTGAGATTGGAACTTGATCACAGTTACGAGGTCATGAGCTACGAAGACATGCTTCCGTTGTTTGTTGCCCAAATCAAAATTTATGACAGTACAATGTTCATCCTGTATCTAATTATCGGCATTGCACTCCTATTTGGAATCATTAACACGATGCTGATGGCAGTCATGGAGAGGACACACGAGTTCGGAGTTGATATGGCTGTCGGAATGCCCAATAGAAAAATATTCAGGATGATTTTGGTGGAAGCATTTTTCATCGGTGTCATTGGCACTGCAATCGGCATGGGAATTTCCTACGTCTCTTATCTGGAATTCGCCAGCACCGGTTGGAACCTCGCTGCGTTTTCTGAAAGTCTGAAGTCGTTTGGTGCCGGAACAACAATCTATCCGGTGTTTGTCATGTCCTCAATTCTTTTGAAAGTGTTGATAATTCCCTTAGCCACCGTGGCTGGCGCAGTTTATCCGGCTGTAAGAGCAGTCAGATTGCATCCTGTTGAAGCAATAAGAGCGACATAGAAAAGGACAATTGGAGTAACGAAGAAATGAACGTTAACGATATGAATTCAGAAATAGTCCGCGTTGAAAATGTTGGCAAGGTTTATGATGACAACGGCATTCCAGTGAACGCGCTGCATGGCATTAACCTGACAGTTGCCAAAAGAGATTTCTCGGTCATCGCCGGCCCGTCCGGTTCCGGCAAGACGACGCTCCTCAATATCGTCGGAACTTTGGATACACCGACCAGCGGAAATGTTTTCCTCGACGGCGAAAATATTGCCGACAAAAAGAGACGCGAACTCGCCGACATTCGTCTGAAAAAAATCGGCTTCGTCTTTCAGGCGTACAATCTCAATCCCGTTCTTAGCGCGCTTGAGAATATCGAGTTCACCATGATGCTTCGCGGAATTCCTTCCGATGAACGGAAACGCCGAGGACTCGCGTTAATGGAACAGCTTGGTATCGGAGAACTCGTCAATAAACGCCCGAACGAAATGAGCGGCGGGCAGCAGCAGCGAGTTGCCGTTGCGCGCGCAATTTCAAACGATCCCCGCCTTGTGCTCGCCGACGAGCCGACCGCGAATCTCGATTCCGCAACGGCGGCGAAGCTTCTTGATCTGATGGAAAAACTTAACCATGAAAACGGTATTACCTTTGTATTCTCTTCTCACGATCCTCAGGTCATCGAGCGGGCACACCGGCTGCTCATCTTAAAAGACGGACAAATTATCAGTGACAAGAAAAACTAATACAAAATGCGGCGACTAGAAGCTGTTATCATTTACGGAATATTTTTCACTTGCGTTTTTTATTTGCCGTTGAATGCACAATCTGCCGGCTCTGATGAAACCTCTTTCGATTTCTCCGGCTACATTATGGAGCTTCCTGTCTATGAACATCTCCAGCCCACTCTTGCTCAACTATCCAATAGCCAAAGTTCCGAATTTACAAACCTCGCCAGGGCAAGGCTCCGCCCGACACTTCACATTGGCGATAACACAAAGATTGGGTTGGAGTATGAAATAGACGCCCTGTATTTTTTGCAGAATACAGTTTTCAGTTTAAACTCACCAACGCCGGTGCGCCAGGCGGTCAGTCTTCATTGGCAGCCGGTGACAAAAAAGCATTTTACTGCTTCGCATTACATTGACCGCTTGTATTTCGATCACGATTTCTCTTTCGGCAAACTTGTGCTCGGAAGACAGCGCATAAGCTGGGGAACGGGACGAGTATGGAATCCGACCGACATTTTTAACCCGATCAATCCGGCAAACTTCGGGAAGATCGAGAAGGACGGATCTGATGCGGCATCGCTGAAATTCGATCTCGGACAGCTTACAAATCTTCAATTGGTGTACAATGCGGAATATCATTTCACGTCCTCCGATTATGCGGCGAGATTCCGTACAAATGTTCTTGGCTATGATTTTTCCGTGATGAGCGGCTTTGCCGACAAACGATTCGTGAGCGGCGGAGATTTCGCTGGCGATATCGGCGGCGCCGGAATCAGAGGCGAGGCGCTTGTCTCCTCGGATGCACTTTATCGCACCGGTTATTTTATCAAATGGATTCTCGGTGCGGATTACCAATTCACCGACAAATTATACGGAATGTTTGAATACTACCACAACGGACAAGGTGCGCTCAACAAAATGAATTATGATTTGGCGGGACTGTCAAACGGAACACTTCTTAATCTTGCAAAGGATTATTTAGTTGCCGCCGGCACTTACCAAGTTCATCCGTTAGTGTCAATTTCAATTTCGTCGAACTCCAACTTCAACGACGGAAGCGGCTACCTTGCCGGAACTGTCGGTTACTCCGCAAGCGATAACAGTTCACTTACCTTGGGAACTCTCTTCACATACGGAAATACACTTACCGAATATTGGTACTACCCGCAGTCATATTATGTGAAGTTAGAAACGTATTTCTGAGGCTTGTGATCCCTTTTCTTAGCATCAAGTTTGTAGCAGAAACATTGTATTACTGTGTAAAAATAACTATTTTGTGCAGTCTAAATCCCCTGAAAAACACCATTCTTCAGGACAAAGAATCATAGTGACGTCTACTAAAAACTTTTTCACTTTATCGTCCGAACAATGATAAGAAGCAAAAAAGTTGTTGTTGTGCTGCCTGCCTATAATGCGGAAAAAACACTGGAAATGACCTATCGCGAAATCCCCTTTGACATTGTTGACGACATTATTCTTGTGGACGACGCCAGTACTGACGAAACAGTTTTTCTCGCAAAAAAACTAAACATCCAGACGATTGCCCACAAAAAAAATGTGGGCTACGGTGGAAATCAAAAAAGCTGCTATAAAGAAGCACTGAAGCAAGGAGCTGATATTGTTATCATGCTTCATCCTGATTACCAGTACACGCCCAAATTAATTTCTGCAATGGCATTTCTCTTAGAATCGGGTGAATTTGATGTTGTTCTTGGATCGCGAATCCTTGGCGGAAAAGCAATCGCCGGTGGCATGCCTCTTTATAAATATATCAGCAATCGTTTTCTAACTTTCGTCCAAAATCTTTTGATGGGCGCAAAACTCTCGGAGTATCATACCGGTTACCGAGCCTTTACCCGAGAAGTTCTGGAAACCGTGCCTTTAGAAAAAGATTCAAACGATTTTGTGTTTGATAACCAAATGCTTTCGCAAATACTCTACGATGACTTTCGAGTGGGCGAAATTACTTGCCCTGCAAAATATTTTCCTCAGGCGTCTTCAATTAATTTTTCCCGAAGCCTGCAATACGGACTTGGCTGTCTTAAAACTGCAGTTCAATTTAGACTTAATAGGTGGGGAATATTGCATTTCGGAATTTTCGATTTTGACGGCAGTGGCGCTCCGGTGCAAGAGGGTAATTAATGCCTACAAATCAAGCCGCTGGTATCATAATTGTACTCTTTGTTACTGCATGCATAATATTAGCGTTTTATTATGGAAAGAGAGGCGAGTACAGAAAATCGTTGTGGCTAATTTTCATTTCCGGGATAGCTCTTCGCATCTTTTTAGGAATGGATTTTTTCCTGAATCCCTGGGATGAACGATACCATGCCCTTGCCGCAAAAAACCTTCTCAATCATCCGCTTATTCCGACGCTGTACGATCATCCCGCGCTTGACTATGACTACAAAAACTGGACAGGCAATCACATCTGGGTACACAAACCGCCTATGACATTATGGCTAATGGCGGCAAGTATGAAGGTTTTCGGTATTAATGAAATTGCCGTTCGCATTCCAAGCATATTGCTGTCATCGCTCGGAATTTTTTTGACTTTCCATATTGCAAAACATTTCTTCAATGAAAAAACAGCATTGCTAGCTTCTTTCTTCTATGCAATTAATGGTTTTCTCATAGAGCTAACCGTTGGCCATCACCCCACTGATCATGTTGACACGCTGTTCATTTTTTTCATTGAATTAGGAATATTTTTATCGGTGTATTACTTGCATCACACTTCTCCCCTTAATCTCTTCCTTATAGGTATTGCCACAGGATTTGCTGTTCTTACAAAATGGCTTCCCGGATTTATTGTGCTTGCCGTTTTCTTTGTCCTTCTTCGGTCAAAAGAAACATGGAAGAACGTGGCACTTCACTGCATCACAGTGTTTGCTGTTGCTTTCATTGTTTTTATTCCATGGCAAATCTATATCTACTCTGCCTTCCCGCAGGAAGCTGCATGGGAAAGCCATTTTAATTACCTCCACATCTGCGAGCCATTAGATGGACATACAGGAACAATTTTCTATCAATTCGTGATGATGCCGAGGATTTTCGGCGAGCTAATTTATGTTCCGCTGATTATGTTCTTTTACTCTCTCTATAAAAAGAAACTCGCTTCTGAGAACTTTGCTTTAGTTGTATGGGTTGCTCTTCCCTATTTGTTCTTTTCTTTCATAGCTACAAAAATGCCCGGCTATGTAATGATAAGCGCGCCAGCTATTTTTATGATGCTTGCATGGGCTTTCTATAACATTAAAGGAAAGATTACAATTTTCAGGTACAAGAAATTGATGATCGGTTTTCTGGCATTGCTTGTATTACTCCCTATTCGATACTCCTTTGAAAGGGTCAAACCGTTTTCTAGTGTTAATCGCAATCCTCGTTGGGCACAAAAGTTACGAGATCTGAATGGTAAAGTTGATGGGGCAAAATCGGCGGTGTTCAATGTTGATCATTATATTGAAGCGATGTTCTATGCAAATGTTTCTGCTTATCCATTTATTCCTACGCGGGAACAAATTAATCAGGCTAAAAGCAGGGGATTTAAAATATTTATTTATAATGACTCAAGAATACCCACAGAAATCCTTAAAGACTCTTCCGTAACAATTCTAAATTGAGAAAGGCAGTTCTTTCTCTCATTTCTCTATTTTCCCCTTGCGGCGGATCAGCTCCGAAGGAGTCCTTCGTGACCTTTGGCTGACAACCGCTGAATCTCGTCCCGCAATTGCGCCGCGCGTTCAAATTCAAGATCGGCGGACGCTTTCATCATTTCACGCGTCAATTCCTCAATCAAATCCGCTTTTTGCTCCGTCGTCAGATACTTCATTACAGAATCGGCAACGATTGGAAGCTGCTCTGCTTCTTTCCTCTTATCACGCGATGCTTTCACATCGGCAACTGCGGTCGACGCCATCACCTCGTCGTACGACTTATA
>JAJYOK010000016.1 GCA_021796215.1 Bacteroidota bacterium
GATTACATTGAAACATTTTATAATCAACAGCGTTTGCATTCCGCCATCGGTCATCGTTCTCCGGCGCAATTCGAATTGCAAACGTCTTTTACTTAACTCACTGTCCGAGTTCTCGGGGCAAGATCAGAGTTACTCTGCCGCCGTGTTTTATCTTTTGGCGGGAAAGAAGGGCCCGTGAGACCGCAAGTGAACTACGGCATGCCTTTAGTTCGTTGGCGGTGGCGGTGTTCCGCCCGAATCTGGCGGCGTATTCTGTCCGTCATCGGTGTTGTGCGGCGCAGCTTCGAACCGCTTCTTTTTCGCCTGTGCAAACTCATTCAACACAGAGACGTTTCCGGCAAACTCCCCTTCCGCCGCTTTATGAATCCAGTCTGCAATAGCACGGGTTGCATCCTTTGCCTTTTCAAATGCGGCAGTGGCTTCGGGAGAATCTACAATTTTTACTTTTTCCTGTTCCGTATCCTTTGCCTGCAATGCATCAAGCGCGGCAGCTAAGTCATCGCGGTCTTGTTGCAGAGAAGACCCCTTCGTTGTCATAACATCTTTGTGTTTGTCCCAAGCCGCAAGAATTTCTGCACCATACCGAAGTGCGCGCGGCGTGGAACCGTTTATTTCGTCCCCGACATGAAACTCTTTTAGTTCGGGAGCGTTGTTGCCGAACGCATTCTTCGCCTGTTGTTTCATCCGCTTAAAATGCCGTTCTACTTCTCCGCGCAATTGCACCTCTTCCGTTGTAAGCCTGTTAAAAGTTGAGCGCATAATCTTCAGCGCCCCGCCTTGTGCAGTCATTGCCGCATCTGCGTTGCTGTACTCCGTCAGCTTTGCATCCGTTACGCCGCGCGGCTGCAGCTTGTCCGCATGCCTCGTGCAAAGCTCTCTCACCAGGCGAAACTCCTGATTTAAACCGTGGCTTGTTATGGTGGACATGAAAACCTCCCAGAAAGGTTATGTGTGAAAAGTAAATTAGGTTGAGAATACAAGCTGACTTCCTTCACACTTTCTTATTCTATCCGCAGTGTACATTGCGGCATGCGCACAGAAGCCAAATAGTCAACTTGTTGTAAAACGTTCCGCCCAAAGGTGATGCACGGCGGATAATTCCGCCGAAAGGTGAGACAGGGCGGAATCTCAACAGCCCTTCATGAAACCCTGTGTTGAGACAGAAAAAACATAATTACATTTTTTGGGATATGCAATAGCTGGAATGGTTTATTTTAAAATATTTTTGGGAATGGCACAGAGAGGCAGGATTGTCGGGACAATCAAAATTGGCTTTTTGCGCAACTTCAGAGAGCTGCTAGAAAAATGCCCTCACTTCCGCCCTTCCTGTATGCACAATCTTTCCGTTCTTTGATGTTCTCCCCGTGTATTGCAGCGTTGACTGAATATTGCCGGTGATGCGGTAATCCAACGAAGCGCCCCATAAAAATGTCTTTCCAACATCGCGCCCGTCGGTCAGCTCGTACGGAACCACCGAAGTCGGAGCTGAGTTTTCAAGCGTAATTTCTTCCCTCGAAAAATCCAAACGCGCCTGGCCCGCTCCTTCAAAAGAAAAGACCATCCGGATTGCCTGACTGTTGAAATTGGCATTGATCGGCGGAAAAGGAAAAAAATCTTCTGATTGTGAAGTCTGCAGAGTAAATCCCACTTCAACATTTTGCTGCGGGCGGTATGATAAATCAGATGAAAGCAAATTCCCCGAAATTTCTCTTGCACGGCCGCTCAATACCGCCGCCGCTACATTATCCTGCTTATTAACAAAATCCACCTGATCCGCTATTTCTTGTGTTAATTGAAAACGAATGCGTGTGGAGCGCTCTCTGTTGTAGCTGTGCTCTGCTCCGGAATTATATTGTCCCAGTCCGCGTCGCTGTAAAAATCTGAATCTCATCGAGAAATCCCGGCGATTCTGAAAAACATACATGTCCTGTTGAAAAGTCTGCGCTCCAAGGATTGTCGTTTCATCATTTAGAAAATGTTTGAGGTTAAGAAGATACAATTGCTTCGTGTCCGGATCAGAACTCTGCTCTTCAACTCTGAAAAGCGTTTCAGTCGAAAGCTGCGACAGAGTTTTTTCTAACCATGAGCTTTCGCCGGTGAAAATACGCGACGGCATTAACTGCAGCCGTGCGGAAGATTTTACGCCTACAATCGGAAAAAGCTGCTCGGTCGGCACAGTCGTGACATTATATTCACCATCGTATCTGCTGAGCTGGAAATCGTTTTCGTCCGTATAATCAACAATACCATTATGGTTACCGTCCACCCAAATGTATTGCCCTTCTCCTACAGGCACTTTATAAAAGACTCTCTGAAGTTTCGCAGAACGCTCGCGTGAAACTTCATACAGAACATCGGCATCTACAGAACGGCGCAGCGGAGTGTACCGCGCCTGAGAACGGACAAGCAGCGTATGAATATCCGGCGATGCCCAAAGGGAATTTTCAGTCTGCGTGAATGCTTTTTGAAACACCTTATCATGAATTGTCACATTGACATTGGAAGAAAAATCCTGAATTTCGTGCAGAAGCCATGAATAGCTTTGAGTGAATGATTGTGCCTGCGGATGAAGAGTCCCGTGCAGTGCGGCATTATCATTGCGAAACTCGTAACCCGCAGATGCATCCATTCCCCATAAATTGCGTGCGTCTAGTTTAGGAGCGATTGAAGTATACGAGAAGCTTGCATCGTTCAGCGAATCTGCTGCCGGTGTTCCGATTCGTCTTTGTTCGGCTTGAAATCGCAAAGAAGGAATAAACGAGCCGATTGTATAACTTGCCCCGCCGCTTTGTTGTATCCAGTTGCTATTCGTTTGTTGTGCTTTATCCCCAAAGGGATTTTCAACCTGACTTGAAATTTCGGTGAGTCCGTAATCGAAGGACGGAAGTGAATCGGCAGAAAACGCAACGGACCCTCCGCGCCGTTGTGAAGAGAATTGTGCTCCGTGGTCGTTTGTTCCTAAAAATCCGCTTACGGTTAACGGCTTTATCGGTGAATACGAGAGATTGGCTTCACGAATTTCTTCCGATGACGGCTGAAGATTTACTGTGCTGTCGATACTCCACATACGGGAAAACTCAACATCGTTAATGCGGTCAACCGGAGAAAAACTCTGATCGAGATAACGTTCCATTGCAGAAAATTGCAGAGAGCCAGCATTCATTGATCCTATCTGTATATTAGTCGGTTGAAATGACAACGATAACTTGATTGCATTTCCTGTATTTGCAGAATTACTTAATGCAGAAAAACGATTACTGTTGAAGTTGCTGAAGGCGTATTCTCCATTGACGCTGAGGCTTTTCGTAATGCGGGCATCCGTGTTTATGTCAACAAGCTGCTGCAACTGCGGCGCGGGCAGGATCGTAATCGGTAAGTATTCTCCTTGCCCTTTCCCTGCAAAAGAATATTCACCTAATGCCTGACGATGATAATCTCCATTACCATTTCCTACAAAAGTAAACGCAACATTGTACAGCGCCTGAGGTGTTCCAGTCACAAATTTGTAAATTGTGTACACAGAATCTCCGATAACAGTGTCCGCCCGCGCGTATTGTCCTCGTCCAATTCCGGTAACAGAATCAACACCTGCATACACAACTCCGGACTTTATGGCAGGTTGTGCTCCACTCTTCGCAAGCAAGGCTTTGTCGGAATCTGAAAGTGTGATGTCAATCGGCGTGGAAGGATCGTCCCCTTCCTGGATATAGCTTGCCGTTAAGCTTACGTCGTTGTTGGAGTATTGTGTTTTTGACTGGACAGCAAAAAAATTTCTTGCATAAAAACGATCGCTGTATTCAAAGTCTACCACAATACGAGACGCACTCGTTATCAATCTCTTTGAGGAAAAAGTAATTTCAGCCGTAGAATATTCGATAGAATAATCATTTACGTCGCCTCGTGTCATCAAATTTCCATCTACATAAACCTTTTCAGTGCCGGCTATGACAACGATGTTGCGCTCATTGTTTTTTCCGGAAAGACGGTAGGGTCCCTGGACACCATCAATTCCCATAAAAGTGTTTGTGAAATACTTTCCTTTCGAACTCGCTCCGGAAACAACAACAGAATCTGAAAATTTTCCTGCGTTAAACGATCCGACGCCTTTTGCGCCTTGCAGCTTGCGGTTGATAGCGGCAAATTCGCCTCCATTCATATCGAAATAGAAATCGCCGAGTGTTGCACCATAATTTGTGCTCCGCAATTCTACATACACTTGGTCAATTTCCTGAAGCGTTTGTGTATTCCCTTCCGGCTGAAGAGGTGTGTTCTCATC
The DNA here is from genome assembly GCA_021796215.1 of Bacteroidota bacterium. Lineage (GTDB taxonomy): Bacteria > Bacteroidota > Ignavibacteria > UBA10030 > UBA8401 > JAJYOI01. Next base: position 4,277 of record JAJYOK010000016.1, read on the forward strand.
TGTCAGTGCCGCTACAACATCAATATCACTGGAAAGCTTTCCCGATAGTTGAAGGCGGAAGCCGGAATTCAATTGTAAGTCTTGATTTGAACCGATTGTAAACCCGCGAAATATACTTCCGCTCTTCTGAAGATCATTTCCGAAGATATTGGAAAGCGTGAGTGCTTGCGACTGGCGTGTCGCAAATATTTCTTTCCCGCTAGAAGTATCTTTCATAACGAGAGTCTCTCGGTGCCGATAAATATCACGAAAAGTAAACGGGAAGTAATTGTAATAAACAGAGATGATGGAGTCTTTGTCAATTAATTTCTCCAGCATTTTTCTGTTTATGACAACCCGTGCAGGCGACGGACTCATGCTAAAATCTTTGCCCTCTGTTAGCTGAGTCGAACCAAGGTACACACGTTCCGAGTTGGGAATAACGAGCGGATGTGAGAGGGAAAATGTTGAGTCGTTAGGATTCGCTGAAAGTTTAAATCGTTCAGCCGCGCCTTCGCCAAGGGGAGGTGCAATCCCAATGGGGTTTGCAACCCCATTGGGGTTTACAACCTGAGCAAACAGCACTGGAGATGCTCCCGTAAAGGCGCACAAAAAAATACTGAGGAGAAAATAAAAGCGTGAGCTCGATCTCATGAAAAATGCCGCTTTACGGCATTCCATATTGAAAATCCCTTTGGGATAGCGGAACAATGAAAGACTAATAATCTTACATTGTAATCCGCCGAAGGCGGACTGATCAAACTCCAAAGTAGTGCAGAATTATTGTGAGAATATATTCCCAATGCGAAAAGCGCTTCGGGATGAAGCAATATAGGAAACTACTTTTGAGAAGGCAAGAATCTAACGAAAAACAATAGCTCACACAGACTCAATTTCCTGCTTTGAAAGCTGGAATTTTCTTTCAGGTAAAACCCGGGAAGAGGAAAAACGCGAGTCAAAATATATCCACAACCGGAAGGCAAACAGTACTGCAATAATAATCCCGTAAGTTATCGGCCGTTGTGTATCAGCTTTGACAAGCCACAAATAATGAATGACACCGCCAATCGCCGTGACATAAATGAGCCGGTGCAACAAATTCCACTTCCTCCCTTTTAGGCGACGGATCATTTTTTTCGTCGAAGTAACAGCCAGGGGAATCATCAAAATGAAGCTCGCAAAGCCTATCGTAATGAATGGACGTTTTGGAATGTCGCGAAGAATTGAATGCCAATCAAAAAACTGATCAAGCCAGATATATGTAGTGAAATGAAGGCAGCCATAAAAAAATGCAAACAGCCCCACCATTCTTCTGAATCTTATCAGCGTGTGAATTTTTGTTATTCGTCTTAACGGTGTTACGGCAAGCGTAGCCACAATCAAACGAAGCGTCCAAATCCCCGTTTCATTTGTAATATCAGAAATCGGGTTTGCGCTGAGTTGTCCGTTGAATCCGTTCCATGCCAGTAATGCAAGCGGCGTAAGACACACTACAAACACGACCGGCTTGAAAATCCACGATATGACGATCTTTTTTTCCAAAAAGGTGATCATTCACCGCAAAGAGCGCGAAGTTTATTTTTATCTACTCCTCTGCGCCTTTTGCGGTTAAAAAGTTTGCTTGAGTATGGCGTCAAAAATATTTCCTCAGGTCCATGCCGGAATACATTGATGCCACTTGATCGCCATAGCCATTGAACATCAGTGTCGGTCTCTTAAAAAATTCACCAATGCGCCGTTCGCGCGCCTGACTCCAGCGAGGGTGATCAACATTTGGATTCACATTCGAATAAAAACCGTATTCATTCGGAGCATAACGATTCCACGATGTCGGCGGTTGATTCCCGACAAAACTAATTTTAACGATTGATTTGATTCCTTTGAAACCGTATTTCCACGGAACAACAAGACGCAGCGGCGCGCCGTCTTGTTTTGGAAGAGTCTTTCCATATAAACCAACAGCGAGTATTGTCAATGGATTCATTGCTTCATCCATCCGTAAGCCTTCGACATAAGGCCATTGCAACACGTTGTTTTGTTGTCCCATCATCTCATTGGGGCGGTAAAGAGTTTGAAATGCGACGAACTTCGCTGCAGCAGTCGGTTCAGCCCGCTTAATGATATCCGATAATGGAAAACCGAGCCACGGAATAACCATGGACCACCCTTCAACGCATCTCATGCGATAAATACGATCTTCCAATTTGTACGGCTTCACAAAATCTTCAAGATGATATATTGCCGGCTTTTTAACATTTCCATCAACTTCAACCGTCCACGGAGTTGTCGTCAGCCGCCAGGCATTTTCTGACGGATCGCTTTTATCAACACCGAACTCATAAAAATTATTGTAGGTTGTCACATCTTTGTACGGTGTCAGGGTCTCAGTTGTATCAAACTTGCTGGGATTGGCCGGCTTCCATGAATTATTATCCTGAGCGAAGGCAGATGAATTCTTTTTTGAAAATAGCGTGTATGCCGTTGCCCCCGCTGCAGCCACGGCGGCAGTCTTCAGAAAATTACGGCGATTGAAATATAACTTTTCATCTGTTATTTCTGAAGATGGAATATCGTTTTGTTTTTTGATCACCATAGACTTAGCCTGCTTTGCTGTGAAAGGCTGGAGCAATTTATTTTGTTAAACGAAATCGCTGGACTCTTCGTTCCTCAAAGAAAGTAGGCGAAGCGGCGCTTTGTCCTGCCTATGGCGCTCTTTTTCGCAAAGATAAAACATGTAAAGAATTAACGATAGATGATAACAAGGCAGACAAAAAACCACAGGCACAGATTCACAAGCGTGGGCGCATCTTTCGTGAGAATGGCTACGGGATTTTCTCCCATTTTCTTATTGACGACAAGATAGAGATAACGAAAAATTCCAAACAAAACAAAAATTGTTGTGAAAATTAAGTTTTCCGTTCCAAACACCGTTACAGTTCTGCCGGCAACACTGTACAGCGCATAAGAAATAGCCATTCCGGTAGCAGCTATTATCATCATAGAATTTAGAAGCTCAAGGCTGTATTCTTTTAGGACTTTACGCTGCATCAGGTTGTTTATTTCAGTCAACGATACCAATTCTCCTCTGCGTTTTGCCGATGCAAGAAACAGCGAGAGAAACATTGTGCAGAGAATAATCCAGCTTGAAACCTGAACGTTAATCGCTTCAGCACCGCTGATAACACGCAGCATAAACCCTGCCGCTATGATAAACACATCAAGGATGACAATTCTCTTCAACTTAAACGAATAAAAAAATTGCATGACAAAGTAGAAAACAATCACTACGATAAACCTGATTGGTAAAAACCAAGAGACCGCAATTGAAATAAAAAGAAGAAGTGCACTTACAATGAATCCGGCGGTTATAGAAATTTTCCCCGAAGCAATCGGACGGTCGCGCTTTACCGGATGAACACTGTCCTCGCTGCGATCAAAAATGTCGTTAATAATGTACACGCTGCTGGAAATCAAACAGAACGCGATAAACCCTTTCGCCGCTTGAAGAAGCGGTGCGGATTCAAATAAATTTCGGGAGAAAACAAGAGGAGCAAAAATGAAGAAGTTTTTGCTCCATTGAGATGGACGCAGCAGCTTAATGTAAGAATTTGCGTTCGCCATGAATTTTAAAAAACTGCCGGCTCTTCGTACACTCCGAATTGTTCAACCAATGCGTTACACATTTCACCAAGCGTAACATACGCGCGTGCGGCGTCAATCAATCGGGGCATAAGATTTGAGCCGTCCGCTGCGGCGCGTTGAATCTCTTTCAACGCTTGCTCAACACCTTCCTGATTTCTGCTTTGCCGCACATCGGCAAGGCGCTGCCGCTGTTTTATTTCTACTTCGGGTGGAATTGTCAAAAGCGGTATTTCAATCTGTTCATCATCTTCAACAAAGTCATTCACACCGACAATGATTTTTTCTTTTTTATCAATTTCGTTTTGGTAACGGTACGCCGCATCTGCAATTTCTCTTTGAAAGAAGCCTTGTTCAATCGCAGCGATGACACCGCCGAGAGCATCAATCTTTTCAAAATATTGTTCGGCTTCTTCTTCCATTTGCCTTGTCAGCGATTCGATAAAATAGCTGCCGGCAAGAGGATCAATGGTATTCGCTACGCCGATTTCGTGAGCAATAATTTGCTGCGTCCGCAAAGCAATTTTCACTGCTTTCTCAGAAGGCAAGGCAAGTGTTTCATCCATAGAATTCGTATGCAGCGACTGCGTTCCACCCAACACTCCGGCAAGCGCCTGAAATGCCGTACGCATAATATTGTTTTCCGGCTGCTGAGCTGTTAGCGAACAACCTGCTGTTTGTGTGTGAAACCGGAGCATCCAGGATTTCGGGTTTTTAGCACCGTACTTGTAGCGCATTTTCTTAGCCCAAATCTTTCTCGCCGCACGAAATTTTGCAATCTCTTCAAAAAAATCCAGGTGGGAATTGAAGAAAAAAGAAAGCCGTGGAACGAATTCATCTATATCAAGTCCCGCCGCGACACCGGCTTCAACGTACGCTAATCCATCCGCAAGAGTGAACGCAAGTTCCTGCACAGCAGTTGAGCCAGCCTCGCGTATATGATAGCCGCTTATGGAGATAGGATTAAACTGCGGAAGTTCTTTCGTGCAGTACGAAAACATATCCGTGATGATTCGCATTGACGGCGTCGGAGGATAAATCCATTCCTTCTGCGCAATATATTCTTTGAGAATATCGTTTTGAATTGTTCCTCGAAGCAGCTGAGGTTGAATTTTTTGCTGTTCAGCAACTGCGACATAAAAAGCAAGCAACATTGCAGCTGGAGCATTGATTGTCATTGATGTCGAAACTTTGTCCAACGGAATTCCGTGAAAAAGAATCTCCATATCGGCTAACGAACTGACTGAGACGCCGCAAATCCCTACTTCGCCTTCTGAAAGCAGATCGTCTGCATCTCTGCCCATGAGTGTAGGTAAATCGAATGCTGTGGACAATCCGGTTTGTCCATGTTCAAGCAGATACTTAAACCGGGCATTGGTATCCTCCGGCGTTCCGAAGCCGGCAAACTGACGCATCGTCCATAATTTCCCACGGTACATGGTATCGTGTATGCCGCGGGTGTAAGGATACTCGCCAGGAAATCCAATGTCGGACAAATAATTGATGTTCTCCACATCTTCGGGCGAGTATAGCATTTCAATAGGTGCTCCGCTGACGGTGGTGAACTTGACGCCGCGCAATTTTCCCCCTTGCTGTGCACGGTTTTGCCATTGCTCTTTTTCCCGTTTCATGGCTTGTGCATTGTCCATTGTCATTCTCCTCTTGTTATGAATCCAGGTTATGATGTCCGCATGAAGCGGCGATCCAATTCTGTGAGAGAAACCTTCACCAATACCGGCCTGCCGTGCGGACAAACGTACGGCATTGCCGTTGCAAAAAGCTGATCAATAAGCACACGCATCTCAACCTCAGTCAACGGGTCGCCTGCTTTAACAGCCGCTTTACACGCAAACGATTTCGCCACATTGTCGCGTGCCTCAAGCTTCACACGATGCTGATTGTTTTTAAATTCATCAAGAATATCCTGAAGAATGGTTGACTCGCTTCCTGCTTTCACATCTGTCGGCACACCTTCTAACACCACAGTGTTCTTTCCGAACAATTTCAATTCAAAGCCAAGCGATTGAAGCGGAGAAAGAATCTCGCTTGCCAGCGCATAATCGCCGGGCGAAAGTTGAATGGTATGAGGAAATAATAATTGCTGGGACGATGGGACCGCATTTTCGAAGTTTGCTAACGCCCGCTCATATAAAACCCGTTCATGCGCAACGTGCTGGTCAATAATCATTAAGCCGGTACGAATCTGGGATAAAATATATTTATTATGAAGCTGCCAAATTGCTTTTCCCTCGATGATTTCACCCTCGCGCGTACCGTGTGCAAACTGTTGCGGCTTCAACTCTGGCGCAGTTGTATGATCATCGCGAGCCGAAGGTTGTGCTGAAAAAAGTTTTTCAAAATCGAATGGAAAATTGTCAGAGGAAGGCTGAGGAGGTAAAGTCTGTTCGGGAGTAAACGATGAGCCTATCGTATTCGCCTGCGGCGAGAAAAAACGCGGAATTGCTGCGTGCTGCAGCGTTGCATTGCGTGAATCGCCGGCACCTTGATTGACATTAAGCGATGGAACAAGATCATTCATCCCTAACGTCTTACGCACCACCGCCATGATTATCCGATAAATTGCCTGTTCGTCTGCAAACTTCACCTCCATTTTTGAAGGATGAACATTCACATCAACTTTTTCCGGATCAAGCTCAATAAACAAAAGATAAAATGGGAAATTTCCTTTTTCAACAAGATGCTCGTAACCGGAAAAAACTGCATGATTCAGCGATCGGCTGACAATGTAACGCCCGTTGAGGAAAAAAAGCTGGTCAACTTTTGACTTTCGTGCGAACTCCGGTTTCCCGACGTAACCGGAGAGAGAAAGAATTTCTGTTTGCTCACGGACAGGAACAAGAGTTTCAAAAAACCTTTCGCCGTACAAATCCTTCACCCGCTCTTCTATCGGCGAAGCCTTCACATCGAGCAGGTTCTCGTCATCACTGATAAGCTGAATTGCAACTTCCGGATGTGATAGAGCAATGCGCTGTACGACGTCGTACACATGCTTAAATTCGGTGTTGTTCGATTTCATAAAATGCCGGCGGGCAGGTGTGCTGAAGAATAAATTCTTCACCGTAATTGTCGTTCCCTGCGGAATCCCGGTCTTCCCCTGTTCTTTTACTTCTCCACCTTCAATGCGGAGCAATGTTCCCGCTTCATCGCTGCCATTGCGTGTTTTCAATTCAACATGTGCTACCGATGCAATAGATGCTAACGCTTCTCCGCGAAAGCCGAGCGTTTGAATATGTTCCAAATCTTCGTAGGAAGAAATTTTGCTTGTTGCATGGCGAAGAAATGCACGTGACGCATCTTCTTCACCCATACCGATGCCGTCATCAATGATTTGAATGAAACTTTTCCCGCCGTCTTTGATAATAATTCGAATTGCAGAGGCATGAGCATCAATACAGTTTTCAAGCAGCTCTTTTACAACAGATTCAGGGCGCTGAACAACTTCACCTGCAGCAATTTTATTTGCAAGGTGTTCCGGCAATATATTGATTGTTGCTGCCATACTGTGGTTTTTTGAGGCTTAACTTCTTAGAACAACACCTAATCCGGGATTGTTGTTCAGCTCCAATTTCCCTTTTATGTTTCTTACGCCATCGAACGGATCGTCTGTAATCAAAACATTTCCATCCAAATCGGCATAATCCAACAATGGCGAAAGGTGCGATGCGGCAGAAATTGCAACAGCAGTTTCAATCATACATCCCATCATGATTTTCATATTCATCGCGCGGGCAGTGTGAATCATACGAAGCGCTTCGCGAATGCCGGTGCATTTCATCAGCTTAATGTTGATACCGTCGAACGCATCGCCAAGCTTTGGAATATCTGTCAAGCCGATCACACTTTCATCGGCGATGAGCGGCATTTCTACTTTATCGCGGAGCCATTTGATATCATCAAGCTGCGAGGCGGGCATTGGCTGCTCAACAAATTCGACATTTTGATCTTGCAGCCATTTGATGCGTTCGAGCGCGACTTCTTTCTTTGTCCATCCTTCGTTTGCGTCAACTCTCAACACTTTGTCTGTAACAGAACGAATCGTGCTGATAATTTCTCTATCGTTTTCCATTCCGACTTTCACTTTCAAGATCGGATATTCTTCTGCTTCGCGGACTTTTTGGATAAGCATTTCGGGTGAATCTATGCCAATAGTAAAAGAACTTAATGCAGTTTTCGATTTATCCAGTCCGAAAAACTTGTACAACGGGAGGTTTATTTTTTTCCCAATCCAATCATGGATAGCAATATCCACGGCGCATTTCGCGCTTGTATTATGAGTCGCAAGCGATTGGATATAAAGCAAAATCTCTTCCGTTTGAAACGGGTCGGTAAAACGCGTAAAGTCAATTCGTTTTAGAAATGCTTCGATAGTTTCAATTGTTTCGTTGTAACGCGGGCTGGGTGAAGCTTCTCCATAACCAACTATTCCATCCTGTTCCAGTGTTACAATCATGACGGGATCAATGGTTTCAACACCGCGTGAAATTCTAAAGGCGTGGCGTAAATGAAGATCGTATTGTTTCCATGAAAGTTTCACACTGTTTCCTTCTCAAATAATGCCGCTGTAAAGGTTTCTGCGCTGAACGACTGTAAATCGTCAATCTGCTCACCTACACCAACATATCGTACGGGAACGCTTAACGATTTACTGATGCTCAAAACAATTCCGCCCTTCGCTGTACCGTCCAGTTTCGTGACAACAATGCCAGTGATACCGACTGCTGAATGAAACTGCCGCGCTTGTTGAATCGCATTTTGCCCTGTTGAAGCATCAATAACCAATAACACTTCGTGCGGCGAGCCGGTAAGGCCTTTATTCATGACACGTTTTATTTTTTTTAATTCCTCCATCAGATTGCTTTTAGTGTGAAGCCGCCCTGCTGTGTCAATGATTACCACATCAGCATTTTGTGATCGTGCCGATTGAATTGTGTCGAACGCAACAGCGGCCGGATCGGATCCATGTCCGCTGCTGGCGGACTGAATAATTTTCACACCGGCACGTTCAGCCCAAATTTCAAGCTGTTCGTTTGCAGCGGCACGAAATGTATCTGCCGCTCCGATAATAACATCCTTTCCCGCATTTCTATAATTGAACGCAAGCTTTCCGATCGTTGTAGTTTTTCCAACACCATTCACACCGACGACCATAATGACATACGGTTTCACGGGCGGTGAAACAGAGAACAGGGTTTCATCTTTATGTCCATTGAAACTATGCGTAAATACCTTCGCAATTTCATTATTGACGATAAGCTTTAATTCTTCTTCATTTTGGTAGCGTTCATCTTTGACCCGCTGCTGAATATTCGATATGATCTCCGCTGTCATATCAACACCGACATCAGCGCTGATAAGAATTTCTTCCAGCTCATCAAGAAATTGTTTGTCAACTTTTCCGCTTGCGGAAATCAGGCGGTTCACTTTGGTGACAAGTGTATCGCGTGTTTTGGCAAGCCCTTCTTTCAAGCGGGAAAATGTCTGAGAACCAAAAAGTTTCATTGCGAAGCTTGTTCTAATTTTGAATTCGAACCGATAATGGAGAAAAACCGTTGCGTGTAGCTCGCAAAAGAAAGCAGCATCATAACAACGCTCGCCCATTCAGCAATTTCAAAAATATCATGAAACACCGGATTGCGTAAGAGTGCAAAAATTATTGTAATGGCAATAAGAACAACGGTGGCTTTGCCGAAAATATTGGACGCAAGCACATGTCCGGTCCGTTTTTTGACATAAACGCCGCCGCTAAATATCAGCACATCCCGCAGAATTACCGCACTGGTATACCACAATGGAATATCCCGAAATGCCGTTAACAAAATAATAACAACGCCCACGGCTAATTTGTCGGCGAGAGGATCAATAATCTTACCTAATTCGCTTACTTGATTGAAACGTCGAGCGAAATAACCATCAAGGGCATCGGTCATCAATGCAAGGAGCATGAAGCAAACAGCGTATTCACGATGGAATGGAATGGCACTGATCAATAAAACCACTATCGGTACCATTAGTGCAATTCTGCTAAGGCTCAGAACATTTGAAATCGTCCAGAATTTTCCTTCAATCGTCATTATTATGCTTCGAGGTCATTCTTGTTTTGCGTTGCAGTTTCAACTTCAGTGGGAAATTTACCTCCGAAACACGCCGTGCAATAGTGCCGCTGTTCAGTCGAAGGAGCTGCTTCCAGCATCTTTTCCATTGAAAGATAATGAATGCTATTGACACCTAATTCCTGCCGAATCTTTTCTACTTCTTCTTTGCACTGGACTGCAATCAATTCTTTTTTGCTCGGAAAATCCATCCCCCAGTAGCAGGGGCTGACAATTGGCGGTGAAGTGATTCTGAAATGAATTTCCCGCGGTTCAGCTTCCTTTAACAACTTAACTAATTGCTTTGATGTAGTTCCTCGAACGATAGAATCATCTACGACAACGACAGTACGTCCTTTCAAGACACCTTTCACTGTATTGTATTTCGTCTTCACTTTCATCTCGCGCTGTCCCTGTTCCGGCTGGATGAAAGTCCGTCCCACATAGTGATTGCGAATTAACCCGATCTCCAATTTTGTTTTGTGCCCTAACTTGTTGCACTCTGAAACATAACCGAGAGTCGCCGTATTACTTGAATCTGGAACACTGATAACGATCGCCGGCTTGCCGTCACTGCTTTCAGGAACTGGTGCTTCTTGAGCAAGTGCTTTGCCAAGCTTACGCCTCACTTTGTCCACACTTTCACCGAAAATCTGGCTGTCTGGACGCGAGAAATAGATATATTCAAAAATGCAATGATGATGCTGTGCTTTTTTAGACAACTTGTAAGACTTTGGTGTTTTGGTTTTGACAGTATCTTCATTGATCACTAAAATCTCTCCCGGCTCAATATCCCGCAGGTACGTAGCGTTGATCATATCAAACGCACACGTCTCAGAAGCCACAACATAGCGATCATCTTTGATTCCTAAAGCAAGTGGACGGAAACCATACGGGTCACGCGCTGCAATGAGAGCGGTGTCCGTGAGAATGACAAGCGAAAATGCTCCCTCAACTTTTTCAAGCGCTTCTCTGATTTGATCAATTTGATTCTTTTCTTTGCTTCTTGCGGTGAGATGTAAAAGAATCTCGCTATCTGAAGTCGTCTGAAAAATTGTCCCTTCATTTTGAAGCTCTGTCCTCAGTGTCCGGAAATTTGTGAGGTTGCCGTTATGTGCGATGGCAAGATTTCCGTTTCGGTAATTCACCATAAATGGCTGAATATTTGCGCGGTTATTGGTTGAGCCTGCAGTCGAATACCTATTATGACCAATTGATGAAAAGCCTTTTAACTGATCCTGAACCGTTTGATAATCACGAAAAACATCCGTCACCAGTCCAATGCCTTTGACTGCATGGAAATGGTGTTTCTTCTTTTCATTATCAAATTCACATGCAACAATACCGCTCGCTTCCTGTCCTCTATGTTGAAGCGCGTGAAGCCCATAATACGTCAGAAGTGAAGCTTGCGGGTGGCCAAAAATTCCGAAAATGCCACAAGCACAACGCGGCTTATCCTTATTAATGTTTATCTTATTCATTTATTATCATGAATTTACAATTGTGTCTCTCAACCATTCACTATCATTTGGTTTAGGGTAATCTGTAGTATAGTGAAGACCACGGCTTTCCTTTCTAGATAATGCTGAACGAATAATTAACTCCGCAGTTCGAGCAAGATTTCTCAATTCAATCAACTCTGCAGTTACAGCGGTACGCTTGTAAAAATCTAACACTTCCTGCAAAATAAGTTGTATCCGGCGATTAGCCCGATCCAACCGGTGATTTGACCTCACGATACCGACATAATCCCACATAATTTGCTGAATTTCTTTTCTATCGTGCGCTATTAAAACCCATTCGTCTGCATTGACAGTTCCACTTTCGTCCCATTCCGGAATTTCAGGAGTTATTGAAGAGTATATTTTCTTTTCTTTGATTTGCGCTGCAGCTCGCGTAGAAAACACAAGTGCCTCTAATAGCGAATTACTCGCCAGGCGATTTGCTCCGTGAACGCCTGTCATGCTTACTTCTCCGCAAGCGAAAAGTCCGACAATAGATGTAGAGCCGTAAAGGTCTGTAACAACACCTCCACAAGAATAATGTGCTGCTGGTACGACGGGGATTAAATCTTTCGTAATATCAATGTTAAATTCAAGACAACGTTTATAAATATTTGGGAAATGCGAACTTGTCTCATTTGCTTTATGATGAGTCACATCTAAGAAAACACACTCGTCGCCGCTTCGTTTTAGTTCTGAGTCAATCGCGCGGGCGACAATATCACGCGGTGCCAGTGAACCGCGAGCGTCATATTTCTTCATAAAGTCTGCACCATCACGGGTACGAAGAATTCCGCCGAACCCTCTTACTGCTTCCGAAATAAGAAATGATGGTGCTCCCGAATTAAACAAGGTCGTCGGATGAAATTGGATGAATTCCATATTGCCAACTTTTGCTCCTGCTCGGTATGCCATTGCAATTCCATCGCCGGTAGCAATAAGCGGATTTGTCGTATGTAAATAGACTTGACCCGTGCCGCCGGTTGCAAGCATAGTGACCGACGACAAAAAGGTTTTCACCGTATTTGATTTTGAATCGAGAACATACGCTCCCCAACAATGCGTGTTTTGGCGATGTTCGGCTTTGCCGGTATTCACCAGATGATGTTCTGTAATCAGATCAATAGCAGCGTGGTTTTCAAATACCTGAATATTTGGATGCTGATTGACTTTTTCAAGAAGGGCACGTTCAACTTCATGCCCGGTAAGGTCTGCCGCGTGAACAATACGATGTTTCGAGTGTCCCCCTTCACGTCCTAAATCCAATTGATTATTCTTCTTCGTGAATTCAACGCCAAGAGTGAGCAATTCATTAATGCGCGCTGGTCCTTCACGAACAATCACCTCCACCGCATCGCGATGACATAAGCCGGCACCTGCATTCAAGGTATCGGCAATGTGTGAGTCAAACGAATCATCCGCAGATATGACAGAAGCAATCCCGCCTTGCGCGTAATTTGTGTTGGATTCCGCCTGTTCTTTTTTGGTGATGATCGCAACAGTTCCCATCTCCGCAGCTTTTATTGCAAAATATAATCCGGCAATGCCGCTGCCAATAACAAGAAAATCAGTTTTCATTTGCATAAAGGAAGATACGAAAAAAATGAGCCAAATAAAAAAGGCGTCCTGAATTTGATTCAAGACGCCTTTATGATCAAAAAAAGATTTCAGATTTAGAAATAAATGTGCAGTGTGGCACCGGCAGCGCCAAAGCCAAGAATGGTTGTTGTACTTCCCATTTTTGTCGTTGTTGTTGTGCTGCCGTTAATAACCTCTTGATCTGAATTGGAGGTAACGCTAAAAAGATTCAGGTTATATTCGGCAGACAAACTCAATTCAGGATAAAGGAAAAATTCTGCACCACAAATTCCCATTAATCCAAAAGACGTTCCTGCCGGAGGTGCGTTTTTTACTTCTGTTTGTGTTCCTCCTCCTACCACAGCATTTTTGCTATCATTTGTAGAGAGAGTAAACATTACACCACCGCCCCAATAAGGACGAACACGCCCTGCATTCATGTACATAAGATAATCGCCAGTTACGCCTAGTACAAATGCTGAAGTACTTCCGTCCGTCCCGCTCACGCCTGCCGGAGGATTTGCAGGAATGGTTGAACTTTGTGAACCAATCTGAAAACCAACCCGGACAGCGGCATCATTGCTCAAAAAATATGAAACTCCTATTCCCGCTGTCGGCGCGCCAGCAGATGGACCTGTACCATTAAGTCCAAATGTGCCGAGTCCGTTAAATGTAAAATTCAATGATTTAGAGCCGGCTTTTGCCGCCGGAGTCACGTCTTGTGCAAAACCAATACTGGTGATAAGTAACCCAGCGACAACTATTGCCAACATCTTCTTCATAAAAACCTCCTCTTAATGTTTGTGTATGTAGTTCACCGTTGGTTAACAAAAGCTTAACAATAGCTTCATACGGTCAGATAAATATAGGATGAGTCAATTCTAATGTCAAGTAATATAGATACTGAAAAATGAGTAATCTTTACACCTTATATTTCATAGTTCATTAAGTACTTCTTGAAAGATGGTCAAAAACTCATCGGCTTCTTTTTTAGAAAGAATCAACGGCGGCAAAATTCGCACTACTGTTGCTGCAGTTGCATTTGCCAGCACACCTTTTGCCAGCATTGCGTCAACAATAGGCGCGCTTTCGCGATGCAGCTCAACGCCAATCATTAATCCCATGCCGCGTACTTCTTTTATTACGTGATGTTTTTGTTGAAGGTCATGTAACTTCGCGAAGAGATACTCCGACATTGCATTGATATGAACCTGCATTTCGCGCGTTGTAAGCGCGTTGAGTACCGCAAGACCTGCCGCACAAGCAACAGGATTTCCTCCGAAGGTAGTTCCATGAACGCCATACGTCCATACATCTGCGACTTTGTGTGAACCTATGATTGCGCCTAAAGGCAAACCGCCGCCAATCGGTTTTGCAACGGTTACTATATCAGGTTCAATATTAAAATGCTGGAATGCAAAAAATTTTCCGCTCCGTTGAATGCCTGACTGAATTTCATCCGCTACAATAAGAAAACCGAATTTCTCGCTCAAGTTTTTCAGCGTTTCGACAAAATCCTGTGTGACGGGAACAATGCCGCCTTCTCCTTGCACGAACTCTAAAAAGACCGCTGCAGTATTTACATCAACAGAACTTTTCAGGCTTTCAACATTGTTGAATTCGATATGGCCGCAATGCTCAAGAAACGGACCGTAGCCGGCGCGATACTTATCTTTATCCATTAAGGACAATGCACCCATTGTTCGTCCGCTGAACCCGTTTGTCATACCAAAAACATTAATTTTCTTCTTGGCGCTCCCCCATTTTCGCACAAGCTTGAGCGCCCCTTCGATTGCTTCCGTTCCGCTGTTTGTGAAAAAAATCTTTTCATACCCCGAGATCTTTAACAGCTGCTCTGCGAGCTGAACTTGGGTTTCCTGGATAAAATAATTTGAAAGATGATTGTATTTTCTAATTTGTGTTTCAATCGCCTTGATAATCGCAGGATGGTTATAGCCCAATACATTCACCGCCAAGCCGGCAAACATATCAAGATATTTTTTTCCGTCTTTAGCGAACAGGTAGCAACCTTCGCCCCGATCAATTTCAAGCGAAAGGCGTTTATATGTATGAAAAAATAATTGTTGTTCTTTTTCGGGAGTGTTCATTGTTTTCTTTGGGAAGGTAGTGTGAGAAAGAGTGAATGAAAAAATTCTACTTTTGAACGCAACACATCTTCAGTTTCGTTATTGTACAAAATGAAATCAGCTTTTTCAACAATCTGCTCTACCGGCAGCTGCGAATTCATCCTTCGCATTATTTCTTTATCAGTGAGACCGTCACGTTTCATCACGCGCCCGGTACGAACTTCATCATCGGCAACAATGCCAAGGACATAATCTAAATTTTTATACAAACCGGACTCGAATACAAGCGCTGCTTCAATGCCGATATACGGTACCGCCGCATCGTGTTCCACTCTTTTGCATTGCTGTTCGATACTACGAATGACAGCAGGATGGACAATGGAATTAAGCTCGTGCAATTTCTTCTGATTGGAAAAAACTATGTGAGCAATATATGATCGGTCTAAAGCATTCGTCGTGCTGTTATATGAGGCAGCTCCAAACGCTTCAATGATTTTTCGACGGATAGCTTTGTCATTCTCGGTGAGGTCATTTGCAATTTCATCTGCAGAAAAAACTTTAACGCCTTTGTTTTTCAGAATTTCTGCAACAAACGATTTACCGCTTCCAATTCCTCCTGTTATTCCCAGCCGCATCAACATGGCAGTGTAAGTGTTAAATATTTGCAAATGGAATTGCCAAGATGGTCTCCACTTTTTGAGGCGGAGACCATCTTTAAATCATTTCGCAAAGGAAATTGCCCTGACTTCACGAATAACGACAACTTTAATTTGTCCGGGATATTCCATTTCTTGCTGAATCTTTTGCGCGATATCATGAGAAAGCTGGTCGGCCATTGCATCATCAATTCGGTCATGTTCGACAATAACCCGTATTTCGCGCCCGGCTTGGATAGCATATGTTTTCGCAACTCCTTGAAACGATTGTGCAAGCGATTCAAGTTTTTCAAGGCGCTTCACATAGCCTTCAACAGATTCACGTCGTGCTCCTGGGCGTGCACCACTGATTGCATCAGCCGCTTGCACCAACGCCGCGATCGGATGTTCCATTGGAATATCTTCATGATGCGATCCGATTGCATTGACAACAATCGGGTGCTCATTATACTTCTTTGCAAGCTCGTATCCCAAAAGTGCGTGAGGTCCTTCAACGCTGCGATCAACAGTCTTCCCGATATCGTGCAACAAGCCTGACCGCTTTGCAAGCATCGGGTCCATCCCGAGTTCAGAGGACATGATTCCACACAGAAAAGCAACTTCAATGCTATGCTGTAACAGATTTTGTCCGTAGCTTGAACGGTATTTCATTCGACCAATATGTTTGATAATTTCCTGATGGGCACCCGGTAATCCAACTTCAAGCAGAGCATTTTCTCCAGTGCGGATAATTTCTTCCTCCAGCTCCTTTCGAACTTTTTCTACAACTTCTTCTATCCGGGCCGGATGAATTCGTCCATCGGCAATAAGCCGCTCTAAAGATACTCGTGCAACTTCTCTGCGGAACGCATCAAACCCCGACAAGATAACAGCTTCAGGCGTATCATCTACTATTACATCTACGCCTGTGGCGGCTTCAAATGCGCGGATGTTACGTCCCTCCCGTCCAATGATTCTCCCCTTCATTTCATCGCTTTGAATATTAAGAACACTCACTGTTGATTCGACCGCATGATCTGCACCAGAGCGTTGAATCGCCTGAATGATGACTTTCTGGGCTTCTTTTTTAGCATCTTCACGCACTTGATCTCGAATGTCCTTCAGCGTCTGAGCCGCTTCTGTCTTCGCTGTATTGATAAGATTCTCCATCAACGTCCGCTTCGCTTCGTCTCGCGACATTCCGGATGCGCGTTCAAGCCGGACATTTTCTTCATCAATCAGCTTCTGCAGATCAGTCTGCTTTACTTCAATACTCTTAGACTTTTCATCAACTTCACGGTGTAATTGATGAATTTCCCGTTCCTTCTTGTTGAGAAGCTCAACCTTTCGATCAATGTTCTCTTCCCTATTTTCGAGCTGCTTTTCGTATTGTTGAAGTTTGTTCCTGCGCTGGTTTGAGTCGGCGTCGAACTCTTGTTTCTTTTTGTACCACTCGTCCTTAACTTCGAGAAGCTTCTCTCTTGCCATTGCATTGGCATCCCGCTCCGCATCTGCAATGATTTTTTTCGCGCGTTCTTCAGAACTTATAATTTTATTTTGACCGGCGCGACTATTCAGGTACCAGCCGGCATAAAATGCAGTAGCACAGACTACAACTACCATAAGAATTATTATCACGGTATCCATGGCGTTTCCTTATTATTCGCTTCCTTCATATCCTCGGAAAATAAAAAATCCGCACTGCAACCTTAGACAGGTGTATTGAAAGAACCTCAGTCCTCATACACGGTGGGTGATCGCCTAATCGTTTCTTACTTCCACTGTTTGCAACCCCAAGCATGGGGAACGCCCGAGGGCAAATTGCAAATCCTGCTGTTAAACAGCAGGCGAGGCCTGTAATATGACGACTATGAGTCGAGCTCCCATTTTAAAGAAATTGTCAGGTTCTTTAATAGTACTGACTATGGCTGACGGTGCGGATATTTTCAAATGAAAAATGACTGGCACAGGTTATTGTTGACTCTGGAGAGTCGTGTCAAGATAGTTGCTCATCTTGATAATCTCGTTCTCGAGATGCTGAAGCATTGATTCACTCTTGTCGCGTTCTTTGAAGAGGTCCTCGGTAATATTCAAAGCGGCAAGAACAGAAATTGTCAATGGCGGCTGCTCGGGAATTTTATCATGAATTGTATTAATCATTGTATCAACATAGGTAGCAACCTTCTTTGTAAACTCTTCACTTTCCCCGCGCAGAGGATATTCCGATCCGAAAATTTTAACCTTAACGCTCTTTTTATCCATTTGTAATTGCACCGTCCCTCGCCAAATTGTTGCCTACTTAATAATTTTTCACTGCTAACAACAATCACAGATACGCATTGATCTTCTCAATCAAAAGCCGAATCTTCTCCTGCAATTCTATCTTCTCTTTCGCATCCAACGTTCCGTCCGATGACTCTTTTGCACGAAGACTATCAACCAATATCCGAAGCTGATCTACTTCAATATTTTTTGAAAGTATATTGCTTTGAGCCTGGGCAATACTGATTTCCAATTCCTTAACTTTTTCCTCCAGGCCATTTTTCTCTGTTCGCAGCGCGGCAATGACCTCTGCAGCCGAACGGGTTTTTTCCCACAACTGTTGCAGTGCTTTTTCTAATGAACTGGCTTCCGCTTCGACAGTCTCGTGTTCTTCAATTTGCTGTTGCAAGGTATCCTCGTTCATTTATCTTGCTCGTTTACATTCGCCGCAACTCTGCTCCGAACTTGAGACCGATTGCCTCAGCAATCTTCGTTGTCGCTGCATCAATCTCAGAATCGGTAAGAGTTTTTTCTTCCGGTACGAAGTGCAAGGAAAATGCAACGCTCTTTACATTTTCCGGTAGATTCTTTCCTTCGTACACATCAAAAAGCGTTACTTGTTTCAACAAACTTCCCCCGCTCTTGAATATTTCAGTTTCTATATCATGTACAAATATTTTCTTCGGAACAAGAAAAGCTAAATCTCTTAACACAGAAGGAAATTTTGATAGTTGAAAGAATTGCTTGAATGACCTCCCTTGCTCCTTAATACTCGCAAGGTTAATCTCTGCAACATAAACGTCATTCTCAATTTGAAATCTTTGAAGCAAAGTAGAACTCACCTTTCCGAGATAACCGCTGTAAGTTCCATTGATTTCAATGCCTATCGTTTGTACGGTTAAAGAACTACTGCTATCATAGTAAATAAAACGAATTTTGTCAAGAAGAATTTTTAAAAAGAGCGATTCTACAATGCCCTTAATATCGAATATATCCACTATACGGTCTTCATTGTACCATGTCCGCAATTGCTTTTTTCCGGAAATGCAGATTCCAAGCCGTTCTTCCTCATGAAAACCGGGCACGGGGTCATTCCCGCCGTTTGCTCCCCTTTGTTCATATATTTTGCCTATTTCGAAAAGACGTAAATCCTTTGTCCCGTGATTTTGATTGAAAAAAATATTTTGCAGCATGGAGGGAAGCAGACTCGGCCGCATAACGGACATTTCATTGCTGAGAGGATTTAAAATTCTAACAGTATGCGGTGAAAATATTTCTGCCGTCGTTGCATCAATCATGCTGTTTGAAATGGTTTCATGGAAGCCATTTGCTTCAAACCACGAACGTGCAGCATCGGCAACAGGCGCAATTGTAACATGCATATTTCTGAAATCTATTGCGCTCACCATTTTGTCTTCGATATTGTTATAGCCGTGAAGTCGGGCAACTTCTTCAATCAAATCAATTTCTTCTAAAAGATCGGGACGAAACGTCGGAACTGTGCATACGAAGATGGAGTCCGCCGCTGAGGTGGACTCCATCTTCACTTGAATAGCAATTGATGAAAGATATTTTTCTATATCAGCAGCATTCAGATCCGTCCCAAGAATTTTATTGGTACGCGAAATACGAAGAAGGATTTCACGCGCAGAAATTTCTTTTGGATAAATATCAATAACTCCTGCAAGAATTTTCCCGCCGGCAAATTCAGCAATCAAAGCCGCCGCACGACGGACTGCAATAACTGTTCCGTTGGGATCAATTCCCCGTTCAAACCTTTGTGATGCATCGGTGCTCAGTCCAAGCTGCTTTGATGTCCGGCGAATGCTCGTTGGAGAAAAATACGCGCTTTCCAAAACTATCGAAGTAGTCTTTTCGGAAATTTCGGAGTTCAATCCGCCCATTACGCCGGCAACAGCGACAGCTTTTTCTGCGTCACAAATCATCAGCATATTTTCCGAAAGCTTATGCTCTTTTCCATCAAGCGTTATGAAGCGCTGTCCCTTCGTTGCATTCTGAACTACAATTTTCTTTCCCGCTATACGTTGATAATCAAACGCATGTAACGGCTGCCCCAATTCGTACATCACAAAATTTGTTACATCAACAACATTGTTGATCGGGCGGACTCCAACCGCTTTTAAGAAATTTTGCAGCCACGATGGAGATGGTCCAATGCGCACATCGCTGATCATTACAGCAGAATATCGCGGGCAGTCTGCTGTGTTCTTAACGCTCACTGTAAGATGTTGAGAAATTTCTTCCCGCGCTTCCGCCCGGTTTATTTCTTCAGGAAAAATAAGTTGTGCGCCTGTTGCCGCTGCAAGTTCCCGCGCTACACCAATATGATTTAAACAATCAGGACGATTCGGTGTAACGCCAATTTCAAAAACCGTATCATCAAGTCCTAAATGCCGGGCGAGCGTTGTACCGACAACTGCGTTGCCGTCAAGAACCAAAATACCCTGTGCATCATCACCGATTCCTAACTCATATTCAGAACAGATCATTCCGTTAGATTCCACGCCGCGGAGTTTTACTTTCGTTAGAACAAACGGCTTGCCGTTAGCGTCATGCTGATTTCTCGGTACTGTCGCCCCGACTAATCCGACTGCCACTTTTTGACCTTCACGCACATTCGGAGCACCACAAACAATTTGCAGAGCATTAAAAGAATCCCCTTCCACACGAACCTGACAAACCGTCAGCTTGTCCGCATTCGGATGTTTTTCCGCAGCAATAACTTCGCCAACAACAAAACGGTCTAAATGTTTTCCGAGAGGTTCGATCTTCTCAACTTCAAGACCAGCCGATGTTATAATCTGCGCAGCGTCTTCAGACGTAGAAGTAAATCCAACGTAACGTCGTAACCAATTAAAAGATATACGCATAAGGCGTTGATTTAAAATTGTTCCAAGAACTTCACATCGTTCTCCAGTAACATCCGTAGATCTGGAATGCCGTGGCGTAAAACTGTTGTTCGCTCAATTCCCATTCCAAAGGCAAATCCTGTAACCGACTCAGAGTCATACCCAACCTTACGAAAGACATTGGGGTGAACCATTCCTGCGCCAAGAATCTCAAGCCAGCCGGTTCTTTTGCACATCGGGCACCCTTTGCCGGAGCATATAAAGCATGTGATATCCATTTCCAAGCTTGGCTCGGTGAACGGGAAGAAGCTTGGGCGAAATTTATATTTGATATTGCTGCCGTAAAACTCTTTAGCAAAAGCGACCAGCGTTCCTTTTAGCTCACTAAACGTCACGTTACGGTCAACGTACAAACCTTCGACTTGGTGAAATTGGCTCAGGCTTCGTGCACTAATCGCCTCATTTCTGTAAACTCTTCCCGGCATAATAACACGAATCGGCGGTTGTTGATGTTCCATCACGCGAATCTGCACCGGCGAAGTATGCGTACGCAAAAGGACTTTTTCTGAAATGAAAAAAGTATCCTGCATATCGCGGGCCGGATGATCTGGCGGGAAATTCAGCGCTTCAAAATTGTGATAATCATCTTCAATTTCTGGCCCATTTGCAACCGCAAATCCCATTGAAGTGAAGATCGCTGCGATGTCATTAAGTGTTTGTGTAATAGGATGTAACGTGCCAACGGGTAAAGCTCTTCCCGGCAGTGTCAGGTCCGGAATTTCTTCTTCTTTTTTGCTTTGCGAATTAAGCCTGTGGTGCATCGCTTCAAATAATGACTCAACGTGCGAACGCAGTTTGTTTAATTCTTTGCCAAGGACAGGCTTCTGATCATTGGGCACAGCTTTCAGTTTGTCAAAAAGTTCAGCGATGCCGCCTTTACGGGCAAGAAATTCCACACGAAATTTCTCAAGATCGTCAACAGAATGTACTTCTGCAGAACGCGTTTCAGCGGCTTTCATCAATGCCGCAATTTCGCTGGCAAGTGGATATTTTAAAGCAGTCATTGTGATGCGAAAAAGTCAGAGACGAAAAAAAATAAAATATCCCGCCGCACTGCAAAAATGCATTACAGCGGGAATTACTATGATTATGCCTTAACGAATTTTACAATTTCGATGAAGGCATCAGGATTGCTGACGGCAAGTTCGGCAAGAAGCTTCCGGTTGATTCCGACATGCTTCTTGTTCAATCCGTCAATCAATTCTGAATAAGTGGTACCGTGTAAACGCGCGGCAGCATTAATGCGCGTGATCCAAAGCTGGCGAAATGTGCGCTTCTTCGCGCGCCTGTCGCGGTACGCATATTGGTATCCTTTATCCACACTGTGCTTTGCAACAGTGAGAACTTTACTTCTCGCGCCCCAATAACCTTTCGCTTCGCTGAGTATCCGCTTGCGACGGCGATGGGAGGCAACTTTATTCTGCGAACGTGGCATAGTTGCTCTTGTCTCCTATAATGAGAATGAATATATCAGTGAATTAAGTTTAGCCGACCAACAAACGCTGTACATTTTTTGTGTCAACCGCTGAAACGAGAGCGGCACGGCGCAAGTGTCGTTTTCTTTTTCGCGACTTGCTCGTGAGAATATGACTCTTTGACATTTTATGGCGCTTAACTTTTCCGGACGCCGTTAGTTTGAACGTCTTCCGCGCTCCGCGGTGCGTTTTCATCTTTGGCATGTTCTACCTTTTGAATATTCTTGGGTTTACTTGTTGTTTTAGTTTCAGGTTTTGGCTTTGCGGCTTTGTCCGGCGCAAAGAAAATAATCAACGCACGTCCTTCCATGTGAGCCGGTTGATCAATTTTCGCTACCGCTGAAAGACGCTCGATCAATCTATTGAGAACATCTTCACCTTTTTCCTTGTACGTAATTTCTCTTCCTTTGAAGATGACGGTCGCTTTCACTTTGTGTCCGTCTGCAAGGAATTGAAGCGCATGTTTCGCTTTAAATTCAAAATCATGCACATCGGTATTCGGATGAAAGCGAAGCTCCTTCACAAGAGTAACGTGTTGATGCTTTTTCTGAATCTTCTCTTTCTTTTGTAGCTCGTATTTGTATTTCCCAAAATCCATTACCTTGCACACAGGCGGATTTGCATTGGGAACAACTTCAATCAAATCGCGGCTCTTGCTTTGAGCAATCACTATTGCTTCTCTCGGCGTCATAACACCGAGCTGCTGACCGTTGTCGTCAATGACGCGGATAAACGGTGAGCGGATTTCTTCATTAATACGAGGCCCTCTGCTTTTAATATGTGTATCTCCTTATGCTGTGACTGACTTTGTTTCGATTTCCTGTTTAACTGTCCGTACAAATTGCTCGAACGGCATCGAGCCGAGATCGCCTTTTTTATGCTGTCGAACGGCGACGTTGCCTGAGTTTTTTTCTTTCTCTCCCAGTATAAGCATATACGGCGCTTTCTTCATTTCCCAATCTCGGATTTTATAACCGATCTTTTCGTTTCGTTCATCTAATTCAATACGAATGCCCGCTAAGCGAAGTTTTTCAGCAATTGATTTTCCATATTCTTCCTGAGCCGAAGTAATCGGCAGCACTGCAGCTTGAACCGGTGCAAGCCATGTCGGAAATGCGCCTGCATAATGTTCGATGAGAATTCCGATGAAACGCTCCATCGAGCCGAATGGTGCGCGATGAATAATCACAGGACGATGTTTTCCTCCGTCCGAGCCGGTATATTCAAGCTGAAAACGCTCCGGCATAACATAATCAACCTGCACTGTTCCTAGCTGCCATGTACGCCCAATCGCATCCTTCACCATGAAATCAATCTTCGGCCCATAGAACGATGCTTCGCCGATGCCTACAAAATAATCAAGCTTCATCTCATCGGCAACTTGTTTAATTTCATCCTGCGCTTGAGTCCAAAACGCAGCATCGCCGCCGTATTTTTCTACATGAACATCATCGCGAAACGACAACCGTGTGCTTACATCCATTCCGAATGTTTTAAATACGAACTGTGTCAATTCTACTGTGTTGCGGATTTCATCTTTAAGCTGATCATGCGCGCAATAAATGTGAGCGTCATCCTGCGTGAAGCCTCGCACACGTGTAAGCCCGTTCATTTCGCCGGATTGTTCATAGCGATAAACGGTACCGAATTCTGCAAGACGCAGCGGCAAATCTCTGTACGACCGCGGTTTTGCCAAATAAATTTGATGATGATGCGGGCAATTCATCGGCTTGAGCAAAAACTGTTCGCCTTCCGGCATTGTGATAGGCGGAAACTGCGAGTCTTTGTAATACGGATAATGTCCTGAAGTTTTATACAATTCAAGATTTGCAATGTGCGGCGTAATCACCGGAAGATAGCCGCGCTTGCGCTGTTCTTCACGGAGAAATTGCTCCAGTGTTTCACGGATTATTGTGCCGTTGGGGAGCCATAGCGGAAGACCGGAGCCGACTTTCGGAGTCAATAAAAATATTTCCAGCTCGGCGCCGAGTTTCCTGTGATCGCGCCGCTTTGCTTCTTCCAAACGGAAGAGGTAATCGTCAAGCTCCTGTTTTGTCGGGAAAGTAATTCCGTAAATGCGCTGAAGCATCTTATTTTTTTCATTCCCGCGCCAGTACGCGCCGGCAACATTCAGCAATTTAATATATTTGATTTTTCCGGTCGAAGGAATATGAGGACCGTAGCAAAGGTCTGTGAAATTCCCTTGATGGTACATGCTGATGTGTTCGCCCTTGAACTCGTTCAGCAATTCAACTTTGTACGGATCATTTTTCTTTGTGAAATAGTCAACTGCTTCATTCCAATCAACTTCGCGACGCTCGTATGGCGAATTCTTCTTCGCGAGTTCAGCCATCTTATTCTCTATCGCGGCAAGATCATCGGCGCTTAACGAATGACCGCCAAGGTCGAGATCGTAATAAAATCCGTTTTCGATTGCAGGACCGATGCCGAATTTTGTTCCGGGAAATAATGATTCAACCGCTTCTGCCATTAAGTGCGCAGAGCTGTGCCAGTACGTTGATTTGCCTTCCGGGTCATTCCATGTATTGATCTTGATTGCAGCATTCTGAGAAATAGGGCGAGCGAGATCCCACACTTCTCCATTTACACTGATAGACAGAGCGTTTTTTGCAAGCCCATTGCTGATGCTTTGCGCGATTTGAGCGCCGGTAATTCCGCTCTCGAATTCTTTTTTGCTTCCGTCAGGAAATGTTATTTCAATTGTTTTGTTCATAAAATCTATTTGTAGGACGATTTTCCAAATCGCTCTGCGCGAGATGGAATCTCGCACTACATCAAACGTCTCATTTATTTACGCAGCCAGTCAACATGAATATCTGTACATAGAAAAATCGGAGAAGCGAACTCCGATTTTCCTGAAATGCTGCTCTGTAAATCAATGCATTATGATGTTTCGTTCCAGTCCTCGTTCACTAATCTCTGTTTAAAGTAACAAAAACGGGCTAAAAATGCAAGGTAATTCGCTTGCTGAAATTTTCCTGCTTACTGAGCGTTCTTTAAATGCCGCGCATGAAATTGAAGGTGCTCAAAAATGTGTCCGCTCCAGTATTCCCAATTATGCGTTCCGGGGAATTCTCCGTACTCGAAAGAAATGCCTAAATCCTGCAAGCGCTGTAAATACTCACGGTTGTCGTTCAAGGTGTGGTCGTCAATACCAACATCGAATTTAATTGCCACCTTTTGAGTCGAATGCGCATCAGTTTTTAAGGAATCCTTTGTGGCATTTGGCTGGCCCTTCAATGCCGGGGCAAGCTCAAGCAAATCGTTTTCTTTCCAAACGTCCAGATGTTCCTTTTGCGAGCCGAAGACTTTTGGCATGAACCAGCTGTCAGGATGATTGAGAATTGCCAGCACGCCGCTCATTGATGATGCCGATGCAAACATGTCGGGATATTTTGACGCGAACTTGAGCGCGCCATAACCACCCATACTTAAACCGCAAATTCCCCGCCCGTCTTTTTCCGCGTACGTGTCGAAAGTGGAATCAATAAACGGAATTAATTCTTTGATGATGTACGATTCGTACTGATTCTCTTTCTCAAATGGACTGTCGGTGTACCAGCCGAATTGTCCGCCGTCCGGCATGACAATGATCAAATTGAATTTGTCTGCAATGTTTTCGATATCCGACTTCTCTACCCAATCCACATAGCTTCCGTATGCACCGTGAAGCAAATAGAGAACGCTGTGCCTACCGAGTGAATTCGGGACGTACACATTCAGCTTTTGTTCCTTGCCTAAAAAATGACTGTAATGTGAAAGCGTTTTGATATTCTTTTCGGTGGAGTATGTAGTGACGGAAAAAAAGAATGAAAGCAGAACCGTCAAGTGTAGCGTCATTCCTGCGAAGGCGGAAATCCATTTTCTCGCTCCTTTTTCGAGACGGGGATTCGCGACTAAGGCATTCGGGATTGACATACTTCTTGCTTTACACAGCTTCAGTGTCTTCATAATTTTTCCAAAATAAAATCCGTGATAAGCGTGAAGAGATTCCAGCGGGTGTTGCCGCCATAAATGCTGTGATTTTTATCGGGATAGATCATGAAAGAGAATTGTTTGTTTGCATTATGCAGCGCTGTGACAAAATCCGCAGAGTTCTGGAAATGAACATTATCATCGCTCGTGCCATGGATCAACAGAAAATTTCCTTTAAGCTCTGCCGCGTCGTTAAGCGGCGCGCTTTCTTCATAGCCTTCAGGGTTTTCTTCTGGCGTTCCCATGTATCGTTCTGTGTAGATCGTGTCGTAAAACTTCCAGTGCGTTACCGGCGCCACCGCAACTGCCGTTTTGAAATAATCCGCGCCATGAAGAATGACCATGCTCGCCATGTAGCCGCCGTAGCTCCATCCCCAAATACCGATGCGGTCTTTGTCAACGTACGGCAAGGTTGCTAAATACTTTGCTCCTTCTATCTGATCATGCACTTCCCATTTCCCTAAATGATGAAACACGATCTGCTCGAAATCTCTGCCCCGCGCTCCCGTTCCGCGATTATCAACTGTGAAAAGAATATAGCCATGCTGCGTAAGGTAGGTATTCCACATCATATCGCGATTCCACGAATCGGTGACCAGCTGTGAACCCGGCCCGCCGTACACGTAGAAGAGCACCGGATATTTTTTTCCAGCCTGAGGCTGAGTGGAATCAAAATCTGCCGGCGTTGTGATTGATGCGTTCAGCGAAACACCATCCGATGTCATAAAGCTGATGAGACGGGTCTTTGGAAGTGCGTATTCTTTCAGCGCCGGAATTTCTCCGCTCACTACTTCATCAATTTCTTTTCCGTCGTCATTTCTCAGCTCGATCCGGGGCGGCGTTGTGAGATTGGAATAGTGATCCAGGAAGAATTTATGATCGGCAGAAAATGTTGCGGTGTGCACTCCGTCAATATGCGTCAATTGTTCTTTCTTCGTTCCATCCAAACGGATACGAAATATCTGCCGCTGCAACGGCGAAGTTTCGGTTGAAGAATAATAGAGCATCTTTGCATGTTCATCAACGCCGTAGTAGCCATCAATTTGCCACTGCCCTTTTGTGATTTGGTTGACGAGCTTACCATTCTTGTCATATAAATAAAAATGAAGATAGCCGTCACGCTCCGATGACCAGATGAACTGATTATTTTTCAGAAACGTGAGATCGTCGCGGATGTCGATCCACCCGCCAGAAAGCGTCGAGGACTGCGATTTTTCCGCTTTCTCTGTCAGAATGAGTTTTGTCGAGCCGGTGGACGCATCTGCAAAAAGAAGTTCAAGTTCGTTCTGTGCACGATTTAGTTTTTCAATCGCCAGCGTGTTATTGTCCTTCGTCCATTCAATACGAGGAATGTAAATATCGTCATTGCTTCCAATGCCGCCTTTGGCGCCATGTTCCATATCTGCCCAAGCGGTGTTCCCCGTGGCAATATCCACAATGCCGATTTTTACAATAGAATTCGGATCGCCGGCTTTCGGATATCGCTGGTGAATCAATTTGAGATGGAGAGAATCCCATTCTGTGATTGTGTATTCCGGCACGCGATTCTCATCGAGATGCCAGAATGCAATGCGCTTGCTGTCCGGCGACCAGTGCCAGCCGCGGATGATTGCAAACTCTTCCTGATAGACCCAGTCGAATTGTCCGTTGATGATATGTTCCGCGCCATCGAACGTGAGCTGTGTTTCTTTTTTTGTTGCAAGGTCCATAACAAAAAGATTATTGGCGCGGACAAAGCCGATCATTTTTCCATCAGGAGAAAAAGCGACATTACGCTGTTCTTCTTTCGAATTCGTAATCTGCGAAAACTTTTTCGTTGCAAGATCATACAAATAGAAGTTGCCGCCAGATTCCAACGTGCGGGCCGGAACAATTCCGGTGAAAAGAATTTTATCCTCGTTCGGCGACCAAATGTAATTACTGATTGAAAAACCAGAGTCGCTTGTTTCCTCTCTCAATTCGCTGCCGTTTATAAAAAGCGAGCGCGACTTCGTTTTCACCGAATACATCCAAATGCTTCTTGATTTAGAAACTGTATCAAAATCGAGATAGCTGAACCGCCTGCCGTCGTTCATCCAGTGAATTTCGCCAAGCGATTTTCCCCTGAATTTATTTGATGCGAAAATATCCTGCAGAGTCAACTTCTGGTCTGGCGTACCTGCCCTTAGCGGAGTTGTAACAAAAGGATTGAGCGCAGTCACGCACAACAGCACAATCAGCCAGAAGTTGATGCGCCTTTCGCGAGCAAAAAAAATCTTCACCATACGTATACATTTTCTCCTTTACTTTATAATTAAACTCTGAATAACGGGACGATTATTGTCCCTTCGTTTGTTTCAATAGAAACTTTATGAAGTTCCGGCTTAGAGAATTCTTCCGCATCCCGCATCGGTACTACCGCAATTTTAATCACGGATTGCCGTTCAGGAATCGTCATCGGAAGATACAAAATAGAATTGATTTGCTCCTGGATTTTCGTTCGCTGAGCTTCAGAGAAAGCAACAGACGATATTCCGCCGTATTCTGCTCGTATTCCGTTTTTGTCAAAAAAGATTTTTTGAATTGCTATCTCCTTAGCCGTTTGATTAAAAAAACTGACGTTCATCAACCAGCAATGAAGATCGGTGCGCGGGCTGGGTCTGCTGAACGACACTCTAAAAGATTGTATCACTGTCTCAGGCATCTTCTCTATCTTCAATCAAGCAATGGCGCGGCAATAAAATGAGAGCAACGTTTACAAATAATAGCTGCGTAAAATATATCTAATGAAAAGCACTCGGTCAACTGATGTTTTGAGTTCAGGGGAAATATGGAGAGAAGTCGAAAAGGATTTTTTGTGAAATCTAGAGGGTTCTCCGCCTGAGGCGGATGCGTCTTTGGCGCAGAATCTCTGACCTCCCGTTTTGTGGGCTCTAGAGGGTTCGAACCTCTGACCTCTACCGTGTCAAGGTAGCGCTCTAAACCAACTGAGCTAAGAGCCCGGGCACATTCTTAAAGACGGGATATAAGATAATTTATTTCTCTGCGATTTGCAAGAATTTTACTGTAGCTCAAACAACCAATTCGTTCGCGAACTAACAGGAGTTTGATAACATGATAACAATCTGCTTTTCTTTCACACTCAATCGCCGAATGAAGTACCCAAATCCCGTGCGGTCAGCACAACATCGGAATTGAGCGGAACATTTTTCATACGCTTCGTTGCTTCTTCTAAAGGAACGTAACGGACAGTCGGCGGATCGAGTGCGACCATCACTCCGGACTTTCCTTCGTCAAGAGCACGCACTGCCGCCGCACCGAATCGCAATGAGATGAGCCTGTCAAACGTTGTCGGAGTACCACCGCGAAGTAAATGTCCCAGCACGACACAACGGGATTCTTTTCCTGTCAGCTTTTGAATTTCTTTTGCAACACGCTCGCCAATTC
The DNA here is from genome assembly GCA_021796215.1 of Bacteroidota bacterium. GTDB lineage: Bacteria > Bacteroidota > Ignavibacteria > UBA10030 > UBA8401 > JAJYOI01. The sequence continues at coordinate 33,896 of JAJYOK010000016.1, forward strand.
CGCCGATCCGCTCGGCACGGCCTAATTCTTTGCCGATCACCGAAGTAGTTCCACCGATAGGCTTCGCTCCTTCAGCCACGACGACAATGGAAAATTTAGCGCCGCTTTTTGTCCGATCATTTATTTTTTTCGCCACTTTGTTCATGTCGTATGGAATTTCAGGAATAAGGATAACATCGGCAGTCCCTGAAACGCCGCACTCGAGCGCGATCCATCCGGCATACCGTCCCATCACTTCCACAACCATCACCCGCTGGTGCGCTTCAGCAGTTGAATGTAGACGATCAATGCATCCTGTGGCAAACGAAACAGCGGTATCGAAACCGAATGTGATGACGGTTTTGCTAAGATCGTTATCAATTGTTTTTGGAACACCAACCACACGCATTCCTTTGTCGGAAAATACTTTTGCGATGGAAAGCGATCCGTCGCCTCCCACTGCAATCAGTGCATCAATTTTATGTTTCTTAAATGCGCGCATAATCTCATCGCTTCTGTCTTTTTCATACATCGTTCCGTCTTTGCGTTTCGTCGGATATTTCAAAGGATTCCCTTTGTTCGTTGTTCCGATAATCGTGCCGCCGAGATGAGTAATGCCTCGTACCGCTTGATGAGTCAGAGGCAGCAATCCTCCTTCAGGATATTCGCGCGGAAGAAACAAGCCGTTATAGCCGTCCCGAATGCCAAACACTTCCCAACCGCGATTGATTGCTGAGATTGTCGCCGCCCGGATGACGGCGTTCAGCCCCGGTGCGTCGCCGCCGCCAGTGCTGATAGCAATGCGTTTTATTTTCGTGTTCATAGTATTTACTTTCAATTATTAACTGAAGTTACGCAAGAATATAATTTTGAATTGGACGACCTTCAGGTCGTGGATTTAGAAGTCAAAATAAAAACCGGCTTTAGCCTAAACAACCTTTTTTGGGCTAAAGCCCGAAAGTAGTGGGGCTGTTTTCCCCGACATAAATGTCGGGGCTATTAAAACAGGCTTCTGATAACATCAGTTATTAACTCATGTTACGCAAAACGGGAATGACGAAACTCTAGTTTGGTCAACAAAAGTATCAATTTGTGCGACTTCGGTTGTTAAAAAAATATCTATTGCGTGGATGGATTTCGTTGATGTTCTAAGTTCCTTTAAATTTCTTCCGACAGTGCTCAAGGCAGGCGGCTATGAAGGATTAAGCGAAAGGAAGTACGCTTTGCCCTTGGTTTTTAATTAGGAAAATTTCGCCAGCGTTGTATTTTCAAATGCGCTTTGCCATGCCTTGTGTGTGGTATCATTTTTTTAAATTTGCAGCTTTTACCACAACAACAGTCTGGTCATCGTGCTGATATGCGCCTCCGGCAAATTTCTTTACTTCTTTCATCACATTTTCACGAATTTCATTTGCAGAAAATTTGTGCGACTGTTTAAGCAAACCGGTAAGACGTTCTTCACCGAATTCTTCTTTGCTATCGTTTCTTGCTTCAGTGATTCCATCTGTAACAAACAACAATACATCTCCGGGTGCATAACGGATTTTCTTTTCCCGTAACTCGCTTGAAAACACGCCGGCGTCATTCAATCCGAGTCCCAGACCTCGTGGCGTAATTTTTTCTACGCGCTTCTCTTTCGCATTATAGAAAAACAACGGAAGATGTCCGGCACGTGCGATTGCGAGGCGCTTGGTCGTCGTATTGAATTCTGCTCCAAGCACAGTGATGAACGAGCTTTTCTCAAGGTCGCGGCATAGCAATTCGTTCGCGCGAATCAGAAGCTCGGTTGGTGAGAGCTTGAATGCGTGAAGCGAGCGAAAAATTCCTTGCACCTTCGACATATACAGCGCCGCCGATGTTCCTTTGCCGCTCACGTCGCCGATAATGACGGTGATTTTATGCGCCGTGCCGTTCAGATAATCAAAAAAATCCCCGCCGACTTCGAGCGCCGGAAGAGAATTTCCTGCAATATCGAGTCCTTTCATTTGAGGAACATCCTGCGGCAGCGATTCCAATTGAATGCGGCGCGCAATCTGAAGCTCTTGTTTCATACGCTCTTTTTCAGCAAGTTCTTCGTACAAAAAAGCGTTTTCAATCGCCACGGAAGCCTGACGGGACGCGGTGGAAAGAAACGACAAATCTTCTTCGCCAAACGTTGTCTCAGAAAGTTTCTCGCCGACCAGCAGAGCACCGATCAGTTTTTCTTTCGAGCGAACCGGAACCACATATTGAAATCCTTGCTGGAGAAAATTCTCGCGGATTGCCGGCGGTAGGTAATCAACCCGGAATTCTGCCGCGAATGCCCGGATCGCATTCTGGACATCCTGCTCTGACTTAAGACAAAATTCTTTCCACTCGCTGCCGTCAAATCCGTATGCTTCTTCACAGCAGCATTGCTGTTCATTTCTGAAAAAAAGAACTCCGGAACGTTTCAGGCTCATGAGTCTGGCAAGCTTTTCCGCTATTCCCTGTGCAAGCTCTACAAGATCCAATTTCGATGCAAGAACTTCAGCAAGCTCGTTGCCTGCGCGGCGGTAATCGTAACGAGTACGGTAATATTTCCAGTCAATAAACTTTTGGCCGGCACGCCGGACATAGACAAAACCATACGTGACGACGATAGCGAGGAACATAAGAAGAACTTTCTCTAGCGCAACAACCTGCAGCCCGGCATTTTTTACATCACCGATTTCTATGGAAGCGCCGGTGAAGACAATGTTCGTCGAAGGAAAATTCAAAGAAGGCAGCTTGAAAAAAATCCATACCAACACATAATAGACTGCTATTGCCCAAAGCACTGTAAGCATAGAATACTGCACATTCCTTCGTATGCGCAGGTTGAGATCGAGCAAGCGATAGCGTCCGATAGCGTAAAGGTAAAAAACCGGAACAAGGAACATCAGCGCGCCGACCACGCCGACGACGATTTGCGACTGAGCCGGACTCTTCAGAAACGACAGCGCAAAGAGGATTACTAAAGCAAGCAGCATTACATAACTGGCAAGTTTTAACGGACGGTTCAATTTTTTATAATCCGGGGTTTGATATTTCCTCAGTGTAAAAAATCCTGCAATCGTAACAAGCACTATCATTATCACAGCGGCTAAGAATCCCCTATCTCCAAACACCGCAGCGGCAATTGCGGAAATAATTGAGACTCCATACAAAATTCTGAATAACCATTTCTTTCCGGCCACTGATGATAATTCTTTTGGAAAATATGTGCGCGAATGTACCCAGAGAGCAAAACCGAAACACATGCCGTTAACCAAAAAAAATCCCCTCACATACTGAAAGGCGCTGAGTGAAGTTGGACGGTTATCAACAAGCACGGAGAGGAAATAGCCAATCAAAAAGAATGCATAGCCAAGCAGGCGGGCTGCTTTTATTTTCGGTCTCTTGAGTGCAATGAATGCCCCAATCGCCATATAGGAAAATCCGGTCAGCACAAAGATCAAAATTCCGATGGTGATTCCGAACTTTGCCAGCGTAACATTCAATATAATATGCTGCCCTTTCCGAAGGATATCGTACTTCACAGTTTTCCCCGACCCTGTTGTTCGAAGCATACGGTCGGCATCAAGGGCGCTTTTGAATTGTTTATCGTTGATACGTTCGACAAGATCACCGACTTTCATCCCTGCCCTATCCGATGCACCTCCGGGAAAAACATCGAACACATGTACGGTAAACGGAATTTGCGCAAAGCAATTTTTGGTGAAATCTTTTCCAGACACCCGATATGTAATTTTCTGATCTGCATCAGGGCGAAGTATCGTCATCGTTATTGAAGATGCCGGCTGAACTTGGCGAAGAACAGCCGCAACGTCGCTTGTGTCTTTCACCGCACGACCATTAAGTGCAACAATAAGATCGCCGGTGTTAACGGAAGCTAAAATCTGAGGTTTTTCACCTGCTTGAATTCCGACATCAGCGCGCTCTGCCGGAATATCCTTTACGATATAAACCAACGACGGTGAATCACGAAACCAGTTCTCATCCGTTGGCGATGAGAAATAATCGTAAAAGAGCATCACAGAAATCGAAGTCATCAACGACATTACAACAATAGTGATGGCTCGAAACAGATTTGGGTGATTATCAAGATATGTCATAGGACCATCCGTTTGTAAGCTGTGTTATTTCAATAGCTGTCTTTTTCGGTATACGAGAAATGCGATAAATTGTTCGGTGTGTGCAAAATGTATGGAATCCCAATGCCAGAATCAATGAAGTTTAATCTGCAATGGTGTTGCATCTTGATTTTTTCCTTACCAAAAGAAATTGTTACCCTGAATAATCCCGGCGCTTTTTGTCGGGAGGGTCGAACGGTTCTCAGCTCCAAAAGAAGTCCTTCGTGACAGGAGGCTGACCGCCTTAGGCGGAATAGTTCGACGCGCCCCCTGCAGGGCTAGCTCACTATGACTTTGCTTTTGAATTGTAACACTACCTAATCCGCTCTCCATTTTCTTACCCAGGAAGTCCCGCATAATGTTGTAAAAGGGCATGCCGGACAATTGTCCTGCATTTTTTTTGTCGGGGCAAAAGGCATTGACGGGTCCTGAATCTCATGAACAAGACGAAAGATAACTTCTTCAATTTTAGGGTAAAATTCGTAAGCAAGTTCTTCACTCTCAAACAACGGCTCCTCGCATTCCTCATCAAGAATATGATTACCAAGAAATACGTACGACGCGGAAATTTTATCGGAAGGAATATTCGATTGTATGCCATACATCAGCATGTACATCGGCAGTTGCAATGAGCCAATTGAGCGTTCCCACGTTTCGCGATCTGAAATTTCAAGCTTATCGAATCTAATTTTTAGAAAGCTATTTTTGCTTCCGGTTTTGTAGTCGAGAATGAAAGTGCGGCCGTTGCGCATCTCGATGCGGTCAAGTTTTCCTTGAAACCGAACGCCGTTTTTCTCTGCCTCAAGCGTACTTTCAACATCTATCAAAGTAGGTTTTTCACTGCGAAGCAGCGGATACTGACAGTCTTCCAGAAAATGCCGCAGGTGTTTCTTCAACTGATCGCGTAGTAAATAGACTGCACCGATAACATTCTCGCCAAATCGTTCTGTAAAACAACGGTCAACAATGGACTCCAGGTCGCTCCACCGAAGTGCATCTTCCGTAAGCACATGACTCCGCCATGACTGGAAAAATTCAGCGAGCGCTTTGTGAACAATAATGCCGACATCAGATTGTTCAACATCGCCGGAAACAATTTCTTTTTCATACAAACGCAAAACGTGCCGGTAATAGAATTTAAGCTGACATTGAAGATACGTATCAAGCGCGGTCGCTGAGAAAACAAAATCTTTCAAGAATGCCGCAACGTCATTCGTTTTTTCAATCGGTCCCGGTACATCGTTCGATAGCGAAACATCGTAATGAATTGTGCGAACGAACTCAGCATCGCTCACACTTTTGAGCGCCTTTTGTTTCTCCCAGAGTAATTTTTCAATCAAACGGCTGCGCTCTTTTTGCCCGTTTTCAACAAAGAACAGATGAACTTCTTTTGCTCCAGCGAGCAACGCTTCAAAATAATAGGAAATTGTTTCCTCTCTGTCATGGTACGTGGTCAAATGCAATGCGTGGCGAACTTGTTGGGGCAGCAACATATCCTGGCTCTTCGACCGCGGGATAACATCATCATTCACATCGAGCACAAACACGCGGTCAAATTTCAGATTGCGCGTTTCCAACTGACCAAGCACCTGAACACCGTGCAATGGCGTTCCGGTAAAAGGCACTTCAACTGTCGAAAAATAATGCCTGATCAGTGAAAAGTAAGAGGCCGGTGCGTCAAACGAATGATCGTGCAGCAGAGAAGAACGCAGCTCGTCGAGCGATTCAATACACTGAACGGCAAACGGCCGGAACAACGGATGCAGATTTGCGGTGCTGTTATTAAAAATATATTCCAGCACGGTCATGCTTTTCGCCGCAAAATCTTCCAGCGATGAAAAATTTGTAAAGGAACGAAGCAAAGCATTATGTATCGAACGAAGATGATCTTCCATTGCCTCGCGGGTGAACGATTCGTCTACTTTTTTCACTGCATCATAAATACGAGGCTCGTGTTCCAATTCTTCTAACGCAAAGAACGTTTGAGATTTACGCTTAATGAAATATTCTTCTATCGAATGGAAAAGCACACGAGTTACGTCGGCACGTTTGGCGAACCGGATATTTTTCGTGTAAGGATGAAGGACAAATTTAATATAATTCGGAGCATAGTATCTTCCGTTATCCATTGTCTCAATAACATTCATCAAACTGTTGAAGAAACCGAACATCGGCGTGCGAACGATCGGGTAGGAATGCGAAATATTGTATTGTTCGATCAATGGCAGCACATGATTGACAACCGGGAAAAGCGCATCGGCTGCCGGCAATACAATGACCGCCTTTTCGTCTAATGCTGTTCCCTGCTGCTGTAATTCATGCACCAAACCGCTGAGCGCGAAAACCTGGCCGTGAGCATCCGGACTTTTGTACATCGTGATATTCGGCTTTGAAATTTCGCCTGATGCCGTTTCTTCGTGTTCAATACCGAGAGCATGAAGATGTCTTTCTATGCCTTTCCCCTTCTGGTACAAAAAAGCAACATTACTGCGGCGAAGCAATTCACGGAAAAGTAGCTGTTCGGAAGTTGTCAAAGCGAAAAAGCCGGCGAGAATTATGTTCTTGTATTCCGCCAGTTCAACTGACTGACATTGATTCGCGACAATGTTGTACTGCAGTGCGCGCGTTACGAAACCGCGGCGTTCTATTGCTGTATAAAATTGTTCATAGAGCGATGCAAGTGAACGCACGTGTCCGAAGGAAATACCGCCTACTTTTTCGCGAACAATCGAAGCGGGGACGCTGGCAATTTTCAATTCTTCCAGTTCAGAAAAAATTTTCATACCGAGAGGCAGGAACCGATCCAATTTCAAAAAGTGCTCACCACCGAGTTTGTCCTCTGTCCTGACGTGTAGCTCATGCAGTATCGCTACGGCATCCAACGGCTCTGCCAGGCGTTCACGGCGATTGAGTTTTTCCCGGAAAAGAAAATCAATAAAATTATCAATGGAAAAAATGCGTGGAGGAATAATGCTGTGTTTCGCAGCTTCTGTTCCAAGAGGGTTTCCTACAAGAGCTTTCCGCAAAAAATGTGCGGGGCGCTTTCCGGGAAATACCGTGATATTTTCAGAATAATTATTTCCATCGGAATGAAGTGCTGCCGCAACTTCTTCGATAATATTTGCAGAGGCGGAAAGTGCGCGAATTGTGCTCATTGCACCTCCGTAAGCCGCTTCATGTCTATGTAAGCAAGCATGCCTCTGATAGTTTTCATGGGAAAAAGTTCGGAAAGAATATTGATATAGTTATTCACTTGCTCAGCGTATTTTTTATTTTTTTCGTCTGAGCCGGTTTTGTAATCAATAATAGTGACAATGTGGTCATCAATGACAATTCTATCCATGCGAAAAAGCGAGCCGTCTGCTCTGACGAATTCCTGCTCATTCAAAACCATTCTTCCTTCACGGCGCTCAAAAAATTTCCTGATGTCTGTTTTGGAAAAGAAGTCCATCAATGATTGCTTTATTTCAGATTCTGACGCAAGGGTTCCTGTTTCCTGGATAACATCGGGTAAAAGCAAATCAATTGACGACGCAATATCGTCATCGAGAAATTCAAGGCGTGAAAGGAAGAGATGAAAACAATCACCGCGGCGTGTTTCAGCAATTCCTAATTTATCAGCTTCAACAATTTCCACGCGTTGTTCAATAGTATGATGATATGTCGGCCGGCGGTATTCTTTGCGCTGTGCAGGCGTCTGAAATGGAAGAGTTTTTTTCACAATTGAACTTCCTGCGGTTGTATATTCCAGCGGAAAAAAGGATGATGGAATCTTTCTCTCTGACACATACACGCTGACAACATACATTTCTGTCTTTGCTCTTGTGAAAGCAACGTACAGTGTATTAAGATAGTCCACGCAATCGTCGAGAGTCTGCTCTTCATAGAGTTTTCGTAACTCACCGGGACGTTCGCCATCTTTCTTTCTTACCCGCACCAATTCAATTCCCGATACCGTTTCTTCGGCAATGTAACCGCGGCCGCGCTGGGTTTTATCATAAAGCAGCACAATGACAACCGGAAAGCCGAGCCCCTTTGCCTTGTGAACGGTCATTACTGAAACGGCGTCAATATCTTTCGGCGCATCCGATTCCCATTCGGCTGAATCATCATCTGCGTCAACAAATTCTAAAAAATCACGAAGGCTGTTGCCCGCGTCGCCGTACGTTGAGTGACCGTGCTCTTCAAAGCGCTTTACCACTTCGAGCAATTTGATGACCGCCGCTTCCTCATTCCTGCACAATGAAAAGATATCGAACACCCGGCATAGTTCTGATACAAGGTCATATAACGGCAAGTACCCGACTCGTGTGAATAGCGCAGAGAAATGTTTTTCCCATAGCTCCGGATATTCCGATTGGAAGAAACGGTAAAGAACGGAATATTTATTCTGCGCGGAAGTGTAAGAGAAAATCAAATTTTCAAACCCACTCCCGGAAACGCGAGCGTTCAAAAGACCGGCACTTTGTTGATAAAGCTCACTGAGAAGAAATGTGGAAAAGGAAAAATCATCGATCGGAGAATCAAGAAAACGCATCAGCGCTAAAATGTCTCCAATGATTTTCCGTTTCCTGATATCAAGGCTGCTGTGAGATACAAAAGGAATTTTTTCTTCGTTCATCCAAGCACTTGCCGTAACAACATCATTGTTGCGAAGTCCCAATACCGCAATGTCACGCCACGCATAACCACGCTGCCGGCAATCATGGATTGCGGCGAGAATTTTTTGCTTCTCTGGAAGGAGCTCATCATTGCGTTCAAGCACCTCGACTTCCACAGAGCCTTGCCCGCGGCGCTCTTCCGGCACATCCACGGTTACGTCCGAAAGTCCGCATACAGTAACGGCGGCAGAATATTCATTGTTCATCGCCGGAATGCTTTTAGCAAAAACATCGAAAACAAATTGTGCTATCCCTTCGCTGCTGCGCCGGTTTGTTGTAAGAATAAGCTGATTGACATCCGCCGCAGGAAAAGGATTTTCGCGAAGCAAAGACTCCATAATTCGCCAATCTGCGCCGCGAAAAGTGTACACAGACTGCTTCATATCGCCGACAACAAAGAGGCTCCCTCCCTGCGAGAGCGAATTATCAATCAACGGCTTTAAAATCTGCCATTGAACCGGTGATGTATCCTGAAATTCATCAATGAGAAAATGATAAATTGTCTCGCCTAATGTGAAATAAATTTCCGGAACACGTTCGTTGCTTAGCTCTTTCAACAACTCGCGCGAAACATCTGCAAGCGAAACTTCCCCGACATCACGTTTAATATTGTCTATTGTTTTTTTGATCTCCTCCATTGCCTGTGTATACGGCAAATAATAATTGTGAGAAGAATCAATAAGATATGTCCGAAGAAGGTCATTCCACTCTGAAAGTTCTGTATCTATCTGAGCCGAAAGCTGAGCAGCTTTTTCCTTTTCCGTTTTTGTTTTGGGAGAATTAATGATTGAATTTTTCTCGGTCCTGTTGATAACATTGTCAATATTTCCCTCAAGCACATCACGAAGATCATCCGAAAACAATTTCTTCACAGGCAATCCGGTACTCTGCAAAAAGCTTTGCAGTTGTTTCGCCTTTGTAACGAGCGCTCGTTTCAGCTTTACCGCGTTATCTTTTGAGGAGTTGTCGTAAACAATTTCTTTCCCTTTGCGTGCAGAAATCCGATACAGCTTCAGCAATTCTGAAGAGATTTTTTCGTAAGGATTCCACAAAAAATGATCGCGAGAAGAACGTTGTTCTTCAATTAAACGAATCAACTCATCAAACAATTGCGCTGCAGAACTTTCCGAACGCAGCGTCCTCGCAAAAACATCAAGCGCATAATTCAGCAGCTGCGCATCGTTCACTCCGATCTCAAATTCCGGATGATACCCGTAATCAATCGCAGTCGCCTTGAAAACTGATGCCATGAAGCTGTCAATCGTTCTCACTTGGAAATCGGAATAATTATCGAAAATCAGCGTCAAAAGTTCTTCCGATCGTGCGCTCAGCTTTTCCTTCTTCTCATTGACAACTGTTGATAACGTTTTCAGCTTTCCTTCGTCGCCAAGAGCAATCAGCTTAAGCGACTCAATAATGCGCTGCTTCATTTCAGAGGCAGCGTTATTGGTAAATGTGACGGCAAGAATATTGAGCAGGTTATTCCGGCCAATGTGATCAGAAAGAATAAACTGAAGGAAGCGCTGTGTCAACGTAAAGGTCTTCCCTGTACCTGCGGATGCGCTGCACACAGTGAAGTCGGGAAAATGAAGATTATGATCGCTCGTTAATTGTGTTGACATGTATTCCCTTGCGCTAAACACTAGCATTAGTCTTCACAAAATACAAACCTGTCCGCCGGTAGGCAAGTTGTTAGAAATAAAATCACTATCTTCAAAGAAGATTTTTTATTATCATTTTACCAGACGGCTTTTTTTACAGCAGAGACGCAAAGAATCTTGCAAAAAATCGTTTATTAACATTTGCAGCTTTGCGGCTTAGCCGTTAATATTATTCTTCGGACTTAAAGAAATTACTGGAACAACCATTATGACTTTTCAACATTCCGTATTTGAAACCGAGCTTCAGGTTCGTCCGGACGATATTGACATGAATCAGCATGTTCACGCCAGCCGTTACATTGATTACGTGCTTGCCGCCCGCTACGACCAAATGGCACGCTGCTACAAAATGCCGATGGACGAATTTTTGAAACTAGGTTACGGCTGGGTCATCCAAGTCTCTCACATTGAATTTAAACGGCCATTATTGTTGGGAGATAGATTTGTCGTTAAAACTTCGATTGAAGAAATTTTCAAGGATGGAGTGAAAGTTTCCTTCCGCATTGTGAAGAAAGAGACAGAAAAACTGATTTGTGACGGATATTTTCATTACACAATGGTGAGTTTGGAGAACGGACGAGCCGCGGCAATACCGGAATGGATCGCTCAGAAGTATTCGATATAAATCAGAACCCACGTCCCGACCTTGTCGCGATTTCGAAACCTCTCATGGTATAAAATGCTGGTGTGTGAGCTGAAGGTGGGATTTTGCGCCTGAGCGCATGAGCCTTCGGCTCAGAACCCACGTCCCGACCTTGTCGCGATTTCGAAACCTCTCATGATATAAAATGCTGGTGTGTGAGCTGAAGGTGGGATTTTGCGCCTGAGCGCATGAGCCTTTGGCTCAGAACCCACGTCCCGACCTTGTCGGGATTACGAAGTCTCTCATGGTATAAAATGCTGGTGTGTGAGCTGAAGGTGGGATTTTGCGCCTGAGGCGTATGAGCCTTTGGCTCAGAACCCACGTCCCGACCTTGTCGCGATTTCGAAACCTCTCATGGTATAAAATGATGGTGTGTGAGCTGAAGGTGGGATTTTGCGCCTGAGCGCATGAGCCTTTGGCTCAGAACCCACGTCCCGACCTTGTCGGGATTACGAAGTCTCTCATGGTATAAAATGCTGGTGTGTGAGCTGAAGGTGGGATTTTGCGCCTGAGGCGTATGAGCCTTTGGCTCAGAACCCACGTCCCGACCTTGTCGCGATTTCGAAACCTCTCATGGTATAAAATGATGGTGTGTGAGCTGAAGGTGGGATTTGAACCCACGACCTGCGGTTTACGAAACCGCTGCTCTACCGCTGAGCTACTTCAGCAAAAAAAGTGAATAAAAGATACTAAAACGCTGCAGGGAAAGCAAGATTTTTTGCTTTCCCGCATGCATTTACTATACAATGCAAAAAAACCTCACCAATTTTTATTTATTTCACTGTCAGAATAATTTTCTCCTGCGCAGCTTTCCTCATCCCTTCGACAAAGTTCTTCATATCAGTGAAAAAAAAATATTTTTCCGCTACTGCCCAGTTGTAAAGGAAGCGGGGTTTCTCTCACAATGCGTACTTTGCATCCGCCGTTTTTTCGCGAACACGTTGATTAAATTTGTAAAATAAAAATCTGCTTTCGTATCGCATGTTATAACTTCATAACTCAACATTCTCAGTTCAAGAGCGGCAGTGGTTTGCACAGCCTGCTCGAGCGACTGGAATGGCGGAACAAAGATCCTTTTTTAAACAAAAATTTTTTGTTGCCGCTGTACTTTATTCTCTTGACTCTTTACTTATTAAAGAGGTTAGGTTGCGGTTAAACAATATTTTGCAATAGTTATTAAACACTCACGGGTATCTTGAATATTTTAGCACCGATAGTAAGGAGTGTGCGTAAAATTTCTTTTTTGAAGCCGAACGGAGACAACCACCATTGTTCAAAGAGAATTTTTCCAAGATGCCAAGCTCGTCCAATATTACGAAGTTCAAGTCGTGGAGATGGCTCACCAAAAAAATCTCCAAAAGCAAATCCCGCCAAACCTTCGCCAGCTTCGAGCATACAATATCCTGCACCGCAGAATTCAGCTTTGGGAACAATGCCGTTTATTTCATCCACAATGCGGCGAGAAACAATTTCAGCCTGAACGTGAGCAAACACACCAGCTTTGGGTAACATCATCGGAACTTCAGGTTTCCATCGTCCTGGAATACTTATAGCGGTAATATCACCAATCGCATAAATGTTTTCATATTTTGTTTTGAGCGTCAAACGATCAACGGAAATCCATCCCGCATCATTCGTTAATCCTGCTTCCCGCGCAATGCGTGATCCACGGTGCGGCGGAATTGCAACAAGCATATCGTACGAAACAGGTTCTTTGCCATCGAAAGAGAGTTTATGTTTTTTAGAGTCAACCGAAATAAGTTTATGGAGCGGATGAAAAGTTATTCCTTTGGATGTGAGCATCTGTTTAACTGCTTCGCCAAGTTGTGGTCCAGCAACAGGCATCGGTTGCGGTTCGGGTGTATATAGGTGGATATTTATTTTATCTTTCAATCCACGTCTTTGGAAGTAGTCGGCAATTAGCATAGATGCCTCGTGCGGCGCACCAGGACACTTGTAAGGTAATGCAGAAACAACAACCGAAATATTACCGCCTTGAAATTTTTCGAGTGCCAATTGAAATCTTTGAGTTTCCTCAAATGTGTAAAAGGAAAAAACACTTTCATTGAAACCCGGTATGAGTTCAGGTGCAAGTTCAGCACCAAGAGCTACAATTAAATAGTCGAAGTCAACAGAATTATTTGTTGTAGTGATGTGACGATTTGGTACATCAATACTAATCACTTCAGCCTGAATGACTTCAACACCTGAACGAAGAAGCGTGTGTAATGGCGTGGTGATTTTATCGGCTTTCCGATCTCCAGTCATTAGCCAAAGAAACGATGGGGCAAAGGCGTGCATAGAATTTTTTTCGACAAGTATCACTTTATGATTATGTGGCAACTTGTGTTGAAGTTCGTTCGCAACGACAATTCCGCCAACTCCTCCACCTAATACAACAATAGTTTTGCTATTCACAATAGCTCCTTTTCTTTATAAAAATTCCCATCATTCAGAAAGTGATTACTTTATCAGCCCACTCCACCATATTTAAACAATCAATCATCGTAGAAATTGGACAGACATCTGTTCCTTCTTGATTCCTTGATTTAATACAAGTTCCGCAAGCCAATACAATACCATTATTCTGCACAAACTCATCTATCTGCTTTTTAGCATTATATTTTTCGTGTACTATATTTTCGATTTCTACACCAGCGCTCATAAGAAATATTTTGACCTCGTGTCCTTGTTTCAAAGCAGTATTTCCAAACCGCACTCCATTCCAAGCTTTTTCTGGCTCATTCGTTTCTATAATTATTCCGATTTTCATTTTATTTCTCCGATGTTAGTATTTTGGCAGTATGATAAATTAAATCCAGGGTATCTAAACTACCCATTTCCTCACCCTTTTCAAAATCGCCTTCGCTTTGTGCCATTGTGTTGGTCAGGTGTGCAAAACAAATTATGTTTTTATTTTTAACTTTTGCAAAAGCATAAAGGGCGGCGGCTTCCATTTCGACACAAGTTACATTTTTATTCTTTGCAAATTCGATTGCTGAAATAGTTTCTCTAAATGGTGCATCGGTTGTCCAACTTGTACCGCTCTCAATTGAAAGCGGAGTTTCTTTATACTGGTTGATTAATTTATCCAATAAATTCTTATTGATCGAAGCATCTTCTTGTGGAGGTAAATAATGATAACTTGTTCCTTCGTCACGAATAGTTTGCTCTATTAAGATAAATCGAGAATTATTGTGAGGTGGATTAATGATACCTGCCGATGTTACGCTAATGAGCAATTGGCAACCAGATGCAAACAGTTCCTCAGCAACTAATACTGCGAATGAAGAACCAACAACACAACCCACGATACCAAATTCGTATGTTTTGTGCTTAAAGCTATAAAGTTTTGTATGATAACAAGCCCAGCATTTATTAAGGTTTGCTTGGTTTGTCCGTAAAAGATATTCAACTAAATCACCATCTGGGTCAAGAATGCAAATATTTGGTATTTCGCAACTATCTAATTGCTTTTGTCTCCTTGCTTCTCTCAATAAGTTTTCAGGGGTAAATACTGATGATTCTTGGTAGTATTTGTTCTCTAAAAAGTTGTTCATCGTTTAATATTATCCAATTGTTTAATGTTATATGAAACTGTTCCGCAACCTAACGGATATATTATGAAAAGGCAACCTCAAGTGTTAAGTTGCGGTATCAATAACAAAGCACATAACAAAGGAGGCTGCCATGTCATCATACGATTTCGAGATCGGACTCGATCTCCATAAGGTTTTTTCTCTGCTTGCCACACTCGACCGGAACGGTACTTTTCTCGGATACCAACGCCTGGACAACAGCGTTGATGCCTTCGACAACTTTTTCGGGCAATGCAACGGATCGTTCCGTGTTACCTTCGAATGCTGTCCTAACTGGTATTGGGTCGCCGACTACTGTCAGGAGCACGCCATTCCTTTTATCCTTTCCAATCCGTTACTCAACCGCGCCATTGCTCACGTCCATGCCAAGAATGATCGCTACGATGCACGCATGTTAGCCCACCTTGCCCAAACCGGACTGATTGCCACATGCTATGTTCCCGATAAAAACATCCGTCACTTACGAGAGTTGCTCTTTCACCGACTGAAGCTTCTTCAGGTCCGCACACGCTTCAAAAACCGTATTCACGTCACTCTGATCAAATATAATTTCCAATCTCCCTATCAGTATATCTTTGGTCCTCATGGTATCCAGTGGATCCATTCCTGCAAGCTTCCGCCATTCATGGAACACAGCGTCTGCGAACTGCTTGAGTTAATTGCTGCACTGGATACTCATATTGAACACTATGATCAGCGCATCAGTGACCATATTCGGGACCATCCGTATTATCAACTCCTGAGATCGGTTTATGGGATCGGCATAATTCACGCAGCTACCATCATCGCCCGCGTGGCTGACATTACTCGATTTCCCACCGTCCAGGGATTTATCCGCTATGCCGGATTAGCTGTCAATACTCGGGCTTCTGCCGATAAACTCACCTATGGACATCTCATGCGGCAGTCCGATAAATACTTGCGAACCAGTTTCGTCGAAGCATCTCACTTAGTTATCCGCTACGATCCGGGATTACGTGCTTTTTATGATCACCTTGCAAAGCAGAAAGGACACGGTTGCGCCATTTGTGCTGTTGCCCGGAAATTAGCCCGGTCTGTGTACTTTATGTTAAAGAACTCGACTCCTTATCGTGTCCGTTCGATTCAAGGACAGTACGTGCAACAATCTCATCGCCTTTCCGTGCAGCCCGCGTCAGCGTCAAGCTCCGGTTAATCGCCCCCAGTGCTTTTCTCCTCCGGACAGATTGCAACGGTTATTACGCGACGCAGGCTGATTGTATCAATCATATAACCAACTCTTCAGGTTGAATAGATTCATAGTCACTTAGCTTTTGCCAGACTGAAATATTTTCTCTCACGGATCGTTTAGGTTGCACCGAAGCATCATATTGTCTCTCTTTCTCGTCCTTTCCTCGAAATGACGAGGAGGGATTTTTTATGCTCTTGACTTTTGCCTTTTCATAGAACCGGAGCTAAGCTGCGTTGCAACGTTCCAGCGCGCTGGATTGTGTTTTTAGATTTCTGATAACTATCGCTATTGTATGTTGTATGTTCATTTCTCGATACTTGCAAACTTGGAGCGCGAGCGGTTGCAACGTCAGCTTGAGCGACTGGTTATACCGCAACTATTATTGATAGCCACCTCTCGCTGGAGGTAGTTTTTGATACGTTGAACTAGAGTTAATAACTTCTCTGATTTTTGAAGTCAAATTGTTTAATAAGAGTGTTGATTCAGATCCCGGCTCTAAAGGATAGAACCACGTTACAGTTTTTTCCTGTCCCTCGTATTTAATTCGTAATCCGTCGGGACTTGGATTAGGTGCAATAGTAACATCTTTTTGAGAATAAATCGTATCTGGCAAAGCAAAAAAATGTGCTTCATTAACAGCTTCAAGGATGGAATTTTGTTCTTGAGTCGAAAGCCAAAATGATACTTTTGTTGTTCCGTCCATTACCAAATCCTTTTGTAAAAAGCCTTCAAAAGTATTCAGTTCGTCTTTGAAGTTATAAGAATAATCAATTTGAATAAATTGTTCATCGTGTTGTTCGACTGGATTTTCTTTTTTACATCCAAAGAGTGCAACTATGAATGCAATCGAAAATATTATCTTCTTTTTCATAAGATAAAACCTCCTTTGCTGATTGTTGCGGTATAACGGTGTGGCTTTTCACCCGTCCGCCCCGAACAACGATGCCGAACTGAAAAGCTACTGCCAAATATTTTTATAAATTTTATTTACATAGAACAATGCCAAACAACAACGCTTACCTTTACCACCAAACCCGAAAATATTAATAATGCTGCAATGAAAACGCGGTCGGGTGGAAAAGCTGGTTATATTTTTGTCCATCATCTATGACCAAAATGCAACTCACGATGACAATTTGGGCAAACTGCAATTGCATTTTCGACCGTATCCTCGCCACCACTCGCTAAAAATATTTTATGATGTATCTCTAAAAATGGTGTATTGTCTTTTGCTCTTAAAAATGGAGCGGGTTTATTACATTTTTCGCAATTTCCATTTGCTCTTAAAATAACTTCAGCAATTACATCAGGATTTCTTTGAAAGCCCGATGATAATATTTTAGTTCGTTTTGGTAATTTATCTACTTTTGATAAACGTTCTATTCTTTCCGCAGAAGTTAAACTTTTAGATTTTTCTAATTCTTCTTCTAGCTCTTTTTCTAAATCTTCTGCAAGAATATTTTCTTCAAGAAATAAATATGAAGGAGGAATTTTTACAGGGCTCCAATTACCAGCTCTTGTTCTTCTTTTTAATGGTTTGTCGTCACTAACTTTTGTCAAGTATGAGACACTAAATTTATCATCAAGCTCAACAAGGTTTTTAATTTTGATTAGATTTATACATTCACTTCCATTTGCTTCAAAATATACTTCTTTCTCGTTTGGCTGATATTTTTTTATAAAATTGTTTATTCCTTCTAATCTTGTAGCAGGAATATTTTTCTTATTTTCCCACCCTATAATTTTAGCAGTGTAGCAAACATTATTTAAATTCTTTGTTGTGGAAATAAATAATTGTATTGGATTTGAATCAGATGGATTATTAACCTTTAGCAGTAGAATCTCACTACCGCGATAAGGCTGTAAATAGAAACTTTCAACTTCTTTAAGATTTTGAGAAGAAATAATTTCTTGCAATACATCTTCAAAAACACCATTTAAAAACAGAGCAACTTCCATTTTACCTCAAAAATATAACGGCATTGCCAATAAGCGGCGCCCCAGAACTGCAATGCCGCTTAAACTACAACTGCCAATAATTATTAATAAAATTGTTTAATAGAACTACTTTACAAAACAACAAAACACGGAAGAATAAAACCAATAATTACAAGAATACCGAAAGCGAATACGGCGTCCGCTTGATTGGCTGGTTATACCGTTTTTATATTATTAAAAATTCATTGAGCCATTTGGCTGATATTTCCATTTAAAACTTGCTTCTCCAAATAAAGTTGGGGAACTTGGATTAGAACTATCTGCATATGCTTCAGTATGCAAAATTAAAATTTTCCCAAATTTATCATCAATGGTTTTTACAGCCCAAATTTGATTTACTTTTACTGGCAATGCCAAATCCATATAATTTGAATCTGGAACTTCTGTTAAATTATCAAAAAATACTTGTGCTGAATCTGTATTTGCGTCATTAAATTGTTTTATTAATATGAAGGAAGACTTTAATGTCCCAGCAGAACTAAAAAACACACCTAAAATATTTCCGGTCTCATTTGTTTGAACAAGAACAATAATATCTGGAGTGATATTGTTTGAATTAGGGTATTCAATATTTCCACCTTGCGAAAAAGAAAATCCGGTGTATTTATAATTAACAATTTTAGTATTTATAGTAGTCTCACCAGATGTTTTAGGTGGCGTTGGTTCAACACTATTATCACAGCTATTTGTAAAAATGGTAAGCAAAAATAAAATTGGTATTATTAAATATTTCATATTAAAATGACTTTTATTTTTTGTTAACGGTATAACTATTAATTATACTGCCACAATTGCGGGCTAACATGCCGGTGGCAGGAATATTATATTCCAGTAAAAATTTCATTTTCAATCTGTTTTCCATAGTTCTTGCGGGCTATCACTCCGGAGATGTTGGAATGTTATCCCGCAAGTTTCTTACTCTTATCACAGCCGAACACCATCCGGCAAAAATGGGGAAATTAAAATCGTATCTGCCTGCCGGCAGCTACTGCTGTAAGAGTCTGGGGTTCTCTTACCTGCCCGCCCGAAGACAGACTTGCCTCCCAAAGCTTCAGCGTAGGAAGGCTTGTCTGCGCAATGCGTTCATCTTACTCATTCTCTCCCACAATGTCAATACATATCCCTCAAAAACCTATGCCGCACCCATAAGCCCCTTCATTCCTAATTCTTAACTCATAATTCTTAATTCATAATTGCCAATTATCGAACAGACCCCATAGCCGAACCCTGTACGCGTTTAGACAAACCCTGTACCGGTTTAGACAAACCCTGTACCCGTTTAGATGAACCCTGTACCCGTTTAGATAAACCCTGTACGCGTTTAGATGAACCCTGTACGCGTTTAGATGAACCCTGTACGCGTTTAGACAAACCCTGTACCGGTTTAGACAAACCCTGTACCGGTTTAGACAAACCCTGTACCGGTTTAGACAAACCCTGTACCCGTTTAGATAAACCCTGTACCCGTTTAGATGAACCCTGTACGCGTTTAGATGAACCCTGTACCCGTTTAGATAAACCCTGTACCGGCTTAAATGAGATGTCTGACGGCTAAGGAACGCCGTCTGACATCTTCTTTTACAGCGGCTCAAACCTCGCAGTGAAATGCCGAAGCTGCGGGGCTTCGTACGCAATGCGGTAGCCGCGAAGCTCTTCCCTTTTTTTGAAAACGTCAATTACACATTCGCTCACGTAGTCAATATGGCTTTGAGTGTACACGCGCCGCGGAATTGCTAACCGCACAAGTTCCATCGGCGGGGAGATCAATTTTCCTTCACCATCATATTTTCCGAACATCACACTGCCGATTTCAACGCTGCGAATTCCGGCGGAGCGGTACAACTCGCACACAATTGCCTGCCCGGGATATTCGTGCGGCGGAATATGCGCTACAAATCGCCGCGCATCTAAATAAATTGCATGTCCGCCCGGCGGCTGAAGAATCGGTACGCCGGCATTCGTCAATTTTTCACCAAGATATTCTATCGAGCGCAAACGGTACGTCAGATAATGTTCATCAAGAACTTCCGTCAATCCTTGTGCAATAGCTTCAAGGTCGCGGCCCGCCAAACCGCCGTAGGTAGAAAACCCTTCGGTGATAATCAAAAGATTGCGCGCCTTCGATGCAAGCTCGTCATCGTTCAAAGCAAGAAAGCCGCCCATGTTAACAATGGCATCTTTCTTTGCGCTCATCGTGCAGCCATCCGCGTAGGAAAACATTTCCCTGACAATTTCCTTCGGCGTTTTATTTTCGTATCCCTTTTCTCTCTTTTTGATAAAGAAAGCATTCTCCGCAAATCTGCATGCGTCGAGAAATAACGGGATGTGATACTTGCTCAAAAGTTTTTTTGTCTCACGAATATTCTCCATCGAAACAGGCTGACCGCCGCCGGAATTATTTGTCACGGTGATCATGCACAACGGAATATTGGCGGCGCCTTTTTCTTCGATGAACCGCCCAAGCGCTTCTAGATTGATATTGCCTTTGAACGGAGCGATAATATCGGGATGAATTCCCTCTTCGGTCGGAAAATCCACAGCTTCGGCACCGGAGAATTCAACGTTCGCTCGTGTCGTATCAAAATGTGTATTGTTGGGGATAAATTTTCCTTTTCCGCCAATGATCGAAAAAAGAATCCGCTCCGCCGCCCTTCCCTGGTGAGTCGGGATAATATACTTGAAAGCAGTAATATCTTTCACAGCTTTTTCAAAACGGAAAAAACTTCGTGCACCGGCATACGATTCATCGCCATCCATCATCCCCGCCCACTGTTTTGCACTCATCGCGGCAGTCCCGCTGTCCGTTAACAAATCAATAAGCACATCCTCCGCATTGATCATAAACGGATTGTAGCCTGCATTGCGAAGAATGGACGTACGCTCTTCAAGTGTGGTGAAGCGGATCGGCTCGATAGATTTTATTTTGAACGGCTCAATGATCGTTTTCATAGAAATTTTCCTATTCCGATTGTAGCGATTGGATAAGCTGGAGTGCCTTGGTGATATGATCTTTTACTCGTAGTTCATAATGCAATGCACCGCGGATGATTCCTTCGCGGTCAATGATGTATGTAATTCGCTTCGAAGAAAATCCGCCGAACCATACGGCATCGTAGAGCGATGCAATCTTTTTATCAGTATCGGCAATCAAAGGAAACGGCAAACGGCACGAGTTGGCAAAACTTTGGTGCGATTCAAGCGAATCAAAACTAACGCCGAATACCTTTGTCTGTAATGAATTCAGCTCTTCATAACGGTCGCGGAAGGATTTCGCTTCAATTGTGCAGCCGCTGGTAAAATCTTTGGGATAAAAATAGAGAATAATATTGAAATGATGTTTGAAACCGGAAAGCGTAAAATGTTCGCCGTTGGAAAGTTTCGCTTCAAAATCCGGCGCGATGGTATTTATCTGAAGCATGGTGCAGTGCTTGTATTATTGGCAAACAGAACCGTCTGACATTAGCAGTTATTCGCTCTCGTACTGAATCAACGAAAAAATATCGTATTGCGGAAGCCGTTTGCGCGGATTCAGAAAAGAAAGTTCAATGATAAAACCGAGGCTCACAATTGTTCCGCCGAGTCGTTTCACAAGTGTGCATGCCGCTTCAATTGTGCCGCCGGTGGCGAGCAAATCGTCATGCATGAGAACACGGTCGCCGCTTTGAACTGCATCGCTGTGAATTTCCATTGCATCGGTGCCGTATTCAAGCTGGTACTCCCCGCGGAGTGTTTGTGCCGGTAATTTTCCGGGCTTTCTCACAGGAACAAAACCAGCACCGAGTTTATAAGCGAGCAAGCCGCCAATAATGAAACCTCTCGACTCAATGCCAATTACTTTATCAATCTTTTGCCCCTGATAATGTTCCGCTAATTGGTCGGCGCAATAACGAAGTGCTTGTTCGTTTTTCAGCAGCGTTGTAATATCCCGGAACATAATTCCCTTCTTCGGGAAATCGGGAACGGTTCGGACAAAATTTTCAAGAATCATTTTTCTTTCGCTCCGTTACCAATGGATCTTTTCTTTGCTCAGAAATGCTGCAATGCCTTTGCGGCAATCTTCAGACATTCTTGTCACGGCATTAATATTTGCAGCATATTCCAGCATATCGCTGAGAGTCTTTCCATCCATATTGGCAAACATTTCCTTGATTAATCCCATAGATAAAAGGCTGGAATTTTTGCATAATGAATCTGCAATAGCGTTTACCTCTTCCGACAACTTTGCGGCTGGTACTATTTCGTTGACAAGCCCTAACTCTTTTGCCTGCTGTGCAGAAATAATATCGCCGCGCAAAAGCAAGCTCCTCGCTTTCCCTTCGCCGATGCGACGAACCAAAAAAGTTAACACGACCGCAGGAATAAAACCGATCTTCACTTCCGTATAACCGAACGCCGCTTCCTCAGATGCTACAACGATGTCGCACACAGTTGCAAGACCGCAGCCGCCTGCTATTGCCGGTCCATGCACTTTCGCAATAATTGGCTTCCGCATGGAATACATCGTTTGAAAAAGCCGCATCAGGTTTTTTGAATCTTCAAGATTTTCTTCGAAATTGAACGACGACATTTTCTGCAAATAGTCGAGATCAGCGCCGGCACAAAATGCGCTGCCGTTCGCTTCAAGAACAATCACTTTAATCGCTGTGTCTTTGGATGCAGAAACAAATGCGCGGCTTAATTCCTGAATAAATTCATCATCAAGAGCGTTGCGTTTTTCCGGTCTGTTGAGTGTTATTGTGCAGATCCGTTCTTCAACGGAATACAGAAGGCGGGTATAATTCATACAGTCATGTTCATGGTGAAATGTTGCGCTGTGTCATTTCAGCGCATGTTCCATATGAAAATAGCCAAAATGATTTCGAGAAGCAATGTACAAAAGAAATCCTTGCAGCAGTTTCCCGTTGCAAGGATTTTTGGCTCCTGCCTGCCGGCAGGTTTTTCCCTCCCGTTCTATTTAAACATCATAGTAGAGATGAAACTCGTACGGATTCGGGCGAAGCGAAACCGGTTTCACTTCACGCGTGATCTTGTAGTTGATCCATGTTTCAACAACATCTTCTGTGAAGACATTTCCCTTCAGAAGAAAATCATGATCGCGTTCCAGCGCTTTCAATGCGTCATCCAATGAACCCGGAGCTGATGGGACATTTTTCAATTCCTCAGGACTCATATCATAAATATCTTTATCGAGCGGTTCACCCGGATCGATTTTATTCATAATGCCATCCAGACCAGCCATGAGCATTGCGGAGAATGCAAGATACGGATTGCAGGCAGGATCAGGCGTTCGGAATTCGATGCGCTTTGCTTTCGGACTTTGTGAATATGCGGGAATACGTACCGACGCACTTCGATTGCGTTGTGAGTAAGCAAGATTGACCGGCGCTTCAAAACCCGGGACAAGGCGCTTATAAGAGTTTGTCGTTGGGTTTGTTAAAGCGCATAACGCCGGCGCGTGTTTCAAAATTCCGCCGATGTAATACAAACCTAAATCACTCAAATTGGCGTAACCGTTTCCGAAAAAGAGAGGCTTGCCATTCTTCCACAAACTCTGATGGACGTGCATTCCGGAGCCGTTGTCGCCAAAAATCGGCTTGGGCATGAAAGTGACAGTTTTGTTATGAAGTCTCGCCGTGTTCTTGATGATATATTTAAACAACAATAAGCCATCTGCGGCAGAAACCAGAGGAGCAAAGCGCAAGTCAATCTCTGATTGTCCGGCACAAGCAACTTCGTGATGCTGCGCTTCAACATGAAGTCCGGCCGCAATGAGATTTTGCGTCATCTCATTTCGTAAATTCATAATGGAATCGGTCGGCGGAACCGGAAAATACCCTTCTTTGTAGCGCGGCTTATAGCCGAGATTCGGCTTTTCATCTCTTCCTGAATTCCATTTTCCTTCAACGGAATCTACAAAGTAGTAGCTCGAATTTTCAGTTGAATCGAAACGAATGTCGTCGAAAATAAAAAACTCTGCTTCCGGTCCGAAATATGCTGTATCTGCAATTCCAGTTTGGCGCAGATAAGCTTCCGCTTTTTGTGCAATACTTCTGGGGCAGCGTTCATATTTTTCCTTCGTCAACGGTTCATACACATCGCACACGAGGCTAAGCGTTGGGACAGTAATGAATGGATCAACAAGCACCGTCTTTGGGTCTGGAATGATCAGCATATCGCTTTCATGAATTGATTTCCATCCGCGAATGCTGGAACCGTCGAAGCCAAATCCGTCTTCGAACGAATCACGCGACAATTCATACACCGGCACTGTGAAATGCTGCCACTGTCCCGGAAAATCCATAAACTTAAAATCTATCATCTTGACATCGTGGTCTTTAATCAGCTTAAAGACATTGTCAATCACGTCCGTCCCTCGTTTAGCCATAGTGTATCCTTTCAAAAAATAATAATGATGTGAATGGTTTTAAATTTTTTCTTTATTTCGATTCAGTTTCAGCCGCAGCGTTTCTTTTGTGGAAGAAAGAACAACGCTCGTTCGTGTCTGCACAACACCGCTCCATGCCTGTATTTTCGAAAGCAGTTTTTCAAGCGACGAAGCATTTTCTGTGCGAACTTTCAACAAATGAGTCCCCTCACCGGTAATTGAATGCACTTCTAATACTTCTTCACTGGCGCTTGTGTGTTCCAAAAAAGTAGGATAATGCTTTGAGGAATCCACCGTAACGGTAATAAAAGCCGTGATATCTTTGCCAACTTTCTTCGGGTCAAGATGAGCGTAATATCCGAGAATTACGCCGCTTTCTTCCAGTTTTCGCAGGCGCTCGCTTACCGATGGAATTGAAAGTCCGACGGCTTCTGCTAAATCGTTTCTGCGTGTGCGTCCCTTTTTCTGCAAAATTTCCACGAGTGTAATATCAATATCATCCATAGAAAGTTATTTCTTAATTCACCTAATTAAATTAGGATAATCAATTAATTACTTAAAAATATAAGGTACCAAAAGGAATTTGTCAAGAACTATTTTCACAAAAAAAGCGGCACCAAAGTATTGATGCCGCTTCATTGAAAAATCCTGGAAAATGATACTGGCGTTTTATTCCTTCATAATGTTTCCCTTCTGGTATTTCACCGTCCCCTGATAAATGGTCATATAGACATCAAACTTTGAATCCATCACAACAAGATCGGCATCCTTCCCTACTGCAATAATGCCTTTACGATTTTCACACGCCAGAACTTTCGCGCCGTTCAACGATGCCATACGTACAGCGTCGGTCAATGGAACGCCGACAAGCTCAACCATATTTTTCACTGCCTGATCCAGCGTGAGTGTGCTGCCTGCTAATGTTCCATCTTCAAGGAATGCTTTCTTTTCCTTCACCGTTATTTTTTGGTCCATGAAAGTATAATCGCCGTCCGGCATTCCGCTCGCCCGAATCGCATCCGTAATCAGAATAATTCCGCCATCGCCTTTAATGTTGTACAACAATCTCATTACCGCAGGATGCACGTGAATCGAATCGGCGATCAATTCCAATTTCAATTCATTCCGAAGCAGCGCTCCAACCATGACTCCCGGCGTGCGGTGATGAAACGGACGCATGGCATTAAACATGTGTGTCACGTGAGCGGCGCCGTTATCAATTGCGTTTTCAATATCATGCAGCTGCGCGGTAGAGTGTCCGATGGAAAGAACAACGCCGTCGTTAGCCGCCGCACGCATCACATCCAAATTTCCCGGAAGCTCCGGGGCAATTGTCATCAATTTGATATAGCCCCGGCTTGCGGAAAACAGTTCCTCCCATTTCGCAACATCAGGATTCCACAAATACTCTTCCTTCATTGCTCCTTTCATTTCCGGATTTATGAAGGGACCTTCCATATGAATTCCCAATACGTTGGTTTTGCCTTTATTTTTTTCAGCGTAACCAGCAATACGGGAAACATCCTTGAGCAATAATTTTATCGGTTTGCTGTACAGCGATGCAAGCATTCCTGTTGTGCCGTGTGAAAAGAAAAATTCAGATGCCTTTTCAATTGCGACGTCATTTTCATCCGCAAAGCCGTACCCGCCTCCGCCGTGGACAAGAAGATCAATGAAGCCCGGCGTCAGCATCATGCCATCAAGGTCGTATACTTTTGTTGAAGATGAGATTTTTACGTCGTTCACTTCACCGAGCGCGTCAATTTTTTTTCCCGAAATAACAACTACACCCGGCTCGATAATTCTAAACGGTGTAACAATTTTTACATTCTTTAAAGCGTATTTCATTAAAGTTCCTTCGATGATATCTTTGTACGGATCGCAGAAAGTGCTCCACGAATATCCTTCGCGCCGAAAATCGCACTCCCGGCGACAAGAATATCCGCGCCGGCTTCAACAATGGCGGCGGCGTTAAGTGCGCTCACTCCTCCGTCAACTTCGATAAACGCATTAATGCCGCGAGAATCGAGCATCGTGCGCAGGCGTTGAATCTTATTCAACGACTCCTGAATAAATTTCTGCCCTCCGAAACCTGGATTGACCGACATAACTAATACCAAATCAACAAAAGGAAGTATTTCTTCAATGGAAGAAAGCGGCGTCGCCGGATTAAGACTAACCCCCGGCAGCATTCCCAGTGAACGGATTTCTGAAATCGTACGATGCAAATGGCGGCAAACTTCAACGTGAACGATAAGGCGAGTCGTTCCGGCTTTCTTAAAATCTTCCAGATACTGGTCCGGGTTTTCGATCATGAGATGCGTATCAAGAGGAAGAGATGTTAAGCGGTGCACGGTTTGTACCATCTCCGGACCGAAACTGATATTCGGCACAAAATGCCCGTCCATTATATCCAGATGAAATAAATCAGCACCAGCCTTTTCAGCCGCAGCAATATCATGCTGCAGGTCGGCAAAGTTTGCCGCCAGCACTGACGGCGCAATGAGTGTTCGCTTTTTCACGCTTTGTGGTTTCATCAGTTTTCCAGCCGGTTGTTTTTTTTCTCCGGCGCCTGTGCAACGAATAAATCAACGGCTTTCCCTGCGCTGAGCACGGCGTCCGGCTTTGGAAATTGATCGAGAACGGTATTCGGCAAATATTCAGAATTCGCCTGATATGTAATGTTCCCTACTTTTAAATTTTTATTGGAAAGAATGTGCTCAGCATCGCTCAACGATTTACCAATAACGTTGGGGACGGATAAACTATCTAACGAGGGACCAGCACTGACAATAACATCAATGACCGTACCACGACGGACCTTCTGTCCAAGCAGAGAATCTTGTGCAATAATCGTTCCTTCCGGAAATTCCTGAGAAACCTGTAACAGTGTGCTGCCAAGTTTCAGTCCGAAACGCTCGAGCGTAAATTTTGCATCACGCAGCGATCGTCCTCGTAAAATCGGGACAGGAACAAGTTGTTCACCTCCGCTTACTGTGAGATAGATACGCCGTCCCGGTTTCACAACTTGTTCGGCGGAAGGATTTTGGAGAACGACATACCCTTCTGGATAATGCTTATCAGGCCGCGTCTCGCTAATGCGCGGTGAAAATTTCAGTGAATCAAGCATATGTGTTGCATCGGCTTCCTGCATGCCCACAACATTCGGCACTTCCACCGTGCCGCCGTGATTGACATACCACGGCATAAATAAATAATCGAAAAAGAGAAAGAGCAGAAAAAGAACAGCAAAAACTTTGAGAAAAAATCTCACAAAAGGTGATGCAAAAAGCCGTTGGAAGAAATTCTGTTCCGACATAGTGTAAATCCCTTAGGGCAATATCTGACTATCTATGAAACGCAGCGCGTTTCAATAATTGTTCGACATACTTTCCGAGCACATCGAATTCAAGATTCACTTTTGTACCGACACCGTACCATTGAAAAATTGTATGCTCGAGCGTATAAGGAATAATGGCAACATCGAATGAAGCTTTATGAAGCCGCGCAACTGTCAGGCTGACTCCATCCACCGCAACGGAACCGACAGAGATCAAATATTTTTGAAATTTTGCCGGAAAGTTTATCGAGATAAGCCAGCTTGACTGTAATTTTGTTATATGTTGCACGCGCCCTATCGTATCAACATGGCCGAGAACAAGATGTCCGCCCAATAATTCTTTCAATGAAACTGCGCGTTCTAAATTCACAGGATCACCTGCTTTCAGAAAAGCAAGGTTTGTTTTCAAAAGAGTCTCACGCATCGCTTCGGTCGTGAAACTTTCCCTGCGGCGTGAAGTGACAGTCAAACATGTTCCGTTCACTGCAATACTGTTGTCAACCTTAAGATCAGATGCCTTTGCAGCGATTTGAAAAACTTTACCGTCTCCGTGCCGGCGGACAGATTTGATAGTTCCGATTTCTTTAATAATTCCTGTAAACATCAGCGCTGCACTTCATAATCATAAACAGCTTTGGAAACCTGTGCAATTACTTCAATGCCGGCATCTTCATGTTCCAATTTTTTTGAGAGAATAACTAAAACATATTTTCGCCCATCCGGAAGATACACGATGCCCGAATCGTGCTCAACTCCCGTGATGCTGCCGGTCTTGTGCGCAACTTTGACATCTGCAGGAAGATAGCGGGGAATTTTTTCATTGAGTTTTTGCCTGAGCAAAATATCGCACATCGCTTCTGACGCTTTTTTGCTGACTATCTGCTTACGGGCAAGCTTTTCAAAAATAATCATCAAATCGAAAGCGGTTGTCGTGTTGTTCATGCCCGCTTCGAATGCCTTTTCATCTTCAACTCCGCGCAACACCCGAATATCTTTTGCACCGAGTGCACGCATCGTTTTCATCACATTCTTTGCGTCAACTTTATCAATGAGAATATTTGTGGCCAGATTGCTGCTCTTTGTAATCATCGCTTCTATCAAAGAACGAATCGTTTGCTTCTTTCCGACAAACGAATACAAACTATCATCGCTGTCATCAACAAGATTTAACGCATACTCGCTGCCGTCAACCAAGCTCTTGAAACTGTTGATCACTACGAGAGAATCATCGAGGGAGAATTTTTTCTCTTGCGCCTGACGGAAAACTTCTATCATCACAGGAGTTTTCATCGTACTGGCGGCATGGAAAGTCATCCTTGCATTCAGTAAAAGAGATTTTCCCGTCTTCAAATCTTTGAATGCAAGTGCAAATGTTCCTTCCGTCGTTTTAAAGATCGAGTCAACTTTTGCCTTTAAATCATTGAGAGTCATTCTATGTGTTTTTGCTTTCGTCGTAGTGGCACACGTTCCAACAATTAGAAATATTGCCAATGCAGTTTTAATCATACGCTACGTATCCTTCCTCCAAAACATCGCCTTCAATATCTCGAGACGATGTTGCGGTAAGGTGAAATTTGTCCGTCATTGATCCGAAAGCTGAAATTCCTTTTCCAAAAATTTTTGAAGAACGGAAAACAATAACTTTATCAGCCAAGCGCTTGCGGAGTAATTGCTCAAACATCTGCTGCCCCCCTTCAACCATCACCGATGCGATGTTGCGAGATGCAAGATCACGCAAAATCTCTTGCAGAGAAATTTTCGAATTTCTGTTCTGAATAAATCTCATCACAATTCCTTTTTCTTGCAAATGCTTCAACTTCGCACGATTCGAAGTATAGACAATCGTCAATGAACGATGGCGATCAGTAAAAAGATGTGATTGCAGCGGCGTTCGCAGCCGTCCGTCAACCAACACGCGAAACGGATTCCGTCCTTTTACATGCCGTACAGTTAAACGCGGATTATCAGTAATTGCCGTTCCGGCTCCAATAAGCACGGCATCATATTGTGAACGCAAGCGATGAACAACGGCACGCGACGCACGGTTTGTAATCCAGCGTGAACTTCCATCAATCCGGGCAATATATCCGTCGCTGGTTTGCGCAGCTTTCAATGTCACAAACGGAAGCCCTCTCGTAATGAATTTTACAAACGCTTCATTCAACCGCGATGCATCTTTCCGGAGAACGCCCGTCACAACTTCAATGCCTGCTGCACGAAGCTTCCGAATTCCTCTTCCTGAAACGAGCGGATTCGGGTCCTGCATTGCAATAACAACCCGTGCAAAACGATGATGAATAATTGCGTTGGTGCATGGCGGCGTTTTTCCGACATGCGAGCACGGCTCAAGATTTACGTAGATCGTCGCACCTTCAAGAGTCCGATATTTCCGAAGCGCGTCGTGGATGGCGTTGACTTCAGCGTGCGCTTTGCCGAATTTTTTGTGAAACCCGTCTCCAAGCAGCTTTCCGTGTTTTACAACGACAGCGCCGACCAATGGATTCGGGCTGACATTTCCAATTCCCTTCGCTGCAAGTTCGAGACAGCGGCGCATCCATTTTTCATCTTCATCAACATTCATTAATCACTTTATTTGAAGTAAATTTCTTTCTTGCGCTCTGCAGATTTATAAATAGCGTCAACAATTTTCATTCGTTGAACAGCTTCGTCAACCGTTGAGATGACAGGATGAATATCGCGCACTGCGCCGAGAAAATGCTTCAATTCATTTTCATACGATCGGCGAAAAAGATTTGATGCATCGTCGTTTGTGCCGGGAGTAACGTTGACAATACTGCCGTGCATTTCTTTATGAATGCGCAACGGATTTATTTTTGCGCTCCCTTTATCGCCGTACACATTACAATAAAACAATTCCTGTTCAATATAGAAATTCCAGCTTACTTCTATCGTAATAGTGGTTCCGTTTTTCATTGAAAGAAACACGGCTGAAGAATCTTCAACACCATTTGTTTTCTGTGAATAATTCGCTGTGCTTACCCGCTGAACTTCAGGAAAGCCCGTCATCCACAATGCAAGATCGAGCATCACAATTCCAAGGTCGAGAAAAACGCCTCCGCCCGATTTGTCTTTGTATTTCATCCACACC
Source organism: Bacteroidota bacterium (assembly GCA_021796215.1). GTDB lineage: Bacteria > Bacteroidota > Ignavibacteria > UBA10030 > UBA8401 > JAJYOI01. The sequence goes on from JAJYOK010000016.1 coordinate 64,614, forward strand.
AATTCATCAATCAACTTCTTCAGCCAGCCGGCTTTTAAATAAAATACTTTTCCCAAATCTCCGCTTTCAATAAAGCTGCGAAGGATCATCGTATCGGGCCGAAAGCGGGTGTTCATGCCAATCATCACTTTGCGTTTTGATTTTTTTGCAGCTTCGGCGACAGCTACGGCTTCTGCATATTGACGCGCGACCGGCTTTTCAACAAAAATATCTTTCTTCGCCTCGAGGCAGGCAACAGCAACTTCCCTATGCGCAGATGTTGTGGTGCAGATATCAACGGCATCAAGTTCTTCCGCTGCCAGCATTTCCTGATAATCCGTGTAAAATTTTTTGATGCCGAATTTTTCGGCAACGGCACGCACTCTGGATTTATCACGGTCGCATAAACAGACCACAGATGCTTCGGGGAGTTTTGCATACACGGGCAGATGAAATACTTGCGCTACCCATCCCGTACCGATAATTCCGATTCTGACTTTTTCCATGATAGCTGAAAGGACGAAATGATTTACAATGCTCGACGTTCTATTGAAACGTTTTGCGATTGATGGGTTGTGCAAAATTCTTTCACAACATCAGTAATACCTTTTGCATTAAGCTGCGCTAATGCCAGCAGTTCCGAGGGCGAACCCTGCTCGATAAATTGATCGGACAATCCATGCAGCTTGACACTAATATGCTTATGTGGAAATTGCGTTAGAGCTTCCATGATTGCCGAACCGAATCCGCCGTGAATACTGTTTTCTTCTACCGTGACTATTTTATCGAAGTTCCGTGCAATCTTTTCGAGTAAATTCAAGTCAATCGGCTTTGCGAAACGCATATTCACGACTTCAGCAAGAATTCCTTCTTTTTCAAGAAGGTCTGCTGCTGCAAGAGAATATTGAACCATATTTCCGATTGCAAGGATTGCGACGTCGTTTCCTGTGCGAACAATTTCTCCAACTCCGATAGGAATTTTTTCAAACCCTTTGCGCACAGAAACTCCTAACGCGTTGCCGCGTGGATAGCGAAGCGCAATCGGCCCGGCTTTATATTCAACAGCCGTGTACAACATGTCGCGCAATTCTTGTTCGTCTTTCGGAGCCATAATAACCATACCGGGAATGCAGCGCAAATACGATAAATCAAATGCGCCGTGATGCGTCGCGCCATCAGCTCCCACAAGCCCTCCCCGATCCATCACGAACACGACATTTAATTTTTGAATGGCAACATCGTGAATAATCTGATCATACGCACGCTGGAGAAACGTTGAATAAATTGCTACCACCGGCACGAAACCTTCCGTTGCCATGCCGGCGGCAAAAGTTACTGCGTGCTGCTCTGCAATGCCGACATCAAAAAAACGTTCCGGAAATCTTTTTTGGAAAATTGTCAGCCCCGTTCCATCCGGCATAGCGGCAGTAACGCCGACCACTTTTGAATTCGTTTCGCAGATTTCAACCAGCGCATTGCCGAAAATAGAAGTGTATGACGCCGGTTCCCCGGCTTTTTTCAATTGTATCCCGGTTACCTTATCGAAAGGAGTTACGCCGTGAAGCCGCGTCGCTTCTTTTTCTGCCGGCTCGTATCCTTTTCCCTTTTCCGTGATAACATGAATCAGAATCGGTCCCTTCAAATTCTTAACATGCCTGAATACTTCCACCAGCTTTACGACGTTGTGACCGTTGAACGGACCAAAATATCTGAAGCCGAGCGCTTCGAACATCATTCCGGGCGTCATGACAGCCTTCATGCCTTTTTCGAAATTCTGTGCAACTGAACGAAGTCTATCGCCGAACGTATCCAGCTTGCCGGTCAATTCCCAGACGTTCGCTTTGAATTTATTGTAGCCCGGATGTGTGAGAACTTCAGAAAAATAATTATGGAACGACCAAATACTCGGCGTAAGCGATGAAAGCGAAACCATTTTGTTGTCGTTCAACACGACGATCATATCTTTCTTGAGCAGTCCGGCATTGTTCATTGCTTCATACGCCATGCCGCCGGTCATCGAACCGTCGCCGACAATTGCAACGACTTTATACTGTTCATGATTGAAATCGCGCGCAGAAGCAATTCCTAACGCTGCGGAAATTGCCGTGCTCGCATGCCCTGCACCAAAAACATCGTACTCACTTTCACTTCTTTTTAGAAATCCGCTCAAGCCGTTAAGCTGGCGCATTGTGTTAAAGCGGTTCTTTCTTCCGGTAAGAATTTTGTGAGGATACGCCTGATGACCGACATCCCACACTAATTTGTCTTTCGGTGTGTTGAATACATAATGCAGCGCCACTGCCAATTCTACGGCACCAAGACCCGCACCGAGATGCCCTCCTGTTTTCGAGACGGCATCTACAAGAAAATCACGGATCTCCTTACTGACAGCTCGAAGATTTTGCGCATCGAGTTTGCGCAAATCAGCCGGGGTATCAATCGCATCTAACAATCGTTTCGCACTTTCCATCATCGCTCATTTGCCTTATTGAAAATCAAGAAGCTCAAACTTGCCGTTCACATCTTTCACAAGCTTCTGAATTCGTAATTCTGCTTTTGAAAGTGTCTCCATGCACTCTTTTGAAAGTTCAATTCCTTCTTCAAAAAGCTGGATAGATTGATCCAACGGCACCTCACCTTCTTCCAGCATTTCGACAATCTTCTCTAAACGGTCGAGCGATTGCTCAAAAGTGCGTTTTGATTCTTTCCCCGATGGTGTCTTCGATTTGGGAGAAGCCATCGTCATTCTCCTTTCACAAGTTTAGAAATAACCGAATGTGCCGCCCCATCATGAAATTCAATTTGTACATTATCATCTTTGGAAAGCTTCCGTACTGATGGAATAATGCTCTCCCCTTTCCGGACAATTGTGTACCCGCGTTTCAATACCAGCTTCGGATTCAGTGAATGAGCGCGTTTCGTTAAACTTTCCGAACGTTGATGATAAAGCGACACAAGGTGAGACATTGTTTGAGTCAACCGGTGTTCCATTTCGTCAACCCTCTGGCTTCGCTGACGAAGAAGGTCCACAGGCTTGTTGAAAGAATGGCTTTCTCTGAGGTAATGAACTCTATCTTTATTCGAATTGATAATCGCACTCACGCGTTGTTGCATAGTATAGCAAAAATTGCGAAGATTTTCAAGAATTTCGGAACGATCGCGGACAACTAATTCCGCCGCCGCCGATGGCGTTGGCGCGCGCAGATCTGCGGCAAAATCAGCAATGCTGAAATCAATTTCATGTCCCACTGCACTGATTACAGGAACATCGGAATCATAAATTGCGCGTGCAACGATTTCTTCGTTGAATGCCCACAAATCTTCAAGCGAACCGCCGCCCCGTCCGACAATCATTACATCAATACCGCCGTAATTATTCAAATCACGAATTGCCTCTGCAATTTCCTCTGCCGCTCCTATGCCCTGCACTTTCACCGGAACAAGAATGACATCAACTCCCGGAAAACGGCGTGCGAGGATGTTTATCATATCACGAACCGCCGCTCCGGTCGGTGAAGTAACAATTCCAATGCTCTGAGGATAAGGTGGAATCGGTTTCTTGTGCTCCTCGTCGAACAAACCTTCCGCATCTAATTTTTTCTTCAAGCGATCAAAAGCAAGTTGAAGCTCTCCGACGCCGAGCGGTTGAATTTGCAGACAATCAATCTGATAATTTCCGCGCGGCTCGTACACAGTAATGTTCCCGCGGATCATCACTTTCATTCCATCCGTCGGCTGAAAGAGCACTTGTGCCACACGGCTTCGCCACATTACCGCCGAAAGCTGTGCACCTTCATCTTTCAAAGTAAAATACCAATGCCCGGAGGTGTGATGTTTAAAATTGGAAATTTCTCCCTGCACCCACACTTCACTGAAACCCATTTCCAGCACACCTTTAATGCGGCGCGTAATCTCGGACACAGACAGAACGCGATTTTCTTCTTGTCGAGGTTCCATAATAAGAAATATACTTGAAAAACGGCAAACATCAAAAGGTTAAGTCTTATGAGCTTTCGCGCCCGAGATGAACTCTTCACCAGAGGTGGAGTCCATCTTTTTTTCTCATTATATTTCTTCAAACGAAGGAGAAATAATGAAGCTCGAAATTCTTGCCGTTGCTGCTCATCCCGATGATGTTGAACTCAGCTGCGCCGGAACACTTGTCAAAGCCGCAAAAGAAGGAATGCATACCGGCATCGTTGACCTAACACAGGGAGAATTAGGAACGCGCGGCACAAAACAGATTCGCGCGCAAGAAGCAGAAGAAGCCGCACACATTTTAGGACTGGCAACGCGTCGAAACCTGAAAATGCCGGATGGAAATATTGAAATAAACCAGAAAAATCTCCGTACGCTTATCGCTCTGCTTCGCGAATTGCAGCCACGGATTCTTCTTATTCCTCATTTCAACGAAAGACATCCCGACCACATGCACACTCATCAGCTTGCGCGTGAAGCGTGGTTCTATTCCGGCTTGGCGAAAATCAATACAAGAATGAATGGCAGCGCGCAAAAAGCGTTTCGCTCAGACAATTTCTTCAGTTTCATGCAAAAGTTCGAATTTACTCCATCGTTTGTTGTTGATGTAAGTGACACTTTCGGTCTTCGCATGAAATCAATCCGAGCGCATCGCTCACAATTTCATAATCCGGAAAGTAAAGAGCCGGAAACAATATTAAGCAAACCTGAATTTCTGGAAGAAATCGAAACACGGGCATTGTATTTCGGACAAACCATCGGCGTAAAATATGGCGAGCCGTTTTATTCCTACGTGCCAATCGGTATCAAAAATATCTTTGACCTCACGCTGACAAGCCGCTGAATAATTTTTAGTTAAAAATATCAGCATTTGAGATTACCGCGTAACCTTTTGAAGACATTTAGTGTTTACTCCTTTGTAAACAGTTCTAAAAGAAATTTTATCATTAAAAGGTGAATAAATTATGTACTGCCCCAAATGCGGTGAACTTATCAAGGAAGGCGCGTCCTTTTGTCAATCGTGCGGACATCACGTCAGTCCTGAGACAAACGCTGTTTCAGAGAAACTTCAATATTCATCAGGCATTCCCTCCGCAGGAACAAAAGCTGGCAGAAAAGCGATGAGCAAGCGGGCAAAAATTATGTATTCCTGCCTCGCCGGAACATTGATCATCGGTATGAGCATCGTATTTGTTAAAAGTTTACCAAACGGCGAACCGCCGATCATTCAACATCAGCCGGTTGTTACTCAAGTCGCTTCCGTTCGCGGTGTCAATCTTGATATGAAGCCGATTACTTCGAAAATTGAAAACGGCTACATCGTTATTCCACTGGATGAAGTGATTCAAAAGAAGATGGTGTCATTTACCTACCAAGGAAAAAATAGAAGCGTCAACTTAATGGCATTCATCAATCCGGAAGGAAAGCTGGTTACCGCCGTAGCAATCTCCGAGCCATGCAATTCAAATAGTTTTCATTCCGAAGGCAATGAACTCGTCTGCGATGTATGCGGGACGCGATGGAATTTTACAACGCTCGAAGGTATCAGCGGTTCGTGCCAAAAATATCCGCCGGATCCGATTGCCAGTCAGATAGTTGGCAATGAAGTTAAAATCCCTGTGCAGACAGTCGAACAGTGGAAAATGCGGATTTAACAAGCAGTCAAATAAAAATGGAAAAGCCGCTGAAGAAATCTTTCAGCGGCTTTTTTGTGTTCTGAACACTTGTTAAAAGCGAGTATATCGTTACTCAAGACGAATCGCATCTTTTTGACCGATGTAGCTCACAACATCCTCTCCGCCGTCAACTCCGATTGTGTTACCCGAAATAAACGCTGCGTCATCGTGAGAAAGCAATGCGATCGCTTTTGCAACATCCTCCGGCGTCGTTGTACGCAGAGCCGGGTTTTTCGCTCTTGCAATTTGAAGCATTTGCATTGCGCCCGGAATTTTGCGAAGCGCCGCAGTGTCGGTAACTCCAGCCATGATAGCATTGCATGTAATTCCGTGCGGACCAAGCTCAAGACTTAACTGACGAATATAAGATTCGAGCGCAGATTTTGCCGCTGAGACTGCGCCGTAATTCGGCAATTGTGAATGTCCACCTGAACTTGTCATCGCGTACACGTGCCCGCCGCGTTTCATTAATCCGGCATTGAACACCGCCTGCGTCCAGTACACCAGTGAATTCGCCATGACATCCATTGTCATTTCAACTTGTGCTTGCGTCATTTGCTCTTTGATGTCTGTCGTAACAAGAGGGCGCAGCGTTCCAAACGCAAGCGAGTGCATTAAGACTCTGATATTCGATTCAGCAGATTTTGAAAACTCAGAAGAAAGAGCATCAATAACTTCCTTTCGTTTCAGAGGATCAGAAGCATTGATATTGAAGAACAATGCTTTCACACCGTTCGCTTCGACATCCTTTTTTACTTTTTCAGCATTCGGCAATGTTGCGGCCCGGTCGAAATGAACACCGCATATATTCATGCCGTGGCGTGCAAGTTCAACGGCTGTTGCACCTCCAAAGCCGCTCGATGCACCTAAAATCACTGCCCAATCTGTTTTTCTGAAACGATATTCAACGCCCACGGCTGTTTTTCCTCGAACTGTTTATAGAATAAGCTTTCACATAATGAAGAATTTTTCGTCGAAAATCAATCTCTACAGAAGACAAATGCGATTTACTCGACGGTGACACTTTTTGCAAGATTGCGCGGTTGATCAACATTGCACCCGCGTTTCACTGCAATATAATACGCAAGAAGCTGCAGCGGAATAACGGTAAGTATCGGAGAAAGAAAATCAACTGTCTGCGGAACTTCGATAAGATGATCAGCAAGTGATGCAATATGTGAATCTTTTTCATTCACAACGGCAATAACTTTGCCGTGACGTGCTTTCACTTCCTCGATGTTCGAAATAATTTTTTCGTACGTTCGGTCACGCGGGGCGATTACAACAACCGGCATATTTTTATCAATGAGCGCGATGGGACCGTGTTTCATTTCGGCAGCGGGATATCCTTCAGCATGAATGTACGAAATCTCTTTCAACTTCAGGGCACCCTCCAGTGCAACAGGGAAATTATACCCGCGCCCAAGGTAAAGAAAATTTGAATTGCTTTTGAATTCTTCCGCAATGTTTTCAATTTCAGCGGCTCGCTGGAGAATCATCTCAACTTTCCCGGGAATTTCCAAAAGCTGTGTGCAGATGTTTCGCCCTTCGCCTTCAGACATTCCGCGTTGACGTGCAATCATCAACGTAATTAACGCAAGAACAATAAGCTGCGATGTGAATGCTTTCGTCGAAGCAACTCCGATTTCAGGACCTGCATGAATGTACACACCACCCTGACTTTCACGTGCAATCGTACTTCCAACAACATTGCAAATGCCTAACACTGTCGCATTCTTTTGCTTCGCTTCTTTCAATGCTGCAAGCGTATCAGCAGTCTCGCCGCTTTGGCTGATAAGAAAAACAACGTCGCTCGGTTTTACTATCGGATTGCGGTAACGAAACTCCGATGCGTATTCCGTTTCGACCGGAATTTTACCATAGTGTTCCAGCATGTACTCCCCAACGAGTCCGGCATGCCATGAAGTTCCGCAGGCGGCAATAATAATGCGTTGAGCATTTTCAAGAAGCGGTTTTACTTCGTTAAGCCCGCTCAGCTTTACGTTCCCTTCTTCACGCAACACTCTGCCGCGCATTGAGTTTCGAAGTGTTTCAGGCTGCTCCATAATTTCTTTCAACATAAAATGACTGAAGCCGCCTTTTTCAATTTGAGCGAGATCAAAAGTAACTTGCTCAATTTGCTTGGTTGTCATTTTATTGTCAATCGTTTTCGTCTCAACAGAGTCTTTAGAGAGAATTGCGATTTCGCCATCTTCCAAATACACAACTTTCCTCGTGTGGTCAACGATCGCGGCGGCATCAGACGCAAGATAGTTTTCATTGTCACCGATACCTACAATAAGCGGGCTTCCTTTTCTCGCAGCAAGAATTTTCTCTGGATCAGCCGAAGAAATTACTGCAATACCGTACGTTCCTTCGACTTGCCGCAGCGCCAATCGAACCGCCGTTTCCAAATCGCCGCTGTATTTTTTCATCTCTTCAATCAAATGCACAAGCGCTTCCGTGTCGGTAGTAGATTTGAAAACATGTCCATCTTTTTCGAGCTTTGTCCGAATAGCGCCGTAATTTTCTATAATGCCGTTATGAATCAATGCAATTTCATTTTTACAATCAGTATGCGGGTGGGCATTGATATCGCTTGGTACGCCGTGCGTCGCCCAACGCGTATGCCCAATGCCGATAACACTGGCGCGGGGTGCGCCAATTTCTTTTTCAAGATGAGAAACTTTTCCTATTTTTTTTCTAACAGTCAATCCGCCGTTTTCGAGAAGAGCAATTCCTGCTGAATCGTAGCCGCGGTATTCCAAACGCTTCAATCCTTCCAATAAAATCGGAACAGCCGGCTTATTCCCAATATATCCCACGATACCACACATAATTTCCTCTTCAATTATCTGACGCCAATGATTCCCAACATTCTTCCCGACTCTTTTCCATCACGGCGATATGAATGGAAACGTTCCGAGCTGCAAATCGTGCATGCGGAATGAACTTCAATATTCTCTGCTGGCACGCCCTCGCTTAAGAGCTGAGAATAGTTTGCAGATTTCAAATCTAACTTGAATTTATGGTTCTTACCTTCCTCGACAAACTTTGGTTCAAACTGCGAAGCGACTTCGCCGCCAACTTCGTAACAGCATTTGCCTGCTGATGGACCGATAAACGCGACAAGATCGGTTGCATTCACGGCAAATTCTTTTTTCATCAACCGCACGGCGTTATTAACAATGTGAGAACATGTTCCTCTCCATCCGGCATGAACGCCAGCAATAGCTTTCGTATTTCTATCAAACAGAAAAATCGGAACGCAGTCGGCAACACTGACGGCAAGAAAAACATTTCTTTGCAGCGTTATCAATCCGTCGCACGCTTCATATCGTCCTGTCTTTCGCGCTACTAGAACTTTGTTAGAATGACATTGGACAGGAAAAGCAACAGACGATTCTGGAATCTGTAACGCATTAAAAAACCTTCTTCGATTTTCTTCAACATTGGCGCGTGTATCATCCACGTTAAAGCTCATGTTCAAATCGAGCTTCCCCGCACTTATTCCGCCTTGACGTGTGCTCATTCCAAATATTATTTCCGGGTAACGTGAAAATACCTCTGACCGAATGATTTCCATTTTACAAAAAATAAATGATGAAACTTCTGGAGTACCTTTTAATATAAAAGAACATGGCCGTGATTCATAATTCCAATCGGACGCCCCTTCAGGATTCTGCCATCAAACGGAGAATTTTTGGACTTGGATTTGAACGAGGCAACATCAACTTTCCACTCTGCATTAGGGTCTATGAAAGTGAAATTTGCCTCTTGTCCTTCTTCAATCGCCACCGGCTTCCCGACAATCCGCCGTGGGTTTACCGAAAATTTTTCGATCAATTGAGCAAAGGAAAGAATTCCCGTATGGACCAGCTCTGTCATTGCCAAACCAATTGCGGTCTCTAATCCAACAATTCCAAATGGGGCTTGAATATAATCAACTTCTTTTTCATCCAACGAATGCGGCGCATGGTCGGTTGCTATAACATCAATCGTTCCATCGCGAAGCCCTCCTTTGATTGCATCAACATCACCTTGTGTTCTCAACGGCGGGTTCATTTTTGTATTTGTATTGAAAGAGCGGACTACTTCATCAACCAACGTAAAATGATGGGGGGTCACTTCGCACGTCACTTGGCTTTTTTCTTTCTTCGCCGCACGAATCAATTCTACCGAACCCGCAGTGCTCACATGTGCAACATGGTAACGCCCTTTCGTATATTGGGTGAGCATAAGGTCACGAGCAATCATCACTTCTTCAGCTACAGATGGAATCCCGGGCAGACCGAGAGAAGTTGAAACGAGTCCTTCATTCATAACCCCATGCTTCGAAAGCGAAGGCTCCTCGCAATGCTGAATGACCGGTACATCAAACATTCCTGCATATTCTAGTGCACGCCGCATCACTTCAGCATCACTTACGGGAGCACCGTCGTCGCTTAATCCAACTGCACCCGCTTGAACGAGTTCAGCTATTGGCGCAAGCTCCTTTCCATCCCGCTTCTTTGTGACCGCACCAATAGGATAAACATCTACAATGCCGCCATTAGCTTTTTTCCCTTGTGATTGAACAAACAAAGCTATCGATTCATCATCGATTGCAGGGTTAGTATTTGGCATGCAGCAAACAGCTGTGAATCCACCAAATGCTGCTGAAAGAGTGCCGGTTTCTATGGTTTCTTTATGTTCAAAACCCGGTTCTCGGAGATGAACATGCATATCCATAAAACCAGGACAGATAGCTTTACCCTTTAAATCAATGACTTGATATTCTTTCTTTGAAGAAATAGAAGGTTTAATCGTCTCAATCCGTCCATCTTTGACGAGAATATCAGTCACAAAGTCAATGTGCGACTGTGGATCCATTAAGCTTCCACTTTGAAATAAAATTATATCAGACATATAAATCCTTTGTTTACAATCAATTAGAGATTCTATTTAAATTATTCTGTAGCACTAAGGAGATATAGCGTTGCCATTCTCACGGCCACTCCATTTAAGACCTGCTCTAAAATTACTGAGTGAGGGCCATCGGCAACATCGGCAGAAAGCTCCACATCGCGGTTTATCGGACCGGGATGCATGATTGTTATCGGATGATCAACTCGACTAAGCCTTTCTTTAGTAACACCAAAAAACCTGTGATACTCACGTAGTGTTGGGAACATGCCGCCGGCTTGCCTTTCCAATTGAATTCGGAGCACGTTTAATGCATCAACTTTTGATATAACATCATCTAGCCGATAAAAGACTTTTACGCCAAGCTTTTCAATGCCGCGTGGAATGAGTGTTGCCGGACCACATACTGAAACCTCCGCACCCATCGTCGTCAATCCATAAATATTTGATAATGCAACTCTGCTGTGTGCTATATCTCCGACAATGCACACACGAACATTTTCCAGCTTTCCAAATTGCTCTTTGAGGGTGTACATGTCCAAAAGCGCCTGTGTCGGATGTTCGTGAATACCGTCGCCAGCATTAATCACGTTTGATTTCACAACCTGAGTGAGAAAATTTGGAGTCCCTGCAACATTATGCCGAATAACGACCATATCTATCTTCATTGCTTCAATATTGCGGGCAGTATCTTTCAGTGTTTCTCCTTTGCTCACACTTGAGCCGGCAGCAGAAAAATTCACTACATCGGCAGAGAGACGCCGTTCCGCCAGTTCAAAAGAGATCCGGGTGCGGGTTGAATTTTCAAAAAAAAGGTTGACGATCGTTTTACCTTGCAGCGTCGGGACCTTTTTAATCGGGCGATTTAAAATTTCTTTGAAAGACGTTGCCGTTTCCAATATCAACTCGATATCTTTAGCCGGCATTCCATCTAAGCCAAGCAAGTGTCTACTCGAGAGTTTCATTGGTGAATTCTGCTTTAGTTATGATTTTTGTTGAACAACAAAAACAGCATCTTGACCGTCTGTCTCTTTCATCATCACTTTTACTTCTTCATCCATCATTGTCGGAATATTCTTTCCAACAAAATCCGCTTTAATGGGAAGTTCTCGATGACCGCGATCTACAAAAACTGCAAGTTCAACTGTTGCTGGACGGCCAATATCCATGAGAGCATTTAAAGCCGAGCGAACGGTGCGCCCTGTATATAACACATCGTCAATAAGGATGATATTCTTTCCGGAAATGTCATAGAGAATGTCCGTTGTTTTTAGCTGAGGTTGGGAAAGTCGTCCCCGCAGGTCGTCACGGTAAAGAGTAATATCAAGCGTACCTATCGGAACTTTTACATTTTCCATCTCAGCAATCTTTGCTGCAATTCGCCGGGCAAGATAATCGCCGCGCGTACGAATACCTACTATACCGAGCATCCCGGCTCCGCGATGTCGTTCTACAATTTCGTGTGCAAGGCGGTTCACGGTGCGCGTGAAACCTGAAGCATCTACAAGTTGTCGTTCAGTTGGCATGAAATGATTGTCTAGTGATAATAAAAAAGACCTTCGCTCCGCAAAGGAACGAAGGTCTTAAAATTTTTTCTGGATTATCCACTTCTATCTCCTTCCCTATCTCGCAGGATAGGATTAAAGGTATATGCTATTTATCTTATTGCGCTTGTAATTGATTCATCCACGAATCGTCATGAAGCTCGTCGCGGTCAGTTGAATTCAACAATACATAATCAGAGAAACCCGTTCGGTCTCCGAAATCAAACTCAACACCGCCTTGAATTGAATTATAATGCCACACCTCGTACGGCTTCATATTAATTTCATTTGCATGGCGATCTATCTCATCCGGAGGGCCATACATAATATACACTCTTCCGCGGTCGGTTTTCCATCCCGGTTTATAGGCGGTTCTGTACACTTCATTCACATAGGCCAGGCGCTTCATGTATTCAATCTTTTCTTCATTAACCGGAGTTGTAGGATCCGGATCGCGTTTTGCCCAAAATTCGAAGAGCATTTTACGCTTTGCATCTGCACCATTCAATTTGCTGTATTGTGCTATTTCTTCCCGTGTCGCAATATACTTTACTTCATCGAATTCATTATCTAGATCTTGCTCTGACATCGTTGCATATTCACTCGCCAATACTGAATTGCCGGTGCCGGAGGCTACATTTTCCATTGGCAAAGCAGAGTTATAGACGAAAAATTTCTTCGAGGAAGTTGCCGCTGTGGTATCCACAGAATCTATTGCTGTAATGGTGAGCGTGTATGCACCTGTTCTCAGATTATTCACTTTAATGGTGCCGACCTCAACATTCGATTCGTTAATCCTTGGCTTTGTTTTTTCGTACGAGATCACTTCTTTGTCAAGTGAGTTAACAACCGAAACTTTCGTATAGTAATGCTCCGACTTGTTCTTCAAAAGATTATACAATTCCACATAATAAAAGAGAACCGGTTGTCCATCGCCATACAATCGAGATGGATCGGGTGTCACTTCTAAAGTATTTTTGTAGAATCTATCGTGTGCCTCTTTTTCCTTTTCAACGATGGAAGTACATAATTCAATATCACTTTCGGCAATATGCTGAGCGCCAATTGCTGTGATTTCCAGTGGGAAGGAAAGGCTGTCGCCGCGGCTGATATCATTTCCATCTTGAGCCACCACATTCACACGATATACATCGGGCTTAAGAAGAAAGCCAAGAACATCAACATAATATCGCCGCTCGTTAAGCAGCGACGTATCACTGACGGTAAACGGTAAACGAAATGCTTGTCCTGTAACGACAGAATCGGTAGCGGAATTTTTGAAAACAACTCTTAGCACCGCTTGGCTTTGATAAGCACTGTCGGTTTTCACATACTTCAAACGTGTTACATCAAAGGAATAATAAAGCTCTACGTACACAGAAGTTGAATCTCCTCGATAACGGGCGATATCAACATTGATACGAAACGGTGTAGCGTTTTCGTTTGCCAGTGCTGCCGATATACCGACGAAAGCAGCAACAAAATACAGCAAATTTTTCATTGAGAATTCCTTAGAACTGTATTTTAATATAACAAACGACTCCCCATTTCGCAAGCTATTGCAGGGCTTACTCTCCCATCACTTTAATAATTACTCTTTTCTGGCGTTGGCCGTCAAATTCCGCATAATAAATTTGCTGCCACGGGCCAAAATCCAACTGTGAATTGGTCACAGGGATAATGATTTCATGATGCATGAGAAGGCTTTTCAAATGCGAATCGCCGTTTGTCTCGCCTGTCCTGTGATGCCGATAATCTTTTTTGAATGGTGCCAATTGTTCCAGCCAATCATCAATGTCTTGAATCAATCCTGACTCAGCATCATTCACATACACAGATGCCGTAATGTGCATCGCTGAGACAAGAATCATTCCTTCTTTGATGCCGCTTTTCTTCAAAATTTTTTCAACATCACCGGTGATATTAATGTACTCTCGATGCTTCTTCGTGTTGAAAACAAGATACTCAGTGTAAAATTTCATTTTTCTAACCTTTGACACTGCCTAATGTCAGGCCTGAAACCAGCCACCTGCTTAGTGATAAGAATAAAATGACGACTGGAATTGTAATTATCACTGACGCCGCGCCGTATAACCCCCACTCAGTTCCCATGTTCGCTTCAAAAGATTTCAAACCAAGCGGCAGCGTCCATAAATCCGTATCCTGAAGGATTTGTGCGGCAACAACATATTCCGTCCACGCTGACATGAAAGAAAACAAGGCAGTAATGACTAACGCTGGAGACGCAAGCGGTAAAATAATTTTGTAGAACGTTTGAAACTGATTGCATCCGTCAATTCTTCCGGCTTCTTCAAGGCTTGTGGGAATTGTATCATAATACCCTTTCATCTGCCAGATACAAAACGGCAGCGCTGTTGCAGAATACATGATTATGATGCCAAGGTAACTATTGATAAGATGGAGTTTCACCAGCATAATATACATCGGCAGCAACAGCATTGTTGCGGGAAACATTTGCGTCACCAGCAAACTTAATAGACCAATTTTCTTTCCGATAAATTCAAAGCGTGAAAAAGCAAAACCGGCTGTGGATGCCAGTACGACTCCTGTAAGCGTCACCACAAATGCGACAAGCGTGCTGTTGATAAGCCACTGAAAAAACTCTGTCTCCGTAAACAATCGTTCGTACGAATGAAATGTTGCGTTCGAGGGAATAAGTTCAAGAGATGTGGAAAGCAATCTGTCGGCGGGACGCAGTGAGATGGAAACGATTTGCATCACCGGATATAAAGCGATGATGCAAAAGAGGATTAAAATTATGTATGAAACAATAATGCGTGAAAAATATTTCTTCTTGCCTGACATATTTTTTAATCCTTTAATATGCGGCTTCCGTGGCTTTCGTTTTACGCATGAACGAAAGGCTGAAAACAAGCAGGACAAAGAAAATCACCATCGAAAGCGCCGCGCCGTAACCATAACGATAGAAATTAAACGCCGCTTTGTACACAAACGAAACGAGAATGTGCGTGTTGTCGGAAGGTTCGCCTCCATTACTGACAAGCCAAATGATATTCAGATTATTAAATGTCCAAATAGTTCCGAGCGTGATTGCCGGAATCATCACGGGGCGAATGAGCGGCAACGTAATTTTTTGCAAGCGGTGGTACCACATTGCGCCGTCTATCTCAGCGGCTTCATACAAATCCTGTGGAATACTTTGAAGCGCTCCAAGTGCGATCACCATCATAAAAGGAAATCCAAGCCACACGTTGGTTAGAATGACAGCGATGAATGCATCAAGTGGATTTTTCAGCCATTGCACTGCAGGAAGTCCAAACCAATGTGTCAGCATCAGATTAATCGAACCGAACTCATAATTAAACATTCCGCGCCACGTCAGCGCAACGATAAGCTGGGGCACCGCCCACGGTAAAATCAGAATAGTCCGGAAAATTGCCTTGCCCCTAATCTCCTTCTGGTTCAATACCAACGCTAAAAATACACCGATGACAACGTGAAAAAAAACATTCACGACAGTCCAAATGATCGTCTTCAAAAAAATACCGTAAAAGCCGGGCTGCGTGTTTTCGGTAAACACTTTCACGTATTGCTCAAACCCGACGATCTTCCAATCGCGAATATGGCGAAGGCTCATGTTCGAAAGAGAAAGAACAATGTTATAAAAAAACGGATAAATAACGACGCCGACAAGAATAATAAACGCCGGCGCTACAAGAAATAAAATATATGCTTTCTGACGAAACTTAGCTTTCTTTGCCATCATGGTTATTCATTCATATCCCGGATTTTTTGCAGCGCGTCTTGCTGCATGTCATGCGCGGCTTGTTCGGGGGATTTGGTTCCGTTCAACACAGCTTGATAACTTGGCCTCATTGCGTCCCAAATCGCACGAAGTTCCGGCACCACCGGCATCGCCCTGCCATGTTCAATTTGAAGCTCGGAATTTTTCAAAATTTCGTTATTCCGAACATAGTCATTATTGTACAGTATTTTTTGAGTTGGCATCGTGCTGAGCGATTTTGTTGTCTCCAATTCATTTTCAGGCGATGTCAAAAACTTGATCAGCTCAATAGCCCACTTCTTCTTTTCTTCAGTCACATTGACAT
>JAJYOK010000017.1 GCA_021796215.1 Bacteroidota bacterium
TAGTGAATGAGCGGCAGTCGCCTGGAAAATATTCTGTGACATTCCATACGGAAACTCTGACGAGCGGGATCTATTTCTACAGGCTTTGCGCCGGGGACTATTCTTCAACAAAAAAACTAATGCTGTTGAAATAAAAAAAATCGGGCGTGAAAAAGCCTTGAGCGTTTCTCGCATTTAAGCCTCTTTATGCTGAACTGCATAATGAGGCTTTTTTTATTTCAAAAATCTCTTTAATCTCGAAAAGAGATTTTGTAGATTGTGTGGAAAGATTTCTTGAGCATGACACGAGCAAAAGTTGCAGTTCTGAAAACCCACCCATCCACAGTCCTGAAGGACTATGAGAAATTACTGCGTCTTGCAGGAATTGAAAGCGCACTTTCAAAATCTTCACCGGTAATTCTCAAAGACAATATCACGTGGCATTTTCCATACCTCAGTGCAAATACAACGCCGTGGCAGTTGGAAGGAACAGTTCTGACATTGCAGAATTTGGGTTTCCGGAATCTCGTCTCAGTGCATAACAACACAGTCGTTACGGATCCATACCGGGGCGAAAAATTGAACAAGCTTGCCCCGCTGTATAAAAAATATCATGTCGAAGAACGCTATAACTTTAATTCCGATGAAATAAAGTGGATTCACTATCAGCCAAAAGCAAAAATGCACGCGCTCGACAAGGTGTATCCTCATGGTATTCACATTCCTGAATATTTTTTCGGGAAGAATATCATTCACTTGCCGACTGTGAAAACGCATATTTATACAACGACAACCGGCGCGATGAAGAACGCATTCGGCGGATTACTGAACACCCGCCGCCATTACACTCACACATGGATTCATGAAACTTTGGTTGACCTGCTCGCAATTCAAAAAGAAATCCATTCCGGGATCTTTGCTGTGATGGACGGAACAATCTGCGGCAACGGACCCGGTCCACGCACTATGATTCCTGTTGAGAAAGATTATATTCTTGCCGGCTCCGATCAGGTCGCTATTGATGCGGTTGCGGCAAAGATGATGGGATTCGATCCGATGAGCATTAAATATCTCCGGCTGGCGCATGAAGACAACCTTGGCTGCGCCGATCCGCATGAAATTGAAATTATCGGTGAAGACATTTCGAACATTAATTTTGGTTTTACCGTGGGAGACAATATGGCAAGCCTTGCCGGAGATGCGCTCTGGTTTGGGCCTCTAAAATCAATCCAGCGATTCTTCTTTCATACTCCGCTTGTGTACGGATTTGTCTTTGCTTCATATTTCTATCATGATTATTTTTGGTGGCCCCTGAAAGGAAAAGCCGCAATGAACAAGATAAAGACTCAGTCAAAGTGGGGACGACTGTTCGATGAATATTGATGATGACTCCAGAAAACAAAGTTGAAAACCACGCCAGAAGACGGGCTGAGCTTGTTCTTTTTGCTACAACATTTATCTGGGGCGGCACATTTGTCATTGTGAAAATCGGAGTGGAAAGCATTTCGCCTTTCCTCTTTGTTGCCGTCAGATTTACAATCGGTTCTATCCTTTTTGCCTTGATTTTTTTACCCCGCCTCTTCAGCATCCGATGGGGCGCTGTGTGGAAGGGGGCCGTTCTGGGTTTGCTGCTCGGTGCCGGGCTTGCGCTTCAAACTGCCGGAATTCAGTTTACAACGGCGTCGAATTCAGGATTCATTACCGGCATGATGGTAGTCTTCACGCCGCTTGCACAATTGGCTATCGAACGCCGTCTGCCGAAGCTTGGCAACGTTCTCGGCGTTCTTATCGTCACGCTCGGATTGTATTTGCTCACTTCGCCCGGTGCATCGGGTTTCAATTTTGGCGACCTTCTTGTGCTCATCGCCGCATTTCTTTTTGGAATCTATATTGTATATTTGGATATCTTTACAAAAGAAGAGGAAACTTTTTCAATTGCGTTCACACAAACCGCATGCACGGCACTTGTCGCGTGGATGCTCGTTCCGTTTGAAACGACGCACTTTGTATTCAACATGAATTTGATCGGAATTTTATTTTATACCGGATTTCTTGCAACAGTTGTCACAACGTATACGCAGACACGATTTCAAAAAGATTCCACGCCGACGCGCGCAGCGATCATTTTTACATTTGAACCGGTTCTGTCCGCTATTCTTGCGTATGTTGTGTTGCATGAAATTCTTGGCGTCACCGGTATTATTGGCGGAACATTGATTGTTGGAGGCATTCTTGTTTCTGAATTATCCGATACGTGGATCGGGCGCTGGAGTTTATTCCGCTCTAAACGGAAATGGAAATTCGACATCACTGAGGAAGAATAAGCTGCCATGGACGTGCACGCAATAATTGTTGTCAGCGGGCTTGTGCAGGGAGTCGGATTCCGCTGGTTTGTGAATCGCCACGCTGTGCGGTTAGGGTTAAAGGGATTTGTGCAGAATAAATTTGATGGTACCGTTCTTGTTGAAGTGGAAGGAAATCGTTCGCTCATCGAAGAGCTGATCAAGGAATTAAAAGTCGGTCCCCGCGCCGCACAGGTCACGGACATGAAGATCGAATGGAGCGAACCCGGGAATATGTTTTTAGGATTCTCAATAAAGTAGCCGCAGACTTTACGTCTGCGGTTATGAAGCGAAATCTTTGACTCATGGTATGCAGAGAAGGAAAGTGTATAAAAAAATAGGTTCGTCATGCCCGAACGCTTTAGTCAGGCATCCATAGCATGGATTCCCGCTAAAAACATGCGGGAATGACTTTTTCTTTTTCGGTCTTGCGTAACATCAGTCGTTGAATTTAAAATGCGAACAAACTAAACAGGAGTATTTTTTTGAATCGTATCGGCTTTGGTTACGACGTGCACAAATTAGTTGAGGGACGCAGGCTTATTCTCGGCGGCGTTGAGATCCCGAATGAAAAAGGATTGCTCGGTCATTCGGATGCCGACGTTGTGCTTCATGCACTGTGCGACGCACTTCTCGGCGCCGCGGCGCTGGGAGATATCGGGAAACATTTCCCGGATACCGACCCTCAGTACAAAGATATTTCAAGTTTAAACTTGCTTGAGAAGACCGGCAATTTGCTTTTGCAGCATCATTTCAATATTGTCAATGCAGATGTTACGATCGTTCTTCAACAGCCGAAAATTGCTCCGTATGTTGAAACGATGCGCGCTAACATTGCGCACGTGCTTCGGATCGCTGTAAATAATATTTCAATCAAAGCAACAACGAATGAAGGAATGGGATTCATCGGCACCGGCGAAGGTGCCGCTGCGTACGCAATCGCCTCCATTCAATCAAAATAGAAAAACTAAAGCCAAAACTTGTGGAATCTCTCGTTCATACTTTCCATCATCTGCATCCGGTGTGGATTTATCTGGCATTGTTTTCGTTCGCCTATGTCGAGAATATTTTCCCTCCGACTCCAAGCGATATCCTCATCATCTTCGCAGGTTCGTTGGTCGCATACGGACAAATTCATCTCCTCGCGGCGCTGTTGATCACCACTGCCGGCAGCACCGCCGGCTTTATGACAATGTATATTGTCGGTGACTGGTTTGGAATTTCTATTGTAGAAAAGCAGAAGCTTCGCTTTCTTCCTCTTGAGAATATTCACAAGATCGAAAAGTGGTTCCGTCGCTGGGGCTACGCGCTGATCGTCGCAAACAGATTTTTATCGGGAACGCGCGCCGTCGTTTCATTCTTTGCCGGAATGTCTGAGCTTAAATTTTTGCCGACCGCAGTCCTTTGTTTTTTCAGCGCGCTGGCATGGAATTTTCTCCTCATCTATCTCGGTTCTGTCCTCGGACAGAACTGGCATGCTATTTCAGGATACCTTGTAACCTATAGCAAGTTTGTCACAGCAGTAATTTTCATCGTAATTTTATTTTTCGTCGTTCGATGGCTTTATAAGAAACGCGTGAAAGCCTCAGGGAATCTTCAATAATGATCGAATTTTTGTATTCCATTGATAAAGCGGTTTTCTTTTTCATCAATCATACTCTCAGCAATCCGGTATTTGATGTCGTCATGCCGTTCATTACCAACTTGAACCAGATTCTTTTGGTGAAGATTCTCGTTCTCATTCTTTGGTTGTGGCTGATGATCAAAGGAGGGAAGACCGGACGCACTGTCGGCATTCTTCTCATTCTCACGATCATTTTCAGCGACCAGCTAAGCAGCCACATTATCAAATTCTGGTTTGCGCGGGTCCGTCCGTGCCATGCTCTTCAGGGCGTGCGCGAGCTTGTCGGATGCGGCAGCGGGTATTCGTTTCCTTCATCGCATGCGGTAAATAATTTCGCCGGCGCAACGGTCATTGCATATTATTATCGGAAACAAAAATGGGGATGGTACAGCTTTGCGTCGCTTGTTGCATTCACACGCCCGTATGTCGGAGTGCATTATCCGTCGGATATTCTTGGCGGTGCAATTATCGGTACCGGCTGCGGCTACATTATTATTGGCGTCTGGACATTTGCGGAAAAAAGAATTGCTCTTTTTATTGCCAAACGTAAAGGGGAGAGGGTTTAAAAATTCGTTTTAGAGTAACGTCATTCCCGCCCGCCTGCCAAAGCGAAGCGGCGGTCAGGCGAAGGCGGGAATCTAAGTATAAGTAGTAAGCTGTTAGACCTTTTGCGTAACTTCACTTGATCAACACAAGTTTCTTTGTCTCCGTCTGCGTTCCAACCTGCATACGGTAAAAGTAAACCCCGCTCGGAAAATCTGCCGCGTTCCATTGGCGCTTGTATTCTCCCGCAGGTAATTCTCCTGAAACTATATTCGATACCTCTTTCCCCAGCGCATTGTATATCTTCAGCGATACAAATGACTTTGCCGGAAGACTGAATGAAATTGTTGTCGCCGGATTAAACGGATTCGGATAGTTCTGCATCAGTATAAAGTTATCCGGAAGCGTCTTAATAATAGATTTTACATCAGTCGCCGCATTGACAGTAATGGTGCCTTTCATTCCAATCGAAGCATGGGGAACACAAACGTAGTAGTGCACACCTGCCTGAGTAAGCACAACCGTTCCACCGCCGGAAGGAAGGTCAAATCCTCCGTTGGAAGTTGTTCCGCCCGCAGTCCATGTCGCTTCGTCCACTTCGCGGGCAGTATGGATAGATTCAAGAACAAAATTCACCGTATCCCCGCTGGTAATTGTAATACTGCTCGGAGAGAACGAGAACCCGGAATTGCCGATGGTGTGGGTCGTTGAATAACTCATGCTTGCGGCGGCAAGTATAAGGAACAAAAAAAGAATCACTCTTTTCATATAATTTCTCCTATGTGCTTTATTTTGATATAGCAACATAGCCACTTACTAAATCATTCCCGCAAACTCCTCCAATTTGAGATTTGCATCTTAACTTCGTCAGGAATCCTCTCGCGCAACCGTATCTTCAGGCAGGAACAGTCTTGCGGTACCTTAATCCGGCGTCTGTCTCGCTTAAAAAATATCCCTATTTTTTCCTTGCTTTTCGCAAATAAACACCATATACTGATTTCACCAATTGCACCACACGGAAGGTGGAGCAGCCAACCCACGCACCGGTGCATGAAATTCCCAACATAACAACAATCAGCGGATTCACCAGTCTTTCGCACAAGCGGCATCTCATGTCGTTTCCGTGAAAGCGGAGATCTATAGTCTTCATGCAGAAAAAAAAATTTGCACATACCTCATTTACCCACGCCCGGCAAACGGGCACATCTCTCACCACACCACACAGGAGGCATTATGCCTGCAATAACGTCGTATGGATTGGAACAAGAAGGGAGAGTTCTCCCTACACTCATCGCGGATTACACCGATCGCATGCAAAAGCGCGGCGTCAGTGCTGATAGACTTACACAGCTCAGCACTAAACTGCTAACTATGTCCGTTACACGTACCGCCGCTCTCAGCACAGTTTCAGGAAAGAAAAAACTCACTATCAACGAAGCAGATGCCCGCAAGAATGTGGTCGCGTCTATGATAAAAATGCGCCGTGCCGCTAAGCAGGTCTTTCCTGCAGGAAGTCCCGAGCTTGATGAATTCCACGTCGGTGATAAAGGAACTTCTTCAACAAAAACAGTTCTTGCCTTTGCGGATGATACCATCGCCGCATGGATCAAGTACAAAGACCAGCTCGTTGCCAAAGGCGCACTGGAAGATGACTACACCGAACTTGTTGCCATCACTGCAGAACTTCGCTCCGTTGATACCTCTCAGGAAAAAGCAAAATCGAATGACGCCCCCGGCGCTACCGCCGCCTTCGTTGCGGCAAGAAACGCAGTGAAGGACGATCTCGACGATATCGAAAACCGTGTCGGGATGGAATTCCTGAAGGAGCCGGAAGTGCTCGCCCGTTTCCGTGAAGTGAAAAAACTTCGCTACAGCCCCGCACCTCGCGGCACGGAAGAGCCTGCACCCGCACCTGCTCAACCCGCAGCAACACCCGCGTAGTAAAAAAAACAAAGATGATCCCGCTTTTTAGCGGGGTCATCTTTTTTTGTCAAAAACATAACTGCCCGGTGTCCTTCCCGAACGCTCTTATCGGGAATCCATCGTCATTCTGAGCGCAGCGAAGCGGCGTCTTGTGCCGCCACGCTCCGCGTGGAATCCAGCTTCTCTTGTGGTTCTTTCTCTTGCTTCATCTCTCGTCATTCCCGAACGCTCTTATCGGGAATCCATCGTCATTCTGAGTGCAGCGAAGCGGCGTTTCGTGCCGCCACGCTCCGCGTGGAATCCAGCTTTCTCTTTTGGTTCTTTCTCTTGCTTCATCTCTCGTCATTCCCGAACGCTCTTATCGGGAATCCATCGTCATTCTGAGCGCAGCGAAGCGGCGTTTTGTGCCGCCACGCTCCGCGTGGAATCCAGCTTCTCTTTTGGTTCTTTCTCTTGCTTCATCTCTCGTCATTCCCGAACGCTCTTACCGGGAATACATCGTCATTCTGAGCGCAGCGAAGCGGCGTCTTGTGCCGCCACGCTCCGCGTGGAATCCAGCTTCTCTTTTGGTTCTTTCTCTTGCTTCATCTCTCGTCATTCCCGAACGCTCTTATCGGGAATCCATTTTCCAACATCTCATCGTGAACGCCTCTCTTACCAACGCCCTCTCAACGGCATTCAGAAAAAACGGCGTTTAAAAATTTCGGAGCGTAGAGTTAAAAAACAAATACTGTCTGAGCGGCGACGCAGACGCCGCGAGTTTATTTGTTTTAGCGGAGCGGAGAAATTTTCAGCCGTTTTTCCTGCAAGCCTTGACCTTCTCTTTTGGTTCTTTCTCTTGTGTCAAGACAAGAGAAAGAACAAGGGTACTCTCGCTCACGCCCGGCGCACTCATCCATCGTCATTCTGAGCGCAGCGAAGCGGCGTTTTGTGCCGCCACGCTCCGCGTGGAATCCAGCTTCTCTTGTGTCAAGACCAGAGAAAGAATGATTGAAAATCCCTCTGTGAAAACAGAGTCTCTTGTCCATCTTTCCATTTTCCATCACCCATCTGCCATTTCCTGATTGCATCTCCCACAAAATTTCTTTATGTTTTCGCATCACAAACCATGAGAGACCAATCTTAGACTTACCGATGAAATTATTAATTGACGGAAACGAAGAAGCTGCATTCGGATTTTTGTGTTTTACATGTCAAGGATTTATTAATGTTTGAACAGACTTTTAAAAATATCGACGATAAGCTGTGGAAAGATGCCGGCTGCTCCAGCGAGCTGGATTATGTAGAGCAAACCTCATGGATTCTTTTCCTTAAATACCTCGCCGACTTAGAAAAAGACAAAAAAGCTTCTGCAGACCTAACCGGAAAAACATACAAGCCGATTATTGAAAAACAATTTCAATGGGATGTCTGGGCTGCGCCCAAACTGAAAGATGGAAAGATCGATTTCCAAAAAGCGATGACCGGCGACGACCTGAAAGAGTTTGTCGACCATAAACTTTTCCCTTACCTCAAGAAATTCAAGACTTCGGCAGAAAGCCCCGATACGATTGAATACAAGGTCGGCGAAATATTCAACGAGCTGAAGAACAAAATCCAGAGCGGCTACAATATGCGGGAAGTGATCAACCTTGTGGATGAGCTTCGTTTCCGCTCCCATGCCGAGAAGCATGAAATGTCCCATCTCTACGAAGACAAGATCAAGAACATGGGGAATGCCGGAAGGAACGGGGGCGAATATTACACTCCCCGCCCGCTGATTAAGACAATCGTGAAGGTGGTTGCGCCGAAGATCGGCGATAAGATTTATGACGGCGCGGTTGGCTCGGCGGGATTTTTGGTCGAATCGTTCGAGTATCTGAAGCAAACCAAGAACCTTTCCACGAAGGATATGGAGACCCTTCAGAAGAAAACGTTCTACGGCAAGGAGAAGAAATCGCTCGCCTATATTATCGGCACAATGAACATGATCCTGCACGGCATTGAAGCGCCGAACATTGTACATGACAATACTCTTTCAGAAAATATCTCGGATATACAGGAGCGAGACCGCTATGATGTTGTGCTTGCGAACCCGCCGTTCGGCGGCAAAGAGCGGGCGGAGGTTCAGCAGAATTTTCCCATTAAGACGGGTGAAACGGCGTTCCTCTTCCTTCAGCATTTCATCAAGATATTGCGTGCCGGCGGAAATGCCGGCATTATTATAAAGAATACATTTCTTTCCAATTCGGATAATGCGTCGGTCAGTTTGCGGAAGCTGCTGCTCGAAACGTGCAATCTGCATGCCGTGCTTGACCTTCCCGGCGGCGTATTTACCGGCGCCGGCGTTAAAACGGTCGTCCTCTTTTTTACCAAGGGTGAGCCGACACGCAAAGTTTGGTTCTATCAATTGAACTTAGAGCGCAATCTCGGCAAAACAAATCCGTTAAATGAGAGCGACCTTGCGGAGTTTGTGAAGTTGCAGAAGAAGAAAGAAGATTCCGATAATTCGTGGAGCGTAAAGATTGCCGATGTTGATACAACAACATTCGACCTTTCGGTAAAGAACCCGAATAAAAAAGATGAAGCGGCATTGCGTTCACCCAAAGATATTTTGCATGAAATGAAAAAGTTAGATGAAGAGGCAGAAAAGGTTATGAAAACGATTGGGAAGCTGGTATGAAGAAGGGGTGGGAAATAAAAAATATGGGAGATATTTGCTCTATTAGCACGGGCAAATCTAACACTGAAGATGCAGTTGAAAATGGACGATTCGCATTCTTTGATAGATCAAAAATTGTAAAGAGGAGTTCAAAATATTTATTTGATTGTGATGCAATTATTATTGCAGGAGAAGGTCAAACTTTTTTACCAAAATATTATTCAGGGAAATTTGATTTACATCAGAGAGCTTATGCTATCTTTAATTTTAACGAAAGGGTTAGTATTCATTATGTTTACAAATACCTGATACATTTCCATAAGTATTTTGAAGCTGTCGCTGTTGGTGCGACTGCAAAATCATTACGGTTGAGACACTTCCAAGATTTGCCAATCCCAGTTCCCCCTCTTCCCGATCAGAAGCGAATTGTTGCTGTGCTGGATGAATCGTTTGCAGCGCTTACTAAAGCAAAAGAGAATGCGGAGAAAAATCTTGTCTATGCGAGGGAGTTGTTCAAATCTGCTCTGCAAGAAATGGTAAGTAAGCCGAAAAAGAATTGGCAAAAAAGAAAGTTGGAAGAGTTGTTCAATATAAAACATGGTTTTGCATTTAAGAGCAAATATTTTTCAAGATCAGGCAAATATATTTTACTTACGCCGGGACATTTTTATGAAGAAGGTGGATATCGAGACAGAGGCGAAAAAACAAAATATTATGTAGGAGATATACCCGATGGCTTTATTGCAAAAAAAGGTGACATTATGATTGCAATGACAGAACAAGCACCGGGGCTTTTGGGAAGCCCAATAATTGTTCCGGAGGCGAATAAATATTTGCACAATCAACGTCTCGGGCTTATTAAATACAAACAAGAAAACATTTTGGATACAAATTATTTAGCCTATCTGTTCAACACAAAAAAAATAAGAAGTCAGATTCATCAAAGCGCAAGTGGTGTAAAAGTTCGTCACACTTCGCCAACGAAAGTTTTAGAGATAAATGTTTTCATTCCCAAACTCGAGGAACAACAAACCATTGTTAAGAAACTCGATGCACTTTCATCTGAAACCAAAAAACTCGAAGCCATTTATCAGCAAAAACTCTCTGCGCTGGAAGAGCTGAAAAAATCGTTGCTGCAAAAAGCGTTTAACGGAGAGTTGTGAGTATTTGTCATTCTGAGGGAGCGCAGCGACCGAAGAATCCAGAACATAGATTCTTCACAGTATAAAAATAAAAAACTGGATGCTTCGCTACGCTCAGCATGACGTTGACTAAAGAGTACCGGTCATTCCGAGGGAGCGCAGCGACCGAAGAATCCAGTAACTAAAATGTCACAGAAGAATAAATTTTTCGTTTATATTCTTGCGAGTAAGCGAAACGGAACTTTGTATATCGGAGTTACAAATAATTTGCAGCGAAGAATTGCAGAGCATAAAGAAAAACTGATACCGGGGTTTACCAAGAAATATGAAGTCACACGGTTAGTATATTTTGAAGAGTTCAGTGATCCCCGTTATGCGATCGAACGTGAGAAAGTCTTAAAGGGTTGGTTAAGAAAAAAGAAGCTCGCATTAATCGAGTCGGTAAATCCGGAGTGGAAGGAAATAGAATTGTAGAATCCAGAACTGGATGCTTCACAACATAAAAATCTGGATCCTTCACTTCGTTCAGGATGACACAGACTCTTGAGTCATTGTCATTCTGAAGAAGCGTAGCGACCGAAGAATCCAGAAGCGTAACATTAAGAATAAAATCATGAACGAATCCGAAACCAGAGCCGAACTGATCGATCCCAAGCTGAAAGCAAGCGGCTGGGGAGTTGTTGAGGGGTCAAAGATACTTCGTGAACATCCTATCACAATTGGAAAAATTCTAACCGGCGGCACACGTGCAAAACCGCTCAAAGCCGATTATGTACTGGTCTATAACAACCGCAAGCTTGCAGTCATCGAAGCAAAAAGCGATGAACAGGAAGTTGGCGAAGGAGTAGCGCAGGCAAAGAACTACGCCGGAAAGATGCAGATCAATTTCACGTACTCCTGCAACGGTAAAGAGATTTACGAGATCGTGATGAGTCCCAACAAGGAAGGATTGGTTACATCCTTCCCAACGCCGGAACAGTTATGGACAAGAGCATTTCAAAAAGAAGATGCATGGCTGGAGAAGTTCAACGCCGTTCCGTTTGAAGATGTCGGCGGAACGAAACAGACACGCTACTATCAGGAAATTGCGATCAACAATACCATGGCGGCAATTGCGGAAGGAAAGCAGCGCATTCTGCTCACGCTCGCAACAGGGACGGGAAAGACATTCATCGCATTCCAGATAGTGTGGAAATTATTTCACTCCCGCTGGAACCTGAACCGGGACGGTGGGCGCAGGCCGAGAATCCTTTTTCTTGCAGACAGAAATATCCTTGCAGACCAGGCATACAACGCATTCTCTCCCTTTCCCGAAGATGCGCTGGCACGCATTAAGCCGGATGAGATTCGCAGAAGAGGGCAAGTCCCCACCGGCGGAAGTATCTTCTTTACCATCTTTCAGACATTCATGAGCGGAAGCGATGCGGAAGGGCGCCCCGCGCCGTACTTCGGCGAATATCCCAAAGACTTTTTTGATTTTATCGTTATCGACGAATGCCACCGCGGCGGAGCAAACGACGAGAGCAACTGGCGGGATATTATGGAATATTTTTCTCCCGCAGTGCAGCTAGGCTTAACGGCGACACCAAAACGAAAACATAACATCGATACCTATAAGTATTTCGGAGAGCCGGTCTATATCTATTCACTGAAAGAGGGAATCAATGACGGGTTTCTTACGCCGTTCAAAGTAAAACGGATTAAAACAACGCTAGACGATTACATCTATACGCCGGACGACCGGGTTGTTGAGGGAGAAATCGAGGAAGGGAAGATTTACATCGAGCCCGATTTTAATAAGATTATTGAAATAAAAGAGCGGGAAGCAAAGCGGGTAGAAATTTATCTTTCCGAAGTGGACCAAAAAGAAAAAGCGATTGTCTTCTGCGCAACACAGGCGCATGCTGCTGCGGTGAGAGATTTGATTAATGAAAGGAAAAAGAGCACTGACCCTCTTTATTGCGTTCGGGTAACTGCGAACGACGGAGCGCTCGGCGAACAGTACCTTCGTGATTTTCAGGATAATGAAAGAGCGATCCCTACAGTTCTGACAACATCACAAAAACTCTCTACCGGCGTCGATGCAAGAAACATACGGAATATTGTTTTGATGCGTCCGATTAATTCGATGATAGAATTCAAACAAATCATCGGGCGTGGAACGAGATTATTCGACGGCAAAGATTATTTTACTATTTATGATTTCGTCGACGCATATCATCACTTTGCAGATCCGGAATGGGATGGTGAGCCAATAGAACCTGAACCAAAACCTCCGATAGTATCAGAACCACCTCCAACGCCCCCTGAACCACCTCAGCCGCCAAGGCAGAGAGTTAAAATTAAGCTTGCCGATGGCAAAGCTCGTGAAATTCAGCACATGGTTGCGACATCCTTCTGGAGTCCCGACGGAAAACCAATATCAGCAGAACAGTTCTTGAAGCAGTTATTTGGTGAGCTGCCAAAATTCTTTAAGAATGAAGAAGAGTTGAGAAGTCTATGGTCCAGTCCGGCAACACGAAAAGCTTTGCTGGAAAAACTTGCCGGTGCCGGTTACGAAAGGGAACAGCTCTCAATATTACAGACACTCATCAACGCTGAAAAAAGCGATCTGTTTGACGTGCTCGAGTATGTTTCATTTGCACTAAAGCCAATAACAAGAGAAAAAAGGGTAGCACTCGCGCAAACAAAAATTTTTTCAGGTTTAACGAACAAAGAGAAAGAGTTTTTAGAGTTTGTTCTTTCTAAATATATTGAAACGGGAGTGGAGGAATTAGATCAAGAGAAGCTGCCAACCCTCCTTCAATTAAAATATCAAGCTATAAGCGATGCAGCGGAAATATTGGGTGGGGTTGAAAAAATTAAAGGCACTTTCATTGCGTTTCAAAAGTACTTGTATGCAAACTATGCTGCAACTTAATTACAGTGGATCATTACTTTGTTGTGAATTCCGTCATCATTTGATACTTGTCGAAAATCAAAAGGCGAAACGATGAACACTGAAGATAAAATTATCGTGCCGCATGGCGGTTATAAAAACCTTAAAGCATATCAAATGTCTGAAATTGTTTATGACGGAACAGTGAAATTTTGTGCGCGTTTTGTAAGTGCACGCTCTCGCACCACCGACCAAATGATACAAGCAGCGCGAAGCGGCAAGCAAAATATCGCTGAAGGTAGTATGGCATCCGGCACTTCTAAAAAGTTTGAACTTAAATTAGTCGGTGTAGCCCGTGCAAGTTTAGAAGAGCTTTTACTTGACTATGAAGATTACTTAAGACAACATCAACTAAAACTCTGGGGAAAAGATAATCCAAATGCAATTAAAATTCGAAAGTTTGGTTCTTCAGAAAATAGGTCATATATGACTTATAAGACCTTTATTGAAAACCAATCTGACGAAGTAGCAGCAAATGCACTTATCTGTCTAATCCACCAGACAAACTATTTATTAGACCAACTGTTGCGGCAATTAGAACAAAAATTCTTGACAGAGGGTGGTTTCACGGAAAGGTTATATAATTCACGAAAGAACATACTAAAAAAGCGGTTGTAATAATCCCATAAATCCCTCATCACAGGTCATTTCTCAAAAAATCTCCGACAAAATCAGCCACCTCGTTCCCGCTGCCTGCCGCTCTGTGGCGTGGCTCCCGCGTGGGAATGTAACTCCTGCCCCTCAGCCTCGAAACCTTAGAAAGCTGCCAATTAGTTGCCCTCCAAAACCCGTTCGCACGACAGAAGCCCGTCATTCCCGAAAGTGAGCGCCCCCATCCCGTAGAGCGGGGTTTTTGCCGGAAATCTAATCCGCTTTTGCAGTGAAAAATCGAAAACATAGGCATATTCCCCTGAAAAGCCCCATTTTTAACCCCTTGGGAAGCGTTCTGAGTCATCGGGGAAGCGTTCTAACTCATCGGGGAAGCGTTCTGAACCATCGGGGAATCATTCTGAACCATCGGGGAAGCGTTCTAACTCATCGGGGAAGCGTTCTGAGTCTTCGGGGAAGCGTTCTAAACCATCGGGGAAGCGTTCTAACTCATCGGGGAAGCGTTCTGAGTCTTCGGGGAAGCGTTCTAACTCATCGGGGAAGCGTTCTGAGTCTTCGGGGAAGCGTTCTAAACCATCGGGGAAGCGTTCTAACTCTTCGGGGAAGCGTTCCAAGTCATCGGGGAAGCGTTCTAACACACCGGGGAACACCTCTGAGTCTTCAGGGAAACAATAAAAATCTCCAGAGAACATCATCCGAACATCCGGTATCAGCACTAAACACTCCTATCTTCATTCTTAAGCGCGAAATGGACGAAAAAAACAGTCAAAGAAAGCCTTTCAGGTTTTGGCAGCACATATCAACGTACATAATTTGCAAAACAGCAATCTTCTTTATACATTTACCTTTGTTAAATTTGAACAAATTGCAGAACATCTTTGAGATGCCCTGCCACTAACATTAACAGGCCACTGTCATTGAAGCACAACACACATCACGAATTAATCTCGCTCTTGCAGCCATTACCGGCATTGCATTCGGCTGTGCATTTCCTCCTTTCCCGCTCGGAGTTCTGGCGTGCGTGGCGCTGGTGCCACTGCTGATTTTGCTGGAACGTCTCGATTCCTATTTCGAAAGATTCCGATTCCTTTATCTTACGTTTTTCATTGCAAGCTGTATTGCATTGTACTGGGTTGGCGGATTCACGCACATGCGGGATCCTTATTTGATGATGGCAGGCGGACTTTTGCTTCTTGCAGAGCCGGTGTTCTTCTCGTTGATCATGTTGACATATTCATTCATTCGGAAAAAACTCGGACTAACAATTGCGCTTATCGCACTGCCCGCAGTTTGGGTAACGTGGGAATGGCTTTACGCCTACGGTCAGTTTTCGTTCCCATGGCTCACGCTCGGCGATACGCAAACATACTACTTGCAGAAAATTCAGTTTGCAGAAATTACCGGCGTCTATGGCATTTCGCTTTGGATCGTCATCATTAACGTTCTTGTATTTTTGCTCTTCCTCGAAGCCGCGAAAGCAGGATGGAAAGTTTCACAAGGCAAAAGTGTTCTACTTATAGCGGCAATAGCCGCTGTTTACATCGCGCCAACGATTTACAGCTTTACTGTGAACGAAAATAAATTTATGAAGACTTCTCCTGATGAATTGAACGTTGGCATCATTCAGCCTAACACAGACCCGTGGGAAAAATGGACAAGCGGAAATTCCTTAGAACCTCGCTGGCATCAGGTAGAACAGTATTTGGCAATGACAAACGCTCAGCGAAAAGACAGCGTGCAGATTTCTGTGTGGCCCGAAACCGCAGTGCTGTTCAATCTTCCTTCAAGCCGGTATTACGATCAGTTTCGTTCGGCAATTGATTCGATGAATATTTCCATCATCACCGGCTTTGTGGACTATCATTTTTATGAAAACGGCGAAGCGCCGGTAGGAAGCAGCATTATTTCCGGCACAAATGTTCATTATGATTCGTACAATGCCGTGATGTTCGCAGAGCCGCACGTTCCGTTCATTCAGAAATATGCGAAGATGCGCCTCGTTCCGTTCGCTGAACGCATTCCGTACGCCGACGAAGTTCCGTTCCTCATCGAGCCGCTGCGATGGGGCGTCGGCATCAGCAATTGGGGGATCGGAAAAGACAGTACAGTCTTCGAAGACCATGTGAACAATTCAAATCGGCCGAAGGCTGATCAGCCTAAGGCTGAATTCCTGGCAATGGTCTGCTACGAATCCATTTTCCCTGAATTTGTCAGCTCATTTGTGAAACGCGGCGCTGAATTTCTTGTTTTCATTACAAATGACAGTTGGTGGGGGAATACATCAGGCGCGCGGCAGCACGCGCAGATTGCCGTGTTACGCGCGGTGGAAAACCGGCGCTGGGTCGTGCGATGCGCGAACGGCGGAATTTCCTGCTTTATTGATCCGATGGGAAGAATGTACGACAAGACTTCGATGTACACTCAAGCGTCCATTGTCCATCGCATCGAGCCGCGCTCTGAACAAACATTTTACACGCGTCATGGCGATTGGCTTGCCCGTATATGTGCGGTGTTGACGTTGGTAATGCTAGTGATATCTCTAATTGTGAGTTTCAGGTCTAAATTTTACGGTTTAAAGTTTGCTGAATCTTGAATCGTGAACAACACACCTTAGTTCTCACTTGGAAGTTTAGAATTTAAACGTTGAACATAAATACAAAGGAAGAAAAGATGAGTTCAGAAAAATATATTGATCTGCGGAGCGATACAGTCACACGTCCGACAAAAGCAATGCGTGAAGCAATGGCAAATGCCGAAGTCGGTGACGACGTTTTCGGCGAAGATCCAACCGTGGTGAAGCTTCAGGAAAAAGTTGCCGCTCTTCTTGGAAAAGAAAAAGCGTTGTACGTTTCTTCCGGCGTGATGAGCAACCAGCTTGCAATCAAATCACAGACAGAACCCGGCGATGAAATCATTTGCGAGCAGGACGCGCATATTTTCAATTATGAAACTGCGGCGCCATCGCTTATCTCTTCCGTTCAAGTGAAAACGATTCCCGGCGTAAAAGGCGTGTTACGCGCTGAACAGCTTGTCACGGCGCTTCGTCCGAAAGTATATTACATGCCCCGCTCACGCATGATCTGTTTGGAGAATACTCACAATCGCGCCGGTGGAACAATTTATCCGTTGGAAGAAATTAAGAAAATTTCTGCCTTCGCACGGGCTAACGGCTTGCTCATGCATCTTGACGGCGCGCGATTATGGAACGCATGGGTCGCAACAGGAATTCATCCGAAAGAGTACGCACAATATTTCGATTCGGTGTCGGTCTGTTTTTCAAAAGGACTTGGCGCTCCGATCGGTTCGGCAATTACAGGAACTGCTGATTTCATTGAACGCGCACGCAAGTGGCGCAAAGTGTATGGCGGCGGAATGAGGCAAGCCGGCATTATTGCCGCCGGTGCGCTCTACGCTCTTAAACACAATGTGGAACGATTGAAAGAAGATCACGAGAAAGCTTCGTACTTCGCAAAGAAAATTTCCACATCTCCCAAGGTTCGTATTGATCTCGATACGGTACAGACCAACATCGTTCTTGTCAATGTTGAAGGTACTGGCAAACATCCTGATGAAATTATTGCAGCATTAAAATCAAAAGGACTGCTGGTTTCGTTCGGAACATACACGAGCATTCGTGCAGTGATGCATCTTGATGTCTCAATGGAAGAAGCGAAACGGGCAGCCGATATTTTTGTTTCAACAGTGAATTAATGAAGGATCGTTGGATTGATAACATTAATTTCCACTATCCAATAATCCATCGATCTATTTTCCATCGTTGACGTAGTGGCAAGAAAAATATAAATGGACAAGATTGTTTTCAAACACCGCATTCAGCTTTCCGTCCGCAATTATGAAATTGACTGGCAGGGCATCGTCCATAATGCCGTGTATCTTCATTATTTTGAAACGGGCCGCGTTCAATATTTGACAGACATCGGTGCAGTGGTGGATATCAATTCCATTAACAGCAATTCCAAGGTCGTCCTTGTGCGAAATGAAATTGATTACAAAATGCCGGCACGATTCCGGGACACGCTCAATGTGTACTCAAGAATATCGGCAATACGAAAGACAAGCTTTGACTTCGAAGGCATTCTCGAAAATGATGCCACGAAAGAAATTGTTGGTGAAAATAAAGCAATCCATGTGTGGCTTGATCCGCGCACGAATAAGCCAACGCCTGTGCCGCAGGATTTCAGAAATCTCGTCCGGAAATTCGAAGGCGATCATTGCAGGATAGAACCATATACAATTATCGTTTAATAATAACTTTGTGCCTCAGTGCCTTCGTGGTTAAAAGGATTTTACAGTGACATCATTTGAAGAATTTAAAAAACTAACAGCAAGCGGAAACATTATTCCGGTTTATGAAGAATTGCTTGCGGATACTGAAACGCCTGTTTCTGTTTATCTTAAAGTGAAAGATGAAAGCCGCTATTCATTTTTGTTTGAAAGCGTGGAAGGCGGCGAAAAGGTCGGCCGCTACACCTTCATCGGCTACAATCCTTTTATGATTTTTGAAATCAAAGGAAAAAAATTCTCAATCACTCCACGGCACGACGACGTTGCTGTTTTGCCTCGTCTTACAGAACCATCAATGCATCCGTTGGATGCGCTGAAAAAGATTTTTGCACACTGCAAGACTGTACCGATTCCCGGATTGCCGCGATTTACCGGCGGTGCAGTGGGTTACTTCGGTTATGAGACAATTCAGCTTGTCGAAGAAATCCCTTCGGTCGCTCACGATGAGCTTGGCTTGAACGATGCAACGCTGATGTTCTTCGACACCTTGCTCGTTTTTGATGCGGTCAAGCGAAAAGTCGCTCTTATTGCCAACGCCTATATTCCCGAAGACGCAACGGAATCAGTATTGCGGAAAGAATATGACAAAGCGGAAGTGGAGATTTATCGGCTCAAAGAGATTTTGAAAAAACAAATCACCGACGAATTCCCGCCTGCGCAAATCGGCGCCGTCGAAAAAGAAATGAGCAGGGAAACATATTTCCAAATCGTTGAAAAAGCAAAACGCTACATTGTCGAAGGAGACATCTTTCAGGTTGTTCCTTCACAAAGAATGCGCGCAAAGTTTTCCGGTGATCCGTTCAATATTTACCGAATGCTTCGTGTGGTCAATCCTTCGCCATATTTGTATTTTATTAACATGGATGGCGTGAATATTATCGGTTCATCTCCGGAACTTTTAGTGCGCGTTGAACAACGAACGGTCGAAACCCGTCCGATTGCCGGAACACGCAGGCGCGGCGCTTCACCGGAAGAAGACCAGCGCATTGAACAGGAATTACTGTCGGACGAAAAAGAGCGCGCAGAACATTTGATGCTCGTTGATTTAGGAAGAAATGATATCGGACGCATCAGTGAATTCGGTTCTGTGGCAGTCACACAGTTCATGGTGATAGAAAAATATTCTCACGTTATGCACATCGTATCAAATGTGCAAGGCACACTGCGGAAAGGCATGACTGCGCTTGATGCATTGTACTCGTGTTTTCCTGCCGGAACATTGACCGGCGCACCGAAAATTCGCGCGATGGAAATTATTGCTGAGCTTGAACCGGTGAAACGCGGAGTGTACGGCGGCGCAATCGGTTATTTAGACTTTTCCGGGAATCTTGATTCGTGTATTGCTATCCGCACGATTGTGGTAAAAGATAACGCTGCGTATTTTCAAGCCGGAGGCGGCGTGGTGTTTGATTCTGTTCCTGAAAATGAATATCAGGAAACGATTGATAAAATGTCAGCAACTGTTCAGGCAGTGCAAATGTCCGGCGGGGAAGTTGCGTTGGAGCGGCAATGATTCTTGTTCTTGACAACTACGATTCATTCACCTACAATCTGGTTCAGTATCTCGGAGAGCTGGGCGCAGAAATGACTGTAGCGCGCAATGATAAAATCACGATTGCTGAAGTCGGAAAATTGAAACCCGATGCAATTGTCATTTCTCCCGGTCCCTGTACGCCCAATGACGCCGGAATAACGCTTGAATTGATTACGCACTTTCACAAATCGGTTCCGATTTTAGGTGTCTGTTTGGGTCATCAATCAATTGGGCAGACATTCGGCGGCAAGGTAGTCAAAGCTCCGGCTGTCGTTCACGGAAAAACCGCGACGATCGAACATTCCGGCAAAGGAATTTTTCGCAACGTTCCAAATAAATTCACAGCGGCGCGTTATCATTCATTGGTTGTATCTAAAGAACATTTCCCCGAAAAGCTCGATATTACGGCGTGGACTGATGACGGCGTAATTATGGGAATTCAACACAAAGAATTTCCAATGTTCGGAGTTCAATTCCATCCGGAATCAATCGCCACAGAGTTTGGGAAAATAATTCTTGAAAATTTCTTGAAGAAAAAATACTGAAAGGCTTTACAAACAAGAAAATGGCTCCCTCCTTGAGAATAGAGTCCATTTGTTAACTGAAAGGAAGAAGATGACAACAAAAAAAACTACACATGACATTTTTCAAGACAAAGAAATCGGGCAGCTTCTTACGACCCAGCAAGATATGTGGCGGGTGTTCCGCGTGATGGCGGAATTTGTGGAAGGATTTGATACGTTTTCAAAACTTGGACCGTGTGTTACGCTGTTCGGTTCTGCCCGCACCAAACCCGGCACGCCGCATTATGAGCTTGCACGGCAAACTGCAAAAGAACTTGTGAAGGTTGGTTACGGTGTCATTTCCGGCGGCGGACCCGGAATCATGGAAGCCGCGAACAAGGGAGCGAAAGAAGCGGGCGGCGCTTCGGTTGGAATAAATATTGATCTGCCGTTTGAACAGAAAGCGAATGATTATATTGATCATGACAAGCTTTTATCCTTCAGGCATTTTTTTGTCAGAAAAGTTATGTTTGTAAAATACGCACAAGGCGTTATCGTTCTTCCCGGCGGCTTCGGCACACTCGATGAATTCTTTGAAGTGGTGACGCTGGTGCAAACGAAAAAAACGAAGCCGTTTCCAATTATTCTGATGGGAAAAGATTATTGGAGCGGATTGATGGAGTGGGTGAAAACGAGAATGCTTGAAGAAGGAACTATTTCTGAAAAAGATTTGGGTCTCTTCGTTGAAACCGACGACCCCAAAAAAGCAGCGAAGACAATCAAAGATTATCACAAGAAAGACGGAAACCGGCCGAACTTCTAAGTCTGCTTGTATGAACGAGAAATTGTTGTCGAACCGACGAATGGATTGATGGAGCAATGGAAGTCTTTGTAATCAGTAATCCAATTATCCAACAATCCGGTTTTCTCATGTGTTAGAGGTGATGTTGCTATGCGGGATAACTTTGTCGAGAAGAAAGGAGGCTGCCATGGATAAGAATCGAGTTGCAGAAATTCTAGATGAGATTGGAACGCTCCTCGAATTGAAAGGAGAGAATCCATTCAAATGCCGGGCGTATCATAACGCATCCCGCACGATTGCCGGACTTACTGTGGACATCAGGACGCTTGTCGAATCCGGCGAGATTCGGAACATTAAAGGGATCGGCGAAGCGATTGCAGAGAGAATAAAAGAACTTGTGCTGACCGAAAAGTCTGAATATTATGATGAACTGAAATCTTCGCTTCCTGAAGGCTTGATGAAGATGCTTTCAATTCAAGGCGTCGGTCCAAAAAAAGTGAAACTCCTGTACGAAAAATTGAAAATCAAAAGCGTTGAAGAATTGGAGAAAGCTTGCAAGGCAGGAAAGCTTGGTAATCTGGAGGGATTCGGCAAGAAAACAGAAGAAAATATTCTTGCCGGAATAGAAGCGCTTCGGAAACGGAGCACGAAATCATTGTATTCGACAGCCGAACTTTCTGCGCGGCGGATGTTTGATGTTGTTGCAAAGCAGCCCGGCATTATTCGCGCTGAAATTGCCGGTAGCTTGCGAAGAAGAAAGGAAACCATCGGCGACATTGATATTGTTGTGAGCGCACGGCGGACTGCGGTAAAAGCAATTATGAAATCGTTCACTACTCATGGTGACGTTGAGCGAATCACGGGAGAAGGAGAAACAAAATCGAGCGTCGTACTCAAGTCAGGAATTAATTGCGACCTTCGCGTCGTTGACGATTCGGAATTTCCTTTTGCGCTGAACTATTTTACCGGAAGCAAAGAGCACAATGTCCGTATGCGTTCGCGTGCGAAAGAATATGGATTGAGCCTGAATGAATATGGCTTCTCAAAATTAGACGCGACTGAAAAACGCGGGAAAGCGAAAAAAGTTGTTGCCTGCAAAACAGAAGATGATATTTATGGCGCGCTTGACTTGGCGTATGTTCCGCCGGAGCTTCGTGAAGATACAGGTGAAATAGAAGCAGCGGAGAAAAATTCTCTTCCGAACTTGGTAGAGGAAAAAGATATTTGCGGCACATTTCATTGCCATACAAATTACAGCGACGGCTCGAACACGCTTCTTGAAATGGCTGAAGCGGCGAAAAAACTGGGCTGGCAGTATTTAGGCATTGCCGACCATAGCAAAGTCGCTGCGTATGCAAATGGTTTATCTGAAGAACGAGTGAAAAAGCAGCACAAAGAGATTGACGGACTGAATCAAAAGTGGGGTAACTTCCGTATTTACAAAGGCACTGAAGTTGACATTCTTTCGAACGGAGATTTGGATTTTAACGATAAAACTCTTGCTTTGTTCGACTACGTTGTCGCATCTGTTCACAGCAGCTTCAAAATGTCTGAAGCAGAAATGACGAAACGAATTATCAAAGCGCTTAAAAATAAATACGTGACTATGCTTGGGCATCCGACCGGAAGATTGCTGCTGCAGCGTGATAATTATCCGATTGACATGATTGCTGTGATTAATGCGGCAGCGGATTATGGAAAGATTATCGAGATCAATGCACACCCGATGCGCCTGGACTTAGATTGGCGGCTTTGTTCGTACGCCAAGAAAAAAAATGTGAAGATTTCAATTAACCCTGATGCACACGTTACCGACGGATTAGCCGATGTGCATTACGGTGTTGGCATTGCGCGCAAAGGGTGGCTCGAAAACAAAGATGTGATCAACACTCTCAATCTCAAACAAATGAATAAATTTCTCGAATCGTTACGCCCATAGAACATTTTTATTGACTGATTTTAAACTGGAGCAGCTATGAATACTTATCGCAGACCCTATCTTGGCGGATTAATACTAATTACACTTGGGGTTTTATTCTTGCTCGACACGCTCAACATTGCAGATTTCGGCGACCTCATATCAACATACTGGCCGTTGATTCTTATCTTTGTCGGCTTTAGTATTTTGGCAAGGAACAGGCATCGCCCGCTGAAAATCAGTACTGAAGAGGAAGCCGCCGCGTCATTTTCCAGTGAGCATCAACAATCAGATGCTTCAGCGGTCCGGTCTTCTTCGGTATTTGGCGATGTTGATCTGAAATTTTCGTCAAAAGATTTCCACGGCGGCTCGATTTCGAACGTCTTTGGCGATACTAATGTTGATTTATCAGAAATCGCTCTTGCCGATGGCGAGCATCTTCTTAAAGTTGACGGCGTTTTCGGCGACTTGCATATACTCGTTCCGAAAGATATTGAAATCTATGTCGGAGGGAAATCGGTGTTCGGCGATGTAAGGGTTCTGGGAAATTTGAAAACCGGATTTGGACAGGAAATTAACTACTCAAGCGAGAACTATGGAACTGCAACAAAAAAACTTCGCTTGTACGCACATCAGGTATTCGGCGACGTTCGGATTTGGTGAATCATTATTGCATAGTTGTTGTGAGGTAGAAAAGCCATGATTGCATATTCAATTAATCAGCAAATAAAGCAAAGCCTCGTTGACGAAAACTATCTCAACGGAATGAAGGAGTCGTTTGCGCTTCTCCGAAAAACTTCCGACGCTTTGGTTGCGGATTTGGCGAAATCATATATTGAGTCGCTGCAAAAATATTCTCAGGTAACGCGGGGAAGCCTAAATCAATTTCTTTCCACACCGATCAAATCTGATGATGAAGAAATTCGCCGTATCATCAAAGATAATTTTGAGAGATTTGCCGAACAATACTTTGACATGCTGAATACCGGCGTTCAACGTTCATGGCAGTCACGTGTGGTCACCGACCCCGCGCTTTTTACCAATCACGACAAAAAGGTAAAGAAACTCTTTTCAGCCGGTAAGAAGCTTCTCGCTCAATATGGAATTATTTCAGGAAAGGTTCCCTCAGCAGTTTTTGAAAGTGTCTTTATTTTCCCGACAGCTCAAGGGCTCTCTCATTTGAACAAAGTTATTAACACGTTGCCCGACGGAGAATTTGAATATCTTAACTCGTCTGCTGCGAGAGGCGCAGCTCTCGAACGAATAGTGCATGAGACCGGCGTGCAGCCGACAAACATTGTAAAAAACGGGACAGCAGCACAATGGGGAATTACTTTCTATCCGAAACAACGGGAAACATTTGCAGAATTTGAAACGAAATGTGCCGACCTGTTTGCACGGATTTCTTCCGAGTTGAACATTCAACACCTTGCCTTGTGGAAACGACTGCTCGGACTCGGCACCGGTCCTTTGTATTCAATCCGCCTTACAATTATTCCTGACATGCAAATGGTAACAGAAATCGTTCGCTGGCTAGCAGAAAAAGCGGATAGCGAAATGCGCGCAAGTATCATCACCAACGGAGGTTTGGTAGTCAAAGAAATTTTATGGTGAGCGAGCAGAACAAAGCGCGTCAGATGGATTCCACCTTGGAGGTGGAATCCATCCTAATCGAACCGCCGCAAGAAAAGAATGAACGAGCCTTTAAAATTGAGCAATACCTTCGCCGCACTTATCCCAATCCGGTCATCGCTCTTGAATTCACTACACCGCTGCAGCTTCTCGTCGCCGTGATCCTTTCTGCACAGTGCACCGATGTTCGCGTGAACATTGTGACAAAAGAACTGTTCAGAAAATATCGGACCGCAAAAGAGTTTGCAAATGCGAACCGGTTAGAATTGGAGCAGGAAATTCATTCTACCGGTTTTTATAAGAGCAAAGCTAAAAATATTATTTCGTGCTGCCAAACGCTGATAGAAAGATATGGCGGCGAAGTGCCGCAGACAATGAAAGAATTAACGGCGTTAGCCGGCGTTGGTAGAAAAACAGCCAACTGCGTGCTTGGCGGATGTTTCAATATTCCTTCCGGCATTGTTGTTGATACGCACGTAAGGCGGCTTGCCAATCGTCTCGGGTTAACAGATCAAGATGATCCGGAAAAAATTGAAGCTGATTTGATGAAATTCATACCAAAGAAAGACTGGATTCATTTCGGCAATGCGCTTATTCAGCATGGACGAAAAGTTTGCGTCGCACGAAAGCCATTATGCGCGGAATGTGTTTTGAAAGATTTATGTCCATCAGCATTTACTATTGTAGGTCGCAGCGGCGCTCCAACCTACAAATAAACAAGGAGAAAAATAATGACTCGCGATGAAACTCTGAACATTCTTTTTGAATACACCAAAAGCGACAGTTTACGCAAGCACGCATTTGCCGTCGAATCTGCAATGCGGGCGTATGCACGGAAGTTCGGTCAGAACGAAGAAGAATGGGGCATTACCGGTTTGATCCACGATTTCGATTATGAAATGTATCCGACCGCACCTGATCATCCGTTGAAAGGCTCAGAGATTTTGAAATCGAAAGGCTATTCGGACGAAATCAGAACGGCTATTTTAGGACATGCTTCGTACACTAACGTTCCTCGTGAGTCGCAGATGGCGAAGGCGCTCTTTGCCTGCGACGAGTTGTGCGGCTTCATCACCGCCTGTACGCTTGTTCGCCCGAATAAAAAAATTGCTGAGCTGGAAGTAAGTTCTGTGAAAAAGAAAATGAAAGACAAAGCGTTTGCACGAAACGTGAGAAGGAAAGACATCATAAGCGGGGCAGAAGAGTTAGGCATTCCGCTCGATGAGCATATTCAATTTGTTATTGATGCGATGAAGGCAAATGCGGAAGCGCTGGGGTTATAATCACGCAGAGCCGCAAAGAAGCGAAGAATCCTCTGAAATGTTTTCCTTAATGTCTTTGCAGCTTTGCGTGAGTTAAGAATGTTCAAATTTTTTCAAACCTCGCCTGAAAGAATCTCAAATACTTCGGTTCGTACACCATTTTCATGCCGCTGATTTTGTTACGGGATTCGAACACAGCTTCAACCGATTCTGCCGTAACATCGCAGTGAGCTTGTGTGTATACGCGGCGGGGAAATGTGAGACGCACAAGTTCCAGTTTTGGATAATAATGGTCGCCGGTTTCTTTGTTTCTTCCCGCAGAAACAATTCCGCGTTCCATTGCGCGAATGCCAGAGTCAATATATAATTCTGCTGCAAGCGTTTGGGCTGGAAATTGAATTTGCGGAATGTGCGGAAGAAAACGTTTCGCGTCAAGAAAAATTGCATGTCCTCCAATCGGCTGCACAATCGGAATGCCCACACTCAATAATTTTTCTCCCACATATTCGACCTGACCGATGCGTGCACGAATATGATCTTCATGAACAGCTTCTTCCATTCCGCGCGCCATCGCCTCCATATCACGTCCAGCCAAGCCGCCGTAGGTGTGCAATCCTTCATACACAACAACCATGTTGCGCGCTTCTTCAAAAACATCTTCGTCATTCAGCGCAAGAAATCCACCGATATTCACCAGCAAATCTTTCTTTCCGCTCATCGTTGCGCCGTCTGAATATGAGCAAAATTCTTTCAAGATTTCTGCTATTGTTTTTTTCTCATATCCTTTCTCGCGCGTTTTGATGAAGTAGGCGTTCTCCACCGCACGCGTTGCATCGAGAATGATTTTAATGTTATGTTTTGCCGTGAGGTCACGCACCTGCCGGATATTTTCCATCGAAATCGGCTGACCGCCGGCCATATTCACCGTGGCGGCAACTGCAATGTATGGGATTTTTTTCTCGCCGACTTTTTTAATGAGCGATTCAAGTTTTTGTAAATCCACGTTTCCTTTGAAAGGATGAAGGCTCTGCGAATCGTGGGCCTCTTCAATAATGACATCCACAAATGTTCCGCCGGCTAATTCCTGATGAAGCCGCGTTGTGGTGAAGTACATATTTCCCGGAACAAAATCTCCCGGCTTAATCAGCAATTTTGAAATGATATGTTCGGCACCGCGTCCCTGATGCGTCGGCACCAGATACTTGTAACCGTAATACTTCCGAACGTTATCTTCAAGGTGATAAAAATTTTTGCTCCCCGCGTACGCCTCATCTCCCAGCATCATGCCTGCCCACTGATTGTCGCTCATTGCATTCGTGCCGCTATCAGTCAGCAAATCAATGTAGACATCTTCTGATTTGAGGAGGAAGGTATTGTAGCCAGCTTCGCGAATCGCTTTCAGCCTCTCTTCGCGCGTTGTGATTTTAAGGGGTTCGACAACTTTTATTTTAAATGGTTCAGCCCACGAACGACGTTCAAGTTTTCCCATTTTTGCTCCTGTACTTTCGTTGACTTTAGAGCCGGTTTTTGGTACTATCTAAAAGTGAATTGCTGAAAATGTACGGATTTTAGCTTCCATGTTCAAGAAAAGACCTGGATTAGTGGATTGCTGGATTGCGGGATTATTTATTGTTCATTAAGATCATCAATCCATTCATCCAATTTTTTGCGTCTTTGTAACTTAGTGACAGAAAAATGAAACTATGATATCCTCCTCAGTTCTCAAAAAAATTTCCTCAATCGTCGGCAAACCCAATTACCTCGATTCGCAAGAAGACAAAATTGTTTATTCTTACGACGGGACGCAATTACTGAAGCAGCTTCCTGAAGCAATTGTCATTCCTCAATCGAAAGAACAGATCAGCCAAATCCTTAAACTAGCGAACGAAGAAAGTTTTGCTGTGGTACCGCGCGGCTCCGGCTCCGGATTAAGCGGCGGCTCAATTCCTGTTGAGAATTCCATTGTCATGCTGATGACGCAGTGGAATAAAATTCTTGAAATTGACAGCGAAAACCTGACGGTGCTGGTTGAGCCGGGCGTCATCACATCACAATTGCATTCCGCAGTGGAAAAGATCGGATTATTCTACCCGCCTGACCCGGGAAGCATGAATATCTGCACACTCGGCGGCAATGTTGCAGAAAATTCCGGGGGACTGCGCGGCCTGAAATACGGCGTGACAAAAAATTATGTTCTCGGAATGGAAGTCGCTTTGCCGAGCGGGGAAATTATTTTCTCCGGCGGGAAATCAGTGAAAGACGTCGCTGGCTATAATCTGAAAGATTTTTTCATCGGCTCGGAAGGAACGCTCGGCGTCTTTACAAAAATTCTGCTGAAACTTATTCCGAAACCCGAGACGAGTAAAACGATGCTCGCATTTTTTCAATCACGCCACGATGCCGCAGAAACAGTTTCAGAAATAATTGCCGCGCACATTATTCCGGCAACGGTGGAATTTCTCGACCGCACAACAATCAAATGTGTTGAAGAGTATACGCATCTCGGCTTGCCGCTTGACGTTGAATCACTGTTGTTGATCGAAGTGGACGGCAGACCTTCAATTGTAGAAGAAGACGCTATCAAAGTCGTTGAGCTGTGCAAGAAACACAAATGCACCGATTTGAAAATTGCGCAATCTGAAACAGAAGCATTGAAGTTGAAGACTGCCCGACGCTCTGCGTTTTCCGCGTTGGCGCGTGTGAGACCGACAACAATCTTAGAAGATGTAACTGTTCCTCGCAGTGAAATTGCACCGATGCTCGAGCGCATAGATACGATTGCCCGCAACCACAATGTCACGTTCGGCAACTTTGGACATGCCGGGGACGGGAATCTTCATCCCACTTGCTTAACGGATGAACGTGATAAAAACGAAATACATCGTGCTGAAGCTGCATTCGAACAAATCTTTGATGAGTCCATTAAGTTTGGCGGAACGATCACCGGCGAACATGGCACAGGATTAGCAAAAAAGAAATTTCTTGAAAAGCTTGCCGGTGCGCCTGCCGTGGAAATGATGCGCTCGATCAAGCTAGCGATCGATCCGAACGCAGTACTGA
Source organism: Bacteroidota bacterium (assembly GCA_021796215.1). Lineage (GTDB taxonomy): Bacteria > Bacteroidota > Ignavibacteria > UBA10030 > UBA8401 > JAJYOI01. The sequence goes on from JAJYOK010000017.1 coordinate 28,758, forward strand.
ATCCGGGAAAAATATTTTCCGTGAAGCCTCGCTGTGAAGGAACATTGCCGCGTTCGCGTGAAGAAATAAAAAAGTTTGAAGAGCTTGGTGTGTTTACATAAGAACGATTCAAAATTCACAATTCAGGTTGCACATGGTTTTGAGGTTCGGGTTTAGAGGTTTGTGGTTGCGTCAATGTTCGAACCTCGAATCTCAACCCTCGAAACAATGCTAAAAAAATGTCCTTCGAAATCTCATCTAACATCACAGAACAATCGCCTAAGCTCGGCGGCTTCGCCGGCGTTGACATTCCGAATTACGATTTCATTACCAATTGTATGCACTGCGGCTTATGTTTGCCAACGTGTCCGACCTATTCGTTGACAGGATTAGAACGCTCATCGCCGCGCGGGAGAATTCGTCTCATCAAATCTGTCGCAGACGGGGAACTCGAAATGACACAGACATTTATTGACGAAATGAATTTTTGTCTCGATTGTCAGGCGTGTGAAACGGCATGTCCTGCCGGCGTAAAATACGGAGCTTTGGTTGAAGCGGCGCGTGCACAAATTTTTCAGAAACGCGTTTTGCCGCTCAAAGAACGTTTATTGAAATGGATTTTCCTTAAGAATGTTCTTTCGTCAAAGTGGAAATTGAAGTTGACGGCAGGACTTTTCCGTATCTATCAGCAATGGGGAATAGAATCAGTCATTAAAAAATCCGGAGTATTAAAAATATTTTCATCGAAGCTTAACGATCTTCAGGCACTTGCACCTCGAATTGACACTCAGTATTCCGATAAAATAATTCCGGAAATTCTCAAGCCGCAAGGGACAGCCAAGTATCGCGTTGGCTTTCTTTCCGGCTGTTTGATGAATGTCGCGTTCGCCGGAATCAACAAAGATACAGTTGATGTTCTTCTCCACAATGGATGCGAAGTCATTACTCCGCGCGAACAAGAATGCTGCGGCTCACTTCAAGCGCACAGCGGCGATTTTGAAACTGCGCGCCGCCTTGCACGCCATAACATCGAAGTCTTCTCGAAATACGAATTGGACGCCATTGTTATGAATTCCGCCGGCTGCGGCGCCTTCATGAAAGAATATGGGCATTATCTTAACGATGATGCGATGTATGCAGAGAAAGCACGAATTCTTTCTACAAAGATTAAAGACATTTCTGAATTTTTAATCGGCATCGAGTTCAGAATTCCAACCACGCAATTTAACAAGCGCGTTGCTTATCATGATGCGTGTCATCTTGCGCACGCACAGAAAATTTCGACTGAGCCGCGTATACTTCTTGCCATGATTCCGGGAATTGATCTTGTTGAGCTGCCGGAGGCAAGCTGGTGCTGCGGCAGTGCGGGAATTTACAATGTTGTTCATTACGATGACTCAATGAAATTGCTCGAACGAAAAATGGACAACGTAAAATCTACCGAAGCGGAAATTATTGTCGCCAATAATCCCGGTTGTTTAGGACAAATGCAATACGGCGCTAATAAATTTGACGTAGATGTTGAGATCATTCATTTTTCTACGCTTTTGAAAAGAGCGTACAGGTTAGAAAATTGATTAATGCTCAAATTAAGCTGACCGTCATGCCCGAATGTTTTTAGCGGGAATGATGTTAGCTTGGCTTTAATTTACCTAAAACCAGGTATAGAAGAGGAATTATGAGATCAATTTTCACGCGCAGAGATTTTTTGAGAACCACAGCCGCAGTTGGAGTTGGTTCAACATTTTTGCCTTTTTCGGGTTACGGGAAATCTACTACAACTTCATCGAGATATATGAAAGGCTTGGTCGTTGCGAGTGCGAACGGACTCCGGGCAGCACAGAAAGCCATGGAAATTATTCAGAACGGCGCAGATGCGCTAGACGGAGTTATTGCCGGTGTCAATATTCTTGAAGACGACCCCGATGACATGACAATTGGATTAGGCGGATTACCGAACGCCGACGGTGTTGTCGAATTGGATGCATCTGTCATGCACGGACCGACGCATCGCGCCGGCGCGGTCGGTGCGCTTCAAAATATTAAAAACCCCTCCATCGTTGCGCGCTATGTGATGGAACGAACCGATCACGTTCTTCTTGTGGCAGAAGGCGCTTTAAAGTTTGCAAAAATGCATGGCTTCAAAGAAGAAAATCTTCTTACTGAGAAAGCGCGTAAAGAATGGGTGAAGTGGAAAGAAAGTCTGAGCAGCCAAGATGATTATTTGCCTCCGCATTCAATTAATGATAAAGTTGTCTTGGGAAATTCAAACGATGTTATGCACACATACGGCACTATTAATTGTTTAGGAATAGACCTTCATGGCGGCATTTCCGGCGTGACCACAACGAGCGGCATGGCATACAAAGTGCCCGGACGCGTCGGCGATTCACCAATTATCGGCGCGGGCTTGTTTGTCGATAACGAAGTTGGCGCCGCCGGTTCAACAGGAAGGGGAGAAGCGAATCTTTTGAATTGCAGCTCGGTGATGGTTGTAGAATATATGCGGCAAGGAAAGAATCCAACCGAAGCGTGTTTAATGGCATGTCAGCGTATCGTTGACCATAACAAGGAGCGGCGGTTGCAAGATGATCGCGGACGGCCGAATTTTGATGTGAAGTTCTATGCACTTAATAAAAATGGAGAATACGGCAGCGGATCTATTTGGAGTTCAGGTGCAAAGTTCGTCGTTCACGATGGCAAAACAAATGAGACTCATTATGCTTCTTATCTTTTCAAATCGGAAACAAAATGATGCGGCATCCACTGCACACATATTTTGCGCTGCTGCTTGTTTTATTTTTACTTTCCACCGGATTTCAACAATCCACCCAACACAGGCCAAGCGAAAAGGATTATCATGATTTGTTTATTCCGCTGAAAGGAAAACCATTCCACGGAAAGATTCTTCGCATTGAAGGAAAACAAATTTATACTGAAGTTTTAAAGCGGGGTGTTCCAATCGTCATTACACAAAATGTTGATTCACTACTTGAAGTGAAACGAGACTACGGTGCAATTCAAATTTCCATTTGGAGGCAAATAAAAAAGGCCGAACAATCTCCAAAAACAGATGAACATGCTGCAATCAAGCTGGCAGAGAATTATGGTACTACAGTGAAAGGCGATACAACGCTGATTAAACAATATGAAAAAGATTCGCTTGATGTGGGGTTCATTAACAAGGATGATTCAACACATAAAGTAACTTTTTCTTCGGGTGAAGTTCAGGGAGAAAAACCACCTGCTCTTTCCCAACGGCCGATACCGTTGATTCAGGCACCGGTAAATCTTCCACACTACATGATTGAAAATCCGATGACGGGCGTTGTTGATGTTCGTGTGTGGATTAATAGCGAAGGGAAACCGGAAAAATTTGAAATTCTCAGCGCCACAAGCCAAGCATTTGTTGAACCGGTCTCCGAATCAATTATGCAATGGGAATTTTCGCCTGCTCAGATTAATGGCGTGCCGATTGGCGTGTGGGCTTCGGTAGAATTTGAATTTCGTGTCGGACAATAGCGACGTTTGCACTTTTCTTGATTTCACAAGCAAGTATTTGTATATTTGTAACGATTTAATGCCAAAGTGGCGGAATTTGTAGACCTGCCTACCTGCAGGCAGGCGCGCTGGAAATAAAGATATAAAAGATGATTACTGTTTACGCAATTAAGAGTATGAAAACAAATTATATCTATGTCGGAATGACGAACAATCTAGAAAAACGGATAGAAAGACATAACAAAGGGTACGAAAGAACTACAAGACCTTATCGTCCGTTTGAATTATTATTTCAGGAAGAACTGGCTAATCGGTTGGAAGCTAGGAAGAAAGAAATATATTTAAAATCTGGAATCGGAAAAGAATATCTTAGAACTTTGTAAGGTGAATGCCAAAGTGGCGGAATTGGTAGACGCGCTGGACTCAAAATCCAGTCTGGCTTACCCCAGGTGAGGGTTCGAGTCCCTCCTTTGGTACTACTAAACACAAAGCCTTGTCAAATTCAGAAAACGTGACAAGGCTTTTTTAGTTACTCTTTGAAATAAACACTTAGAGTAAAAACGAATAGGAGAGAAGCAAAGATTCTAACCCCGGATTTGTTTTCGAAAGCGAACCGTTCGAGAAATGATATATACCGACACCAATGTACGAATGGTTTGCCAGTTCGTATGTAATTTCAAGGTCAGAGCAAAATTCCATAGCATATCCAAGCTCTGTTCCGTTTCCGTGCTTATAGATGCCCCCGCCAATACTGGGAAGTAATACAAAATTTCCAGACAAACTTACCGGTATTCCGGCTCCAACGCTTGCATACAAATCACGGGTGCCGGTTGTCAAGATACCAGCCATAGGGCGGATGATGCTCAATTTCGTTGGAAGAAAAATTTCCACTTGTAATTCTGATGTTACACTTGGTCGGCGAAAATCGTACAGTCCGGCGCCAATTTGGATGATAGTAGAATTTTGGTGAATTATGGTTTGTCCTTGCAAAGGCTCAAAGATAATAGCAATGGTGCTCAAAGATATAATCCAGTGTAAACATTTACACATCATCTCTATCCTTCTGTGATTCTACCTACCAGCTATTTAATTTTTAGGCTTTTTTCTGACCAAAAAATAGGCTAAATGTCACAATATACATAAAATCTTTAATCTGGCAAGTGGTACCTGTTTCATTCACTTTTTTTGATGAATTTGACCACACATTTCATTGAAGTTAGACGATTTTCTATTGATTTACGTCTGACTTTGGCTTTTTTTCTTGACAAAACTAAAAATTCTGTTATATTACTGCCAATTAACAATGCGCTTACAAGGAAAGTCTAAATTGTTTGCGGTAATTTCATAACCAGTAGTCAGAATTTGCCCGGGGGATTGTAATATGAAGAACACCAAATAAACTATTCGATTCACCACGCAGACAAACATCATGTACGAATGGACGAAGGTTGCTACACGGTCGTTTCTTTTTTACACATTATTATTTCTTATTGCCGCACCTCTTTATAGTCAGCCGGCAACAACTATTTCACCGAAACAATCTACGCCGATACATCCGGCAAATTCCACTCCTTCACTTGACAACTCGACACTGATTTCGATCTTTCCGCTGTTTGATTCAGCCGTTGATTCATTAATAACACAAATGAGCGGAATAGAACGCGAGGTAACGCCGAACATCCGGACATTACTTATTTACAAGGTTAAAGTGCATTGGCCGTTTAAGGAGCAACTCACGTACGCTGAACTGCAATTTCTCGACAGTTATTTTGAACAGCGATTACAAAATGCTCTTACGGACAGCCGCCGGTTTGCCGTCTTCTCGTCTCAGGATTTGAAAACATTATCGTTCAAAGCAACTGACAGCACGCTGCAAGTAAAGAACACATACACTGAAGATGAACTTCGCCAGTATGCACATCAACGAAATATAGATGGCATTGTGAATGCCGACATTCTTATTTCTCCAAACAAGATCTTAATGTTTGTTAACGTCAACGATCTTAGCGGCATCACTGTTTGGAGCAAGGAGATGACTGCAGCATATCGCCTTCTGCCTATGGATGCAACAAAAGAACTGGAACGTGAATACGAATTGCGGAGGAAAACCGGTCTCATTGAAAATTATCTTTCTATAGGATTTCAAATTGCGACCACGTACCAGTTAGGAGTGAAGGACACAACGGGTTCGTATGGTTATTATTCTCTAGGGTATCGCCTAAATGAAATGGCAACCATCTTAAATTTTCTGAAATTTTACATTGACGGACGATTAATAGGAACCTCAAAATTAGGATTGATGGGGCTTATTGTCCAACCGGGATTTTCATTTGAACTGATTGGCAGCGACGCGATAGGTCCAGGACTTCTTATGCTCGATGCCTCAGGCGGATTCGATATTTCATTCAAGAACGGAGTAGCTGAAACGTACGGCGGCGGGTTGTCACTTCGCTTAAGCCGGAATATTGGCATTTCAGGAATTTACAATTACGTCGTCATCAAAAACAGCTTTGATAAATTTGATATTGGCGGACCAGTTTATGGTTTGCAGGTCAATTTTGTTCTCTAAGACCGGAACAAAAGAAGGTGATATTATGAAATATCTGTTATTTGTTTTCTTGTTTTGCTTTGCAACAAGCAGCTATGCACAAGTGCCCGCTAACAATCCAGCACAAGATTCACTTCAAGGACAACAAAATACGCCGCAGCAAAATGTCGCAATACATTCGGCACCAGCAACCGTGAAGCTGAATACTCCTACGCTAAACATGGATGTACTGCTTGACTTGTATAACCGCGACATTGACTTTTCTATTGATTACTCAGGAACAGCATTTCGGCCGCCAGCAAATGCTTCCCAAGTCTCATCTCCATCACAACAAGATCAATCGGGGAAACCCGGACAACAGGAAAAGCGCCAACAACAGGCGCAACAAGTTACCGACCAGCTTCTGAAGCCGCATGAAGAAGATATTACTTCAGATATTCAGGACATTGTTGATACCTCAAAAGTTAAGCGGCAACAACGTACGGGCAGTTACACAAAAGAAGACGCAGATTACAATCGCGCATTATTCAGCTTGCAGGAAGCACAGCGGCTCTTTTCATTGAAACGGTACACACAAGCTTTGGTGGAAATTAACAAATCCATTGATGCAGCACCTAATCTGGCGTTAGCGCATGCGATTAAAGGCTCGGTGTATTATATGCTGCAAAATATGAACCAAGCAAAGATCAGCTGGGAGAAAGCGTTGGAACTCGATCCCTCAATGGATAATGTGCGCGCAATTTTGTATAGACTTTATTAATCTTTAACGGAGAAAAGTTCATGAATTCGACCGTCCTGGGATATGTTTTATTTGTGATTGCGGCGTACGTGCTTCTTATTCTTGGCACCGACGTTGCCACTGTAGATGCACTACAAAAACAGTTTGTGCCCGATAACCTAACTCACTATATTCATATTCCCGGTGTTATTTTCGTGTTTCTTGGTGTTACGGCTTCTGTACTCATTAGCTATAATTTCACTGAAATTTGGAAGGCGACGCGATCATTGTATCTTGTCTATTTCCGAAATAAAATTAATTTCAGTTGGTACCTCGATGCCATTACAAACATTGCGCAGTACACCAACACACATGACGTCGAATCACTCGAAGAATATGCCAATCAAATCAAATATCCATTCATGCGCGATGGGTTGCTGATGCTTGTCAATGGATATAAAAAGGAAGAAATTCGTGATGTGCTCCAAGTGAGAATTGAAAACGAATCTTTTCATGACCAAATCGAGGACGATGTTTTCCGTTCCGCTGCTGCATATTCTCCAGGATATGGCATGTTAGGAACGACAGTCGGTTTAATTCAAATGTTCTCAACAAAAATTGACGCAGCTGCGGGATTCGCTCCCATTCTCACTGGCTTGGCTGTTGCGTTTACAACAACATTGTATGGTTTGTTCTTATCGAATTTTATTTTCCAGCCTTTTTCCGACAAGATTGAACGCCGGACGGAAGTAGAGGTCTTATTGAAAACAATGATTATGGATGGCTTATGTTTGATCAGCGAGAAGAAACATCCGATCTATATCCAAGATAAGCTTGCCACTTACATTCATCAGAGTAGAACGCTTGGCGTCCCGAAAATTGCACAGCTTTCTGTTGAAGGAGCATAACGCCTAATGTACAGCGTGCCACGCAAAGTCCAAGAAAAACATTGGCAAGTTAGCTACATTGATTTGCTGACAGCAATGCTTGCTGCCTTCACGTTGCTCTTGGCGTTGTCCGTCCCGGATCAATCCAAGCTGGACAGTTTAGCTTCTTCAGTATCAGACGCTGCAAAAAAGCAACAGAACCTTGGTACATTGTCAAAAGATTTGAAGCAAGTCATTGATAACAACGCGGCATTGAAAGGGCAGGTAAGCGTTGTGATGACAGACCAAGGTATTGAACTCAGGTTCGGGAGTAATTTGCTGTTTCCTCCCGGCCAGGCGAGACTAAGTCCGGGAGGATATGATGCAATTTTCAGTGTCGGCAGGATCCTTGGATATTTCGTAAAAGCGCGTGACGCTTACATTGCCGTTGAAGGGCACACTGATGATACACCTCTGCGGGCGAATGCAGAATTCAAATCTAATTGGGAACTCTCATCGTCTCGCGCACTGGAAGTGCTTCATTACTTGCAGGATACTGTTCAGATTGAAGGAAAGCGGCTTTCAGCGACCGGCTATGGCGATGCGCGCCCGCAAAACAAACAACGCGATCCTGTAACAGGACAATTCACAGAACAAGCACGCAACGATAACCGCCGAGTTGTTATACGAATTTATTATCACAGTCAGGTTTAATTGCAATGAATTTTCTTTCCAAAAAATTTAACGAGGAAAGTATGAAATCTCGCGTTACAGGTTTTCTGATGGCGCTGATATTTTTCCAGGCGTCGTTCTTCAGCAGCGGACTTGAGCTTGAAAAGAAGAAAATGGAAAGGGACCTCGAAGACCGGATTACAAACGAGATTCAGCGCTATTTTCCGGATTTAAATTTTCTTGTTACTGCAGAAGTAACACTGGTTGATCTTACGCCCGCGAAACCCACAACCGATCAGCGCGACCTGATGCTGCCGGGAGTTTCCGGATTTCAAGCGGAAAATCCACAAGCTCAAACTTCCACGCAACCACAATACGGTGTTGAATCTATAGTTGTAAGAATGCTGATAGACAAAAACCGCAGTCAGGAAGACAAAGACCTGCTGCAAAATATTGCATTTTATACCGGACGATTAAACAAAGTCCGGGGCGACCGTGTTGATATCCAAGAAATGACTTTCCCTCCAAACGCCCTTCAGGTTCAGCGCGAACAACTGAAAGCTGACCAAGATAAACGTATCCAGGAATTAGAAAAACAAAAACAGGATGCCGAAGACAAGGCAAAGCAGCAGCCTCTGCAACAAGAATCATTTCTGAATCCAACAACAATTATTCTGCTTGGACTTGGCATTTTGATTCTTATTCTTCTCATTACTCTTTTAATGCGGGGAAGAAACCGCCAGCAAATGGAGCTTGCAACTCAATCTGTCAACGACGGACTTGCACAACAGCCTTTATTGAATGCCGCAGACAATACTGCGACTCAGACTTCGTCTGAAGAAATGCAGGCGTTTACGGACGGACTTGAAGTTGCAAAGGTCCGCTCGACACTGGTGGCGACGTGTGCCGGCGAATCAGAATTGACCGCGAGCGTTATTCGCGACATGGTTGCCGACCAAGCTCAAAAAGAAAACTTGTCGGTCATTATTTCACAGTTAGGCAATAGTGTGCTGCAAGTAATGCGCGATTACTTCTCGCTTGAAGAAATAAAGCTGTTGCAGGAATACACGATGCTGAAACCAGAAAAGAGCGCTTCCGAAATAAAAGAGGCTCTTATGTATTTTCAGAATCAGCTTACCATCAAACGTTTTTCCGATGCCAGGCATTCGAAAAAGAACCCGTTTGCTTTTCTTGAAAGACTTTCCGAACCCCAGCTTTATTTATTGATGAAGGATGAACCGCCAGGCATCATTGCAATTATCCTTTCACAACTAACAACGCCTGTGGCTTCTTCGATGTTGAAAAGCTTGCCGTCAATGCAGCAGGGCGAAGTTGCGCTTGAGCTTGGTAAGTTACGCCGTTTGACCTCCGACACGTATGTTTCCGTTGCAAAACAACTTGCTGCAAAGGCTGCAACAATTCCTGTGATCAATAATGTTCAGGTGCAGGGGACGGACCTTCTTCTTGACATTTTCGATAATTTGGATGAAACAAGTGAAAACTCAATTATCGAATTCATCAAAGTTGTGAACCTTGATTTGTTCCGCGAAATTACAGGCCAGCGAGTTTCATTCAACGCGATCGCTCAACTAGACGACCGAATGCTGCGGCAGTTAGTCAAAGACATCTCGGGAGATGAAATTGCCATCGCATTGAAGAACGCTCCGCCGGAAACGAGCGAACGCATTCTTTCTGTTTTGCCATCAAAGGCACGACAAATTCTGGAAGATCGAATGGCTTCCATGCGAACAGTTTCACCTGATGATGAACTGAAAGCGCGCAGACGAATTACGCGTATGATTCGCCAATACCTTAAAAACGGCGGCGCCGCATTGTCAACACAGGAGGAACTTGGAGCGGCGGAGACTACAGAACAGCAAGCATAATGCATGTCTGATGTTTATAAAGCATCCCGTCATACTGTCGGTATGGCGAGATGCTTTTTCATTAAATGACTGAATTTTTTTCTCCCGTGAGTTGTTATAGCACTGAAAATGAACACTATTGCACAGACAACGGTTTTAGACAATCAGCCTTCGAAAGTTGAGCAGCAGGCTCTTCACGAACGAAGGGCTTTTGCTCAGGTTGATCTCAAAGCAATTGAAATGAGGGGCAACGACGTTAATGATTTTCTCCAACGCATTTCAACGAATGATTTTTCTCATTTTTCTAAAGGCGAAATACGCCCGACCTTATTTCTGACGGAAAAGGGGAGGGTAATTGATCTTGTTTATGCAATTCATCAAGGCGACAGCATTCTCTTACTCATATCTGCCGGCGCAGAAGAGAACGTTATTGAATGGCTTAATAAATTTATCATTATGGATGATGTGTCATTGAGGTGCATTGATCCTGTTCCAAATATATTCTTTGCTTTGACCGATAAAAAAATAGCAACCAACGCTGGCTCACAATATCAGATGACGGCGTTTGGTTTGAAATTTTCGTTTTTTTTGATTTATAGTGAAGCGGACAAATTTATTACCGCCCAGAGAGCAAACGGATTAACTTTTGTCTCAGAAAAAAACTGGGAAGAATTCAGAATCTCGCATGGAATACCGCAATACAATAAAGAATTACTCGAGAAATTTAACCCGTTAGAAGTGAATCTGTCGGAATTTATTAGTTTTACCAAGGGCTGCTATATAGGACAAGAAGTGGTCGCGCGACTCGAAACCTATAACAAAATTCAGAGAAAACTTTGCTTACTCTCTATTGTTGGAGCCCCTGACTTAGAAGAACGTACCCTTATTTCCGAGTCCACAAACGATGAAGCGGGAATTCTTACCAGCGTCTGTCAGAATGCTGATATGCCAGAACATTTCATAGGGCTTGCGGTCGTGAGAAATAGATATGCAATTGAAGGCGAAAAGCTTACGGTTCAAGGCGGCTCCATAAAATCAAACGTTATTAAAATCTTCTGTAAAAAATAAACATGGAATCAATTACTATTACATCAACATCAAAAGACGAGCAATATCAAGAATTGCTTCCGAAAATCCGCTCGCTTATTGAAGATGAAGTTGATTTGGTCGCAAATCTTGCCAATGTTTCTGCGGCGCTAAAATCCACTTTTAACTATTATTCATGGGTAGGATTTTACTTAAAAAAGAACGACGAGCTGGTGTTGGGACCATTTCAAGGTAAAGTAGCATGTGTACGAATTAAAATCGGTTCAGGAGTCTGCGGAACCGCTGCAGTGACTAAAAAAACCTTGCTTGTGCCCGATGTAAATAAATTTCCCGGTCATATTTTTTGTGATCCTGACTCAAAATCAGAAATTGTTGTCCCGCTTATTAAATCAGACGAATTGCTAGGCGTGCTTGATGTTGACAGTAATGCGTATAACAGCTTTGATGGCAACGATAAGAAATATTTGGAAGAGTTAGCATTATTTCTTCTTCCGAAATTTTTTTAACGTCAAAAATAGTCGCTCCATCGGAAACACTATAGACAAACGGATGAAACAACGACTGCCTGTTAAGGCATACAAAAATTTAGGATTTTTAAATGCGAAGGATGCACGGCCAATACGCATTTTGTCTGAATTTCTTGAACCATTAAGCCGCTTCGGGTATTACGGTGTCAAAGATACCGTGGTTTTTTTCGGGTCCGCGAGAATACATTCTCGCAACTATTGTCTCAAACGCTTGCGAGAAACGAAGCGGAAAGCAAAAAAGCACAAACGAATTTCTCCCCAGCTTCAAAAAGAACTTCAGGAAGCTGAAACGGCATTGGAAATTTCCTCATATTATGAAGATGCAACTGAGGTGGCGCGTTTAATGACCGAATGGTCACACTCACTAAGTGAGCCAAATAGATTCGTTGTGTGTTCTGGCGGCGGACCCGGTATCATGGAAGCTGCGAACAAAGGCGCAGCAATGGCAAATGGAAAATCTATCGGACTTAATATTAGTTTACCGTTTGAACAATACCCAAATTCATATATCACTCCGGAATTGAATTTTGAGTTTCATTATTTCTTCATGCGTAAGTACTGGTTTATGTATCTTGGCAAAGCATTAATTGCATTTCCTGGAGGCTTCGGTACACTCGACGAGTTCATGGAATTGCTGACGCTTTTACAAACGGGTAAAATCAAGAAAAAAATGACTGTTGTGCTATATGGCAAAAAATACTGGGATGAAATAATAAATTTTAATGCACTTATAAAGTACGGTATGATCAACAAAAGTGATCTTGGCTTGTTTTCATTTGCTGATACGCCTACAGAAGCATTTTCAATTTTGAAAGCTGATTTACTTCGGAATTATCCTTTAGATAAAAAGAAACAAAATGAAAGAAGACGAACCGCAGCAAATTCGCTCTGAACTTGTTTCTCTAATCAAACTTCTCGACGATGAGGATGAGGTCGTTTATGAAATTGCAAAGGAACGCCTTATAGCTTCCGGAGACGCAACATTATCACTGATTTCAGAAAGATATCGGATAACGGACGAAAACATTCTTAATAAACGCCTTCGAGAAATTACTGAAGAAATAACGTTCACTAAGCTGAAAGAGCAATTCAGAACATTCAAGCGAAAGTATGACGGTGATTTGGATTTGGAAGAAGGAGCTTTTCTCATTGCTCACATAGGAACACCGATATTCGATCAGAAGCCTTACATGGAAAAATTAAATGCCTTAGCTGCTGAGCTTGACGGCAGACTTGACCATGTTCAAGAGCCGCAGGATATCATTCGAACTGTGAACCATTTTTTTTTCGTTGATAAACAATTCCGAGGAAACAGCGGCGACTATTACAGCTTAGATAGCCATTATATTAATCGTGTTCTTGACACTAAAACCGGAGCCCCGATTGCACTTTCAACTATCTACATCCTGGTAGCGCGCCGCTTAAACATTCCTGTTTATGGGATCGGCATGCCCGCTCATTTTATTGTTCGCTATGAATTAGACAATAAAAATATTTATGTTGATCCATTTCATGAAGGCAGAGTGCTGAAAAAAGAAGACTGCATCGAATTTTTACAGACATCAGGATATGATTTTCGTGAAGAATACCTTGAGCCTGTTTCCACAGTGCAGATTCTGGAGCGTATGCTGCGTAATCTTATAGTGGTTTATGAAAAACTAAAATCAAAAAAACAAGTCGAACGGCTTTTACAGTACATTGATATTCTTAATTCAAATATCTAACTTTAAAGAGAAGGGGGTGAATGGTTTCGACGGGGTAGAGGATGGTTAGACTTGCATGTCGTGGTCTCCGGGTCCACGCTAAAAAATCGGAAAAACAATAAGTGCAGATTACAACTACGCACTGGCTGCTTAATTAGTTAAGCAACCCATCTTTTGTAGACTTTACCTGGCAGGTTTACATAAAGGTGTCGACTTATACCGGGCTGGTTTACGAATTGTCAGAGCATCGTGAACGAGATCACCGTCTCTGAATAGTTTTCCGCGAGCTTAGTTCATCAGGGCTGCGGGAAGCGAAGTGTAACGTGATGAACTATACATGTAGTAAGTCTAATAGTCTTCACTTCGGACCGGGGTTCGACTCCCCGCACCTCCACAAAAATAAATAGACAAGAGGGTTCGTGCACGAGAGAGAAAAAATTTCTTTTACAAAAATGAGCGGGGCGGGAAACGATTTTGTTGTTATAGACAATCGTTCGGGCATCATAAAGAACAATGTTGAGTTTGCGAAGACAATTTGCGACAGAAAGTGGGGTATTGGTGCAGATGGCGTTCTTCTTATAGAAAAAAGCAACAATGTCGCTTTCACGATGCGATATTTTAATGCCGACGGAAGCTACGGCGGCATGTGTGGCAATGGCGGACGATGTATAAGCCGCTTTGCGTTTGATCATCATATCACAAATCTGTCTTCATTTTCATTTGAAGCGCTTGACCATATATACACCGCACGAATTGATGAAAATGGCGTTTTGTTGACAATGAAAGACCCTACCGATATCATGCTCCGGCAAAAGTTAATTTTTGAAAAGAGAGAAATACTATACCACTATCTAAATACTGGTTCTCCTCATTGTGTTATTTTTCTCCATGAAAATGCACATGCTTTTACCTCCAAACTCTCCGACATTGATATTGATCGCATTGGGAGAATAATAAGAAATGACAGGGCTTTTGACCAGATGGAAGGAACCAACGTTAATTTTGTTTATATCAACTCTAAAACATCGATAACCATAAGGACTTATGAACGTGGAGTTGAAGCAGAAACTCTTGCTTGTGGCACAGGGTCGATTGCATCTGCAGTTGCTGCTTATTTAATCGGAAAAACGTCATCTAGTTGTTTAGTACAAACAAAAAGCGGTGAAGAGTTGGAGGTTAACTTCCAAAACAAAAACAACAAAATAGATAACGTTACACTCTTTGGAAGCGCCCACGTTATGTTTGAAGGCACGATCATTTATAACTGGTCATCAAACAAGATTTTGAGTTGAATATTGCACCGTTACTACTGCATTCTTAATCCATTAGCGGGCGGGGTAAGATCTCGCCGCATCATTCCTAAATTACAAGACGTTTTTACATCGGACGGTATTGCGCCTGTAATTTCTTTAACAAAGTGCCCGGGCGAAGCTATTTCATTAGCTCGCCATGCCGCACAACAAGGATTTACCAATATCATTGCCATTGGTGGCGATGGAACTGTAAACGAAGTTGTGAATGGATTGGCCAGTTTTGATTCTAAGTCCGTGCTAGGCGTGATTCCAGCTGGCTCTGGAAATGATTTCGCTCAGACATTATATTCCGGCAAAACTTCCATTGAATATGTTCTTAGAATTTTAGTTCAAGATAAAATCCGAACTATTGACCTTGGCTGGATAAAATCGTCAGATGCCGATGGTAAAATAAAAGAGAAGTACTTTGCCAATGGTGTTGGAATAGGGCTTGATGCTAAGGTTGCTTTCGAAGCAAAGAAGCTTAAATGGCTTCCTAACAATATAATGTATATTGCTGCCGCACTTAAAACAATAGTTACATATAACTCTTCTTATGTGTCTGTGTACAATCAAGAGCTAATTGATTCAAATAAATATTTATTAATTGCCGTGGGCAATGGTAAATCGGCAGGCGGTGGTTTTTATTTGACCCCTGATGCGGATTTATCTGACGGAATGTACGATGTATGCCTAGTGAAAGATATAAGCTTTACTAATATTCTTAAGATTTTTCCTAGTGTGTTTAAGGGTAGGCATGGAAAATTTCCCGAGGTCAAGTTTATAAAGACTAATGAGCTACGAGTACAATCACCAGAAGGATTACCAATTCATGTTGATGGCGAAATCCTGGGACTACTGGAAAACGATATTGAAATTAAGCTGAGACATAAAGCATTGCGCGTAGTAGCGCCGTAATGGTATACTATTTTGAATATAATAGATATTATGTATAATTAAACTAGGCTTAACTTTAGCCTTCCTTCGTAAACAACTACGCCATCGCTTCTCCAATTGATTCTTTGTAAATGATCTCAGCTTGTTTTAGCGGGATTGATACCGACGAGGAAATTTGCAGAATGGAATCGTCTGTTACTTCCCCTATTACTTGACACGGAACACCGTACCTCAGGGATTGATTAACCACAGTGTCTATGTCTTGCTTTTTGCATGAAATAATAATTCTAGATTGGTCTTCTCCAAATAAAATCGTATCCAGCCGTCCGTCTTTCTTGTCTAGATTTATTTTTGCACCTTTTAACAATGGGTTAGAAATACAGGATTCAATAAGAGCCACGGCAATTCCGCCATCTGAAATATCATGTGCAGAGATGATTAACTCATCTTTAATTAATTGCATGCATAAACTCTGTAACTTTTTTTCAAATGCCATTTCAAACCAAGGAGCATCATAACCACAGATATTATGTATCCACTGCAAATACTCGCTGCCATTCAGATCGCCTCGATTCTCTCCCAATAACAAAATTGCATCTCCAATAGATTTGAAATAAGCTGTAGTAATATGCGACTTTGACTCAAGCAGTCCTAACATTCCAATTACAGGCGTTGGAAAAACGGCTCCATTGGGTGCTTCATTATAAAAACTCACATTTCCACCGGTGACAGGTGTGCCTAATTCGGTGCAGGCATAAGCAATACCGGCAATAGCCTCCTTGAACTGCCAATACATATCTGGTTTGTATGGGTTTCCGAAGTTAAGGCAATTTGTAATAGCAAGCGGAGTAGCACCTGAACAAATAACATTTCTTGCTGATTCAGCTACAGCGATCGCTGCACCTCTTTTAGGATTAAGATAAACGTAACGAGCGTTGCAATCGGTTTTCACTGCCAAATATTTTTCTGTCCCTTTAACGCGAACAACTGCCGCATCTGCACCAGGTAATATTACGGAATTCGTTCTTACCATCGAATCATATTGTTCGTATACCCACTGCTTACTTGATATGTTTGGTGAACGGAGTATTTGCAAAATTGTTTCTACATAATCCGACGGCTCTGGTATAGTTTTTAAATTAAGTGAGGTTTTGTTCTTTATGTAATCCGGAACGCACGTCTCGCGAATGTATACAGGTGCTCCACCTCCGAGAACTAACGACTCAGCAGGAACATCTGCTTTTATTTCTCCATTCTTATAAATTTTAACCTTATCGCCTTCAGTCACTTCACCAATAACTATTGCATGGAGATCCCATTTGTTGTAGATGTCCTTTATTTTTTCTTCGTTACCTTTCTTAGCAACCAATAGCATCCGTTCTTGAGATTCTGAAAGCATAATTTCGTATGCTGTCATTCCTGTCTCTCGAACTGGCACTAAATCCAGATTAATCGTCATTCCGGATTTACCCTTTGCACTCATTTCCATTGTTGAACAAGAAATTCCAGCAGCACCCATATCCTGTATACCAATAAGATAGCCAGCAGCAATTACTTCAAGAGTTGCTTCAAGAAGAAGTTTCTCCGTGAATGGATCTCCTACTTGAACAGACGGTCTCTTTGCTTCTGATTTTTCAGAAATTTCTTCTGATGCAAAAGTCGCACCGTGTATTCCATCACGACCAGTTGACGAGCCAACAATCATCACAGGGTTTCCAACGCCATCTGCCACGGCCGAGGCTGTTTCAGAGTGCTTAACGATGCCGACCGCCATAGCATTGACTAACGGATTATTTCGGTAACATTTGTCAAAATAAATTTCGCCGGCAACCGTGGGAACACCAAAACTATTTCCATAATCTCCAATACCGCGAACGACTCCATCGAATAGTTGCCTTGAGCGGGCATCATTTAAATCTCCAAACCGTAAAGAGTTAAGAGCCGCTATAGGCCGCGCACCCATTGTAAAAATATCCCGCATAATTCCGCCGACACCGGTCGCTGCACCTTGATATGGTTCTACGGCTGAAGGATGATTGTGGCTCTCAATCTTGAATGCAACCGCAAGCCCATCACCGATATCAACCAGCCCAGCATTTTCTTCTCCTGCGGCAACCAAAAGTCTGCCTCCGGTCCGTGGTAGCGTTTTAAGCAGTGCAATTGAATTTTTATAGCTGCAATGTTCGCTCCACATCACGCTGTAAATTCCCAACTCAGTATAATTTGGAACACGTCCGAGTATAGTAATAATGCGTAAATATTCCTCTTCCGTTAAGCCATGCTGAATGGCTAGTTCTTTCGTTACAACAGGTTCTTTATCTAATTGTTCTACCATCTGAATTTGAGATAAATTAAGTGAATCATTTTCTATATCTAATTTTTTATCTAATCTGTTATGTCTCATACTAGAGGATCAAGGCAAGAATTTCACCTTTCTCCACAACCTGACGATCTTCTACAAACAATTTTTGTACGACACCGGTCTTAGGGCTTTTGACTTCGTTCTCCATTTTCATAGCTTCAAGTATAACAATGCCCTGTCCTATTTTCACACTTTCCCCCTCTTTCACTTCACGTTTCACGACAAGTCCTGGCATCGGAGCACGAATCTCATCTGGATGACGAAAAGCGGAAGCTTTGCCAACTATGCTTTGTAATTTTTCAAGAGTTGGGTCAATTACTTTAATATGGTATGCTTCGCCATTAACTAATGCTATGCATCCTCCATTCGCCTCTGTAAGAATAACATGATACAGTTTTCCCTCCAAAGATAAAAAAAGATCAGCATCTGATACTTTGTCAATCTTTGCAACTACAACCTTCCCGTTAACCGAAATTGTTCCATCGTCTGAAAATTTCCATTCGTATTGGATATCATTCACTTGTGTGATGATTCTTTTAAGCGAAGTATTAGGCATCTTCAAATCGTTTTAGCTTCCAACGATTAACATTATTTGTTTCTAATGAGTTAGTAGATAATAATGAAACTCTATTCTTGGCCATAAATGCAACCGCTAGTGATGCTGCTAAGATATTGTGTATATCATTAGACGTCTGTTTACCATTATTGTAATACTTGTCCACGAAGCCAATATCAAAATTGCCTTGAACGAAGCTTTCGTGTTTCATAACAAAATTACAAAATGGAATTGTTGTTGCAACACCGCCAATTGTATATTCACGAAGAGCGCGTTTCATTCTATCAATAGCTTCCTTACGTTCTTTTCCCCACACGATAAGTTTCGCCAGCAACGGATCGTACAGGTGAGAAACTACAAAACCAGCACAAATTCCTGAATCATTTCGAATGCCATAACCTTCGCTCGGCTGATAGTGAGTAATAGTACCTGTTGAGGGGAAGAAATTGTTTTCTGGATCTTCGGCGTAAAGACGACATTCGATAGCATGTCCGCGTGGAGCAATTTCTGATTGTTTAATTGTAAGTTCTTCTCCCTCAGCAATTTGTATTTGAGCCTTTACTAAATCTATTCCATACACCAACTCGGTGACAGGGTGCTCGACCTGAAGCCTTGTATTCATTTCGAGGAAATAGAATTGCTTATTGGCATCCAGTAAAAATTCAACTGTCCCTGCATTAACATAACCACATGCCTTAGCAACATTAACGCCTGCACGACCAAGTTGCGAACGAAGCTCCGGCGTCACCGCTGCGCTTGGACTTTCTTCAACAACTTTTTGATGACGTCTTTGGACGGAGCATTCTCTTTCTCCCAGATAAACAACATTGCCATAAGCATCCGCGAGAATTTGAACTTCTATGTGTCGGGGATTCATTAAGAGCTTTTCGACATAGATTCGATTGCTTCCGAAAGCGCTTTGAGCTTCCGCTTGAGCGCGCTCAAAAGAAGATTTGAGATCAGAGAATGAATCTACCTTCCGCATCCCCTTTCCTCCTCCTCCGTCGGCCGCTTTAATGAGAAGTGGAAATCCTATTTCAGAAGCAATGAGAGATAATTCGTCATAACTCTTGATTGGGTCAAGACTCCCCGGAACAATTGGAACCTTTGCCTCTGACATCAATCGCCGTGCTGATGTTTTGCTTCCCATTTTTTTTATTGCATTACTTGGCGGACCAATA
Organism: Bacteroidota bacterium; assembly: GCA_021796215.1. Classification (GTDB taxonomy): domain Bacteria; phylum Bacteroidota; class Ignavibacteria; order UBA10030; family UBA8401; genus JAJYOI01. Next base: position 48,472 of record JAJYOK010000017.1, read on the forward strand.
AAAATAATATCTCTTTGTTCAACTGCCGCGGCAAACCCAGAATTCTCAGAAAGAAACCCATACCCGGGATGGAGCGCATCGCAGCCAGACACAGATGCTACGTCAAGAATTTTCGGGATGTTAAGGTATGTTTCATTTGCTGTTGAGCCGTTCAGCGAATATGCCTCATCGCTGTTCAAAACAAAGGGAGCATGAGAGTCTTCAAAAGAATATATCGCTACTGTTCGTATCCCAAGCTCTCTTGCCGTGCGTTGAATTCTTAAAGCAATCTCACCTCTATTTGCAATGAGAATTTTTTTAATTTTGCGTTTCATTAATCTTTAAGATCTATGACTGTAACTCCCGAACCGCCTTCATTCCACTCGCCAAGGTGAAACGATTTAATGCGATTATCTGATTTCAAATACTCAGCAACTCGTTTGCGAAGAGCACCTGTTCCTTTTCCATGAATGATGTCAATGTGTATCGCTCCTGAAAGAATTGAGTCATCAAGAAACTTGTCAACTGCTTTTATAGCATCGTCTCCATACATGCCTCTTAAATCAATTTCCCTCTTTATTTCTTTCTGAATGCTGCTGCCGATGTTTGTTAAGCGTTGTCCGTGTTCTACTTTGATAGGAATCAAATCACTTGCCGGGACTTTCATTTTAATTGCATTAAAAGCGACAATAAAAATACCATTATTATCTGCCTCCCGAACTACTTCACCGACTTCACCTCCAGATTTTAATTTAACAATGCTCCCCTCTGTAATTGCAGAAACTGTTATAGGCTTTTCTTCGAATTCTGGGGATTCAAATTCTTTGGCAAGTAAATGAATCTCAGAGTTCAACTGCTGTATTCTACTCTTTGATTGACGGATGCTTTCTGAATTTGCTTGCTTGCTGCGAATTTCCCTGACTGAATTTTCTATAATTGAATTAGCTTTGGCAACAATCGTGGATGCCTCTTCCACGGCACGGGATTTTATTTCGGCGATTTCTTTATTTAGTTGTTTGATTTTAGTTTGATATTCATCTATTAACCTATTGTACTTTAACTTTTCAGCGTCGGTCTTATTGAGTAAAATCTGAAGACTTTGTGAACGAGATTCAAGCTCTGCAACAAGCTTTTCCAGCCAATCTTGTTTTTCTCCAACAAAATTTTTCGCTTGACTAATGATTTCTCCATTCAGACCGAACCTTTGAGCAATTTCTAATGCATAACTGCTTCCTGGAATTCCTGTTCGAAATCGATATGTTGGTAACAGCGATTTCTGGTCGAATTCCATAGCGCCGTTTTCCATACAAGGAGACTCATAGACAAACGCTTTCAACGATAGCTGGTGTGAAGTAGCAATTGTACACGCCTTTTTGTCTGTGAGAAATTTTAAAACTGCCGCAGCCAATGCTCCGCCTTCTGCAGGGTCTGTGCCGCCTCCAACTTCATCCAGCAAAACCAGGCTACGTTCATCAGCGTCGTCGGTAATTTCTTTCAAACGAACAACATGTGAACTGAATGTACTGAGATCATTTTCTATTGATTGCGAATCGCCGATGTCTACAAAAAGCTTTGTAAAGACCGGAAACTCCGATTCAGGCGACGCAGGAATATGAATGCCGCATTGCACCATTAATACAAGAATGCCGACAGTTTTCATTGCCACACTCTTTCCGCCCGCATTAGGACCGGTAATTAACAGTGTGGTAAATTGGTCTCCAATGTTCAAATCCAACGGAACAATCAATTCCGGTTTGTGCCGCAGCAAAAGAATTGGATGACGCGCTTCAAAAATTTTAACTGAACCAGTTTCTTTTAGAAACGGTTTATTTCCTTTTACTTCAACGGAGTATCGCGCTTTAGCGTAGATTAAATCTAATGCCGATAGAATACCAAGAGTCTCAAGCAATATCTCTGACGATTCACTAACCTGTGCTGTCAGCGCCCTTAAAATTTTTTCAACTTCTCGTTGCTCTCTGAAATGAAGTTCTTGAATCTCATTATTGAGCGAAAGTGTTTCTGCCGGCTCGATAAAGACAGTCAAACCGGTTGCTGAAGACGAGTGAATAAATCCCGGGACTCTGTGTTTCTCCTCAACTTTTACCGGAATTACCATCCTTCCATCCCTTGTGGTGATAATTTCTTCTTGTGCTGCTCCCTGCTCGGAAACTCTCTGTAGAATGCGTTCAAGGCGTGAGCGAAGCATATCTTGCATCTTTACAAGATCAGCACGTACCATTTTCAGCTCTTTGCTCGCGCTATCACGCACCGAGCCTTTTTCGTCTATTGCAAGTAAAATGTTGTATTCAAGCACTTTATCCGTTGAAAGCTTGTCGGAAAGAGCTTGTAATTCAGAATATAGTTCCCGGCGCTTACCGATATAGGACTTGATGTTCTGCGTAGCTTTGAGAGTAGAAGCAATGTGTAATAATTCAATTGCTGTTAAGATGTTGTTCTCAACACGAGATCGTTGCAAAGCTTCGCGTATGTCTTTCAGCCCATCAATAAAAAAAGCATCTTCCCCTTCTATGATGCTTTTCATTTCAGTAACACGGTTCAATTCCTGGGAAAGAAAGAAAAGATCGGTAGAAGGAACAATCTCTTCAGCAGCTGATCTACCGAGTTCGGAAGAAGCATAGGACTGGAGGCGATAAATAATTTTCGCAAAATCTAATTTTTCGGCGGCAAGGCGGTATTCAATCATACAAAAATTTACTTCTCAGGTTCCTTATTTTTGTCAGGCGGACGGAGTGTATCGTGATAAATATCCTCGGCTTCCGGTACGAGTGTCGTAAAACAATCCATGACAAACGGTGCGAAGCTCTTTATCGGAGGAAATAAAAAGGAATCCTCGCGTGTTTCTTCGGAGGGATAATGAAAGTAGGTTCCGAGAAAAAGAAATAAAACGCTCAGAAGAAGAGCGGCTTCCAAAATTCCGAGAACGGCTCCAGCGATTTTGTTCCATAAACCTTCCGCCAAATTCTTCACAAAAATCCGATACAGAACCCCTTGAACAAACATCACAACTAACACAATCAGAAGATAACTGACGACTGTTGCTACGCCTCCTGAAACACCTATAGATGCAAGGAACGTTCTGCCTATATACGCACTGTATTTTGTTGCTAAAAAAATTGCCAACACAAGTGATGCGACAGAAATAATTTTTTTCAATAATCCCTTGCGCCACCCGGAAAAGGCGAACACCCCTAAAACAATAAGTACAACAATGTCAAACGAGTTCATGTCTGTTGAGATAATTTCGATCTCACAATTTCGTTGATCGCTTTGCTGTCAATCTTCCCTTTTAATTCCTTCATCGCTAACGGCATTACCTTGCCAAGATCTTTAACTGACATTACACCGGCTTGAGCAATAATCTTTTCAATAACAACTGCCGCTTCATCTGCACTGATTTGTTTGGGCAAATATTCAGAAATTATTTCCAATTCTTTTGTTTCTTTATCTACCAGATCCTGACGGTGTGCTTGTTGGTACATCTCTATAGCTTCTTTTCGTTTTTTGGAGGCCGTGAGTAAAATAGAAAGCTCATCCTCTTCATTCATCGCTCGATTCAGTCCGCGCTTTTCAAATTCAAGAATTTGCGCTCGCAACATTCGAAGAGTTTCAAGCCGCGGCTTATCACCGGACTTCATTGCTGCTTTCATTTCTGTGGTTACTTTTTCTGATAGAGTCATATTCCTCTTGAATGATATTGAATATTATTTTCTTCCGTAAACGCCGATAATTTGTCCGTTAATTGCAGATGCTTCTTCCGATGCAAGATATGTAATCGTGTCGGTTGCTTGTTCGAGAGTTACCCACGATGCCATTTCTTCTGTGCTTGCCCATCCTTGGTTCGAAGAAGTAGCAAGAATGCTCGGTGCAATCGCGTTGACGGTTATTCTGGACTTCGAATCTGACTTCGCTTCAGTAGCTGCAATCTTTGTTAGCAACGCCACTGCGCCTTTGGAAATTCCATACGCTCCTCTTCCTCCTTCCGGTGTCAAGCCAGCCATTGCTGAAACATTAATGATGCGGCCTTCATTTCGCTCTTGCATCAGTCGAAGCCCATGCTTTGTACAAAAAAAGCAGCTTTTCAAATTAAGATCCATCATAAAATCCCAATCTCTTTCCGCCAGATTGGTCAATTGTGTTTTCTCCATGTAGCCGCCAACTACATTGCATAAGATATCGAGTTGATGAAAGCGTTCTTTGATAAAAAAGAACGCGGCTTCAACCTCATTTTCTTTTACAAGATTGGCTTTAAAAAACTCCACACGAGGCTGGAATTCTTGAATAGCGTGTTTGAATTTTTCCTTTTCCGCCTCAGATAAATAACTTGTAACAACCTGTGCACCTTCGGAGAGGAATCTTCGCACAACGCTCTGACCAAGTTCTCCCGTCCCACCGGAAACGAAGACAATTTTGTCTTTGAATTTCAATTATCGCCTCAGAAATTCCTTTATGTAATATATCATAAGCGCCTGCTAAAATCAAACAACCAAAAGACTTGAAGTTTGCATCTCTCTTTGCCAGCATGTATATTTCAACAACAATTTTTTAAAAAACATCGGACATGCATGAAATTTATTCCTTTTGATATTTTACAAGAGTCGGACAGTGATATAACGCGGCTTTATGTTGATTACCTTTATCACTTTGACAAACTGAAACAACACTACGCCACCGATTTTCATGACAGAAAATCGTGGAAAAAAGTGATTGCAGAAACTGCTTCCCGCTCTGTTAATCGTTCGGCGTTTGTTCGGATACTGACTGAGCAAAACAAAGATATTCATTGTGGAATTAAAACACTCGCCAATATAGATTTGCTCGGAAATGAAAACACCGTTGCAATTGTTACCGGACAACAATTAGGTCTATTCACCGGCCCGCTTTATACTTTGTACAAAACTATTACTGCAATTCAATTGGCAGAAAAGCTTACTTCGGAATATCCGGATTTTAATTTTGTCCCTGTCTTTTGGGTTGAAGGTGAAGATCATGATTTTGAGGAAGTAAATCACGCTTTCACAATTTCACCGTCAAACCAAATCACAAAAATAGAATATCTCCCCGGCGGTAAGCCTCTTGAACGAAATTCCGGATCGGTGGCGAACATTGCCTTTGATGAATTCATTGATCAGTCCCTTTCGGCGCTTGAGAACAGTTTACAGGAAACTGAATTCAAGACGAATTTGATTTCTGAAGTGCGTTCGCACTACAAAACCGGAACAACGTTCTCAAAAGCATTTCTTGGCTTAATGAATCGCTATTTCGAAGATTCGGGTATCGTGTTTCTTAATCCGTTACATCCGGAATTCAAACAGATTCTCAAGCCGATTTTTCAAAAGGAAATTTCTTCGATTACTAAGATCAGTCAGCTTGTTATTGATAAAAGCGCTGAACTTGAAGAACATTATCATGCACAAATCAAATCGAAGCCGTTGAATTTGTTCATGTTTCACAAAGATGGAAGGTATCACATCGAGCCGCGAGAAGTTGACTTCAGCTTGAAAGGAACGCGGCGTTTCCTTTCAAAAGAAGAAATTGGCAGCCTTGTCGACCAATCACCTGAGCTTTTTAGTCCGAATGTCGTTTTGCGTCCCATTTGTCAGGACACACTCTTGCCAACCTTAGCATACGTTGCAGGTCCGTCTGAAATTGCATACTTCGCACAATTGAAACCGGTGTATGATTTCTTCCATGTTCCTATGCCAATTATTTATCCAAGAGCAACGGCAACAATTCTGGAAGAAAAATCTAAAAGTGTTCTGGAAAAATATCAAATTGAGATAGAGCAGATTTTCTCAGGTATTGAACCGATTCTCATGAGAGTTTCCGAACAAGGCTCAGAAGTGAAAGTAGATGCTTTGTTCGAATCAATTTCGAAAACTGTGCACGATAGAATTCAGGAGGCGCGCTTCGGCATTCAGCAAATTGATGCCACGCTCGCCGGCTCAGTAGACTCAACGATTGCAAAAATTGATTCCTATCTCGCGGTGTTGAAAGAGAAAACACAAAAGGCGCAATTACGAAGGCAGGAAGTTTCTGTCCGCCAGGTTCAAAAAGCAGCGGCCATTCTACGTCCGAACGATAATTTTCAGGAACGAGTGCTGAATGTTACCTACTTCTTAAATAAATACGGACCGGATTTTGTGAAGTGGCTTTCCGGGGAATTGGTAATTGATCGCTTCCAACATCAAATTATCGAAGTGTAAATAAAACATTTTTTACAAACGAAAAAGCCATGCCTGCAATATGCCGGTATGGCTTTTTTAATTTCGCGTTCAGCCGCTTTTCAGCTCTTAAGCGGGTACCATCAAATTACACTTTCAGTTTCTTTGTCAAAGAAATGGGCTTTCGACATATCAAAAGCGAATTCAATATTGCGTCCGGCTTCTGGCTCTTCTTTTGCAGCAATCCGTGCTACATACTGTGTATCGCTTCCTGTCGTGAAATAAACATAGATCTCATTCCCCATCGGTTCAACAACATCCACCTTAGCTTTTGTATACGCAAAAGATTGACTTTTCGCCGTAGACTTATCAAAAATGTGTTCGGGGCGCACGCCAAGCCACACTTCTTTCCCGGCATAATGACGCATGCGCTGAACATCGCCTTTTCTGATTTTCAAACGAACCTTCGTTCCTTTTTCAGCGAACTCTAATCCTTTACCGTTCACAATTGTCCCGTTCATAAAATTCATCGCAGGGCTGCCAATAAAGCCGGCAACAAATTTATTTATAGGATTGTGATAGAGATTGAGCGGTGTGTTAATCTGTTGAACAATACCGTCTTTCATCACCACAATTCGGTCGCCCATTGTCATCGCCTCGGTTTGGTCATGCGTAACATATATCATTGTGGCGCCAAGACGCTGATGAAGTTTTGAAATTTCTGTACGCATTTGTACACGAAGCTTCGCATCGAGGTTGCTCAGCGGCTCATCAAATAAAAAGACTTTCGGCTTGCGGACAATCGCTCTGCCCAATGCAACGCGCTGGCGCTGGCCGCCGGAAAGCGCTTTCGGTTTTCGGTTGAGAAACTCTTCGATGTTCAATATCTGCGCCGCTTCGTGAACGCGCTGCTCAATTTCAGGTTTGGGGAACTTGCGCAGCTTCAAACCGAACGCCATGTTTTCGTACACCGTCATATGCGGATAGAGCGCATAATTTTGAAAGACCATAGCAATGTCTCTGTCTTTCGGCGCAACATCATTCACCACTGTGCCGTCAATGGAAATCGTTCCGCTTGAAATTTCTTCAAGCCCGGCAATCATGCGAAGCGTTGTCGTCTTGCCGCAGCCCGATGGACCAACAAGCACAACAAATTCTTTGTCGTTGATATCAACGTTAACATCTTTCACCGCAACGACACCGCCATCATAGACCTTACGAACATTTTCCAAACGAACACTTGCCACGGAAATGCCTCTTTAATTGGTTAATGATTGAAGGGTAGTCCAAAAGGACGGATAAGAAATATCAACACATTCAGCGTTTTCTATGATCGAAGTTCCGTTCATCGCGTTGCCGGCAATTCCAAATGCCATTGCGATACGATGATCACTAAAGCTTCGAAACCTGGATGAAAGTAAAAAATTTTTTGCTTCAAATGCAAATCCGTCTTCCCTTTCCTCCACATCAATGCCCATCGAAGTAAGATTGTTGCAAATAGCTGACAAACGGTCACATTCTTTATGACGCAGTTCCGCTGCATCTCTCACTTCAAACGTGCCGTTTGCAAAGGCGGCAGCGACGGAAAGAATTGGAATTTCGTCTATGACATTCGGAATAACATCTCCTGCGATCGTTCGGCTTGTAGTGAGAAAAGAGCTTTCAACATGGATGTCTCCAATCGGTTCGCCGCCAATCTCTTTTGCATTTTCGATTTTGATCTTTCCTCCCATTTCCTGAAGGATGCGGAGAAATCCTATCCGCGTGGGATTAATACCGACATTTTTGATAACAATATCAGAATGCGGATTAAGAAGAGCCGCCACGACAAAAAAAGCCGCTGAAGACGGGTCGCCGGGAATGAAAAAATTCCGCGCTTCTACTTCTTTTCCACCAGACACAGAAACAATCTTCTTCCCGTCTTCTGAAACGACTGCCAATCCCAACATACGCTCTGAGTGATCACGCGATTGTTGAGACTCTATCACGTGCGTTTCACCTTCGGCAAACAAGCCGGCAAGTAAAACGGCAGACTTTACCTGAGCACTTGGAATCGGCATTTCATAATCAATTCCCCGAAGATGCTTTGACGGACGAATTTTCAGCGGCGCTGTAAATTTTTCCGTTCCAGAAATATTTCCGCCCATAAGAACCAGCGGCTCAATGATCCGCTTCATCGGACGGCGGCGAAGATATTCATCTCCGGTCAGCTCGCTTTCGAAATTCTGCCCAATAAGAATCCCGGACAACAACCGCATTGTCGTCCCGGAATTTCCAGCATCAAGCGGATGCTTCGGTGATTGGTAGCTATGAATTCCTTTACCGGAAATAGTGCAAACGTTTCCGTTCCGGCGCGTTTCAACGCCAAGCGCTTCAATACAATGAAGCGTGCTGAGCGGATCTGCCGCTTCAAGAAATCCTTCTATCGCCGTTTCTCCGCGCGCTAACGAACCTATCATCACCGCCCGGTGAGAAATTGATTTATCGCCGGGCACAGTGATTTCTCCGCGCAACGGCTTATTTCCGGTGATTGTTTTATCCATATTGAAAATCACGTCAGAAGCAGAGAAGAAAAATTCCTCCCTCATTCAGACGGAAGGAATTTGTTCATTCAATGTTTCATCTCACTGTGCCGGCGTTTCCTGTTTCTTTTTACTGTCGCCAAGCAAAACAGCTTTGCGGCTGAGATTCAACCGGCCTCTGTCATCAATTTCAACAAGCTTAACTTCAAGCACGTCTCCTACTTTAACAAAATCTGACACTTTCTCAATTCGCTTCGTGTCAAGTTGGGAAACATGAACTAGTCCTTCCCTGCCCGGTAAAATTTCAACAAAGGCACCGAAGTCCATAATTTTCTTCACGGTGGCGGTATATGTTTTGCCAACTTCCGGAACCTCAGTAATTTTTTTCACCATCGTGACCGCTTGATCGCTCGCTTCTTTTGAAGTCGCAGCAACAACGACAGTGCCGTCATCTTCGATATTGATTTCAGCTCCTGACGAACTAACGATTCCCCGAATTGTTTTTCCGCCCGGACCGATAACAGCACCGATCATATCAACAGGGATCTTGAATGTAGTTAAGCGCGGCGCGTACTGACTCAAATCAGCGTGAGGCGACGCGATAGTTGCTTCCATAATGGAAAGAATGTGCATCCGCCCTTCCTTTGCCTGAGCGAGTGCGCGTTCCATAATTTCAGTAGAAATACCTTTGATCTTGATATCCATTTGGAATGCTGTAATGCCATCGCGCGTGCCGGCAACCTTAAAGTCCATATCGCCTAAATGATCTTCGTTGCCGAGAATATCGCTCAACACTTCTACCTGTTCGCTTTCTTTTATCAAACCCATCGCAATTCCTGCAACAGGTTTCGACAAAGGAACACCCGCATCGAACAATGCCAGCGAGCCTGCGCATACCGTTGCCATCGAAGACGAACCGTTCGATTCGAGAATATCGGAGACAATGCGAATTGTGTATGGAAATTCTTTTTCACCGGGCACAAGGTTTATCAGTGAGCGTTCAGCGAGATTGCCGTGCCCAACTTCACGGCGGCTTGTTCCGAGTCTTTTTATTTCTCCGACGCTGAAGGGCGGAAAATTGTAATGCAGCATAAAACGCCGCGCGGTTTCGGGCTGCAAGCCGTCAAGAATCTGTTCATCGAGTTTCGTCCCAAGCGTCACTGTCGTCAGCGATTGTGTTTCACCCCGCGTGAACAACGCCGAACCGTGTGTTCTCGGCAAAACGCCGATGTCGCAAGTGATCGGACGTATGTCCGTCAGTCCGCGCCCGTCGAGCCGTTTCTTTTTCTGCAGGATCATTGAGCGCATTTCTTCTTTCTCAATATCATGCAGTATTTCGTTGATCGCAATTTCCTGTTCAGGGTATTTTTCGCTTAACGCAGAAAGAATTTCCTGTGCAATTGCTTCATTGGCTTGGGATCTTTCTTCTTTCGCAAGAACAGTGTTGACTGTCGAACGTATTTTTTCTGTCGCAAGGGACCTAACTTCTGCAACCATCTCCGCGCTCACATCGGGAATTTTCATTTCCCGCTTTGCTTTGCCGATTTCTGCAGCAAGTTCTTTCTGCAGCGCGCAAATTTTCTTGATCGCTTCATGTCCGAACTTAAGTGCGGCAAGCATGTCCGCTTCAGAAATCTCTCGCGATTCGCCTTCGACCATTACTATAGAATCATCGGTACCGGCAACGGTTACATCCATGTCGCTTGTTTCAAGCGACTGAAACGTCGGATTGATAACAAATTGACCATTGATCCTGCCGACACGGACCTCAGCAATCGGCCCATCGAACGGGCAATTGGAAACCATGAGTGCGGCAGACGCAGCGCAAGCGCCAAGAACGTCCGCATCATTTTGCTGGTCGGACGAAAAAACATTAACGATGATTTGCATCTCGTTATGATACCACGATGGAAACATCGGCCGTATAGGACGATCAATAAGGCGGGCGGAAAGGACTTCTTTATCCGTTGGACGCCCTTCTCTTTTCAAAAAACCTCCCGGAATTTTTCCTGCAGCAGCCATCTTTTCGCGGTATTCTACTTGCAGAGGGAAATAATCCATACCTTCCGCCGGTTTTTTCGCCGCAACAACAGTGGCGAGCACCATTGTATCTGCGTAACGCGCCATCACTGCGCCATCTGCTTGTTTCGCAAAGCGTCCGACTTCAAAGGAGAGAACGCCGTTGCCAATTTGAATTTCTTTCTTTACTACCATAGTATTTTCACTTTCGTTCGTGACAAGAACGCGCTGGAATTTCCACACGCGTTTGATTCTATTATTTATTTCCGAATATCGAGTTCTTTAATAATCTTACGATAACGCTCAATATCTTTATCCATTAAATAATCGAGCAAGCGGCGGCGCTTCCCGACCATTTTCAGCAAACCCAGCCGCGAATGATGATCCTTCTTATGGGCATCAAAATGCGGCGACAGCGCATTGATGTTCGCGGTGAGAATTGCAATCTGCACTTCCGGTGTTCCGGAATCGCCGGCAGATTTCCCGAATTTTTTCACGAGTTCAGCTTTTTCTGTTTTTGAAATTGACATGGGTGCTCCTTTATTTGAAGTTATGATAGACTCTCTCTGCCAAAGGCTGATCAGCCAATGGCGGAAATAATTTTCATTCCGGTTTTTTTGTCATCGTTCATCTGCGCAATCAACGCATCTACTGATTGAAACTTTTGTTCGTCGCGGATCCATTCAATGCACTCGACAGTGATCGGGCGTTCATAAATGTCTTCGTTGAAATCATAAATATAAACTTCTACTTTTCTTGGATGTGAATCAAAAAATGTCGGCAAGACGCCGATGTTCATCAAGCCATAGTGCCACGATGAATCTACTAGAACTCGAACTGCATAGATGCCGTTATGCGGCACCAGCTTCCGCTGATCGCTAATCTGCACGTTTGCGGTAGGAAAACCGAGCGTTCGGCCGCGCTTGTCGCCGCGAATAATGGTTCCGCTAAAACTATACCGTCGCCCGAGCAATCTGTTTGCATCTTGAACCTTTCCTTCGTGAAGCAGCGAGCGAATACGGGAACTGCTCACAACATCATCACCGGCCTTGAATGGCTGCTCTGCAACCACAGAGAATTGAAATTCGTTGCCAAGTTCAAGCAATTCTTTCAAACCAGCTTCTCTGTCCCTGCCAAAGGAATGGTCATATCCTTCTATCACTTCGCTCACGCCAATGCCGTTGATAATGTATTCCATATAAAAGTCGCGGAACGATTTACGCGAAAACTCATACGTAAAGCTGATGACCACCGTAACATCAATATCCAATTGTTCGAGCAGCTGTAATTTTTCTTGATGCGTCGTCAGAATTTCCGGGGGCTGAACTGTGCGTCCGCCATTCAACGATGGTTTATGCGCCGAAAGTACTTCTTTCGGGTGCGGATCAAACGTCACCACTACGCTTCTACCGTTCCGTTCTTGTGCACGAGCCGCAACCTCGCGGATAATTTTTTGGTGTGCACGATGCACTCCGTCAAACGTTCCGACTGTGATAACGGAATTCTTATTTTTTTCAATATCAGTTATCGAGGTGATGACCTTCATAACTCTCAGCAGCTTTTCTCACGGATCTGAGCAAGTTCATGCAATCTGGGAATTTGCAGCGCATCAGCAACACTATAATGCCCGATACGGGTGCGCCTTAATTCTTTCAAATATGCGCCGCAGCCAAGTTTCTTTCCACAGTCATCAACAAGCGCGCGAATATAGGTTCCCTTCGAACAGACAATGCGAAAATGGACCAACGGCAATTGCACCGCCGTGATTTCAATATCGCTGATAAATATCTCGCGTGGCTCACGTTCTATGGTGCGTCCTTTACGCGCGAATTTATACAGCGGCTTGCCGCTATGCTTTACTGCCGAATACATCGGCGGAATTTGCAGCTGCTTGCCGATGAATGACTGCATCACCTCTTTCACATGCTCTTCAGAAATTGACGAGAACTCTTTTCGTTCGGAAATTTCTGTTTCAGAATCCAAACTCGGAGTTGAGGCGCCAAGTTCCATCATGCCTTCATATTCTTTCTCAAGACCTGAAAATTCATCTATCGTCTTTGTTTTTTTTCCCGTGCAAATAATCAGCAAACCGGTCGCTTTGGGATCAAGCGTCCCGGCATGGCCAACTTTTTTCACATGAAATAATTGACGCACGCGGTTCACAACATCGAATGATGTCCAATCAAGCGGCTTATCAACCAGCAGCATGTTTCCCTCTTCCGAATCTGCAATATAATCGGGCGGGAACTCTGTGCTACTTTGTTTTATTGCTGTCGTCATCATGAATTTTTTTGATCAAACGCTCAAGGTTTTCCACGTTATCCATTGTCGTGTCGCTATAGAACTGCAAATCGGGCGTAAAGCGCATATTCAAGTGAGAAGCAAGCAGAGCGCGAATCTGAGGCTTTTCGTGCTCAAGCCGCGCCATCGTCATCGTCCGCTGCTGATTATTTCCAAAAACACTGATGTACACTTTTGCTAATTTCAAATCTGCCGTAACGCGCACTTCGGTCACCGTGCTGAATCCCAGATCGCCGCCGCTGTATTCACGGCTGATAATTGTTCCTAATTCGTGCCGTATCACTGAAGCGACACGCTCTGTACGAATTGACATCTCTGCATCCTTTCCTTCCGCCAAAAAGTGAAGTCCCTCAGCAACAAAGGGATTTTCATTCAACAAGCGAAAATGATTCTTGAACATTTCAGAGCGTGCGTTTTGTTTCGACAAGCTTAAATGCTTCGATCACATCGCCGACTTTGATGTCGTTGAAATTTTCAAGCCCGATACCGCATTCAAAGCCTTGTTCAACTTCCCGCACATCGTCCTTGAATCGTTTCAGCGACGCAATACCGCCTTCAAACACTGCCACACCATCGCGCACCAGCCGAATCTTATTGTTCCGCGTGATGGTTCCATCGGTAACATAACACCCTGCTATTGTACCGATCTTCGGCACTTTAAATGTCTCGCGCACTTCAACCGTTGCCGTAATTTCTTCCGTCACAGTCGGAGCGAGCAATCCTTCAAGCGCATTGCGCACTTCATCTATCGCGTTGTAAATAATGTTATGACTTCTAATATCAACTTTTTCATGCTCGGCTAAACGACGCGCATTCAGGTTCGGACGAACATTGAAGCCGATGATGATCGCGCCCGATGCCGCCGCTAACAACACATCCGTCTCTGAAATTGCTCCGACCCCTTTGTGAATAACATGTACTTTTACCTCGTCTGTTGAAAGCTTCATAAGGGAATCAGATAATGCTTCCACAGAACCGTCTACATCGCCTTTCACAACGAGCGATAATTCGCGCACTTGCTGGCCTGCCTGAATTTGCTTCGAAATATCGTCGAGTGTAATAAAATGAATCTGCCGGAAATCTTGTTCACGTTTCAGCTGCTGGCGCTTCAGACTGATCTCGCGCGCAGTTCGATCGGAGTCTAACGCCACAAATTGATCGCCGGCTTGCGGAATACCATCGAATCCAAGAAGCTGAACCGGTGTTGACGGTCCCGCCGCTTCAACACGCTTGCCCCGCTCGTCGAACATCGCTTTCACTTTTCCGCTGTAGATTCCTCCGATGAACGGATCGCCGACACGCAGCGTTCCTTTTTGCACCAGAATGGTCGCCAAAATTCCTTTTCCTTTATCCAGCTGCGCTTCAACAACTGCCCCGCGTGCGTAGCGGCTCGGATTTGCTTTCAATTCAAGAATTTCTGCTTCGAGCAGGATTTTCTCGAGTAGAAGCTCAACATTCTTTCCACTGCGGGCAGAGACTTCAACAGATTGAAATTTTCCGCCCCATTCTTCAACAAGCACGCCTTTATCCGCAAGCTGCTGGCGGATGCGGTCAGGGTTTGCTTCCGGCTTATCAACTTTGTTGATGGCAATAATGATAGGAACATTCGCTGCACGGGCGTGACTGATTGCTTCAAGCGTTTGAGGCATGACGTTATCTTCTGCCGCAACAACCAGAACAACAATGTCAGTGAGCTGCGCTCCGCGCGCACGCATTGCGGTGAACGCTTCGTGACCCGGCGTATCAAGAAAGGTAATATTTTTTCCGCTTTCGAGAGTTACTTCATACGCGCCGATGTGCTGTGTAATTCCGCCCGCTTCGCCTGCAACAACGTTTGTGCGGCGGATATAATCGAGCAATGATGTTTTCCCGTGATCAACATGTCCCATAATTGTCACAACAGGGGCGCGGCTGCGGAGCGATTCCTCGGGATCAGAAACATCTTCAAGCGCATCAACTGTGAACTCTTCGTGAAATTCTACCTGAAAACCAAATTCGTCTGCAAGCAGTGTTATGTTGTCCTTGTCAAGACGTTGATTGATGGAAACCATCAATCCAAGTCCGATGCACTTTGCAATAACATCGGCAACCGGAACACCCATCAGATTGGCAATCTCGCCAACCGTAACATATTCTGTTACGCGAAGCTTTCCTTTTTCTGATTCCTGCTCTTCGAGCAGACGCGCCTGCTCTTCTTCGCGCGCTCGTTTTCTCCTTCGGCGGGATGCGGCGCGGACACTTATTCCGCTCTCATCCATTTCAGCAAGAGTCCGGCGAATAGCTTCTTTGACCTGATCATCGTCAACTTCGTGCAAGCGGACACGTTTTTTCTTTTTCTTCTTCTTTACAACTTCTTCTGTTTCTGGTTCCTGAAGATTGGTAGATTTATCTTCCTTAACTTTTTTCTTCTTTTTCTTCTTCTTTTTTTGTTCCTCAGTCTCCGTTGACACATGTACGGCTTCTGCCTTCTCAAGCGCCTCCGTCTCGGCAAGCGACATTCTTCCCTTGATCGTCAGTCCCCTCTTTTTTCTTTCTTCAATTTGACGGGCAAGCGGAGAAAGATAACTTTCCTTTTTCTCTTTTTGCTTCTTTCCTGCCGCAGCTTTCGCTTTCAATTCTTCAGCTTTGCGCTGCGATGAAAGTTGAGATGCCGCTTGTTCTGCCGGTTCGGCAGTTGGCTGCCCCGTAA
Organism: Bacteroidota bacterium; assembly: GCA_021796215.1. Taxonomy (GTDB): domain Bacteria; phylum Bacteroidota; class Ignavibacteria; order UBA10030; family UBA8401; genus JAJYOI01. The sequence continues at coordinate 64,164 of JAJYOK010000017.1, forward strand.
CAGAAATTTCAGGTGCCGCTTTTTCTTTCGGTGAAAGAGGTGCCGTTTTCCGGGCATCTTCTCCAGCAGGGGGTTCAACATGAATATGAACGGATGGCTCGGCGCTTATTTCAGCAGCCTTCGATGGCTGGGAAGCAGATGTTTTATCTTCAGTCCCGGCACTGGTAATTACCGGCGGCTCGGTTTCAGTCAGGGACGGAGTTTCTGCTGCCGTTTTCTTTTTTGACGGCTTCTCTGCAACCTCAGGCGCTTCAGCTTCTTTCTTTTTTGGTTCAGCACTTTTCCGCTTCGTCTCTTTCAGTTGCGCTATCTTGCGCTGATGGCGGTCTGCGACATCCTTGTCCTTCTTAAAATGGGACATGATATCTTTCATCATGTCGGCATCAACCGTTGCCATCACGCCTTTTACTTTATGTCCCTTTTTTAAGAGAAACTCAATAATCGTATCGCTTGCCAAATTAAGTTCTTTAGCAAGGTTAAATATCTTTATTTTTTTCTCAGTGCTTTCCACCATTGATTTTCCTTTAACCGTCTAATCGCATGTTCGCTATCGTCATTACTTCGTTTCGGGATTTTCTTCCGCAGTCTTTACATCTTCATCCGCAACCGGTTCTCCAGGTTGTTCGTTGGCGGGCTCTTCAGCAGCAGTTTTGGCTTGCGGCTGTTTCTCTTCTTCCTCTTCAATTTCCGCTTCTTCGAATTCTTTCTTGATCAATTCTACAATCTCAGTGACTTTCTCTTCTTCCATGTCGAGCTTTTTCACAAGTATTTCCAGGTCCTCGTCAATAACCTGCTGCGCGGTATCATAACCATTTTCGATGAACTTGCTGTACACCTCTTCGCCAATTTCTTCACGGAATTCAATAAGCTCGATGTCGTATTCCGGTCCTTCTTTTTGCAGCTGAAGATCAAAACCTGTCAGCTTGCCGGCAAGACGAATATTTTGTCCGCCTTTACCGATGGCAAGGGAAACCTGATCTTCGGCAACCAGAACATTGGCTTTCCTTGTTTCCATATCAAGCTCTATCTTTTTCAGCTTTGCCGGTGAAAGCGCACGTGTGATATAGGTAAGCAGATCATCGGAGTAATTAATAACATCAATATTCTCGTTGTTCAATTCACGCACAATAGCGTGAATGCGGACGCCCTTCATGCCAACGCAGGCGCCAACCGCATCAATGCGATCGTCGTGAGATTCAACCGCAACCTTGGCACGCTCGCCGGGTTCGCGGGCAATTCCTTTAATTTCAATAATGCCGTCGTAGATTTCCGGAATCTCAATTTCAAACAGCCGCGCAAGAAATTTAACATCGGAACGGGAGACAATAACCGTCGGGTTGCCGGCGTTCTTTCTGACTTCCTTGATAATACCGCGGATGGTATCGCCTTTTTTGTAGCGCTCTTTTTGAATCTGTTCGCTCTTCGGCAGAACCAATTCATTCTTGTTGTGAATGATCAAAATCTCCCCCTTCCGGATTTGATACACTTCACCGACTATAATTTCACCTAACGATCCGCTGTACTCGTTGTAGATAAGCTCTTTCTCAATTTCTTTAATGCGCTGATTCAAATTCTGTTTTGCAGTGGTCACTAAGCGGCGCCCAAAGTCGCTCAGGTCAACAACCTCAACATAGTCTTCACCCACTTCCAATGTCTCGCCGGACTTTTTCCGCGCCGATTCCGGGTCTATTTGAGTGACGGGGTCAACTACCGTCTCTACAACTTCTTTCTCAAGATAGATTTCAATATCTCCCTTGTCCATATTAACAACGACGTCGAATTTTGCCTCGGCACCGTATTTTTTTCGTACCATCATGCCGAAAATGTCCTCGACAATTCCGGCAAGGATATCCTTGTCAATTCCTTTCTCCCTTACAAGGGAAGAAAACGATTCGACAATTTCATAATTCATCGGAACCTCCAAAGTGAAAAAATAGAAAAATCATCATCACTGTTTGACAGCACTCTTAAAACCTGATATCAGAATCATCATCAATGTCTGACAGCGCTCTTTGCTGTCTGACATTTCTCAGCTCTAAAACCAGTTATCAGAATCATCATCAATGTCTGACAGCGCTTTTTTGCTGTCTGACATTTCTCAGCTCTTAAACCAGAAGTCAGAATCATCATCAATGTCTGACAGCGCTTTTTTTGCTGTCTGACATTTCTCAGCTCTTAAACCAGAAGTCAGAATCATCATCAATGTCTGACAGCGCTTTTTTGCTGTCTGACATTTCTCAGCTCTTAAACCAGATGTCAGAATCATCATCAATGTCTGACAGCGCTTTTTTGCTGTCTGACATTTCTCAGCTCTTAAACCAGAAGTCAGAATCATCATCAATGTCTGACAGCGCTCTTTTGCTGTCTGACATTTCTCAGCTCTTAAACACAGATGTCAGACGGCTGGAAAAAAACCGTCAGACATCATCTGCATCAATGACTGACAGCGCTTTTTTGCTGTCTGACATTTCTCAGCTCTTAAACCAGATGTCAGAATCATCATCAATGTCTGACAGCGCTTTTTGCTGTCTGACATTTTGCAACCCTTAAACACAGATGTCAGAATCATCATCAATGTCTGACAGCGCTCTTTGCTGTCTGACATTTTTCAACCCTTAAACACAGATGTCAGACGGCTGGAAAAAACCGTCAGACATCATCTGCTGAATTTCGGAATCACAAACGCTTCACGCACCGCATCAAACGGCACAGGCGTTAATGTACCGTTCTCACTCTTCAGAATAATTTTCGTCTCCTGCCCTGCAGAACCTTCAACAACATCTTCCAACATACCCGTAACAACGGAAGTGCTGCCGCCGATGTTCGCTGTTACTTTCAACTGCCTGCCTTTGTTTTTTTTATACTGACGAAGCAGCTTCAGCGGATGCTCCAGCCCGGGGGATGAAACCTCCAGGCGATACCCTCCTGCTATCAGGTCTTCCTTGTCAAGCACAACGGAAATCTGCCTGCTGAGTTCTGCACATTGGTCAATAGTTATGCCGCTGTCCGTGTCTGCATAGATTTCAACAATCTTGCTCCCTCGCTCTCCGCGGATGCCCGCTTTCACAAGAAATCCGCCAATCGCTTCGACAAGCGGAGAAACAACGCGTTCTATGTTTTGAATCAATTCCGGCTGCATAATTATTTCACCAAAAAAAAGTCCCGCATAAGGCGGGACTTTTTACAGAGGACAGTGATAATATAATAAACAGATCGGCTATTAGCAAGCGGGCGAGTAGTATTTCAGTTTCGCATCTACGTCATTCCGGCGAACGCCGGAATCCAGAAATTTGAGCGCCGGGACCGCCCACCCCCGCCTGTCGTAGTTTGCTTCCAGTTCTTTGAGAATGTATTTTGGAATCCAGCTATACAGGTTTCTTTAAGAAGTGAAAACAGGTTGTGATTTGCTTCCAGTTCTTTGAGAATGTATTTTGGAATCCAGCTTGGCGAAACAACGGTTATCAGACCGCGATGTTGTGATTTGCTTCCAGTTCTTTGAGAATGTATTTTGGAATCCAGCCGTTGGCTCAATCACAAATTTAGAGCGTTTGTTGTGATTTGCTTCCAGTTCTTTGAGAATGTATTTTGGAATCCAGCTCCTATTGATGGAATAGAATTTTGTGATGTGTTGTGATTTGCTTCCAGTTCTTTGAGAATGTATTTTGGAATCCAGCGCAGCGGTTTCAATTAAAGGCGTTGATACGGTTGTGATTTGCTTCCAGTTCTTTGAGAATGTATTTTGGAATCCAGCATTAAAACACAAGTTTTAACATCACAAGCGGTTGTGATTTGCTTCCAGTTCTTTGAGAATGTATTTTGGAATCCAGCCTTGTACTCCCTGCCACTGTCCATGAAACAGTTGTGATTTGCTTCCAGTTCTTTGAGAATGTATTTTGGAATCCAGCTTGCATCATCAATGACCGATTGCACCGGCGGTTGTGATTTGCTTCCAGTTCTTTGAGAATGTATTTTGGAATCCAGCAAAGTAATCCGGCGCCCGTCCCGGTATTAAGTTGTGATTTGCTTCCAGTTCTTTGAGAATGTATTTTGGAATCCAGCACTCGCAACGGGAGATGCGACACTGACCGGGTTGTGATTTGCTTCCAGTTCTTTGAGAATGTATTTTGGAATCCAGCACCGATAGCTTCATTCCGCAATGGAACGGCGTTGTGATTTGCTTCCAGTTCTTTGAGAATGTATTTTGGAATCCAGCAAAAATAATTATCTGAAACATTGGGTGCCGGTTGTGATTTGCTTCCAGTTCTTTGAGAATGTATTTTGGAATCCAGCGGAATTTTTTCAACTCATTACCTGTCATTGTTGTGATTTGCTTCCAGTTCTTTGAGAATGTATTTTGGAATCCAGCGCAAAGAGGTTCTCATCAGCAACTACAGTTGTTGTGATTTGCTTCCAGTTCTTTGAGAATGTATTTTGGAATCCAGCGCTTCAGATTGGTGATGAGCCGCGATGCCAGTTGTGATTTGCTTCCAGTTCTTTGAGAATGTATTTTGGAATCCAGCGGTTGATTCGAGCGGCTCGGTAGTCATTGGGTTGTGATTTGCTTCCAGTTCTTTGAGAATGTATTTTGGAATCCAGCAACGTGCTTTTGTGGAAATATGCTCCATAGGTTGTGATTTGCTTCCAGTTCTTTGAGAATGTATTTTGGAATCCAGCGCATTGATGCACACTGAAAGCGGTTTTGTAGTTGTGATTTGCTTCCAGTTCTTTGAGAATGTATTTTGGAATCCAGCTTTTGTGGAAAATATTCAAGGTAAAGCTGGGTTGTGATTTGCTTCCAGTTCTTTGAGAATGTATTTTGGAATCCAGCGTCTCCGCCAGCAATCCGATTGTGCTTATTGTTGTGATTTGCTTCCAGTTCTTTGAGAATGTATTTTGGAATCCAGCAGTATCTCGCAAACATTCACAATTTGAAATGTTGTGATTTGCTTCCAGTTCTTTGAGAATGTATTTTGGAATCCAGCCGCAGCATTCCATGAACCTAAGCGCTTTACGTTGTGATTTGCTTCCAGTTCTTTGAGAATGTATTTTGGAATCCAGCAAAAAAACGGCTGCCCTGTATATTGAAAGCGTTGTGATTTGCTTCCAGTTCTTTGAGAATGTATTTTGGAATCCAGCATATTGTAGATAGGTCGAAGTTTGTGATCTGTTGTGATTTGCTTCCAGTTCTTTGAGAATGTATTTTGGAATCCAGCAAGATTAGTAAACAGCCAACGTATTCCGGTGTTGTGATTTGCTTCCAGTTCTTTGAGAATGTATTTTGGAATCCAGCCATTGTTTGCGGTATAATGATTGCGAGAATGTTGTGATTTGCTTCCAGTTCTTTGAGAATGTATTTTGGAATCCAGCCAAACAATCCGTAGAGATATTTCGCGTCGCGTTGTGATTTGCTTCCAGTTCTTTGAGAATGTATTTTGGAATCCAGCAAATAAATCTTGCAATCTATCAACTAATGCGTTGTGATTTGCTTCCAGTTCTTTGAGAATGTATTTTGGAATCCAGCCTATGCCGGAGCTTGAAGAAGTTGCCCATGGTTGTGATTTGCTTCCAGTTCTTTGAGAATGTATTTTGGAATCCAGCGACATTATATTCTTTCAGATAGTAAATTGTGTTGTGATTTGCTTCCAGTTCTTTGAGAATGTATTTTGGAATCCAGCTTAGCTACCCTAAACTATCTTCCGGGTCTGGTTGTGATTTGCTTCCAGTTCTTTGAGAATGTATTTTGGAATCCAGCCGTGCCTGTGATTTTTCTGATCCGTCATCGGTTGTGATTTGCTTCCAGTTCTTTGAGAATGTATTTTGGAATCCAGCTTGAGAAGATTTCTCTCTGCTGAACTTTCCGTTGTGATTTGCTTCCAGTTCTTTGAGAATGTATTTTGGAATCCAGCTTTTTCGGTCTCTCTATTATATTGTTTTGCGTTGTGATTTGCTTCCAGTTCTTTGAGAATGTATTTTGGAATCCAGCGTTGCGCGGTATCGGTGGTGAAGAAGCTCCGTTGTGATTTGCTTCCAGTTCTTTGAGAATGTATTTTGGAATCCAGCACAAACTTCTTTCGTATATCCGTTCCCTGTGTTGTGATTTGCTTTCAGTTCTTTGAGAATGTATTTTGGAATCCAGCATAACCTGAATGCACAATGACCGGCTTGTGTTGTAGTTTGCTTTCAGTTCTTTGAGAATGTATTTTGGAATCCAGCTGCCAAATCCAATTCCTGCAACAGATGCGGGTTGTAGTTTGCTTTCAGTTCTTTGAGAATGTATTTTGGAATCCAGCTTGCTTCACTTGGACTTGATGTCATCACAGGTTGTAGTTTGCTTTCAGTTCTTTGAGAATGTATTTTGGAATCCAGCGACAAAAACGATCCGCTGGCTCTCAGCGATGTTGTAGTTTGCTTTCAGTTCTTTGAGAATGTATTTTGGAATCCAGCTAAGTGAGCGCGAAGCTAATGACGTGATGGTTGTAGTTTGCTTTCAGTTCTTTGAGAATGTATTTTGGAATCCAGCTCCATTCTTCTTCCGATAGCATCCACGAAGGTTGTAGTTTGCTTTCAGTTCTTTGAGAATGTATTTTGGAATCCAGCATTTAGCCCGTTTGTACCATTACAAGCTCAGTTGTAGTTTGCTTTCAGTTCTTTGAGAATGTATTTTGGAATCCAGCATAAGTATAATTCGTACCGATTGCAGGGTCGTTGTAGTTTGCTTTCAGTTCTTTGAGAATGTATTTTGGAATCCAGCGCAACAGATGTACCTATATTTACTTCAGAGTTGTAGTTTGCTTTCAGTTCTTTGAGAATGTATTTTGGAATCCAGCTTCAAGGAGTTTGTGGCTGACATGCGAGGCGTTGTAGTTTGCTTTCAGTTCTTTGAGAATGTATTTTGGAATCCAGCGGCGAAGTAATTAACCTTTAATGGCTGGTTGTTGTAGTTTGCTTTCAGTTCTTTGAGAATGTATTTTGGAATCCAGCTTTTACCCAAATAATTAATAGTAGTAGGGTGTTGTAGTTTGCTTTCAGTTCTTTGAGAATGTATTTTGGAATCCAGCACTGAAAAATTTAAGTGTAGGTGAATATCGGTTGTAGTTTGCTTTCAGTTCTTTGAGAATGTATTTTGGAATCCAGCGCCTGCCGGAATTACAGTTGAATGCGTACCGTTGTAGTTTGCTTTCAGTTCTTTGAGAATGTATTTTGGAATCCAGCGGTCTCGCGGCCATTCTCCACGACATGGATGTTGTAGTTTGCTTTCAGTTCTTTGAGAATGTATTTTGGAATCCAGCGAAAAAAATGTCGTCATCAAGACAATTTACGTTGTAGTTTGCTTTCAGTTCTTTGAGAATGTATTTTGGAATCCAGCGAACGTGTACCGCGGGATGTTCCATGAGACGTTGTAGTTTGCTTTCAGTTCTTTGAGAATGTATTTTGGAATCCAGCGTTTTCGATTCTCCTAAACCCATTTCACCCGTTGTAGTTTGCTTTCAGTTCTTTGAGAATGTATTTTGGAATCCAGCCCGATACTTGCCACGCATAGGTCATAGAAAGTTGTAGTTTGCTTTCAGTTCTTTGAGAATGTATTTTGGAATCCAGCTTATGCCGAACCCGGAAGCACTGCGACCGGGTTGTAGTTTGCTTTCAGTTCTTTGAGAATGTATTTTGGAATCCAGCTTATTATTTCCCTTTGCCCATCCGATAACGGTTGTAGTTTGCTTTCAGTTCTTTGAGAATGTATTTTGGAATCCAGCCAATAGCGTTCGCCCTGATTGAATGATAGGGTTGTAGTTTGCTTTCAGTTCTTTGAGAATGTATTTTGGAATCCAGCAGCGCCTCTGCCGGAGAATCTGATGTGAAGGTTGTAGTTTGCTTTCAGTTCTTTGAGAATGTATTTTGGAATCCAGCTCACGCGCTTCGGTACGTCGGTAAACGGCAGTTGTAGTTTGCTTTCAGTTCTTTGAGAATGTATTTTGGAATCCAGCAAAGAAGATCGAGCGGACGGTTCCCAAGCGGTTGTAGTTTGCTTTCAGTTCTTTGAGAATGTATTTTGGAATCCAGCCCTTCGTGGCAATTGTTTCGCCATAACCATGTTGTAGTTTGCTTTCAGTTCTTTGAGAATGTATTTTGGAATCCAGCAATTGTAACCAATTCTTTATCGTACTGAGAGTTGTAGTTTGCTTTCAGTTCTTTGAGAATGTATTTTGGAATCCAGCATCTCAAAGGATAAACCGTTGATACATAGTAAGTTGCTGGAAATACACTCAAAGAAAAAAGTCCCGCCAAATAGCGGGACTTTTTGTTTGTACGACGAATTTTCTTTCCTATCGCGAAAAATCCCGAAGGGATTCAACGCAAATAGCCGTCCCGCTTTGCAACGGGACGGAAACAATCAATAACATGGGCTACTCAACCCCACGGGGGTTAAACTATTAAACCCTTTCACGGTTTTACTCGCCTTCCCGGTTGTTCTTTCCCCTGACTGTCTGACGACAGATCAGGCTATTCATCTTCAATCCTTTCAGGATTGTGTTAAAAGCACAATTTTGTATAACCGGCTTTTAAAAGAACTCGAGCTGCTGCGGCGGGGGTTTTACTTCTTCCTGTGAAGCGCCTTCAAATAATTCTATCATACCGAATTGTTTATCGGTAATTTGCAAAATACCGACCTTCCCTTTCTTCGGCAGAAACCCTTTCACTCTTCGCTTGTGCATGTCTGCCCCTTCCCTGCTTATCGAATGCCGGACGTAGATCGAAAACTGGAACATCTGGAAACCATCCTTCAGCAGGTGATCACGAAATTTCGTTGATGCCTTTCGGTCTGTCTCGGAAACTACCGGAAGATCAAAGAACACCAGATTCCACATGACCCTGTACTGGTTGAACCGTGAATCGGGGATACTTGAGTAGACGTCTTTTTTTCGCATAGCAGTCCGCCAATGATTTTGTGGTCGTGCTTAACCCAACATAAAGTGGCTTAGTCTCCCCTTCAATAATAACATCCGCTGTTAAAATTCCCAAAAGCTTTTTCTTCACCGCCGGTGTAAGCCTGTCTGCCGGCAAGGCAGGCTCGCTTATATCTTCGCCGGTAACAACAGCCCGAACAAGTGCATCCACATACGGGCGGTACGGTTCCATAACATCGTCGGCAAGGCAAAACGCGTTGTATTCATTTCTGTGATGAATGCCAAGCGTAGGATGAAGCCCCGATGAAACAAGCGCACGTGCGACAGCCGCCCGAAGAATTGCATAGCAATAGTTGAGAAGAACATTAGGCTGTGTTCCTTCCCGTTTTCGGGCAAAGCCGAATTCACGCGGCAAATATTTGTCCCAATAGAATTGCGCTCCGCGCCCTTCTAAATTTGTTGAATCGCCGGAGCGGACTTGCTTTGCCCAGCGTTTTAACGGCGCCGCATCTTCGCCAATGCTTTCCAAAAGCGCCGCTTGATTCAGTAATTTTGCTTTCACTGTCTGAGTCCAAAGCAGTTTCCGAAACGGTTTTGAAGCGTTCAACTGAGCGCGCAGAATAGCGGAATGAATGGAATTGCCGCTGACGGGAAGCATAATACCGTTCGGATGATGCGTTGCATCGCACGTTATAACAACAGCATCATGTTCCATTAGTGCAGAAAGAACCGGCTGAGTTATTGTAACCTGATAGCTTTCCAACAACAGAACACCGATGTCCTCAATCGGAACAGAATTGACTTCCTCTCCTTTTTGGATAACAAGTTGATCTTGTTCCTTCTTCAAATAGGCTTGAGAGGAAAGAACGATGGTGCGCTTAAGCATTGCTTAAGTAATTTCTTTGTGGATAATTCTTCCTAGAGTATCAACTTCCACGCGAATACAATTTAGGGTATTCGGGCTTACTTGGAAAAAAAGAACATTACGATCATCCGCATCATTTATCTTGGAAACATACAAGTAATCTAAATAGATGATACCTTTAACATCGAATTTCCGAATGCGGAATAACCTCTCGCGTAGATACTCCATGTTATTCCACTCAATTTCATCAGGACCTTCATCGTAGCGAACTACAATGTCTCTTTGCTTCAAAGCAAAAAGAAGCGGTTTGTTATCTAACGATTTTTGAATAATTGGTTTTCCTCCAAGCACCCGGCGCGTTGCTTCATAAAAACTGATGGTTTCAAACGAGCGCTTCTTCGTCTCAGGGGCTTCATAAATTGCAATTGTATAATTGTTCCCTGTTTCTACATAAGTACCAGGTCTAATTTCCTCCAAATGCTCGCCAGGGTTTATTACCCGAACGTGTCGGATAGGAACTTTAAACCCTTTTTTTGAATACATTAACAATGGGTCCTTGTCGTTCTGTTCAAAAGCTTTCTTAACACTTCCATATTTCTTCACTCTTTTCTGCAATACTTCTCGTACTTTCTTGTCAACAATTTTCTCCAACTGTTTTTCTTCGCTGAACTTTTCTAGTGGCCAGCGAGTCACAAACCTTTCCTCCGAATTTTGTTCAATAACACCATAATATGTTTCTTCATGCATCGCTCCGCGAATAGAAACGTTCTTCGTGACACGATATCCCTTTGGATAGTTTTTCAAATCTTTTGTCGTTGTCTTGTTAGGCTTTGACCCAATAAGACGTTTTTGATTTCTGTAGGAAACGATAATTAATTCAATTGAATCTGCAGACCCGCTGATAAATTTTTTCCATGGTGGCACACTTGCTTTCTCATTCTCAAGTTTGTTCATCTTATCAAACTTGCTGTGGTCGGCAAGTGTTTTTATCAGCGCAGGGGTAGAGCAAGCGATGACAATTGCATCTATTGCATGGTGCCTGTGATCCCCTCGATTTTTAGTATCTACATCACCTTGTGATAAAATACTATTCAACCCCCAAAGCCTTCGCAAAGTGGCTGTCGCCTGTCCATTAACCACTTGCACTCGCCGATGATATACATCTCCGTCTTTTATCGGTGGTAAAAGCATTTCCAATCGCCATGCAATCTCACGTGCTGCATAGCTTGTGTTCGTTAGTTGGCTGTTTAGGAAACCTTCCGGGATCTCCGTCATTAAAAATCTTCGCCGCTTCGCTTCATTTTGAAGATGAGCAACGTTCCTTCTGAATTCCTCCAATTTCCCTTTCGATGCAAAATATTCGCTTGGCAATTGTTTCCCTTTTTCTTTATTGATACTTCCCTCGCAGAGACACAAGTTTCCAAATTCATTGTTCATCGTTTTGCTGTAAGGCAAAATGTGTTCGATCTGAATTTCGGGGCTGAAAAGTTTGCTCAAAGGAATTACTTTGCCGCTGTAAATAGAAATACGATCGCATTCTAACCAGAGCTTGTACTTCTTTGAATCAAATACCTTTCCATTTCGCAGAAATGAATCAAGGGCATCAAGTTTTGGATCTTCACAACCCATTTCCAGCCATAATTCATATTTCTTGACCTCAATGGAGTGTGGCTCAATTTTCTTCTGTAACTGTTTAGAGAGAAACCCGGCATATTCTTCGCGTTGTTTTCGTTTTCTAATGTTTGCATTACGTGCTTCTTCGCGCTTGCTTTTTGGCTTCTTCAATTCACGCGCAAGTTCAACGCGAATCATGTCCGGCTTTCCATATTCCTTGACAATCGCATTAACTACACGAAATGTCTCGCTTGACATTTGCTGAACAATAGGATTCCTTAGTTCATTCGGCGCGAGTGGCGGCACCTTCTGCAGTTCCACAACTTTCCCCTTAATTAGCTTCTTTGCTGGATCATAACCAGCAGCAATAATTGCTTCGGTAAGTGGTAATCCTTTACGCAAATGAGGCAAGATTTTTAATAAAGCTTTGAGAGATAGGTTGCCATATCCCTCTTCGAGATTAGTTTCAGAATAATTATCAATCTGTTTATCGGTGAATGGCGGCAGTACATTCTTTTGAATCTTTTTGTGTACAATATTTTTGAGTCTTTCCGTACTATCCGTGTAGGTGAGTATGTGCCACAATTCAAATCGTTGTTTTTCTGAAAACGACTGAAATGTTTGTTCACCAAATGCTTCCAGTAAATCTGCGTTCGTTCTGTTTCCCAGCATCCCTTTAGCGCCAAAAACATCATTCAGATGTTCGTCTCTAGGAATGCCGAGAAGTTTCTTCATTGCGGCTTCTGTCATTTTATGTTGCGTCATCATCGCCATACATGCTTTTTGTTTCTCCTCAGCGCTTAACTCTTGGCCAATTCGATTGCCGCTTGCGAATCGGACCATCCATAATTGTTGCCAGATGCGGTATTCTTGAAACTCATTCGAACTTCGAGGAGCACACCGTTTTGAAGGTTCAAACCGACATTTCCCTACCAATCCTTTTTGCGATTTTAGATTTCGTTGATAATAAATGGTCTCCGCGCCTATTTTATTTTTGAATTCCTGGGTGAGAACATCAGGATAGAATTCAGTTTGTTTAGCCCAAAGCATATCGAACTCTTTTTCATACATCTCCCTTCCAACAAACCGATTACGAATCCTTTCAATCGGTGCGAGTTTGTTCGGCCAATTCTTTTCTTTATCTGTTTCTACGAAAAGTGAGAAGAAGTATTCGCCGACAGTCTTCATTCCAGCCTCATCAATTTCTTGCTGAAGTTTCAGTATCGCCTCTTTCACGATTCCTTCTTCCTTTTTCTTTTCAGGATCGGCAAGTGTCTTTCTATTGCTTTTAAAACCACGGCGTTTATTCAGCATTTGCAAGACCCTGCCAAATTGGGAGAGCGTCAGTTTCCTATTGAGACCAATTGCTCTAAGCTCATAAAGTTGCTTTGTTGTTAAAAAGTCTTCCTCATTGGGCAACATATCGTTAGCTTCTAATAGACCGTTCAATTTCTCCCTGCGTAATTTAAAACGGAATCTGCGTCGCCGAATCCCACGTTTCGTCCGGCGATCAATGTTTTTCGACACTTCGGTTCCACTCTTTAGAAAGTCTTCTTCTTTAACTCCGATTGGAAAAATTCGAACGCCGGACCGGATAATCCGTTTACCGTCTTCAATGAGGGCCCAACCAATCGAATTCGTTCCAACATCAAGTCCAAGTGTAGTAGACATACCGAAAACTCCTTAAAAAAGTTCTTGACTTTTGTTTTTTGTAAGATTATCTTATTTGCGAAAGCTTACTACAACAAAGATTATTCTGTAGGCTTTTTGCCTCGCCCCGGTTCTTCCGGGGCATTTTTATTTCCACTTCCATCAATACCAAAAACCCGCTCTTACAGAAAATCTTCATACTTTCTTAAATACCTGCCAAGTTAGGGACTTAATTCCGGTAAAACAATTGCACCATCAACTATCAAAAGCTCCTTCAGGAGCGGTGTTTTAAGAACGGGCAAACTTGTCAGCATTTCCTTCGTTTTTCGCTCATTTTCCGCCCTGTACGCGTTTAGATGAACCCTGTACCGGTTTAGATAAACCCTGTACGCGTTTAGATAAACCCTGTACGCGTTTAGATAAACCCTGTACACGTTTAGATGAACCCTGTACGCGTTTAGATAAACCCTGTACACGTTTAGATAAACCCTGTACACGTTTAGATAAACCCTGTACCGGTTTAGATAAACCCTGTACACGTTTAGATAAACCCTGTACGCGTTTAGATGAACCCTGTACCGGTTTTTTCATCTCCACTCCAAAATGAGAGCAGTCTTTGTTCGTGAAACAACTCCACAACTAACCCTTCATCCTCTCCCCCGTATCCCAAAAGGGTGCCTTTGGCACAAGGGGGAGAGTGATCTTGCCATGAACTTTCGGACACCAAGAAAAGAGAGTATATTCTCTCAGGAGGTGTTCAGATGTCAGAATCACAACAACGGCGTAGATTTGATGCCCAATTTAAGCATGATGCACTCCGGTTG
>JAJYOK010000031.1 GCA_021796215.1 Bacteroidota bacterium
GTGCTGAGTTTGTCGGACAACATCATCGCTCCGACAGATGGAATGACGAGATAGCTGAAAACGAGGAACACACCTGCGATAGCGACTGAGCTTGTAATGACAAATCCGAACGACATGTAAAAGAGAAAATCCCACACGCGAACGTTGATGCCGTTAGCTTCCGCCTTTGCAGCATCGAACGAGATTGCCATGAATTTTTTCCGAAAGATAAAATGGAACAATCCGACCAGCGCATAAATGATTGCCGTCTTGATCACGACATGGCTTTGCACCCAGAGCAGATCGCCTTTAATGATGTGATCGAGTTCCTGCGGGCCGAGCGCGCTTTTGGAAAGGATTAAAATTGTTGCGGCGAACGTCACGGCGTACACAATTCCGATGATCGCTTCGTGCGGTACTTTCTCGCCTTTCATGCGTGTCGCGGAAAATATGAATGCGCCGAAAATGGTGAACGCCAGCGAGTAAAGATATAACGCCGTGACGTCTTTACCGACTTCGTAACCGAGCAGAACGCCGATGACAGTTCCAAGCGCGGCAATTTGTGCCAGCGCAAGATCAACGAAGATGACTTTTCTCGCCACGACGTGCACGCCGAGATAGACGTGAATGCCGGTGAGGACAAGGCACGCCAGCAGCGGCCAGATCATTGTTGATGGCAGATAAAAAAGTTGTTCCATGAATTCCTTTCTGTGTTTGTTCAGCTGCTAAGTCACAAAGACGCCAGGGAAAAGCATTTTAATTCTTAGTGCCTTTGTGGTTGTTTCGCTATCTCTATGATTCTGCTTTCAATATTTTTTCGAGCAAGTACGTAATCAAATTTTCGTACGTGTTCGCTTCCGGGCTGGAGTACACGTCAATGTATGTAACAATCACCTTTGCGTTTGTTTTGCTTGCAACGTACTCCGCCGCATCCGTGGAATAGAAATTATCGTTGAGAATGACTTTCACTCCATCGCGCTTCACAAGATCAACAATTTCATCACGATGTTGTGCCGGCGGCGGAATGCCCGGCTTTTCTTCAAGCTCACCGGCAATTTTCAATCCGAAGCGGTCGGCAAAATAAATGTACGTTTTGTGATACGAAATGATTTCTTTCCCCTGCAACGGTTCAGCCATTTTCATCCAGCCGCCCAATTTTGAACTGAGATGCCGCGATGAGAGCCATGAGTAAAGCTCGCCGTCTTTGGTTTTGCGCGTAAGAATATCACCGCCCTTTTTGCCAAGTAGGTCGAGCAATTCACTGCCATACATTTTTTCGTCCAAGTGATGCTTGAATGCGTCCAAATGCTGCTGGTAATACGCGGAATTATCCGGATCCAGCTGCTGCAATCGTGCCGCAATATTTTCCGCAACGATCCTGATATTCAGCGGGTCGAGCCAGATGTGCGGATTGCCCTGCGGATGAATATCGCCCCACGCGCGTGAAACTTCCGTGGGCAATTCTTTCACCGGCACGTTGATTGTCGCAATAAGATGTCCGGGATTTCCAACTCCAATATTCGGATTGCCTGATGCGTCAATCACGTTCTTCGCCCAAAGGTCGAGCGACAATCCGTTTTCGATAAACAAATCGGCGTTCGTCGTGACTTCATTCATTCGCGGCGTCGGCGTAACGTAGTGCGGGTCCTGCTTCGGATTGGCAAGCGCTGTTACCGTGACCTTGTCGCCGCCGACTTGCTCCGTGACATATTTCAGGTAATTGAGTGTTGTTACTACTTTCAATTGTTTTTGCTGCGCGAAGGTGTGCAGCGAGGTAACAGTGAAAAGTAAAACAGCTGCCGCAAAAATTTTTTTCATTGTATTCTCCTATCAATATTACGTTCGAGTTTTGTGTTTTGCAGTTTGAGTAATTCGTGGTTCAAATTCCGGACATCAAATCTCAAACCTCGAAATATGAATTCTCAATGTTCAATTCCCGATTTTCCATCTCTCATCTTCCATCATTTATTTACCCAGTACGGTTCTACAGGATGCGAGCCGAACACAAAGTTCGCTTCAAAAATTATTGAATTTGTATTGTCGAGATTTGGTGTTCGCCATGGGCGGATTCTGTGTTCCACTCCGAGCCGGAAGCGGAGGAATTCCGTCGTGTAATAACTGATGTATGCCGAAATTTCCCGTGAGACCAATTGAACATTTGACGGTTCCTGCACCCAGTCGTAGCGAAGTCCGGCATACGTCCAATACGAAAATTGATATTGGGCGAACGCATACCAGCCGTACGGCTTGCGCGTAAGTGTTGCACCGGTGGAATCAATGTAAGAATGATTGCCGAAAAAAATCTCACCGCCCCCGACGAATGAATGACTCTCCCTTTGTTCACTCGGCGCCCATTTGTAGGTGAGATTGCCGCCAAACAAGCTGGTCGTTGTGATGCCGCTTTCGGTGTACGCGCTCGCGCCGAGGACAAGCAGATGCTCGTTGTTCCAATCCTCTGAAAGGGTCAAATGTCCGAGGTACGCGGTTTGTCCTCCCGGATCTCCTTCGGAAATTCCAAGTTCACTGCCGCGCAGAACATCGGCGTTCATTTCAAAGGTTGCCGAAGGTAGCGGCGACGGCAGAAAGAATTGAAAATCTGCGCCAACGGGATTGAATCCGGAGTCAAAAAAATCGCCATGCTCGCTTCCTAAATATTTTGAGACCACAAGCGGATATGTTGTCCATGGCAAATCGTGCAGGTGCGTGATGTTGCTGATGCCGATCGGTGCAAGAAAACGTCCGATTTTCATTTTCAATCCAAGCGGTGCAGTTTCAAGAATCGGCAGGCGCTTGATGAGGCCGTACGCTTCTTCCGGTTCAATGGTGAATCCTTTTTGCGCGTCGCTGTTGAGAGAAATAATAGCAACGGCTTCAGCATACGGGTCAACCGCAGAACCTAATTCCATTTCCATCGCGCGGAGGAATGGACGGTCGGAAATAACATTGCTGCCCGTTGCATCGTACACGGTGGTGTTGTCGTGCCGCGCGGCAAAATTAATAAATGCTGTCATGCGCGGATTCAAAACAGTCGGTGCCGTTGCGCGTGAAACAGCATCAACTTTATTTTCTAATCTCTGCATTCGCTGATCTATGTGATCCTCGAGCGCATCGAGATCATCTTCCGTGACTTGAGAGTAAGGAGCGTTTGTGCTGTCAGTTTTCAAACTTTGAATTTCGCCGTGCAGCCTGAGTACTTCATTTCTAAGCTGCTGAATGCTTGTCTCGCTGGTATCGGCTTGGGAATCCCTGCCGCCCGTCGCACGCAGTGCCATTTGCGATTTAACGGCATTTCCAATTTGGGACTGTTGAGCCATGATTGTGCCTGCACATACAAACATTCCAACGGCAATCAGAAAATATTTCATGATCGTCCTCTGAGTGTGAAAAAATTTGTGGTGATCCCGTCTTTGCGGGACGCCAAAGGAAAATAGAATCAGGCACTCATGAAAGGAGGACCGCGGTGGAAAAACGGGGATAAGACTTGGAAAGAAATGGCAGAAACAAAAGTGAAACGCGGAAGATAGAAGATTTTCTTTTCGGGCTGAATAGTGAATTCAACGGTTGCAACAAACGTGCGTCCGAAAAAACCGGAGCATACAGCACAGGTTTCGGCGTGTGAAAGATCAATGTGATGACAGTGATCGGCATCTGCGTGAGTCGAGATGGTTTCATGGCCCGATCCGGCGAAGATGTCAACATCATGGTGAAGGGGAATGAGCACAACCACGCTTACGATATACGCCGTAAGCATAAGTAATGAAATTCTTTTGTGAATTCGGATGCTCATAATGAAAGAAGTTACGTTATGCTAACGCAGGTTCATGTTGCAGAGTTCCACGGAGATCAATATCTGACGGCGCTTTCCAGCCGTCTGACATCATTTTAATCCGTCAATCAGGTGTTCGTTTTGTACGAGGTTGTCGTACGTTTCCCGTTCCCGCGCGATAAAAAACTTAGTGCCGTCAACAATCACCTCTGCGGCGCGGCGCCGCGAATTGTAATTTGAGCTCATCACAAAACCGTACGCGCCGGCAGACATCACCGCAAGCAGTTCGCCCCGTTTGCTCTTTTGTATTTCGCGGTTCTTCGCAAGAAAATCTCCCGATTCGCATACCGGTCCGACAATATCAGCGGTAATTGTTTCGTTCTTTGTTTTTTTCACCGGCTTGATTTCGTGAAACGCGTTGTACAAGCTCGGACGCAGAAGATCATTCATTGCCGCGTCAACGATAACGAAATTCTTTTTCTTGTTTTGTTTCGTGTACAAAACCTTCGTCACCAGAATGCCGGCATTCGCCGTAAGAAATCGCCCGGGCTCAAAAAGAATTTTACATCCGACGTGTTTCAAAACAGGACGCAGCGAATCGGCAAATTGACGCGGCGTCGGCGAATCGCTTCCCGGATTGCTTCCCGAATTGCTTCCATTGTACGAAACTCCGAGTCCGCCGCCGATATCGAAATGTTCAAGAACAATTCCGCGTTGTTTCAACTTCGCTGTAAGTTCCGCCATTTTATTACACGCTTCAACAAACGGCTCGACTTGGGTGATCTGCGAGCCGATGTGCATGTCAATGCCGGTGATGCGGAGATTGGGAAGCGACGCGGCGAGTTCGTACGCGTTCAGTGCCTGCGACGCTTCGATGCCGAATTTATTTTCCGATAATCCGGTTGAAATGTACGGATGCGTTTTCGGGTCAACATCCGGATTGATGCGGATTCCGACAGGCGCGATTTTTTTCTCGGAGAGTCCGTTGGACATTGATGCCGCGACATCGTTAAGCACGTTTAGTTCTTCGAATGACTCAACTTTAATCATCATAACATCGTGCTGAAGCACCATCCGCATTTCTTCTTCGGTCTTTCCGACGCCGGTGAAAATAATTCTATGCGGATCAACGCCCGCTTTCAGTGCGCGGAAAAATTCTCCGCCGGAATTGCAGTCAACGCCGCTCCCCGCGGTGTAAAATATTTTACAAACGTTGAGATTGGAATTCGCTTTCATTGAATAACAAACGAGGTGATCAATTCCGGCAAATGCCGAATCGAATTCATGAAACGCATCGAGCAGTGCACGCTTGCTGTAAATGTAGGCTGGTGTTCCAACACGCTCCGCAATTTCTCCGAGGCGCACACCTTCACACATCATTTCGTCATTGTGATAATCGAAAAAGTTCATGGTAATAATGGAAAATGGTAGATGAAATATGGAAAATGGAGAATTTAAGGTTACAAGTTCAAAGTCTTACGTTTGAACCTTTAACTTTGGGCTTGCAACTCTTATACTGTTCCCCCCATCACCGCATTGATCGCCGCCACATTGACAATATCGTCAACACTGCAGCCGCGCGAAAGATCGAAGACCGGTTTTTTCATTCCCTGCACAATCGGTCCAATCGCTTCCGCTCCGCCAAGCCGCTGTGCCAGCTTGTAGCCGATGTTGCCCGCATTCAAATCCGGGAAGACGAGCACATTCGCGTTTCCGGCAATGATGCTCTTCGGCGCTTTCTGCTGCGCAACAGCCGGAACGATTGCCGCATCAAGCTGAAACTCGCCGTCCAATTTTACATCCGGATTTTTCTTCTTTGCTAATTCTGTCGCTCGCTGCACTTTTTCCACCATCGGATGCGATGCGCTTCCTTTTGTGGAAAACGAAAGCATTGCAACGCGCGGCTCTTCACCGGTCAGCTTCTGATGATTCTGTGCTGCACTGAGCGCAATGTCTGCCAATTGCTCTGCTGTCGGATCGGGAACAACGCCGCAATCGCTGAATGTGAAAACGCGGAATGGGAACACCATCAGAAAAAAACTCGAAACAATGTTAATGCCTTCCGCCATGCCGACGATCTGCAATCCGGCGCGCAGCACATCGCCGGTGGTAGAAAGCGAGCCCGCAACGCTTCCGTCTGCCATTCCTTCGCGTACCATCATTGCGCCGAAGAAGAGGGGCTTCTTCATCATCTCCTGTGCTTCGGTGAATGCGATGTTTTTTGATTTTCTCAGATTGAAATAAATATGCGTGAAGTCAGAAAGCTTGTCGGATTTTGCCGGGTCAACAATGCGGATGCCTTGAAGCGAAATTTTCTCGGCATCCGCTTTGCTGCGGATTTCCTCTTCTGCGCCGATGAGAAGCGGAGACGCAATTTCTTCGTCGCTCAGAATGCGCGCCGCACGGATTGCGCGAATATCCAGTGCATCCGGCAGGACAATTGTCTTGTGAAGTTTTTTTGCTTTTTGTCGAATGTCTGATACTAACGTTTTGGGATTCATAGTATTTTTTCCTGAGTAAGTGGCTGAAGGAGTAAGGAGCAAGGATGAAGGGAAAAGAAGCAGGCGAAAAAACTTTCCATTTTCCATCTTCCCTTATCCATTTTACTTATCCCTTATCCTTTCTCCTTCATCCTTTGCAAAGAGAATATAAAGTGATATTGCCTGAATTGCAAAAGACGGCAGTAGTGCATTTTGAAATTATTTGTAAGCCGAATTTTCAATTCGGCGGGCGAGCACGCCGTACGTGCCACGCAAAAGGCGTGGATGGAATCTCGCCCTACATGCAAATTCAAAAAGTGTCTCACTACTCCAAAGGCACGTTCTGCCAATTTTTTTATTGCAAAACGGGAACTTTCTAAAACCTGCCCTTTTAAAAATTCTCAGTTTTTTTCATTTCCCTATTGACATTACGGGGGGGGGTACTATACATTGCTTGCGCTCGTAGATTTTGAGGGTTACATATTCCATTGTAAAGGAGGTGTGGCTTTATGGATGGCAATAACATTTCTGATGATGTAAAAAATCAAACTCAGATAGAGAAGGGAAGGTGTTTTATGCGCAATATCATGAGCAGAATTTGCATTGTTTATTTTTTGGCGTCGCTCATTGTTTTTGGTGCTGACGCGCAAATCAATCCTGTTTATCAAAAAATGTTGCAAAATGGATGGAAGTATCCATTTGAGAATGGTTTTAGAAAATTGACACCGCCGGAAATTGATACTGAGTTTCTTGCCAGCATGGGATACAACGATACAACAGTTGCAAACCTTAAGAAACTGGGTGTTGATCTCATTGAGCGTTGGAAAAAGTCTACAGTTTGGGATGAGAAGAACCGGACGGCACTCTCAGATTGTATTATTATTGGTACAGTTTCAAGGATCGAACATCCTTTTGGAGAGAAGTTTTGGTTTCACACCCTAGCATACATCCAAGTAGAAGAGTTTCTAAGAAACGATTACCATCTTCAAAAAGAACAAATACCTGTATTGATAGCATCTGGACCAACAGGAGCAGGAGAAACAATGATGCAGATGGGTGAAGACACATTGTCTGTTGGAGAGCATGTCTTACTTTTTCTGAGTGCTAGCTCATTAATCACTTTTGCGGCTAACAATAATATGCGCGATTTGTATGATTATCTAATTAATGATTCAGTTGTGAAATTCAAGATAGGTGCGAAGTATGATATAAGAGATGGAAAGATATCAAACAAGGCAAGAGAAAGAAACTTACCTGAAGTGAGAGATGAAATCAGAACAGTGGTCACGGCTTTGCATCGTATTCCCACAACAGACAAATAATCCAAAGAATTTACGGGAGAATTTACGTTATGAATTCGCATCGTTTAAGTCTGATTTGTCGAGTTTCAGTTTCTTTCACAATTTTACTGGCGTCAAGCATAATTGCACAAAGCCAATGTTATCTCTCCTACTATGGATGGAAATGGCCAACAAACAATGTTACATATCATATAAACAGCGGACTCGGAACAGTTTTAGCAACACAACAAGAATATGAAACGGCTATTCGATCAGCTGCGTCTCAATGGAACGATGCTGGTTCTAATTTCCAATTTGCCGAAGGAGATGAAGTGGCTTATGAAAAGGGTTTTGAAGCTAGCGGAATCTATCAAGTCGGATATTATGTTGGCGATAGCAACGACAACAACCTTATGCTCACGAATGTTTTTGCTTCAAGTGGTACTATTACAAGAACAGAGACTTATGTTAACCAATTCTATCCCATCTCTGCAAATCCCACAAGTAACCAGTTTGACCTATCGTCTCATATCTTACACGAATTCGGTCATTGGTTGGATCTTGCGGATGAAACGAATTCCACTTGTTCGAGCAATGTTATGTATTATTATTTTGGGCCAGGTGATATAGCCCACAGATCTTTAACTGACGATGATGAAGCAGGAATTATTGCGCTCTATGGCTCTTCATCAATGGGTGTTGAAGACGGTATATTCATCCATTCTTTTAGCGAGCCGAACCCGGTAATCTACACTCAAAATTCCACCAATTACTTTTGGTATGATTTTTCGGATCAACGTCCCCCTAATTATATTGTGAGTGACTCATGGAGTTTGTTGATCGAACATGGGGAGGGCGAATATGTGGCAAGCGACAATTTTCGTTTGGGGACGCTGCCGTACGGCTATTATTGGTATCGGGATGCTGATGGCAATGTTTTAGGACGGGTAAAAGCAACAGCAATCGAAGATGACGCCACACCTCTTACAGCATATTGCAATATTAAGGTAAGCGGTATCCCGCCTAATACAACATCTGGAACTTTGTCTCACAACGAAACGTGGGGGGACCAAAATATTCTCACCGGCAGCGTCACTGTACCATCTGGCATCACCTTAAAAATTCTTCCTGGCGCAACAGTTAAATTTCCAAGTGGTGCTTCATTGACAGTTAATGGCGTGCTCAATGTTGCTGGAATTGTTCAAAGCCCCATTACCTTTACATCAACGGGCAGCACCACGCCCGGCAGCTGGGGTCCGCTCCAACTCAGCGGTTCCGGTGCCAACGGTTCAACCATCAGTTATGCAAACATCCAATACGGGACCGAGGTTGACATCAATCAGGCATCGAATGTGACAATTCAAAACTGCAACATCACGGACATGTCCAGCAATAGCATATACCTCTACTTCGCGTCCAACTGTTTATTGCAGAACAACACGATAGCAAACTCAAATGTCTATCACGGCATTCGGATGGACGGCGGTTCAAGCAACAACTGTTATGACAATGTCATCTATAAATACCCTAACGTAAGCCCAGGCTATCACAACGGCGCAGGCATCATGTATTCAGGCTGCAGCGGCTACATAGCGCAGAATGACATTCGCGGCTACAACTGGGGCATTGGTTGCATCTGGGGCGCTTCGCCAGATTTCTACAATCCGAAAGGTGACATGAGAAACAATCGTATTACGGACTGTTTATATGGACTTGAGATTTACCATCAGAGTTATCCCGAAATTGGACATCCTATTGCAAATTTCTGGGGCAATAGTATCTATAACAATAGCCCGTATAATGTTGATTATGAATCGGGAGGAACATTAGCAGCGGAAGCAGTGTATTGGGGCGGAACACCACCGATACGGTTTTACACGTACAATTCTACAATTGATTACAACAATTATCTTACCGACGATCCGTGGAGCGGTTATCCTCTTCCTTCAGTCAGCAGCGGAAATTGGGTGCAAGGTATGCAAGAGCCTTTGCAGCAATCTGGCGAAACCAAAGTGCCAAAGAATGATATTGCACTCGCAAAGAGTGCAATAAGTTCCTCAGATGTTGCTTCACCGCAGCCGATAGGCTCATCACTCTTTGACGGAATTCAATTACGCTTACAGAACAAATACACAGAAGCGAAGGATTTCTTTATTTCATATCTCAAAAAGAACCCCAAAGATCAAGCGGCATACGTAGAGCTTTACAATTGCTATAACGCTGAAACCGCGGCAGACATCATCAGCTATTTTGAATCATTACCTTCATCTGCTGCAAAAGAGCACAAGCTTCTTCTTGCTAATCTGTATCTTATGTCCCAAAGGGACGGGCTTGTGCAGGATGGCATAACCAAAGCAAAGAAGGTGAACGATGATCTTGTTTCTGGAAATAAAAACACCGCGTTAGCTGAGAAAGCAAAGCTGAACAAATTTTACATTGCACTCTACAATGAAAATGATCCGGAAAGTGCCGTAACAATTCTCAGCGATGCACTCAGCACGCCAGCATTGTCAACAGACATGGAGCTTTCCGATGCGCAAGCCGCACTCATCAATTACATTAACCCCAAAACAGGTGAAAAGCCGGGCGCACGGCTGCTGGCTAAAATACAAGAACCGCTTCCGACAACATATGGAATTGATCAGAACTTTCCGAACCCGTTCAACCCATCGACAACGATCAATTACCAATTGCCGGAGAACAGTCACGTCGTTATCAAAATCTATGACCTGCTTGGACGCGATGTGCGAACATTGGTGAATGAAGACAAACCTGCCGGAAAATACTCCGTTGAGTTCACCGCGTCGAAACTGTCGAGCGGCATTTATTTCTACACTCTCCGTGCCGGTGATTACACAGCGGTGAAAAAGATGATCGTAATGAAATAGGCTTTATCAGCCAGAGGCTGATCGGCCTTCGGCTGAGGTGCTGGGTATTGGCTATTAGCTAAAAGCGAACAGCGAACAGCTAATAGCCATACCCAAATTCTCATTTCTAACTCCCTGCGCCCAATTGCGCACCCGCCCCAACCGCCAAAGGCGGATGCGCCTATGGCGCAAAAGATGGCGGAAAATCCCAAACCAATACATAAGGAGCTACCCATGCCTACAATCTCGTGTAACGGACTCGAACAGGAATCGCGGGTTCTTATTCCGCTCGGCACCAAACAAATCACACGCCTGCAAAAGCGCGCCATCACGCCGGAAACATTCACTGCCTATGACGAGTGTGTAAAAACTATGCTTGCAGAAGAAGCGAAAACGGGCGATGTTGTCACAACGAAGGAAGTGCTCACGGAATCGGAAGCGCAGGCACGCACCGGTGTTCTAAAGGCAATCAACCGGATTCGCGGCGGTGCGAAGAAAACATTCCCTAAAGGAAGTCCGCAGTTAAAACAATTCCACGTCAACGATAATTTTCATTCCTCCACGAAAATTCTTCTTGGCTGGGTGAACGACATCAACAAAGGATGGGAAACAAACAAGGTACCTCTCAGCACCAAAGGAAAGCTCATCGAAGACGATTTCACGGCAATGAACGCAGCGGCTGAGCTTCTCCGCTCCACCGACACCTCGCAGGAAGTGAAAAAGAACGACGAAGTGCCGGGAGCGTACAACGCGCTTGTTGCCGCAAAAAATGCGGTCATCTCCATTGCCGATGAGATTCACACGGCGGCGGAAAATGAATTCTCAGACGAGCCTGACTTGCTCAATCCGTTCCATCAGGCAAGGCAGCTTCGTTTCAACACTCCGGCACGGAAGCCCGCAGATAACCCTGTTCCTGCACCGGCTCAGTAACAAAAAACAAACCAGATGGAGCCCGCTTTTAAGTTCCAAAGGAATCCCTTTGGGAGTGGGCTCCATCTCTACATAAGAAATCTTTCTCCCCTTGAGCAGGTTCTTGAAAAAGTCGATAAAAACGGTAGGTCAGACATTCTTGTCTGACAAAAACTATTTATTTTGTTTCAAATTCGACAGGCAGGAATGCCTGTCCCACTTAGAAAATAGTTTTTTTAACAATCTGTAGGAGGAGAAACAGAGGGGGTCGCAACTCTTCCGCCTTTTTTGGCGGAGGCGGGCTCCATCTTGATAGCTTATGCTGCGCAAAAATATGATTTATAATTGCACGGGCTTTGGCAACGCCATCCCTTCGGAACAGGTCGTGGCTACGTAAAAACAGTTTCTGCATAACATCGGTTAATAAAATTGCCTAAAACCTAACACCCAACAACACCTTGCCCCTGTTTTTCCACCACTTCCGCCCCCAAAACACCTGCCTACAACTTGGATTTCCTCACCTACGCTTTTGATTTTCCCTGCTATGTCTCAGACCTGCATATCTACAACTGAAACCTGGGCACCTGCATTCCGCTGTCGTACTGCTACGTTTTGGATTTCAATACCTACATCCCGCAGTTACATAGCTGCCTCTCAGATACAGGCACCTACATTCAATTATTACACAACTACACAAAAGAATTTGTTTCCGGCATTGCGCCGCTTAATACCCACTAACACTTTTTGCCCTAAAAATTTCTTTCATCGCAGAGAGATGATCCGCTAATTGTCTTCTTCTCTTCTTCAATGCTCAGCGTATGACTATTTGTCACTCAGAATAGTAAAAATTTCTACTAAATTTGAGCGTTTTTGATTAATTTTCATTAATAGAAGCCCGCAGAATTGACTATCTGTCAGTCAATGGATATATTTCTCTCCCAAGATTTCTTATCATGCAAAAACGCAAAGTCTACATAGAAACATACGGCTGCCAAATGAATGTCGCCGACTCGGAAGTTGTTGCCGGCATCATGGACAGCAATAATTATGCTATGGCAAACGAGGCGGCTGAGGCGGACGTTATTTTCGTCAACACGTGCAGCGTGCGGGATAACGCCGAGCACCGCGTGCATCAGCGGCTGCAAACGCTGAAGAAATATAAATCCAATAACGCCGGTGTCGTCATTGGCGTGTTGGGCTGTATGGCAGAGCGCTTGCGCACTGAGCTGATTGAAAAAGGAAACATTGTTGACCTCGTTGTCGGTCCCGATGAATACCGCAAGCTCCCTGAGTTGGTGGAAAATGCGTTGAGCGGCGAAAAAGGAATTGCCGTGCGCCTTTCCCGTGTCGAAAATTATGATGACATTGTGCCGCTTCGGACGGAAGGCATGAGCGCATGGATTTCTGTAATGCGCGGCTGCGATAAGTTCTGCACGTTTTGTGTTGTGCCGTTCACACGCGGACGCGAACGAAGCCGGAGTGTGAAAAGCATTCTCGAAGAAGTCCGAAGATTAAGCGATACGGGATTTAGGGAAATAACTCTGCTCGGTCAAAATGTGAATTCGTACCGCGACGGCGATTCCGACTTTGCTGATTTGATGAAAGCAGTCAGCATCATTGATCGTTCTATTCGGATTCGCTTCACAACATCTCACCCGCAAGATATGTCGGAGAAGCTGATTCGCACGATTGCGGAGAATGAAAACATCTGCAAGTATATTCACGTGCCGGTGCAGTCCGGTTCGGACAGAATCTTAAAGCTTATGAATCGCACGTACACAAGCGCTCAATATCTTAAACTCGTCGAAAAAATTAAGTACATCATTCCCGCCGCCAGCCTTTCAACAGATATCATCGCAGGATTTCCAACGGAGACAGAAGCTGATCACAAGCAGACACTTGAAGTTATGAAACAGGTACGCTACGACGGCGCGTTCATGTTCAAATATTCTCCGCGTGAAAATACAAAGGCGTGGGACATGGGAGACGATGTTTCCGACGAAATAAAAGTTCAACGATTAAATGAGATCATCGAGTTGCAGCAGAAGATTTCATTAGAGCAGAATCAGCCGCTTATAGGACAAACTGTTGACGTGCTTGTCGAGCGTGAAAGTGCAAAATCGTCCGACGAGTGGATGGGCAGAACTGACGCAAACAAAGTGACTGTATTTCCCAAAGGTGTCGCGAAGGTCGGTGATTTAGTGAAGATAAAAGTTCACAAGGTGAATTCAGCAACGCTGTTCGGAAATGTGGAACAAGAGCAGATTAAAACTTATGAATATCATAACGTGGTGAATTTATGAATAGAGTAAAGAAATATTTTCCCCACCGTCATTCTGAGCGAAGCGAAGAATCCATTTTTCTATTCAGAGTACAAAGCTGGATTCTTCGTCGTCTCGCTAACGGCGAGAATACTCAGAATGACAAGCCGGAAGTAGATTTTCTACAACTTGCTAAAGCCGCAGTCCTCATTGCATTGGCGGTGATAACCACATCTCAACTTCTTGCGCAAATGCCGGAGCAGGAAGTGCGCAAACGCCTCGATCTTATCTACAGCGGGCAAGTAGATCGCGTCCGGACAGAGCTGCCGATGCTCGCGCAGCAATATCCGAACGATCCCGGCGTTGAATATTTGGATGCAGTTCTTACCACCGACGGTACACAAGCAGTAAGAAAATTTCAAACAATTGTAGATGTCCATCCGCAAAGCGAATGGGCAGACGATGCTTTGTATAAAGTGTACCAATATTATTATTCCCTCGGTTTGTATAAAACTGCTGACCAGAAAATGGAACAGTTGAAACGTCAGTACCCGCAGTCGGTGTATGTAACAGGTGAAAACACTTCACCATCTGCGTCTCCCGGAAGCGCCGCCGCCCCTGCGAACATAGACACCGCAGCGGCAGTTTCGAGCCAGCCGGCTCAGCCGGAAATGCAGCAGCCGAATTCAACACAATTGAAAATGGCGCCAAAAGCGCCCGGGAAATTTGCCGTTCAAGTCGGTGCATTTTCGTCTGCACAGAACGCGCAAAAGCAGGTTGATGAGTTTGCATCGTTCGGTATCAAAGCTGCAACTACTACGAAAGACATAAACGGAAGAATGTGGTATGTCGTTTCGATTGAGGGATTTGCAACGGAACAGGAAGCGCGCGCATTCATAGCAGAGTTGAAAGCGAAACACAATATCAATTCGATCATAGTGACTCGGTAACGAAGTGAACGATAAAGCATCGGCAGAAACTATTCTTTTAGAGCCGGAAATATTTCAACAGCAGCACGGCATCATCGGCGAATCGCTGGAGATGAAGGAGATCATTCATGTCATCCAGCAGGTTGCACAGACGGATATTACGGTTTTGATCACGGGAGAAAGCGGAGTTGGCAAAGAAGTTATCGCTCAGGCGATCCATGCGTCGAGCCGCCGTGCGAAGAAACCGATGGTGACGGTAAACTGCGGCGCGATTCCGGAAGGCATTATTGAAAGTGAATTGTTCGGGCACGAAAAAGGATCGTTCACGGGTGCGCATGAAACACGGAAAGGATATTTTGAAATTGCCGACGGCGGGACAATTTTTCTTGACGAGATCGGCGAATTACCGCTCGGCGTGCAAGTGAAATTTCTGCGCGTGCTGGAAAACGGTCAGTTCAATCGTGTCGGTTCGTCGGTTGCCCGCAACGTTGATGTGCGCGTCATTGCGGCGACGAATAAAGATCTCGAACACGAAGTGCGCACCAAGAATTTTCGGCCCGATCTTTTTTTCCGTTTACGTTCGGTAAACGTCCGGATTCCTCCCTTGCGCGACCGGCGCGAAGATATTCCGTTGTTCGTTGAAAAATTTGCGAAAGAGTTTTCGGAAAAAAACGGAATTTCCTTTCTCGGTTTCACCGGTGATGCAATGGAAGTTTTTGAAGAATATTATTGGCCCGGCAATGTCCGCGAATTGCGCAATGTCATGGAAAGCATGCTTGTCATCGAGAACGGAAAGAAATTGTCCGGGGATGATGTGCGGAAATATCTTAAAGGTTATCAGGCGCCGGAAGGGGAAAGAAATCTTCCGGTATATGTTGCGAAGCAGAATGAATTTTCAGAGCGTGAATTGATCTATCGCGCGCTTGTCGATCTGAAAAGCGATGTTGTTCAACTGAAGGATATGATCGTGAATGCCGTGCGCAGCACGGAAGAAATCCGAACACAAACGACCAACTTGCAGAACAGCGTTCTTCCGCATTCTTTCAACGACACCAGTGAAGATATTTCGCTGAAAGAAATGGAGCGGCGCTGGATTATCGGGACGATACAGAAATACGGGAATAATCGCAGAACAGCAGCGCAGGCGCTTCAAATTAGCGAGCGCACACTGTACAGGAAACTCAAAGAGTACGGTGTGATATGATGCCCGTTCTTTTTCAGAGAAAAAATCTCGCGTCGTTTATCATTGCAGTGGTTTTGCTGGCAAATTTTTCCGGATGCATGTATTCATTCACCGGTTCTTCTGTGCCGCCGCATCTGAAAACGATAGCGATTCCGCTTTTTGAAGATCAGAGTGGATTCGGCGAACCGAATTTGCGGGAAGATTTGACAAAGCAGTTGATAAATCTGTTTGTCAATGATAACAGTCTTGCCCTGGCAGACCGCTCAAATGCAGATTCAATGCTTGATGGGACGGTTACGTCGGTATCGGATGCGCCTTCAGTGATCGCACCGGGCGAACAAGTGAGCACTCGGCGGGTGACAATGACCGTTCATGTCACATTTCAGGATTTGAAATTGAGAAAAAAAGTCTGGGATAAAAATTTTACAGAATGGGGGGAATACGATCCCAGTAAAGACCAGCGGACCGTTGCATTAACCGATGCAATCAACAAGGTTGCCGACGATATTCTTATTGAAACAGTTTCCGGATGGTAACGGAATAATTCTTCCTAACAAAAAAACGAGGTTAAAAAGACAACAACAATGGACGAGATCATTTTAATCACCTATTTCGTGTCTTTGCTTATTCTTTTCATTTTTGGATGTCACGGATTTGTGATGGTGTATCATTATCTGCGGCACAAAGACGACGCCGAGGAGCAAACGTTGACGCTTACCCGGTATCCGTCGGTCACAGTGCAGCTTCCAATCTACAATGAAATGTATGTTGTGCGCCGCCTTATTGAAGCATCGTGCAGCATGGAATATCCGAAAGAGAAACTGGAGATTCAGGTGCTTGATGATTCCACAGACGAAACGGTGGAGATCGTCGAACGTATTGTTGCTGAAATGCGCGCAGGAGGAAACAATATTCAGCATGTGCGGCGAAGTTCACGTGCAGGATTCAAAGCGGGTGCATTGAAAGAAGGATTGATGAAATCCTCCGGTGAATTTGTCGCAATTTTTGATGCCGACTTCGTTCCGAAAAAAGAATTCCTGTTGAAGACGCTTCCGTTTTTCTATGCCGATGAAAAAGTCGGCATGGTGCAGACGCGGTGGGAACATTTGAATGCCGAGTATTCTCTGCTTACACGCACACAGGCGATGGCGCTCGACGGACATTTTGTTATCGAGCAGGCAATACGGAACAAAGCCGGGTTCTTCATCAACTTCAACGGTACCGGAGGAATTTGGCGCAAGGCGTGCATCCTCGATGCAGGCAACTGGCAGTCCGATACACTTACCGAAGATTTGGATCTCAGTTACCGCGCACAGCTTCGCGGATGGAGATTCAAATTTTTGAAGAATGTTACCTCGCCCGCAGAACTGCCGTCGGAAATTAATGCATTGAAGTCGCAGCAATTCCGCTGGACAAAAGGCGCGATTGAAACTGCGCGCAAGATGCTTCCCAAAGTGTGGAAATCCGAACTGTCGTTTCGCATGAAGCTCCATTCAACATTTCATCTGACCAACAATATTGTTTTTCCATTCATTCTTGCCGCGGGCGTGCTCAATATCCCGCTGATGTTTATTAAACATAACGGAGGTTATGAATCGTATTTTGAGATGATGTCAATATTCGTGTTTGCGTTCATCGGATCGTTCTTGTTCTATATGTATTCTCAAAAAGATGTGTACAACGATTGGCGTCGCAGGTTATTTTTGTTCCCGCTTTTTATGGCGGGCAGTATGGGTTTTGCGGTGAACAACAGCAAAGCGGTGATCGAAGGTTTGTTCAAACGGAAAAGCGAATTTGTGCGGACGCCGAAATATTCTATCAGCGGAAAGAAAGATTCCTGGCTGGATAAAAAATATGTTCCGGTAAAATTCAGTTGGGTTGTCATCATTGAAATTATTCTTGCGGTGTATTGCCTTTTCGGCGTTGTGTCATCCCTTTATTATTTGGAAATCGCCGCCGTTCCGTTCCAATTGCTCTTTTTCATGGGATTCAGTTTTGTGTCATATCTGTCCGTTCAGCAGGCATTGCAGGCACGGAAGATTCGTCTTGCCCAAATGAATGCACAGTTGGAAGTGCAGTCGGAACCAATTGCTGCGTAGATTGATGCTTGATTTTCACGCCGCCATCGGCTATTATAATGCTGGTGGCGGTTTTATTTTTTCCCGTGCCGAATTCAATGGATATTTCAGAACTCGATATTGATTTTCTTTCCCAGAAACTTTCCGACGACCCGCAATCGCCTCTGTTCGCACGTCTTGCCGATCTCTATCTCATGAAAAATCAGGCGGAAGAAGCTCTCCGATTGTGTGATGCGGGAGTGAAAATCTACCCGATGTATGCAAGTGCTTACATCGTTCTCGGACGATGCCGTCTTGCATTGAAGGAAAAAGCGAAAGCCCGGACAGCATTTCAAAGAGCCGTGCAGTTAAGTCCGTTCAATCAAGTTGCGAAAACATTGCTTGCGGAAATTCCAGACAATGCCGCCGACGAGGTGCGCGCCATTGAAGATGAGTTTCTTACTGTGAATACACCAGTGCAGGATCCATCTGAAATTTCTCAGCCGCTGCCGGAAAGAGCGAGCGCCGAGGGCAAAAAAATTTCCAGTTCAGAAGAAACTCAGTCACCGCAGACTGAAAACGGACAGACTGTTGTTGGAACACATCAAGAAATAACGGCAGCGTTTCCGCCACTCGACGAATATCTTCTGAAGAAATTAGAGATAGAGCAGGCGGGTAATACCCTGTCTCTTGATGAATATTTAGGCGTCCCCTCATCATCTGTTAAGCCGGACCATATTGAAGCGATAGCAGACCAATTGCAGAATGCCGGACGCATTGTTCCGCGGATTGAAGATGCTCGCGGCGATGATGCGGCACCCGTGCCGGAAGAATCTTCAAATGAATCGCCGTCGGCCGAACCCAATATCGTTACGCCGACGCTTGCTGAAATTTATGTATCGCAGGGAATGTACAGCGCTGCAATTCAGGCGTATGAAATTTTAATTCTTTCGAAGCCCGATGAGCGGGGAAAATTTGAGCAGCGCATCAAAGAATTGCAGGCAAAGCTGTACGAATCGGATGGGCTGGCATAAGAGAGCAGTATAAAACAAAAAGCCATTCCGTTATTTTTCATCAGAACAGAATGGCTTTTTCTTTTCGAGTAAAATTATTTCTCTGATGCCGTTTTCAATTTGTTCACAAATTTAACGAGTTTTGCTTTTTGGTTAGCCGCTTTGTTTGGATGGATTGACCGTTTCTGAGCAAGCTTATCCAGAAGGGAAACAGCTTCCTTCAATGCCGCTTCTGCTTTCGCTTTATCTTTTTCACCCCGAACGTTTTTGATCAGCGTTTTCATTTGTGATTTGCGTGTGTCGTTCCGCTGCGTGCGGCGTGCAGCAGCCCGAATACGTTTTTTCGCCGATTTGTGTTGTGCCATGTGCTTCCTTTGTTGGTTTTAATGCTTAAAAATTGTTGTAGAATATATGAAAAAATCGTTACACCGGCAAGATGAGTCAGATTTTCTTCTGCCAATAAATCGTTTTGCGCAAGTCCTTCAGCCATTTCTCGTAATCTTCATTGGCTTTGAATTGGAGTGTAAGCTGTTCAAGGCGCGGATAGTCGTCATCAAGATTCATTTTGTGTTCCGGAGTAATAGACCGAACCCACACAATATGATAGCCGTAAGAATTTCCAACCGGAACTCTTGCCGGTTCGCTGATATCGCCAGCCTTGAGCGGTTTCAAGATTTCAAGGAATGACGGATCGATTTGATCAACAGGAACCTTTCCCAGATCTCCGCCGATGTCCTTAGTGTCCTGATCCTCAGAATATTTTCGCGCCAGCACGCCAAAGTTTTCACCGGCCAGTGCACGTGCACGCAAGCGTTTCAACTCGGCGATTGTCGAATCGTCATCCGCTTGTGATTGTTCGATCTTCAGCAGAATGTGCCGCGTGTGCACCGATTCTCCGCGCCGCTCAAGCAATTGAATGATATGATATCCGAATGTAGTTCGTACGGGTGCAGAGATTTCGCTGTCCTTCAGTGCAAACGCCGCCGCTTCAAATTCCGGTACGAATGAACCGCGCCGCCACCAGCCCAAATCGCCTCCCTGTGCCGCCGATCCGGGATCGGCAGAATAGCGTCGCGCGAAGTCGGCGAAGTCACCGCCGGCTTTAATGCTGTCAATGATCGCAAGTGCTTCATTATACACGCGCTTCACCACAGCGGTATCGGGTTTCGGCTGAATATAGATATGGCTGAGTTCATATTCCTTCGGAATGATCGGCAAGCTGTCTTTGTTCGCCTCGTAAAATTGTTCAACATCGAGACGTGAGACGTTGATATTTGCCTGGCGTTGCTGCCGGATTTTTTGAATGAGAAGCCTCTTTCGGATTTCATCGCGAAACTCCCGCTTCATTTTTGAAACCGGCATCTTGTACACCTCTTCTAATTTTTTCTCCGATCCATATTGCTGTGCCAAGAGCTTGATTTGCTGATCGAGCCGGTCAGTCACTTCATCATCTGTTACGGTGATGCTGTCCAATTCCGCTTGTGCCAGAATTAATTTTTCGTCAATCAATTCGTCCAGGACTTGAGACCGCACTTCAGGCGATTTCGGGTCGACCTTGTTTTGCGCGGCAACGGAAAGCACTGCGTAATCCAAATCCGATTGCGTAATGATTTCCTTATCAACCACTGCAACGATGCGATCAATGACTGTTTGGCTTATTGCAGTACACTGAATTGCCGCCATTGCCGCAATGGCGGCGAGATATTTTTTCATCATTATTCCTTTGTTCACAAAAATTATTCTATCGGCGAGAGAGTGCTGTCAGATTCCGATGGAACACCCGCCAAATTAAGTTCGACAATATGCCGTTTTCTCAGTGATTCCAGAAACCCCGCCATGCGCTGCTGCCGTTTTTCCATAACAATTCTTCCCCGAATATCGTTTTCGGCGTAGGACAAGGGAGGGGTAGAGCCTTTATCAAACCTGCCATGCGAGAAGATCACAAAATAGCCTGCGCTGGTTTTTACAGGAAATGAAACCTCACTTTTTCCGAGTGTTTGTGCGACTTTCCATAGTTCAGCCGGGAAGAGCATGCGCTGCGTGTAAAACACAGAATCGGAATATGTCAACAAAGCCGATGATGAATCTCCGCCGGCGCGAAAGTTTTGAATGCCGGCGTTCCAGCCGCTTCCCTGTAACACTGATGCACGGAATTCCGCCGCCGGTTTGCGTTCAGCAAACACGGCAAAAGAAATCCATACCACATCATCTGCAAGCGTGAACTCATTTTTGTGATTGTTGTAGTACGACGAAACTTCGTCTTCAGCAACCGATTGCGGCGTGTCTGTGAAAATTTCTTTCTCCAGCAGTGCATTGATCGCGAGTTGTTTGCGTGCTTCTTCAAGCTGCCGCTGTACTGTTGGTGAATTTTCTAATCCCAGACGCTGCGCTTCAGCATAGAGCAATTCGGAATTGATCCATTTGTCGGCGAACAAGTGTACTTCCGACTGTGAAATAGTGCTGCCGCTGTCAAGCTGTGCGCGGATCATTTCAAGTGTCAGCGCATTGTTATCAACGCGGGCAACTTCGTGTGGTCCAGGTGCAGATTTTCCGCATGAAAAGCTGAGCAGCGCTGAAACCGCTGCCGCTAAAAAAATGTACCTCACTTCGTTCCGTCCTTTTGCGATGCCTGCGCAAGCTGCGGATTGAGCGCTTCCGGATGAAGAACAACCGGATAGGTTTTGCGCAGCGTTTCAATCCATTGGTTCTCCATACGGTTCGATTCGTATTCCTGATATGCGCTTGAGACTTCGGAATTTGCTTCATCGAATGTTTTGTCGCGTGCCGGGTCTTTTTCCAGCACCTTAATCATCGAATAACCGTTTTCGTATTTGAAGAAATCCGATATTGTTCCTTCATCCATTTTCCAAGCACGTTTTGTGAGTTCGTTTGTCGTTACCGGTTGCAAGCCCCATTCACCGTTCTTTTGCTTCGTAGTATAACGCTGGTTGTATTTTGCCGCCGCGGTATCGAAATCCATTTTCCCTGATTTCAAGGCGTCGGTAACAACTTTTGCAAGGCTGTCGGTCGGCACAAAGATTTCCTGAACATCCACGCGGTCGGGCCAGGTGTATTTTTCCCGCGTTGATTCATAATATGCATGAAGCGCAGAATCAGTCACAGAGACTTTATTCCACACTTCGTTTTGTTCTGCCCTGAACAGCAGAATGCCGTCTTCATATTCTTTCATCAGCTTGGCAAAACCGGGAAGGTTCGCTTCTTTAGCGACAGCTTCCTGCTCGACGACAAGGTTGTCGCCGATTTTATCAAAAATTTTGTGGAACGTATCCGGACTTTTCAGCAATAAATTTTGGAAATCGGCTTGGCGCTTTGAAAGCTGAATTACCGAATCCACCGTAACAGGTTTTCCGGCAATCGTGAATACGACCATCTGTTTTGTTTGCGCCGTGAGCGAGCTGTCCCATCCTGGATCGCCCGCATATTTTGTTGTGTCGGCTTCACGAATACAGGCAGCAATGGCGTCATTGTTCACAGTGAAATTGTATTTCTTCTTCAGAGAAGCGACGAGCGCATCATAATCTTGCTGGTAGCGGTAGCGCTGGTAAAAGGTTTTCAACTCCGGTTCTACTTCTGTGAATGAGCCGATCGGTTTTGTATCGGTGACTTTAAGAATATGCAGCCCGTATGGTGTTTCGACAATTCCGGAAATCTCTCCTTTTTTCAGTGAAAATGCCGCCGAGTCGAACGGCAGCACCGTTCGTCTTCGTTCGATAAATCCAAGGTCGCCGCCGCGTGTTGCGCTGAATTTATCTTCAGAAACATTGCGGGCGATCGTCGCAAAATCTGCGCCATGGTTCAACGAATCGAGCGCCGCGCGAATTGTACTCCATGCTTTTGCAGAATCTGCCGGTGAAGATTCTGCAGTAAGGCGCATCATAATGTGGCTTACGCGGACTGAACCGGGATTCGCATTTCGGTCTGTTACTTTCACGACATGATATCCATATTGGGTGCGCACGGGAGTGGAAGTGAATTCTCCGGGCTTTAGCGAGTACACGGCGTTCTCGAAATCCGGCACCATCATTCCGGTTGAAAAATAATACAAGTCACCGTGATTTTGTTTCACCGACGGGTCTTGAGAATTATCGAGCGCTAATTGTTCAAAAGGAACACCCATTTTGAGTGAGTCAATGACTTTCATTGCTTTGGTGTAGGCTTGCAAAGTATCCGCAGGAGTTGGATTGGGAGGAAGCGAAATGAGAATGTGACTTGCGCGAATCTCAACAAGTTTTCGAGCGTACATTTCTTTCAACGCCGGCTGTGTTAATGCGTCGTCAAGATAATAGGTAACAGCGAGATTGTTTCGGTATTCGGTAAGTTCCGATTGCACACTGGGGTCGTTGTCGTATCCATGATCATACGCGTAGAGGACTTTCAACTTGAAATTGACATAAAGGTCAAGAAATTTGTTGCGGTCTTCCGGTGTGGCTTTTTTCACGGCATCCGCACCGCCGTTGTTCTTGGCGTACATCGAATCAAATTCTGCCAGCGAAATTTTCTCTCCGCCAACTTCCGCAACTACGGCCTGTTGTGAAGCGCAGCCGGCAAAAAACGAGGCGGCAAAAATTCCCGCAACGAAAATTAGAAATAGCTTTACATACTGCTTATAGAGTCCTTTGGGCATGGTACAAATCTCCTGAATAGATGAAAAAACAAAAACACGACACTTTCTACAGTTGTTAATTGTAATGATAAAAGGCTTGAAAATCAACGGCATTTTGGTCGAGGCACACGGAATATCAAGTTTATGTGTTAAGCAAATCAATCAGCTCTTTAATAATATGTCCTGTTACGCCCCAAATCGGCTCTTTCCAGACATCGTAGAAATATATTTCGAATTCTTTTCCATCCCGCATGCGTATTTCAGAACGGCGCTTTGAAGCATCGAGAAATTCTTCGAAAGAAACCAAAATAACTTCGGCAACTTCATCTTTGCTGATGGACAATTCAGGAAGTTTTTTCACGTATCCGACGACGGGTGTGACGCGAAATTTGCTCGGCGTCTGAAAGTCGTTAAGCACACCTAAAACTTGTACAGCCAACGGCGGAATTCCGATTTCCTCGAACGATTCGCGCAAAGCGGTTGCAACCGGCGAATCATCATTTTTATCTTCAACTCCGCCGGGGAAAGAAATTTGCCCCTTGTGCCGTTCAACAGTGTCTGTTCGTTTTGTGAAGAGAAGCGAAAGTTCATTATTCGTTTTTACAAACGGCACAAGCACAGCGGATCGAACAAGCGAATCGTTTTCCACCGTGCGGCGCCGATGCGAAGAAATGCATTGTTGAATAAAATCAATGGAAAAGTTGTTCATCCTAAAATCTGCTTGTATCGCGCCCGAACACAAACGCCTTCAGCCAATCAAATACAACAAGTATTTTGTTTTTCATGCTGACAAGTTTTGTCAAATATGCCGAGCGCCAGAAAATCCATGTGCTGAAACCGCGTCCTTTGAATTGCGGTAAATCTG
>JAJYOK010000032.1 GCA_021796215.1 Bacteroidota bacterium
GGCTCATCATCTTATTTCAGTCGTGGATAACACGTTTGCGACGCCGTTTCTTCAGCGCCCGATTGAATCCGGCATTGATGTCGTCGTTCACAGCGTCACAAAATATCTGAACGGGCACAGCGATATGATCGGCGGAATTGTTGTGACGAATCATGCCGAGATTGTAGAAAAACTTCGCTTCTCACAGAAAGCAGTCGGCGGAATTATGAGCCCGTTCGATGCGTGGCTTTGTTTGCGCGGAACCAAAACACTCGCGGTTCGGATGAAACAGCATTGCGCAAGCGCAATGGAAATTGCCGAATGGCTTTCAAAGCAAAGGAAAGTGGTGAAGGTAAATTATCCCGGCTTGAAAAATCACCCGCAGCATGCACTTGCGAAAAAACAAATGAGCGGCTTCGGCGGAATGATTTCGTTTGATGTGGGCAGCCTTGCGAACGCAAAAAAATTTCTGAAGAATGTTCGGCTCTGCGCTCTCGCTGAAAGCCTTGGCGGCGTCGAAACATTGATCTCTCATCCTGCGTCAATGACGCACGCTTCCGTTCCGAAAGCTGAACGCATCAACAATGGCGTCACCGACGGGCTCGTAAGAATTTCCGTCGGCATTGAAGATGTCGAAGACATTCTCACAGATCTGCAACAAGCGCTGAATAAAATTTAAATGTTTTTTTGCTGAAAATGTAAAGCGGAGCGTTACTCCGCATAACTTCTCTGGACAGAGCACCGCTCCGTCCTACATCAAGGACCTCAATGAAAAATTTTTACTCCTTCATCGCCGTAACTTTCCTTCTTTCATCATCGCTCATGGCACAACTTCTTCCTCCCGACACGGCGTGGGTTGAGCAAACGCTGAACAGCATGACGCTTGACGAAAAAATCGGACAACTTTTCATGCCGGTTCACCGCGACACAGATGCAACGCTTGAAATGATCCGCAAGTACAACATCGGCGGAATCTGGTTTGCGCGCTCTGATGCGAAAACAATTGCAACCGAACTGAACACGCTTCAGCAGGCTTCGAAGTATCCGCTTCTCGTCAGCGCGGATTTTGAAAAAGGCGCCGGCACATATGTTGACGGCGCAACTGACCTTCCCGCAAACATGGCTCTTGGCGCGTCGCGCGATCCGTCGGCGGCGTACCGTTCAGCGGCGCTTACAGCAAAAGAAGCTCGCGCCATAGGCGTGGAAATTGATTTTGCACCGGTGCTCGACGTGAATAATAATCCCGAAAATCCGATCATCAACACGCGGTCGTTCGGCGAAGACCCGGCGCTCGTTGCCGCAATGGGCACCGCCGCCGTGAACGGCTATCAGGAAAACGGATTGCTCGCTACCGGAAAGCATTTTCCCGGACACGGCAACACGAAAACCGACAGCCATGCAAAGCTTGGCGTCATCGAAAGTTCGCCGGAAGAATTTCATCGTGTTGAACTTTTTCCGTTTGAACAAGTAATCAACGACGCGCACCCTTCCGCGATCATGACGGAACATATGTGGATCAAAGCGATTGATACGGACACCGTTCCTGCAACGCTCTCGAAAAATGTGATGACGAATTTACTGCGTGATACGCTTCACTTCAACGGCGTTCTTTATACTGATGCGATGGTGATGGGTGGAATTTCTTCCCGCTACTCGTTCGACACCGCCGTTGTGAAAGCGATACAAGCCGGCTGCGACGTCATTCTTTTCCCCGGCGATCTGGAAAAAGGAATCAACACATTGAAGCAGGCGGTTCAGCGCGGCGAGATCAGCGAAGAGCGCATTAACGAATCGGTGAGAAGAATTCTTTTTTCGAAAACTGAAGCCGGTTTGCAAAAAGAGCGGCTTGTTGATGTGGAAAAAATTCCATCAGTGGTCGGCACGGAAGAAAATTATCAGGAAGCGAAAGCGATTGCGGCGGAATGCATCACGCTTGCGAAAGATGAAAAACACCTCGTGCCGCTGAATGCTTCCCGGAAAATTGTTGTCTTCACAATGAGCAACAAACTTGGCAACTCAATGCAGTCGCGCGGATTGATTTCTTTCCCCGATGAAATGAAAACATTCAACGCTTCGGCGGTTGATTACCGGCTGCCTGAAACCATCACACCCGACGAAGCGCAAAAAGCGTTTGCCGCCGCCCGCAATGCGGATGTTGTTATTGTTGCGGCGTACGTTAAAATTGTGATTGCCAGCGGAACGGTTGACCTGCCGAAAGAAGATGCCGGTTTCCTGAATGCGCTCGTGAAAGAAAACCCGAATGTCATCCTTGTTTCGTTCGGCAATCCGTACATCGGCGGAACGCTGCCGGAGATTCCAACCTACATTTGCGCATACGATAATGCGAAAGCGCTTCAAGCCGTTACTGCCGAAGCGCTGTACGGAAAAATTCCTTTCAAAGGAAAACTGCCGATTACGATTTCAAAGGAAATGAAGTTTGGAGTGGGATTAACGATAAAGTAAAAAGGCAAATTAGGCAAGTCTTACCGGAATGGTACAGCGGAGTAACACTCCGCTCTTTAAAATAAAATAATACCGCAATGTTAGCTTCGTATCAATCTACTTTAAAATGACTTTTAGGGTTTGAACTGCCATCAAATCTAAAAGTTTCCGTCATAGCGCGAAATTGATTCTCAACTCTTCTCGCTTCTGGGGCAGAACTGTAAGGCATTAACCAACAAGCTATGTACCTTTTATTTTTTTCTACCTCAATATAAACATGCAACATTCTGGTCCCTTTATTTACGCTTACCCCTTCATAACAAACATAATGATCGGATTGATATTTTTGAAACTCACCTGAGCGTACTCGTTTCAAAAAATTTTCAACATCCGTTGAATCTTCTATCCTGTCAATTGTGATTGTCGCTTGAGTAATTCTTCCATAGTCATTTGGTATTTTATCTATTGCAAAAAAAACACCTCTACTCACATCCCTTTTGAGCCACTGCGGTGGACGTTTGAATGAAGCTTTAACCATAGGTTCATAAGAATCAATCCAGCCTGAAATGTCTGTATTATTGTTTTGTGAACTTATCTTTTCTTGGGAAACAGAAAACAGTCCAAGGATTAGAAAGGGAAAGAAAAATATTTTGGGTTTCATATTTTATTCCGATAATTAATTTGTGCTCTTGATTCGCGTTCAGAGCCTTCCATCAATTTGAACAATTTGTTGGTTTCCAGTGCGCTTACTTTTATGGCGTGGAATATTGTAACCTGTACAAGGTGCCACAGTTTCTCTCGGGCTGACCTAGATGAAATCTTACCGTTACATTGTTACTTAACACTTTGGATAGTAGGCAAGCAAACCAATACTACACAAAATCAAGCCGAGTTGCAAGACCACAAAACACAAAACCCCCGGCATCATTGCCGAGGGTATTGTGTTTTGAAATCCCCCTAAGTGTTCTGCACATCAATCAACGATGTACGGTATCCCCCAAATCTGCGAACTGAACTGCGTGGAGTCGTCGAAGACAGCACTTCGCGGCACCGCGCCGACCATCACATTATGCCTTCCTGCCCAAGCGCCATGCCATGACGATTCGTACACGCGCGTGTACGTTCCGTCACCGTTCGACACGGAACTCACAAGTTTCATCGGAGCGCGGTACGACCACGCATTGTTGAAAACAACAGGCCTTCGC
The DNA here is from genome assembly GCA_021796215.1 of Bacteroidota bacterium. Classification (GTDB taxonomy): domain Bacteria; phylum Bacteroidota; class Ignavibacteria; order UBA10030; family UBA8401; genus JAJYOI01. The sequence continues at coordinate 3,627 of JAJYOK010000032.1, forward strand.
GCCGTTACCAGATCGCTGTCCGGGTCGGTGCTGTTCACCGTAACCTGAATTTTGAATGCCTCTTCCATGCTCTCCGGCATTTCTTCGAGGCAATGGTGTCCACGCACTCCCTGCTGCAAATAAAAGTTGAGCGGGTCGGTCACTTCAATCGTATCGGTGCCGACATAAAAATTAACTTTCTCGATGGTGATGCCGTGGCTCGATGTCGTTCCTCCCTGCATTGCAGAAACCTGACGCATTTTCCAGTTCCATCCGTGATGCATCGAATCCGCCATCTTTGTAAATTTCACTTTTCGGACTGAGCTTTCCATGAACGGTTTGTAAATCGTCGTATCGCCCATCGAATCCGGACGCGCTTCGCGAATCCAGATATTTCCGCCCCACGTGTTCGTGATGGTTGCAACGACCGTCACTGAATCCACCTGATCGTACGACACATTCCGCGAAACCGTTGACCAATCTATTTTTCTTCCCCATGCTATCACGTTAATCGCGGTTGCTGATTTCGCCAAGCTTGTTGACGAAGGACTCCCATCATTCATCATCGTTGCATCATTAGTGAACAACGCATCACTTGAAATTAAATTATTGATTGCAGTTTGATCCGCACTCGACAACGACGTTCCGATCGGACCGGCAGGATTCGAACAACCGCTGAACCAAAGTACAAGCACCGCGCTCGCACAGAGCACGCCGACAAAAATTCGTTTCATAAAGCCTCCTGAATGAAGAAAAAATGAGACACAATTTTTAGTGCAGCAATCATTGTGCCATCATAAAAAGAAGCAAAATTCTATTGTTTCTGGAGATAGAAGGGAAAAATATGTGCATGTCTTGCACAGACGAGCGCAGGTTCTGCGTTGAAAGCAACCAGGTTTAGATGTCCGGCACCTCAAATGTGTCGGACATCTTTGTTTCATCACTCCACCACATCGGCATAAAAAAGCGTGACGAACTTTGCCGCAAACCCCATCAAATCTTTTCCGGCGGCGCGGCCTTCCGGCGAACCGAGCGCCGCATCGAGCGCATCTTTCGAATCGAAATACATTTCACACATCAAATAGTGAGACGGCTCGCCGATAACAGAGCCGGTGATCTTTGCGAGTTCCAAGCGGCGAAGCCCGGGCATTTTTTTTACGAGCGGTGTGTGAATCTCATGATAATGCTTATCAAATTCCGCAGTATTGTCCGGCGTTTTATAAAGAGCGATCAATTTTACCATGAAAATCTCCTTTCGAAATGTTCTGGAATTCACCATGAAGTCACTAAACAAAGTAATGAAGCACGGAAGAAAAATCAATTTGTTGATGCGCGGTATCTCGTTGAATTTCCGTTGCAATTTTTCTATACTTCTCAGCATAGACTTGATCAGCTCCGAAGGAGTCCTTCGTGATTTATGGCTGAATTCGTCACGTCAAAAAAAATCCATGACTGCGGTGCCACAACATTCGAAACACTCTTCATCTTCCCCTGTTCGGGTTCATTTTACTAAAATTGAAGAGCTTTATCTTGCCTCCGGATTAGGCGCTCACGCAAAAAAATTTCTTCCATCGCTTGCGCGGCGGCTTCGCAATTCCGCCGATGAAGAGATGACGGTCACAAATCTGCTGCGCTTCATTGAAGCAAGCTTCAATCCAACGACGCTCTTTCACGACATCACCGAACATTCCATTCTGCTCGACATGCTTGTCGCGGCGTTCAGCACATCGCAGTTCTTCTCGGACATTCTTGTGCGCGACCCGGAATTGTTCCACTGGCTCACAACAACAACGGTGCTTGAACGACCGAAACGCAAAGAAGAATTTCTCGCGGCGGCGCGGCAAACGTCATTACTTTTTCATTCGGCCGAAAAAAAAATCAACGCGCTCAAGCGGTTTCAGCGGCGCGAATTTCTCCGCATCGGCATGCGCGATATTCTCGGCCACGCCGATCTTGAAACGACGACGCGCGAGCTTTCCCATCTTGCCGATGTTGTCTTTCAACTCGTCGCAGAATTGATGTGGAACGAATTGTCGGAGAAATACGGCGCAGCGCCGGAAACTTCATGGGCAATCTTCGGGCTTGGAAAATTAGGCGGCGAGGAATTGAATTACAGTTCCGATATTGACATCATCGCGGTGTTCGATGAAGACGGCACACTGCGTTTGCCGGCATCGCGTCATATAACACACACGGAATTTTTTATCCGCTTCATCGAACGCATTGTGCAAACGCTGACTGCCATTACCGAAGAAGGATTCTTCTATCGTGTTGACACACGTCTTCGTCCTGACGGAGATTCGGGACCGCTCATCCGTTCATTCGCCGCAACGATGAATTATTATGAATCGCGCGGTGAATTATGGGAACGGCAAATGCTCATCAAAGCGCGGCGCATTGCAGGCGATGAAGAATTCGCAGGCCGCTTTCTTCGCTCTCTGATGCCGTTCATCTATCCGCGTTCATTTTTCCGAAGTCCGGTTGAAGAAATTGCGGCAATCAAGGCACGCATTGAAAATACTTCTGACGAGCGGAACATCAAACTGTGCCGCGGAGGAATCCGGGATATTGAATTCATCGTACAAGCGTTGCAACTGGTAAACGCCGGGCAAAATTCCACGTTGCAAACCGGAACAACGCTGAGCGCCATTAAGCTTCTCCACAAACACAAGATTCTCGCGCGCAGCGAGGCGGAAACCTTGCAGGCTGCATATAAATTTTACCGCGTTCTTGAACACCGCCTGCAAATGATGGAATACGAACAAATTCATACGCTCCCGGCGTCAAAAAAAGAGCGGCAATCACTTGCGCGCAGAATGAACGTGCCGCCCGCAAAGTTCGAACGGCTGTTGGCACAACATCTTTCAGGCGTGAGAAAAATCTTTGGCGGTGTTTTTGCACCAGTTCACTCCGCGGCATCCTCAGACATTGAGCGCATTGCATCGGAAAAACAAGATGCGCCAGCCGTCAAAGAATTCTTCGGCAAATTCGGAATCCGGAATTTCGCAGAAGCACACCGCGCTTTGAAACGGCTTGTGTACGGCTCAACGCTCACCGGACGAAAAGAGCTGACGGAGCAAACGAGTGCGCTCTTCAAAACGAACGCTGAAATTTTTCTGACAGAGATTTCACACACTTCTTCGCCGGACAGAACACTGCTCAATGCAGAAAAGATTGTCGCGGCCTTCTCCGCAAAAGATTCACTATATACGTTGCTCGCCGACGAAAATTTTCGCCGCGTATTTATCACCGTTTGTGGAAAGAGTGCGCGCATTGCACGTGCACTTTCAAATCTTCCCGAGCTTACCGAAATGATGATGACAAGTTTAACGGAAATCGTATCGGGAACACTTCAGCCGCTTGCTGCACGCACTATCGTTGCATGGAAAGTTCGCTCAGAAATACAAGCGGCAATCCGGTACGAGCTGGGCGAGGCCGACGAGCTGATGTTGTTCCGAACATTTACGCAAATTGCGGAACAGGCGGTGCATTTGGTATTTGATGATGCTTTCTCTGAAATGCATTTTCACAAAGAAACTCAATTTGTCGTCATCGGACTTGGAAAATTCGGCGGCGAAGAAATTAACTTTGATTCGGATCTTGACCTTCTGTTTTTATATCGCACAGAAAAAAACAGCGAGGCGGTGAAATGTGAAAAGTTTGCGTCTCAATTGATTGCAGACTTGAGCAGGACGGATTCGCATGGAACATTGTATTCAATTGACGCACGCCTGCGTCCTGAAGGTAAGAATGCGCCGCTTGCCGTTTCACTTGATGCGTTCAATGAATATCTTCACAAACGTGCATCGTTGTGGGAACGGCAATCGCTGACGCGTTCACGTATGATTGCCGGAAGCGAAGCATTAGGCAAGCACGCAATGCGCACGATCCGGAAATTTGTGTACGACTCTCCTTTGCCTTCCGGATGGCAGAAGGAAATTTTTGCAATGCGCACAAAGACAGAATCGAGAAGCCGGATATTTTCCGCGCATTCGGCGGACATCAAAATCGGCAGCGGCGGATTGATGGATATTGAATTCTGCATTCAGGCGCTTCAGCTTTCACAAAGAAAAAATGCGGACAAGGCAACGAACACGTTTGATCTGCTCGAAAAATATTCCGGCGAACAAAATTTTTCTGAAGACATTCAACGGTTAAATAACAATTATCACCTGCTCAGAAAAATTGAAACTGCGCTTCGTCTCAGCCTTGACACGCAAACGAATATTCTTCCGTCCGACGAGGAGCAATTGGAGTACCTTGGCAAAGTAACCGGCTTCGCGTCGGGAACAGAATTTCTGAAAATACTCGGTAATGCAATGAAAGAAAACCGAAGAATCTTTGAAAGTATTCTTTCTTCACTGAAATGAAGACCGATCCAAAAGCACCAACACTAACAGAAAACGGATTGATGGATAAATGGGATGATGGAATAAAATCCAGTAATCCAAAAATCTATCAACCCAGCATTTCTCTTTATGAAAAAATTTATTGAGACCAACGCGCACCATCTTGCCGCTTTTTTTCTGTGGCTTGCCGCATTCATCGTCTATCTTCAAACGCTTGCGCCGTCCGTTGGATTTATTGACAGCGGCGAGCTAGCTGCCGTTCCGTGCGTGCTCGGCATTGCGCATCCAACCGGCTATCCGCTCTGGACTTTGATTGGACATATTTTTTCCCAACTCCCGATTGCGAAGGAAGAAGTTGTGCGACTGAATATTGAGTCTGCACTATTGACTTCGCTCGCGGTTGTGGCGTTCTATTATGTGATGTTTTTTCTTTCGGGATTAAAAAGGGAAATTGAAAGAAGGAAAACGGGAAATGGAAAATGGAAAACAGAAGAAATCATTCCAGCGTTATTCGGCGCAAGTGCGCTTGCATTTTCTCACACATTCTGGGACCAGTCCGCACACATTGAAGTGTATGCGCTTCACCTTTTTCTCACCGGCGTTGTGATGCTGTTTTTCCTGCGGGCAATCTACAATGAAAATTCAATACAACATCGGCTATGGTTTTTCTTCTCGTACGCATTGGGATTAAGTTTCGCAAATCATCTGACAACGATTCTTCTCGCACCGGCATTTTTGTTTCTCTACTTTAAGCGGTTCGGCTTCAGCAAAGAAGCATTCCGCTTCATCGCAATTCTTGCCATTCCGTTTTTACTCGGTTTATCGGCGTATCTTTATTTCCCTATTCGTGCGGCAGAACATCCGGTGCTGAATTGGGGAAATCCGACGACGCTCGAAAAAATCTACTGGCACATCAGCGGCAAGCAGTACCGCGTCTGGATGTTTTCATCAACCGACGTGATGGCAAAGCAGTTCAATTATTTTCTCAACGAAATGCCGAAAGAATTTTATTATTTCCCGCTCCTCTTTTCTTTGTTGGGAATGTGGCGTTTGCTTTGGCGAGACAGAACGATGTTCTTCTTTATCTTCCTTTTGTTTGCCGGCTGTTTGCTCTACACAATCAACTACGATATTTTTGAAATTGATCCATACTTTCTTCTTGCGTATATCGCGCTGGCATTGTTCGCCGTGTACGGAGCGGTTGAAGCGATGGAATGGTTTCAGAAACCTTCGGGCAAAGCAGTAATTTCTTTTCTACTCTTAATTATCGTGCTTGCGGAGGCGGGCGCAAATTTCAAAGAGACCGACGAAAGCCATAATTATCTTGTGGAAGATTACACAAAAAACATTCTCACCAATCTTCAGCCGAATGCAATTATTCTTTCTTACCAATGGGATTACTTTGTCGCGGGTTCATTTTATTTTCAATTTGTTAAACACATGCGCCCCGATGTCACCGTAATTGACAAAGAACTGCTGCGCCGCTCGTGGTATTACGATCAGATGAAGCACAATGCTCCGCAGGTGTTCGAACGTTCGCGCAGTGAAATTTCTGCATTTTTAGAAGTGCTGTACAAATTCGAACACAATTTGCCGTACGATCCGGCAGTAATTGAAGCGCGGTATAATAGAATGATTGACAGCTTCATTGATCATAATTTTTCCGACCATCCGGTCTACGTGACACTGGAAATCGAGCCGTATCTTGCCTCCCATTACCAGCGCGTTCCCGAAGGACTTGCGTACCGATTATATCGGGATACACTTTATCATCCGTTCGCGTTTCCGTCGCTGACGTACAGACCGTACCCGAAGACAGACCGGTACACGACACAGCTTCACAAAATGTATGCGGAAATGCTTGTTCAGCGCGGCATGTATGAACGGCGCTACGGACATGATGAACTTGCAAAAAGATATTTTGAGAAGGCGAAGGAAATTAGTCCGGAGTGGGCGATGATGAGGTAGTGTGCGTTATCTTGTTTTTTTAATTGCGATAGCTTGATTGTCTCTTCTTCTCGTCTTATTTTTCAGCCAGAGGCGGCTATACATTCTTCCCGATTTTATCACAGCGAGGTGTGTGATGGTACGACAATTTATTTTCTTTGCAACAGCAACATTCATCATCAGCGGATGCACTATGAAACAGCAAACACCCGAATCGGCACTCGAAGCAAAGATCAAACGCTTCGCTCCGACAGAAATCATCCCAAAGGGATCTTCGACCGGCGACACAACAAAGCTTTCTTCCGGCGACAAAGCCGCGCTTGCCAAACTCATCGAAGCGGCACAGCTGATGGACAGCATTTATATTCGTCAGGTGTGGAGCGGCAACGACTCGCTTCTGCGCCAACTGGAAACGGATCAGACTCAGCTTGGGAAACTGAGACTACAGTATTTCAAAATTAATATGAGCCCGTGGTCGGCGCTCGATCACGATTCCGCCTTCATTGCCGGTGTGCCGCCAAAACCGGACGGCGCCAATTATTATCCGCCGGATATGACGAAGGATGAATTCAATTCTTGGCTTGCCACGCTTCCTCCGGACGAAAAGAAAAATGCAACCGGATTCTTTTACGTGATTCGACGGGATGAAAACGGAAAGCTCGTGCCGGTTTCCTACGCAACGGATTATCGAACGCTTCTTGAACAAGCGGCGAAACTTCTTCGCGAAGCCGCGGCGCTGACGACAAACGAAAGCCTCAGAAATTTCCTAAACCTGCGCGCCGATGCGTTTCTTTCCAATGATTATTATGCCAGCGACGTCGCATGGATGGAACTCGACAGCCCGATTGATGTGACGATCGGTCCGTACGAAGTTTACATGGACAGGCTGTTCAATTACAAAGCGGCGTTCGAAGCATTCATCACGCTGCGCGATGAAGAAGAAACTGCAAAGCTCGCAAAGTTTTCGTCGTATCTGCAGGAAGTGGAAAACAATCTTCCCATTAATCCGAAATACAGGAATCCGAAATTAGGAGCGATGTCGCCGATCCGTGTTGTGGATGAAGTGTGCACCGGGGGCGAATCGCACGCCGGAGTGCAAACGGCGGCGTTCAATCTTCCGAATGACGAGCGCGTGACGCGTGAAAAAGGAACAAAGCGTGTGATGCTGAAAAATGTTCAGGAGGCGAAATTCAAAAACATTCTTCTGCCGATTGCAAATATTGCGATTGATCCGAGCCAGCGGAACATGGTCGCATTTGAGCCGTTCTTCACTCACATTCTCGCGCACGAATTGATGCACGGATTGGGACCGCACACAATAACTGTGAACGGAAAACAAACAACCGTTCGTCAGGAAATGAAAGAGCTTGGCTCGGCACTTGAAGAAGCGAAGGCCGACATTTCCGGATTGTGGATGCTGCAATTTTTAATGGACAAAGGCGTCATCGGAAAAGATTTTGAACGGCAAATGTACGTCACATACCTTGCCGGAGTATTCCGTTCCGTGCGATTCGGAACGAATGAAGCGCACGGAAAAGGAATGGCAATGCAATTCAATTATCTGACGGACGAAGGTGCGTTCGAATACGATCCCGCAAACCAAACCTACAAAGTGAATTTTGAAAAAATAAAAGATGCAGTGCGAAAACTTACGAGCGAGATTATGACGATTCAGGCACAAGGTGATTACGCGAAAGCAAAAGCATTGCTTGGACAATACGGAATTATTCGCCCGCCAATGCAAAACATTCTGAACAAACTTACTGATGTGCCGGTTGATATTGCGCCGCGGTTTCCGCTGGCAGAAAAATAATAAAATCAGATTGGATGGATAAGTGGATTATTGAGTGGCTGAGAAACAAAAGCCATTAATCCATTTATCCATCAATCCACTCATCCGAGTCCGTGGTAAATTTATCCTGCTGTTCGTTGACGTAACTTCCGGTACAGTGTCCAGCCATATCCGAGAATTATTCCTGCTGAAACCAGCCACTGAATATTTCCAGCAAAGAAAACCGGGCACAACACCTGTACAGCTACAAGCGCAACGAGAAGAAAGGCGACCCGGCTCATTGAGCCGGGTATGATTGTCCAACTGCTTTTCATCACGTCGCTTTGCTGGCGTTTCTCATATCGAAGCATTGCCGCATTTTGAATCTTCCCGAATCCAAATCCGATTGCGCCGCCAAAAATTAATCCAGCGACCGAAAGAACAAAATTTATAAGTTGAGTTTCCATAGTTTTTTTTAAAACCTTGACAAGGTTGTCTAATTGATAAATAACTCACCCTCTCGGGTGGTGTGTTTCAGATGCTTTATCTAGCACGATACCTCCGTAGCCTGCGATTCCCATTTCGGGAACATCGAGACCTTCAAGTTCAACGTCGCGCGGAACACGGTTGCCCACAATTACTTCCGCAATTTTAAAGACGACGAAGGAAAGAACTGACAGCGTAACAAAGCACGTGACAACACCGATCACTTCTGCCCAGAACTGACTGAGTCCGCCGCCATAAAATAATCCTTTAACCGTGCCAGCAACTCCGTTCCAGCCGTCGCCGTACGTTCCATCGGCAAATAAACCAATTGACAAGCAGCCCCACGCGCCGTTCACGCCGTGAACAGAAATTGCACCGACCGGATCATCAATTTGAATTCTATCAAAAAAGAAGACTGACTCAACAACAAGAATTCCTGAAACAAGTCCGATAATCACTGCACCGCCTGCACTCACAAAAGCGCACGGAGCGGTAATTGCAACAAGTCCAGCCAACATTCCATTTGCCATCATTGTCGGATCCGGTTTTTTTGTTCTGAACCACCACATCCACAATGTAGAGGCGAGCGCGCCAGCCGCAGAAGCAAGCATCGTATTGACCGCGACCACACTGATGCGCAGATCGGATCCTGCAAGAGTCGAGCCGGGATTAAATCCGAACCAACCGAACGCAAGAATGAACGTGCCAATGATTGCCATTGGAATGTTGTGCGCCGGCATCGGGTTAATGCTTCCATCTTTGTTATACTTGCCGTAACGCGCACCGAGCAGCCACGAAAAAATAAGAGCAATCACACCGCCTTGCATGTGCACGACAGAAGAGCCGGCAAAATCCACATGTCCGTGTCCGAGACCGAAATTCGTCCCGAGCTGCGACAACCACCCGCCGCCCCACACCCAGTTGCCGAAAACCGGGTACATCACAGAACCGATGAAGCAGCCGTAGATCATGAACGCCGAAAATTTCCATCGTTCTGCGGCGGCGCCGGTCGGAATTGTTGCTGTTGTATCCATGAAGACCATTTGGAAAAGAAAGAGCGCAAATGCAGCAGTATCGTAACCGGAACCTTGCAGAAAAAATCCTTTCAGTCCGATAAGTCCGAACGGTTTTCCAAAAAGCGTCGTGGTAAGTTCGTGATTCAATCCGGAATAACCGCCCATCGTTCCGATTGCTCCAACACCTCCAAACATGAAGGCAAATCCGCAAACATAAAAGCCTAACATACCCAACGGATAAATCATAAAATTCATTGCCATCGTATGTCCGGCATTTTTGGCGCGGCACAATCCGGCTTCAACCATTGCGAAACCCGCCTGCATGAACATAACGAGGAAGCCGGTAATCAGCGTCCACATAAAATTGATCGCCACCCGGTTATGTCCGACCGCATCGCCAATCTCTTGCAGTGTCGGCTGCCCTGGAGTCGCAGCCGGCACATCGGCAATCGTACCGGTTTTTGTTCCCGAAGGATCGGGTTGATTTCCTGCATACGCAAGCGACGATGTTCCGGCGAACATCGCCGCCAGCAGAAAAAATATCAGGAAAAACTTTCTATGAAAAAGCGGCTTCATATAAACACCTCTCTAATAATGATTTGTTGTGGATGAAATTTGTATTCAAATATTTCTCAAAACATCGTTACAACGCCAATGAGAAAAGTAAGCTGATTGTTTTCCGTTCCAACCGAAGTTTTCCTATCAAAAAATGCACCATTGGAAAAATCTTCTCTTAGTTCGCCGCGGACCAAGAGAGGTTTAAAAACATACTGTTCATACGTGAGAGTGATTTCCTTGAATGTCGCTTTAGGAAACGGAGCGCCGGTGGTATATCCGTAGGGATCGTAATAAACTTCGCCGCGCAACGTAACAGCAGATTTTAAACTTGTCGCATAACGACCGTAAACAGCGGCGCCTTTCCATAATGCAAGCCCGTTCAGCGTTCTTTCATCGCCGTAATCTGCATTGAGCGAAAAAGCAAGTGCATTGGTGAGTTGTTGTATAACAATAAAATCAAAAACAGTTTTCTTGCCGGCAATCACCGGCTCAGACTCTTCAACACCGTCCATCACATTTAAGGTAAGTCCGGTTGAATTGCCCGGTGCATAATTCAAAGTAATTCCGAGCGACTTCCATTGATTATTGTCAACAACAGAATTCCATCCGTTAACAATATGAACGGCGGCTGTGAAATTGTTTGTAACAGGATATGTTAAACGAATGCCTGTATGGTAATACGGAATGGCATAGGCAAAAAGAAAAGACCGGCTGTAATTCCAATTGTCTTTTGATTCGATCACTTCATACCCCATATGCGTCACGAATTTTCCTGCATCAACAGTTAATCCATTGCCGAGCGGAAGAACTGCGGTGAGATATGCCTGTTGAAGAAAAGGAAGTGTGGCGCTTCCAATGCCGGTTTGAACAACGTCATTCGTTGTTCCAAAATCGGCATCAATCCGGAATCCAACCGGCGACGCTTTCTTTTGAAACACCAACTCTGCAAGACTTAGTGTGAATTGGTTCTCCTGAATATCAAAGTTCCGCAGCTTGTTTATCTGGCTTACAGGCTGCGCAAAATTTTTACTGTAGTACACATCAATAAAACCGCTCGTTGAAATGCCGGCTGATGTTTGCGTGTCTTGTGCCCGCGCTAAAAATGCTCCAAGGAACAAGGCTATCAACAGAATAGATGTGAGTTTCATGCGTAAATCCTTTGCGATGTGAATAAGATTTTTTAAACGAACAGAAAAACTTTGTGAGAAAAATATTGAGTTTGAAAATAACTCGGCTGCCGCCTTTTACAAAGCATCCTCTCCGACCTCCTCGGTACGGACGCGAATTGCTTCTTCAACGAAAGAAACAAAGATTTTGCCGTCGCCGACTTCGCCGGTCTTCGCCAATCGCAGCACGATGGCGATTGCTTTCTCTGCCTTGTCATCGGCACAGACAAGCTCGATCTTAATTTTCGGCAAAAAATTGATCGTGTATTCCGAGCCGCGGTAAATTTCGCTGTGCCCTTTTTGTCTGCCGTAGCCTTTCACTTCCGAAACAGTGAGTCCGCGGAAGCCTGCCTCCTGCAGTGCCTCGCGGACATCGTCGAGCTTATGCGGACGAATGATGGCTTCAATTTTTTTCATAGAAACCTCTCAATTGTTAATGGTTAAATTATTAAGGAAATAACAGTTAATTAACTTATTAATTAAGTTAATAACTAATTAATATAGATATTTTTATCGTTTTGTCAAGATAAATCTTCATCTAATTATCAGCACCGCCCGGCAATACTCCATTCCATCTTTCTGCCGATTTGCTTACATTAAAAAACACCCGGAAGACACATTACTAAAATTCTTGACACACTGATGAATAATACTTTTTACAGCAATTTCGATTATGCATGTGCTGAAGCCCCGCGCACAGCGGACTATCGCACACCTTTCGAACGTGACCGCGACCGCATCATCCACACATCGGCATTTCGCCGGCTTCAGGCAAAAACGCAAGTGTTTCTTTCAGGCGAGTACGATTTCTACCGAACCCGCCTAACACATTCTCTCGAAGTTGCGCAAATCGGCAGAGCTGTCTGTAAATATGTACGATACGCATCCTCGCAGTTTTCAGATTCATTTTTCATTGACTCCGATTTAGTTGAAGCGATTTGTCTCTCACACGATCTCGGCCATCCGCCATTTGGTCATGCCGGCGAACGAACGCTGAATGCGCTGATGAAAGAGTACGGCGGATTTGAAGGCAATGCACAAAGCTTGCGGCTCGTAACAGAAATTATTTATTCTGAACAAGGGAATCGAAAAGGAATGAATCCGACACGGGCATTTGTGGACGGGATTCTCAAATACAAAACTCTTCATCGCCAGTACAAAAATCCCGACCACCACTTTATTTATGATGATCAAGAGGATTATCTCCGGTTCGTTTTCGACAAGAACGCAATACCGAAAGAATTTACCCCTGGAAAGCCGCTCAATAAGCTCCGAAGCATTGAATGCCAAATTATGGATTGGGCAGACGACACTGCTTATTCTCTGAATGATGTCGCAGACGGCATTCGATCGGGATTTATCACGATCCAACAAGTTGAACGCTGGGCATCCGAACATTCATTATCTGAAACAGACTCGCAGCATGTGGCTGGGTTGTGTTCTGCAATGACATCCGGAAATGTTGAACACGTACTCGGAAAGAAAATCGGCGGCTTTATCAGTGCATGCGCGGTAAAAGAGACGGACAATTTCATGTCCCCAATAACAAACCGTTACAGATTTTCTCTTGAAATCGATCCGGAAATAAAAAAAGAGTCGGAACTCTACAAAAACATTGCGCTCAACATCGTATTCCAATCTCCCCAGCTTCAGCAGCTTGAGCACAAAGGTGATTTCATTCTTCGGAAAATTTTCTCCGCCCTTAAAGAAAATTACCTGAACGACGGCACTCCCGAAATGCATTTGCTTCCCCGCGATGTTGAACAGCACATTGCAGAAGCGCCGAACCTGCAGCAGCGTGCACGGCTGCTGTGCGATCAAATTGCCGGAATGACCGATGGGTTTGCCGTTCGGACTTTTAAGCGTTTGTTCGAACCGGAATTCGGCTCATTAGCTGACCTCATTTGAACTTTTTTTGAAAGGAGTTATCTGTGATGAAACGGTTCTTTTTGCTCTCGTCATTTTTTCTCTTCTTTGCACTTTCGTCTTTTGCTCAACAATCATCTTTTCGTTTCGCATGGCTTTCAGATACGCATGTCGGAAGCGCAACAGGAGAAGAAGATTTACGCATCACAATTCACGATCTCGACACATTGAACAATATCGCGTTCATCATTCTTTCCGGCGATATCACGGAGCTTGGATGGAATGACCAATTCACGCTCGCAAAATCAATGCTCGACAGCTTGAACAAACCGTACTATATCATTCCGGGAAATCATGACACAAAATGGTCGGAATCGGGCTGCACGATGTTCGATCGAATTTGGGGCAGCGACCGCTTTGTGTTTGAATACAAAGGATTCCGTTTTATCGGATTGCACGAAGGACCGATTATGCGGATGGGCGACGGGCATTTTGCGCCGGAAGATTTGCGCTGGCTCGACTCTGTATTAACTGCAATGCCGGATAAGAAACAGCCGATTATTTTCGTTACGCATTATCCGGTGGATCCAAGCATTGACAACTGGTATGAAATTACTGACCGGCTCAAGCAATTCAACACACAAGTCATCCTCTGCGGTCACGGACATGCAAATGGAAAATATAGTTTTGAAGGAATCCCCGGAGTTATGAGCAGATCCAATCTTCGCGCACGGCATCCACTTGGCGGTTATTCAATTGTTGATGTGCGAAATGATACGATGTTTATTTCCGAACGAACGCCTGGCGTAGAAACACATACCGCATGGGACACTGTGATACTTGCTGCACATAATTATGCCGCCGACACAACACACTATTCTCGTCCCGATTATTCTATCAATCAAACCTATCAAAACATTAAGCCGGTGTGGAGTGTTAATACAGGTTACACAATTGCATCAGCGCCGGCAGTGGAAGGCAACGATGTCGTCACCGGCAACAGCAGCGGAAACGTAGAATGTTTTTCTCTCGCAGATGGAACAAAGCGGTGGACGTTTCATGCAAATGCAACTGTCTATTCTACTCCCGACATTGCGGATGGAAAAGTTGTGTTCGGTTCATCAGACGATAATATTTATTGTTTGAATGTGAAGGACGGCAAAGAAATTTGGAAGGTATCAACACACGCGGCAGTTGTCGCAGTTCCGCGAATTGTCGACGGTGTTGTGTATATCGGCGGCAGTGACGGAAGATTTCGCGCGATCAATCTCTCAACCAGCAAAGTAAAATGGGAATTCTCCGGCATCAAAGCATTCGTTGAATCGAAGCCGCTCGTGTACGATGGCAAAGTGATTTTCGGTTCGTGGGATGGAAATTTGTACGCACTGAACACCGCCGACGGCTCGCTTTCATGGAAATGGTCAAACGAAAAAAGCTGGCTTGCGCTCGCACCGGCAGCGTGCTGGCCCGTTGCCGCAGACGGAAAGGTGTACATTGTCGCACCTGATCGCTTCATCACGTGTCTTGATGCGGCAAGTGGAAAAGAAATCTGGCGTTCGGGCAGACATCAGGTGCGCGAAGCTATCGGAATTTCAAACGACGGCAGCCGTGTGTATGCAAAATGCATGAACGATACGCTCTTCGCCTATTCCACGGCGGCTTCAACTGAGCAGTTCACATGGATCACCGACTGCAAATACGGCTATGATATTGATCCCTCGATGCCGCAGGAAAAAGACGGCGTGGTTTTCTTCGGAACAAAGAACGGGCTTGTCTTTGCGCTCGACGGAAAATCCGGAACCATATTGTGGGAACACAAAATCGGCAACACAATTGTCAATACCGTTGCTCCGATTGATGCTCACCGCGTTGTTGTTACAGACTTTGACGGGAGAGTAATTCTTCTTGAGAACAAATAAGAAAATAAAGATACCGTCATTCCCGAACGTTTTTGTCGGGAATCCATTTGTAGAAACCAGAACAAAAAAATGGATTCCCGCTTTCGCGGGAATGACAATCCTAAAGATTAATTATCACAATAAAATTTTTGATATTTTTCAGGTAATAATATTTTTCCTTGCCGTCATTGCCTGTGCTTTTCCCGCGGCGCATCTCTCCGCACAAGAAAGTCTCACTCTGCGCGGCTTCGAAGTAAGTCCGAATTGGAATGAACAAATAAAGACATTTGCCTTCGAGCCTGAAGTTCGCATTCACATCAATGCACCCGCAGCAGAAAAACTTGATTCCCGAAAAGCGACACTGCTCATCTTTTATGCTTTGCCCAATGGCAATACAATTGAACAAACTGTGGGCAGACAGGTGACGGAAGGTTTGGATTGGCATTTTAACATTCAACATATCGGCGCACAAGTACGGCGGCTGCGCGAGATTATGCCGGATGAAAACGTCGTCATTGTCTATCTTGAAGCCGGAGGAAAAAGCTGGCCTGCGTGGAGGAAGAAATTCCCGAATAACAGTGAAATTATTTTTCACATCGTTGATACAATCAGGAATGAATTCCAGAATTTCCACCCGCACGTTGTATTATCCGGACACAGCGGCGGCGGAAGTTTCATCTTCGGTTTTCTCAACGATGTTGATTCAATTCCGAATTGGATCGAACGCATCGCTTTCCTCGATGCAAATTACAGCTACGACGATTCCGCCCGCCACGGCGATAAACTCATTGCATGGCTGAAAGCTGATACCATTCATCGTCTTTGCGTTATTGCATACGACGATCGAAATATCATGTTCAATGGAAAGCGTGTCGTTGGTCCGGATGGCGGAACATTTCGCGCGACACACAGAATGCTTGAGCACTTCGAAAAAAATATCCAATTGACCTTTCATCAGGACTCAACAATACAACAATACTCGGGGTTGAACAACCAAATTGAATTCCTCATTCACACGAATCCGTCCAACAGTATTCTTCACACAGTTCTCGTCGAGAGAAACGGATTTCTTCATGCAATGACTTTTGGGACAATATTCGAATCCGACGCCGGTGCGTTTTTCGGAGACCCGATTTATTCGAAATGGATCCAGCCGTAAAAATGTCAGCCAGCGCTTTTTGCTGTTCGACATAGAGCAAGATGTCAGACGGCTAAAAAACGCCGTCAGACATCATTTACCCTTTATTTTCAGTAAAATCCGCACGCAGAGAACGTTACAATATTCCCCAGTGTTATCCGTCTTAATTGGAAATGGCGCTGTAAGCGACATGAGAAATCAATGGAACCTGTATTGGAGACAGCCATCACGGAATCCGCGAACCTGCCTGCCGGCCAGGCAGGCGTAATGTTAGATCGTACAGTTCGCACCGAACGCAAACGCTTGTTCGACTTTATCCGGCGGCGCGTACGCAGCGAAGAAGATGCGGAAGACATTCTGCAGGATGTTTTCTTTCAACTAGCCGCAACGTACACTGTCACCGAGCCGATCGAACAATTGACGGCGTGGCTGTTCAAAGTTGCACGGAACAAAATCATTGACTGGTACCGGAAGCGGCGGCCAGAATCGCTGCCGCAGCGCAATGATGGCTCAGAGACGCCGCTCAATGTAGAAGACATTTTGTTCGATCCGAAGGAAACTCCCGACCGCGTGTTTGCCCGTTCTATGGTCTGGACGGAGCTTGCAAATGCGCTCGACGAACTTCCCGACGAACAACGTGAGGTGTTTGTGATGCACGAACTGGAAGGAAAAAGTTTCAAAGAAATCGCGGAGGAAACCGGCGAGCCGATCAACACGTTGCTTTCGCGGAAACATTATGCGGTGCTTTCATTGAGAGAACAGCTTCAAGAATTGTATAACGAATTTGACCAACTATAGGAGTTCACTATGAAAAAACAATGGATCGCCCGAAGAATTGCGGGAGCAATTGTCATCGCACTCGCTGCTATTACTGTCTTCGGTTTTTTAGTCATGCTGTTGTGGAACGCATTGATTCCCGATCTCTTCCACGGACCTGTCGTGACTTTTTGGCAGGCAGTCGGAATCGTGGTGCTTTCCCACATTCTGCTTCGCGGATGGGGACCGTGGCATCGCGGACATTTCTGGCGGCATGATCGCTGGAAACATCGTTTAGAAGAGAAGCTTTCTGCTATGACGCCGGAAGAACGCGAAAAATTCAAAGAAGAATGGCGGCGGCGATGCGGCTGGAGCCCGGCAGACACAACGGAAAAATCCGCATAGCTTTTTTACGCTAAGAAGGAAAGAAAACAAAACAGGATTAATGGATTGTTGGATAATTGGATTGTAGGAAAACTCAAACCCTAGATTCATTAATCCAATAATCCATTTATCCAATTCTTTTTTATGACAGGAGCACAAAATATAATACGAAGCGCCGCTTCCGAATGGAACGGCGTTACTGTACATCCGCACCGCTTTGGCGGAATTGAATTTCGGCTCGGAAAACGTGAACTCGGCCACATTCACGGCGATTCGCTTCTCGATATTCCGTTTCCGATGGCAACACGTCATGAGCTTGTGAATTCTCACCGCGTGCAGCCGCATCATGTTCTTCCGGAAAGCGGCTGGATCAGTTTTTATATCAAAACAGAAAATGATATTCAAGAAGCGGTTCTTCTATTGAAGATGTCGTATGATTTAGCGGAGAAACATTTTCGAAAGAAACAATGATGAGATTCAGGATTCAAGCTTACGCCTGAATCTTGAAACAGCTTTTTCCAAGGAGGGTATATTTATGGGAACGATTATCCCAATCTCTATGACAATGCAAAGCGCCGCACAGCCTGGCAGCAATTCTTCTCGGCCTTTGGCTGATCAGCCTACGGCTGAACCGCACGACGGCGCGCTGCTTGATGCTTACTCTGCAGCAGTCATCGAAGTTGTTGATAAAATTTCTCCAACAGTTGTAAAAATCGAGGTGTCGCATCATATTCCACGGCGGCGTGGAAGTCAACGCGAAGAAAACATTTCAGGAAGCGGTTCGGGTGTTATCTTCACGCCCGATGGATTTATTCTTACCAATAGCCATGTCGTTCACAATGCCGCTGCGATCAGCGCAACGCTTTCCGACGGGCGAAATTTCAAAGCGTCGCTCATCGGCGACGATCCGTTCACAGATTTAGCAGTGATTCGCATTGACGGACAAAATCTGCCGGCAGCAATATTGGGAGACTCACAGGCAATCCGCATCGGACAGCTTGTCATCGCAATCGGAAATCCGTTTGGATTCCAAGCAACGGTCACGGCTGGCGTTGTCAGTGCATTGGGAAGATCACTACGCGCCGGCGGCGGACGTTTGATTGACAATGTGATTCAAACAGACGCGGCATTGAATCCAGGAAATTCCGGCGGTCCGCTCGTCAACAGCCGCGGCGAAGTCATCGGCATCAACACGGCAATGATTCCGTGGGCGCAGGGAATTTGTTTTTCTATCCCTGTCAACACTGCAAAATTCATTGCTGCCCGGTTAATGAAAGACGGCCGCATCACGCGTGCGTGCCTCGGCATCGGCGGGCAGGTGCTTGATATTGCAAAGCCGGCTTTACGCTCGCACCAACTTGCCGGTTTACGCGGCGTGATGATTGCTTCCATTGAACGAAGCGGCGCGGCGGAAAAAGCAGGGCTGCTGGAGGGAGATGTGATTATTGATTTCAACGACACACGGGTTGAAAGTATTGACGATCTCCACCGGCTTCTCACAAGCGACATGATCGGACAAGAAGTACATCTCACTGTTTTACGTTTGGAGGAAAAAATTTCTCTCACTGTTGTGCCTGAAGAATTGCCGGGTCAATAGGAAAACTCTACTATCTTCTTTTCACTTCGAACTTCATCGTTCATTTCGTATATTCAATAGAGTGCAGTGCGGCTGTTTTTCGATGCGGCGACCGCTGATTCAGACCCGCAAAATATTTAACCATTCATGCATAACTGAGAATCAGGATATTCGTGAGCGACAACAAGATTATTTTTTCTATGATTGGTGTTGGGAAAGTCGTTAAGCCCAACAAACAAGTTCTGAAGGATATTTATCTCTCGTTTTTCTACGGTGCGAAAATCGGTGTACTCGGATTGAACGGCGCAGGAAAAAGCACGCTCCTTCGCATTATTGCCGGCGTGGACCTAGATTATCTTGGCGAAATCACATCTCAAAAAGGAATTACTTTCGGCTATTTGCCGCAAGAGCCGGAACTTGATCCCGGCAAAACTGTCAAACAAATTGTTGAAGAAGGCGCGCGGCATATTGTCGAT
>JAJYOK010000001.1 GCA_021796215.1 Bacteroidota bacterium
ATCAACGCCGTGTCCTTCGGCGAACCATATTCCGTTCGGATTATACATTCTGAATGTCGGAACAGTTACGCCGCCGCCGTCAATCAATCCCGGATTTCCGGAAATACCGATCAGTCCTCCCCACGTCAGCATTCCAATCAATGGACCAAGTCCGGCTTCGCGGAAGAAATCCGGAAACGCATCGCCGCCTGATCCGCTCCATCCGTTGATGAGCATAACCTTCGGACCGAAATTTGCGGTGGGGGGCCACTGCCATCCTTTTCCGTCGCGCACCGCCCAGAACGCAAGAGGCTTGCGGTTCAGCATTTCAATGAAGCGGTCGGGAATTTGTCCGCCGCTGTTGAACCGTTCGTCAATGATCAATCCTTGCTTGTCTATCTGCGCGGTGAACTGGCGGACGAGGTCGTTCTGTCCTTCCACGCCGGTATCCTGCACGTAAATGTAGCCGATCTTTCCGTCAGTCTGCTTGTCAACTGTTTCTCTGTTCTGTTCCATCCATGCAAGCTGGCGGAGCCGCGTCTCGTCGCGCAATGTTTCGACATAAATTTTCCGCGCACCGTTCATCGTCGGTTTGCTGTTCACGGTCAGCTCAACAGTTTTTCCGGCAAGTCCTTCGAACGCCGCCCATGGATCTTTTGAAATATCCATCGGTGTGCCGTTCACTGCGAGAATGTAATCGCCTTCCTTTACGTTGACGCCCGGCTCATCGAGCGGTGATTTTACTTCCGTGTCCCATGGCGCTCCTTTGATGATGGTCTTGATTTTGTACGCGCCGCCTGCAAGTTCCCAGTCAATTCCGAGATAACCGACTGCACGCTGTTCGGGAGTTTCCGTATCGCCGCCGCCGCGGTACGTATGCGACGAGCTCAACTCGGCAATCAGTTCACCGATAATATAATTGACATCCCATCGCGTCATCGCGTAATTGATCAGCGCGCCGTACTGCCTGCGCATTGCATTCCAATCAACGCCGTGCATATTCGGGTCGTAGAAGAAATCACGCTCGAACCGCCATGCATCGCTGAAGATTTGTTTCCACTCTTCGCGCGGCACAATGGTCATTTCCATTCCGCTTGTCGGCATTTTCTTTTCCAGCTTTTGATCCGGCGCAATGTCGGTGATGAAATACGAGCCGGACTTTGCAATCATCGCTTTCTTTCCGTCGGCGGAGATCATGTAGTTGTCAATTTCGCCAGCGACAGTTTTCTCTTCCCGCTTGTCGAGGTCGTAATAGGTCAGCGAACCTTTTTTATCGGCAGAACCGGTGCGCGGCATTTTCATATAAAGAACTTTACCGGAGACAGCTTCGAGATTCGTATAGTTTCCCGCTTCCGGCGGAAGCATCACTTCTCTTCCCGAAATTCCGCTGAAATCTATTTTGATCTCTTTTGATTTTTCTTCCTTTTTCTCTTCATCTTTTTTCTTGTCTTTGTCGCTCTTCTTTTCTTCATCGTTCTTCACGGCGGTAGTGTCAATTTTCGGGGCAACAGGAGAAGCAACGTCGGCGCGAAGTGTCACAGCGGCAATCCGGGTAGAATTCGGATAGATGAATGTATTATCCACGTCGCTGTAGAGCGGAGAGAAGGTATTGTTGGTCAGGTAATAAATATATTTTCCGTCGGGATCGAAACAGGGCTGGCGGCTGTCGTAATAGCCGGAAGAGACCTGATGCGTTTGATTTTCTTTCACGTCGTAAATGTAAATTCCACCGTGCCGGTTATCCATATCTTTTGCGTACGCCATCCACCGGCTGTCTGACGACCACGACACGGCGAAATTTTCTAAATCTCCTTCGTAAGCAAATTCTTCTCTGTCAACTTTTGTAGTCGTATTTTTGTCAAGATCATAAATGAAGATGTTCATTGCCTTATCAATGAACGCCATTTTTTTGCTGTCGGGCGACCAGTAAATATTGTAGCGGAATCCTGCACCGTACGACGTCAGCTTTTTCTCTTCGGTCGGATGTTCCAAATCTTTCAGCGTCAATTCATACTCGCCGGAACGGTCGCTCCAGTACGCGGCATATTTTCCGTTCGGCGACCATGCGGGATAGCGTTCTGCAACGCCGGAAGTGTTTGTGAGATCAACAACGTTTCCGTTTTCAGCGGGAACAGAAAAAATATCTCCCCGCGCTTCAAACATAGCGCGCTTGCCGTCAGGGGCGACAAAGAAGCTTGATATTCTCTTCTCGACATTTTCCGCATGAGGCATTAATGTGATCTCGTCGGTCACGACTTCAATTTTTACCTCGCGATATTTTTCTGTGGCAAGATCGAGCAAATACAATTTTCCTCCCGCTTCAAAAACAATATCACCCGGACCGATTGACGGGAAATGAATATCAAAATCGGAGAAGTTTGTGATCTGCCGCGTTTGTTTTGTGTTCAGATCATACGCCCAGATGTTCGACCGTTCGTTCTCGCCGCGGTCGGACAAAAAATAGATGGTATTGTTGTGCCACATCGGAAATTCATCGTTGGCAGGATTGTTCGTGATGTTTTCCGCCGTGCCATGTTCGAAATCATAAATCCAAATGTCCGCTGCCCAGCCGCCGCGGTACCGTTTCCACGTGCGGAATGCCTGTGACATCGGAGTGTAGGCGATTTTTTTTGCATCGGGAGAAAGGGAAGCGAACTCGCCGTACGGAAGCACAAGTTGTTCCGGCATTCCGCCTTCGACGGAAGTTTTGTAGAATTGATCGAATCGCTGCCTGCCGCTTTGCATTGACGATGCGTAGAGCACATGCTGTCCGTCGGGATACCAGTCAACCATGCGGTCGGGCATTCCGTGATGCGTCAGGCGTACCGGCATTCCGCCTTTCGATGGAATAATGTACACGTCAACGTTGCCTTCATAATTTCCGCTGAAGGCGATTCTTGATCCGTCGGGAGAAAAGTGCGGGAATGTTTCTTCACCTTTCGGCGTGGTCAATCTGTTTGCAACGCCGCCTTCTTTCGGAGCGACCCACAGATCGCCGGCATATGCAAAGACAATTTGTGTTTGAGAGACTGCCGGATATTGCAGCATCCGCGCATCAATTTGTGCGGCGGCATGTTCTGTAAATCCTGCAAACATGCAGAGTGCAAAGAGTACGAGAAACTTTTTCATACGGCTCCTTTCTGATTTGAAATGAAGAAAATTATCCACGAAGTTCACGAAGACACGACAAATTGGATTATTGGATTTGTGGATTGATAGATGATGAACTCGAGATTTTACTGAAATCCGATTATCCAATCATCCATCAATCCACCTTGAACTACTCCAGTTCCGCTACCGGCATTTCGCGCTGCCAAATTTCATGAATGAAATCGTACAACGATTCGCTGACGGAAACTTTATATGGCGTCGGATTCAGATAGCGCAGATGATCCTGACGGAACGATGCTATTTGTTCCAGCACAAATTGTCTTCGCTGTTCAAGCGTTGTCCCGACAAGCCGGGATGCCGCACTTTTTCCGTCCCATACACAGTG
Source organism: Bacteroidota bacterium (assembly GCA_021796215.1). Classification (GTDB taxonomy): domain Bacteria; phylum Bacteroidota; class Ignavibacteria; order UBA10030; family UBA8401; genus JAJYOI01. The sequence goes on from JAJYOK010000001.1 coordinate 3,476, forward strand.
ATGCAGCAGCAGTACATTTGATGGCTTAATATATGCCCGCTTCGCTTCTTCAAACGGATGGCGGCACAAAATTTTCTCGCCGACTTTCGGTGGTGCTTCGCCCACACGAATCATTAAATCTGTTATCGGAAATCCGTGCTGGTCAATTAAGCGGTACACTTCTTTTTTTCCTGGAATGGTGGTCTTCGCTTTCTCCTGAGACAATTTAATTCTTGGCTCGCCGTTAACTTCAACAAGTTTGTACACGCCTCCTAATGCCGGCTGCGCCTGGCATGTTACCAAATGTGTCCCGATTCCGAACACATCAATTTCATGTCCCTGCTGTGTCAGCGCGTGAAGTGTCGCTTCATTGATGTTGTTGCTCGCAACAATGGAAAGATTTTCAAACGGAACGCGAAACTGATTGCTCACTTTACGGAAATGTTCGCGCGTTTGTTTCGAAAGGTAAGCGAGATCGCCGGAATCCAGCCGAACGCCGACTGGCGCATAACCGACGGTATGCAGCGCGAGTGCGACAGCAAGAAAATTCGGAACACCGGATTTCAATGTATCATACGTGTCAACCAGCGCAAGAAAGCCTTTCGGAAACGCCTGAGCGTATGCGATGAACGCTGCAAGTTCTCCTCCGTGCGAATTTTCCGCGCTTAGTTTTTTGCGGAAATCAAGCACACTGCTGACAAATTCGGCTTTCTTTCCGTCAGGAGTTGTAATCGTGGAAGAAGCAATTTCTTTCAGCGAGGAAAATGTTGAAACGAATGCGTGGGCAAGCGTGCCCTTCACCGGAATGCCGTATATTTTTCCGGCGAGCATGTTGCTTGTAGCATCGAATCCGCCAAGATAACTGTAACGTGATGCAGTCAAACCGCCGTCCGGTCCCTGCGCGCGCCGCAGTCCGAATTCGAGCAGGCCTTTATTTTTTCCCGCCTGCGTCCCGGAAATATTCGGGACTTCGGCGGGCAAGCCTGCAGCCAATTTCATCCGCGCCGCGTTTGTTGCGACAAGGCTCGGATAGTTGATGAGATTCAACAATGTAGTTTCCAAAAGCTGCGCAATTCCCAGCGGACCTTCGATGCGGAGAAGCGGAATCATCGGAAAAACAATTGTTCCTTCCTTCGGCGCATAAATTTTAATGTGTGAGCAATCAATGTGCTTTAACCAAGTGAAAAACTTTGTATCGGCGGCGGGCAGAACTGACTTCACGTAATCAATGTCATCGTCGGTGAAATGAAATCCCTTAACGTGATTGACCACATCTTCAAGCCCTGCAAAAATTGTGAACTCGCCGCCGAATGGATTTTCACGGATGAATAGATCGAACACTGATGCATCTTCGTGGCGGCCGCTTTTCCAGTAGGCGTACGCCATGGTGAATTCATAGAGATCGTTCAGCAGCGGAGTGACAAGGTTGTTCATAATTGCTTTACCACCAAGCACAAAAAACTATTCTTTCCTGAAATTTAAATTACGACGCTGGATTATTGGATTGATGGATAAATGAAAGAGGTACTCAATCCAGTAACCGCAAATCCAACAATCCGTTTAGGGAGTACCTACATTTCCAGCCACGACGATACCGGCTCGGTTGATTTCACAATGTGCATTCCTGCCGCGGCGAAGCGCTCGAATGCTTCATTCGCCTGGTCGGTGAAATCGGCGCCGGTCGAAGACTCCGTTGGGGGTACAACGACCGGCGAGGTACAATCTTCGAGCAAATAAATTTTTTTTGCGAGCGTTGAGTCTTTCGCTTTGATTTCCGTGAGCAGGTCGTCAACGGTCCACGCAACGCAGTGACTTTTTGCCTGTCCTGCAACGATCACAGCATCGAAACTCAACAGCGATTCAATAAGCGCCGTGTTCTTCGCAGCAATCGGCTGATGCCGTTCATCGTCGAGCACTTCGGGACGCAGAACGGAATAATTTTCGGTCAGCGGAAGATTTCCTTTCATTTCAAATTGTGTTTGGGTCTGCCGTGCTACGGCGTGAACGAAGAGCGCTTCTTCTATAGAAGAGACGAGCGCATGTCCGATTCCTCCGAGCATTGCGTGATAGGGCCAAATCATCAGCGTGTATTTTCCGTTTTTGCTCAGTGTCCGGCAATAATGGAGAACGAAATTGTGCAGTGCGTGCTCATCCTTTCCCGGTTGAAAATCCCTTTGGGGAATCGCATCAGCAACGGCAGGATTCACTTTCCATTTTCCGCTTTCAACATCAACGACGGAAATCATCGTCATTGGTGCGGGATGATTTCCTTTTTCGTCTACAAAAAAAAGCGGATGGAATATTTGCATGGCGAGATGCGTGTCCATCGTTGGAATGATTTTCGTGAGGACGGGAAGATTTCGGTAAATAAATTTCGTTAGACGGACATTGTCTTCCACTGCACCATTGCCAGAGCGGCCGGCGACGAATAGTTCAAATCCCGGAATACAAAACGTATTTTGGCAATCCACTAAAAGGAGGCAAACGCGCCGTGCATCTTCAGAAGCAGGGCGAATGTTGTTTTTGCGGGCGAACTCAATCGCATCTGCCGCCCGCGCGGCATAATCAACGCGCCATGTCGCAGGAACCAAATGTTCTTTGAACCATGAAGGAGCGTCTAACATTTTTTCTGTCATCTTTTTTCCCCGGCACACTATTTTATGATAGAATGGACGAGCCTCTGAAATATAACAAAGAAAATTGATTGAATTCAATGGCGGGGTATTTGCCCAAAGCCCGGGTAGTGTTACTGTTTGATTTCTTCCTCACTCAAAGATATAGCTGCCCTGAGCGATACTGACGTTTCTTGCCGGGAGAGTCGAAGAGTTCTCAGCAAGATGCCGCTTACGCTCCAAAGTTTCAGCGACGGAGCGCTGATCAGCCTTAGGCGGAATAGTTCGACGCGCCTCAGATGGGCTTGTTCACTATGACTTTGCTTTCGAAATGTAACATTACCAAAACCTGCTTGACTTTGCGAACTTCCATTCTCACATTACTGTTGCCATTTCCACAAGGACTTTTTTGTTTGCACATTCATCGGAGCATTACGTCACAGCTATAAGGACAACGTTATGGCGGCACAAGTTCCCGATAACAGCAAAGCCAAAAATAGAAGAGAAGGCATAATAAAAACTGCCGTGAGCAAAAGTGCCGGCGGGATATTGATGAGAAGGCTTTTACCTGCGGCACTCCTCGTCCCGCCATTTCTGTATTGGCTTTGCCTGCAAGGGCAATACAACGGACTCTATGGGCCGGAATTCAGAATTATTTTTTTCTCAATCTTGAACGTTGCTATTTTTTCTTTTGTCATTTGGCGAAGCGCAGTTGCAATGAACAATCTCGAAGGGGAGCGGAAAGAAACGGGGCAATCTCTTTCACGGTTAGTAGCAATTGTCGAATTCTCCGATGATGCAATTATCGGTAAAACTCTCGACGGTATTATAACAAGCTGGAACAAAGGAGCGGAAAGAATATTTCTCTATTCGGCAGATGAAATGATCGGCAAGGAGATGCGGGCGCTTTCTCCGCCGGAGCGTATGGATGAAGAAACGGAAATTCTTCGGAAGGTTTCACGCGGAGAAAACATTGATCATTTTGAAACAGTGCGGGTGCGAAAGGACGGGACGCGCATCTATGTTTCGACCACGGTCTCGCCTATCAAAGATAGTGCTGGTGCAATTATCGGCGCTTCAAACATTACGCGGGATATCACCGGGAGGAAACAGGCTGAAGAAGATTTACGCAAAGCGGAGAACCGGTACAAGAGCACGCTCGATTCGATGATGGAAGGGAGTCAGATTATCGGTTTCGATTTCCGGTATCTCTACTTAAATGATATTGCCGCAGTGCAGGGCAGGATGAAGAAAGAAAGTTTGCTCGGACGCACAATGATGGAAGTGTACCCCGGCATAGAAAACACTGAAATGTTCGCTCATCTCGCGGCGTGCATGAAAAACCGGACTCCGCACCACATGGAAAATGAATTTGCTTTTCCTGACGGGACGAGCAATTGGTTTAAGCTCAGTATGGAGCCTGTGCCGGAAGGTGTCTTTATCCTCTCGGCGGACATTACGAAAGAAAAGCAGCTCGCTGAAGAGATCAAACAACATCGCGATCATTTGGAGGAGCTTGTTCGCGAGCGCACAACGCAATTGGAAACTGCCAACAAAGAGCTTGAAGCGTTTTCCTATTCCGTTTCTCACGACTTGCGCGCGCCGCTCCGCCACATTGACGGCTTCGCCGATTTGTTAAACAAGCATGCAAGGGAATCGCTTGATGAACAAAGCCGCCGCTATCTCGCGATAATCTCGGAATCGGCAAAACACATGGGCGTTCTTATTGATGAGCTTTTAGTTTTTTCAAGAATGGGACGCGTAGAAATGCGCACAGTGAAACTTGCTCTTGAACCGCTGGTGAAAGAAATTATTGCAGAGATGGGTAATGATATTCAGGGAAGAGCTGTAGAATGGGAAATTGATCCGCTGCCGGAAATTCAAGGCGACCCTTCGATGCTTCGGCTTGTGCTGCAGAATCTGATCGGCAATGCAGTGAAGTACACACGACAACGCGATAAGGCGGTTATCCATATCGGGTCGAAAAAGGAAAACAAAGAGATCGTCTTTTTTATTCAGGATAACGGCGTAGGTTTTGATATGCAATATGTTGACAAGCTGTTCGGAGTGTTTCAGCGGCTTCATCGTTCGGAAGATTTTGAGGGGACAGGCGTCGGTTTGGCAAATGTTCGCCGCATTATCGAACGGCACGGTGGCAGAACGTGGGCTGTTGGTGAAATTGATAAAGGCGCGACCTTTTATTTTTCCCTTCCCGCACTTTTGTTATAGGATGGAGCGGCGCTTCATTCTGCCGTACGCAACATTCCTGCGTACCTGCCGTATTGTTTTAAAAAAAGGAATGACATTTGAACTTTGTGCGCACGTTTTTATTTTCGCTCGGAATAATAACTGTCCTCAGCTTTGCAACGCCAGCAAACGGACAGACCTCACAAAATCAGAAAAAATATGTCATTGATGCTTTAAAGATTGATGACGATATCAAGCTGACAGGAACGCTTTCCGACCCGCACTGGAAAATTGCTCCCACCGTACAATGTACTTTTGAGATTCAACCCGGCGAGAATACACCGGCGAAACAAAAAACATGGGTAAAAACCCTGTACAATTCCCGGTACATTTATTTCGGATTCATCTGTGAAGATACGCATCCTTCGGAAATACGCGCTCATGTCACGGACCGGGACAATAATTTTGAAGACGATTTTGTTTTTGTCGGCATTGACACGTATGAAGACAACCAGCGCGGGTACGAGTTTGCCGTTAATCCATTCGGCATTCAATCTGATCTTTTGAGAACTCAGAACAATGAAGACCCAAGCTGGGATGCCGTATGGTATTCAAAAGCTGCAATCAACAGCAAAGGCTACATTGTTGAAATTGCGATTCCGTTCCAAAGCCTCCATTTTCCTTCTGCCGAAACGCAGAACTGGTCGGTCATGTTTGTGCGAAATTATCCTCGTGACAGCCGGTATCAAAATTCATGGACGCCGGTTGACAGAAACGATCCTTGTATCATCTGCCAGTCTGGAACTCTGAAAGGACTGAAAGGATTGCAGGCGACAGGTTCAATCGAAGTGCTGCCGTACGCAATGGGATTCCAGGCAGGAAATCTGAACGACGCTGACGATCCGAATTCGGGTTTCGTCAACGGGAAAGTGAATGGGAGAGTCGGGGGAGGAATAAAATATGTTCCCAATCCGAGCTTGTCGGTAGAAGCAGTTGTGAATCCCGATTTCAGTCAGGTCGAGTCTGATGCAACGCAAGTTAGCGTCAATACGACATTTGCAATTTTTTATCCGGAGAAGCGGCCATTCTTCCTGAACGGAGCGGATCAGTTTACCACGCAAGTCACGGACTTTTATTCAAGGATGATTAACAATCCCCTCGCCGCCGCGAAGCTTATTGAAAAATCGCAGCATCTCACCATTGCATATCTTTCGGCGGAAGATAGAAATTCTCCGTTCATCGTACCGGGAGAAGAAGGAAGCTCGTTTGTCGAAAGTTCGCTTAAATCATTTTCAAATATACTCCGCGCGAAATATGATTTTGGCACACAGTCGTTCATCGGTGTTCTCGGGACGGCAAGAAATTTTTCCAATCCGCGCGAGTGGAAGACAAGTGCGCATAATTACACCGGCGGCATTGATTGGAATTTATTGTTCGGAGGCAATTATACATTTCTCGGGCAGGCTCTTCTTTCGGACACAAAGGAGATTGCCGATACATCTCTTTTTTCAGACAACGGATTTTTCGGAAACACCCGCTTTACTAAAACGTTCGATGGAGAAACGTACGGAGGAACCGGCGTATATGCGCAGTTCCGGCGTGATGCGCGGAAGTACAGTTTTCAATTAAAGTATCAAGACCTTTCGCCGACATTTCAGGCGCAGAGCGGTTTCATCACTGGAAATAACTTTCGGCTTATCAGTTTCTCAAACTCCTATGCTTTTTACCCGGTCAATGAACTGATTGACAATGGCAATGTTTTTGCCGATGGAAATGTGCAATTCAATTATGATAATGTGCGTAAGGACCGCTGGGCAACCGTAGGACTATTTTTACAAATGAAAAGTCAGACAAGCGTGACGATACAATATCTTCCGTACAATGAGGAACTATTTCATGGCGTGAGATTTTCAGGAATCAATCGCGGCGAAGTACAGATCAATTCTTCTCCGACGAGCTCGGTTCAGATATCGGCAGATGCCCAAATTGGAAGGTTCATCTATCGTGCCGATAATCCATCGCTTGGAACGGGGCATGTTCTTTCATTGAATCTCACGCTGAAGCCGGCCTCGAAGCTGGAACTTGATTTATCGTATGCCCGTTCACGTCTGTCGGATTTTTTCAGTGACACGCTTTTTTACGATGGCTATATCGCGCGGTGCACAGGAATTTATCAATTTACGAACGATATATTCGTCCGGTTGATTACGCAATATGACAAGTTCAACAAAGTGATTGAAGCGGACCCGCTCTTCAGTTACAAACTGAATCCGTTCACAATTTTCTACGCAGGCTCCACGCACAGTCTCACCGATTTCGGCAGCCAGTTCGGCATCAGGCAAACGGCGCGGCAATTCTTCATTAAGCTGCAATATCTTTGGAGAGAATAACAGTGCCGGGGTTAAGGCGTCAAAACTGAGACACCATTGACAGAACCCTTCTCTTGACTTTCCTGCGTATCGTTCCCACATTGTTTTAATTGTCATCGGACGAGATTGTTGATGGCAACGCTGACGGAAACTATTGTTGCGTTGGGTACCACTATGAATGATATTCACGACAAAAAAATAATTCTCCTTTTCATATGCGGTTTCTTATTTGCTTTGTCTGCTTTCACCGGATGCGCGGAACAATCGGTCACGTACACCGAGCCGTTGCACTGTCCCGACTTTCCCGTTATTCACAGCGGTGAAGCAACATTCTATTTTCCCGGAACCGGTCCTGACAGCGCGGGAAGCTGCGGTTTTGTTTTGTCGTCTGCGGATACGCTCGTCGGCGCGATGAATCTTGTTGACTATGAAAATTCGAAAATGTGCGGCGCGTGCGTTGGTATAACCGGACCGAAAGGCACTGTCGTTGTGAAAATTGTTGATCTTTGTCCTGAATGCCCGGAGGGAAATATTGATTTGAGTCCGCAGGCGTTTGCACAAATTGCCGACACTATTCTCGGCAGGGTTCCCATTCAATGGCAGCTGCTTGCGAGCGACGTGAACGGACCGATTGTGTACCACTTTAAAAGCGGAAGCAGTCAATGGTGGACTGCAGTGCAAATCCGCAATCATCGCTATCCGATTTTCAGTCTTGAATATTTAACGCCCCAACATACTTTTCAACAAATAAACCGGACAGACTATAATTATTTTGTGGTAAACGGCGGCATTGGGCCGGGACCGTACACATTTCGTGTCACAGATATTTACGGTCACGGACTTGTTGACAGCGCGGTTGTGTTTGATACAACGAACGATGTTGCAGGGCACGGACAATTTCCACTCTGCGGTCATTAAGAAAAAATTTCACTTGACTTTCAATTTCGCCCTTCACAAATTGCCCAATCCAAAATACCACAACCAAAAGGATTGAATGTACAATGGGAAAAAGAGATAAGCGGGTAGATACCTATATTGCAAAATCGGCAGATTTTGCCAAACCAATTTTATCTCATCTTCGGGAAGTTGTTCATAAAGGATGTCCCGAGGTGGAAGAAACGATTAAATGGGGGTTTCCGAACTTTGTGTACAAAGGAATGCTCTGTAATATGGCGGCGTTCAAACAGCATTGCTCGTTCGGTTTCTGGAAGGCGCCATTGATGAAAGACAAAGCACTGATGGGAAATGCGAAATCTGAAAACGCCATGAGACATTTTGGAAGAATAACATCGCTTGCCGATCTTCCTTCTCAAAAAGTTTTATTGCACTACATTAAAGAAGCAACGCAATTGAATGAGAGCGGTGCAAAACTTCCTCCCAAAATGAAATCCGAAAAGAAAGAATTAAAAATTCCCGATTATTTCAAAAAGGCGCTGAGCAAAAACAAGAAAGCATTGAAGACATTCGAAAGCTTCAGCTATTCCAATAAAAAAGAGTATGTTGAGTGGATAACGGAAGCAAAGAGCGAGGAAACACGAGACTCCCGACTGCAAACTGCAATCGAATGGATTGCAGAAGGCAAAGTGCAGAATTGGAAGTACATTAAGATATGAGCATTCTCACGCAAAGGTACTAAGCCTCAATGAGTTTAATAATTGCTCAGAAACTTTGCGCCATAGCGTCTTTGCGGTTAATTAGCTATTGCATTGAAGAGGATAGCGGTTGTGCCAGCTTCACCTTCAGCCAAAAATCAATCGGCTTTGGCCGCTCGCCGGTTTGCTGACCGTCTCTGCCTCCCCCGTCTCTTTTAAATCCGCCGCGTCCTCCTCCGAATCCACCTCTTCCGCCTCCTTCGCCGCCGGGGAATCGTCCGCCGCTTTCACTACGTGGTTGAAATTTTCCAGTTTCAAATCCAACGCCGATTGTTTTTTTCGTTGCGTTAATTGCGTACGGAGTTTCCTCCGAAGTGTGAAGCGGTACTTTCATTTCGTAAATAAGATAGTCCTGATAATTTTTGATGTACAACTCAATCCCTTTCGCTTCAACCGACGTAAGTTGAATCGGACCGCTTTTCCTTTTGTCAATAATCTCAAGCTGGCTTTCCATTTCCCGCATCATCTTTTCTCTCTCTTCGGTATTTCCTTCTTGACCTTCTTGCGGCGGTTGAAATTCTCCACGTCCCGCCCGCCCTAACGGAAAATGAATCCCAAATGTTTTATCGTCGCCGCCAGCCGGATCGAACCAAACGGTGAAACCTAAACCGAAAAACTGGAACGATTGCTGGCGTGAAGTCGTCTTGAAGATCAGGTACACATCACTGCTGTCGTTGCGAATGCCGACGCTGAACTGCTCATCGGGAAAATAAAATGTGCTGTCATGCCAATCGTTTTCTTTTCCATCAACAGCAATTTCATGATTATCCCAAGCGCTTCGCACAAGCGTGGTGCTGGAGCAGCCCGAGAAAAAAAGAAGAGCAGAAGTGAAGAAGTTAAAGAAAATGAGTGAGCGCATGATGCCGTTCCTTCTAATGTTTGAATAATGCAATTAAATATTCTTTGATGGATATTGACATAGAAAGTTTAATCGAACCTTATTTATATTTTCGCTGTTGAGTTATGTCAAGATTTTCTGTAGAATAAAGACACAACAATCCATTGCAACTTTGCGTCATTGCGATGCATAGCTAAAAACATAACTGCAAGGAGTTCTTATGAAACATCGCTTAACAGTTCTTTTCATCCTCTTTATCTTCTCATCGTCTCTCTCGCTTCTCGCCGCAGAAAAATCAAAACAAACAAGTGACAGCGCAGCCGCAGTTATCGAAGAGCCGCCGGTTGTCACACATCATCAGATGATGGTTGACGGAAAACCGCTGAAGTACACCGCGACCACGGGCTACATGGTAATGGAAGATGAGAACGGGAAAGCGAAGGCGAAAATTTTTTTCATCGCCTACACAAAAGACGGCGTCACCGATCCGGCTAAGCGTCCGATTTGCTTTACATTCAACGGCGGACCGGGATCATCTTCCGTGTGGCTTCATCTCGGTGCGCTCGGGCCCAAGCGCGTTTTGTTGAAAGATGACGGCGAACCGCTTGCGCCGCCGTACAAACTTGTAGACAATGAGTACACATGGCTTGATCAAACCGATCTCGTCTTCATTGATCCTGTTGAAACAGGGTACAGCCGCCCCGCACCAGGCGAAGACAAAAAGCAATTCACCGGATACAACGAAGATATTCATTCTGTCGGCGAATTTATCCGGCTTTACACAACACGTTACGAGCGGTGGGCTTCGCCGAAATTTCTTGCCGGAGAAAGCTACGGCACAACACGAGCTGCCGGGCTTTCCGGATATTTGGAAGATCGGTACGGAATGTATCTCAACGGCATTTGTCTTGTGTCGGCAATTCTGAATTTTCAGACGGCGGAATTCGCCACCGGCAACGATCTTCCTTACATTTTGTTCCTTCCTTCATACACAGCAACAGCGTGGTATCACAAAAAGCTTTCGCCGGACTTGGAACAAAATATGCAGAAGGCACTCGACGAGTCGAAACAGTTTGCGCTCGGAGAATATGCTTCTGCTCTGATGCAGGGAGACCAGCTTCCGAAAGAAGAAGAACAGAAAATTGTGCAGGAACTTTCACGTCTTACCGGACTTTCGCAGCAGTACATTGAAGAAACAAATCTTCGCGTCAACATTTTTCGGTTCTGTAAAGAGCTGGAGCGGAGTGAGCGCAAGACCGTTGGCAGATATGACAGCCGTTTTGAAGGCATTGACCGCGACGCCGCCGGAGAAACGCCCGATTACGATCCGAGTTACGATGCCGGAGTGTATGCGCCGTTCACTGCAACGATCAACGATTATCTGCGGAGAGAGCTGAACTACAAGAACGATATTCCGTATGAAATTCTGACCGGACGAGTGCAGCCATGGAACTTCAATAACGTGCAGAACGAATATCTGAACGTCGCCGAAACGCTGCGGGATGCGATGACCAAAAATAAATTTATGAAGGTGTGGATTGCGAACGGCTATTTCGATCTTGCAACGCCGTTTCTCGCAACGCAGTACACCATCAACACCATGCAGCTCGATCCTTCCGTACGGAAAAATATTACGCTCACGTATTACGAGTCCGGACACATGGTGTATATCAACAAACCGTCGCTGGCTCAATTGAAGAAAGATTTTGTGACGTTCCTTGATTCGGCATTGCCGGCGCACGATGAAACAAAATGATAGCCATTCCTGAACGTTTTTATCGGGAATCTAATTATCAAAATTAAGTCGATAAAGTTGGATTCCCACTTTCCTGCCTACCGCAGGCAGGCGCGGGAATGACGATACTCTGCTGCAGGTAGCAAAAAACCATTTTATGTTATTCCAGTAATTTCACATTGATTTTTTTGAGGTGATGCATGTTTAAATTCCGACAATTTCTGTTCACAATTTTTTCGCTTGCAGTTTTTTTCTTTCTTGCAATTGCGCAGGAGTTCAATCCGAACCTGTATCAAGATATGTGCTGGAGAATGATCGGTCCGTTTCGCGGCGGAAGAACTGTCGGCGCGGCCGGCGTTTCGCAGCAGCCGAATGTGTTTTACATCGGCGTGAACAACGGCGGGGTGTGGAAGACAAATGACTACGGGCGAACGTGGAAGCCGATCTTCGACAGCGAACCAACCGGTTCCATCGGCACCATTGCAGTAGCTCCATCGGATCCAAATATCATTTTTGTCGGAAGCGGCGAAGGATTACACCGTCCTGATCTGTCTGTCGGCGATGGCATTTATAAATCCACCGATGCAGGAAAAACATGGATTCATCTTGGCTTGAGAGACGGACAGCAAATTCCGAAAATTGCCATTGATCAGAAAAATCCTGACCGCATTTTTGCAGCCGTGCTCGGCCATCCGTACGGACCGAATAAAGAACGTGGAATTTATCGTTCGCTCGACGGAGGAAAAACGTTCGAACAAGTTCTATACAAAGATGTAAACACCGGCGGCGATGATGTCGCAATTGATCCTTCCGACCCAAACATTGTGTACGCAACGCTGTGGGAAGACCGCGAAGGTCCGTGGGAAAACGGATCATGGAACGGAACGAACGGAGGAATTTTCAAATCAACGGACGGCGGAACAACGTGGCGCAAACTTACAAACGGATTGACCGACAGCTTGGTGCAGGCGCACATTGCAATAGCACCGAACAATTCCAATATCGTTTACACTGTCATTGCGACGACCAAGGGGAACAACTACGGCACGGGAACAGGAATGGGATTGTACCGTTCCGACGACAAAGGGGAACATTGGCAAAAAATTTCAAATGACGGCAGAGCCGAAGCGCGTATTGGCGGAGGCGATTTACCGGAGCTTGCAGTTGATCCGAATAATTCGGAAACGTTATTCAGCACAAGCATCTCACTTTGGAAATCAACCGACGGCGGAAAAAACTGGAAAGCAATTCGTGGCGCGCCGGGAGGAGACGATTATCAAAATATCTGGATCAACCCGAACAACCCCGATATTATGCTTGTCACCGCAGACCAGGGAGCGATCATCACCGTGAATGGAGGCGAAACGTGGAGCTCGTGGTACAATCAACCGACGGCGCAGCTTTATCATGTCGCCGCCGACAATCAGTTTCCGTACAATGTGTACGGCGGACAGCAGGAAAGCGGCTCGGTCGGAATTGCAAGCCGAGGCAACGACGGCGAGATCACGTTTCGCGAGTGGCATTCTGTTGCGGCGGAAGAATACGCGTACATAGCACCCGACCCGCTTCATCCGAACATTATCTACGGCGGAAAAGTAAGCAAATACGACCGCACCACTGGTCAGGTGCAGAACGTTGCGCCGGAAGCGGTACGGTCGGGCAAGTACCGTTTCATCCGAACAATGCCGATTCTCTTTTCTCCTGTTGACCCGCATATTTTATTTCTCGCGTCAAATGTGCTTTTCAAAACAACGAGCGGCGGAGACAGATGGGAAATTATCAGTCCTGATCTTTCGCGCGAAAAGCCGAAGGTGCCGGAGAGCGTTGGAATTTTTCACACCGCGCAGCTCGATTCGATGGCGCGGCGCGGAGTCATTTATGCCGTTGCTCCTTCCAGCAAAGATGTTAATGTGATCTGGGCAGGAACTGATGACGGGCTTGTTCATGTAACATGGGATGGTGGTAAAAAGTGGGACGATGTTACTCCGAATGAACTTTCATCATGGAGCAAGATTGCACAGATTGACGCCGGACATTTCGACACGCAAACCGCGTACATCGCCGTCAATCGTTTACGTCTCGACGATATGCGTCCGCACATTTACCGCACGCACGACGGCGGCAAAACGTGGAAGGAAATTGTACATGGCTTGCCGGACAACGGACCGGTGAACACTGTGCGCGAAGATCCTGAACGCAAAGGATTGCTTTTTGCCGGGACGGAGCTAGCCGTCTACGTTTCGTTCAACGACGGCGGCGAGTGGCAGCCGCTTCGTCTCAACATGCCCGCAACTTCCATCCGTGATTTGGTGATTCACGAAAATGATCTTGTAGCGGCTACACACGGCCGCTCGTTCTGGATTCTCGATGATATTACTCCGCTTCGTCAGATAAATGGAGCCTCCGCACAAGCAAATGCGTTTCTCTTCAAACCTGAAGATGCATACCGCGTGCGATGGGATATGAACACCGACACACCGCTTCCGCCGGATGAGCCAGCCGGGAAAAACCCGCCGGACGGCGCGATTATTGATTATTCTCTGATGAACGACGCAAAAGAAATTTCGCTCGAAATTTTCGACAGCGAGGGAAAGCTAGTGAGGAAGTTTTCAAGCAACGATACTGAGAAATCCCAAGGGGATGTTCCAATTGATACGACAACATTGCCTCATCCGACGTACTGGATCCGTCCGCCGCAGATTCTTTCTGCGAAATCGGGAATGCAGCGTTTCGTGTGGGATTTGCATTTTGCACCACCGGAAGGAATACCGCGTTCGTACCCGATCGCCGCGGTTTATCATGACACACCGGGCAGGCCGGTGGGACCGTGGGTGCAGCCCGGTGAATACCTTGTGAAACTCACGGTTGACGGAAAAACATATTCACAACCGCTGACGGTAAAAATGGATCCGCGTGTGAAAACAACTCCGGCAGAACTTCATGAACAGTACACGCTTTCAATGAAATGTTATTCCGGGTTAAATCAATTATATGCGGCGATAGAAAAAATTCGCTCGCTTCGTCAGCAGGTAAAAACGATACTTGCCCAAGTGAAAGATGAAAATACGAAGAAATCTCAACCTGAGGCTGATGCGCTTTTGACGCAACTGACGATGCTTTTGAGCCGCGCCGCCGCATTGGAGGGAGGCGAAGCGGAAGGAGATATTGACGTCGTCTATTCCAGTGTTGAAACGGCACAGCGCGGAAAGGAAACTCTTTCCGGCTTGCAGACGAAAGAATCATATCTTATGGCATTACTGCAAAGCGCTGACATGAAGCCGACAACCCAGGCGGTTGCGGGAGTTGAACAGGTACAGAAATCGCTTGAGGAATTGCTCGGACGATGGAATGAGATTGAGACAAAAGATGTGAAGACTATGAATGAGCAATTGCGGAGGATGAATCTGAAGAAAATTGTTGTGGAGAGTAACCAATAGTCTGAAGTTGAACAAAGTGAAATCCCGCCGCTTTTCGGCGGGATCAGAAGTCAGAGGCCGGAAGTCAGAATTTGAATGAGATACATATATTTTCTTGCTGGAATTTTTCTCCTTCACTGCGTCGCTGATGCGCAAGACAGCACTTTTATTCGCGGAGCGGACATCTCTGCCGCGCAGCAAATTGAAAACGCCGGTGGCGTGTGGAAGCTGAACGGCAGTCCGCACGATCTGCTCGATATTTTTAAGCAAAGCGGCGCAAACTATATTCGGCTTCGCCTTTGGCACTCCCCGTCAGATGGCTACTGCGGCTTGGATTCGACCGCAACGTTTGCCGAAAAAGTTAAAGCCGAGGGGTTCAAATTTCTTCTTGATATTCATTACTCCGATACGTGGGCGGATCCGGGACATCAAACAAAACCGGCGGCATGGGCAAATCTTTCATTCGCTGATTTGACTGATAGCGTTTACTCGTACACGAAAAATGTCATTACCGTTCTGAAAGCTCACAACGCAATTCCGGATATGGTGCAAATCGGAAATGAAATAACTAGTGGAATGTTATGGCCCGACGGCAAGCTCAACGGTTCCACCGGCTGGAGCAATTTTGCCGCACTTTTGAAAGCGGGCATTCAAGGCGTGAAGGATGTTGATACGACAATTCGCATTATGATTCACATTGACAAAGGAGGAGACAATTCCGCCAGCAGGTGGTTCTTTGATAATCTAACGGCGCAGGGAGTCAGCTTTGATGTTATCGGTCTGTCGTATTATCCATGGTGGCAGGGAACATTGCCGGCACTTCAAAATAATATGAACGATCTGGCTGTCCGCTACAACAAAAAGATTGTCGTTGCAGAAACAGCATATCCGTGGACGTTAGGCTGGAACGACAACGCGGCAAACATTGTCGGAGATTCCAGCCAGCTTCTGCCGGATTATCCGGCCACAGTGGACGGACAAAGAAATTTTCTTTACAGTCTCATCCAAACAGTTTCAAGTATTCCGGGTAATAACGGTATGGGATTTTTTTATTGGGAGCCGGATTGGATTTCAGCTTCTCAGTTCGGCTCTCCGTGGGAGAATGTAACGCTGTTTGATTTTTCGGGAGAGGCGTTAAATTCCATTTCGGTTTTTAATTCAACACCTGTCGGTGTATTGTCCTCGAGCGCATCGCCTCATTCATTCAGCTTATATCAGAATTATCCGAATCCGTTCAACCCCAGCACGAATATCGAATACAGAATACCGAACACGGAATTTGTTACGCTTGAAGTGTACGATGTTTTAGGAAGAGAAGTTGCTGCACTTGTGAACGAGAGAAAATTGCCGGGGACGTATGATGTTGAATGGAATGCGAGCAGTCTTTCAAGCGGCGTCTATTTTTATCGCTTGCAGGCAGGAAGTTTTACGGAAACAAAAAAATTGCTGTTGATTAAGTAAAAAGCAGCTAATTCTGGCAAAAAGGCTGTTTTCAATCAAAAAGACCACTTTCGCCGCCAGAAAAATGAGTTTCGTTGTCAGGAAAATGAGTAATGCCAACCGGAATTGGAGGATGTTTAACTCATTTTTTTGGCTTGACCTTCGGGAATGTTTTATTTACTTTGGGTGCAGTCAATTCTATTGACGGCTGTTCGCCGCAGCGTGAGTTGATTTTTTTGAGAGGACGGCGAAACAGTCCCTTACTTTTTACTAGGGGCGGAGTTTTACTTTTACAACACTCAATGATTAAAGCAACCCATTCACTTATTCCAACAGATCGAATTGAACAGCGCATCTATTTTCTGCGCGGCGAGAAGGTCATGCTTAGCACAGACCTTGCCAGTCTATATCAAGTGGCGCCGCGTGTGCTGGTGCAGGCGGTAAAAAGAAACACCGAACGTTTTCCAAAAGATTTCATGTTTCAACTGACAAAGGATGAGTTTCTGAACTTGAAATCACAGATTGTGACTTCAAGATGGGGCGGTTTACGCAGGGCAACACCTTATGCATTTACTGAGCAGGGTGTTGCAATGCTGTCCAGCATTCTGAGAAGTAAACGGGCTGTTCGGGTGAATATCGAGATCATGCGGGCATTTGTACGCTTGCGTAAACTGCTTGCCTCTAATGAAGAACTCGCGCACAAACTTGAGCTGCTGGAGAAGAAATACGATGCTCAGTTTAAGGTTGTGTTTGAAGCAATTAGGGAACTTATGACTCCTCCGGAGCCGAAGCGCCGGCCTATCGGTTTTGGCAGAGAAAGCGAGTAACAGATATTTTGAGTGAGGGCGGTTTTCCACGACAAGGCAGCCACGCTTTTAATGTGGTTTTTTAATTTGACCTTCGGGAATGTTCTATTTACTTTGGATACAGTCAATTCTATTGACGGCTGTTCGCCGCAGCGCGAGTTGATTTTTTTGAGAGGACGGCGAGACAGTCCCTTACCGAATACAGGAGCTGCGTGGAAAAGAGTTTTCACACCAAAAAATGATCACACAAAAAAGAAATAGACGCACCTGTCCACCACGCCGTCTGGTGGATGCGTTTAGCACACCAGATTTTGGTTGATAGACGAACATGTGCGGTGAGCAAAGAGTTAAGCGCAATGTTACCTCCATCGAAAGGAGAAGTTCGTGAGTTTAGGTTATGTTGAAGAATTGGCAGTTCGCTATTTCCGTAAGAAAGGATATTTGGTCCATACCAATATCTGGTTCCAACTGAAAAAGGAGCGCACAAAGAAGAAGGTGGCTGGTTGGTCTGATATTGATATGCTTGCTCTCTCAAAGAACGATGCCTTGATCGTTCAATGCAAGAGTTTTCTCGGCACAAAGAAATCAGAGAGTATTGTCAAGGAACTCATTGCTTGGTTCAAGAATGCTGAAGATTATCTAGAGACCGATTCACATTGGAAGCAGTGGATCGAAAGACGCACTCTCAAGCGATGTTTAGTAGTCGACATTTCCGTGAAGAAAACGGAAACGGGGTTAAAGAACGAGAACGTCGAAGTAGTTCATTACACCTCTTTGCTGACTGATTTAATAGATATGCTTAAAACCTCTGAAATCAGAAAAGGCAAAGAAGACGACCCTATCATCAGGCTTCTTTGTGCGCTGATTGATAAAAAATTGCTCAAGAAAAAATGATTGCAGTCGGCAACACTGCGGCTAACACGGCAAACAACGACGCTCCATTTATGATTGAAGGAAATTATAGTTGTCGCTCACTGCTTTTGCTCAGGGAGAATTTGTCGTTTGAGGGTTCGCAAAAGCAATGCGTTGTTCGCCGAAACGTTATGCACAAGCACGCGCCTTCAATCAGTGAGGTCCAGACATGGAATCAATAGCGGTGAAATTAACCAGCTCTCAATTCAGCAAGTTGAATTCACTATTCAACCAATCAGGCAAAAGTGCCGACGTTGGCAAGCGAGCGGTCGAGATTGTCAAGATCTACTTTATGAGTAAAAACCCAAGATGTACTTTTCCGGTCCCACCATCAGGAGTGGACCTCGTTGTGCAAGAAAATCGCAGTCGAAAGAAATTGGAGATAAAGGGCACCTCTGAGTTAAATATTGCGTGGGGCAAACTAGGGGTTTCTGGTTGTCCATCTTTTGACAAGTTAAAGAAGGGAATGCCACTCTACCGAGTGACTGGAGTGTTTGAGGAAACTCCACAGATTTATGTGTTGCGATTCAAGAAGGATTTCAGAATGCAGAAGGAACCGAGATGGAGAATTGTCCAAACAACGAGCAATAAACAAGAGCCGCGTACTTGCGCATAACAAGCGGGACAAAGGCGCTCGTCATTTTTATATGTCGAACTCGCTTCATTGCGTTCGCCCGCATCGACTTCTTCCCGACGAGACGTTATGCGTCACTGTTTCTCACTCATCATCTAAGAAGGAGAACTTATGAACTGTCCATCGTGTAATCAGTTGGCTACTTCATTTCTGCGAAATACATTTTCACGTCAGGGCGTTTCCATCACCCAATCAGCAAAGGGATATCTCAAATGCCAGCATTGCGGAACGCTTCTGCGCATTACGGGCTTTGGCAAACAATTTTGGTATTACTTTACCGGAACATTTATCGTGTTAGCGGCATTCGCGCTTTTGTACCGGCGGCTGATGGAAACTGCGGGGACCGGAGCAACCGCGGCGATCTGGATTGTGATTGTGCTGGGGGTAATGTTCGTTGTTACTTTCGGCCTCTGGAAGAATGCGCAGGTTGAAAAGGTTGACGAAGGCGCGCCGGCAAAGTGAGCTTTCACGTCTTCGCGTCTTTGCGTGAGAGAGATTTAATTCTGCAGGTACATACTAAAGGAGAACGAACCATGAACATTAAAAAATATTCGATTGACTTCGCGCTGACATTCGTTGTCGTGCTTGTTGTCAGCATCATTGTTACTTTCCTTTACAGTCTGATTGCGCACGGTGAGGGTGCTGTTGACTGGGAGACAGCCTTTCGTCTGGCGATCATCCTTGGAATTGTGCTGCCGTGGGTGCATCTCCGCGAGCAGAAGAATAAAGCAACGATGCCTTAATTGTTGTGGTTAGATGAACGAGAAGATGATGAAAATAAGTGAAGAAAGTTTTGAAGAGTTAAGAAAGCTTGAAGAATCGCTCTATGTTACAAAGACACGTTTCGACTCCGCTTATGTAAGCCGCATTTTTGCACCGGGCTTTTTTGAGTTCGGCAAATCGGGAAGAATATACACGCGCGAAGAAGCTCTTGCCGCGCCTTCGCATGAAATTAACGCACAGCTTCCGCTGAAGAATTTTAAAGTTCATCCCGTCACGAATGATATCGTGCTTGTAACGTATGTAAGTGAAGTGCAATCCGACACGCTTGAAGTGACAAACAGAAGCTCACTCTGGATGCGAACGCGGAACGGATGGCAATTGCAGTTTCATCAGGGGACGCCGGTGCGAAAGTAGAGTCGCCTGTGCTGTTTAGCATAAAGAGATTTATGTTAAAATGGTTTGGTAATTTTCGTATGTTGAGCCTCTAAATGTAACGTTCCCAACTGAGCTTGGGAACGAGATAAAAAGCCAAGTGGAAGAGAATGACTGCAAAGGAGATTATTCAAGGGAACATTAACAGAGTAGCAGAAACCCATTTTATTCTCCGCTCTGTGCTTGTTAGTGCTCTAAAGAATCAAATCACACTGAAGAGGGCAAAAGGTTTCTTAATGGTGCAAGCACCTACTATGAATATTGGACGAGAAGTTTAAGTGATAAATTTTACGATATGGGCACGCTTGTTCGGCTTGGAACAGAAATAGAAAATGCCCTCAAATATTACTACATGGAAAAGAAAGATTATCGAGACTTAATTGATTTGAAAAGGGATATTAATTTCGAAAAGAACATCTTTCAAAGAATAATGCCTTGGACACAAAACAATGTGTTGGATTTGTATAAAGTTCAATTGAATATTGACCTGCACAACAATTCCAAATTGAAAAATATTCAGGAACTAATGCTTTGCAGACATTTGTACGCACATAATTCAGGACTGTTGAATGACGATTTTATAAGTAAGTACCAACGACTAACAGATGTAGATGTCACCAAATTGCCAAACATTGCGGCTATTTATCCCGCAAACGACACTTACTATTTTAGTCCATTAAATAAACTTGATAATTTCATTGAGGATTGCCGAAACTTTATTAGGCAGTTACCATAACAGGTGGAGAAAATATTTTATCTCGCTCCCACATTCTGCGTGGAAGTGAATGCGAGACGCTCAACGTTGAAAAAACCTTGAAACGTTCCCACGCCGGAGCGTGGGAACGAGATAACGGCGTGCGGGAATGACAGTTTTGAGAGAGCACCGAGTAGTTACCAACATGGAAGAAATATGAAAAAGTTCAGCTACGGTTTCATCAAGGAACACAAATATCTTTTTCTTATCGCTTCGCTCAACTTCGTGCTTATCTATGCATCATCGTTTGTAAAAGCGTACGGTTATTTCATTGACGAGTTCTATTATATCGCGTGCGCCGCGAGGCCCGCGTTCGGGTACGTTGACCATCCTCCGTTAGCTCCGTTTATTCTTACGGCGTTTTCGTTTTTCTTCGGCACGTCGCTTCTTGCCATAAGAATTTTGCCGGCACTGGCGCAATCTGCTTCTGTGTTCTATACCGGAATGCTGGCAAAAGAAATCGGCGGCGGGAGATTTGCGCAGTGTCTCGCCGCATGCGCCATGGCAGCCTCGCCGGTGATTGTGGCATTCGGCGCATTTTATTCTATGAACGCATACGAGCCGCTGCTTGCAATTGTGCTTCTGATTTTTACAGTGAGAATGATAAAAGAAAATAATCCTCAGCGGTGGGTTGTGCTCGGCATTATCATGGGCTTGGGGATGATGAACAAACATACGTTTGCGGTTTTTATTGCCGGGCTGGTTTTTTCTCTGCTTATGACCGGGCAATGGAGACTTGTTTTCAATAAATGGTTTGCCGCCGGTTCGCTGATCGCGCTTTTCATCTTCTTGCCGAACATTTTGTGGCAAGTGCAGAACAATTATCCTTCGCTTGAGTTCTATAGAAATATCAGCGCGCACAAAAATGTTTACACTCCGCCGCTCACCTTCTTTGAAAATCAGGTAATGGAAATGTCTCCTTCTTCTTTTCCGATCTGGTGTGCAGGGATAATATTTTTATTCTTCTCCAAAAGTGTGAAGAGCTGCAAATTTCTTGCGGCACTGTTTTTAAGCCTGTTCCTTTTTATGATGATTTCGGGGTCAAGCCGTCCGGACAGGCTGATGTTCGCGTATCCCGCGGTTTTTGCCGGCGGCGGTTTCTTTTTCGAACGCTTCATACTCAAGCACAACGCGCGGTGGCTGAAAGCGGCGCTGATAGTTTTCCTGTATGCCGGACTTGCAATCGGAGTGCCCGTGATCCTTCCGTACTTTACTTATGAACAAGTGCGTTCGTACACAAAATTTCTGGGATTGAACACAGAGCTTGAAACAGGAAATAAACCGCCTCTTCCACAGATTCTTGCGGACAGAATAGGGTGGAAGGAAAAATTCAATCTGGTTCTCAACGCGTATCAAAGTCTGCCGGATTCGGAAAAAGCGAAGACAATAATTGCGGCTGAAAATTACGGGCAGGCGGGCGCGCTTGAGCTTTACGGCAAGAAATATGATTTTCCTTTCGTTGCATCAGGGCATAACACGTATTATTTGTGGAGCAAAGAAAAATTAGAAAGTGGTACGGATTTTAAGATTCTTCTTCAATTGGGGTATGAAAGAGATTTGAGCGGATTGAAAAATGTTTTTGATAGTGTTGAAGTGTATCCGGGAGAGTTTACAAACGAGTACGTTACGTCGCACGAAAACCATCTTAAAGTTTTTATTTGCCGCGGACCCAAAATTCCGCCTTTGGAAATGTTGGAAAGAGGAAGGTTTTATTATTAATTGATGTTACGCAGAAACCTTCTTTCAATAGCCACGACATTTATGTCGTGGAAAAAGAAGCTACCCCCTCTCGGGGCTTTAGCCCAAAACAGTATGATTTCGGCTAAAGCCGACTTTGGTTTGGCATATTCCACCCACGGCCTGAAGGTCGTGGCAATAGAAAATCTATCTTTGCGTACCATCACTTATTAAGTCGTGTTACACACACGCTCCCTGTCACTTCTGAAGGAATTCGAGTACGATCGGCGGGTACATTTGGGACGGAACGAGGGGATGTTTTGATTTGTTTTGTCGGGTAACATACCATTCATGAGTTGCATTGCCGGACATGATTTGAGAAGTTTATCCGCCGCTCCATGCGGTTTCATGTGCCTGCACGCATCGTTATTATTGACGGTTTACAGCAAAACTAAGGAGAAACATGATTCTTCAAAACTGGTGGTTCACGACGCTGCTTGGAATAAAAGATCCGATTCAACCGCCGCTTCAAAAAGATATCAAAGCGGATATTCTTATTGTGGGTGCAGGCGCTGCCGGTCTTTCGGCTGCCTACTCTTTGATGAACAAAGGAGTGAAGGTTGTATTGATCGAGAAAAATATTTGCGGCGGCAGTTCTTCGGGCAAAAGTGCCGGTTTTCTCACCCCCGATAGCGAGCTGGAATTATCCCAGCTTATCCGGAGATACGGAAAAGCAGATGCCGCTGATTTGTGGGGAGTCGCTACCAAAGGAGTGGAGATGATGGTGGCGCACATTACCCGGCACAACATCAATTGTGATTTTCAGGTGCAGGATTGTTTGTTTCTCGGGAATGGTGAAAGCGGTTGGGAAGATATTCAGGAAGAAATGAAAGCCCGAAAAATGCTCGGCTTTGCCCAGACTCTCTACGACAGGAATGAAGTGAAAAAAATAATCGGCTCTGAAAGTTATTCCGGAGGCGTCAGATATCCGGATACATATGGCGTGAACGCTTTGTTGTATTCACAGGGAATGAAAAAGATATTGTTGGAAAACGGAATTGAAATTTATGAAGCATCGGAAGTTTTGTCCGTACACGAACATCGTGCAGAGACACATCTTGGTTCTGTCACTGCCGACCAGATAATTTTCTGCGCTGATAAATTGCACTCTTCGGTAACGCAGCTTGCCGACAGCATCTATCATGCACAAACGTTTCTTTCGATCAGCGAGCCGCTCAGTGAAAGTATGATAGAAAAAATTTTTCCTGCCGGAAGGTTTCAATGCTGGGATTCGGATCTCGTATACAGTTATTACCGTTTGACGGGAGACAACCGGATACTGCTTGGCGGCGGAGATATGCTCACTACTTTTTCAGTGAACGATGTCAATTCATCGCGCGTGATTGATGCGGTGATTGAAAAATTCAGGAAGAAATTTCCTCTTCTTAGCGATCTTAAATTCATTCAATATTGGCCCGGCAGAATTGATACCACAAGAGATCTGATACCGACCATCGTTCGGGAAGAAGCCAAACCGTGGATACATTTCGTTTTGGGGTGTGTCGGCTTGCCATGGGCAACTTTTTGCGGCGATTTTGCTGCCCGCCACGCCTACGATGACAAAGGCTGCACCGATCATCATTATTATGAGTACTTCCGCGCAGACAGACATTTTTTCATACCGTTATGGATGGAAAAGTTTTTGGGGAAACGAATAGTCTTTTCGTTGAACAACGGCTGGGCAAAATATTATCAAAAGGAAACACCGGACGATGCCGGCGCAAAAGCATATCGTTCCTAAGCAAAAGCACATGCGGCGCGGTGTGTGATGAAGAAATTCCTGCATTCGTAATTCATAACCGGTGGAACCGTTGATATCGCCCATTTCTTGACTCTCTTGCCATTTCGCCTTATATTATTGAAGTTTTTGTTCCGAAGGAATCCCTTTGGGAAATGAAATTGAACAGTAAATTCACAATAAATGTCCCACAGAGCACGAACTTCTCCACCGCAAAACATTTCAATTGTAGCGCGAAAAACACCATCTTTGACTTACCGAAAGACGACTCTCAATAATAGTATCAGAGTTGTCAGCGAAGAAATTCCTCATGTAAAATCTGTTACCATCGGTGTGTGGATTGATACCGGTTCCCGCAATGAAAACGACACCACCAACGGCATTTCCCATTTTTTGGAACACATGGTTTTTAAGGGAACCGAACACCGCTCCACGCAGGCAATCGCTCGCAGTCTGGAGTCGGTTGGCGGCTACATGAATGCGTTCACATCGAAAGAGCATACATGTTTTTATGCCCGCGTGCTGGATGCGCATGTGGAAAAAGCTGTGGATGTGCTTTCCGATCTTCTTCAGTATCCGACATTTCCCGAAAAAGAAATTGAAAAAGAAAAACAGGTTGTGCTTGAAGAGATCAAGAATGTTGAAGATGATCCCGACGATTTGATTCACGATGTGTTTGAAGAAAACATTTACGCCCCGGGCCCGTTGAAATATCCGGTGATCGGAACAGCGAAAAATGTCTCGACATTTACACGCGACGATCTATTCCGTTATGTGAAAACGCATTATACGAACGACCGCATGGTTATTGCGGCGGCAGGAAATATTGCGCACGAGAAGTTGGTGAGCCTTATTGAAAAATATTTTGTGCTGATGCGCCGCGTTTCGAATCGGCAGATAACCACATCCCGCGTTCAGTCTGTACGCGGGCATGCAAAAGGAAAGATGATTGAAGTTCCGAAACCGATTCAACAAGCGCATGTATGCAGCGGAACGGTGGCGTTCAGTATTCACAGCAAGCACCGCTACCCGTCACTGGTACTGAACACATTGTTAGGCGATGGAATGAGCTCGCGATTATTTCAAAATATCCGTGAGAAGTTCGGATACGCCTATTCCGTTTATTCATTTCTTAATCTTTTGAGCAATACCGGTTCGTTCGGTGTGTATGTCGGAACGGATAAAAAGCATATTGCACACTGTCTTGATTTAGTGCGGGCGGAGTTTTTAAAACTGAAACAAAAGCCGATTTCAGCGGCTGAGTTGAAACGCACAAAAGAGCAATTGAAAGGAAGTATGCTGCTCGGACTGGAAAGCACATCGAATCGGATGATGCGGCTTGGGAGCGGCGAATTGTATTTCGGAGAATTCACAACGCTTGATGCTATCGCGCGGCACATTGATTCTGTTACTGTCAGCGAAGTATCGGAAGCGGCAGCGCTGTTGTTCCGTGAAGAGCAATTCTCAACTATTATTTTTTCACCAGATGTACCTAATTAACTTTTTAATGAAAAAACTTGCGAGACTATTATGATTATCGGCGTACCAAAAGAAATAAAGACAAACGAAAACCGCGTCGGACTGCTACCGGTTGGCGTGCAAACATTGAAATCGTTCGGGCACACGGTGCTCGTTGAAACAAAAGCAGGAGTCGGCAGCGGCTTTGATGACGATGCGTATGCGAAAGCGGGCGCAAAGATTATTAAAACCGCAAAGGAAGTGTACCACAAAGCAGACATGATTGTTAAAGTGAAAGAACCGATCAAACCGGAATATTCTCTTATCCGCGACGGACAGATTCTTTTCACCTATTTTCATTTCGCCGCCAGCAAAGAACTGACGCTTGCGATGATGAAAACCAAAGCCGTTTGTATTGCCTACGAGACAGTGCAAAAAGCCGACGGCTCGCTTCCGCTGTTAATTCCAATGAGCGAAGTTGCCGGGCGCATGGCGCCGCAGGAAGGTGCAAAATATTTGGAGAAGACAATGGGCGGACGCGGAATACTTCTGGGCGGAGTTCCCGGAACTGAGCCGGCAGATGTTGTTGTGTTAGGCGGCGGTATTGTCGGGACGAACGCGGCGAAAATTGCGGCTGGACTCGGTGCACGCGTCACGATTCTTGATAACAATTTGTATCGCCTGCGCCATCTTGACGACATCATGCCGAAAAATGTTGTGACGATGATGTCGAATCAGTATAACGTTCAGAAAGCAGTCCGTCGCGCCGATTTGGTGATCGGTGCAGTGTTGATTCCCGGGACGAAAGCGCCGAAGCTCGTTACGAGAGAAATGCTGAAGCACATGAAGCCGGGCAGCGTGGTCGTTGATGTTGCGGTCGACCAGGGCGGATGTATTGAAACCTGCAAGCCGACGACGCATGAAAATCCTACATTCGTCGTGGAAGGCGTCGTTCATTATTGCGTCGCGAACATGCCGGGTGCGGTTCCGTTCACTTCAACTGTTGCACTGACGAATGCAACGCTTCCGTACGCGGTTGAGATTTCGAACAAAGGGTGGGAAAAAGCTGTTCAAACCAATGCAGAGATCAAATTTGGTTTGAATATGGTTGATGGTTATATTACCTACAAGGGTGTAGCCGACGCGTTCGGGTACAAACTCACCTCCGTTGAAGAAACATTGCGGTAAGTAAAAAATCAGAAAGCTATCCGATTTGCTTTTGAGCGATCGGATAGCTGATTCAATTGTGAAGCGAGTGAAGAGAATTTATGCCTACAGTAAAAATTACGATTGACGGTACGCAAATTGAAGCCGACAGCAAGCGGACGATCATCGAAGCAGCGAGAGAACATGGAATAAAAATTCCGCACTTTTGCTGGCATCCGAAACTTTCTGTCTCCGGTAATTGCCGCATGTGTCTTGTTGAAATTGAAAAAATGCCGAAGCTTGCAATTGCGTGTTCAACGCAGGTTGCCGACGGCATGGTGGTGCACACGAAAAATGATCGCGTCGTCCATGCCCGTAACGCTGTGATGGAATTTCTTCTTATCAACCATCCGCTCGATTGTCCGATTTGCGACGAAGCGGGAGAATGCAAGCTTCAGGATTACACATATAAGTACAGCACAGGCTACAGCAGATTTGATGAAGACAAAGTTCATAAACCGAAGCGCATTCAAATTGGTCCGCATGTGATGTTTGATGCGGAGCGGTGCATCCTGTGTTCTCGCTGCGTCCGGTTTTGCGATGAAATTGCCGGCGTGCATCAGCTTCAGTTCATTCAACGCGGTGATCATACGGAGTTGACAACATTCCCCGGCGAGAAGCTCGATAATCCGTATTCGATGAATGTTGTCGACATCTGCCCCGTTGGCGCATTGACGAATGCAGATTTTCGTTTCAAAGCACGCGTGTGGGAAATGTCGTTCACTGATACGATCTGTCAGGGATGTGCGCGCGGGTGCAATATTGAACTCGGCGTTCGCAACAACGAAATCCTGCGCCTCACTCCGCGCCGCAATGATGACGTGAACAGCAGTTGGATGTGTGATCACGGCAGACTCGATACGTTCAAATTTGTCAATGCAGAAAACCGCATTAAAGCGCCGATGGTCAGAAAAGACGGCATGCTTGTAGAAGTTGGATGGGATGAAGCAATTTCACGCGTCGCATCAGAACTGAAATCGTTCAAGAAATCGGAAGTCGCAGCTCTCGGTTCTCCGTTTGCAACAAACGAAGATAATTACGTTTTTCAGCGCTTTGTGAAAGAAGTGCTGGGAACGAAGAATGTAGATTTTGCCCGCCATATCGTTGAAGGCAGTGAAGATACTATTCTTCTTCGCTCAGACAAAACTCCGAATTCGGCTGGTGCCGCTGAAGTTGGTATAGTGCCGGGCGATGGTGGAATGAGCTTTGATGCGATCATCGAAGGAATCCGCGACGGCAAAATCAAAGCGCTCTATGCGCTGGAAGATGATCTTGCGGCAATACCGGGTCTTGCTGAAGTCCTTCCGAAGCTTGAATTTTTTGTTGTTCATGCAACGAATGAAAACAGCACGACGCGCTATGCCGATGTAGTTTTTGCAGCCGCGGCGTATGCAGAGAAGAACGGAACGATGGTCAACTTTCAGCACCGCGTTCAGCGGATTCGTCCGGCAGTGACGACGCTGGAACTTGACCGTGCGATGGATGGATTTGAAATGAGCCGCTGGGATAAATTTGCCTCGCATAATGACAAATGGGGAAAAGGTCCCCGGCGCGATGCCCGCTCGTCATGGAAAATTGTTGCAGGCGTTGCTGCGGCGATGGGAACAAAATTCAAATTCAATACCGCCGACGAAGTATTCAACGAAATTGTGCAGCGCGTAGAAAGTTTTAAGGGGCTTTCTTATCTCAAAGTTGGAAAGAAAGGCACGCCGTTAAAAACAAAAACGACGGTTAACGTTCACGCTTAATTTTTTTCTTCTGTCGGGAAAATAGAAATGAATATAATAATAGAAGCGCTTATTAAAATTGCCTTTATTCTTCTGGTTAACCTGACAACGGTTGCGTACCTCGTTTATGCGGAGCGCCGTGTCAGTGCGCTTATTCAGAATCGCGTAGGGCCGAATCGTGTCGGGCCGATGGGACTGCTTCAGCCTGTTGCTGACATTGTGAAACTTTTCTTTAAGGAAGATATTGTTCCCACAGCGGCGAATAAATTCGTCCACAGCCTTGCCCCGCTTATTTCGTTGATTGTCGCTCTGTCAACGTTTGCGGTAATTCCGTTCGGGAACACAATCCATCTTTTCGGACACGACTATAAACTGATGATTGCCGATGTCAATGTCGGACTGTTATATCTGCTTGCGCTTTCGTCGCTCGGTGTATATGGCATTACGCTCAGCGGGTGGTCGTCGAACAATAAATATTCACTGCTTGGCGGACTGCGTTCGTCGGCACAGATGATCAGCTATGAGCTTTCGCTGGGACTTTCGATTATCGGCGTGCTGATGATAGCAGGTTCGCTGCAGCTTGACAAGATCGTTGTGCACCAAGGAAATTACTTGTTCGGATTTTTACCGACGTGGAATATTTTCCTTCAGCCGCTGGGGTGCATTACATTCGTCATTGCATATTTTGCTGAAACAAACCGTTTGCCGTTCGATTTACCGGAAGCGGAGCCGGAACTTGTCGGCGGCTATCACACGGAATATTCCGGAATGAAGTTCGGATTGTTTTTCCTTGCTGAGTACGCGAACATGATCACGGCATCCGCGGTCATCGTTACGCTTTATTTAGGCGGCTGGCAGCTCCCGTTCATCGAAAATTTTGGTCTTTCACCGCTCGCAGTCAGCTTGTTGCAGGTTGCGGCGTTCGGAATAAAAGTCGCGCTCGTCTTGTTATTTTTTATTATCGTGCGCTGGACGATTCCACGGTTCCGCTACGATCAATTGATGAACATCGGGTGGAAAGTGATGCTTCCGCTGGCAATTCTGAATATTGTCATTACCGGATTAATTATTCTTTTGTAAATGAAGCAGGCGATATGAATTTGTCGGAAAGAGGTATGGTATGAGCGAAGAGAAGAGCGCAATCATTCGAAAAAAAGATTTGTCGTTGTTGGAACGAATGTACATTCCTGAAATCGTAAAAGGAATGAAACTCACGATCAGCCAGATGTTCACGCCGACATTTACGACGCAATATCCTGACGAACGATTTCAGCCGCCGGCATCATTTCGCGGCCGCCCGGTGCTTGTGGAAGAAAACGGAGTTGAGCGCTGTGTTGCGTGCGGACTGTGCAGCCGCGTGTGTCCCGCGCTTGCCATTGAAGTGCAAGCGGGCGAAACTGATTTGGGGAAAGAACGCTACCCCGAAAAATTTGAGATTAATATGATTCGCTGTATCTTCTGCGGCTTCTGCGAGGAAGTTTGTCCGGAAGAAGCAATCATTATGAGTCAGGAATACGAGCTTGCGTTTACGAAACCGCAGGATGCACTGTTCGGCAAAGACAAACTTTTAGTTCCGATAGAAAAAGTGCAAACCCGTCTTGATTTTCTGCGCACCAACAGGTAATATAACCGTTTGAAAAGCAGAATCTTCTTCCTCACACGAACGGAGATGGCGGGGACCTGACAATTTTCGCGTCAGCGGTTTCAGTTTTCATAAAAAAACCACAGTGCACGCCGTCGGCGTGATTTTCAGCTTCATGATAATAATCTTCCGGTTGTAAGAACTCCCTTGGAGACCGTATGCTTTCAGTCGTTCTGAGCAGTGCAACCTACGGCATCAATGCCTACCTCATCGAAATTGAAACCAACATCGAAAACACTGTTCCGAATTTTTTCATGGTGGGGCTTCCCGATAATGCGGTAAAAGAAAGCCGCGAACGCGTTGCCACAGCGATAAAAAATTCCGGCTTCACGTATCCGAACAAGCGCGTCACCATCAATCTTGCGCCGGCAGATGTAAAGAAGGAAGGCTCCTCACACGACCTTCCGATCGCTGTTGGTATGCTGGTGTCGAGCGGACAGGCGCCGGATGATTTGCTGAAAGACTTCGTCATTCTGGGCGAGCTTGCTCTTGATGGAAGTCTCCGCGCAGTGCACGGTGTTCTGCCGATAGCGGTTGAAATCAAGAAAAAAGGATTGCGTGGCATTATTCTTCCGAAAGACAATGCGCGTGAAGCTGCGATGGTGGAGGGACTTGATGTTTACGGTGTTTCTACACTTGCAGAAACAATTGATCTATTGCACGGAAATTTTGGTGTTGTTCCGCCGACAAAGCTCAACATCAAAGAAGTTTTTTCTGAGCAGTCACTCTTTGGCGGACTCGATTTCTCCGATGTGAAAGGTCAGGAAAATGTGAAGCGCGCTCTCGAAGTTGCCGCTGCCGGCGGGCACAATATCATCATGATTGGTCCACCGGGTTCGGGTAAAACAATGCTTGCGCGAAGGCTTCCCGGAATTCTTCCTTCTTTAACATTTGAAGAAAGCATTGAGACAACAAAAATCCATTCCGTTGCCGGATTGCTTCCGCGGAATTCGGCGCTTGTTGCGACTCGTCCGTTTCGCGCGCCGCATCATACAATTTCCGACAGTGCACTGGTCGGCGGCGGAACGATACCGCGCCCCGGAGAAATTTCTCTTTCACATCACGGCGTCTTATTTCTTGACGAGCTTCCCGAGTTTGCGTGCAATGTGTTGGAAGTGATGCGTCAGCCGTTAGAGGATGGCAAGGTAACGATCAGCCGCTCTAAAATGTCACTGGAATTCCCGGCTCAGTTCATGCTTGTCTGCGCGATGAATCCGTGTCCGTGCGGGAATTATGGAAATCCGAATCACGAATGTACGTGCACGCCGATGCAGATTCAAAAATACATGGCGAAGATTTCCGGTCCGTTGCTTGATCGTATCGATATTCACATTGAAGTTCCTGCAGTAAAAGTTGCCGAGCTCGGGCAGAAAAAACCGGGCGAGCCTTCATCATGCATTCGCACTCGCGTTGTGAAAGCGCGGGAACGGCAGGCGCGCCGGTTCGAACATCGCAAAGGATTGTTTGCCAATGCGCACATGCAGTCAAAAGAAATCCGTGAATTCTGTGCGATTGATTCTGCCGGAGAAGAGTTGTTGAAAATGGCGATGACAAAATTAGGGTTATCTGCCCGCGCGTATGATCGCATTTTGAAAGTTGCGCGCACGATCGCCGATCTTTCGGGGAGCGAAGAAATTCGTACGGAACATTTGAGCGAGGCGATTCAATATAGAAGTCTCGACAGAAATTTGTGGATGGGATAGAACGTTCACTTCCGCGAAAATTGTAAATTCCCCCTCGGTTTTTTATATTGATGTATCACGCAATGTAAGTAGCAATCCCGTTGGGAGTTGAATGCAGAAACAATACGTCCGCAGCCTTTTCGATTCTATTGCTTATCGCTATGATCTCCTGAATCATCTTCTCAGCGGCGGAGTTGATTTGTACTGGCGCCGTGTTGCCGTTGAAGCGCTTCGGAGTTTACAGCCGAAAAAAATTCTTGATGTCGCTACCGGTACCGGAGATTTTGCCATTGCCGCACTTCGATTGAACCCCAAAGAGATCGTTGGCGTGGATATTTCCGAGCGGATGCTCGCGTTCGGGAGAAAGAAAGTTCATGATCGTGGATTAGAGTCGTTAATCCGGCTTGAGACTGGCGATGCCGAACATCTTCAATTTGAGGATGGAACATTTGACGCCGCAATCGCCGCATTTGGCGTAAGGAATTTTGAGCATGTCGAGAAGGGAATTTTGGAAATGTATCGCGTCTTACAGCCGGGCGGGAAAATAGCGGTGCTGGAATTTTCGAAGCCGCGCGTTTTTCCTTTCAAGCAATTATATTTTTTTTATTTTCTTAATATTCTTCCATTGATCGGAAAAATTGTATCGAAAGACACGGCGGCATATCACTATTTACCTGAGACGGTTTTGAAATTTCCGGACGGCGAGGAGTTCCTCGCAATTTTGCGTTCAGCAGGATTTGTTGATGTTACATTTCGGCTGTTGACGCTTGGCATCGCAACATTATACATCGGCACAAAGAAATAAGGGTCAATGATTAATTCACAAAAGTCTTGAATTTTGAAAACCGAGATGCAAAAACAAAGAAAGAAAAAATATGAGTGAACAGATTGTAAAAGTTGGACATAGTCCTGATCCTGATGATGCATTTATGTTTTACGGATTGGCAAGCGGGAAAGTAAAATTGGACGGTATTACGATTGAGCATATGCTGGAAGATATTCAGTCGCTCAATGTTCGCGCGATGAAGGCTGAACTGGAAGTGACGGCAATTTCTGCGCACGCGTTCGCATTTGTTGCTGATAAATACTGGATTATGAAAACCGGTGCAAGCATGGGCGAAGGCTACGGGCCGGTCATTGTTTCAAAAAAATATAAAACGTTGGAAGAACTAAAAGGCAAAACCGTTGCAACTCCGGGAAAGATGACAACGGCAACGTTGATTTTTAAAATTTTTACCGACGGCATTGCAAATGTTGACATTCCGTTCGACCAGATTATGGAACGTGTTTCGTCAGGAGAATTCGATGCGGGTGTGCTCATCCATGAAGGACAAATCACGTATCAGCAGGAAGGTTTCAACAAAATTCTTGACTTCGGAGAATTCTGGGAGAAGAAAACCCACGGACTTCCGCTGCCGCTCGGTTTGGATGTGGTGCGGAAAGATTTGGGCGAAGAAATGGCGATCAAGCTTTCCAAAGGGTTGCGCGAAAGCATTCACTATGGCTACACGCATCAGAGTGAATCTATTCCCTATGCGCTGAAATGGGGGAGAGGAATTAACGAGAAACTCGGCGAGAAATTTGTGAAGATGTATGTGAGCGAACTGACGATTGATATGGGAGAAAAAGGGAAGAAGGCGCTGGAGCTTTTGTTCAAACTCGGGCATGAGAAAAAAATCATTCCGAACGTACCGGAAGTGGTGCTGTATTGAAATTTGTAAGTCGGAGTGCCGCTCCGACTTACTTATCTCTTGTGAGCGAGTTGTTTTCTATTTCAAAATAAACGAATGAACAAAATCCTCGTTCATGTTAATCTTCACGTCTTCAACCAAAGCAACTTTCTTGTTGTCCACAATAACGACGGAAAAGGAATCAGGAATCTGATAAGTGCCAATAGCTTGATTGTTTTCATTTATTACCGAGTATGTTTCTCCAATTCCTAGTGTCGAATAAGGAAGAGTAAATTCGCCTTTCCAGTTTGTAGCTGTCAATGGTCTTTTATTTGGCAGGGTGCTGTTGTCTGGATCGGAAAGGACAAGAAGCCATGCTTGGGCAGACTTCCCAATAATAGATTCAACAATGTAACAGCCGTTCGTCCAATCACTCGTGTTAATGAGATGGTTATAGCTGCCAGCACGCAGAACCGTATCAACGACAACTAGCATTAGCTCTCGCGTTCCTAAACGAGAGATCCGCACAAGCGTTTGCGACTCTGTTGGTACTAACCACGAAATAGTGGTGTAAGATTCCTGCTTATTTAATGAGGCATAAGTTTTTGATAGCCCGTTTTTCGCAAGATATGGTCCCCCAAAGTAGTAATGAATTTCTGCTCCCGCGACAGGTTTTGAATATTTGTCGAGAACAGTTCCGTGTATTGCATTCCGCAATTGCTCACTCGCGAAACCGTTGATTGGGATTCCGTTAACAGAATCGTTGCAGCTATTGACAAGGAGCGAAATGAAAAGAATGGGGAAAAGAGTGATAATGGCTTTCATACGCCGCCTGCTTGAAGTGTGAAATGATAACGGAGCGGCACACTAAGAAACTGCTACGCCGCTTTTGATCGTGGAAAAAGCTTCTTTATCTCGTACAGCGTCCCTCTCTGCGCCGCATCAAACCCCGATTCGTGAATCATCTGAATGCATTCTTCCATATTCGTTTTGTTGACGAAGTTTGCAGCGGCGTGAACATTTTCTTCCAGTAAAATTCCACCGAAGTCGTCCGCGCCAAAGTGAAGCGCAATTTGTCCGGTCTTTTTTCCTTCAGAGAACCATGATGCCTGAATGTGCGGGAAATTGTCAAGATAAATTCGTGAGAACGCGATCATCTGCAAGTAGCGCGTCGGAGTCGCGTAGTGAGGAATGATTTTTTCTAGCGGCGTGTTGCCCGGTTTGAAACTCCACGGAACGAATGCAGTGAATCCGTGATATTCATCCTGCAACTGGCGGACGCTTTCGAGATGAATCAACACGTCTTCGTCTGTTTCCAAATGCCCGTACATCATTGTTGCGGTGCTTTTGTAGCCGATCTTGTGCGCTTCGCGCATCACGTTCAGCCAGTCGGCGGACGTTCCTTTCTTGTTGCTGATTTTTTTCTTCACGCGGTCGGAAAGAATTTCGGCGCCGCCTCCAGGCAAGCTCCGCATTCCCGCATCCCATAATTTTTGCAGCACATCGTGAATTGAAAGTCCCGAGACGTTTGACATTCCGATAATTTCCGAGGTCGAATAAAAATGCGGATGGATCTGCGGCACTTCTTCAATTGTTCTGCGCACCATGTCAACATAGTAATCCAGAGGCAGATCGGGATTCACGCCGCCCTGAAGGAGAATTGTTGTAATTCCTTTCGCCGCAGATTCTTTGAATTTCTGAATCATGTGGTCCACGGAATACGTATATTCGCCTTCTTCACCGTGATGGCGGTAGAATGCACAGAAGATACAGTCAACGTTGCACACATTAGAGTAGTTCGGATTTGAATCGAGGACAAAAGTCACCGCGGGCTCGGGATTTTTCTTAAAGCGAATTTGATTCGCAAGGTCAGCAAGATCAAGCAACTCGGCATTGTGGAACAAAAATAATCCTTCTTCCTGAGTCAATCGTTCGTTTGCACGAACCTTTTTATAGAGCGATTCTAATTGCATTTCCTTCCTTCTTCATTATTAGATTGAGACTGCATAACCGGCGGCTTTCAGTTCTTTCATTAAACTGAAACTGATTTCTTCCAGCCTCACAACAATTTCTTTTTTTACGACGCCGGGAATACTCTTAGGCGGCTGCGCCTCTTTCGTGTAGATACAGCACACTCTGTTTGCGCCGAGCTTTGCGGCAAGATATCCGAGTTCAAACATTGTGTTCGGCGTATCGTCGGCGTTGAATAACCAAAAAGCGTACCGTGCATCGTTTGCTTTTTCTAATTGAGTAACGAATGACTCGCTTGCTCCGTTTGTTCGCTGGTACACCGTCGGTGCTATTCCTATTTCTTTCAGCAACGTGGTAAGCTGTTCGAGAAACGGGTTGTTTGGCGATGAGACGACAAACACACAATTGCTTTTAGATCTAGGTGTGGAAGCAGTGCCGGGCAATTCCTGCAGATGTGCCGGGTGATTGGATGCTGGTTGTTTC
This sequence comes from Bacteroidota bacterium, assembly GCA_021796215.1. Classification (GTDB taxonomy): domain Bacteria; phylum Bacteroidota; class Ignavibacteria; order UBA10030; family UBA8401; genus JAJYOI01. The sequence continues at coordinate 39,279 of JAJYOK010000001.1, forward strand.
GGCAGTGCTGCGGCTTGTGCTTTTGAAGGAGGCGCGGTTTTTTCTGTCGTCACTTCTGCGGACGCCTCTTTTAGACATTCGATGATATGTTGCGTCGAAGACTGATAGAAATATGGTCCATTCTCATCATTGGCAATACGCGTGCGAAGTGCAATTCCTTTCTCTCCGATTTTTCCGAGAAGGTCAAGGCAATTTTTTCGCCACTGCAAATACTGGGGCTGTATCTTTGCATTATAGCCGGAAAATTCGAGGCCGCCATCCGGCAGGAGTTTTTCTCCCTGCTGGATGAGTTCCTGCAACTTTGTGAGCAATGAAGCATCCATAACCAATTTTTGAGAGTGAGTGGGAGATGGAAAATGGAAGATGAACAATTCCATCAATCCAACAACCCATCAATCCATTTCTCTTTGTAGCTCAGAGTTAGTTTTTATGTCCAAAGCAACACCGGTATATAATTCTTTGAATATTGCCATCGCTTCACGTTCTCGTTCACCCAAATGATAATTGAAGCCTTCCAAATATTCCTGCGTCTCTTTTGCCGTCAATCCAATACGGTCACCGTGTACTTTTCCGACAGCATCCAATTCTGCTTCTGCACGTTCGAGTGAACGTGCAAGGATATGATGAAGCTCGCTCTTGCGTTCAGCACTCAATGACTTTCTCTGTGCCCAAACAGCAAACACAAATGGAAGTTTTTGCCAATCGTACCATTCTTTAGCAAGGTCGAAGACGAGTTCAAATCCGGGCAGACCGTATTTGTTGCGCCGCAGCGCTTCATCGCCGATAAGGAGAACGGCGTCGTATGCATCGTAATTATTCACACCGGCATGAAGACGTTTAAAAGTTGCGTGAACGTTGTATTTTTTTGCAAGCAGAACTTGAAGCAAGCGCACCGACGTTGCCGTGTCGTCCGTAATTCCAATTGTTTTGCCTTCAAGTCCCGTCCAGCCTTCTTTTGAAAAAAGCATCACGCTTTTTACCTGATCGCGCGTTGCGATACAATGATTCATCAGTTCAAGTGTATCTGTGTTGCTGAAGAAATCCATAAGCGAAAACGGGCCTGCTTCAATCTGTTCTTTCTTTGCCAGCTCGCCCATTCTTCGCGGCACAACCGGGAAAATTTTGAATTGGTGTTTTTCAAAATGAGAATAAAATGGAACAGAATTCAAATATGGAATTTTTCCAATGACATTGTCAGTGTAAAGATTGAGTGGATTGTAAAAGACATCGCGATCGACAGGGATTTTTCCGGCATCGTTGATGATTTTAATGATGTGGTCTTTTGCCAATTTCATCGGACTCACTGCACCGGCATCATGAGCAATTTTTTCTCCGCCAACGGTTCCGTCCATATCATCTGCGCCGAAATGCAGCGCGACCGACGCAACTTCTTCCGTGAGCATTACCCAGTACGCTTTGATGTGCGGAAAATTATCGAGCATCAGCCGAGAGACAGCAATGGTTTTCAAATCTTCGATGGCAGACGTGAAATCATTTTTCGGTTTGATGCCTGTATCGCCGGGCTGGAACGCAAGCGGAATGAATGTGAGGAAGCCGCCGGTTTCATCCTGCGCCTCGCGCAATTTCATCATGTGCACAACGCGTTCTTCGTATGTTTCAACGTGGCCGTACAGCAATGTCGAATTTGTCGGGATGCCGAGACGATGCGCCGTTTTATGAACTTCAAACCATGTTTTCGCGCCAATCTTTTGATTGAAGAGCAGCTTGCGCACGCGTTCCGAAAAAACTTCTGCGCCGCCGCCGGGCATGGTGCGAAGTCCGGCATCTTTCAATTGAAGAAGAACTTCTTCGATCGGCAGCTTGAATTTTTTATGGAAGAAATCTATTTCGACAGCCGTGAACGCTTTTACGTCAACATTCGGGAAATTCTTTTTTATTTCCCGAACCATGTCAAGGTAGTATTTCCATTCCCAATCCGGGTGCAATCCGCCGGTGATATGTACTTCGTGAATTTCCGGCGTGAGTTTGCTCAGGATCTCTTCGATTGTCATTTCATACGCATCTGGTTTGCCGGTCTTTGTAGCAAAGTCGCAGAACTTACATGAAAGGACGCAGACATTTGTCGGCTCGATCTTTTGATTCAGCACAAAATAAACGGCATCGCCGCTTTTCTGCTGCTGAACTGCGTGCGCCATCTTTCCAATCGAAATGATGTCGCCAGAATTGAACAGCGCCACGCCATCTTCAAGTGAAAGACGGGTACCGTTCTGAATTTTTTCCCAAATGGGTGTAAGACGCTTGTCACGAAAATAAATTGTCGAACTCATAGACTTATTGAATGGTTATGATTTTTTTACTTCCAGTACCTTTCCCACCGTTCATCAACTTTTTTCACAATGCTTTCATTCATCACCAGCGGCTCAGGGTAGCCCTGTTTCCATGTCGCGTCTATTCCCATAATGCCGTTGTAGACCGGTGAAATACCGATGAGCTTTTGCTCGGTGAAATTTACATCACGTTCACAATCGAAACGCGTAAATATACCCCAAATATAACTCTCTCTATTGTGAATATCTATATCGCCGCTCACTGCTGCGGCAATTTTGACTCCATCAAGTTCAGGCAGGGCAATGATTTTTTTTATTATCTGCGCGCCGTCTCTTTTTACCGTTGCCTCCGGCGCCATTTTCAATTTGACGAGAAGAAGAGTTCCGTCAACAAGATTTACATCAAGAATTCGCCGGTCGAAGTTTCTAAGCTCGCGAACAGCGCCGGTGAGCTTTCTCGCCTGCGTTAATCGTTTCGGCTCGCGTTTGTGCGCTGCGGCGGATTTTTGTGTTGCGTCGAGAATCATTTTACTGCCGAGATTCATTTTATACGAAGTGAAGTCGAGCGTATCGAGCGGCACTTTCGGCAGCATGATGAAATCATAATGCGGGTCGAAATTTTCCCGTACGGCTTTAAGTACGGCAGAGAAATCACGCGGATTCACTTCTTCTGAAACGGTAATTAAACATTTCGTCAACGAAAGTTGCTCTGTGCCCATCAATCCAAGCGCGGTTTTCATCGCTTCTTTTTGATATCGCTCTTCAATGGCAACGACAAGAAGATTATGAAATCCGGCTTCGTAATATGCCCACAAACTGTGAACCTCGGAATGCAAAAGCTTGGCAAGCGGGCCGAGAATTTTCTGAGTGGCATCGCCCAAAAATTTATCTTCCATTGGCGGAATACCGACGACCGTCGCAGGATAAATCGGATCTTTTCTATGTGTGACGGCTTTGATGTGAAAAACGGGGAATTCGGATGCGGCAGAGTAATGGCCGAAGTGATCGCCGAACGGTCCTTCCATGCGCCGCTCTTTCGGTTCAACGACGCCTTCCAAAATAAATTCTGCATTTGCCGGAACGCTGATCGAAATTGACCGACCGCCGACAAATTCAGTTCGCTTCTTGCGCAGAAATCCGGCGAACATCGCTTCATCAATTCCTTCCGGAAGCGCAGCGACAGTTGCAAGAAGCATTGCCGGATCGGTGCCAAGCGCAACGGCAAGCTCGAACGGCTGATTCATTTTGTCGGCATGATAATAATGGAAGCCGCCGCCTTTTTGAATTTGCCAATGCATACCGGTCGTCTCTTTATCAAACACATGCATGCGGTACATACCGACGTTGCGTTTTCCGTTGCGCGGATCGTACGTAAATACTTGCGGCAGTGTGATGAATCGTCCGCCGTCTTTGGGCCATGATTTGATGATCGGCAAATTACTGAGGTTTGGCTTTTCAACAACTTCCTGCGACCGGGCAATTGTGACATGCCGGGGCCGCGACTTGAGCAGCCGCCATGTCATGCCCGGGTGTTTCAGGAAAATTTTCGGAGAGGGAGGCAGCGCTTGTTCGGCAAACGAAATAAGCTGCTCGCCTAACTTGTCCGGATGAGTTCCGAGTGCAAGCTCAATGCGGCGTTCGCTGGCAAGCGTGTTAATGACGAGCGGATATTTTGCGCCCTTTACTTTTTCAAAAAGAAGTGCCGGCTTTCCTAACCGAAGCGCACGTGCAGCAATCTCGGTGATTTCTAATTCGGGATCAACTTCAACAGTAACACGGTGGAGTTCTCCGTTACGTTCAAGAAAAGAAACGAATTCCCGGAGCGCAGTGAAACTCATAGCTCACTCCAATTCTTCCGCACGCCATCCGCGTGATATTCGTTCGCCCAACACGCTGAGAAGTTTGTCGGTGAATGCCCCGACATATTCATCAACCGATTGCGGAACGAAATACAGCGGCGATGAAATCGGCATGATGATCGCGCCGTAACCGGACAGGCGTGCCGCCTGTTCAAGCGACAAAGTTGATATCGGAGTTTCACGGATGCACAACACAAGTTTGGTTCGTTCCTTTAGCGCGACCTGTGCGGCGCGTGTGATGAGTGAATCGCCTATGCCGGAAGCAATTTTACCAAGTGTGGAAGTAGAGCAGGGAAGAATGACGACCGCATCAAAATGATTCGAGCCGGAAGCGATTGGGGCGGTGAGATCGTCGTTGGAAAACTGATGCTTGATGTACGGCTGAAGTTCTTTTTCGGTGAGATTTACTTCATCTTTCAGCAATACTTTTCCCCATTTGCTGACGATGAGAAATTTATCGGCAGTGGATTTCTTCAGAAAATCCACAGCATAAATGGCGCCGGAAGAACCTGTAATGCCGAGAACAATTCTCATGCGAATGTGTTCGTTAGAATCACCATGAAGAAGACGCTGAAGCCGACAAGGATGTTGATCTTGAAAAATGCCAGCTCAACATCTTCGGCTTTTTTCTGTTCGAGATAAAGAAGTAATCCGCTGAGGAGCAGGAACGGCACCGCGACGAATGCTTTCAGCGAGTGGAAAAAGAGAATGACAAGAATGATGAATGCGAGCAGGTGAAGGATGCCGGAGATTTGCAGAGCACGTTTGCGTCCGAATCGCGATGGAAATGAAAAGAGATTTTCTTCACGGTCAAAATGTTCGTCCAGTGTCGAATAAATAATATCAAAACCTGTCCCCCAGAACAGTACAAACAGGGGAAGAATAATTCCTGTGGTGAGATTGTGAAACGATCCGACGATTGCAAACCAACCGCCGAGCGGCGCCATGGACATTCCGAGTCCGACACCGAAATGTGCCAGCGGCGTCAACCGCTTGAGATAAGGATAGACAACAAAAATGATCAGCGGAATCGGCGCAAGATAAAAACAAAAATCAGAGATGAGTTTTGCGGAAACAAAATAGAGTGCAAGCCCGGCGGCGAGGATCGCATATCCCTGTATTAATGAAAGCTTTCCGCTGGGTAATTCACGTTTTGCTGTGCGTGGATTCCGCTTGTCAATTTTCCTGTCAATAATTCGATTGAGCGTCATTGCGCTTGTGCGAGCGCCGACCGCCGCGAGCAAAATAAGAAGAAGAAGCGTGTTTGCAGGCTTTTCGTGCGATGCAAGAAACACCGCGCTGTAAATCATCGGCAGTGTAAAAAGCGTATGCTCGATCTTGACAAAGCTCAGAAAATTTTTCAAAAGGGCTTTACCGCACTTGTTTTGAGAAAATGGGCTTTTTGTTTAGAAATTTCACCACAAATTTACCCAAAAAAAAGTGCGCAGTCAAGAAAAACTGGGGAACGTGACTTATATTATCGCATGAGAATCATCTTTTTAGTTGCCAAAAAACTTCCTGCGCTTAACCGATAAAAGTACACACCGCTTGAAACATTGCCCGCATTCCATTCAATATCGTACGCGCCGGGAGATTTTTTCTCGTTCACGAGCGTTGCAACTTCTCTTCCTAAGACGTCGAACACTTTCAACGACACAAATCCCGAAACCGGAATCTCGAAACGTAAATGTGTCGCCGGGTTGAACGGGTTGGGGTAGTTTTGGTTTAAGGTATATACGGTGGGCAGATGCCCTTTTCGAGATATTCCTGTTATGTCTACAGAAATTCTCTCCGAGTCGGTCCAACATATGTACCCATTTACTCCCAGCTCGAATTTTACATTGAAGTAACCAGGGAATGTCGACGTGTCATAATCAATTGCAAAGAACCTGTCGTTGCTTGGCGATGCACTTGCGCTTGCCGATATAGGGGCAAGCGCAAGCGTGAGAGGGGAGACCTTTGTTACCCACGGGTCGTTGCAGACCAAACTTACACTAGCATTCGTAATTGTTAAAGTTGTGCCGTTATTCTTTATAAACGGTACAACGCCGCAGTAGGCGTATTCTCTCTGGTTTACCACGAAGACACTGTCTAATGTCAGAGGTCCCGCTGTAGTGAAACTCGCCACGTCTGGAAGTCGCCGGAACGTATCCTTTGTGATATCATTTGTTCTTACGCTGATATCGTACATATTCTCATCCAACGGCACAGTGATATATCGTCCCCAAACGCTGTCTCCCGCACTTCCGTCCCCGTGAAGCCCGTCGTTGTACAAGGGTAGGCTGTCACGGACAGTTCCGGACAGGTCAGTAATGATTGCACTGACCGAGACCGAGTGGTTTAATGGATTTGCCAGGACGGCAGTAATACATACACTGTCCTCTCCCGATTGGGCATAGTGCCGATCAAGTGTAACGTTGTGGGTGTAAGTCAGTGTCGTGATCCAATCCAAGGCACGTTTAACTACGTCATCTTCTCCTTTTGCTACACCGTCCGGTGTAAGCCAAACTTCCTCATCTACAGGGATAGATCTGCGATAAAGTTTCGCCGCTGTGTCCGGTGGTGTGTACCCAACGCTGACCGTTAAACCCATAAACCATCCACCACCGGGGACTTGATAACCAAAATTAGTAGGACCAAACCCGCCTGGTGAAGGCAGGCCGAATGTCCGGGTCATTGGATGTTGTCTCAACATATGAATTGAAATGTCTCCGTCTGAAAATGACCATGGCCCGGATAATACAGCAATGGGGCGATCATACAACTGTTGGTCACAGCCCGAGAAGGGAAGCCACTTGTCCCATTCAACCGAGGGGCGCATGGTAAGATGATCCGTAGCGCTTGCACGTTCGAGAAAATTTATTATTGTCATATCTTGGTTGAATAATCTCCTGAAGCCATCGGTCCACCGTGTCACCTCATCGCCCCCTTCATTGGTTCTTATGTCAATTATAAGACCATCAGAGCTACTATCAGCCATAAAGGTATTCACAGCTTGCAGGAATGCGGGTCCAATTGGCTGAACGTAAACGTTTACGTTTTCATCCCATCCCAGTATGTAGATGTAGCCAATCTTTGTTCCTTGAATGTACCCCCAACTCACACGCTGGCCTTTTGATATGTCCGGGAAAGGGACCCCATCAATTGCCATTTGTTCGGTTGCATGAATACCCGGCATTGAACCTGTAATAAGGCTTGTAGGAAGATGAACAGTGTCTCCGGTTGAATGCTTAACGATATCAATGGTATCAAAAAGGTGCCAGTTCATTCCGGCGGTAGACAACCACTGATGTGTGCCGGCTTTTTCCGAACACGCCATGACGATGTAGAATGACATCGGAAATTGAACTTCAAATAAATCCTTATAGAGATTTTTCCAAAGTCTTCCGTCGTAACCCAACACGATGTCCCCAGGGACTAAACCTAAAGGATGGTTTGTGACGGCAGCATAAACCAACAGCGTAGAATCCGGCAAGGGTGTAAGTGCAGCCCCAAAGTGGTCAGACTGTCCCCATGTCCATGATGGTAATTCATTTCCCATCGGAACAACGAGCGGCAAGTCTCTCTGTAAAGGCGTAAAAGCCACTGCGTTTTCAGTCATAAACACGTGACCATCGTGAAGAGACTGGACTAAGTGAGTGAGAATCCCTGATAACCTTCCTCTACTTACCCCCAGAGCTATCGTGTCCCTGTAATTTCTGAGTTCCTGCCATTTGTCCTCAATGCCTTCGAAGGCGGCATATCGTTGATCAATCGTATTCCAAAACAAGTCGAATACCTGTAGCTTTTCGGATGTTGTCTTTCCTTCTCCCCATGTCGAATCAATAAGATGCCGCCATTCTGAAAGAGTGTGCTTGCCGATGAGTTTGTCCTCCGTGGTGCTGTTGTTCGCTTTTGTGCCAAGCGGAGACAGCGGTTTTGAAGAACGATTCAGGTCTTGCGCTGTCGATGAAAGGAATGCAAGAGTAAGCAGAAGGGAGAGCTTGAAAACGATTCGAATTCGAGAAGATTGTTGCTTCTTGGGATTCATAACGCCTCCTTGTAATAGATCACAACATCACAATTTGTGAAGTAAGTGCAATCTTTTCATGATGCAGACACAGTTGAAATTACATTTAGCTTTCAAATTTGTCTTGGAAAAATGCGCAACTTGGAGATGAACTGTTCCAAGGTGTGCAGAAATAAAAAACGAACGATGAAAATTTGCATCTTACCCCCAAGATGAAGGAACTAACTATAAACTGACTAGAAGCATGTATCGGTAACTATGGTGGAGTACTTCGACTTTACCACCACTCGCTATTATTAATTGCTTTTTCGTATGCTTGCTTGATAGTGTGGTAGGTCAAATAACGGCTGGTGTCCGGCGGCTGCGTTATGAATAATCCTGACCTGAACTTGAAGATTGTTTTTCCTTTCTCCCTCATAAACAGTTCAGGAGAATATCCTGTTGCGGTCTTGAATTCATCTATCAGGTGTGACTGATCAAAGTATCCTCTCGTATAGGCACTCTCGTTCCAATTAACTGAACTTGCGACAACCAGATTATTCAGCAGATTCTTGAATCTCACGTTAATGGCATATTCTTTAGGCGAAAGGCCGACATGTTTACTGAATTGCCATTCTAGAGTTCGTTTCGAGATGTTCAATTCCTTTGCGAGTTGGGAAATGTGTATTTTGCCCCCATATTTTTCTATCAGTTTCAGTGCTCCGTCAGTACGCTCGCGAGTTCTTTGAAGCCGAGTGGTTGCCAATTTTTTTATAAAATACCGGTCAAGAATTTCTATTCTCTCTTTCAACGAAACAGAATTGTTCAGACGGTCTTCCAGATTCCTGCCGTTTGGTCCAAATATTTCTTCAATGGTAAAGAAAGTATTTCGTAGTTCGCTTTCGGGTATTCCGAACAAGCGATAAAATCCACCAGCCTTGAACTTTACATGGATTTGCTTGTTGAATTTCCGTGGGATATCCATGTAAATGACATTATGGGTATTCCGCCCGCCCATAACCAGACTACTGAAGTTGCTGCTTTGGCTACGGTCACATATTTTGTATAGAGTATCGTGATAACACAGATGAATCTCGATTGTGTCAATTGGTAGGAAGTGTATTCTTGGCACGTACACCCCGAGGTAATTTGTCAGGTTCATCTCCTCTCCGCCGTAAAACTCAATATACTCACTCAGAACTGACGCGGGCGGGGCTTCGAATGTCGCTGCGGACATACCATTGTGCTCATCAACGGCATTTAGCAAGGGGAGTAGTCCCTTACAAGGGAAATTTTTCTTTATTTCGAGCAAAGATTTACAAGGTAACATTTAATATTTATTTTAGTAGGGACATTTTCTTCGTTACTGTAAAACTTCCTGCGCTCAAACGATAAAAATACACACCGCTCGGCGTTACAGAAGCATTCCACTCCACCTCGTATGTTCCGGGAGATTTGCGTTCGTTCACGAGCGTTGCAACTTCTCTTCCCAAGACGTCGAACACTTTCAGCGTCACAAATTCTGAAACCGGAATCTCGAAACGTAAATGTGTCGCGGGGTTAAACGGGTTGGGGAAGTTTTGGTCCAAGTTAAACGACGCTAAGTGTGAAGGCTCTTCCTTAACTTCATCAATCGGTGAGATGACCATCCGAGAATAGATGTGAGAATGACCTGAGCGATTACTTTCCCACGCTACGAGAACATGTCCGCTGCTGTTGTAAAAGTACATATTTGATCCTATGCATGCGTTTCTGTTATAACCCGCACTTTTAAGTGTGTCAGAGTCGCCTCCACTGAAAAAAAGAAGCAATGAATCTGGATTGGCCGCTGGAAATTTTTCCATTACTAAAACGCTGTAGTAAGGAAAGAATGCACTGCTTTTTGTAGCCCCTCGTTTTGTAATCACTGGGTTGACAAATACACGTGGGTTTCGATCATCTGCTAAAGGGTCATTCGATATATTTTGATAATAACCTCCCCAAGAATATACTTCGCGGTCGCTGTTGAGAACGGTTTCAAACAAAACTGCATTGCTGTAAAACCCCACCAACCGTGGATTGAAAGCGCTTTGTTCAAAGGAGAGGGTTTCCGGAGTAGAGAAAGAAAGTGTTGGATATGTCGAGAGTCGCTGGTAGATCATAATATTTTTCCCTGATGTATCACGAGAAGTCCACACAAGATTTCCATCGCCATACGACGCAGAAATATCGAACTCGAGAGAATCAGAAGTGCTGACAGCGACGGTTTCTGGTGCCGTAAACGTTAACGGGTTTAGCAATGAATACAGCAGCACGGATTTTCTTTTCCAAAAAATTATAAATGTAGAATCTTGCAACGGGCGGACCTGAACATCGGTGTTATCAACAGTATCATGAGTCAGCGGTTCCCGAGTTGACCATGCTGAATCATTGTCAATAAGGCGGCTGTAATAAATGTTCCACACAGTATCTTGTTTGCATTCCCATACCGCCAGATGGAATGTACCGCGATAATAATAAGAAGAAGATAGTTCGGCAATGTCTGGTTTCCTCTGAGAAAGGGGAGTGTTCTTAACCGAAATTGAAACGAGCGTCGAGTCCCACATAACGCCCGTTCCGCTACTGTTAAATTTTTTTCCTATAATTTCTGAAGTTGTGCCAGTATTACGTGCAAAGACAAGCCACGTTTGCCCGCCTGAAAACCCAGGGCTGTGGGAAAGTGCGGGATCGGTATCATCACATTCACCCGCGGTTACCGTATCAACTTTCCCGAAAGGAGTATTCGATTGAGCAAAGCATAGAGTTGGAACACAAAGAGCAGTGAAAAGAATGATCATTTTTTTCATAGCGAGATTCCTTTGTTATGCGAGACTTATTTGAGCACCATAAGTTTTTTCGTTTCAATATATTTACCACTTTGCAAGCGATAGAAGTACACGCCGCTTGAAACATTGCCCGCATTCCACTCCACCTCGTATGTTCCGGGAGATTTGCGTTCGTTTACGAGCGTTGCAATTTCTCTTCCCAAAACGTCGAACACTTTCAACGACACGAATCCGAAATCAGCAATCGAAAATCGGAAATGTGTAGCCGGGTTGAATGGGTTGGGGAAATTTTGGGAAAGAGAAAAAACGTTTGGGACGGGATGCGGGTTCTCTTTTACAGCAACGACTGTACCGTACGTTTTGTCATTGATGATTGCCTCGGAAAGCAGCATGTCATACGAAAGTCCCGTTGCCATTTCTATAATACCAATGCTGTCGGCGATGGAAGAAAACGGAGCGATGGCACCAAACATTTTAAATATTGTTTTCATTTTTCCAAACACGTTATCAGTGAGGATATCTTGAACGCGTTCATGGTCGCCAATAGTATCTCCTATGCTTTTTGAAAAATCATATAGAACATGGTCGGTGCTGTCGTTTGAAGAATAAAGATACACTCTGAATCCATCTTTCCGCACATACGAGCTTTTGAGAATGTAACCTGCATCCGATTTTAGAAGCACATACGATTTGCCGTTTGGCATAACAGTGTCTTTTTCCGCTCTCACGTTATCGTATCCTACGAAGGAAGACAACGGGTCCGGGTTCTCAATATTTGTGACGTAGTATTGCCATAAATCACCGACATGAAGAGGAAAATCAAAATCTTCAGTTTTTCCGACATCGTCAAGAGAAAAGTTGAGAAGCACATTTGTTGAGTCTCTTTTTCCTGTGAGCCAGATGCGGTTGGTTCCATCCACATACGAGGAAGGGAAAATTGTGTACATGGAAGAAAGAGGCGCAAGCTTAGCAGAATCAGTGGTAGAATATTTCATGAGATATGATGTGGTTGGAGTACTGGTCAGTAAAACATGCTGGTTGCCAGCTGAGTCTACAAGGATCTGACTGAGTGTCAAATTGAAGATGCCGAGATAATGTTCCGCAAGCTTTTTAAGGGGGCTTCCTGCTTTGGAAATATGATATTGCAGAAAAGATGAATCGTTTCTCGAAACAATACTGAATATTCCCACATTCCCGTTTTTCAAAAAAATTGTTTGTGCATGTGTGTCGTTCAGTGAATCAATATACAATCCACTTCCTTTAGAATAGTGAATGATATAACTTTCTTGTGAAACGCTGCTGTAATTGTAGTGCCACACGATATGGATTGCTCCGCTTGAATCAACGTTCCATTGAGTTGATCTCTTTAGGAGCGGGTACCACGAACCCGCGTACGGGTTTAAAATGATTATTTGTAAGTGTACAGCAGTTCCCAAATGGTTTGCGCTTCCCGCAATGTAACTCAAATACCCAATTTGCTGGTTTGAAGAATCCGCTTCAAGAAAAATTATATAGACACTATCATTCTTTACTTTGATTTCAGGATAAAATCCTCTACCAATTTCAACCGGCGTTGAGTATTCTCCGTTTGAATTTCTTGATTGATAGTAAAGTGTTGATGAGTATTTGGAGAAATCAAAGCTGTAAATCGAATCAATCGGAGAAATTTTTTCCCACACAAAATGAAGTGTGTTGCTTTTGTCTGATGTTATTGCAGGATGAAGTCCGTTTTGTAGCGTGAGTATTTTCTGAAAGGAATCACCGTTATATTTTGCGAGCGAAAGAGTAGGCAAAGAATCGTAGTATATGTTCGGTGGGACATCGGTGTATGTTTGTCGCATATTGCTCCACAGAGCGAACAAAGAATCCGCTGATGTCATGACGAAAGAATTGTCAATGACATTTGCTCCGCCGCCAAGCCCGTAGGAGCGGCTCTCTTCAACATCCGGCAAAAGGATGATCTTTTTGGCGAGTGAAGTGGGGGACAAAATGCAATATGTCAATGAGGTTGTTCCCCAATAGTCAGATAAAGGGAAACTCCAGTCTAATGATGAAACTCCTGGAATAAAAAATCCTGCCGAGGCGGCTGCGATTGATGAAGAATTTGTTTTGTAGGGCAGTTTCGGAAAAACTTCTTCATTGATGATTTGCGCAGAAGCGGAAAAGAAAATGAGGGGAATGCCGGTAACTATCAGTATGAAACGCAACGATTTCATGTCGCTCTCCTTGTAATTCTTATGAGATAGATTGCGTTCTCTTAATGCTCTCCTCGGTTTGCTTCAGGATTGCATCGCACGACATGTGCAGGGCGTGGAGAATTGCATCGGTCGAAACGAATACGGGAAGATCATTGTGATAAATTTCGCTGAACGCTTCGCCGAAGGAATTTTTCCTCAAGCGATCTGTAACGACAAATCCGTGGTGTGTAAGCAGCGCTTTTTCGTCTGTCGTCAGCGCGTAATGCGCATCAATGCTGTCGAAGTAAGCAGCGGCGGCGAAATTGAGTGATGCGTGTGGGACAAACCGCCCTGCATCGTACAGAACGGCTAGTTGCTCGGATGTGAGATTTTGATGTGCGGTGAGAAAATTTTTGTACGATTCAATTGTGAATTGCTGGTTTCCTTGCGAGAAGCAGATTGACCCCGACAGAAACGGGATTAAGAGCGTCGTAAGGAAGATGTGCCGGTATTGTGTTTTCATAGCACTTATCTCCTTTCGAACGGTAGGGTATTCACTCGGAAATGTACTTTTCATCGGTAAGAATTGCAATAGCAACTCAAGATTTATAGTGAGATATTTGAGAAACTCCCGGTTTGTCCGCTTGCGTAATCTTTTGGCGGAGAAGTTTGCAATCGCATGCTTTTCTCGCTACATTTATTCCAACCATTCACATAGGTTGCCACCGCGTACAATGGGTGAAAGACTGTTATACGCAGAGGCGCTGAGACGCGAAGAATATTTTTCAGAATGAATTTGATCGGATTCTCTGCGCTTTTGCGACTCAGCGTTGGAAAAAATATTTTACAAACAAACTAACTCCAAGAATGAACTCTATTACCGTTGTTCTTCCGTATGCTGCACATCTGCAGTCCGAGTCCCGCGCAAACGGGCTGAATCAATTTATCAAGTCGGAACTTGTCAGCAAAATTCTTCTTTTGCATGATGGCGATGCCGGCGTAGCATTTCCAAAATGTGTAGGAATGAAAGTCAAATCGCCGACATCAGGTGCAGCCATCAATGCATTTCTGAAAAAAATCACCACCCCGTTTTTTCTTTTCGTGCCGCAGTCTCAACAAGTAGAATTAAGCCAGCTCGCGCTTGAGCGTTTTGTTTCTGTTGCAGAACAAACAGGCGCAGGAATGATCTACGCCGATTATTATGAAGTGAAAAACGGCCAGTTGAAAACCCCTTTGAGGCGGTCCGATCATCCGGTGAACGATTATCAGTTAGGAAGCATTCGGGATAATTTTGATTTTGGAGCGATGCTGCTGTTCAATACGAACGCTGTGCGAAAAACTTTGAAGCGTTACGGCGGCACGCAAGGCGTAGCGAAGGTTGAACGCGCCGGATTGTATGATCTCCGGCTGAAGCTTTCAATTGATTACGAACTTTTTCACATTCAGGAATATCTTTATACTAAAGTCGAATCCGATGTCCGAAAGAGCGGCGAGAAATTATTCGATTATGTTGATCCGCGCAATCAGTTCGTTCAAAAGGAATTGGAGTCCGTTGCAACGCAGCATCTCAAAAACATCGACGCATATCTGAAGCCAAAGTTCAGCAAAGTGCCGAAATTTGACGCGCAGTTTCCGGTAGAAGCAAGCGTGATTATTCCGGTACGGAATCGTGAGCGAACGGTTGCCGACGCTGTGAAAAGTGCGCTTTCGCAAAAAACGAATTTCCCCTTCAACGTGATTGTTGTTGACAATCATTCGACCGATGGAACGACCGCAATTCTTTCTGAACTGGCGGCAAAAAATTCCGGAGTGAAGCACATCATTCCATTACGGGACGATCTCGGCATTGGCGGATGCTGGAACGAAGCTGTGTTCTCCGAACATTGCGGACGGTACGCCGTGCAGTTGGATTCCGACGATATGTACAACAGTGAAAATACTCTGCAGAAGGTGGTTGATCTTTTCCACAGCGGCAAATACGCAATGATTGTCGGCTCGTATCAGTTGGTGAATTCCGAGTTGAAGGAAATTCCGCCGGGATTGATCGATCATAAAGAATGGACGCCGGACAATGGAAGAAATAATGCGCTGCGCATTAACGGACTTGGTGCACCTCGTGCTTTTCACACGGCATTGCTTCGTCAAGTCGGCTTGCCGAATGTAAGTTACGGTGAAGATTATGCCGTCGCGCTGAGGCTTTCGCGGGAATATCAAATTGGCAGAATTTATGAAAGCCTGTACCTTTGCCGAAGGTGGGAAGGCAACACCGATGCGGCGCTTCCGATTGATAAAATAAACCGCAACGATTGGTACAAAGATAAAATCCGAACGATTGAAATTTTAGCAAGACAAAAGCTAAATCGAAGTAAAAGGTAAAATGGAAAAAGGAAGATGGATGAAACAATCTTCTTCCATTTCCCATCTCACATTTCCCCTTTTTCTTATGGCAGACACTGTCAATATCCGGGTTTGGACACAAAATGATCTTGAAGTGATTCGAAAGATCACGTGGGAAACGTGGCTTGCAACGTACGCAGAGTTTATTCCGGAAGAAGATTTACGATCGTACTTCGACACGAACTATTCTTCCGATAAGCTGCGCAAGTTGTACCATTCCGTTTTCATGAAAGGATTTCTTGCGGAAGTAAACGGCGTTACCGCTGGCTGCATGAGAACATTCTTGAACAAAGAAGAAAATCGTTTTTATGTTTCGTCACTGTATATTCTACCGCAGTTTCAGGGAAAAGGAATCGGCAAACGGTTGATGGCTGAAGCAGAAGAGTGCGCGCGCGGTTATCACCTCGGTCAAGTGTGGCTCGGCGTGATGGAACAAAATATTCATGCGCTGGAATGGTACAAGGCGCAAGGTTTTGAATTTCCTGAGGAAGCGCCGTTCGTGATGGGGAAAACATCCGTCAATCATTTTATCGGCTTCAAACGAATTTACCCGGACACTTTACCGCAATGACGCGGCGGCGCAAAGCGACTTTTTTTGACAACCAAAAACCAGAGCAGCGTCCTTCCCGCAAAAAAAGCGGGAAGCCGTTTTTATCTCACCAGTGAAAAGATGAATAAGTCAGTAACATTGTTGCACGATAAATTATTTTCCTCTTACAATTCTCCGAAAAGTAAATTACTTTCCGGTCAGCCCTCTGAAAATTTGGCGGAACTTTCGGTTGCACTTCTTGAACAGCAAAAAATGTCGTGGCAGCAATTGATTGACGGTTATGCCGCGTTAAGTTCTGTCCGCACGCGCGAGATTCAGTGCAATGGATTTTCTGTCCGATTGCAGTTTAATCCGCGGCGCATTGTCAGCAGCGGTGCGAAGGTGGATGTAAAATCGATCAGCGAACGGAAATGTTTTTTGTGTGTTGAAAACCTTCCCGCAGAACAAAAGGGAGTGCTGTACCGTGAAGAGTTTCTCGTCTTATGTAATCCTGCGCCAATTTTTGCACAGCATTACACAATCTCCAATATCAAACATCTTCCGCAGGCGATAGAAAATTATAGCGCCACATTACTCTCGCTTGCGAAAGATTTCAGCGCGCGCTTCACCGTATTTTACAACGGACCGAAATGCGGTGCGTCAGCGCCGGACCACATGCACTTTCAGTCGAGTCCGAGCGGTGTTATTCCGGTAGAACGGGATGCAGAAGATGCCGCGCGGCGAATGTTGATCAAAACTGTGAACGATGTTGCCGTTCTTCGATTGAAAAATTACGGGCGTGAAGTTGTTTTGCTGGAAGGAAAAGATTCCGAATCGCTAAATGCCTTGCTTCTTAAATTCATTGACGTAATGCGGCGGAAAACTTCTCAGCCTTCGGCCGAATCTGTCGAAGAGCCGATGTTGAATATTCTTTGCTCGTATCACAGTGGAATGTGGCGGGTGATTATTTTTCCGCGCCGCAAGCATCGCCCGGATGTTTATTTTCTTGAAGGTGAAAAGAAAATATTGATCAGTCCTGCATCGGTTGATATTGGCGGCTTGGTAGTTACGCCAATTGAAAAGGACTTCCTTTCTGTGGATGCGGCGCTGATTGAAAGCATCTTCAAAGAAGTTTCTGCAGAACGGGCGATCGTTGATCGAATCGTTGAAGAGTTGTGAAATGTTTTTTTCGGAAAGCTATCTTTTGCATTGCAGGATTATTGGATAAATGGACTGATGGAAAGCCCCTACTTCATTATTCCAATAATTCAAAAATCCATCAATCCACCTTCGTGGTTCTTCGAGGATAACAAAGTTTATGATCACATCTGAACCTAAAATCAAAGTCGGAATTTTTGAGCACCGGGCAAAAGTGCACGGCATATTCAACGGTAAATTTCTCGTCGGAGGCGTTTCTGTTGCCGGCGAATTTCGCGCCCGAGTTGAATCCGGAATGGTTATCCTTGAGCAAGTAGTGCCGCCCTACGGTGTTGAAAACAAAACGATCGCAAAAGCGAAGGAAATTCATTGTGCTCATACAGAAGGGACCACATTCACGCTGCACGAGGTGACGATCGGAATTTCTTTTCACTGGGAACGGAACGAGAGCCAGACATTTCAGGGCGACCTTGTTTTGATTCTGCGCGATGATGGAACGATCACAGCGATCAACGAAATTTCAGTTGAAGAATATCTTGCGAGCGTGATTTCCTCAGAGATGAGCGCGGAAGCGCCAGCGGAATTATTGAAAGCGCATGCGATCACTTCGCGAAGCTGGCTGGTGGCAATGCTGGAACGCGAAAAAAAGAAAAGCGGTTCGCGTATTCACCCGCGCGATATGGTGCGTGAAATTGAAAATCACGCCACTGTGCCTGGCGAACTTATCCGCTGGTACGACCGCGAAGACCACGATCTCTTTGATGTATGCGCCGACGATCATTGCCAGCGGTACCAAGGCATCACGAAAATTATTTCAAAAAGCGCGGGGGAAGCGATTGACGAAACGTGCGGAATGTTCATTGTGTACGATAATGAAATTTGCGATGCACGGTTTTACAAATCGTGCGGCGGATTGTCGGAAGAATTTCAGAATGCATGGGAAGATGTTCACGTTCCGTATCTGACGTGTGTCGCCGACCTGCCTGCCGGCAGGCAAGGTTCACCTGTTCGTCATCCGCATATTCGAACAGAAAGTGACGCCGAGCGTTGGGTGCTCTCTTCTCCTGATGCATATTGCAACACCACTGACGGAAATATTCTTCGCCAAATTCTTCCTTCGTTCGATCAGGAAACGACCGATTTCTTCCGCTGGAAAGTTGAATACACGCGCGAAGAATTGAGCGAGATTGTCCTCACAAAATCGGGAATTGATTTTGGTGAAATAAAAAATCTCGTTCCCGTTCAGCGCGGGCCATCGGGGCGGCTGATTAAACTGAAAATTGAAGGGACAAAGAAAACGCTTGTCGTCGGAAAGGAATTGGAAATTCGCCGCTGGCTTTCGAAGAGCCATCTTTATAGTTCAGCATTTATTGTCCGTAAAGAATCTGATAAATTTATTTTGATCGGCGCCGGATGGGGACATGGCGTTGGCTTGTGCCAGATCGGCGCGGCAGTGATGGCGGCAAAAGGATTTCGAGCAGAAGAAATTGTGAAACATTATTTTCATGGAGTGGAATTGAAGAAGCTGTACTGAAAAAATGTGAAATGGAAAATGGAAGATGGAATTCTAATCCACTAGATGAAATTTTCTGAAAGGAATTCAAACAATGGATTCTAAGACGCAGGCTTTGTTGGACAGAACGTTTGAGTATGGGGTAAAAGTTTTGAAGTTTTTGGTAACGTTACCTTCCAATGATGGTTTCAGGGTTCTGAAATATCAACTTACAAAGTCATCAACATCCATTGGTGCGAACTATGAAGAAGCACAAGCAGCAGAATCGAAAGATGATTTCATTCACAAAGTTGCAATCTCTTTAAAAGAGGCGCGGGAATCGCATTATTGGCTGAGGGTGTTGCGTGCTTTAATCTCAACTCCTTCCAAACAAAAAATTTTAGACAATTTTATTACCGAAGCGGCAGAATACAAAAGTATTTTTTCTTCAATCAGAGTTTCAGCAATGAAAAACAGGGGAATAAACAAAACGGAAAATGGAAGGCGGTAAATGGAAGATAGACAAAAGATGAGGTCTGCGAATTATCTGTCATCTGTTTTCCATCTACCATTTTCCATCTCACATTTTTTGCCAAAGGAGATTGTATGAGTAATGCCAAATTGTTGTATCGAAATCCCTGGGTGTGGGTGCCATCGCTCTATCTTGCCGAAGGATTGCCGTACGTTGTTGTGATGACCGTTTCGGTGATCATGTACAAGCGCCTCGGCATTTCGAATACCGATATTGCGCTCTATACAAGCTGGCTTTATTTGCCGTGGGTCATCAAACCGCTTTGGAGTCCCTTTGTTGATATGTTCCGGACGAAGCGGCTTTGGATCATTTCAATGCAATTTCTCGTCGGCGTTTCGCTGGCGGGAGTGGCGCTGACAATTCCGACATCGCATTTCTTTCAGTACACACTCGCTGTGTTCTGGCTGATGGCGTTCAGCTCTGCGACGCACGATATTTCTGCCGATGGATTTTATATGCTCGGACTTCAACAGCACGAGCAGGCGGCATTCGTCGGCGTGCGCAGTACATTCTACCGCATTGCAATGATTATGGCGCAAGGCGGATTCGTTGTGCTTGCGGGTTCTCTTGAACAAAGCACCGGCGGCAACATCAAGCTTGCGTGGCTTATCACGCTGTTTGTGCTCGCGGCGTTGATGCTCGTTTTGTTTGTCTATCACCGTTTCTTTCTGCCGTATCCCGCGTCGGATTGTCCTGCGAAAAGAGATGCAACGCAGACTGTGTTCGGCGAATTTCTCAGTATCTTTGCAAAGTTTTTCAAAAGGAAAGGCATCGTTTCTATTCTTGCGTTCCTTCTCTTGTATCGTTTTGCCGAAGCACAGTTGGTGAAACTTGTCACGCCGTTTTTGCTAGACCCGGTTTCGAAAGGCGGGCTTGGCTTGACGACAAGCGAAGTCGGCGTGGTGTACGGAACGGTCGGAATTATTGCGCTGACACTCGGCGGACTGTTAGGAGGATATGTGATCTCGCGGCAAGGATTGAAATTCTGGCTGTGGCCCATGGTGCTCATCATTCATTTGCCCGATCTTGTATTCGTGTATCTTTCGCAAGTGCAGCCGCAGAATTTTCTCATCGTCAATATCGGCGTTGCGGTTGAGCAATTCGGTTACGGATTTGGATTTACTGCGTACATGATGTACATGATTCTTATTTCAGAAGGGGAACACAAAACAGCGCACTATGCAATCTGTACCGGCATTATGGCGCTTGGGATGATGCTGCCGGGAATGTTCAGCGGATGGCTGGAAGATTTAATTGGCTATCAGCATTTCTTTTTGTGGGTGATTCTTGCGACTGTGCCGGGATTTCTTGTTGCATTGTTAGTGAAGGT
The DNA here is from genome assembly GCA_021796215.1 of Bacteroidota bacterium. Classification (GTDB taxonomy): domain Bacteria; phylum Bacteroidota; class Ignavibacteria; order UBA10030; family UBA8401; genus JAJYOI01. The sequence goes on from JAJYOK010000001.1 coordinate 59,833, forward strand.
TGATCCGGAGTTCGGGAGGAAGAAAGAGTAAAACGGTGGGCAACGGTGAACAAAGATGTTGTGTGCTGTTTTACCGGACAGCCTGTCCGCCGGAGCGGTAGCGTAGGCGGAGAGTTTGATTTGGAAACGAGCGTGCACAACTTCAGAGCGAGAATGTATGACGACACGTTGAATATTTTCTATGCCATGGACCCGGGAAATCAATCATTCTCGCAGTTCGGTTACGTCGGTGGAAACCCGGTAATGCGTGTTGGTTCTACGGGGAGAGTATGGTGGTTAACGGCACTGGAGGTTATTAGAGACATTTACACAGTGTATTCGGCAGCAAGTATGGTGTATACCACTGCTCAAGCGATACAGTCCGGAGATTTAGGAAATATAATTCAAGCGGGGATGCATGATGTGTTTAGTCTTGCAGGGATGGGAGCTGCCGGAGCGGAACCGGAAGAATTCCATCTGAGTGACTGGATCGAGGAATTGTATTGTTTCAAGGCCAGAATACAGAATACCTATGGGAAAAAACTATAGAATATTGGAGGTAATATGGTGACGAAGATCAAGTTTATTTTATACGTTATCGTTTTGAGCTTTATCGGTGCCTCGTACCAGGCTCTCGGCCACAGAGACATTTCTGAGCTTGGTGAATTTGAAATCAAATTACAGGTTTCCACCAATTTAAGTGTGAAGTGTTTTATAAAGGTCATTAAATATTCTGCAGACATGTCTCACAATAGATGTTGGGGAAGTGATTGGTCCGATCCCCGCACTGTTATAGGTGAGCTAAAAATTTGGATAAATAACAAAGAGATAATTGTTCCGCTATCTTCCTACGCTGATCTTTCAAACATAAATTGGGCGAGCCTAAAGGATGTGCACGAAGGCTACCGCCTTCATATTAAGGGAGGCGATGCGGCTTCAAGTTATGATGCAACAATAGATTTTGATGAGATAGGACTGTTTGGTCGTGAAGTGCACAATGGAGAAGAACCGAAGGTTGACTGGGAGAAAACGATCTATTCTAGAGACACAACTTCAATCTATTGAAAAGAAAATCTGAGGAAGTATGACCATATGGAAGCATTCACTGGTCAGGAATTGGATGGAGAGCTTGGGCTTTATAACTTTAGAGCCAGAGATTACGATCCGGCGCTCAAAATCTTCTACGCTTCCGACCCGGCTAGTGAAGACTTTTCGCCGTATATGTATGTCGGCGGAAATCCGGTTATGCTCATTGACCCAACCGGAATGGACGATGCTCTTCCTGACTGGCCCGGCATTACATTACCCGGAGTAACCGTGTATGCCGATCCCACAACCCAAACTCCACCAAGCTTTTTGGATTTAGCAAATCAAATTGGTGTAAGTGACTGGCAATACTTAATGCAGAATTCAAGCGCGTTTAGGGCGTGGGTATCCCGAGGAAACACAGATATACCTAAACAACCTATTATATTTATGTCAAGAGATTTCGCACAACCACATTCATTCCCATATTTTGATCCGAGACTCTTGGATGATGTGAGCGCGGTGAATCCGATGGGATTGCCGATTTATGGATTACCTACTATTCCCACAATAGTTGCTTCCGTTCACATAGATCCGCAAGTGTGGGTGCTGGGGTCCGGTCCGAATAAAAACTTAGGATTAGATGCGGGTGAAACAACTTTATCTATTATTTCTGCTTCTGTGTATAACGAAGCAGTAACGTTAGGCAAGAACCTAAGATATTATAAAACAGGCCCCATAGGGAACGCTGTGAGAATGAGTGAAACTGCTGCACAGGAATTAGTGAAACCAATAGGAAAAGTGATTCATGGCGCTAATGTCATTCAAGGTGTGGCAACTATTATGGATGATAAATTGACGTGGGGTTTAAAGGGACTAAAATTGAGCAGTTTATATGTCAGCAGTGCCTTGGCAACGCCGCTTGTTGGCATAGGAATTTCTGTAGCTACTGATTATGCCATTAGCTCTGAATTAAGCGCAAGACAGTATAGCCGCACACATTTTGTGGTTGGGAGTGGTAGTACAAGTGTTTCTATTCCTAAGCCGGGAGAAAGATAAAATGAAAATTTGGAAATATTTGTATTGCTTAAATTATAAAATTGGGATCAAATTTAACAAAACAGACCCTGAATTCGCCTCGACTATCGGTATGACTCTTATTTTCACTTTCAACGTATTAACAATTAAAAATATTTTTGCAATGATAATCGGTAGGACTCTTTTTTTCGAAGATAAGAAAATAGACGGGTTGCTTATTTTAGCGGCATCATTTATTCTACAATACTTTATTTTTTTACGAGACAAAAAATACAAAAAAATATTAACGGAGTTTGAAGCTAGATCGAAAAAAGGCTCAATATTAGATTATGTTTTTCTAATCTTAGTAGTAATTGCAACATTTTCTTTGTGGATTTATACAGATTCTATTCTTACTGAAATGCTTGCTATGCCAAAATGATCTAATTGTTTTTCCCAGCGCAAACTGTTACCGATAAGTATTACATATATGGACTGACGGGACTTATTGCTGTTGTTGATGGAGGAAACACGTTCTTTACCGTGAAAGACTATCTTGGCTCGACAAGGGTTATATTGACAAGCTCGAATGTTCCCGTAACGTGGTACGACTACACACCGTACGGCGTCCGGTGGCGCACAACGGTGAACAAAGATCTTGTGTACCGTTTTACGGGACAGGAGTTTGATACCAAGATAGGTTTGCATAACTTTAGGGCAAGAATGTATGACAGCAACGTAGGAAAGTTTTCATTTCGTTCCCAATGTCCCGTTGGAAACGAAATATGAGTGGAGCTCTGCTTCCTTAGCATAAAGATTCTGTTCTGCATGACTCGCAGCATAGATATGAACCAGAGCTTCACAGATTGAGGTTCCCAAACTCTGTTAGGGAACAAGATGAACAATTATTGAAACCGAGGTGTTACCGGCATTGTAGTTGCATTTCATTGTTGTTATATTTCTGCCGGATGTTGAAAGGAGGTTGCAGCCATGAAAACGTTTCTTCTTGTTTCTTCCGCTTTCCTGATTTCATTTCTTCTCAGTTGCTCTCAAAGCACCTCGCCAAACGGCGGTGTGCCTCAGATTTATGGTACGTGGCAATGGTATAGAACAACGGGCGGGTTCGGCGGTACTAATACAACACCCGAGTCCTGCGGATGCACGGCAAAAGCAGTTTTCAAGCCGGAAGGTGTTGCTCAGTTCTTCCAGAACGATACGCTTGCAAACCAATATCCATTCACGATCATAAGGGATACAACGTATGGGCGGGAAAATTATCTGCTCCATGTGGAGAGCGGCACGCACTACCCGGATCAGCTCATCAATATTTCATCACAAGGCGACACTTTAGTGTTGGCCGATTATTGCACGGACTGTTTTACACATTTTTATGTGAGAATTCAGTGAAGAGGGACATACATAATTAAAGTAATCTGAGATGACAACAATGAAATCTATCCAAGACATCAAAAGAGAATACAAAGAACGGAAAAAGCCCGCAGGTGTTTTTATGGTGAAGAATGCCGCCAACGGAAAAGTTCTTCTCGGAAGCAGTTTGAATCTTGAAGGTCCGCTGAATGGTCACAAGTTTATGCTGACAACCGGCAGTCACCGCAACGAAGCGCTTCAGAAGGATTGGAATACTTATGGCGCTGATAAATTTGCCTTCGAGATTTTGGAAGTTGTGAAAGTGAAAGACGATCCGGATTTTAATCTCGAAGATGAGCTGACATTGCTCGAACAAATCTGGATTGAGAAGCTTCAGCCGTTTGGAGAAGGCGGATACAACACCGAGCCGAATATTAGGCAGGCGTGAAAGAGCAAATTCTAAATGCGAATTTATAAACTCTAAACAAATTCTAATGAACAAAAATTTAAACTCTTCGCGCGTTACAAGGACTTGTTGTTTTCGAAATTTGAATTTTGATATTGTTTAGGATTTCGAATTTAGTGCTGCGGATTTTATTGACTAAAAAGTTTATCAGCAGAACCAATCACATGTACGAATCACGTCACCAAAAGCCGATAACTCCCCGCCATTTCCGGCGGCGTGTGTTGAATCATTTTCTCATCGCTTCCGCATTAATTATCGGCTCGCTGCTGTTGGGGATGTGCGGCTATCATTTTTTTGAAAATCTTTCGTGGACGGATTCGTTTCTCAACGCATCAATGCTGTTAGGCGGAATGGGTCCGGTCGAATCGCCGCAGACAGAGTGGGGAAAATTATTTGCCGGTTTTTATGCGCTGTATGCCGGATTGGTGTTTCTTATTGCTGTAGGAATTATCGCGGCTCCCGTTTTCCACCGGATGCTGCATTTGTTCCACTGGAGCGACAAAGAGAATCTTTAAATCGCTGAGCCGTTAGGATGAATCTTCTGCTCAACTTCTTAAATACTCAACGACGTATCTTCCCACTGTTTTCTTGCTTCTCTTCGCATTACTTCGTACTTTGAGTCGTCATTTAAGGATTTCTTCAGTCAAAAGGGCTCCTTTGGAAAATTTTTCATGGCTCAACGACCCCAATTGAAAATCCCTTCGGGATTTGTTATCGGTATTGACGGCGGCGGCACCAAAACAGCCGCAATTATAGCAAATCTTCACGGCGACATTCTCGCGGAACACACGGCAGGACCTTCAAATTTCCAGATCATCGGTGTGGAAGAAACAGCACGAGTCCTTTTTTCATTGATCCATTCGTGTTGTGATTCTGTCGGCTGTGCAGTTGGCGATATTTCTGCAATGACCATTGGCTTGACCGGAGCAGGCCGTCCGGTTGACCAACAACGAATGAAAGACGGTTTTCTGCAATATGCGGCGCAAAAAAAGAATCGCCTGCGCGGTGTAAAGATTGAAAGCGATGCGCGCATTGCTTTGGAAGGCGCGTTCAAAGGCGGCGCAGGAATTATTCTGATTGCCGGAACCGGCTCCATTGCCTTCGGAAAAGATGCGAAAGGAAATGTACATCGCGTCGGCGGATGGGGAAGAATTTTGGGAGATGAGGGAAGCGGATATTTTATCGGCAAAGCCGGGATGAGTGCGGTGACGCGGCACCTTGACAGCCGCACGCCTGCAACAAAACTTTCTGCACTTGTGGCGAAAAAATTCGGATTCAAAAATCAAACCGATATTATCGCGGCAGTGTATAAGAATAATTTCGATCTTGCTTCAGTTGCGCCGCTGGTGCTGAACGCCGCCGAGAGAGGCGACCGTATTTGTCAGGCGATTGTAAATATTGCTGTTATAGAATTGGAAACGCATGTGTGCGCGCTGCTGACAAAGCTGCACACAAATTCCCGCCGTACCGTCAGGCAAAAATTGCCATTGACGTTTATCGGCGGATTGATTGCTAATGAAACGCTGCTGGCGAAGCTTTTGCGCAAACGTCTTGCCGAAGCGCTGCCGGAAATTCAAATCATCAAGCCAATGGCGCCGCCGGTATATGGCGCGGTGATTATGTCGCTCAGCAATTACCCACCACGAAGTCACAAAGACACAAAGATAATTGGAGTACAATGATGAGAATATTGATTGCCGTTTTTTTTAGTTTCCTGATGCTTGAACTCGGCTGTAGTTCACAAAATTCAATTGCTGAAAAGAATGAAACAGAGCCTGCGGTTGCTTCTCAGAATCAGCCGAAAGCTTCACCACAAATCAGTCCCAATGGTGGTTACAATTGGGCGGATTCGATTCTTCAGCATTTAACGCTGGAACAGAAAGTCGCCCAGCTTGTGGTTGTATGGACGGAAGGAAAATACTTACCACGTGAATCTGATGAATGGCGCGAGTTAGAACGGCTGACGACCGAACGCAAATTGGGAGGCTTTGTCTTTTCCATCGGCGATGTATATGAATACGCAGTTCAGATCAACAAATTGCAGAAGCGTGCCGACGTTCCGCTGCTGATCGCTTCCGATTTTGAATACGGTCCAGGCATGCGCGTCAGAAATTCAACGACGTTTCCAAACGCAATGGCAATCGGCGCGACGCGCGATGTGAATTTCGCATACGAAGCAGGAAAATATACTGCCGAAGAAGCGCGTGCGCTCGGCGTTGAACAAAATTATGCGCCCGTGGTTGATGTCAATAATAATCCGAAAAACCCTGTCATCAATACGCGTTCGTTCGGCGACAATGTGCAATTGGTTTCCGATATGTCGGCGGCATTTGTGAAAGGAACGCAGGACGGCGGCGTGATCGCGACGGTGAAACATTTTCCGGGCCACGGCGACAGCGACATTGATACGCATCTTGCGCTGCCGGTTATTCGCTTCAGCAAAGCGGAATTTGATTCTGTGGAGCTGGTGCCGTTTAAGAATGCATTTGCTTCCGGCGCCATGTCGGTAATGGTCGGACACATTTCGGCTCCGGCGTTTGATTCTGTGGAAGGAATTCCCGGCACTGTTTCGCCAAACATCACGACGAAATTGTTGAAAGATGAAATGGGATTCAAAGGACTGGTGGTTACCGATGCAATGCGGATGCGCGGCGTTGCTTCAACATACGCGCCCGGCGAGGCGGCAGTTGATGCGATCAAAGCGGGCAATGATCTTGTTTTGATGCCGGTGAATGTTGATGCCGCCATTAATGCGCTTGCCAAAGCTGTAAGGAGCGGGGAGATTTCTGAATCACGCATAGACGAATCGGTGCGCAAGCTTCTCCAATACAAACAGTGGGCTGGGCTTGATAAAAATCGTTTTGTTGACGTTGACAAAGTATTCGATGTTGTCGGCAATGAAGAACACAAAATGCTTGCGCGGGAAATAGCACGAAAGTCAATTACCGTGCTTGGCAATAAGAATGGCGTGCTTCCTCTTTCTGAAACAGGAACTGAACGAATATTGGATGTTTCCTTTTCTGATACCGACGATCCTTCGATTGGCAGAACATTGCAATACGAGTTGCGCCGCCGGAGAGATAATGTCCAATTCGCGCTGATAGACAGACGCAGCAACAAGCTCGATTACGACGCGGTTCTTGACAAAGCATCGCATGCCGATCTTATTTTCTGTCAGTTCCATTTCTACACACGTTCCGGCGAGATGACGGGCTTCATTCCGAAAGCGCAAAGCGACCTCATCAATAAATTGATCGGATTAAACAAGCCGATCATCGGAGCGTCTTTCGGCAATCCGTATGTTGTGATGGATTTTCCGAAAATCGAAACGTATGTTTGTGCATACGGAGGTTCGGAGGAATCCATTCGCGCTGCGGTACAAGTGATGTTTGCCGAAGCGCCCGCGGAAGGAAAACTTCCGATTACAATTCCCGGCGTGTATAATTATGGAGACGGCGTGACGTATCAGCAAACTGTTCTGCGCAGAGGAGAACCGGAGGATGTCGGATTTGATCCCGACAAATTGCGTAAGGTTGACGATATTGTTGAAACGGCAATTGAAGATTCGGCGTTTCCCGGAGCGACGCTGCTTGTAGCAAAAGACGGAGTGATCGTGTGGAATAAAGCGTACGGCACATACGATTATTCCGAAAATTCACAGCTTGTTGACGTTAACTCAATGTATGATCTCGCTTCCGTCACAAAAGTGATTGCGACAACAAGTGCGGTGATGCGTTTGTATGACGAAGGGAAATTGAAACTCGACGATCCGGTGATAAAATACATTCCACAGTTCGGTCAAAACGGGAAAGAACACATCACCTTGTACAATTTACTTGTTCACGACAGCGGCTTGCCGGCGTGGATTCGTTTTTATGATTTCTGCAACGATCCACAGTGCGTGCTCGATTCTGTGTATGCCGCAAAGCTTGTTTATAAAACCGGCGACTCGTCCGTGTACAGCGACCTTGGGTTGATCACAATGGGAAAAGTGATTGAAAAAATTTCCGGCACGACGCTCGACCGTTATGTGGATTCTGTTTTCTTCAAGCCTCTTGGAATGACGAGCACAATGTATAATCCGCCGGCAGATTTGATTCCGCGGATTGCACCGACAGAGGTTGACAACTACTGGAAAAAAACAGACGTTGCTGTACGCGGAAGAGTGCATGATGAAAATGCAGCAACACTCGGCGGCGTTTCAGGACACGCGGGACTTTTTTCAACGACGTCCGACCTTGCAATTCTTTTACAAATGGAATTGAACGGCGGGACGTACGGCGGTGTTCGATATATCAAAGAAGCAACGCTAAAGAAATTCATTGCACGACAGTCGTCACTCAGCACACGAGGAATCGGCTGGGATACGAAAAGCCCGCATCATTCATGGGCAGGAAAATTGATGTCGGACAGTACATTCCTGCATACCGGATTTACCGGCACATCGGTTGCTGTTGATCCGACGCGGAATTTGATTGTGGTTTTTTTAACGAATCGTGTCAATCCAACGCGAGATAATACCAAGATTTTTCGCGTGCGGCCGATGCTGCATGATGCAATTGTACGAGCGTTGAAGTAACGAATGGTGTAGTCAAAATGGAAAAGAAGAAAACCACCACAAAACAAAAGAAGATAAAAATCCGCGGCATGGCAGCGCTTAATGGTTACCGTTCAATAACAGCGGAAGAGCTGCGTGATTTAAAAAAAATGACCAGGAAAGAATCGATCGAGCAAACAGAGATTCTGCTTCGGGCGGCAAAATGGATGAAATGATCACAACGCTCAACGAAGAGCTTCATTTGAAAAAGATTCCCTATGTTGTCATTGGAGGGATTGCTGCTTCATTGTTGGGAAAACCTCGAATGACAATGGATTCTGATATTGTTATAGTGCTTGATAACGCAAAGGTTCCTGAATTTATCCACGGTATGAGACAGCGAGGGTTTAGTGTCAGCGCTTCCTCTGAACCGAAAATCATTTCACGACTCCAACGTGGCTTGCCGGTAAAATTGCGGTACAGGAAACATTTTTCTGTTGATGTACGGATCGCACATTATTCGTTGGATACCAATGCGATCCGGAGGGCAAAATCTTATCATCTTTTCAGTGTGCGTCTTCCGATTGCAAGCCCTGAAGATTTGGTAGCGTTCAAGATTGCCCGCTTTAATGCACTTGACCAGAGTGATATCCAAGCGATTTTTGCTAAGCAGCCAAAAATTGACAAGAGTTACTTACGCATTGCGGCCGAACAGCTTGTTGATGAAACAGGAAACGCTCAGATACAAAGCAACCTCGAGGTCGCTCTTGGTTGGTTGAAAAAGTAATGAATGAAAGGAAAATAAACAATGGCTATCTCTCAATTTAAAAATGAACCGTTGACAGATTTTTCCAAGCCGGCAAATCGAAAGGCGATGGAGAAAGCTCTTGCCAAAGTGCGGTCGGAATTTGAAAAAGAATATCCGATCGTGATTGGCGGCGAGGAAATTCGCACCGTGGACAAGTTGAATTCCTACAATCCGTCGAAGTCAGGCGAGATTGTCGGCGTGTTTCAGAAAGCAGATGCGGATATCGCTTTGCGCGCAATCGGAGCTGCAGAAAAGACATTTGCTGAATGGAAAAATGTTGATCCGAAAAAACGCGCCGAATATCTTTTCAAAGCAGCAGCGTTGATGCGAAAGCGAAAGCATGAATTCAGTGCAGCGATGGTTTACGAGGTTGGCAAAACATGGCCCGAAGCTGACGCCGATACTGCCGAAGCGATAGACTTTCTTGAATTCTATGCGCGCGAAATGGTGCGCCTCGGCGGACCGCAGCCTGTGACAAAAATTCCTGCCGAGAAAAGCGAATTGTGGTACATTCCTCTCGGTGTCGGTGTTGTTGTTCCGCCATGGAATTTTGCCCTCGCCATTCTTACCGGCATGAGTTCTGCCGCAGTCGTTTCCGGCAACACAATTGTTCTGAAACCATCGAGCGATTCGCCGCTTACCGGATGGAAATATTTTTCGCTTATGCACGAAGTCGGATTGCCCGATGGCGTTATCAATTTCATTACTGGACCGGGTGGATCTGTTGGCGATACACTTGTTGCACATCCGAAGACGCGCTTTGTCTCGTTCACCGGCTCAAAGGAAGTCGGCATTCACATCAACGAGCTTGCGGCGAAAGTGCAGCCGGGGCAGCGCTGGTTGAAACGCGTTGTTGCCGAAATGGGCGGAAAAGATACCATTGTCATTGACGACCAAACCGATCTTGAGGCGGCGGCGCAGGCAACTGTCGTTTCAGCATTCGGATTCCAAGGGCAAAAATGTTCCGCCGCATCGCGTGTTGTTGTCGTTGAAAGCGTGTACGACAAGTTTATTGACCTCCTTCGTGAAAAGACGGATAAAATTAAAGTCGGTTCTGCCGATGACTCGGGGAATTACATGGGACCGGTTGTTAATCAGGGCGCGGAGGAAAAGATTCTGCGCTATATTCAAAAAGGAATTGAAGAAGGCGGGCGCGTGATTTCCGGCGGTGCGAAAGCGGACGGCGACGGTTACTTCCTTCGTCCGACAATTATCGCCGATGTTGATCCGAATGCGACGATTGCACAGGAAGAAATTTTCGGGCCGGTACTTGCGGTGATCAAAGCAAAAGATTTTGATGATGCGCTCAACATTGCCAACAATACGGAATATGGTTTGACCGGCGGCGTATGGACGAAAAACCGAAAGAAGATTGAAAAAGCAAAAAAAATATTTCACGTCGGCAATTTTTATGTGAACAGGAAAATTACCGGTGCGTTGGTCGGCGTTCATCCGTTCGGCGGATTCAATATGTCCGGAACGGATTCAAAAGCCGGCGGACGGGATTATTTATTGCTCTTCACGCAGGCGAAATCGCTTTCAGAAAAAATTAAATGACAGATTGCTATGACTGAATTCGGTGTGGGCGGAAATCAGCTCCAAGGGAGTTTTCAACTTGAAAATATCGGGCTGAGAAATCTCGGCAACGCGTACTGGAATCTTTCCACGCCGGCATTGTATGAAGAAATTGTCCGCCGCCGTGAAGGAAGCATTGCACATTTAGGCCCGCTTGTTGTTCACACAGGACATCACACTGGCCGGTCACCGAAAGATAAATTCATTGTGAAAGAATCGTCGTGCGCTGACAAAGTGAATTGGGGTTCGATCAACCAGCCGCTCGACGAAGAGAAGTTCAATCTGTTATTTGCGCGATTAAGCGCATTCTTGCAGGGACGCGACGTTTTTATTCAGGATTTATTCGGCGGCGCGGACATGAAGTATCAAATTCCCGTTCGCGTCATTACAGAATATGCCTGGCACAATTTATTTGCCCGCGATTTGCTTATTCAGCCTAAGAAACCGGTGCGGCACAATTCACCGGACACATTCACAATTATCGATGCGCCGCGGTTCCATGCGGTGCCGGAAATTGACGGAACGAAATCGGAAGTGTTTATTGTTGTCAACTTCGCCAAGCGCATTGTTATTATCGGTGGAACAAGCTATGCAGGTGAAATCAAAAAATCGGTTTTTACAATTTTGAATTATCTTCTGCCTTCCCGCGGCGTGTTTCCGATGCATTGCTCGGCCAATATCGGGAAATCCGGCGATGTTGCATTGTTCTTCGGGCTTTCGGGAACAGGAAAGACTACGTTGTCTGCCGACCCGGACAGATTTCTCATCGGCGACGATGAACACGGCTGGAGTGCGGACGGCGTTTTTAATTTTGAAGGCGGCTGCTACGCAAAAGTTGTCAGACTTTCTGCCGAGGCGGAACCGGAAATTTATGGAACGACGCGGACGTTCGGAACTGTCCTCGAAAATGTCATTATGAATTCAGATTCGCGCACAATTGATTTGAATGATGCTTCGCTGACAGAAAACACACGCGCTGCTTATCCGCTGACACACATCAAAAATCATGTCGCATCGGGCACAGGCGGGCATCCGAAAAATGTCATCATGCTTACGTGCGACGCGTTCGGCGTGATGCCGCCGATTGCAAAATTGACGACGGATCAAGCGCGGTATCATTTTCTTTCCGGTTACACGGCAAAGATTGCCGGAACGGAAAAAGGCATTGGGAAAGATCCCGAGGTGACGTTCAGTACATGTTTCGGAGCGCCGTTCATGCCGCTGCATCCGACGGTGTATTCGAAGATGCTGGGAGAAAAATTATCGAAGCATGACGTGCAAGTATGGCTCGTCAACACGGGATGGACGGGCGGACCATTCGGTGTGGGTTCGCGCATTAAAATTTCTTATACGCGCGCAATGGTGCGCGCTGCACTTGAAGGAAAATTGAATTCCGTCCCAACACAGCAAGAACCGTATTTCGGCTTCCATATTCCAACCGCTTGTCCCGACGTTCCCGCGGAAGTTCTCAATCCTAAAAATACATGGAAAAATTCCGCTGATTACGACAGTAAGACCAGAGAGCTTGTTTCACGTTTCAAAAAGAATTTTGAACAATTCGCATCATACGCAACGTCGGAAGTTATCAATGCCGGCCCGCAATAACAATTAATTCGTTAAAGGAGAACGCATGAAGATTCATGAATATCAAGGAAAAGAAATTCTGCAAAAATTCGGCGTCGCTACGCCGCAGGGTGGAGTTGCATTTTCTGCCGATGAAGCAGTTGCAGTTGCACAGCGTCTTGGCGGCACGCTTTGGGTTGTGAAAGCGCAAATTCACGCGGGCGGCAGAGGAAAAGGCGGCGGCGTGAAAATTGCGAAAAGCATAGACGAAGTGCGTTCGCTTGCAGCACAAATGCTCGGCATGCGTTTGGTAACGCACCAAACCGGACCGGAAGGAAAAATTGTAAAGCGGCTTCTCATTGAACAGGGGATCAACATTGCTCGTGAAATATATGTCGGCATTACGCTTGACCGTTCACGCGCGAGGAATGTTGTGATGGCTTCGACGGAAGGCGGCGTGGAGATTGAAAAAGTTGCGGCAGAAACGCCCGAGAAAATTGTAAAAGAATATGTCACACCTTCTGCCGGCTTGCAGCAATTTCAAGCGCGGAAGCTTGCGTTTGCTTTGGGATTGGAAGACGACGCGTTCAAGAATGGTGTGAAATTTTTGCTTGCACTCTACAAGGCGTATGAAGCGACCGATGCGTCGCTTGCAGAAATCAATCCGCTTGTCGTTACGAAAGAAGGTGCTGTGCTTGCATTGGATGCGAAAATTAATTTCGATGACAATGCATTATTTCGCCATCCCGATTTTGCAGCACTGCGTGATTTGAATGAAGAAGAGCCGCTGGAAATCGAAGCATCAAAATCGAATTTGAATTACATCAAGCTCGATGGTAACGTCGGCTGCATGGTGAACGGAGCCGGGCTTGCGATGGCGACGATGGATATTATTAAACTTGCCGGAGGCGAGCCGGCAAACTTTCTCGATGTTGGCGGCGGGGCGAGCGCACAAACGGTCGAGAGCGGTTTCAAAATTATTCTTGCAGACAAAAATGTGAAGGCGATCCTTATCAACATTTTCGGCGGCATTGTTCGCTGTGACCGTGTTGCGACAGGTGTTGTTGAAGCGGCGAAAAAAGTTAAAGTCAATATTCCGATTGTCATTCGTCTTGCAGGAACGAATGCCGATCTCGCCGCTGAAATTTTGAAAAACTCGGGACTCAGCTTTTTAGTTGCAGAAAATCTCAAAGATGCAGCGGAAAAGGTAACGAACGCGCTTGCCGCTTAAGCTTTACCTAATTTTTAACAATGACAAACGATAAATACGAAGCGGTTATCGGGCTGGAAGTTCATGCGCAATTGCGCACGGAATCGAAAGCATTTTGTGGCTGCACAACGCAGTTCGGCAACACGCCGAATTCGAATGTGTGTCCGGTATGTCTCGGCATGCCCGGCGTTCTACCAGTGCTGAACAAAAAAGTCGTTGACTTTACAATTCGCATGGGGCTGGCAACGCATTGTTCTGTCGCTTCGAAATCAGTTTTTGCGCGCAAAAATTATTTTTATCCGGATTTGCCGAAGGGATACCAGATTTCTCAGTATGAAGAACCGATTTGCCAGCACGGCTATGTTGATATTGAAATGGAAGACGGCGTGTCGAAACGAGTCGGTATAACACGCATTCACATGGAAGAAGATGCCGGGAAATCCATTCACGATTTGGATGTGGACACTTTGGTTGATGTAAATCGCTGCGGCGTTCCGTTGATCGAAATTGTAAGCGAGCCGGATATTCGTACGCCGCATGAAGCATATCAGTATCTGTATGCGATCAAGCAGCTTGTCACGTATCTTGATATTTGCGACGGCAACATGGAAGAAGGAAGTTTGCGCTGCGATGCGAACGTTTCCGTGAGGCTGAAAGGTGCGGAGACTTTCGGAACAAAAACCGAAGTGAAGAATATGAATTCTTTCCGTCATGTTGAGCGCGCGCTGGAATACGAAATTCAGCGACAGATTGAGCTGATTGAAGACGGCGGGAGCGTCGTGCAAGAAACATTATTGTGGGATGCAAATAAAAATGTTGCCGTGCCGATGCGAAGCAAAGAAGAGGCGCATGACTACCGCTATTTTCCCGAGCCGGACCTTGTTCCTGTTCTTGTTAGCGAGGAATGGATTAATGAAGTGAAGAAAATACTTCCGGAGCTTCCTAAAGAAAGGCGCAATCGCTTCATTCAGAATTTTGGCTTGCCGAAATATGATGCTGATGTTATTACGGCAGAAAAACCCGTTGCGGATTATTTTGAAAATGCCGCGTCTCATCTTTCACAGAAAAATTCCGACACGTACAAGTCCGTAAGCAATTGGGTGATGACCGATGTGCTGCGGGTGATCAATGAACGACACATTACCGTTAATGATTTTCCAGTGCCGCCGGAACATCTTTCAGCAATGATCAATTTTATTATCGAAGGAACGATTAGCGGGAAAATTGCCAAGGACGTATTTGAAGAAATGCTGAAAACTGCTGAGGAACCGAAAGCAATTATTGAACGCAAGGGCTTAGTGCAAGTATCTGACGTGAGCGCCATCGAAAAAATTGTAGAAGAAGTTCTTGCACGGAATACAGATCAAGTAGAAAAATACCGTGCCGGAAAAACTCAGGTCCTCGGATTTTTTGTCGGTGAAACAATGAAAGCGACAAAAGGGAAAGCAAATCCGAAGCTTGTCAATGAAATCTTAAAAAGAAAACTTGGGGGATAATCCACCGTTTTTGAATTATTATTGAACGAAAGAATACATATGCGTAAGAAAGTTATTGCCGGTAATTGGAAAATGAATAAAGATGTGTTTGAAACTGCGGATCTCGTCAACAGTTTGAAATCGTTTTTGCCGAACTCAGAAATAGAAGTCATTGTTTGTCCGCCGTACACTTCGCTCGTTATTGCGCAGCAATTATTGAAAGGCACACAAATACATTTAGGCGCGCAGGATGTTTCAGTGCATGATGACGGCGCTTACACCGGAGAGGTTTCAATAAAAATGCTGAAGTCGGCAGGATGTGAATATGTGATTGTTGGCCATTCGGAGCGGCGCCAGTATTTTCATGAATCAAATGAACTGGTCAATCAAAAAGCGAAAAAAGTTCTTGCCAATGGCATGAAGCCGATTATTTGTGTCGGCGAGACTCTTGAAGAGCGCGAAAAAGGGATTACCGATCAAGTCATTACTGTACAAGTAAAAGGTGTACTTGCCGGTTTTACTTCTGCTGATCTTGCGAAAACAATTATCGCCTATGAACCTGTCTGGGCAATTGGTACTGGCAAAACCGCAACGCCGCAGCAAGCGGATGATGTGCATCAGCTTATTCGAAAACTGACTGGGCAATTGTTCAGTTGGAATGATGCGGAGAAGCTTGTCATTCAATACGGCGGAAGTGTGAAGCCTGAAAACTCAAAAGAGCTTCTTCACATGCCTAACATTGATGGAGCGCTTGTCGGTGGCGCGTGTCTTAAGGCAGAATCTTTTATAGCCATTATTGATGGAGCAAAGAGTTAAAAGACATTTTTGTTAGTCCAGATTTTCATATAATTTGCCCAAAATAGCTTGATTTGAGCTGTTTTGGGCATTTTATTTCTTTGCTTTTCGGGGCTGTTTTTATTATATTAATACAATTCAAAGTTCCGATGGAATCCCTTCGGGAGTTGTTTTTTTCCACCTTTGAAAATATTTGGCTGACTCTCACAATCTTGGATTCATTTTTGCGAACTTCTTTTTTACGTTTTTCAGTTGGTCTTTGTCTAACGCTGCTTTTTCCTCTCTTTGCCCAATCACAGGATTTTTTTTACGAAAACGGCTCAAAATCGAGACCGGAAGGTTTGAATTTCACTTCTTCCACTCGCTCTATTATAGACCTTTCGGGGCAATGGCAATATTCAATTGATGATGGAGCGACGTGGCAGGATGTTCTTGTTCCCTCCGCTTCCAATTTTGTGTCGCGCATTATCTTCACAAGGAAATTTGAAGCAACGCCTCAAATGATAGGCGGAAACAGTTTCAAACTTGTGGCGTTCGGCATCAATTATGAAGCAGAAATCTATATCAACGAAACTTACATCGGTAAACATGAAGGGGGCTACACGTCATTTTCAATGCTTGTTCCCGACAATGTCATTCAGGTTGGCAGTGAAAATGTCATTCGCATTGTCGTTGATAATCATTGGGATTCGAGGAGCACGTTGCCGTTACGCCAGCAAATTTGGGGATGGAAGGACTACGGCGGAATTTTCCGCGATATTTATTTAGTTTCAACACCGCCGCTATGGATTGATGATCTTACCGTCTCAACCGATGCTGTTGAACCGAAAGTTGTGCGTTTGCTCGTTAAAAGTACAATTTCTGCCCGCGACATTTCTTCTTTTGATACAACCTCCATCAAAACAAATTCGCCGCAGTTTTTATTTAATGTTGAGGTGTACGATAAAGCAACCGGGGCGTTGGCCGGGAAAAGCGTGCCGCAGGTGATCGAACCGGGATCGAACAAAGATTTATCAGTTTCGACAACTGTCTCGCTGACCGCTGCAAAGTTATGGAGTCCGGAATCTCCATCGTTATATAATGTGCGGGCTTCGATTGTGGTTACTTCCGGAAAAACAATTTCTCCCAAAAGTGTTTTCAATTTAATTGATGAATTGAATACTGAGACCGGTGTTCGAACAGTTTCTGTTTCAAAGTCTTCAATTCTGCTGAATGGAGTTCCTGTAGCGCTCCGCGGAATTGCTTGGATAGAAGATTCACAAGAGCACGGCAGTGCGATGACGTATGAAGAAATGGAAAAAGACATCGCGTTGATTAAAAATCTCGGCGCGAATGCTGTTCGGTTTGCTTTTCATCCGCCTCATCCGTACTTGCTGCACTTGTGCGACCAGTACGGACTTCTTGCATTCGAAGAAATTCCACTTTACGAAACCCCTGTCGATATTATGACGGCGGAAAATTATCGAACGCTCGCGGAAAACAATTTGCGCGAAATGATTCGCCGCGACCGAAATCATCCGTCGGTTATTGCATGGGGCATCGGTGCAGGATTTGAAAGTGTTGATCCCCGCGCCCGCGCTGTAATTCAGCAGCTCAACAGCGTTGCGAAAGCAAGTGACGGCCGGTTAACATACTACATTTCAAAATCTCTTGACGACAAAGATAATTCGCGTCTTGTTGATATTGCCGGGATTGAATTTCATGATGCCGATGTAAAAACTTTTGCCGGTGATCTTAAAAGCTGGAAGCGCGAGCACCCGGATTCTCCCGTCTTTGTCGGAAAATATGGCAAGGCAGTCGAACCGGAAAACCGGAATGGTTACAGCGACCCGATGTCGCAGCAAGCACAAGCGAGATATCTGATGCAGCGATTTGATGCGATCAAAGCATCGGGAATTGCCGGTGGATTTATTTGGTCATTTTCAGATTGGCGGGGTGAGCGTCCGATCATGACGGTACAATTGCCGAATCCGTTTTTGTATACGCAAGGCGTTGTTGAATTGAACCGCGAAAAGAAGATCGCTTACGATGTTGTTCGTTCACTCTATCTTGGTGAAAAAGTTTCTGCTTTGCCGATTGGATCGTATGTGCCGTCATCGCCGGTTTCGTATGTACTTCTCGGCTTATTGCTGTTGCTACTCTTTGCGTGGCTGCTCAACAGCAATCGCCGGTTCAGAGAAAGCGTGAACCGTGCGTTGTTTCGGCCGTACAATTTTTTTGCCGACGTCCGCGATCAGCGTATTTTGTCAAATCTTCACACAACAATTCTTGCCGTCATAGTTGCATTCACGCTCTCCATCGTCCTTTCAAGCATCCTGTTCCATTATCGGAACGATACGGTCGCAGATTATGCACTGACGAATATTATTTTTTCTGATCAACTGAAAGCGTCGTTGATCATGCTCGTGTGGTCGCCGCTGAAGTGTATCATTGCCGGCGCAATGTTTACGATTGCAGTGTTGTGTGTGCTGACGCTTCTCGTTCAGTTGTTCGGCGTGTTCGTCAAAACAAAAGTGTACTTCTTTCATTCCTACTCGATCACAGTGTGGTCAACGCTGCCGATGATCATTTTTATTCCGTTAGGAATGATTCTATTCCGCGTAATGCAGACGGAGATGTATGTTGTTCCGGTGCTCATCCTTTTTACCCTTGTTCTCGTGTGGATATTCTTCCGCTTGTTGAAAGGTGTTTCGATTATCTACGACGTTCTTCCGTTGAAGATGTACGCATTCGCATTACTGGCTCTTGTTGCGATTGCGGCAGGCGGTTACGCTTATCTTGATTATTCGCGCTCAACGACCGCGTATGTGCACTTTATGCTCAGCACAATTATCCCGGCTTCTCATTGAACATTGCGAAGGCGTAGGGTATGTATCTTTCAAAATTGGAAGTTGTAGGATTTAAGTCGTTTGCAAACAAAGTGCAGGTGAACTTTGATTCCGGCATCACGGCTATAGTCGGACCGAACGGCTGCGGCAAAACGAATGTCGTTGATTCGATTCGTTGGGTTCTTGGCGAGCAAAAACCAAGCACACTGCGAAGCGATAAAATGGAGGATGTGATTTTTAACGGCACGAAAAGCCGCAAGCCGCTCGGCATGGCTGATGTTTCGCTCACCATTGAAAACACAAAAGGGATTCTTCCTTCCGAATACTCCGAGATCACCATCACG
Organism: Bacteroidota bacterium; assembly: GCA_021796215.1. GTDB lineage: Bacteria > Bacteroidota > Ignavibacteria > UBA10030 > UBA8401 > JAJYOI01. The sequence goes on from JAJYOK010000001.1 coordinate 78,824, forward strand.
CGCCGTGTTTATCGTTCAGGCGAAAGCGAATATTTTCTCAATAAAACACTGTGCCGCTTGAAAGATATTCGGGATTTGTTCATGGATACAGGTATGGGGTCAGATGCGTATTCTGTCATTGAGTTGAAAATGGTGGAGGTAATTCTGAGTGACCGGACAGATGAGCGCCGCCGATTGTTTGAAGAAGCCGCCGGTGTCACGAAATACAAGCACCGGCGCAAAGAAGCGCTTCGTCGCTTGGATTCCGTTCAGCAGGATCTTGTGCGCGTGAATGACATTGTGAAGGAAGTTCAGAAAGCGGTCAGTTCGCTGGAACGTCAGGCACAGAAAGCGGAGAAATACAATAATTTCACAAAAGAGCTCCGTGAGCAGGAGATCGTTCTTTTAGAACGTGAATACGCAGATCTGACGGGACGGATGATTCCGCTTAAAGAGCAATTATCCGGTGCTCGTTCGGAAAAAGAAAGGATTGATAGAGATCTTTCAAGTGAAGAAAAGCAGCTTGAAGATTTACGTGAAAAGCTGTCTGCTCTCGAAACGCAATTGACGGTTTCGCAAACTGATCTTTCGCGCCAGCAGCAACAAATCAACCAAGAACAGCAGCATCAGATCTCGGCGAGCGAGCGGAGGAAGTCTCTCGGCGATTCGATTGACCGCTATGAGAAAGAAAAGCTCGACTTGCGGCAGCAACAGAGCGAGTTGGAACAGCGCTCCGTCGAAGTGCGCGGTGCAATTGACACCACACATGTGAAAGTGGAAGAGGCAGAAAAAAATTATTCTGCGAAGAAAGAAGAACTCGACGCATTCGGCGTGCAGCTCGATGCGAAAAGATCTGAAATGAAAAAGCTGCAGGACCGCATTCTCGAATTGATGCATCGCCTTTCCGAACAGCGTCAAGCCGGTGAGCGCGCCAAAGCCCGCATAGAAAATATCCGCGGACGCATTGAATATTCTTCAGAAGAGAACGCTATCTATCAAAATGAAATTGATACGAACACAGAACTTGTTATGACGCTGACAGCGGAAGATAAGGCACTGCGAAAACAATTCGCTGAAGCGGAAGTCCGGGTTCATGACAAAGAATCGTACAAAGTGTCGCTTGAGCGTGAAGTGCAGGAACTTCGCAACAAAGAATTTGAAACGCGCGGCATTCTTGACCGCCGCCGCTCCCGCATGGATTTTCTCAAGGGTCTGGTGGAAAGTTTCGACGGGTTATCCGAAGGGACAAAATTCCTTTTCACGAATGAAGAATTCAAAACCAATGTGCAAACCACGGTTGCCGATGCGTTGACCACGGATGCTGAATATCGCGTCGCAATCGAAGCGGCGCTGGGCGAGGCTGCCGGCTTCATTGTGGTGAGCAATGTTGAAGAAGCGTATCGCGGCATTGAGTTCCTCAAGCGCAATCAAAAAGGAAAAGCGACTTTCATTTGTTTGGATCGTATTCCTGTCGTTTCTCAAAACGGCTCAACGATGAAGGGAGATGGTGTTATCGGCGCAGCGCGAAGCGTTGTCCGCTCTGAAAATCAATACGCTCCGCTTTTTGATTACCTTCTCGACGGCGTCATGCTGGTGCACGATGTGAGTATTGCAGCCCGTTATTTTGATAAAGGTTCATCATTAAAGTTTGTGACACTTGAAGGCGAAGTGGTTTCAAGCGAAGGATTGCTGAAGGGCGGCAGCGTGCGTTCCGATGAAGGAGGCATGATCGGAAAGAAAACTCAGATCGCAGAATTAGAGGAAGAAATTGCTTCGCTAGAGAAGGAGCTTGCACATCATCGTTCGGAAATTGACAAACGTGCCGTCTCATTGAAGGCGTTAGACATCAAAGGGCTGATTGAAGATGCGAAACGTGTCGAGCAAAAGATGACGGCTGTTGAAATGCGCATTGCACAAATTGAATTTGAAAAGAAGCGCATCGCCGAAAACGTTCAGCGCAATACTGCAGAAAATTCCCGCCTCGCTGCCGAAGCGGATGCGATGCAGGCGGAATTAGATACTCTGCTTCCCGAAGTAGAAAAATTAGAAGAGGAAAGATCGCTCGCCGAGCAGAATGCCGGTGCCGCTTCGAGTGAATTGGAAACGATGGAGGTGATGTGGAGCGAATATTCACGCGTTGCCAACGAAGCCCATGTCACTGTTCTGAATTTGGAAAATGAGGAAAATAAATTCGCGCGGGAACTCGAGTACACGCTTGCAACGATTGAAAATATTGTCACTACGCTTTCACAGCGCGATAAGGATATCACTGAGGCGAAATTGGAAATCGAACGCCTCACATCCGAACTTGCGCAAAGTGACGAGAGGATATCCCGTTTGCAGGATGAGCTTCGCACAATCATTCTTCAGAAGAAGGAAGTTGATGCCGAATATAATGCGAAGCGGGATGCGATGCATCAGCTTGAGTTAAAAATTAAAGACGAGCGCCGGCTTCACGACGATTCAATGGGCACAACGCACGAACTGGAAATGAGAGTCTCGGAATTGACGATGAAATGCGAGAACCTCGTTGCGCGGGCAAAAGAAGAATTTGATTTTGACTTGCAGGTGAAAGATTTTCCTTCGGAAGAGCCGTTTGATTTCGATGCTGCTCGTGCTGAGGTGCAGCGACTGAAAGAGAAAATCGAATCACTCGGTGCAGTCAATTTTGCTGCGTTCGATGAATTCAAAACGGAATCTGAACGGCTCGAATTTATTACGGCACAGCGGAACGATTTGATCGAATCGGAGAAAACGCTGCTTGCTACAATCGAAGAAATCAATACCACTGCCCAGCGAACTTTTCTTGAAACATTTGGAAAAATTCGCGACAACTTCATTGCGACGTTCAAGGGTTTGTTTGATGAAGGCGACGAGTGTGATCTTCGTTTGGAAGACGACGTCGATCCGCTGGAAGCACGCATTGAAATTATTGCGAAGCCGCGCGGCAAACGCCCGACGTCCATTGATCTTCTTTCAGGCGGAGAGAAAACACTCACTGCGATTGCATTGCTGTTTGCAATCTATCTCGTCAAGCCAAGTCCGTTTTGTATTCTTGATGAAGTTGATGCGCCGCTCGACGATTCAAACATTGATCGCTTCACGCGCATTATCCGGAAGTTCAGCGACAATACCCAGTTTATTGTTGTCACACACAATAAGCGGACGATGGAAGCTGCAAATGCGATGTACGGCGTCACAATGGAAGAGGAAGGTATTTCGAAATTGGTTTCCGTTCGGTTCAACGAAAATAAAGTTGCAGAGAATTGATGGCTCGTCCGGTTTCCTATATTGTCTTCACAGATTTTGACGGTACGATGATGCAGGTTGATGTCGGCGATGAAATGTTTCAACGATTCGGGCGCCGCGATGAATGCATTGAGCTTTTCAATCGTTATCGCAATGGCGAAATTACTGCGCGCGAATGCTGGATCAGTGAATGCAGCACTGTGGAGTTTCTGAAACGTGAGACACTGGAAAGTTTTGCACGCGAAAAACTGCTCTCCGGCGGCTTCCATGAATTTGTCCGTTATTGTAAAGGGCGTGATATCCCGATTCACATTTTGAGCGACGGCTTCGACGCGTACATTGATGTCGTTCTTGCGCGCGAAGGATTATCGCACATACCGCGGCATTCGAACGAGCTGCAATTTCTTCCTGACGGAAAAATTGCGCCGCTGTTTCCGCACACCGATGCTGAATGTTCCCGCTGTGCGAATTGCAAACGTAATCATGTTCTCTCGCTTTCAAGCGATGATCACGTTATTGTGTATATCGGTGACGGCTATTCTGACCAATGCCCTGCGCGCTACGCTGATATAATATTTGCAAAAAAAGCGCTCTTATCATTTTGTGAAAAAGAGAATATCACCTATCATCGTTTCGAAACATTTCACGATGTGCTGAAGAAATTTCAGGAGATTGTTGAATCTTCCGCAGGCGGACGCCCTCGGCGGACGGCAGTATTGGCACGCAAAGAAATTTTCATACAGGAATGAGCGATGGATCTTCGCCAGAAAATATTTGAAGTCCGCAGTTATACGCCGATCCCTTTTTTGCTGGCTATGATGCTGTATGCACATCCGACCATTGCGAGCCTTGTGATTGGTTTTTTGTTCGCTGTGAGTGGTGAAGCCGTCCGCTTGTGGGGCGTTTCGATAGCCGGCAGCGAGACGCGCACTACAGGACCGGTCGGTGCGACAAATTTAGTTACGGAAGGTCCCTTTGCATACGTCCGTAATCCGCTCTATGTCGGGAATATTTTGTTGTACGCCGGCTTTGGAATTATGTCGAATGCATTGATGCCGTGGCTGCAGCTTGCAGCGGTGATATTTTTCATTGTTCAATATTCACTTATCGTTTCAAAGGAAGAAGAGCATCTGCGTTCTGCGTTCGGAGAAGAGTATCGCCGATACTGCGAACACGTTCCGCGTTTTTTCCCGCAGCTGACGAAGTATGCCGGCGAGCATTCGTTTCACCGTGAAGCAGATATTGCGCGTGGCATACAATCTGAACGGCGGACATTGCAGGCATTTACATTGGTCTTTGCTGTGCTGCTCGTTGAATTTTTTATTGAAAATTCCTTTGGGACTCTTCATCCATGAGCGCGCACGCAGTGCTTCAGCGAGTAATGATAATTGCAGGTGAAACCTCCGGCGATGTGCATGGAGCCGGAGTTGTGCGCGCTTTGAAACACCGTCAGCCGTCTATCGAAATTTTTGGCATCGGCGGTGACAAAATGCAGCGTGAAGGAATGACGCTGACGTATCATGTTCGCGAGCTGTCGTTCATGGGATTCTGGGAAGTGGTGAAGCATCTTCCCCTCATTCGTTCGGTTGAGCGGACAATGGAGCAATTATTGAAATTGAAAAAACCCGACGTGGTGTTATTGATTGATTATCCCGGATTCAATTTGCGGTTTGCGCGTGTGATAAAGAGCTATGGTATCAAAATTGCCTACTACATTAGCCCGCAGATATGGGCGTGGAAAAAAGGACGCATCAAAAGAATGAAAGACGTTGTTGACAAAATGCTTGTTGTATTTCCTTTTGAAGCAGAACTTTACAAAAAAGAAAATATCCCTGTGGAATTTGTTGGACATCCTCTTCTGGAAGAATTGAATGTCGGATTGTCGCGTGAGCAATTTTGTAAGCGTTATGGTATCGATCCGACGAAAAAAATTCTGGCGTTAATCCCGGGGAGCAGGGAGCAAGAAGTTGCAAATATTTTTTCCGTAATGGCGCGGGCAGCGAAGGAATTGAAAGACTTGTTTGCATTGGAAGTCGTTGTCGCGGTCGCGCCTCATCTTTCTCTCGGTGCCTATCGTGAGTATGCGCCGGAAGGATGTGAAATTCATTTTGTCGAAGGCGCAACACATGACGTGATGAAATTTTCCGATGCGGCTGTTGTCACTTCGGGAACGGCAACGCTTGAAACCGCTTGCTTCGGCACACCAATGATTGTCGTGTATCGTACGTCATGGATCACGTATTTGATCGGCCGTGCGGTTGTGCGAATCAAGAATATAAGTCTGGCAAATATTGTCGCAGGTAAATCTATCGTGCCTGAATTGATTCAGCATCGGGCAACGGTGCAGCGCATTGTGTCGCTTGCGTCAAAGTTATTGAATGATGAAAATGTGCGCGCAGCGATGCACAACGAACTTCTTGCCGTAAAAGAAAAGCTTGGCTCTGCCGGAGCTTCTACGCGCGTCGCAGAAGCAATTTTTGCCATGAGTTGAAAAGATCATGGTAAGGAACAAAGCACTTTCACGGATCTTGAGTTTTGTTCTATGGATGTTGTCGTCTCTGCTTTGCAAAACAGTTCGCATTCGTTTTGTGAACAAAGCGTTCTTTTCCTCCGAAGGCGGGTCCGCCTCTGGCGGAGAAAAGACAAACAATGGAAATTATGTCGTTGCGTTCTGGCATGGCTCGATGCTTATGGGCTGGTATATTCATCGTCCTAAACGCAAACGACGTGTCTCGGCGCTGGTCAGTCAAAGCCCCGACGGCGAAATCTTATCGTCTCTGCTCAATCGTTGGAACTATACAATGATTCGCGGTTCGGGCCACATCGGAGGAAAAGAAGCGGTGCAGTTGATGATTGACGCTGTTGTTGATGGTTCGTCGTTGTGTATTACGCCGGACGGTTCGACTGGTCCGCGCCACATTATGAAAATGGGTGCTGTTCGTGTTGCGCAGCAAGCAGGTGTTCCGTTAATCTTGTCTGGCATTGCCGTGAAAAGAAAAAAAATATTGAAAAGCTGGGATCAATTTGAAATTCCGTTCCCATGGACAGAGGCATGCGTTTGTTACAGCGACCCGTTGACGATTGACGCATACCTTGAAGGTGCAGCGCTGGACAGGGTTCTTGAAAAATGTCAGTCGCAAATGTCCGCACTGCAACAACAGGCAGAAGAACTATTGGAACAGCAGTGATGAAGCCGATTCCCGCTCTTCTTCCGTTCTCATGGCTGTATGGAATTGGCATCGGCGCCCGGAATTTGCTTTTCGATGTCGGTGTATTAAAAAGCAGCCGCGTGAATGCGCGCGTGATTTCAGTCGGTAATGTTACAGCAGGCGGAACAGGGAAAACGCCGATCGTTGAAATGCTCGCTCAACAGCTTTTGGAAATGCAACTGCATGTGGCAGTGTTGAGCCGCGGATATAAACGAACTTCTCATGGCTTGGTAGAAGTGAGCGACGGTTCGAAAATCAAAGCATCGGTGGAAGAATCTGGTGACGAGCCGTTTCAGATTGCGCAGAAACTTTCCCGCCGCGGCGGGGTTTCAACCGGCGCCGCTGTTGTTGTGGATGAACAGCGGGTGCGGGGCGCGCGCTACGCGGTTGAAAAATTCGGCGCTGAAGTTATTCTTCTTGATGATGGGTTTCAGCACAGGCGATTGCACCGCGATTGTGATATTGTAGTTATTGATGCATCGCAATCGCCGTTTAAGACGCCATTGCTGCCCGCGGGCAGCCGCCGCGAACGGTTGAGTTCATTGAAACGTGCAAACGCTGTCGTGATAACAAGAGCAGCCTCGGAAACAATCGTAGATGATGTACGAACAAAAATCAGGAAATTCAGCAAGGCAGAGATATTCAGCTGTTTGTTTCAAACGAATATGATCCGTGATGCAAAAAATAAAACGGTGATTGAAAATGAACTCGCAAAGCAAAAACGTGCACTTGCTTTTTGCGGAATTGGCAATCCTAAAGGTTTTCGGAAATCGCTTGAAAGAAGTGGAATAGATATTGTTGCGGTTCGTGAATTTCCTGATCATCACAGATATTCGAAGAATGATATCGCGATGCTGCAAGAAGAGATGAAACAACGCGGAGCTGAAGTTTTGCTGACAACGGAAAAAGACGCCGTGCGGTTTTCAAGCAGCAACGCCAATCTTGACGCACCGCTTTGGTATCTTGAAATGAAAGCGACGATCAATGAAGAAGAACAATGGAAATCATTCATCACTTCAGCGATAAAAAATTAAAATGAAAATTGCCGTTACACGAAGCACGAAATCCGACCAGTCCGCCGAAGCGAGAGCGAAGGCGGACGAGAAATTTGCAAAATATCTCGACTGGCTTCATAATGCCGATTCTTCTGTTGAATATGCTGTGCTCTCGCATGAACGCGGAAATCTTGGCGAGATAGAACAATGCGACGGATTGCTTTTGACCGGAGGCGGCGATGTGCATCCGAAATTTTACGGAAAAAACGACATTCATCATCGCGCTGAAGACGTTGATGAACGTCGGGACGCATTTGAATTTTCCGCCGCTCGCCGCGCATTCGACGGCCAGCTGCCGGTGTTAGGTGTTTGCCGCGGACTTCAAGTTGTAAATGTTTTTCTTGGAGGCTCGCTTCATCTTGATTTAGCGGCGGAAGGCTTCGAGTCTCATGCTTCTAAAAAAGAAAACGAATTGCGCCATGAAATTATACTTGAGCGAACTTCATTGCTGACTGAAATCACGGGTGCAATGAACGGTGAAGTTAATTCGTACCATCATCAGGCGGCAAGCATCCCGGCCTCAGTCCTGAAAGTTTCTGCTCGTTCGTCCGATGGCGTGATCGAAGCGATGGAGTGGGATGAACGGCGTCAGCGTTCATTTCTGTTGCTTGTTCAATGGCATCCGGAGCGCACGCGTGATAAAGAAAATGTATTTTCAAAAACTATTGCACGAAAATTTCTGGAAGAAGTGCGCCAGGCAGCGAAACAGTCTCAAAGGGATTTTCTACAGACACAACCAACGTAAACATTTATTCATTATTTATTGAAAAGGAAAATTACAGTTATGCCTAAGTATGTATATTTCTTCGGCAGTGGAAAAGCCGAAGGTAAAGCAGAGATGAAAAATCTTCTCGGCGGCAAAGGAGCAAACCTTGCGGAGATGACGAACATCGGATTACCGGTGCCCGCCGGTTTTACTATTTCAACAGAAGTCTGCACGTATTACTATGCAAACAAGAAAACCTATCCGAAGTCACTGAAGAATGAAGTTACGGCGGCGATTAAAAAAGTTGAACGGGCAATGGGAGCGAAATTCGGCGACGTAAAAAATCCGTTGCTTGTTTCCGTACGTTCGGGAGCGCGTGCTTCAATGCCGGGAATGATGGACACAATTCTCAATCTCGGTATCAATGACGAAGTCGCCGAGGGATTGGTGAAGAAAACCGGTAATCAGCGTTTCGTGTATGATTCCTACCGGCGCTTCGTTCAGATGTACGGCGATGTCGTGCTCGGCTTAAAGCCGGTGCACAAAGACGAAATAGATCCGTTTGAAGTGATCATCGAAGCAAAGAAACATGAAAAAGGCGTGAAGCTTGATACCGAGCTTACTGCCGATGATTTGAAAGACCTTGTCGGAAAATTCAAGCGGGCGATCAAAGAAAAAACCGGCCATGATTTTCCGCAAGAGCCGATTGAACAGGTGTGGGGCGCGATTGGTGCAGTATTCGGTTCGTGGAACAACGATCGTGCGATTGCGTACCGGAAAATGTACGATATTCCCGAATCGTGGGGAACCGCTGTCAGTGTGCAGTCAATGGTATTCGGCAATATGGGGGAAGATTCCGGAACGGGCGTTGCTTTTACGCGTGACGCGGCGACTGGAGAAAATATTTTTTATGGCGAGTATTTGATGAATGCTCAGGGTGAAGATGTAGTGGCGGGAACACGCACGCCTCTCCCGATTGCCGAGTTGGCTCAGGACAATCCAAAAATTTATGGACAGCTCGAAAAAATACGGAAGACATTGGAAAAACATTATCGCGATATGAACGATATCGAGTTCACCATTCAACAAGGCAAGCTCTACATGCTGCAATGCCGGGTCGGAAAACGTACTGCATTTGCCGCAATCAAGATTGCCGTTGATATGGTAGGTGAAAAACTTATTTCTGAAAAAGAAGCGCTTAGCCGGATTGAGCCGGAGCAATTGAACCAACTGCTTCGCCCCGTCTTCGATCTGAAAGAAAAAGAAATGGCGGTCAAAAACAATCGCTTGCTTGCAAAAGGACTGAACGCCGGTCCCGGTGCAGCGGCGGGCCGCATTGTGTTCAATGCACCCGATGCAGAAGAATGGCGCAACCGCGGTGAAAAAGTTATTCTCACGCGTATCGAAACGTCGCCGGAGGATATCAAGGGAATGGATGCGGCTGAAGGAATTCTCACCGCACGCGGCGGAATGACATCGCATGCCGCACTCGTTGCCCGCCAAATGGGCAAGGTGTGCGTCGCGGGTTGTTCGTCGCTTGAAATTGATTATGTGTCGCACACGATGAACGTCAACGGGCGAACCTTGAAAGAAGGAGACTGGATTTCACTCGACGGAACCACCGGCGAAGTGATTGAAGGGAAACTTCCGACGAAACCCTCGGAAGTTTTGCAAGTGCTGATTGACAAGACGCTTGATGCACAACGTGCGCCGGTATACCAGCAGTTTGCGAAAGTGATGGCATGGGCGGACAAATACCGCCGACTGAAGATTCGCACGAATGCAGATCAGCCGGATCAAGCGTTGAATGCTGTTGCGTTCGGTGCGGAAGGAATCGGACTGTGCCGGACCGAGCACATGTTTTTCGGCGAAGGGAAAATCGGCCCAATGCGTGAAATGATTCTTGCGGAAACTGTTGCTGACCGGAAAAAGGCGCTGGCAAAATTGCTTCCGCTTCAACGCATCGATTTTGAAGGAATTTTTGAAGCGATGGACGGCCGCCCTGTCACAATTCGTACCATTGATCCGCCGCTCCACGAATTTCTTCCGCATGAAGAAACGGCGCAGCGCGAACTTGCAGCACAAATGGGTATCTCATTTGAAAAAGTTCACCAGCGGGTTGAAGATTTGCATGAGTTTAATCCGATGTTAGGATTCCGCGGCTGCCGTCTCGGTATTATTTATCCTGAGATTACCGAAATGCAGTCGCGCGCTATTTTCGAAGCAGCGGCAAATATTCAACTCAAAGGAACCAAAGTGGAACCTGAGGTGATGATTCCTCTCGTCGGAAACGTGAAGGAACTCGAACATCAGGAAAAAATTGTCCGCCGCGTGGCGAAAGAAGTCATGACGGAAAAAGGCGTGAAGTTCAAATATCTTGTCGGAACAATGATCGAAGTTCCGCGCGGTGCAGTGACCGCAGATGAGATTGCAAGCGTGGCAGAATTCTTCAGCTTCGGCACGAATGATCTCACGCAGACAACGCTTGGTGTCAGCCGTGATGATGCGGCGCGCTTCCTCATTCCGTACGTTTCGATGGAAATTTATTCGAAAGATCCGTTCGAAGCATTGGATCGCACCGGTGTCGGCACGTTAATGAAGATTGCGATTGAAAAAGGACGTTCTGTCCGGAGCGATTTGAAAGTAGGGATTTGCGGCGAACACGGCGGTGAGCCATCGAGCGTCGAATTCTGTCATCAAATTAATCAGAACTATGTCAGCTGCTCGCCGTTCCGCGTGCCGATAGCGCGCCTTGCTGCTGCACGAGCGGCATTGAAAGACGCGCCGGCGGCAAAGAGCAAAAAAGCTGCTTCAAAGAATTCTTCAAAAAAGAAATTGAAGAAAAAATAATTTTGTAAGCTGTAATCAGTATTCAGTATGACAGTAGTCAGTAGATTTGAACCCTTACTGAATACTGTCTGCTGATTACTGGAAACTGCTCATTAATTCACCGCTCCTGTGTCAAAGTTGTGGCATTGCCATGGGAGTGCATGTTAAACAATTGGGTTACTTGCCCAGAAGGAATATGAACCAATGAAACTTTCGGACTTCAAATATCCGTTGCCGAGAAATTTAATCGCGAAACATCCGGCGAATCCGCGTGATCACTCGCGTTTGCTCGTGTTGAACCGCGCCGATGAAACGATTGAGGACAGGAGGTTTTCGGATATTGCGGAGTATTTTGAAAAAGGAGACTGCCTTCTTGTCAACGACACGAAAGTCTTTCAAGCGCGTTTGTTTGGGCGGAAAGAAAAAACCAATGCGAAAATTGAAGTCTTTCTTCTCCGGCAATTGAATGCGGAGGACAATATCTGGGATGTGATTGTTGATCCTGCCCGAAAAGTGCGGATTGGAAACAAAATCTATTTCGATGATGGGAGTATATGGTGCGAAGTGATTGATAATACGACATCGCGCGGACGCACGGTGCGTTTCAATTACATTGGCGATTTTTTCAAGCTCGTTGAGAAAATCGGACATACACCGCTTCCATACTACATCAAGCGTGAAGCTTTAGAAAAAGATAAGGTTTCCTATCAAACAGTCTATGCAAAAACTGTTGGTGCTGTTGCAGCTCCGACAGCTGGGCTTCATTTCACGAAACCATTGCTGAAGAAGCTTGAAAGAAAAGGTGTAAAAAGAGCTTCGGTTCTGCTTCATATCGGACTGGGAACATTTCGTCCGGTCGAAGTCGAAGATTTAACCAAGCATAAGATGGATTCTGAATTTTACGAAGTTCCTGCGGAATCTGCACGCATCGTCAACAAGGTGATTGATAACAAAGGAAGCGTATTTGTTGTCGGGACAAGCGCGTGCCGCGCCGCAGAATCGAGTACGACGGTTGACGGCCATTTGAAAGAAAGCCGCGGCTGGACGGATAAATTTATTTTCCCGCCGTATGATTTTAAAATTCCCGATAAGCTCATCACGAATTTCCACATGCCGGAATCAACATTGCTGATGCTCACTTCTGCTTTTGGCGGACATGACTTCGTTATGCGGGCATACAAACATGCGATCAAAAAAGGCTACCGGTTTTACAGCTATGGCGACGCGATGCTGATTATCTGAGTCTGAGCTTCTCATGCAATTATCAATGAAATTTTTTACCCTTGTGCTGCTGAACGTTGCAGTGGTCGGGGTTTTCGTTTGGCTCTTCCGCAAAAAGAATCTTCTTACCTATTTCAGCGGCGGACGCTGGTGGCTAACGTGGCTTGCGACCGGCGTTATCACGTTAATGGACGAGCTCACGTCCATTTTCTACGTTCCGGCTGAGTCATGGCGCTTCATTGGTCTGCATGCGATTGCTTTCATTGCAGTCACCTCCTTGTTCATTCGTTTCATTTCCACACGCATGACCGAGATTGCGCAGATTCTTGAACATCACAATCTTCGCGGCGGCGGAGTGTATTCATTTTCCTATTTCGTTCTCGGTCCTACACTTTCCTTTATTGCTGTCGCCTCGATTATGGTGGATTATATCCTTACGGCATGTATCTCCACTGTCAGTGCAGTCGAAAACGGATTGACGTTTTTGGCGATTCCACCGGAACAGAAATTTTTTATTATGTTTGCCGTTGTGTGGGCAATTGCCGGTCTGAATATTATTGGTATACGCGAGAACGCGAGATTTACGTTCGGTTTATTTTTTGTTGTTGCAGTTGTCCTGCTAACGTTTCTTGCATCGGCACTGTATGAGTCAACCGGTGCTTCGTGGGGAATAATTGGCCACAGTTTCACGAATGCTGTGAGTGAAGTGCATGAGCGCGGAGTGATTGGAGGGTACGGATGGACGATCTTTGCGGTTGCAAGTTGCATTCTTGCATATTCCGGAATTGAATCGGTCCTGCAAACCGCAGGATTGGTGAAAAGCTGGAAGGATATTCATAAGGCGTATATTTTTCTTGCGTTGACTGTCGGTATCTTCACGCCAATGATCTCGATGCTTGTTCTCAGTTCCCCGGTGAATGCCGCCGCTCATGAAACCGATTTGTTGACACAATATGCTGCGGTTCTGAATGGAGTTCCCTTTGGGGTTATTGTTGGTGTTATTGCAAGTGTTGCGTTGATCATGGCAGTTAACACGGCGTTTGTGGCATCGAGCGAGTTGATGGAGCGAGTAGCACATCGGTACAATTTTCATTGGATTATCAGGACAAACAAGCGTCAGTCACTCTACCGTATTCATGTATTGAACGCGGTCTTGTTCACCGTCATTATTCTTATTACAAGCGGCAGTCAAAAAATACTTGCCGAGATGTACGCGCTGGGCATTGTAGCGAGCTTTTCCATCAATATGGGATGCCTGTTGATTTACAGATACTCGACCGGCACGAAAGAAATCCGTGAGTATTATACCTCGCGCACAGGAACGCTGCTCATCTTTATTATTCTTATTTCGTGTTTCGGTTATCTCATGTACGATAAACCTTACGGCACAGCGCTCTGGTTGTTAGCAACTTCGTTTGCACTTTTAGTCGGCATCCGTGTGGCAAAGAAAAAAGCACCGGAAAAAGTTGAGATCGAACAAACCGATACACCAATGAAAATGGTGTTTGCGCTTGCAGAAGCGCCGAGTGATAATGTGCATATCTATTTTAAACGCCCGCTGGAATCAGTTGGTATGCATGATCCGAATACCGCGTTTGTAAGTTTTTATTCTCCTCGTGCGGGTATTCCACAGCGTGTTGCTCAGAATCATTACCGTTTTGCAAGTGCCGGTCAATCTCTCTTTGACAGCATTACCGAATTGCTCTATGTTCTGAAGTACGAGTTGCCGCACAAGTCCGTTACCGTGCATTTCGGCTGGCCTCTCTCTTCGTGGATTGATCGTTTTTCGATTGGCGTCATGGTGTATAGTATTATGCGCCTTCCTAAAATATTTTCAGAGTTTGATTTCGTAATCGAATATTTCGGGAAGAGCACTGTTATGTCTTCTCATCATCCTAAATAATCTATGTTTACAAGTGTCATTATTCCGGCGGCAGGTTTCGGTGAGCGCATGGGTGCGCCGGTGAGTAAACAATTTTTATCGCTTCGCGGAAAACCGATCATCATTCATACGCTGGAACGATTCCAGCAGTGCAGTGAGATTACAGAGATTGTCATTGCAGCACAGCGATCTGCATTTCAGCAGATTGAATTTCTTGTGCGGGAATTTCATCTTACGAAAGTCCGCCCGATAGTGGAAGGAGGGAAGCGCCGTCAGCATTCTGTGGCGAACGCATTGAGCTTTGTTGACGCGCGTGCCGAACTTGTTGCAGTTCACGATGCCGTTCGTCCGTTCATTCACCGGAAGATTCTTCTTACGGCAATTGAAAAAGCCGCCGAATATTCGGCTTCGGTTGTTGCAGTCCGTGCAAAAGACACCCTGAAAATCGGTGATGAAAATTCTTTCATTGAAAGCACATTGAATCGCTCGTCCGTGTGGATTGCACAGACGCCGCAGGTTTTCAAAAAAGAAATTCTTGTTCGTGCGTACGAACATGCGAAGAACAACAGTATTGAGGCAACAGACGATGCGTCGCTTGTCGAGCAGATTGGAATTCAGCCTGTTCTTGTTGAGGGCAGTTACGATAATATCAAAATTACTACGCCAGACGACCTGGAATTCGCGGAAGTCCTTGCGCACAGGTTCGAAGGCTGACACGGCACTTGACTTTCATACTTTCGTTCCATAATTTTTTCTACTATTAAGTTTGGTTCATTTAAAAGGAAGGAAATAGCATGATCAATCTCCTTATTGTGGTGGTGTTGAGTTACCTTGTAGGTTCGATTCCGACCAGCATCATTGCGTCACGACTCGCACGAGGGCTTGACATCCGCAAATTCGGGAGTGGAAACGCCGGCGGCACAAATGTTGTCCGCGTATTGGGATGGAAAATCGGCGTTGCCGTCATCTTGTTTGATATTCTGAAAGGTGCAATTGCAACGATCATTATTGCGCGCCTGTTTTGGAATCCGACGCTTCCTTTTCACAATCAAACGCCGTTTACTGACTTCACCGTTGTGCAAATCATCTGCGGCGCGGCAGCAGTGCTCGGTCATGTGTGGACATTGTTTGCGGGTTTCAAGGGAGGAAAGGGTGTTGCTACCGGAGCGGGCATGTTGATTGCCGTTGCGCCGGTCGAGTTCGCTGTTTCAATTCTTATTTTCATGCTCGTCTTTGCAATTTCCCGTTACGTATCGCTCGGTTCAATTATCGCAGCCATGGCATTTCCGCTTACGATGTTCTTCCGCGAAAATGTGTTCAATGTGAACATCCACGGTTATCATACATTAATTTTTTTCGCAATCGCAATTTCTGTTTTGCTTCTCTTCACACACCGATCGAACATCAAACGATTGCTTGCGGGTACTGAACATAAGCTGACTTCGTTTCACGGTTCATCGTCCCGTCCCAGAACGTGACGGAATATCGTTTCTCGTAAAAGTTGAAAATACTCCGAAGGTAAGATATGCGCGTTGCTGTGTTAGGCGCGGGAAGCTGGGGCACAACACTCGCGATCCTTCTTGCAGATAATCATCATGAAGTTTCGCTGTGGACCTACCGGCCTGAGCAAGCGGAATTGATTCTTCAAACGCGGGAAAACCCTGCATTCTTACCGGGCATCAAAATTCCCGATGGCATTGCAATTCTTACTGACGTTGAACAAGCGGCGGCAGGAAAAGATTTAATCGTTTCAGCAGTTCCCTCTCAGTTTCTTCGTTCCATTCTTCAACAAATTGCCCGCATCAATCTTTCAGAAACGATTATTGTCAATGTTGCCAAAGGAATTGAAAATACTTCATTGATGACAATGTCTGAAGTGATGTTGGATGTTTTGGAATACGAGAAGAAAGCCAATCTTGCGATTTTATCCGGACCAAGCCATGCGGAAGAAGTAAGCAAAAAGATTCCAACGGCTGTGGTTTCCGCGTCATGGAATATAAAGACTGCTAAAGCCGTTGCTGCGGCGTTCACCATGCCATATTTCCGTGTGTATGTCAACGACGATATTCGCGGAGTCGAGCTTGGCGGCGCATTGAAGAATGTTATTGCCATAGGTGCGGGCGTTGTTGATGGTGCCGGCTTTGGCGATAACACGAAGGCGGCAATTATGACGCGCGGCATCTCCGAAATGACACGGCTCGGAGTGAAAATGGGTGCACTACCGAGAACGTTTGCCGGGCTCTCAGGCGTTGGCGATTTGATTGTAACATGCATGAGCAAACACAGCCGCAACCGCTATGTCGGTGAAGAAGTCGGTAAAGGGCGGAAGCTTGAGGATGTTTTGAAAGAAATGGTGATGGTTGCCGAGGGTGTCTCTACCTGTCAGGCAGCAGTAGATCTGGCGCAGAAGCATCGGACGGAGATGGCAATTTTTTGTGAGGTTCAAAAAATTCTTTTTGAAGGGAAAAATCCTTATCAGGCAACTGAAGACCTGATGACGCGCGAAGTGAAGCATGAATCATGGAATTGACCTTTGCATAAAATAATGATGCGTTTTAGAAACCCCATTCCTCTCATTCCAAGGTAACCTCTTATGAAACTTTTTCTTTTGCTCTTGCTCCCATTTTCTTTCGCGTTCGCTCAACGCTGGGCTGACGTTGTTTTCATCAACGGAAAAATCTGGACGGTTGATGCTTCTCGCTCGGAAGCCGAAGCTGTTGCTGTGGCTGATGGAAAAATTATTGCGGTAGGTACAACGGCTGAAGTTAAACGGTTTGCAGGCTCTTCTACCCAAGTCATTGACTTGCACGGAAAGCGCATGCTGTCCGGATTTATTGACGATCATACACATTTCCTCAGCGGCGGATTTCAATTGCAAAATGTTGATTTGCGTTATGCCAAAAGCGAGGAAGAGTTTGCCGCCATCATTAAAAAGCGGGCAGAAGAAAAACCGGGGAAATGGATCACCGGCGGCGATTGGGATCATGATAACTGGAAAGATGGAAAACTTCCGGCAAAAGAATTGATTGACGCATGGACGCCGACAACTCCGGTTTTCGTCAATCGCTACGACGGTCACATGGCGCTGGCAAATTCGTACGTTCTGAAATTAGCAGGCATTACGAAAGATACTCCCGATCCGCCTGGCGGAACAATTGTCAAAGATCCGAAAACCGGTGAGCCGACCGGAGTTCTTAAAGACGAGGCGATGTCAAAGGTGTACGCACTCATTCCCGACCCTACAGACGACGATTTATTGGAAGCTGCGCGTCTCGCGCTTGCAGAGGCACGGAAATACGGATTGACTTCAATTCAAGATATGGCGTACAATTATGGTTCGCGTGATATTGATACATACCGCGAGTTGCAGCGGCGCGGTGAATTGACAACGCGGATGTATTGCCGTGCGTATATTTCCAACTGGCAATCGCTCGCCGACGCAAGTGTGCAAGCTGGTTTCGGTGATGATATGATCACACTCGGCTCGCTGAAAGCATTCGCCGATGGCTCGCTCGGTTCTTCGACAGCGCTGTTTTTCCAACCGTACGATTCCGATCCAACAACGCGCGGACTCGCGACCGATATTCTGCAAGATGGCCGCCTCGAACAATGGGCAACATCGGCGGACAGCTCGCGGTTGCAGCTTTGCATTCATGCTATCGGCGATAGCGCGAACAGCCTGATTCTTGATATCTATGGGCGTATTGCAAAGAAGAATCCGAAATGGGACAGACGGTTCCGCATCGAACATGCACAGCACATTGCTCCGAAAGACTTCAAACGTTTTGCTGAGCTTGGCGTTATCGCTTCTGCGCAACCGTATCATGCCATTGATGACGGGCGCTGGGCTGAAAAACGCATTGGACATGAACGCTGCAAAACATCGTACGCATTCAGAACTTTTTTGGATAATGGCGTGAAGCTTTGCTTCGGGAGCGATTGGACGGTTGCGCCGCTGAATCCATTGCTTGGAATTTACGCCGCCGTTACACGAAGAACAACCGACGGCGCAAATCCGAACGGTTGGTTTCCCGAGCAAAAAATTTCCGTGAAGGAGGCGATTGAGTGTTACACAATCAACAATGCGTATGCGGCGTTTCAGGAAAATGTTAAAGGAAGTATAAGCGTCGGCAAGTTTGCCGATTTTGTTGTTCTCTCGGATGACATTCTTGCGATTGATCCCGTGAAGATTGCAGATGTAAAGGTAGAAATGACGATCTTAGGCGGAAAAATTGTTTACCAACGAAATGAGAAGGACTAAATAACCGGTATGCTATCAAAAGAAAAAGCGCTATATCATCAGATCCATCCCTTCAAATTATTTGTTGATTTTGCTACTGGGTTTCTTGCGGTTTATTTCTTCTGGGTACATGACATTGTTACAGGATTGATTGTCGCCTTTGTTCCGTCGCTCGTTATTTCTCTGGCTATGATCTGGACGATGGATTTTACCAAACAGAAAAATTCGAAATTCGGAAAATACGTCGCCCGGTTTATGACGCGCTCAAAAGAAAACCTTCGCTTGATTGGCTTTCTTGTTATGCTTGTTGGAGGGTGGTATCAATCGTGGGGAATGATTCTTGTCGGCTTCGCCGTTGTTCTCTATTCGTGGATGTACGGACTTTTCTACGGTTTGAAAGTGAAATGAAAATATCGCTTTTCGTCCTCACACCGTTTCTCTGCTGATCTGTGTCTCTCCAATACGTCAAAGGGATCGGACCGATACGAGCCGCGGCACTGAAAGCCATCGGCATTGATTCAATCCAAAAACTTCTCTATTACTTTCCCCGTGATTATCTTGACCGTTCCCGCATCACAAAAATAAAAGACCTTTCAAAATTTGTTGAAGCCGGAAATGAAGTGACCGTTATCGGCTCTGTCTTTCGTGTCGAATTAAAACGGACGCGGCACGGGAAGAAAATTTTCTTTCTCACATTGAAAGACGAGACTGGTTATCTGACGTGCGTTTTTTTTGCAGGAGGGGAATGGCTCAGGAAAGCATTTTCCGTTGGAGAAGTGCTAGCGGTTTCGTCGGTGCCGGAGTTTGATCGTTTGAATCGCGTGCAATTCATTCACCCGGAATTTGACCGGTTGAAAGTGAAAGACGAGGAGGACGATACGGATTGGAGTATGCTGCTTCACACCGGATCGATCATTCCCAAATATCATTCATCAGAAGAATTGCGCAATGTTGGTTTGGATAACCGAGGATTCCGGCGCATCATCAAAAATGCCGTACTTCATCATTTAAACGAAGTGACGGAACATCTTCCCGATGAAATGCTCTTGAAGAATGAGCTTATCGGAATTCAAAATGCGATTGCAAAAATTCATTTTCCAAGATCATATGAAGAACGAGATATGGCGCTCCGGCGGTTGAAATTCGACGAGCTATTCTATTTCCAATTGCTTCTTGCGTATCGTCGAAGAGAACTGAAGGGTGAACTGCGGGGAATTCAATTCAATGTGAAAAGTTCATTGGCCCGACGTCTTCAGCAATCGCTTCCTTTTGAATTGACGAAAGCGCAGCGCAAGGTAATCCGGGAAATTACGGATGACATGCAATCTTCTTCTCCAATGAACAGACTGCTGCAAGGTGATGTTGGAAGCGGAAAAACGATTGTTGCGTTGTTTGCAATGCTGGTTGCTATGGAAAATGGTTTTCAAAGCGTGCTCATGGCACCGACGGAAATTCTTGCCGAGCAGCATTATTGGACACTGAAGAATTTTCTCGGGGAATTGCCGGCGAATGTTCGTTTGCTTATAGGCGGCCAACGGAAAAAATTACGCGAAGATATTCTGACCGATATTCGCCGCGGCTCGGCGCAGATCGTTGTGGGCACGCATGCACTGATTCAAGAGCACGTTGAATTTTCCAATTTGGGTTTTGTTGTAATAGACGAACAGCATCGTTTTGGCGTTGCGCAACGGTCCTTGTTGCGTGAAAAAGGGAAAACGAATCCCGATGTACTTGTGATGACTGCCACGCCGATTCCACGCACACTGGCACTGACCGTATACGGAGATCTTGACAATTCTGTTATTGATGAATTGCCTGAAAATCGTAAGCCAATCCGCACCGCAGTGCGAAGGGAGCGGGACAAGGAAAAAGTGTTCGCATTTCTCAAACAGGAAATTCAACGCGGCCGCCAGGCGTATATTGTTTATCCTCTCATTGAGGAATCCGAAAAGATTGAATTGAAAGCTGCCGTTGCAGAATTCAGGCGGCTCAGCGAGAATTATTTTCCTGATCTTCGCCTCGGTTTGTTGCATGGAAGATTATCTTCAGAAGAAAAGGAATCGCTGATGACGCAATTTAAGACGCGCCAACTCGATATTCTGGTGACAACGACAGTGATTGAAGTTGGCATTGATGTTCCCAATGCAACCATCATGATTGTTGAAAATGCTGAACGTTTCGGCTTGTCACAGCTTCACCAGCTGCGCGGGAGAGTTGGCCGCGGCGTTGAACAATCTTATTGTATTCTCCTTACAGATGATCTTGAGTTGAAAAAGAAAACACAGCTTGCTTCGAATCGTGCAGAGGCGCACCGTGAAGCGGCTGCGGCAAAAAAAAGGCTTGCAACAATGGAGCGCACAACGGATGGATTTGAAATTGCTGAAGTGGATTTAGAATTGCGCGGCCCCGGCGATTATTTCGGAACACGACAAAGCGGTTTGCCGGAATTCAAAGTTGTTGACATCGTTCACGACACAGAAGTGCTCTCTCTTGCGCGACATGAAGCATTCAATCTTGTGCACGATGATCCTCAACTTCGTTTGCCGCAGCATCAGCACATCAGAAAATATTTTGAGTTATCATTCAAAAATTTTCTTTCGTACGTTCGCGTTGGTTAGCTGCGAAGTTCTCAGTTGTCTTCTCACCGACCTCACTCATCCTTCATGTCACTCTGACATTCGTCTTCAAAAATAAAAGCAAAACTCCACTTTTTTCTTGACAACGTGTCTAAAAACATTATATTAATACACAAGGCGTGTGAGTGAAGATCATGCTGAGAAAAAAAATATGTATCACAATCATGAAAGGTATCGAAAGTTTTTTGATACATGAGTGAATGGAAGTCGCTCTGATCTACAACTTGAAGAAGGACGGCTCGGACACACAAAGCAACGAGAGTCCTTCGAGTCAGAACATCATAGATGTCAGCACGCAAGTAACGAGAGTCAACAAGAGCGTTGATACGTATGCGGAGTGGGACACTGTCGAGACAATCACCGCTGTTCGTGATGCACTCGCAAGCCGCAACATGGTGACGATGATTGAAGCTGATGACGAAGTTTTTGAAAAGCTTCGTAACAATCATCCTGACATAGTCTTCAACATAGCGGAAGGACGATTCGGCCCGTCGCGCGAATCGCAAATTCCGGCAATGTTGGAAATGCTGAACCTTCCTTATACCGGTTCTGATCCGCTGACACTTGGCATTTGTCTGGATAAATCCCGCACAAAAGAAATTCTTTCCTATTATCACATCCCTACACCGAAGTTCGTTGTTGTTCATTCGCTTTCTGAAATACGGAATGAGAATGTTTTCCTGCCTGCGATAGTCAAGCCATTGTTCGAAGGGTCCAGTAAAGGAATTTTCAATTCTTCTTTTGTACAAACTTCGAACGATCTTTATGATCGAGTTGAAAGGATATTGAGTGAGTATGGACAGCCGGCATTGGTAGAAGAATTTCTTCCTGGACGGGAATTTACCGTTGCACTGCTTGGCAACGGCAGTTCATTGCAGGTATTGCCCATCGTTGAAATCAATTTTGATTCACTTCCCAAAGATGTCAATCCGATTTATTCGTTCGAAGCAAAATGGATTTGGGACGAAGCGAATAATCCTTTGGATATTTTCACGTGTCCGGCCCGCGTAAGTCCGCAGCTGCAATCAGCAATTGAAAAAGTTTGCCGTGATGCATTTACGGTTCTTCGCTGCCGTGATTGGTGCAGAATTGACGTACGTCTTGATGCGAATGGAATCCCGAATATAATTGAGTTAAATCCTTTGCCCGGCATTTTGCCGAATCCTGAAGAGAACTCATGTTTTCCGAAGGCAGCGCGGGCAGCGGGACTGTCGTACAGCAAAATGATTAATAAGGTGTTAGATGCTTCGCTGCTGCGGTATGGTCTTATTCCCTTGTAACTCATTGAAATGAAAAGAGATAAAGCAATTTCATTTTAAATAATGTGAGAGGGCGACATGAAGAAAAGGATAAAAATCTCGATAATTTTCAATGAACCGACCATTCAGACTGCGGACGGAAGGAAATTTATTTCTGAAAGCGGAAAATTAGAAGAGGGAATGATTAGTACTGCATTACTGTCCAAAGGTGTCATTGATATGTCTGAGGTTGGTGTTGTCGAGGAGAAGGAAAGTATCAAAGCCGCTCTTCAAGCATTAGGTTATGAGACCGACGTTTTTAACATGTCAAACAGTATTGAGCAATTGCTAGATTTTCTCAAGGACTCAAAGCCGGATTTGATTTTTAATTTGGTGGAAGGTTTGGGAGATGAAGCTATTCATGAAATGCACATTGCCGGTATATACGAGCTTTTGGGAATTCCTTATACAGGTTCAGGTCCTTTGACGTTAGGAACATGTTTGAATAAAGCACGGACAAAAAAGATCCTTGCATATCATCGTTTACCTTCTCCAAAGTTTTTTTTCTGTACCCAATTAAGCCAGATTAATGCCGACGATTTGGAACTGCAGTTTCCGATGATCGTTAAGCCTGCGCGCGAAGATGCCAGCGTAGGAATTGACAACAATTCAATTATTGATACAATGGCAGCGCTGAAGCGGCGTGTCAAATATATTTTTGATGAATTTGATCAGCCTGCCATCATTGAGGAATATATTGACGGCAGAGAAATGAATGTTGCTATCATTGGTAACGGAAAGCCAATCGTACTTCCGATTTCAGAAATTGACTTTTCAGGACTGCCATCTGACTATCCGAAAATTGTTACGTACGATGCAAAATGGGTGCAAGGAACGGCAGAGTATGAAGGAACAAAAGGCGTTTGTCCGGCCGACGTACCGCCAAATGTTGAATCAGCAATAAAAAATATTGCGTTGCAAGCGTACAATATTATGGGATGCCGCGATTACGCGCGCATTGATTTGCGTCTCTCGAAGAACAATAAGCCGTACATTCTTGAAGTTAACCCGAACCCCGATATTTCCGACGACGCAGGGTTTATTCGTTCAGCGCGCACGTACGGTCTCGACTTCGACGAGATCGTCGGCAAGATTGTAGATTTCGCATTGAAGCGGAATCCTTAGCCTTCTTTTTTATGACGATACGATGTCTTCGCCGCGAAGACCAAGAGGCAATCAAAAATATTTTAATTGCAACAGAAATGTTCAGCACGGAAGAAATTGAAATTGCCGGTGAGCTGATACAATTTTATCTTGATGATCCGAAACAAGAAGATTACGAGTTGTTTACTAGCGTTGATGATGATGGAAAAGTTCTCGGTTACGTGTGTATCGGTCCTACGCCGGCAACCCTCGGCACTTTTGATTTGTACTGGATCGCCGTGCAGCCGATGATCCAAAGCAAAGGAATTGGTACAGCATTGCTTTCATATGTTGAACAACATTTGAAGGGAAAAGGCGGCCGCCTTTTGATCGCTGAAACATCGTCAATGCAAAAATATGAAAACACGCGTGCATTTTATAGCCGAAAGGGATTTGTTCAGCTTGCACGCATTCATGAGTATTATAAGCCGGAAGACGATCTCGTCATCTACGGCAAATATCTGACAACAACATAGGTGCATTTTATATGGAACTCTGGCAAGAGATGTTGCGAGCAAGCGTTGACAGCGGGAAAGATCTTGTTGAACGATTCGGTTTTGACAAGAACTTGGCAGACCAATTGAACTCGCTTTTTCACATCCGCATTAATCCGTATTATCTCAGCCTCATCCGATATCCCGGCGACCCGATCTGGTTGCAATGCATTCCCGACGCCAAGGAACTTGAAGACGACGGCTTTCCGCTCGATCCGCTTAATGAGGAAGGCGACAGCCCTGTTCCGAGCATCACACACCGCTATCCAGATCGTGTTTTGTTTTTGACGACAAGCCAATGTTCCATGTATTGCCGGTTTTGCACGCGGAAACGGAAAGTGGGCGATTCCGGAAAGATCAGCATGAAATATATTCAGTCCGGCTTGGATTATATTGCGGCGCATCCTGAAATACGCGATGTTATTCTTTCCGGCGGCGATCCGTTAATGTTGACTGATGTAATGCTGGAAAAAATCATTTCAGGACTGCGGGCGATTCCTCATGTTGAAATTATTCGCCTCGGAACAAAAATGCCGTGCGTTTTACCGCAGCGGATCACTCCGAAACTGTGCAGGATGCTGAAAAAATATCATCCGATTTATGTCAATACGCACTTCAATCATCCGTGGGAATGTACGCGGGAAGCAAAACAAGCGTGTGAAATGCTTGCCGATGCGGGCATTCCTGTCGGTAATCAAGCCGTGCTGATGAAAGGTGTGAACGACGATCCCGATGTGATGCTCGAGTTGATGCGCAAGCTTCTTACCATGCGTGTACGTCCGTATTATTTGTATCAAGCAGACATCACGAAAGGCGCAAATCATTTTAGAACTCCGGTAAGCGTCGGACTTAATATCATGGACAAATTACGCGGACATACTTCCGGATTAGCGATTCCGTATTATGTTATAGATGCTCCCGGCGGCGGCGGAAAAATTCCTTTGCTGCCGCAATATGTGCTGGGCAGGAACGGGAACAATATTATTCTTCGTAATTTTAAATACGACATTTACCAATATCCCGATGTAGAAGAAGAGGAAGAGAAAAAGCCGGAAGCCCAGCTTGAAAAACGATTTATGCGAAAACGAACCCGTCCGGCACGCAAGAAAGTATTTGAGGAAAAACCGGTGCGCGCCGAGTCGCAGCCGTAAAAAATTCTTCTCACAACTCAAAGCCCCGCATGCCGGGGCTTTGGTGTTTCTCGCTCTTTCTGCAAAATGATTTCCCCCAAAGCAAATCTCGTTTTGTCCCTGTGCGGTTTTGCCGTTCTTCTTTATATTTGGATTCTCTTGCCGTTCAACTTTTACGAGCCGACGCGGCAGTTCCACCTTCCTATCATTTTGTGGCTGATACATATTTTCACGCTGTATATTCACGAAGCCGGTCATTTCTTTTTTAGTTTCTTCGGAAGGACGATTTATTTTCTTGGCGGCTCGATCATGCAAGTGCTTGTGCCTTTTGTGTGGTTCATCGTTGCGCTGCGCCAGCGATCCCAATTATCTTCCGTTGCGCTTTTTTTTACCGGTGAAAGTTTGGTTGATGTCAGTATTTATGCGCGCGATGCTGAGATGAGAGTGCTTCCGCTTATTGGCGGACACAACACGCGGAATGATTGGGCAACCGTTCTTAGAGAAGCGGATAAGCTTGAATGGGGAGAACCATTAGGGAATTTGTTTTTCTTCTTTGGGCTGGCGATTTCTTTGTTTGCGATTGGATGGGGCGTATGGGCTTCGGTGAAAGTGTATCAACAGCAACGAGCGGAATTACTGCGATCTAATCAGCTTTCTCCCTTCTAACGCTTCTTGTTTTTGCGTGCTGTTTTGTCTAAATTTTCTCCATGAGAATTCCGGAAGAAACAATCAACGAAGTTCGTCGTGCCACAGATATCATCGATTATATCGGGATGTTTGTTAAGCTCAGGAAACGCGGCAAGAACTACATCGGGTTATGTCCTTTTCATTCAGAAAAAACGCCGTCGTTTAATGTCAGTGCTGACAAAGAAATGTATTATTGTTTTGGCTGTCGCCGCGGCGGTGATGTCATCAAGTTTGTCATGGAATGGGAAAAAGCATCGTACGTTGAAGCGATAGAGATTCTTGCTGAGCGTGCGGGTATTGTCATCCAGCGCTCTGATGATGGATTCCAATCGGCATCCGAGACTGAAACACTTTTCTCCGTCTGTTCGCTCGCTGCCCGCTTTTTCTACCGCAGTTTGAATTCCGAAGAAGGGAAGTTTGCACTTGATTATTTTCGCTCCCGCGGTTTTTCCGAAAAAACAATGACAACATTCGGGCTTGGTTATTCGCCGCGAGGATGGGAAGCTCTTCTTCAACACGCTGGGCAGGAGGGTATAAAACCCGAAACGCTGGAAAAAGTCGGTTTGATTCGCCGCCGTGAGGACGGAACACCGTACGATACATTTCGCGGCCGTGCGATGTTTCCGATTTTTTCTTCATCCGGCAGAGTGATAGCATTCGGTGCAAGAAAGTTGTATGAAGATGATCCGCTGGGCAAATATATCAATTCTCCTGAGACGGTAATTTATCAAAAGAGCAAAGTGCTCTATGGCTTATCTCAAGCGAAAGAAGCAATCCGCGAACGAGATTCAGTTGTGCTTGTTGAAGGATACGCCGATCTCATTTCTGTGTATCAATCAGGAACACGGAACATCGTCGCATCCAGCGGCACCGCATTGACTTCCGAACAGATACAATTGATTGCGCGGTACACAAAAAATATCGCACTTGTGTATGACGCTGATGCTGCAGGCACTGCCGCAATGATGCGCGGGGTGGATCTCATTTTAGAAGGCGGGCTTGATGTGCGGATCATTCAGCTTCCTGAGGGCGATGATCCCGATTCGTTTGTGAGAAAAAGCGGAGGTGAAGCGTTTGAAGAATTGTTGAAAAAGGCGGTAACATTTGTTGATTTCAAAGCAGCGGCTTTTCAGCATGAAGGAAAATTTGAAACACCGGAAGGCCGTGCTGAAGCTGTGCGCGCGCTGGTTCAGACAATTGCGATCATTAAAGATCCGTTGAAACGTTCTTTTTTCATCAAAGACGTTGCTGAGAAATATCGCCTGTATGAATCGACGCTGTATGCTGAGCTGGAAAAATATATGAAAAATATTCCCGAACGCTTTCGTTCTTCATTTGTTCCTTCTTCCGTTCAACAAATAAAAGAAAGTGTTACAGCGAAGGAAGTGCCGGAAAATGAAACTCCTTTTGATGAAAAAGAACTTCTTACCGTTGCGCTGGAAGATCCAGAGAACATGATTCCCTTTATTTTTACTTACCTTCAGCCTTCGGAACTTTCTCATGCAGATGCGAGCGAGGTTGCCCGTTTACTTGTGGAAGAATTTGACACGAATGGAAAAATAGATGTCAATCATCTTCTTTCGAAAGCGTCGTCGGATGCAGTCCGGCAATTGATTGCCGATGTTACATTCAGTCGTTATCAACTTGGATCACGATGGGACGAGGTTGGGGCGCGGGTCAGCGACGAACGGATTTGGGAACAAGCAGGTGATGTGATCAAACGGCTGAAAAGGAAAATGTTGGAGAAAGAAAGAGAAGAGAATCAGCAACAATTGAAAGATGCGTCTCTAAACAGGGAAGACACCCTGCCATTTTTGCAGCACCACAAAGAGATTACGCAAAAATTAAATGAACTTGAGAAACTTCGATTTCTCCGCACTCCGAAGGAACAATAAAAAAGCCCGGATGACGTCGGGCTTTTTTATTTGCTGTGCTACGTTTTTGTTACATATTTTTAATTATCGCATCACCGAATTCAGAGCACTTTACTTCTTTTGCTCCTTCCATCTGTCGCGCAAAATCGTACGTAACAGTTTTAGTGCCGATTGCGCCGTTCAATCCTTTCAAAATTAAATCGGCGGCTTCAGTCCAGCCCATGTAACGGAACATCATTTCGCCGCTGAGAACAACGGAGCCGGGATTGACTTTGTCGAGATTGGTGTACTTCGGCGCAGTACCGTGTGTCGCTTCAAAGATTGCGTGTCCTGTGATGTAATTGATATTTCCTCCGGGCGCAATGCCGATGCCTCCGACTTGAGCGGCAAGTGCATCGGAAAGATAATCGCCGTTCAGGTTTAATGTTGCAATCACATCGAATTCTTCGGGACGCGTGAGAACCTGTTGCAGTGTAATGTCCGCGATCGCATCTTTAATAATGATTCCAGCGCCGGGTTTTCCTTCAGGAATTTTGCACCATGGGCCGCCATCCATTTCTACTGCGCCGAAATATTCTTTTGCCGTTTGGTAGCCCCAATCACGGAATGCGCCTTCGGTAAATTTCATAATGTTTCCCTTGTGCACAATCGTCACACTCTTTCGCTTAAATTGTATAGCATAACTGATTGCGCTGTGAACCAAACGAACCGTACCGGAATAACTCACCGGCTTGATTCCGATGCCAACTTTGATGTCCGTTGGGAAATTTTTGTTGCCGACAAGCTTCCAGAATTCTTCCGCTTTTGCTTTTGAATTGAAACGAACCTTGCCGAAATCTTTAGGAAATTCTTTTGAAAGCAAATCAAGAAATTTTTGAGCCTCTGCCGTACCGCCGGGATATTCAATGCCGGCATAAATATCTTCCGTATTTTCGCGGAAAATCGTCATGTTCACTTTTTCCGGATGTTTCACAGGCGATGGAACCCCGGTAAAATATTGAACGGGACGAAGGCACACATAAAGATCGAGCGTCTGGCGGAGTGCAACATTCAACGAACGAATGCCGCCGCCGACGGGAGTGGTGAGTGGTCCTTTGATGCCGACAAGATATTCTTTGAACGCAGCGATCGTTTCGTCTGGGAGCCACGTTTTTGATCTGTCGAATGATTTTTGACCGGCATACACTTCCTTCCATTCGATTTTTCGTTTGCCGCCGTACGCTTTTGCCACAGCCGCATCCATAACGCGGACTGATGCGCGCCAAATGTCGGGCCCTGTGCCGTCTCCTTCTATAAATGGGATGATCGGATTATTGGGTACGGTAAGTTTTCCGTTTTGGAGTGAAATTTTTTGTCCGTTTGCCATAAGTGATCCTAACTAATGAAAAATTATTCTTGAATTGCCGCGCGAATTTTTTCTGCCGTCGTTCGTATCGTCGCATCATCATACTTTTTCAGCTGAAGAACGAAACGTATGTTGTCGTTGGCATAACGCGGAGTGATGTGGATGTGAAAATGAAAAACTGATTGTCCTGCAATTGAACCGTTGTTCGAGAAAAAATTAAACCCTTCAAGTGCGTGCGACTTGACGATGGCGTGTGCAACGACATGAACTGCCTGCATAATTCCGCCGAGGTCTCCTTCCGGAACGTCGAGAAAATCTTTGTAATGCTTTTTTGGAATCACTAACGCATGTCCATAATGAATGGGGTTAACATCGAGAATTGCAATGGCGCGGTCATTTTCGAACAATATTTCGGCAGGAATTTCACGCGCAATAATTCTGCAAAAAATGCAGGACATGGATTTCAGTATTAATTTATTGTGTTGGAAGTATTACAGGTTTTCGCCGAAAAACTGGCGGATACGTCCGCCGGAAGCAGGTGCTTTTCGCGCGGGATGGGCGGGTGAAATTCTCACGTTCCTTCAAGAATAGCCATCAAAAGTCGTGGTGTCATTTGTGGGCGATCCCATCAATCAAAAAAATATCACTTCCATTCAATTACAATCAAAATAAAAATGTGATTTAAAATAGAAAAAAAGCGGGCTAAAGTCAACGAAACCCTGTTTGACTCTCACAGCATATTTTTCTATATTTTTTGCGAGATTTTTTGTGCCTTAGTATCTTTCACTTTAAGAATAGTATAAAGGATTAGCATTATGAAACGCTTGATTCCGTTGGGGATTCTCGCTATTGCGGTATCATTTATTGTAACGACAGGATTTCAATGTTCGTCGGCAGAGTTGACGAGTGCAAAGTTGTATATGCAGCGTAAAGATTATCAGAAAGCTGCCGAACAATTAGAAAAAGAAATAACAAAAAATCCAAAGAGCGAAGAAGGATATTTTCTTCTCGGCGAAGTGCGTGAAGAAATGAAAGATTACAAAGCGATGAAAGACGCTTTTGATAAAGCGCTTGCAATTGCTCCGACGCACGAAAAAGAAATTCACGCTTACGAGCTTTCCACGTGGGGTCATCTTTTCAACCAAGGCGTTGACGCAATAAACAACTCGACAGATTCGATCGGATACGACAAAGCAATAAATTTATTCTCAACGGCAATTTACGTCATGCCTGAAAGCACCTTCACATATCGAAATCTCGGTTTAGCATATTATCGAGCCAATAAGATGGATGATGCAATCGCAAATCTTACGATGGCATTCAATAAAGCACACGACGCCTTTGCATGCCGATTGATGGGAAGGATTTATATTGACAGCGCGGGAGTCCTCAAATCGCGCTTTATAGATACAAACCGTGACATCTTTACTGCGATGAAAAATCTTTCTTCGATCCATGAAAAGATGCAAGCAGCAGACGTAAAATACCTTCTTGGAGAGCCGTCCTCTGTGAGCAAGGTTGGTTCTCAAAAGAAGAAAGGCAAGACGGAAGGAAAGGAAGAGTGGACGTACACTCAATACCATCTTAGGTTGACAGTAGAAGGAGGTAATGTCGTTGCTGTGAATTACAGTACGCCTTATGCGCCAACGATTGATTCGACAGACTACCGGGGTGCAGTTGCTCTTTATGATAAAGCGATAGACATATTGAAACAAGGCAGCCACCTTTTTCCGGAAGATGCTGAGATTTCCGAGAACCTTATGAATTCGTACATCGGAGCGGAACGAAACGATGAAGCCCGCCAATTGCTTCTCGCCCGCGTCAAAAAATATCCGGACAGCAAGTTTGATCATTACAATCTCGGAGTTTTTCTTCTCAAAGATTCAAATTATGTTGATGCGATCGAACAGTTTAAGGAAACGCTCCGGCTGGATTCAACGGAAGCGGTATCAGCCGATTCTTCCATAGCAGCGCGTCACGATACGACAATCGTTGCCAACGCTTTATACAATCTTGCCGCTTCTTATGTAAACTGGGGTGTTGCGGAACAAGAGAAAGCAAAAGAGGCTGGGAAAGAAGATGCCAGTTTCAAAGAGAAATTTAAGCTTGCCCTTCCGTATTTGGAGGAAGTAGTGAAGAAAAAAGGAGGAGATGTGCAAATGTGGGAGCTTCTCGGGCAGGTGTATGCAAATTTAAATCAGCAGGATAAAGCAATTGAAGCCTACAAAAAGGCGGATGAAATTCGCCAAGGCAAGAACTAAAGGAGTTTTCATGTCCACTCAACAGCCGCCTCAGGGCCAGCAAATTAATGTTGAACTTAACGAAAAAGAAGCAGAAGGCATTTATTCTAATCTTGCCATCATTACGCATTCACCGGCAGAATTTGTGATTGATTTTACGCGCATTCTTCCCGGTGTGCCGAAAGCAAAGGTCTTTGCCCGCATCGTGATGACACCCCAGCATGCCAAACTTCTTCTTAATGCGTTGAAAGATAATATTGAAAAGTACGAAAGCAAATTCGGTGAGGTTAAAATAGCCGGCGATACCCCGCCGACTTCAAATTTCGGCTTTCAAATCCCTACCAAAGAAGAAAAGATTCATTGACCGCCGAGCCAAAAATACGACGTTTGTGTGATTGATATTGATGTGCGACTAAGGTATGTTGTGGTTGGTAACGGTGAAGAAAGACTTTTCGCTTTTTATAGAAATCATTGTGAAATTCATCTACATGGTGTTCGTTGATCTTCACGAGTGTTATTCTTTGTGCAGGTTATTGGATGCAACGTGACACGTATCAAAGTGAATAAAAACGAAGAACACTAACTTTCCGGTATTCTCGTTGGAACTGGATACAACTTACCCAATTTTTAATTTTTTCCGGAGTACTCTAATGTCACCATCGCTTAGTCGAGGGACGAGATTCAAATTGAAAATCCCTTTGGGGAAGGGAATTTTCTATTTCCTTCTTGTAAGTCTGCTTCCGCTCTCCTACCAATGCGTTAAAGCTCCGCTCGAGCCTGTTGCACCAACATGGACGACGCAGCTTACCATTCCTCTGTTTGACCGGTCATGGACCTTTGCCGATATGATCAAGAAGGATCCGAAATTTGACACGACTTCTGGTATCGGTGTAATCTATCGGCCATCATCAGTCAAAAATAATCCGACGGGAATAGATATTCCGCCGTTGAGTCCTGCTCAAGGTCAAGTGTCAAATAAATTGGGGGTTGTTCCTTTGAATATTCCTGCACTTAATGGATTTCAGGCGACGTTCAAAGATATGTTCGGAGTTGACCCGCCGACAATCAACGGCAATCCGGTGCCGTATCCGGGAAACGATACAACGGTGACTCCGGCGCCGATAGATATTGGCAATCCTTCAGCTACGTATGACTGGATGATTTTTGAAAATGGTACGATGACGTTGACTATCACAAACACATTTCAGTTTGGTGTCAGTTTTCCTTCCGGCATTAGGATCGTGAATGATTCAGACAACACCGTCGTCGCAACGTTCAATTTTGCGGGCGTCATTTCTCCGAATACTTCTCAATCGGCTACATCCGATCTTGCGGGCGTCAGAATGGATGCAAAGATGCATATGAGTTTCACGCTGCAGACCGATCAGATCAACGGCAAAACAATTCAATCAACCGATAAAATCCAAGCCGACATGTCTATTACTAATGCCGGATTGAGCTCTGCAAAAGTGCAATTGACCGGTGATTACCCGTTAATAAATGTGCAAGACTCTGTTCAGAAATTGGATGATTCCACCGGAGTGTTTCGTGCAGAATTCAGCGGCGGGAGCTTCGATATTAGAATTGTTAACGATATTGCGACGAGCATTGTGGTGAGTTTTGCTTTAGACGAATTTATTAACAAGGCAACGGGTGAGCACTTCAAGTTAAATGATCAAGAAGGTCTCGGCACACCGAGCGATTCGGTGATTATAGGTCCGAAAACTACTTATGACATGCCGGTGTTAATGAAAGATTACATTCTTCAGTCACAACACATTGACACGCTCGGTGCAGAAATTGATACCTTGTCAACCAAAGTTATTCACTTCTCGCTCAGTATTAGAACATTGGTGCGCACGAATGACAGGCGGGTGATTTCAAAGGACGATTCTGTCGTTGCTGCAATTATTCCTAATCAGGCAGATAACGGCGGAAAGTACACGCTTAGCTACGTTCGCGGAAAAGTAAAACCGACACCGGAGAAAATTCACTTTGATGTACCGGTGACGATTGGTGACATTGGAAATAAATTCACCTCTGACAGTATTACGTTTGATTCCGTGACGATCACCATCAACATCTTGAGCACAGGCTTGTTTCCAACTGATGTGAACATGACAATTTACGCTCTGGATAATAATGGAGATGTCGGTGATTCGTTGGTAGTTCCGCCATCGCCGGGAAGAGATGTATTCAGAATTTTACCGGGGGATTCGGCGCACATTGTGTTTACAAAAGGGACGGGTGTCAGCCGCTTTCTTGGGAGCTTTTTCGGCAGGACAGGGCGGCTTCCGGACAAACTGAGGGTGGAAGGAAATGCTCTTATCGATCCTGTAGATGTGTATTTGGATTCGCTGAGTACCGGCACAGTTCAAGACGGCGACAGCATTTATACGTCGGTGGATTTTTCATTTCCTGCCCAGCTTGGTATCGTGAATGGTGTGCTGCGTGATACAATTGCATTAGGAAAGCAAAATATTGATAAAAATACGTACTCGAAAGTGCAGAATGGAAATATCTATTTCAAAATTGAAAATGGTTTTCCGTTCAGACTTAATGTAAATGCCGATATGTTTAAGGCGTTGGCGGCGGATTCTTCGCAAATTGATACAAACAGCCTGCTCATCACATTACCGCGCGGAGCTGATTCGGCAACGGGCCGCCTGGCAGACCCGCCGATTATTGTGGATAGCTCCACATACTTCTCTGGAGGAGGGCAGGCAATATCATATACCTATATCAATCTTGTTCCTGCAGATGTTGAAAAGATTACATCAGCAGATTTTATGACAGTTCTGATTCGAATGAAAACTTCCGGGAACAATGGCGAACCTGTAGCATTCCAAACGGGCGATCTTCTTCATATGAAAATTTTCGCCAATGTTTCCTATAATGTTGATTTCAGCAACAAAAAATAATGACCACATCCACCAACATCGTTCATCTATTTTTAGGAGAAGAACAATGAACAAAGCGTTTCAACGAAAACATTTCATCGCAATGGCGATGAGCGTTGTAATTCTGGGTGTGGTTGTCATTAACACATCCATAGCAGGAAATGACCGCGTTTCAGGGAGAACCGTCGGCATGGCGCGAACGTTTGCCGCCTCGTCCCGCGGTCTTGATGCAATGGGACTTAACCCTGCAAATCTTGCTCTTGACGATCGCGGCAGTACCGTAACGTTACAAATTATGCCGCTCGGTTTGAAAGTGGGCAGTGATTTTATCAATTATGGAATCTATCAGGATTATTTCACGGGTGTAGACAGCGTTCAGCCCGACGGCAGTACGATCCGTGTGGCAAAACAGTTGTCTGATGCGGATAAGCAATCAATCTTAGCTCTCTTTCCGGGCGGCATTGCACACACACAACTGAATTTTGACATCAACGAGTTTGGATTAAGCATTCAGAGCAATGTTCTCGGCGGCATCGGATTTATGGTAAGTGACCGCATTGCAATGAATCTTGACCTTCCTGAAGGGTACCTGAAATTTCTCTTGAACGGTTTACCTGAACAAGGCGCAACATATTCGCTCGATAACACTGCCGTTACTGCCTCGTGGCTGCGAGAATACAACTTCACGTATGCGCGGGTGTTGCCGTTCAATTTTAAAATTTTCAGTGACATCAGCGTCGGTGTTGGAATAAAAATGGTTCAAGGCTTTGGATATTTTGGCACCGAACATTATACTGGTGTGCTCGAAAATATTGTCACCCCTAGTCAAACTGCCGGTGTACCTGATGACGTAAAGCTGCATGCAGCAGTAGATTTTCGGCAACTGAGAGCAAGTTTTCCGCAAGACAGCATTACCAATTATCTTTTCAGTCCGCTTGGAAAAGGAACAGGTTTTGACTTTGGAGTTTCATCTTCAATGTTGTTTCCGGCGCTGCGTGTCGGTTTTAGTGTAACGGATATTGGCAGCATTGACTGGTCGAAAAACACGAAGGCAGTCGTCGGTAATGCGGACTTAACGATCAGCAATCCGCAGCAGCAGCAAGATTCTATTAAGAATGCGTTCAAAGGACAACAGTACGACACGTCAGGTTTCACAACAAAACTGCCGACAGCATTTCATGTCGGGGCGTCGTTACAGCTCGATGAAGCGCCGTTCATTACTTCATTTCCCGGAAAATTATTGATAGCGGCTGATCTGCATTTTGGATTTAATAATGAACCGGGCAATACAACAACGCCGCGGTTTGCTTTAGGGCTGGAGTATCGCCCTGTCATGGCTTTTCCGATTCGGCTTGGAATGTCTGCGGGAGGCAGAGATCGGTTTGCGCTTGCAGGCGGATTTGGAATCAATACACCGATTTGGGATTTGGATTTAGCAACGGAGGGCTTGTCACTGTTGACGAATCCGAACAGTTTCCGTTACGCGTCATTCACTTTAGGGATGAAATTCAGAATTTAACCGGCGGGATTCTATAAATAAAAAGCCTTCACGTTATTCAGTGAAGGCTTTTTTGTTTGGTGAATTGGGTAATTGCGGACTTCATGTCCGCGAGAAATTTACAAAATATATTTGCTCAAATCACGGTTCTTTACGATCGTTTCGAGCTTTGTCTCAACCATTTCTTTCGAAACAGATACACGAGTTTGAGAAATGTTATCCGGCGCATCAAAGAGAACTTCATCGAGGAGCGAATTCATAATTGTATGAAGTCTTCGCGCGCCGATATTTTCGACCTGTTCATTTACTTCGGCAGCGGTCCGCGCAATCGTGCGAATCGCGTCGTCTGAAAACTCTATGCTGATTCCGTCGGACTTGAGCAGAGCGATGTATAATTTAATAAGAGCATTTTGCGGGATCGTGAGAATCTTTACAAAATCATCTTCGCTTAAACTTTTCAGCTCAACGCGGATTGGAAAACGTCCTTGCAGTTCAGGAATAAGATCAGACGGTTTCGAAACGTGAAATGCGCCTGATGCAATAAAGAGGATGTAATCTGTTTTTACTGTGCCGTATTTTGTTGCGACAGAGGAGCCTTCGACAATCGGGAGAAGATCACGCTGAACACCTTCGCGTGAAACATCGGGCCCGCCAACTGCGCCGCGGGCGCCGGCAATTTTATCAATCTCATCGAGAAAAACAATGCCCGAATTTTCTACGCGTCGGATCGCTTCTTTAACAACGGCGTCCTGATCGATCATTTTTTGAGCTTCTTCCTGAGTCAAAAGCAGGAGAGCTTCCTCTACCGGCAGTTTGCGTTTTTTCATTTTCTTCGGCATGATGTTGCTAAGCATGTCCTGAATATTCACGCCCATGTCTTCGAGATTCATCGGGCCAAACACCTGCATTGCAGGAAATTGATCGGTCGGCACATCAATTTCGATAATACGATTATTCAATTCACCGGCGGCAATTTTTTCCCGAAATCGTTCCCGCGTTTTTTCATTGAGCTCCGCATCGTTTGTGTCGGCGGTGGTCGTCATCGAATCATTGACAGGCGTGCGGCGAACCGGCGGAATGAGAATATCGAGGACGCGCTCAAGTGCGTGATTGCGCGCTTTCTCCTGAACTTCAGCGGTCTTTTCATTTCGCACCATAACAACGGCAGTTTCCATAAGATCGCGAATCATAGACTCGACATCGCGTCCCACATAACCGACTTCGGTGAACTTTGATGCTTCAACTTTGATAAACGGAGCGTTGGATAATTTTGCGAGACGTCGTGCAATTTCCGTTTTTCCAACACCAGTCGGTCCGATAAGAATGATATTATTTGGCATAATTTCTTCGCGAAGCTGGCCTAGAACTTGCTGACGGCGCCAGCGGTTCCGCAGAGCGATAGCGACAGCTTTTTTTGCCTCATGCTGTCCGATAATATATTTATCAAGCTCTTTGACGATTTCCCGCGGCGTTAATTCTCTTACGCCATCATGTGCTTGGCGGACAGGGCGGGACTCTTTTGTGCTGTGTTCTGTTTTGCGTTCGAGTGATTCTGATTTTGTCATATTATGGTAATTCTTCTATTGTGAT
Source organism: Bacteroidota bacterium (assembly GCA_021796215.1). Classification (GTDB taxonomy): domain Bacteria; phylum Bacteroidota; class Ignavibacteria; order UBA10030; family UBA8401; genus JAJYOI01. The sequence goes on from JAJYOK010000001.1 coordinate 116,029, forward strand.
TTGCTTGTTTGTGTAAATACAAATATCTCCAGCAACGTTCAACGACTCGTTCACGATTTCTTTTGCCGGCAGTTTTGTGAATTTCAAAAGCATGCGAGCCGCGGCAAGGGCATAACTGCCGCCGGAACCGATGGCAATAATTCCGTCATCGGGAGCGATAACGTCACCCGTCCCTGAAATAACAAAGGCGTGTTCTTTGCTGATTGCGCCTAACATCGCTTCGAGGCGCCGCAGATATTTGTCGGTGCGCCAGTCTTTTGCCAGCTCGACAGCCGCCCGCTCTACATTGCCGCGGTACTGCTGAAGCTTTTCTTCGAATCGCTCCATTAAAGTAAATGCATCGGCTGAAGCGCCAGCGAAACCGACAAGCACTGCGTTGTTGTACAACGCGCGGACTTTTTTGGAATTTTGTTTCATCACAACATTGCCGAGCGTGACTTGCCCGTCACTTCCCATTGCCACCTTGCCGTCGCGGACAAGTCCGATGATCGTCGTTGAGCGAATTTGTTCCATGGAATGCCTTTAGAAAATTGTTTCGATGGCAAGACGGTCTCCACTTTAAAAGTGGAGACCGTCTCATTTTATGATTAAATTTTTCTCCGCAGCCGCGCTACCGGAACCATCATTGATTCCCGGTATTTCGCGACCGTGCGCCTGGCAATGTTAAAGCCCTGCCCGTTCAAGATTTCTGCGATGCGGTCGTCGCTCAGCGGTTTATGCGGGTCTTCGGCTTCAACAATTTCTTTAATTCTCTGCTTCACTTCTTTGTTCGATACATCTTCACCGCCCTGAGTGCTGATTCCTTCGCTGAAAAAATAGCGAAGCTCGTACACGCCGTAATCGGTTTGAACATATTTTCCGTTGACGACGCGGCTGATTGTCGAAATGTCCATTCTGATCACTTCGGCGATATCTTTGTAAATCATCGGCTTTAAGCCTTCACCAGTTTCAAAAAACTGCCGTTGCTTTTCAACAATGGCGCGCATCACTTTCATCATCGTTTCTCGGCGCTGATGAATGGATGCGATGAACCATTTTGCCGCTTCGAATTTCTGCCGCAGGAACTGCTTCGTCTCCGGATTGACGCCGGCAACTTTTCTGCGCGACATCATTTCACGGTAGCGTTTATTGATGCGCAGCGGGGGAACGTGCCTGTCGTTCAACTGAATGATGAAATCGCCCTCTTCTTCTGTGACAATGAAATCCACTGTGACATAATTTTCCTGAGTGGTAATTTCTCCTTCGCCGGGTTTAGGATTAAGTTTCCCAATCGCTTCCAAAGCTTGTTTAACTTCATCCATCGAAACGTTAAGCTGTTTCGCTAATTGTTCATAATGCTTTTTTGTGAAATCGTCAAAATATTTTTCAAGAATGTTGTGCGCAATCTGTTTAATGTGCGGATCACATTCCAGCACCTCAAGCTGGACAAGCAGGCATTCCTGCAAGGTTCGTGCGCCGATGCCGACGGGGTCAAGCCGCTGAACACGCCGCAAAACTTCCTCAGCTTGCCCGACGGTTAATTGCATTTTATGCGTCAGGTTGATGTCTTGAACGATGAGGTCTAATTCTCTTCGCAAATAGCCGTCTTCATCAATGTTGCCGATAATTTCTTCTGCAACAAGCATCCCTGTTTCTGTAAGGTCGGCGAGAAGAAGCTGGTCGAGAAGTTTTTGTGCAAGCGCTTCGGTTGCGGCGATCGGCATTTCGTCGCGTTCTTCTTCATCTCGCCGCTCGCCTTTGTACGAAAACGACGATTCGTCGTTCAAAAAATCTTCAAACGAAAACTCATCGTTTTTTTTCTCTTCCGTTTTTACTTCTTCAGCCGTTCCGTCTGTAGGCGCTTCTGTTTCGCTATCCTCCGCCGCAAGTTCCGTTTCCTCCTCAACTTCTTCGCTTTCTTCAAGCAGCGGGTTTTGTTCAAGCTCGGTCTTGATGCGTTGTTCCAGCGCGAGCGTCGGAAGCTGCAGAAGCTTAAGATATTGGATTTGTTGCGGGGTAAGTTTCTGGAGTAACCGTTGTTGTTGTGAAATATGAATCATACGTCCGACCGAATCAGCATCATCTCATTCGCCTTTGCCCTTGTCATGTTCAAGCTCTGCAGAAAGCTCTTCATAGGATTTTTCACTGTAGGTGCGTACAAGAGCATCTTTCAAAAATTTGTAGACCGGAATTTTTTCCCGTGTGCCGCGTTCCAGCGCCGGCGCGCATTCTCTGATATACTCGAAGAACAATTGCCGCGTGCCATTGTAACTCTGCCGGAACGGAAAGAGATGGCACGAAAGCGGCTTTCGCCATTCGGTTTCGCCGTTGAAAAATGCTTTTTCGAAGGAGCATTTCGCGATGCCGTTTTCATAATAAACGAACACGCACGCTTGTTCGTTAACGCATTGCGTTGCAAAATTTCCGGTGTCGCCTTGAATCATTCCGTACTTCTTAATGACAGAAAGATGTTCTTTTGAAAGATACCGTTTCACGACGGGGAATGCTTTATAGATTTCATCAACTTCATTGTCAGAAAGGGGCGCGCCGCGCGCACCTTTCATTGTGCAGCACGCGCCTTTGCATTGTGCAAGGTCGCACGCGAAGTTGATTTTGGCGTCGTTGCGTTCAACGGAAATTTTGTTGTTTGCTGACATCGTGTGAGTCCCAACGGGATTTTCAATAAGATACGCAATTTTGGCTTAAGAGAAAAGGGAAGAGGAGAGAAGTGTGACGGCTTACATTCTCACAAACATTTTCCCCGGAAGTTGCTTGACAATGCCTTTGAATTCTAAACTCAGCAGATTGACAAGGGCATCGGAGGTTGAAAATTGTGAACGTTCAGCAATAGTATCAATGTGTACGGGGTCGGAGCTGAGAATGTCGAAGATTTTTTGCTCGAACGCTGTAAGCTGAACCTCTTGCTTCGGTGCCGCCGTCTTGAGAATCGGACGCAATACCGGCTCAAGTTCAGAAATAATATCTTCAACATTCTGGACAAGCTTTGCATGTCCATCGCGGATAAGTTTATTCGTGCCGGCGCTGTATTTCTCCGTGATGTTGCCCGGGATGCAAAACAATTCTCTGTTTTGGTCAAGCGCAGTTGATGCGGTGATCATCGCGCCGCCGTCTTCTGCAGTTTCAACGATCAACGTTCCAAGCGACATTCCGCTGATGATGCGATTGCGGCGCGGAAAATTTCCGGGATCGGGCTTTGTTCCCATAAAGAATTCCGAAACGACGGCACCGTTTTCATTCGCTTCAATTTTTTCGGCCAGTTTTTTGTTTTCAGGCGGATAAATAATGTCTATGCTTGAACCGATAACAGCAATTGTTCTTCCGTTCGATTTGAGCGTGCTTTGATGTGCGATTGTATCAATGCCGCGCGCCAATCCGCTGATGATTGTTATTCCTTTTTTTACAAGTTCACAAGCAAATCGTTCGGCAATAAGTTTACCATAAGCCGTTGGGCGGCGGGTGCCGACAATCGCAATAGAAAATTTGTCCGCGGGAACAAGTGCGCCAAGGACAAAAAGAATTGGCGGCGGGTCATAAATGCGGCGAAGGTATTCCGGATATTCATCATCCCACAATGTAATGATATGTCCGTTTACTTTATTGAGAAGCGATAACTGGTGTTCTGCAGCTTCGCCGTTGTTCGGATGATGTGCAATTGTCGAAGCGAGTTTCTTTTCAATTCCTTCAACCCGAATTAACTCGTGCGGAGATGCTTGCAATGCTGCTGCCGGTGAGTTGAAATGGCTGACCAAGGCACGCAAGCGGTTCGCACCAATACCGGGAATCATTGCGAGATGAAGAAGGTCACGGATGTTGAAGTCATTGTGTGTCATCAGAGCTTACGCAGTAAATAGTTTGTATAACTGCGAAGGTCGCAGGGATATGCTAAGAAAAGTTATTGATGCTTGCACAGCTTAGCGTTCTTGGCGGTTTCATTTTTCTAAAGCAATCTCCAGTCCGTCAACCACCGCAACAACGATAGTGTGGACCGGCATATCTTTTCGCTTGAGTGCTTGTTGTGCACCGGCGCCTTCCTGAATAATGAGAACAGTGTCGCCGACTCCGGCATCAACAGTATCAATTGCCAGCACATCTCTGCCGATGAATTTTCCGTTCAAGTTGATCGGTTGGACAATGAGGGTTTTGTATTGCTTGAGCGTCTCGTTTTTTTGTGTTGAGACAATCGTACCTGTCACCTTGCAAAGCGTCACTGTTGAAAACTCCCTTGGAGAAGCACTTCCTTTTTGAATTGTTCGACAAGCTGATCGGCTTCGTCGCGGGTTTTTGCTTCCGCAATGATGCGGATAATCGGCTCAGTGTTTGATTTTCGCAAATGAACCCATGACGCCGCGAAATCAATTTTCAAGCCGTCGTCTGAATTTGTCTTCTCTGTGCGGGAATATTTTTCGTGCAGCTTTTTGAGAATGACATCGGCTTGAAGTAATCCGAGTTCAATTTTATTTTTCACGATTATATATTGAGGCAGACTTGCTTTCAACTCTGATGTTTTTCCGCCAAACTCGGTGAGAAATTGGAGAAACAATCCGATGCCGACCATAGCATCCCTTCCCAAATGGACTTCGCGGAGAATGACGCCTCCGCTTCCTTCGCCGCCGACCACTGCGCCGATTTCTTTCATTTTCGCTGCAACATTGATTTCGCCGACCGGCGTTCGAACAACTGTTGCGCTGAATTGTGCAGCAATATCGTCAACAGCTCGCGTGGTCGAAAGGTTGACGACGACACGTTGAAGACCCCCTTGGGGCTGATTTTTTCTTCCAAGCTCTTGTTCTTTTTTCAGAACGAAATTTACGGCGGAAGCGATGGTGTATTCTTCGACGAACGGTTCGCCCTTTTCGTTGATCAGTACAAGCCGGTCTACATCCGGATCAACAGCAATGCCGAGGTCGGCTTTTTCTTCAACAACTTTTGATGCGAGTTGTGTGAGGTTTTCAGGAATTGGTTCCGGTGTGTGAGAAAAAATTCCAGTCAGTTCACAATTCAGCGGAATGATCCTGCATTCAAATTGGCGCAGCAGTTTCGGAATGATGACACAGCCCGCGGCATTATCGCAGTCAACAACAACTTTGAATTTCTTTGAGCGGACCGCTTCGAGGTTGATATATGGAAGGCTGATGATGTTTTGAATATGGCGGTCAATCCACGTTGCATCCTGTTCAAGCTTTCCTTGTTTATCCCACGCAGCAAAATGAAAATCGCCGCGCTCTGCAATTGCCCAGAACTTTTTATTTTCTTCAGCGTTAAGAAACATGCCGGTGGATGCCATGAATTTTAAGCCGTTCCATTGCATCGGATTGTGGCTTGCTGTAATGGAAATTCCGCCGGCGGCGTGAAGTTGTTCCACTGCAAGCTGCACTGTTGGCGTCGGACAAACGCCGATGAAAATTACGTTGCAGCCTGCCTGCAGCAATGTTGAAGTGACAATATCGGCAACAGATTTTCCGGTAATTCGCCCGTCTCTGCCGACAACGATTGTTCCTCGATTGCAATACTCGGCGTACGCCGCAACATATTTAACAATGATTTCCGGCGTAAGACTTTCGCCAACAACGCCGCGAATGCCCGAAATGCTGACCATGAGAGACATACAGAAAGCCCTTTTCAAAAAAAACTGAGTGAGAGAATTTACCAAAGATGATGAAGAGAAGCAACGAAGGGAGTGCATTTGTTTTTCGGTTTCAGTACTTGTACATTTTTTGAAAGCACGCATTGAAAAACGCCATGAAAAAAGTGAAAAAACAAAAGGTAGTAACCACAACTGCTTTGTACATCAAAAATATGGTGTGCGATAGATGCATTCGTGTTGTGCGCGAGGAATTGACAAATCTTGGGCTTGACGTGCGAAGCATCCGGCTCGGTGAAGCTATCGTTGCGAACGGCTCAAAGAAGATTGATCTTGAAAAAATCCGGCTCATTTTGCATGAGAATGGTTTCGAATTGATTGATGATCAGCGGGTGAAACTTATCGAAAAGATCAAGACACTGATTATCAACCGCATTCACCATTCGGATGGCGACGGCGAGATGAATGTGAATTTCTCAAAATACATCGCGGAGCAGGTTGGGCACGATTACAGTTATATGAGCAAGCTTTTTTCTTCCATCGAGAACGTAACGATAGAAAAGTTTATCATTCTACAAAGAATTGAGCGGGTGAAGGAATTTCTTGTTTACGATGAACTGACGCTTAGCGAAATTGCGTATCGGATGGGCTACAGCAGCGTGCAGCATTTGTCTGGCCAATTTAAGGATGTCACCGGTTTTACGCCGACATATTTCAAAGAATTACAGTCCCAAAGAAATTTTCAATCCCAAAGGGACTTTCAGCCGGTGAAACGAATAGCGCTTGATAAGGTTGCATCATAGCCGCATTTCCGGTTGTCAAAAATCTATGAAATATTTCCATTTAAATGTAATGCAACACCGGCATGGAGATTATATATTTATATCAGAGTGATTCAATGAACTAATGATTTTCAGGCTAAGTCTGATCAGCTTCCGCAGATTTGAAAGGAGAAAGATGATGAAAACAAGTGAGCTAAAAATCGAAGGGATGAGCTGCGGTCATTGTGTGATGGCAGTGAAAAAGGAATTGGGGGCAATTGCAGGACTTACTGTCGAAGATGTGCAAATCGGAAAAGCGCGCGTGCAGTATGACGAAACGAAAGTTTCGCAAGAAAAACTCGCCGCCGCGATTGATGAAGCAGGATATAAGCTTGTGGGTTGGGATTGATGAATCGGTGGAATAATGGAAGATGGAAAATCGGAAATGGAAAGTACGGTTGACGCCCAACGGGTTGAAATATTAACTCTTCCTGTTGAAGGAATGACGTGCGCAAGCTGTGTGCTGCGTGTTGAGAAGGCGCTTAAAAAAATTGACGGCGTTCAGACGGCGAGCGTCAATCTCGCAACAGAAAAAGTTTCTTTGTCCTTCGATCCGGCGCAAGTCAAGATTGAGGAGCTTACATCGGCGGTGGAAGAAGCTGGGTATAAACTTGTCATTCCGCAGGAAAATATTCAGAAAAAAGAAAGCAGCGGTGCGCCGCTCAGTGTTCCTTCGCATCAGGAAAAAGCGTATCAAGAATTGAAACGGGATTTTAACTTCAGCCTTTCGTTCACTGTGCCGCTCGTTCTGTTGAGCATGGCAAGCATGACGGAGTGGTTCAGGCAGGCGGCGCCGATGAGCATAGACGACCTGAACAAACTTCTTATGGTGATGACAACGCTCGTTGTATTTATTCCCGGCAAACGGTTTTATATTTCCGCGTGGCGATTGGTGAAGCATTTTTCTGCCGATATGAATACGCTTGTGGCGGTCGGAACCGGAGTGGCATACGTTTACAGTGTCGTCGTTGTGCTTTTCCCGCATTGGCTTGGTTTCAAGAATGAAATGCACTCAGTGTATTTTGACACGGCGGCAACAATTATTACACTGATTCTGATGGGTCGCGTATTTGAAGCGCGGGCAAAGAGCAAAACGTCGGATGCGATCAAAAAATTGCTCGGATTGCAGCCGAAAACAGCACGTGTAATTAGCAAAGGAATTGAAAGTGATATACCCATTAGCGATGTGATGGTGAACGACATTGTTCTTGTGCGCCCCGGAGAAAAAATCCCGGTTGATGGAATTGTCACGAAGGGTTACACTTCAATTGATGAGTCAATGATCACAGGAGAAAGCATTCCGGTTGAAAAGAACATTGGCGATAAAGTTGTTGGCGGAACAATCAATAACAACGGAAGCATTGAATTCCGTGCGGCAGCAATTGGAAAAGATACAGTGATCGCACACATTATTAAATTGGTGGAAGAAGCGCAAGGCTCAAAAGCGCCGATCCAATCGCTTGCCGATAAAATTGCCTCTGTGTTCGTTCCGATTGTCATTGGAATTGCGGTCGTTACTTTCTTGCTCTGGTATTTTGTTGGAGAAATTGGCTTCACAGCCGCAATGATAAATTTTATTGCGGTGCTGATCATTGCGTGTCCGTGCGCTCTCGGGCTTGCCACACCGACTGCAATCATGGTTGGAACGGGCCGCGGCGCTTCGAGTGGCGTGCTTATTAAAAATGCCGATAGTCTTGAGCGTCTTCATAAAGTTCAAACGGTTGTTTTTGATAAAACCGGAACGATGACGATGGGAAAACCGTCTGTAACAGATGTGAAGTTGGTGAGCGGAATTGATGAGAATGAATTTTTCCGCCTCACAGCGTCCGTCGAAAAAAAATCAGAGCACCCTCTCGCCGATGCAATTGTAAGCTTCGCCAAAACCAAAGGAATTACCGTTGACGAAGTTCAAAAATTTTCTTCATATCCCGGCAAGGGAATTATTGGTACGATTGATGGCAAAACGGTTGCAGTCGGCAATCGAAAACTTATGGACGGATTTTCCCTCAAAACATTTGATGGCGAAAACCTAGCGGCACAATTTGAATCATCAGGAAAAACGCCGATGTTTGTTGCTATCAACAACGAGCTCCAAGGCGGTTTTCAACTTGCAGGAATTATTGCAGTTGCTGACACAGTGCAACCGACTTCGGGACCTGCAATTACAGCGCTGAAAAAATTGGGAATTAAAACTGTCATGCTGACGGGAGATAGCCGGCAGTCTGCGCTCAACATTGCGCAACAAATCGGCATTGACCGCGTGATTGCAGAAGTTCTTCCCGATGAAAAGGCGAGCCGTATCAAAGAGTTGCAGCAAGAGGGGAAAGTTGTTGCAATGGTCGGCGATGGCATCAACGACGCGCCGGCACTTGCCCAAGCCGACATCGGCATTGCAATGGGAACCGGCACAGATGTCGCGATGGAAACCGCCGATATCACATTGATGAAATCCGACCTTAACGGCGTTGTGCAGGCGATGAAGTTGTCCGGAAAAACTCTTTCGACGATTAAGCAAAACCTTTTTTGGGCATTCATTTATAACGTCATCGGTATTCCTCTCGCAGCTTTTGGAATGTTGAATCCAATCATCGCCGCAGGCGCAATGGCATTTAGTTCTGTTAGTGTTGTATCCAACTCTCTGCGCTTGCGCATGGCAAAGATTTAAGGCTTTTTGTTCACCTTCGGTCGTTTTTTTGACCCTTCAAATTTCTATTTCCTAAAGACAATTATGAGCCAAAAGGAAGGCAGCCAATTTTTTGAATAAATTTCCGTCAAGTTCATTTGACATTCGTGCTTGATTTTCATATAATTCAAGCAATTTCAATAACTTAGCGTCCTTGATTTTATCTATATGACAAAAACAACGAAATGGGTGTTGGGAAGCATCGGGGTGGTTTTTCTGGTTTTCATTTTGTTTTGGGCGGCGGTATTTTTCTTCCTTTTCCACAGTGAAAGCGATGAAGAATATTCTTCGGGGACCGGAGGGACGATTGCTATTGTGGAATTGAAAGAGCCGATTGTTTCCTCTGAAAGCATTGTTCGTCAATTCAAAAAATACCGGAAAGATAATTCGGTCAAAGCAATTGTTTTTCGTATTGAGTCACCGGGTGGCGGCGTTTCTGCAAGCCAGGAAATTTACGAGGAGGTAAAGAAAACCCGTGACAGCGGAAAGCCGGTTGTTGTTTCGATGGGTTCGGTTGCGGCAAGCGGCGGATATTACGTTTCACTTGGCGCGAGTAAAATTGTTGCAAATCCGGGGACACTCACGGGAAGTATTGGTGTCATTTCAGAATTTCTCAACTTCAATCAACTCTTCAACAAAATCGGGATTGGCTCGACGACAGTAAAGAGCGGAAAATTCAAAGACACCGGTTCGCCCTACCGTCCGTTCTCAGAAGCGGACAAAAAATATTTTCAGGAAACAATTGACGATGTATATCAGCAATTTTTGAATGTCGTTGAAACTGAACGCAAGCTTTCTCCTGCGAAGGCAAAAGAACTTGCCGACGGCCGTGTCTTCACCGGGAAAAAAGCTTACGAAGTCGGTTTAATTGATACACTAGGGACGTACGAAGATGCGATATCCATTGCCGCGGACCTGGCGGGAATTTCCGGAACACCGCGTCTTATCAAAGAGCGAAAGAAAGAAAAACTTCTCGACGTTTTAATGGGAAGCGTGAAGAATGAGATTTCAGGATTAAAAGAAGAGGTTTTGAATCAGCCGATATTGCAATACAAACTTACTCAACCATAACAGTATAGGAGAAAACACGTGACGAAAGCCGATATTGTTGACATCATTGCTTCTGGCACCGGTTTGACAAAGGTGGAAACGGAAGCGGTTGTTGATGGTTTTATCCAAACAGTGATTTCTTCATTGCGGGATGGAAAGAATATCGAGATTCGCGGCTTCGGCAGCTTCAAAGTGAAAAAGAGAAAAGGAAGAGTGGCGCGCAATCCGAGGACGGGTGAGCAAGTGAAAGTTGAAGAACATTATGTACCGATCTTCAAAGTATCGAAAGAATTGAAGATGCTTGTAAATGAAAATCTTAAGAAGACATTAGGCTGAACGTATTTTCAGGAGTTTTTGTGGCACTACAACCTAAAATTCTCTGTGCTCAATGCGGCAATCCGCTTCGTTTGCACGATCGGTTTTGTGCGACGTGCGGAACTGAAGTTGACTGGACCGAATCGGAAGCAACCGAACAGCCGGCTCACACAGGAAAAGGAACCATTATTTGTCCTTCCTGCGGCGTTCCCAATCCAGTTACAAATGAAGAGTGTGTGGCTTGCGGTTCAAAACTTTCGAAGCAGCCCCAAGCGGTGGGTCAATCCCAAAGGGAGCTTCAACAAGTGAAATCGAACCAAGCGTCGCGGCATTCAAAACACAAAGGCGAGAACAGTAAAAAGGAAAAACATTTTTCGCTGAAACTTGAGTCATGGCATTGGCTTGCAATAGCCGCAGCGGCGGTGATTATCATTGTCATTGTTATCGGAGAATTGCGGAACACTCCAAAGGAGATGCCGTCAGAATCTGCGGCGACTAATGGCGTATCCGTCAGCCCGACGATGCTTGCCGATATTGATGCGATGCAGAAAACGGTAGACGCAAATCCAAATGATACTCAGGCGATGCTTCATCTTGCGAACATGCTGCACGATGCTCATTTTTATCCCCGCGCAATTGAGATGTACAAAAAATATCTTGCAAAGAAACCAGAAGATCCGAATGCACGTGTAGACATGGGAATTTGTTATCTCGAAACTGGCGACGCACCGACTGCCGCAAAGGAAATGCAAACTGCGTTGAAATACGATCCGAAGCATCAAATGGCAATGTTTAATCTCGGCATTGTCAATTTAAATATGGGCAATGTTCAGCAATCGAATGAATGGTTAAAGAAAGCTATTAAAATAGATTCAACGACGACAATTGCACAACGAGCAAAAGACATACTTTCAGAACATTCACAAATTCAATAAACTAAATACGGAGAGCACTTATGCCAAGTGGAAAAAAGCGCAAACGCCATAAAATGGCGACGCACAAGCGAAAAAAACGCTTGCGGAAGATGCGGCACAAGAAGAAGATTCGCTAACAATTGACTGCTCATGGAATTTTTCTGTGGGCAGTTTTTTTTAGATGCTGTGATGAAATATCTAAAAGATTGAAATATGTGTCACGATTGCGTACCATACATCATCATCTCCCGATGAAGTCAAAAACCTTATTCAACGGAATCTTTACACCACGGGAACGTAATTCGTTTCACATCATCATTGCTCTGCCCCGGCTTGGAACATTTCCAACGTCCTGTTCAAATTTTTCCCGCTGCGAATTTCACATTCACGCTTCAGCAAGAGATAAATATCAGTTCAGTGACTCTTTGTTTTCAACTGCCGGCAATGTGATTTTTCCTGATTTCCGTGCGGTAAGAATTTTCACGCAGAAAATAAACGAGCAGCGTGAGCCGAAGAAAGCGGTGCGTGCCGGGCATGTTAATGCAATGGGCTTAATTGATGAGATCTTTCATTTTGTTGTCCGGCTGTACGAAGAAACAGCAAACCCCGGAGTTTTCGTCCGTGCAGAGCAAGCGTTGCACAATGCCATTGGCGAGAAAGGTTTGAACGATGTGCTTTCAGTGTTTGTGGAAAATTTCCCAACAGTAGAAGTTCATCGAAAACTAAAATCACCGAGCGAATTCCTTGCGGGCGTGTCAGGCGATCGCGCGAACCGTCTTGTGACGCTCGAAGAAATTGTTCTTTTGTACTTCGCTAACATTAATCCTGCGTTCTCTCCGCTCAAAGAACTTTTTGATGATGCTGAGTTATCATCCCGCACGATGTACAAAGAAGTTATTACGTCGCTTGAGAATTTTTTCAGAAACGAAAAGCCGTTCGGTCCCGATTATCAATCGTTATTCGAATTACTGCGCGCGCCAATTCTTGCCCATCCTGATAGCTTAGAAGCACAACTTCAATTTATTCGGCGCAAGTGGGGAATGATACTTTCCGCGAAGTATCTGAATCGTATTTTGAGTGGAATGGATTTTCTTGCGGAAGAATCCAAACTGTTCCCTCAAGGCGGCACTGCACTTCCGCCGATTCCTACATTCAAACATAATGAAGGCGGTGCGCATTATGATTCGCCGGAGTACGAACGATTTACTTCTGACACCGATTGGATGCCGAGGGTTGTGCTGCTTGCGAAAAATTCATATGTCTGGCTTGATCAATTGTCTAAAAAATATCAACGCTCTATCTCACGCCTTGATCAAATTCCTGATGAAGAATTGGACCAACTTGCGCGGTGGAATTTTACCGGGCTGTGGCTCATCGGCTTGTGGGAACGAAGCACTGCCTCGCAGCGAATAAAACAACTGACCGGAAACCCGGAAGCTGTTTCTTCCGCGTATTCTTTATTCGAATATGAAATCGCAAATGATCTTGGCGGTGAAGCAGCGTTTCAGAATTTGAAAGCACGCGCATGGCAAAGAGGAATCCGGCTTGCAGGCGACATGGTACCCAACCACATGGGAATATATTCGCGCTGGGTCATCGAGCATCCCGAGTTTTTTATTCACTCTGACTACAGTCCGTTTCCAAATTATCGCTTCACAGGAGAAAATCTTTCGCAGGACTCGTGGGTTGAACTTCGCATTGAAGATGGTTACTGGCGGCGCTCGGACGCAGCGGTTGTTTTTCAACGGATTGATCGAGCGACGGGGAAGGTGACATACATTTATCACGGTAACGACGGAACGAGCATGCCGTGGAATGACACCGCGCAGCTTGACTTGTTGAAAGGTGAAGTGCGCGAAGCGTTGATCCAGACTATTTTTCATGTTGCAAGAAAATTTCCAATCATCCGTTTTGACGCCGCGATGACGTTGACAAAAAAACACTATCAACGTTTGTGGTACCCGCAGCCGGGAACCGGCGGCGACATTCCATCGCGCGCCGATCACGCGTTAAGCCGAGATGAATTCGACAAGCTTTTTTCAAATGAATTTTGGAGAGAGGTTGTTGACCGCATCAATGCTGAGATGCCGGACACGCTGCTGCTTGCAGAAGCGTTTTGGCTTATGGAGGGATATTTTGTTCGAACACTCGGAATGCATCGTGTCTATAACAGCGCATTCATGCACATGCTGATGAAGGAAGAAAACGGAAAGTACCGCCAGCTCATAAAAAATACGCTCGATTACAATCCGGAAATCCTGAAGCGCTATGTCAACTTTATGAGCAATCCGGATGAACAAACTGCCGTTGCCCAATTCGGAAAAGACGATAAATATTTCGGTGCTGCGCTCATGATGGTAACATTGCCTGGGCTTCCGATGTTTGCTCACGGCCAGATCGAGGGCTTAACAGAAAAATACGGCATGGAATACAAGCGTGCCTACTATAATGAATCGGCTGATGAACATTTGATTCGGCGGCACGAACAGGAAATTTTTCCAATCATGAGCAAGCGGCATCTTTTCAGTCAAGTTGATAATTTTGAGCTGTACGATTTTGTTGATGCGCGCGGCACTGTGAACGACAATGTTTTTGCTTATTCGAATATTGCGGGCAGCGAGCGCGCGTTGATTGTGTATCACAATAAATATGAAGAATGCAAAGGGCGGATTCGGACAGCGTCGCCAAAATTGTATGTGCGGGAAAATGGTGTGAAAGCAGTTGGCGTGAAAACGTTAGGTGAGGCGCTTCGCCTTAATTCGTCGGCAAATATATATTACATCTTCAAAGATTTCAAATCGAATCTTGAATATATTCGTTCGGGCGCAGAATTACATGAGCAAGGATTGTATATCGAACTGAAGGCGTTTCAGTATCATATTTTTCTTGATTTTAAAGAAGTGGCGGATTCCGGCGGCGAATATGAACATCTCGCCCGCCATGTGAAAGGGCGGGGCGTGTCGAGCATTTATGATGAGCTGCAGCAATTGCGGCTGATGCCGATTCACAGGCAGATCGAGAAAATTTTAAAACATCATTTTGTTGAAAGCCTTGCGAAGAGTTTTGCATCGCGCGCGAAAAAATTTGTGTTTGATGAAACCGAAGTGAAGCAAATTGAAAAGTTGATAGTACGTTCCGGTTCCGATATTTGTGTATTACTTGGAAAACCGTTCGAAGAAGAAAATGCCGTCCATGAGTTGAAGAGTGCTATTCATGCAGTCGAGCGCCTTGTACGATCAGGTAGCGACCGACGTAAGCAGGCAAAAAAAGCTCCCGATAAATCATTTCTCAATAAAGCGCTCGTGATGGAAGAAAGCCGAACACTTTTCTTTTTAATGTTTATAGATATCATTGCAGGACTGATAAAGTCAGGAGACAGCAAAGAAGTTGTTGAGCGGTTACGGCTGTCAGCGATTCTTCGTAAGCTAATTCAAGATAATCCGAGAAAGAACGGGTTAAGTGATCGGGAATTATTCTTTTATGTTATACTTCAGCACGAACCGGAGTTTGAGAGGAAAGGAATTTTACTGTGGAGAGGAATTATCGAGCAACTTTTCAATGATTCCTATGCGAGGGATTTGCTACAAGTGAATTTATATGAAGGCAGGTGGTACTTTGGAAAAGAACAATTTGAAAAATTACTTGAATGGTTCGGACTTCTTGCTTTAATTCATCTTGCCAAAGATGAAGAAGCAGGGAGATTCAAAACATTTCGAACCAAAGTTCTTTCTGAAATTCAAGCAATTGAAAAACTCGCTGTGTTATCAAAATTCCAAGTGGAACGGTTTCAAAATTTGCTGGCAAAGAAAAAAGGAAAATGATTTTTTTAAATTCGTAGGTAGTAAACCGGTGCAAAAATTTCACATCATACTCTTGACTCTGCGAAAATTATCGCTATATTTGTTCCTGACCCGTGCGGCAATTCCTCCCCTGATTGTTGCACACTAAAAGGGTCGAGCTCGGTGCCCCCCCACACCGGGCTTTTTTATTTGGAAGATTTTGAATATTATTCAGGAACATTTTTAGACAACAATCATCTAACCCGATAGAGAGGCTGAGCACATGGCAAAAGCAATAAAAGAAAAAGAACGGCTTGCGGCAAAAAGAAAAGCGAAAGTAGAAATTTTTCCCCTTAGCCCCACAAATTACAAGATTTTGATCGCCGGAATTGCAGTTATTGTCGTGGGCTATATTCTTCTTGGCACAGGTAAGTGGGATGGTTTTCTCGCATTAACGCTTGCCCCAATTGTGCTGGTCATCGGCTACTGCGTCATTATTCCTCTTGGAATTATATACCGAAAAAAAGAGAAGACGGTGGAAACATCTGCAGCCGGCAATTCAACCACGGCACCGCAGGGATAATTCCCGGCAACCAGTGTGCAATGCGTTAAAGCGGAAAAAAAGGGGAGAGCAGCCAATATATTAGTGCGGAAGCAATTGCAGAGAGAGGAATTGTCAGGAGCCACGCCATCACAATTCTTTTCGCAACACCCCAGCGAACAGCAGAAAGTCTTTTTGTTGCACCGACTCCCATAATTGCACCGGTGATAGTGTGTGTCGTACTGACAGCGATGCCGCTCATCGCTGTGATGAGCAAAGTAAATCCGCCTGCGGTTTCGGCCGAAAACCCATCCGATGTTTTTAGCTTGGTTACCTTTTGTCCCATTGTCTTCACAATTCTCCAACCGCCGAACAATGTTCCTAAGGCGATGGCAATGTGGCACAAGATAATCACTTCGAAAGGAACGGCGAAAGTTTTCAATATTCCTGCAGTGACAAGCAATCCCGTAATAACCCCCATGGTTTTTTGCGCATCGTTTGTGCCGTGTCCCAAACTGTACACCGCGGCTGAAAGAAGCTGAAGCCTGCGAAACGCATGATTGATTTTTGACGAAGACCGGTGATGAAACATCCACATTAATGTTACCTTGATTGTGAATCCAATCACCATTCCCATAATAGGCGCGACGACCATAAAGATGAGCGTATTTGTCCATCCTCCGTACAAAATTGAGCCGAAGCCTGCTTTTGCGATTGCGGCGCCTGCGTAGCCGCCCATGAGCGCGTGCGATGAACTTGTTGGGAGACCGAAATACCATGTGATGATGTCCCAAAAAATAGCGCCCAGCAAACCACAAAGAATGACATACTCGTTTACCGATTCCAATTTAATCAAACCTTTACCGAGAGTGGTGGCAACACTGACGCCGAAAACAAATGCCGCCACAAGATTAAAGAACGCAGCCCAGATCACTGCCTTGCGTGGAGTAAGAACGCGTGTGGAGACAATTGTCGCAATTGAATTTGCGGCATCGTGGAACCCATTTAAGAAATCGAATACAAGCGCAATAAGGATGATGAGAAGGACGAACGGTGTCAACATAAAGAGTTCGAAAAATAATTAGGCGTGTTTAATTACAATTGATTCGAGAACATTAGCAACATCTTCACAACTGTCGGTCGCCGTTTCCAATCCGACGTAAACTTCTTTCAGTTTGATAAGCTGAAAAGGATCTTTTTCATTCCCAAAAAGTCCTACCATTGCTTCCTCAAAGACAGTGTCCGCTTCATTTTCATACTCGTTGACAGTTTTAAAAACTTTTTGCAACTCATCGGCTTGCTGCAGGTTTCGTAAAAGAGTTATACCCCGCTGAAGTTCAGCGATGGATTTTGCAATGATTTCGATAAGGCGAATAGAGTCGGCAGGCCATTCCTTCAATTTATATAAGTAGAAACGTCGCGCAGATCCGTCTATTTGATCCATAATTTCGTCGAGTGAATAAGCGAGAAGGTGAATATCCTCGCGGTCAAAGGGTGTTACAAATGTTCCGTTTAGTTCGGAAAAGATCTTGTGTGTGATAGAATCACCCGCATGTTCACAGTCGCGTATTTCACGAACGAATTTTTCTTGTTCAGTTTTTATTTTTGCGGCTGAAAGTTTTTTCATTATGGACGCTGCCGCAACAAGGTTCTGAGCGGATTCTTCAAAAAGGGAAAAAAATGTTTCATCATGCGGAAGAAGAACTTTGATAAAACGGTCGAGTTTCATGGCAGGTCCTGTAGAGAATGTTGATCAATTCAAGGGCACATAAATTTACCGAAAAATTGGTATGTTTCAAAGCGAAACAGGAAAATTAAACCGCATTGTTATGCGCGAGCTTTTTCCATCGCACGCACAAGCGTTCGTCCCTTCCATTCAAAATGTCCGAAGTAGCCGCCAAATACTGCAAGGAGCACTGTAGGAATATGAAAAATTTCTGCCGGAAAGAAGAATTTCAAGATGGAAGAAGTCTTTGTAAGTGTTGTAAATCTTTTGAGAATCAAATAATCAATGATGAATTTTCCGCATAGTACGATGACAGGCAGTGGAAATTCTGTAAAGAATACAATCGAGAACGGTGTCAAAACGAAAAGAAGAATGTACAGCAAAAACGAAGTCACAAGAAACATAAGCATTGCCGGTTGATAATGAGCAGTTTGCACTGCCCATCGCATGCGCTGCTGAAGGAAATCTTTCCAATGCTCGACGGGGAATGTTGTCACTTGCGATTCCGGTTCAATTGCAAAACGGATTTTCCATTGCGTTGTAGAAACAATCTGCTGCGCGAGGAGAGAATCGTCGCCCGAGTTGATGTGCGCAAGAGAGGAATAGCCGCCGACGGCATCATATGCAGATCGCCTGAACGCCATATTGCTTCCGTTGCAATTGTTTACCTCGCCGTTGCCGATTGCGCCAGCCGCACAAGCTGTTTGAGAAAGAAAATCGAGGAATTGTACGCCGAACAAGAGAGGCGCAACCTGTTGTTTGTTGTAAAAAATTGTTGTCCCTGTAACGATACCGACTTCGGGAGAAAAATGTTTCGTTATTGAAGAGAGCCATTGCGCTCCCACAACACAATCTGCGTCGGTAGTGAAAATAATTTCGCTTGTTGTTTGAGCAATGCCCAACATCAAGGCGTTGATTTTCGGTGAGACGTGATGCGGATGATTTTCGATTTTCAGCAATCGTACTCTTGACGAGCCTTCCGAAAGTTTTTGAACTACCTCGGCAGTATTATCGGACGATTGATCGTCAACGACTATGATAGTAACTTTTTCTTTCGGATAATCCTGATGTAAGAGTGCTTTCACACAATTGCCGATGTGTTCTTCTTCATTTCGCGCCGGCACGATGACAGCGATAGTCGGGAAAAACCCGATGGTTCCTTTTTTCAGTTTCTTGATGCCGCTGACGAATACAAAAATTTGCCGGATGTAGATAATTCCAAGGACGAACACGGTAAATGAAAGTATGTCGTTCAAAAGATTCATGGAGTAGGATTTGATTTTTGCCGTTTGGTTCGGATGATATAGAATGCGCCAATCAGACTCGGAATAAAAATATTAAAAAAGAATAAAAACATTGAGGTATTGAATGCTGTTGCCGGTGAAAATCCCGCACGGCTGAAGAAGAAAATTGCCGTTCCCTCGCGAATTCCAAGATCGCCGATAGAAATTGGAAGGAACGCAGATTTGACGAATAGAATTGAAGCGGCGCACATCGCTCCGGAATATAGCGGAACACTTTCGAAAGCGCGTGCGATAAAAGAATATTGAGCAAGAATGATAACATACAACAGCATTGTTAAAAGAAGAAAAATGCGCGCCTGCTTCCGTCGGAAAAATTCGCTGACGGAGAGAAAAGCGGCTGCTGCTTTACTTGCGAGAAGCTTCTTTGGTAAAAGTGCCAGGGCGCGCCTTGCTTGTTGTGGATAAAGGAGCACAGTGCCCATGGCGATAATAACCAATGCTGCCAAAACGAAGTACAAAACGCTCCAGTATTGTTTCTGGAAATAAAATGCGAAGGGCAACAATGCGCTGGAACCGCCGATGATAACGACTGCCAAAAAATAAAGCTTGTCAATTAAACTTGTGGCGAGTACTTTCGATGTGCGCAATGACCGCAGGGACGCAACTCTTCCCCCATATTCACCAATTTGACCCGGCGTAAAAAAGCCGGCAGCAAAGCCAATTAAGAGTGAAGAAAGAACAACATCGTTCGGGATGGATTTATCCAGTAGGCGCAGCAGGAACCTCCAGCGATAAAATTGCACGGCAATGTTGGCTATCATTAACACACCGCCGATGGCAAGATACATTAGTTTAGCATGAACAAGCGAATCAAGCAAAGTGTGGAAGTCAAGATACGAGATAAGCGCTGCAATGAGACCGATCCCCATGGCGATTTTTGCTATAAAGGTAAGCGTCGGATGATTGGAGAAGAATTTCATTGGTGCGAATTTTTCCAGTTAAATGTTCCGATGAGTCCAAGCGGGCCCACCACCAGGTTATAAAAGATAAAACAAATTTCTAAGGGAACAAACCATTTGAGCGAGTTGCGGTTTCCGAATATGTGCGTTGCTTTGCGGATGAGAATTCCGTCAAGCATAAATTTTGCAACCGCAAATATTCCCGCCGTCACCGGAACAAAAAAAAATGAAACGACCACGGCCGCATTGAAAGAATGAACTAATGCGAAAATGGTTTTCATCGTGAGCGGATAAAATTTTGCAGCGGAGAAGTGCCGCTTCCGCTGATTGATGAACTCTGCAAATGTCAGCGGCGGCTGTGTTTTCACAAAACTTTCAGGTTCAATCATGTAGCGGATTTCCCACTGTGTTTCCCGTTGTATGCATTGAATCATTAAATCGTCGTCGCCGCTGATCGAGTGTTTGATCTTTTCAAATCCGCCGATCTGTTGAAACACTTCTTTCCGGTAAGCAAAGTTTCTTCCGGTGCACATGTAAGCCCGGTTTAAGCCAATACCGGCGGCGGCGCCGAGCGAATTTTTCATTTCTTCATAGCTAAGAAAATTCTGTCCGGCTTTGGCAAAAAGTGTTTCGATAGAATGTTCTTCAAAAGGCGAGTAACCGGCAACTGCTCCGACATTCGGCTCAAAGTATTGAGACAGAACAGCTAACCATTCCGGCGGTACAGCGCAATCAGCATCAGTGAAAGCGAGGATGTTATGTGTGCTTGCTTTGATAGCCTCGTTCAGCGCGTTTTTTTTCCCCGGCAAGTCTGAAGCAATTTTGTCAATCGTCAGCAAACGAATTATCGGGTATTTCTTTTGATATTCCTGAACAATTTTTCCGGTTGCGTCGGTCGAACGGTCGTTCACAATAATGATTTCATACAATTCTTTTGGATAATGCAATTTCACCAAAGCCTGCAGGCAGTTTCCGATATGCCGTTCTTCATTTCTTGCGGCAACGATGACTGAAAAGCGGTGATGTTCTGCGTTTTTTCCGCGGCGAAGTTTGGAAATGCCACGTGCGGAAAAAAGGTAAATTGCAAAATAACAAATGAAAAGGATGGAATTAAGAATAATAAAAGCAAGACCAAGGTTCATAAGTAATTCCAAAGTAAAGAAAACGGGAGAGCAAAGCAATTGGCAGTTTCTCAATTATAGTGGTTGCCTCGCTTTCAAAAAAATGGTATATTTCTAATTCAAAGTGCATATACGGAACCCTTTTTGAAGCGGCTTATTATTGCAATAGATGGACCGGCGGCGTCGGGAAAAAGCACAACTGCCAAACTCGTTGCAGAACGGCTTGGCTATTTGCATGTTGATACCGGTGCAATGTATCGCGCGTTCACGCTGAAAGTGCTTCAACAAGGAATTGACATACAGAATGCAGAAAGCATTGTGCAGCTTGTGCCGCGAACAACTGTTCGCTTGCTTTACAAAAACGGCAAGCAGTCAGTCTTGCTGGACGGCGTTGATGTCAGCGAAGAAATTCGCCGTCCGAAAGTTACGAAAGCAGTGAGTGCCGTGAGCAGTATTTCCGAAGTGCGCGCGCTGATGGTGCGCGAGCAGCAGGCAATGGGAAAGCAAAGCGGCATTGTTCTTGAAGGCAGGGATATCGGGACGGTGGTGTTTCCGAATGCCGATGTAAAAGTTTTTATGATTGCCGATGCGCGTGAACGGGCACGAAGGCGAAGCAAGGAACTGGCGGAACGCGGTACGGATATTCCGTTAGAAGAATTGGAAAAAGAAATTGTTGACAGGGACAAGAAAGATACAAACCGCGCAATCAGTCCGCTGAAACAGGCAAAGGACGCTGTTGTTCTTGACACGACAAAGTTGAGAGTAGAAGAGCAGGTAGAATTTATTGTGGCGAAGGCGATGGAGAAGATGCGATGAAAGTTACTGTTGACCCGAATTCCGGCTTTTGCTGGGGCGTCGTTCGAACGATTGAGATTGCGGAACAGGAATTGCAGGAGTCGAAGAAATTATATTCACTCGGCGATATTATTCATAATCCGATTGAGATTGAGCGGCTGGGAGAAGAAGGGCTGAAAACAATTACTCATGCGGATCTCGAAAATATCAAGGACGCGAAAGTTCTTATTCGCGCTCACGGTGAGCCGCCTGAGACATACCGTCGTGCAAAAGAATTAGGCATCGAGTTAATAGACGCGACGTGCCCGGTAGTAACAAAAGTTCAGGAACGCATCCGTAAGTTTTATGACAAAGGATTTCAGATTGTCATCTTCGGAAAGAAAGAACATGCGGAAGTAATCGGCTTGGTCGGTCACACAAATGGAACTGCCATTGTAATCAAATCAGTGGAAGAAGTTCCGAAGCTCGATCTCACGAAGGATACTGTATTGTTTTCCCAAACCACGATGGATAAAGCGACGTTCTATGCTATTCGTGATGAAATTCGGTCGAAGATTAAAGCGGAATTTGAAGTCGGCACGTTCGAAGAGATGGCGATAGATTTTCATGCAAAGGATACCATCTGCGGTCAAGTTTCCGGGCGGGACAAAAAACTGCGTGAATTTTCCCGAAGCAACAACGTTGTAATTTTTGTCGCCGGCAGAAAAAGCTCGAACGGAAAAGTGCTGTTCGAAATTGCCAAAGAGGAAAATCCGCACACTTTTTTCATTGAGGATGAAAAAGAGCTTCGGCAAGAATGGTTTGAGAATGTTGAAAGCGTCGGCATCAGCGGTGCAACATCAACACCACAATGGCTGATGGAGCGCATTAAATCTTCAATTGAAGAAATGGTGCATGTTCACATATAATTTTTTAGTCATCAATAAATCACTATACCAATCAACAATAATTTTTTTTGCTTGTTGATTTTTTTTGCGGAATGAATGTGATGACTGTTCATTTCCGGCAAAAAAGACAATAAGCGGTCCTGCACGGCGGGACGGTAAGGAGTGTTAATGTCTATAGACGAAGAAGTAAAAGTCGCACCGGATTTTGGAGACGAAAAAGAGTATTCCGAATCTGAATTTAAAGAGCTGGCTGCGCTGTACGAAGGCACATTGGGCAAAATTTCCCAAGGCGAGATTGTCAAAGGGAAAATCGTACATATCGGCGATAATGAAATTGCGCTGGACATCGGATTTAAATCGGAAGGCACGGTGCCGAAAAATGAATTCACAAATCTTTCTGAGCTGAAGGTCGGCGATGAGGTAGAAGTTTTTCTCGAAAGCATCGAAGATAAAGATGGACAGCTTGTTCTGTCGCGCAAGCGTGCCGATTTCATGCGCGTGTGGGAACGTGTGACGCGCTCGTTTGAAACAGGCGAGGTGTTGAAAGGAAAGTGCGTGCGGCGCATTAAAGGCGGCATTGTTGTAGATTTGCTCGGCATAGACGCATTCCTTCCCGGCTCTCAGATTGACGTTCGTCCTGTGCGTGATTTTGATGCGCTCATCGGAAAAGAAATGGATTTCCGCGTCGTGAAAATCAATCATCCTTCTGAAAATGTGGTCGTAAGCCACAAAATTCTTGTGGAAGAAGAGATTGCCGACCAACGCAAAGCAATTCTCGACAGCCTTGAGAAAGGGCAAATCCTTGAAGGGAATGTCAAAGCAATTTCCGATTTCGGTGTGTTTATTGATCTCGGCGGCGTTGATGGCCTCGTTCACATTACCGATTTGTCGTGGGGCAGAGTCGGCCATCCGTCGGAAATTGTGAAGCTCGATCAAGTGATCAATGTTGTCGTTCTCGATTTCGATGCCGAGAAGAAAAGAATTTCTCTCGGTTACAAACAGTTGCAGCCGCATCCGTGGGAAAATATTGAAACGAAATATCCGGTCGGCACGAAAGTTTCCGGCAAGGTGGTATCGTTGACGGATTATGGTGCGTTCATTGAAATCGAAAAAGGCATCGAGGGATTGATTCACATTTCCGAAATGAGCTGGACGCAGCATATCAAACATCCGTCGCAGGTTGTTTCGATGGGACAGGTTGTGGATGCAGTGATTCTTTCACTCGACAAAGAGAATAAGAAAATTTCTCTCGGCATCAAGCAACTTGAACCTGATCCGTGGATGACGCTGCTGCAAAAATATCCGATCGGTTCGCGCCACAGCGGCATCGTCCGCAACTTGACAAACTTCGGTGTGTTTGTAGAATTGGAACAAGGCGTTGACGGCTTGATTCACATTTCTGATTTATCGTGGACAAAAAAAATCCGTCACCCCGGCGAAATTGTGAAAAAAGGCGATTCCATTGACGTGGTCATCTTGAGCATTGATGTGGAACAGCGGCGCATTTCTCTCGGACACAAACAGTTGAGCGATAATCCGTGGGAAGCCTTTTCGGATTCCTACAAAATCGGCACTGAAGTGGAAGGGAAAATTGTCCGCATCATCGAGAAAGGCGTGATCGTTGAGCTTCCTCTCGGTGTGGATGGTTTCGTTCCGCTTTCGCAATTATCGCAAACGCCGATTAAAAATATTGCAGACGCGTTTCAAGCCGACGATATGCTGCCGTTGAGTGTCATCGAATTTGACCGCGAAAGCAAGAAGATTGTTCTTTCTGTCGTCGAATATCTGCGCGGTAAAGAACAGAAGCTTGTTGATGATTACGTCGCTCAGCATAAACTTCCACCGGTAACACTGAAAGACTCAGTGCCTGTTCCTCCGGCGAGCGATGAAACGCCCGAGCCAGAACCTCCGACAGAATAACAGTGAAGGTGATGATGATGATGAAGAAGAGTCCCGGTTGTTTTCCATTGGGACTCTTTTTTTATAGCGAAGAAAATTAATGAAGACTGTTTCCTTTTACACGCTCGGCTGCAAATTGAATTACGCCGAAACGACAAGTCTTGAGCGCCAGTTTGTCGCTCAGCATTTTTCTGTCGTCCAGTTTGATCAACAATCCGATGTGTGTGTGTTGAATACGTGCAGCGTGACCGAGCGGGCAGACCGTGAATGCCGCCAGATCATTCGCCGCGCATTGCGCACTTCGCCGAATGCGTTTGTGATTGTGCTTGGCTGTTATGCGCAGCTTGAGCCGGAGCAAATCGCTTCCATTGATGGCGTTGATATCGTTCTTGGTGCGTCGGAGAAATTTCACGTTTTCGAATATGCACCGAAGGGATTTTCAACCGGTAGTTTTTCTAAGCTCCCATCGCCCAAAATTTTTGTTTCACCAATTGATGAAGCAAAAGATTTTGGCATCGCATATTCAGGGGGAGTGGACGACCGCACCCGTGCGTTCTTAAAAGTACAGGACGGCTGCGATTTTAATTGCACGTTCTGTACGATTCCGCTGGCACGGGGCAAAAGCAGAAGCCAATCAATTGAAGCGTGCGTTCAGCAAGCGCACAAACTTGGTGATATGGGCTACAAGGAAATTGTTCTTACCGGTGTCAATGTCGGCGATTATGGCAAACACAATGGCAGCTCACTTTTAATGCTGCTCAAAGAACTAGAACGCGTAGAAAAGATTGAGCGCATTCGCGTCAGCTCCGTTGAGCCGAATTTGCTGACTCCTCAACTGCTGAACTATTGGCTCGCCTCAGAAAAAATCTGCAAGCATTTTCATATTCCATTGCAAAGCGGCAGCGACGTTTTGTTGAAAGCAATGCGGCGCAGATACAATACATCGTATTATGCCGATCTTGTTCATTTTATTAAGGAAAAAAATCCGGATGCCGGCATCGGCGTTGATGTGATTGTCGGGTTTCCCGGCGAGACGGATGAAATTTTTGAACAAGAATACAATTTTCTCCATGCTCTTCCGGTAAGCTATCTGCACGTTTTCACATATTCTGAGCGCCCCAACACTCCGTCGGTGGAATTTGAAGAGCGTGTAGAGCCGCGCATTCGTTACAGCAGAAGCGAAATGCTTCGCACGCTTGGATACAAAAAGAAACATGCGTTTTATGAAACTCAAATTGGCCGCAGCCTTGATGTTCTTGTTGAAAACCACGCCAGCGGCATGGTGGAAGGAACGGTTGAGAACAATATGATTTCCCCACAGGGGTTTTCAACCGGCTTCACGGATAATTACGTGCGCGTTCAAATGCCATATCATCCGTCGCTGGAAAATTCAATCGTACGAGTTGAATTGGAAAAAGTAACATCTGATGCATGCATCGGAAGAGTTGTAGAAACGAAGGGACTGCCAACACCCATTCCGTATCTGCCGGTTGTTTCTTCAATCGTTCAATAATTTTTTTACGAAAGCAGCTTGAGGTATGATAATGAAAAATATGACGCCAGGAGCAGCACTGAAATTAGCGATTGCATTTTCGATTTTTTATTCAGCAGGAATTGCCGTTGCACAAACTGAAAACCAGCCTGCGTCAGAAGCAGCATCTCACACGCTTCAGCTTCGTCAGCAATTGGTAAAAGGAATGAATGCGACGATGCCGGCGTCAGGATTGTTCGAAGGCACTCAAAGCACTTCGCAAAAAAAGTCTGCGGCAGTGGCGGCACTCTATTCATTGCTGCTTCCCGGAATGGGCGAGCTGTATGCCAATGGTTTTGAATCGGGGCGATATTTTCTTGGAGCAGAAGCCGGATTGTGGATTACGTATGCTTCGTTTGAGACGTACGGCACATGGCTTCAAAAGGATGCGCGTTCATTTGCAGTGGCGCATTCGGGTGCAACAGCAAACGGAAAGAGCGACCAGTTTTATGTTGATCTCAGCAATTATATGAACGTGTACGAATATAACGACCAAAAATTACGTGACCGCCAACTGGAAAAAGTATACGATCCGAGTCAAGGATATTCATGGCAATGGGATTCGGATGCCAATCGCCAGCAGTTTCGGACTTCACGTATTTCAAGCGACCGCGTGTTCAACAACTCACGGTTTGTAATCGGTGCGATCATTGTCAATCATATTGTCAGCGCGTTGAATGCGGCGCGGCTTGTCCGCCGGTATAATAATAATGTGACAGAAAGTGGAATCAATTTCCGGATTGACTCTTCATTGCTTAGCGACAGCGGCGCGCCTGACGGACTTCTTCTTACTGTGCGCGGCGTGTTTTGAAATCTAAATTCTTAATTATAAAATTATCCCGTCACGCAGGCTGCATGTGACGGGATTTTTAATGTACGAAGACAAAAAAGCGTGACATGCGAAACATCAAGATCATTATTGAATATGATGGCACAGATTTCGTCGGCTGGCAGCGCCAGTTGAACGGGCGTTCTGTTCAAGCCGCGATTGAAGAAGCAATAGCTCAAGTGACGAGTGAATCAGTATCCATTGTCGGCGCTGGAAGAACGGATGCGGGGGTTCATGCACGGGGACAGGCGGCAAATTTTTTGCTGAATTCTTCCATTGCCGTGAACGATTTATTGCGTGCGTTGAACGGCGTTCTACCCGAAGAGATCGTGGTTCATCATGTTGAAGAAGTTCCTGAAAATTTTTCCGCCCGGTACAGTGCGAAAGAGCGAATCTATCATTATTACATTTCGCAGG
Source organism: Bacteroidota bacterium (assembly GCA_021796215.1). GTDB lineage: Bacteria > Bacteroidota > Ignavibacteria > UBA10030 > UBA8401 > JAJYOI01. Next base: position 143,121 of record JAJYOK010000001.1, read on the forward strand.
AGCGGACGGCGCTCGATAGAAAATTTTGCTGGCAGGTTTTCTACCATTTGGATTTTGCTCCAATGAATGAAGCGGCGCGGATGTTATCAGGCACGAACGATTTTCAATCGTTTTGCACGGCAAGTTCTGAACAGAAGAACTTTATGTGCACAGTGTTCGGGGCAGAATGGAAACTGAAAATGGAGCCGAAGGCGACACAGATTGAAAACGGCGGCGCAGTTTTCGTTATCCGCGCGAACCGTTTTCTTCACGGAATGGTGCGTGCGATTGTGGGAACACTTATAGATGTTGGAAGGGGAAAAATAGAAGTGGAAGAATTCGCGGAAATCATTCAGTTAAAAGACAGGCGGCGCGCATCCATGGCGGCTCCGGCACGCGGATTGGTGCTGGAAAAAGTTGTGTACTAAACTGTGCGGCACTTAAAAAATTCAAGACTTCATTGATTCTCGTTGGGGTTTTTGATATTTTTCACTACCACATCTCAAAGTAAGCCATTTGGGAGTGGAACTCTACAGCGATTTAAGCGTTTCAAGGATTGCTTTTCGCAGGAAAGGTGATTCATCAATTCAAGTCTTCGGCGTAATATCGCTGAGGCGCCACTTGCCAATTTCAATTTTAAAATATATAGAGAGGAGCAATCTATGGCATTGACAGTCGGACAAAAAGCCCCGCAGTTCAGTCTTCCCGATACAACCAAAACAACGCGGTCGCTTTCGGAGTTTGCAGGAAAAAAAGTTGTTCTATTGTTTTACCCCGGTGCGTTTACCGGCGTGTGCGATAAAGAAATGTGCACGGTCAGGGATTCAATGGCGGCATTCAACAATGTTGGCGCGCAGGTCATCGGCATCAGTGTGGACGGTCCGTGGGCGAACAAAGCATTTGCTGATAAATACAATCTCACATTTCCTCTTCTTTCCGATTACAACAGGGAAGTTGTAAAACAGTACGGCGTTGCTTTCGAAGGCCTCGGCGGATTGAAGGGATATGTTGTTGCCAATCGCGCTGTATTTGTTCTCGATTCAAAGGGAGTTGTGACGTACGCGTGGGTTGCAGAGAAACCGGGCATCGAACCGCCGTATGATGAAGTGAAAAAAGCGGCGGCGTAACCGGTATGGTCAACAAAATTTCTCCCGAAGAATTGCAGCAGCGGCTGAACAATCGGGAAAAGGTCGTGCTGCTCGATGTCCGTGAGCCGTGGGAATACGAGATTGCACATCTTCCCAGCGCGATATTAATTTCGCTTGATACGTTATCAAAAAACTTTGAGAAACTTTCGAAGAGCGACGAAATTATTGTCTATTGCCACACGGGCGCGCGCAGCCAGTATGCGTGCATCCTTTTACGGCGGGCCGGATTTGACAGCGTGAAAAATCTTGCCGGCGGCATTGATGCATGGTCGGATATTGATTCAACAGTTCAGAAATATTGATCGGCAAAGCAGTACGTCAAAGAATAATTATCCTTCATTTTATATGAGGAAACTATGGCGACATTGAAAATTGGCGATGCAGCGCCGGATTTTTCTTTGCTGGGAAATGACGGCAAAATGCATTCATTGAAGGATTTCAAAGGGAAGAAGGTTGTCCTGTATTTTTATCCGAAAGACGACACGAGCGGATGTACGGCAGAGGCGTGTTCATTCCGCGACAATCTTTCCACGATTAAAAGGAAAGATGCGGTCGTTGTCGGAGTGAGTGCGGACAGCGTCGCTTCACACACAAAGTTCATTGACAAATACGATCTGAACTTTACTCTGCTCAGTGATGAAAGTAAAGCTGTGTTGAAAAAATACAATGTGTGGAAAGAAAAAAGCATGTACGGGCGAAAGTATTTGGGGATTGAGCGGACAACATTCGTGATAGATGAGCGGGGGAAAATTTCTCACATCTTTCCTAAAGTAAAAGTGAACGGACACACTGAAGAAGTTCTAAAGGCATTGTCTGAATAAGCGGTTCATTTATTGAATAAACCTGAAAGGATCGGCTATGGAAAACAACGCGAAGAAGCTTCTTGTTGAATTCATCGGTACGTGTATTTTCTTTTACATCGGAGCCGGTGCAATTATCACTGATAAATTTTCAAACGGGGCAGTCGGATTGCTTGGCATTGCCATCGCACACGGAGTGATTCTTTCCATCATGATCTCCGCGTTCGGCAGCATTTCAGGCGGACATTTTAATCCCGCTGTAACATTCGGTGTGATGGCGGCGAAAAGAATTTCTGTGCCGCTCGGAATTCAATACATGGTTGCACAGTTGACTGGCGGAATTCTTGCCGGAGTGTTGCTGCGCCTTTCGTTTTCCTCTGAACTTTGTGCAGCAACGCATCTCGGCACACCTGCGGTTGCTTCCGGCGTCCCGCTCATCTCCGCCGTGTTCATCGAAGCGCTCCTCACATTTTTCCTTGTAACATCCGTATTCGGAACAGCGATTGATCCGCGCGCGCCGAAGATCGGCGGATTTGGCATCGGTTTAACCGTAATGGTAGATATTCTCGTTGGCGGGCCGTTGACAGGCGCTTCTATGAATCCTGCACGAACATTCGGTCCTGCACTTATTGCAGGGTTTTGGGATGCGCATTGGGTGTATTGGGTGGGACCGCTGCTTGGCGGCGGGCTTGCCGGATTCGTTTATGAAAAATTCATTATGCTGAAAGTCCCGCAGCAGGCGGGGGAAAAGAAATGATCTATGTAACGCGCCGTGCTCACTTCAGTGCGGCACACAGGTTGTTCAACCCTGCGTTTTCCGAATCGAAGAATATTGAAGTCTTTGATAAGTGCGCAAACCCGAGCGGACATGGACACAATTATTATGTCGAAGTGACCATCGCCGGCGAACCTGATCCGAACACCGGCTATGTTATTGATCTTAAAAAGCTGAAGCGCATTATCGAGGATGAATTCATCAGCAAAGTTGATCACAAAAATCTCAACGTTGATGTTGAATTCTTGCGCGGCGTTATTCCAACGGCAGAAAATATCGCGATTGCGTGCTGGCAACGGCTTGTTTCGCACATCTCTGAAGGAAAATTGTTTTCAGTGCGTGTCTTTGAGACGGAAAAAAATTTTGTAGAGTACAAAGGAGAATAAAATGCCCGAACGGAAAACCGCAAAAGGAAAAACGCCGGCATTGAGTCCCAAGGGGGGGCGCAGCATGGAAGATCTTGTTTATCAGATGCTTATTCATTCCGGTGAAGATCCGGAGCGGGAAGGTTTGCGTAAAACTCCTGCGCGTGTAGCGAAGTCATTCCAATTTCTCACTAAGGGATACAACGAAGACGTGAAGAAGGTGATGAACGGCGCTGTTTTCAATGAGCCGTATAAAGAGATGGTGATCGTCAAGGATATAGACTTTTTCAGTTTGTGCGAACATCACCTTCTGCCGTTTTTCGGAAAGATTCACATCGCGTATATTCCGAACGGAAAAATTATCGGTTTAAGCAAGATTCCGCGCCTGGTGGAAATCTTTGCGCGCCGCTTGCAAGTGCAGGAACGTCTGACGCGCGAAATTGCGCGGACACTGTTTGAGGAATTAAAACCGGAAGGTGTCGGTGTTGTGTGTGAAGCGCGCCACATGTGTATGATGATGCGCGGCGTCGAAAAACAGAATTCCCTTGCGACAACGAGCGAGATGCTCGGTGAATTCCGTACCAACAACAAAACGCGTGCGGAATTTCTTACACTGATTACAAACAAATTCACATGAGAAGGAAAACGGGAGTTGCACCGCTGGTGTGGGTGACCGGTTCAAGCAAAGGTATCGGTGAAGCGATTGCGCGGGCATTTGCCGGTATTGGAGCGCGTGTTATTCTGAGCGGAAGAGACCGAAAGAAACTTGCAGACGTGCGCCGTTTGATTGTGAAATCGTACGGATGGGGAGAAATAATTCCGTGCGACATCGCTTCAGAAAAAAGCGTTGAACGCGCGCATGCAACGATCGTTAAAAAATTTGGCGCGGTTGACGTGCTTGTGAATAATGCCGGCGTTACGTATTTCACTTCGTTTGAAAAAACCACCATGAAGCAATTTGATCAGATTATCGGCACGAATTTGCGCGGGACATTTCTCTGCACAAAAGCAGTGTTGCCTTCAATGCTGAGACGGCGCGCAGGATGGATATTTACAATCAATTCCGTTTCAGCTATAACTACGTTCTTTGATTCATCAGCGTACGCCGCATCGAAAGCCGGCATGCTGGCAATGACGCGCGGGCTTCGTGCAGAAGTAAGAAAAAAAGGCGTGAAAGTTATTGATATTCTTCCCGGCGCCGTCGAAACGGAGATGTGGGATAAGAGCGAAAGGAAAAAATCCGGAAATAAAATGATGAAGCCCGATGATGTTGCATCAGTTGTGGTGTCTCTGTACTGCCAGCCGGAACGCGCGCTTACGGAAGAAATCGTTCTGCGTCCACCGGAAGGTGATTTATAATTTTGTAGATAAGGACACCTCAGAAGTGTCCGACATCTTATTGTACCACAATGGAAAAATTTCTTACAGGAAAAGTTGCGATTGTAACCGGCGCAAGCAAAGGAATTGGCCGTGCAATTACACTTTCACTTGCGGAAGACGGTGCGAATGTGATTCTTGCCTCGCGCACAGAATCGGAACTAAATGAGCTTGCGAAGAAAATTCAGGAAAGCGGGGGATCGGCACTTGCAATTCGAACGGATGTTTCCCGCAGCGCAGATATTGCTCATCTTGTCAATTCAACGCTTGAGCAATTTCCTCGCATTGATATTCTCATCAACAATGCCGGCTACGGAGTTTTTTCGAAAGTTGTGGATGCGCGCGAAGAAGACCTTGACGGAATGTGGAATGTTAATCTGCGCGGCGCGTTCTTGTGCAGCAAAGCTGTGCTTCCTGCGATGATGAAACAGCGGAGCGGAGAAATTATCAACATTGATTCGCTGGCGGGGAAGAATACATTTGTCGGCGGCGCAGGATACAGTGCAACCAAATGGGGACTGCTTGCATTTTCACGTACATTGATGTTGGAAGTGCGCGAGTACAATATCCGCGTTATGACAATTTGCCCCGGCTCGGTGAATACAGCGTTTTCCGATCATTCAAAAGATGCAATGAATATCATTCAGCCGGAAGATGTAGCCGAATCGGTGCTCTTTGCCCTTTCCATGCCAGCGCGTTCTAACGTCAGCGAAATTGATATTCGTCCAACAGTAAAACCAAAATAGATTTTCTTATGGATCGCAACGATCTTTACGACATCACAATTCTTGGCGGCGGACCGGTCGGTTTGTTTGCTTCGTTCTATGCCGGACTTCGCCACATGAAAACAAAAATCATTGACGCGCTTCCAGAACTTGGCGGACAATTAACCGCATTATATCCTGAAAAATATATTTACGATGTTGCCGGATTTCCGAAAATAATGGCGAAAGACCTTGCCAAAAGTCTTATTGAGCAAGCACTGCATCATCATCCGACAGTATGCCTTAACGAGCGTATCGAAGCACTTCATCCAGAGGAATTTGAAGCGCAGCATATCCTGCGCCTTGCCGGATCGCATGGAACGAATCACTACACGAAGGCTTTGCTATTAACGGTCGGCATCGGAGCGTTTGCTCCGCGAAAGCTTGAGCTTGATGGTATAGAAAAATTTGAACATCGCTTCGTACATTATTTTGTGAAAGATAAAACCATTTTTCAGGATAAGGAACTTCTGATTGTCGGCGGCGGTGACAGCGCAGTTGATTGGGCGCTGAATCTGCAAGACGTTGCAAAGAAGGTGACGCTGATTCATCGCCGCGACGAATTTCGTGCACATGAAGATAGTGTTGAAGCACTGATGAACTCCGATGCAGTTGTGAAATTATGGTTTGAAGTTGATGCGATTCACGGCAACGAGACAATCGAATCGGTGACAATCCGGAATAACAAAACGAATGAAACGGAAACGCTTCATGCTGATCATATTCTCTTGAATCTGGGTTTCATGGCAAGTCTTGGTCCGTTGAAAAACTGGGGGCTGGAAATCGAGAAAGGTGATATTAAAGTTACGAGCAAAATGGAAACGAACATCGAATGCATTTATGCTGCGGGAGATATTGTAACATTTCCCGGTAAATTGAAATTGCTCGCAACCGGTTTTGGGGAGGCAGCAATTGCCGTGAACAACATCAAAACATATATTGACCCGAAAGCGCGTGCTTTCCCCGGACACAGCAGTGAAATGAAAACACCAAAGTAAATAAAAAACGGAGACGTGAAACTGTCTCCGTTTTTGCCTGCGATTGAAAGATAAGCGTTACTTCATAGGACCATTCATTCCCATGCCGCCGCAGTCACATCCGCCTTGTCCATTCATTCTTCCTTTCATTTGCATCATTCCGCCTCTTCCCATCATTCCGTGCTGCATTGCTCGTTGCTGAACAACATGGCGAAGCATTCCGCGCCATATTTTTTGCTGTTCCGGTGTAAGCTGTTTGTTCGCTTCGAACCATGCATCCAGATGGTTCGTTCGCAGTGCCAATGTGTTGTCGGCAACTTCTTTCATCTGCTTTTCAATTGCTGCTTGATTCGGAGAATCTGAATCGAGCAATTTTGCCAGTTCAAGTTTCGATTCTGCAAGTTTTGAGCGCAGCTCGATCTGTTTTTTCTGGGTTTCAAAACGGAGATTCTTAAGATCTTCTTTTTGTTTGTCTGTTAAATTGAGCTTTGCCATCATTGCTTCGTGCCTTGGCATATTCATTGCGCTTGGTCTTTTAGGCATGGATGGCATTTGAGCAAAACTGAGGGAGCTCAATGCAAGTGTGAGAAAAACAACGAGATATTTTTTCATACTACCTCCTAAAAAATGATTTTGTAGTGATTGTTAACTATCGTTACGATTCGTAGAGTTGGACAAAGAGGGCTGTGCAAGGTTTAATGGTCTCTTCCTTGAAACATATTTTTTGTTTCCGTATCTTGGATAAGTGAAGGAGCACATGTGAAATCCTCAAAAATTATCCGCAATTCTCTTCTTGCCGTTTTCTGTGTAGTGGTAATTTCTGGCTGCCAGGTTTTTTCACCTGTTGGAAGTTTTTTTTCGCAGCGATACACCAATGTTGTGTCGTATTTCAATACGTTCTATAATGCACAGAAAGCATTTGACGACGGCAAAGCTGATGTCGCTTCGACGATACAAAGCCAGCAGGGAAAGATATTGACGCTTCAGGAGGAAACCAATCTTGTTTCAGCAAACGCACGCCAGAAATTTACTTCTGCAATTGAAAAAGCATCAAAGCTTCTTTCCTATTATCCGAACAGTAAATTCGTGGACGATGCACTGCTTATGATCGGTGAATCGTATTATTATCTTAATGATGACCTGAAAGCCGAGCGAAAGTTCCTTGAACTATTTGCTAAATTCCCCGAGAGCGACCTAATTCCTGAAGCGGAACTCTGGTACGGCCGTACGTTGCTTCGTGAAAAAAAATATGACGACGCCCAAAAGGTGCTTGATAAGAATATTGCCTCTGCGAAAGAACGCGGGGCTAAAAAGTTCGGAGCGCAGGCGGCAATTACGCTTGGGCGATATTACAATTCCATCAGCGATTATCAGAAGGCCATCGGTTATTTCCAACAAGCGATTGATTTGAGCGGTGACGGCAAGCTGAATGCTGAAACGCAACTGCGCATCGGCTTTTGTTATGTCAGCATGGAAGATTATCCAAATGCTGAGAAAGCGTTCGAGCGTGTGGACGATTTCAGTCCGGATTATTACACGCAATTCCAAGGCGAATTTCAACGGGCGCGCATGCTTGGCAAGATGCAGAAGTATGACGACGCTCTCGGCGCGCTGGAAAATCTTTTGAACGATCAGAAGAACGCAGAAAATGCTGCCAAGCTTCATTTAGCAATTGCCAATGTCTATCTCGCTCAAGGGCGGACGAAGGATGCAATTGACCGGTACACCTTAATTGATACGGTGTATGCAAAGACCGACGAATCGGCGCGGTCGTATTACAACCTTGGCCGTTATTATGAATTCCAGACTCTTGACTATGCAAAAGCACGCGCAAACTATGACAAAGCAAAAGCGGAGAACCCGGCTTCCGAGATTACAAAAGATGCCGCTGCGCGCGCGGATATGTACGCAAAATATTTTGCATTCAATGAAGAGTTGGTAAAAGACGACAGTGTTATTACCTACATTAAAAGACAACAGGCGATTCGCGATTCGATTGCTCAACTTCCTCAACAGGGTGCATACAACGCGCCAGATTCGGCTCGTCGTCTTCAAGCAAGTGTTCAACGTGATTCAGCAGCAGCAGATGCTTCCGAAAAAGTTTCTTCTGACAGCTCAAAGAGCGATTCATTATCTGCGGCGCGGATATTGACTGCGGCTGAACTGGATTCACTTCGCGCTGCCGATTCACTGAAAACACAGGCGGAAAAATTAAGACTCGCGACCGAGCAAGCATTTTCCGATTCAATGCAGCATTCAATTGAGCGGACGGAATTTGAATTGGGCGATCTGTTCTATCTGGACATCAATCAACCAGATTCGGCGGTGTATTGGTATCAGAAAGTTATTACAGAACATCCCGCAAGTGAATATGCGCCGCGCGCGCTTTACACGCTCGCTGAGATTTACCGGACTGTGGAGAAAAAAGATTCGACATTTGAAGATTCCCTCTATTCATTGATTGTTGAAAAATATCCCCAATCGCCTTACGCACAAGAAGCCCGGAAAAATTTAGGCATACCGTTGTTAGCCGAAAAGAAAGATCCCGCAGTAGACCTCTATCTTCATGCAGAAACATATTTTGACAGCACGAAGGCTCGCAGTGCATTCACGATCCTCGATTCTATTGCGCGAAAGTACCATACATCGAGTTTAGCACCGAAGGCACTTTATTCCATCGGCTGGCTGTACGAATATGCACTCGGGAAAAAAGACAGCGCAAGTTTTGCGTACAGAAGGCTTCTCACATTATATCCTGATTCAAAATATGCAGTTGCAGTGCGCCCGATGATTCAAGCCGAAGATCAGCAAAAAATGGAGGAGGCGCGCGCGGCGAAAGAAGCTGCTGATAGAGCGGCGGCGGAAAAAGCTGCTGCGGAAAAGAAAGCAGCAGACGAAGCGAAGAAAAAAGCCGAACAGCCAAGTGATGAGAAAAAAATAGAGAGATGAATCGACTCCTGTTGCTCAACTCCAGATTGAAAACCCTTTCGGGGAAGCAGCGCGCTGCTTCTTTTGCATGATCCAAACACACGCTCCCGTACATTCTGTAGAAGAAATTGCATCGGGAATTTTCCGTCTTTCATTTCGCTCTCGCGAGGTTGCGTCGGCAGCATTACCTGGCCAATTTGTCAATGTTAAAGTTAACGACTCGCTCTTTCCGCTATTGCGCAGACCGTTCAGCATATTTTCTGTGGAAAGCGAGGCTGTTTCTATTGTATTTAATGTTATCGGAGAAGGAACACGCATTCTTGTCAGCAAAAAACCGGGGGATGTTGTTGATGTGATTGGTCCATTGGGAAATGGTTTTTCTGTTGCTATGGATTCGAAAAATTATAAGACGGCGTTAATTGTTGCCGGCGGCTTAGGCATCGCACCGTTTCCGTTTCTTCTTTCTCAGATTGGAAAGGATAAAAAGGTTCTCTCATTTACCGGCGCGCGTACATCGAATCAAATCGTGCGGCTCGGAATGGGGCACATGCATATTGCCACAGATGACGGCTCAGAAGGGTTTGCGGGAAACGTGGTTGATTTGCTTGAGGAACATCTTTCGCATCACCACTATGAGTTGCCGCGAATTTTTTGCTGCGGTCCGGCGCGTATGTTGAAACGGCTTTCGGATTTTGCGCAGAAAAAAGGAATCGAGTGCTATGCCTCTCTCGAATGTGCTATGGCATGCGGCGTTGGTTTGTGTCAGGGATGTCCGGTGGAAACAATCAATGGAAAGAAAAAATATGTGCTGGTCTGCAAAGAAGGGCCGGTTTTTGAAACAAGCACGGTGTTCGTGTAATGATGAATGAAACATTCACAATAGCAGGAGTAACATTCCGAAACCGCGTGCTTGTTGCATCCGGCACGTTCGGATACGGCGACGAAGTGCCTGAGCTTGTTGATGCGGACAAGTTAGGCGGCATCGTGACGAAATCGCTTTCGATGAAACCGCGCGACGGGAATCCGGCACCGCGCATTGCAGAAACAGCATCGGGCATGCTGAATTCTATCGGGTTGGCAAATATCGGTGTTCAGAAATTCATTGATGAAAAAATTCCGAAGCTTTCTTCTTTTGCTTCAACGGTGATTGCAAATATCGCCGCGAGCAGTGTCGAAGAGTATTGTGCAGTTTTGGAGGCGCTCGATCCGTTTAAAGTTGTTGCCGGATTTGAAATCAATGTTTCGTGCCCGAATGTGAAGGAAGGCGGTTTGAGTTTTGGAACCGATAAAGTGAAAGTTGCGCTCATCACGAGAGAACTCCGCCGGCGGACAAAGAAGCCGCTTATCATTAAGCTCACGCCAAATGTAACACACATTTCCGAATTTGCTCTCGCGGCAGAATCTGAAGGAGCGGACGCCGTTTCTGTTATCAATACGCTCATCGGAATGGCGATTGATATTCGAACACGCAAAACGAGAATATCAACAATTACAGGCGGCTTGTCGGGACCGGCGATCAAACCAATAGCCATAGCGAAAGTGTATGAAGTGTACCGTGCGGTACAAATTCCCATTATCGGCATCGGCGGCATTACATCGTGGGAAGATGCAGTCGAATTTTTGCTTGCCGGTGCGTCGGCAGTTCAAATCGGCACGTACAATTTTGTTGACCCGTCTGCCGGAGTTAAAGTTGCCGAAGGAATCAAATTATTCTGTGAGAAGCAGTCAATCGGCAATGTTGGAGAATTGGTCGGTGCGATGGAAGCTCAACGCAGTCTTTCTGTTATTGAAAGCTGGCTGTGATTAAGTTCAAAATTCAAGGTCCAAAGTTAAGAATTGATAAACATGAACTTCTGAACTTTTAACTCTCTTTTATTCCTTCTGTGTTATCCCTTCAATCATCGCTGGCATATCTTTATGGGCTTCAAAAATTCGGAATGAAGCTCGGGTTGCGGAATATCCGTTTGCTTCTCCGTTCAATCGGCAATCCTCATCGCAGTTTTCCTTCAGTTCACATTGCGGGAACAAACGGTAAAGGATCGACGTCGAGCATGATTGCCGCAATTCTCACAGCATCGGGGTACCGCGTCGGTCTGTACACGTCGCCGCATTTAGTGAGATTCAATGAACGCATCCGCGTCAACGGAAAAATGATATCGAATGCCGATCTCGTTCGCTGCACGAATCTTATTCGACCGAAGATCGAATCGCTGCATGCGACATTTTTTGAAGCGACAACAGCAATTGCGTTCAAATATTTTCAAGAACAAAAGATTGATATTGCCGTCATCGAAACCGGTTTGGGCGGCAGACTCGACGCAACGAACGTGCTGCGTCCGCTCGTCTCTGTGATCACGACAATCGGGAAAGACCATACGCAACAGCTTGGAACAACTCTGAAAAAAATTGCATTCGAAAAAGGAGGAATTATCAAGCACGGAACGCCATGCGTTGTTGGAGCAATGCCGGCGCAGGCGCTTCGCATTCTGAAAAAAATAGCTGAGCGGCGTCGCGCAAAACTTCTTGATTCCCGGCTTTACACCAAAGTTGATGATGTTGCTTCCGGTAAGGTTTCTCAAAATATTTCTTTCTCTACGCCGCGAATGACGTTTAACAATGTTCGCCTGCCGCTGTTTGGCGCTCATCAACTTGATAATATTCGAACTGCGATTACTGCGCTTGAACAGCTTGAACCGTATGGCTTTCATATTTCCGGGAAAAGCGTGCAAAGCGGCGTATCCAGACTTTCGCAATTGACCGGTATTCATGCGCGCTTGGAAATTCTTTCCGAGTCGCCGCTTGTCATTCTCGACGTTGCACACAATCCCGATGGAGTGAGAAAGATGGTTGCGGCAATTCAATCGTTTGATTTTAGGAAACTTCATTTGGTTTTTGGTGTTATGAAAGATAAAGACTATCGGACAATGATTAGAATCGTGAGTGCGCTTCATCCGATTGTCTATGCTGTCCAACCGAAGATTGAACGGGCGTTGGAAGCGAATGAAATTGTTCACGAATTTTTTCGATACCGCGTCACAGCGCATGTGTATTGTTCAGTTGAGGATGGCATGAACGCGGCTATGAAGAATTCAAAAAAGAAGGACATGATTCTTATTACCGGTTCACATTATGTTGCCGGTGATGCATGGGAAGTGTGGAAGAAAAAAGAACGAAAAAACTCTTGACAATCCGAACGATTTACTCTATATTTCTTGTGCCATTTTAATCACGGTAATGTTTCTGAAATACTTCTCACATTGGAAGACCGCTTCTTTAAACCTCAATTGCGAACTATCCCAAGAAAATCTCAACGACATCAGCAAATAAAAGGTACGTGAAGCAAGATTTGAAGTAAACTTTCTGTTCTCCGCAGCGCCCTCTCCGACCAAATGGAGACGAGGCAGGGACTTTAATGAATCAATTCTTAACCATTTCGTAGTTTTTTCTGAAAGGAATTATTCCACTATGCCGATGGATATATCGGATCTGAAATCCAAGAAAATTGCCGATCTCAACAAGATCGCGAAAGACTTGGATATTGGCGGGTACAGTGACCTGCGCAAACAAGAACTCATTTTCAAAATCCTCGAAGCACAAACCCAGCAAGATGGACTCACATTCAGCAAAGGCGTGTTGGAAGTTCTGCCGGACGGCTACGGTTTTCTGCGCTCGGTTGACTATAATTATCTTCCTTCCCCGGACGATATTTATGTTTCGCCTTCGCAAATAAAGAAATTTAGTTTGCGCACCGGCGATACGGTGAGCGGGCAGGTTCGCCCTCCGAAAGAAGGCGAGCGGTTCTTTGCGCTGCTGCGTGTCGAAGCCGTCAACGACCAAAGCCCGGATACCGTGCGCGACCGTGTTCTTTTCGATAATCTTACGCCGCTCTATCCGAATGAGCGCATCAAATTGGAAACGGCGCCGGGTGAATACGCAATGCGAATTCTCGATTTGCTTTCGCCTGTCGGTAAGGGCCAGCGTGGAATGATTGTCTCGCCCCCGAAAGCAGGGAAGACCGTGCTTCTTCAAAAAATTGCCAACAGCATCACGCGCAATCATCCGGAAGTGAAGCTGATGATTTTGCTGATTGATGAACGTCCTGAAGAAGTAACCGATATGGAGCGCTCGGTAAGCGCCGAGGTAATATCGTCCACGTTTGACGAGCCGCCGGAACGCCACGTGCAGGTTTCCGATATGGTGCTTGAAAAAGCGAAGCGCCTGATTGAAGCGAAACATGATGTCGTGATTTTGCTTGACAGCATCACGAGGTTGGCGCGGGCGCATAACACCGTTGTGCCGCATTCAGGAAAAATTCTCTCCGGTGGTGTTGATGCGAACGCTTTGCATCGTCCGAAGAGATTTTTTGGCGCGGCGCGAAATATTGAAGAAGGCGGAAGTCTTACCATTATCGCAACGGCACTTGTCGAAACCGGCAGCCGCATGGACGAGGTGATCTTTGAAGAATTCAAAGGAACCGGCAATATGGAAATTGTGCTCGACCGGAAGCTCAGCGATCGTCGCATTTTCCCCGCGGTTGATGTTAATCGCTCCGGTACACGGAAAGAAGAAATTCTGATGCCTGAAGACGAACTGAATCGCGTCTGGATTCTCCGCAAATTCCTCAGTGAGTTCAATCCGGTTGAAGCGATGGAATTCCTTCTCGACAAAATGCGAGGCACGAAAGGAAATAAAGAGTTTCTCAAATCAATGAACAGTTGAAAAATTTCTTCAGTTGACGACACCGACCATACGATTTTGTGCGGCTGCCTTTCTATTCTGCCTTGCTGTCTCATTTCAAACGAGCACAGCACAAGAGACATTTCCAGTCAGGTATGTTGCAAAACAATGGGGAATGGATGATGGCCTTCCTCAAAGTTCCGCCAACGCAGTCATTCAATCAAAAGATGGATACATCTGGCTTGCCACGTTCGGCGGACTTGTCCGATTTGATGGCAGATCATTTACCGTGTTCGATCGTTCCAACTCTCGGGGAATGCATTCCGACCGCATTTTAACAATCAGTGAAGACCGTGACGGTGCCCTTTGGTGCATCACGGAAGATGGTGTGTTGCGTTATCAGCACGGAGTTTTTACGTCGTTCGATGTTGCTGGCGGGCGCACCGCTGTTACTCCATTCACGGTTAGACAAGATTCCCGAGGTACAATATGGATTATTGCTGATGGCAAGCCGTATATGTTCAGTAACAACCGGTTTGTACCGATTCCGATTCTCCGCGACTCGTCTTTGGCACGCAGAGCGTTAAATAATTCTGGCGGAGTCTGGTTATATGATGGGAGAAAAATATTGCGGACGATTGACGATTCGGTCGTTGTTGTAATGGATTTGACGAAAATTCTCTCATATAAAATTCAGGCTTTTGTCGAATATCCCGAACATTCCGGTACATACTGGATTGCGACCGATGGTGAAGGAGTAGTGCGGCTTTCTTCGGGTGCTATCAGAAAGTACACTCAACGAGATGGACTCGCTTCTCTGTTTGCCCGGCAGTTGTTTGTAGATCATGGAAATCATCTTTGGGCTGCCTGTTTTAACGGCATCAGCAGGTTGGAAGGGGATTCATTCGTTCCCTTACGAACTGTCAATGAAGACCTTGAGAAACAATTCAATGTAATGACGCAAGACCGTGAAGGGGATTATTGGGTAGGCACACCGGCGCGCGGCTTGTACAGACTGCGCCCGGCGATCATTTCGATGATCGGACATCATGAAGGTTTGATGGAAGAAAAAATGCTCTCGCTCGTGGCACGTAAGAATGGAACATTCTTATTTGGGACCAATTGCGGCGGTGTGTATGAATGGAAGAATGGAAAGGCAACATATTCTCCCTTGAATAAACACATGATCAATTTGTGCGTCTGGTCGCTTTTCGAAGATTCTAAGGAACGTGTATGGGTCGGTTCACGGGTGCTCTATCGTTTTGACGATATTAACCGGAAGGGAGTATTGTTTGACTCCTCGAAAGGTTTTACCGGCTTAGATATTTTTGCAATGATGGAGGATTCGCGAGGCAGGATTTGGATCGGGTGTTTCAACGGATTGTATCTGTACAACGGACATCAATTCCGTCGGTATTCTACCGACGACGGCATGTCGGACAATGATGTCCGCGCGCTGTTTGAAGACAGATCGGGAATTTTATGGATCGGAACGACAAGAGGATTGAACAAATTTAAGAATGGAAAAATAACTCATGTGCCGCTTGTCTCTGGTCCGGGAAACTCTGTACACGCGCTGAGCGATTATATTCGTGCGATCTATCAGGATGCCGACGGAACACTGTGGTTCGGTTCATACGGCGGCGGATTGATTCGATTGAAGGATGGAAAATTTTCCTTCATTACGAAAAAAGAAGGACTGTATGACAATATTGTTTCGGACATTGTTGAAGACGAGCAGGGGAATTTCTGGATGGGATGCAACCGCGGTATTTTCCGTGCCTCGAAAACAGAATTGAACGCAGTGGCGGACGGTACGTTGAAAACGGTGAGCACCTATTCGTACGGCGAACCGGACGGTATGAACTCCGCGGAGACAAACGGCGGCTTCCAACCTTCGACTATTCAGGACCATAATGGACATATTTACTTTCCGACCGTGAGCGGTGTTGCTGTTGTATCCACTCGCAACGTGCAGCAAAACGATCTTCCTCCTCCGGTGAAAATCGAAAAGCTTATCTCAGAGAACACCTCTCTTCCTGTGAGCAATGCAATAACGCTTCCGTACGACAGTGCAAGCCTAGAAATTCATTATGCCGCGCTCAGCTATGCCGATCCGGCAAAAAATCATTTCAAATATATGATGGAAGGATTAGATCAAA
The DNA here is from genome assembly GCA_021796215.1 of Bacteroidota bacterium. Lineage (GTDB taxonomy): Bacteria > Bacteroidota > Ignavibacteria > UBA10030 > UBA8401 > JAJYOI01. Next base: position 159,073 of record JAJYOK010000001.1, read on the forward strand.
CATGGGTGGCGGCGGGTTCACGCAGAACGGCGTTCTATTGGACAATCCCTCCCGGTACGCGTACGTTCAGAGTGATTGCATCCAACAACGACGGCGTGTGGAATATGACTGGCGCTTCGATCCGTGTGACGATCTTGCCTCCATTCTGGATGACATGGTGGTTCCGAACGCTGGTCGTGCTGTTGTTCGTTTCACTCGGACCATATATTTACTACGTGCGCGTTGCGGCACTCAAAAAGGAGGCGCTTGTGAAGGAGCAGTTCGCAGAACAGCTCATCAATTCACAGGAACAGGAGCGTCGGCGCATTGCCATGGAACTGCACGACGGAATAGGCCAGCAAATTTTGGTTGTGAAGAACCGGGCTGAGATGGCATTGAAGACAGTCGCCGACCCTGCACAAACTGAAGAACAACTACGCGAGATTGCGAGAAGCACGCTCAGTGCTATGAACGATGTTCATACCATTTCGCATGACTTGCGTCCGGTTCACCTCGAACAATTCGGATTGACCGACACGCTGACGAATTTGTGCGATCAGGTGCAGGAATCATCGGGCATTCAGTGGGCAACGCATGTTGACCGCATTGACGGCATCATTCCGCGCGAGAAGGAGATTCATTTCTACAGAATTGTGCAGGAAGGGATCAACAACATTATGAAACATTCGTCGGCAACTCAGGCATCAATTATGATACGGCGGTCAGATGAAGAAATGACGGCATCGTTGTGGGACAACGGCAAGGGATTTGATCCGCTCGGGGCTTCCGGTACTGCGGGAATGGGATTGGAAGGAATTCAGGAACGGACAAAGAACCTTGGCGGAACATGCGAAATCAAATCACATCCCGGCGAAGGGACAACGGTGAGGGTCATTATTCCTGTTAGAAAAATCTGAAAAATTATTTATCAATCAAAAGTTGATCAATATCCGAATAAATGCTGAAATGTCGCACTGAGTGAGTCGCACTGAGCGGAGTCGAAGTGCGAGAATTTCATTGCACGTGATATGACAAAAAGGTTTTGGGTTTATATTCTCGAATGTTCTGACCGTAGCTATTACACCGGTATGACATCGAATGTTGAAAAACGGCTGACTGAACATCAATATCATCGTTACGATGGGTATACTTCACGCCGGTTGCCGGTGAAACTTGTATTTGCTGAAGAGTTTCAGGATGTTCAATTGGCTCAGCAATTTGAGAGGCAGATTAAAGGATGGACACGCAGAAAAAAAGAAGCGTTGATCCAAGGAAATTTTGAAGTGCTGCACGATCTTGCGCGGTGCACTAACAGCACAAGTCATATACTTCGCGGTATGGAAGAACCAAAGCGCAACTAAAACTCTGAGTGAGTTGTGGTTCGGCTCCGCTCACCACGACTTATTCATCAACAGTCGCACTGAACCATGGGTAAACATCAAACCATACTGATCGCGGACGATCACGCGCTTGTGCGCAGAGGACTCCGGCAGGTTTTGGAAACACAGCCTTCCATCCGGGTGATCGAAGCGGAGAACGGAGAAGAAGCATTGCACATAATCCGCAAAGAAAAGCCGCAGATTGCTGTGCTTGATATCGAGATGCCGAAGATGACCGGTTTCGACGTTGTCTTTCGCGTTCAGAACGAGAGATTGCCGGTCACGCTTGTCTTTCTTACCATGTTCAAAGAGGAATATGTGTTTAACAAGGCGATGGATGCGGGAGTGAAAGGCTACGTTTTGAAGGAGAACACTATTGCTGAAATTCTTCAGTGCCTTCGCGCCGTGACCGATGGGAAATATTATCTCAGCCCGTCTATCTCAGATTTTCTGGTGAGAAGGAACGCCAGACTTGTTACGCCCGCAAGCGACCCGACGGGAATCAATCTCCTGACGACCGCCGAGAGGAATCTGCTGAAGCTTCTTGCAGGAATGAAAACCAATCAACAAATCGCCGATGTACTGCACATCAGCATTAAAACAGTTCACAACCACCGCAACAATATCTGCGATAAGCTCGGACTTCAGGGAGCGCATGCTCTGTTGAAGTTTGCTGTTGAACACGCCTCGCAGTTGTAACCCGTCCTTTCGTTTTTCAAATCTATTTTAAAAAAAATTGGTAGCCGCAGACTTTACGTCTGAGGCTACAGTTATCGCTATAATTGTTGAAAATTTTTATAGGCACTTCTGCCTATACGAATGAGTACTTCTCTCTATTGAATTCACCTGTGGTTGCAGCGTATGTTACACCACGTCTGGAAAGAAAATAATTTCTTTCCCGCAACACGAAGCTCCCAATGAAGATCATGATTGTTGATGACCATGCTGATATGCGGCGGCTCTTGCGAAGAATTGTTTCCGGAACGCCGGAAGGAACGAATGAAATAATTGAATGCTTTGACGGCGATGAAGCGGTGGAGCAGTTCTCGTTTCATAATCCCGACGTGGTGCTGATGGATATTCAATTAAAAACGATGAATGGATTCGATGCCGCTGAGAAGATCTTGCACGATGAACCCAATGCAAAAATTTTTTTCGTGACAAGCTACGATACGCCGGAATTCCGGGCAAGAGCGGCGGTAGTGAAAGCAAAAGGATTTATTTCGAAGAAAAATTTATCAGAACTTAATCACATTATACAAACAACATTACCCAAAGGAGGTACACTATGATACGATTGTTGGTACGAAGCGGCATAGCCCTTGCACTGCTCGTTTTGGTAAGTGCAGTTTCGTGGGCAACGGCGCCAACTGTCTTGTCTACATCGCCGACGCATAATGCTAACAACATTTCTGCAACAGCGAACATTACAATCAATTTCGACCAGTCGATGAGTAATTCGTCGATAACGACAAGTACGGTCAGAGTGTTCGGATCGCTCAGAGGGCTGTACACCGGTAGTTTTTCGTACGGTAGCAACTCGGCGACGTTCAATCCTGACTCGTCATTTAAACCGGAAGAGTTAATTTTTGTAACAGTTACAACCGGAGTACAGAATGCAAGCAGTGAAGCGTTGGCAAACCCGTACGTCTTCAGTTTTACTACAAGTGCGCCTGCAGGGTATGGAAAATTTAAAGGCGCTGTGAATTATACGGCGTACAGTGGAGATCTCGGCAATATAAAGTCAATAGCGGCGGATATTGACAACGATGGCGATCTCGATATTATTACCGTGCTTGCTCTTCAAAACCAAGTTTCTGTATTTAAAAATAATGGTGACGGAACATTTGCCTCACCGGTCAATTATACAGATTCAAATACACCGCTTGATGTTGTTGCGGCTGATGTTGATAACGACGGCGATCTTGACCTGTTAATAGCGAACAATGGAGCGCAGAGCCTTACAGCTTACATAAATGATGGTACGGGGGCATTCAGTACGAGCCATGATTACGGTTTCTCACCGGTCCAATCGACCTCCAATTCACTTGTCGCGGCGGATATGAATGGTGATGGGTACATTGATGTTGTGGAAACCGACAGCTATTACGACTCCCTCCATGTCATGATCAACAATGGAAGCGGTGCATTTACCAATGCGTACACAAGTGCGACGCCGGCTATTCTCCATTCAGTCACCGCTGTCGACATTGACAATGACGGCGACATGGATATCGTTGCGGTTGATCCCACCGATAAAGACATACGCGTCTACACGAATGACGGAACCGGTAAATTGACAATCGGTACGACTGGCGGCGGTCTTTATACTCCCAGCGCTATGGCGATGTATGATTTCAATAACGACGGTCTTATGGATGCTGTCACGGCAGACGGGAGTGATAACAATATTAATGTTTTAATATCAAACAACCCGGTTCTCTTTTTTAACGGTAGCTCGTATAGTGCCGGAAGTTATCCGGCAAGTATTACGACGGCAGATGTCGACGCCGATAATGACGCTGATATTCTGGTAGGTAATGAAGACGATAGTACGTTCTCCCTGCTTTTAAATAACGGTTCTTTTGGTACTGCAACGAACTATCCTCTGCCAACCTCCCCGCAGGGAATTCTCTCCGCCGATGTGAACGGAGATGGTCGTATGGATGTCATCGCAAGTGGTAACGGAACAGTCTCCGTCATGTTGAATTACAACGGAGGGCACGTCAGTTCCGTATCTCCCGTAGATAACGCGATCAACGTTGATTCAACAACCAATATCAATATCGTCTTCGATATAAATATTGATCAATCCACTTTAACATCGAGCAATGTTAGGGTAAACGGATCGGTTAGCGGGTCTATCGCCGGAAGTTTTTCATATAACTCAAGTACGTACACGGCAACTTTCAACCCCACGAATAATTTCAAGCCCGGAGAAAAAGTGACGGTCACCGTTACGACCGGCGTGAAGGATGTCAACGGCATTGTAGCGCTGCAAAGTTCATACGCTTCGATGTTTACCGTGGGAGCGGGGGGAGGTAATGCATTTGGACCTCCAACCAATTATGCGGCAGGCACCCAGCCGCAGTCGGTTATTGCCGTCGATGTCAATGGAGACGGATATCCCGATCTTGTAACCGCAGATTACGCCGCGGATAGTATTTCAGTACTGTTGAATAACGGCAACGGTACGTACGCATCTGCAGTCCATTACTATGCTGGAAACGGACCGTCCTCAGTTGCTGCCGGCGATATTGACAACGACGGCGACATTGATCTTGTTGTAGCAACAACAAACGACAATGTCTTGTCGGTCTTTAAGAATAATGGCAGCGGGACATTTGCATCGCGAACGACAGTAAGTACCTCGACAGGTCCGAACTACGTAACATTGGCAGATATCAACAACGATGGATACCTTGATGCCGTTTATACGACCGGAAGCCAGGCGCATTCTCAAACGAATGACGGTTCCGGCAATTTTGGGTCAGAATATAACTACACAACCGGGAATGCCGGTGTTGCCGTCGTTGATGTTAATAATGATGGCTATTCAGACGTAGTGTCGTTATATGATAATGGTGGCATAAGTACAATTTACGTTGAGAAAAATAACGGCAGCGGTGCATACTCGCCGAGCTCGTATTCGGTCGGGACTTCCCCGAAATCATTTGTCGCAGGTGATTTTAATAACGACGGATATGTGGACATTGTTACGGCCAATAACGGCGCGGGAACAATATCTTTCCTGTCGAATAATGGTAACGGCACATTTGCATCAAAGGTAGATTTCAGCATCGGTGTGTCGTCACATCCTGTCGGGATTGCGGCTCTCGATGTTGACGGAGACGGCGATCTTGATATTGCGGTGACCGATTCGTCCACGGATTATGTTTACATCTTTACAAATAACGGCAGCGGAACATTTACTCTTTCGGCTCACTATTCAACCGGCGACGGTCCGTACGCACTTGCCTCGGCGGATGTTGACGGCGATGGAGATCTCGATCTTATAACGGCAAATTACAACGGAAATAATATTTCCGTTTTGAAGAATTCTACTCAGGTTCAAATATCTTCACTCTCGCCCACAATCAATTCGTTGAACGTTACAAAATCATCGAACGTCACGGTAACTTTTAACCAAGCGATGAATTCCGGAACCTTGACAACAAGTACGATCGAAGTATACGGCTCGCTGCGAGGCAAGTACAGCGGAACGGTCAGCTATAACAGCGGTACGCATGCGGCAACATTCGATCCGACGAATGATTTTGGCCCCGGAGAAAATATCACAGTCCTTGTGAAGACCGGCGTTCAAAACGGTGACGGAGTCAGTTTGTCTACACCATACAGATGGTCATTTACTGTTGCGGCATCCGCTCAGGGTTCGTTTGGAGCAAGACAGGACTATGCAATTAAGGGCACTCCAACTTACGCCGTTACGGCTGATATGAATGGCGACGGCCTTCCTGATGTTGTCACGGCAAATCAGAGTAACAATAATGTATCGGTGTTATTGAATGACGGTTCGGGAGGTCTCGGCACCGCTGATACTACATATGTCGGCGCAACTTCTCCGACCGCACTTGCAGTTGCAGACCTCAACGGAGACGGGTATATGGATGTCGTTACAACGAATAAGTACGGCTCAAATTCAATTTCTGTGCTCATGAATAACGGATCGGGAGGATTAAACACACCCGTCACATACCCTGTTGTGGACAATAATTTACCCGGTATCGCTATCGGAGATATCAATGGAGACGGTTATAACGATATAATCGTCGTAAATTACACCAACAATCAGGATGCCATTTTCCTGAATAACGGCGACGGGACATTTACTGCACAAACGCCGGTGACTACCGGTACTGGTCCATGGGGCGTCACGCTGAGCGATGTGGACGGTGACGGCGATCTGGATATTATTTCGGCAGACGATGACGGCCAGTCCATTTCCGTTTTAAAGAACAATGGCGACGGAACCTTTGCTGCGAAGACTACCTATTCAATAGGTAGTGTCTATCCCAATACCGTTGTGGCAGGAGATGTGGACGGCGATGGCGACAATGATCTGGTAACGTCAAATGCTAATAATGGAAATGTAACCGTTTTGCTGAACGATGGAAGCGGAACGTTTTCAGTGAGCAGTAACTATTCTACAAATAATCCCTCTAGCGCGATACTCATGGATGCAGATGGTGACGGAAACCTGGATATTGTAACTTCAGAAACATCATTAAATAAAGTGGCAGTTCTGAAGAACAACGGGAACGGTACATTTCAATCCGCAACGTACTACAGTGTGGGATCATATCCACAATCGGTTTCCGGATGCGATATTGACGGGGACGGAGACCTTGATATTGTTGCAGCTAACAATGGAGACACCACTATATCGGTCTTGAAGAATGTCGAATTGGTCAATGTAAGCTCGGTCTCTCCGTCCGCGAACGCACTAAACATAGCCGCATCGTCAAACATTACGGCAACGTTCAGTACCTCCATGAACTCGGCAACGTTGGTTGACTCCACAGTGATCGTGAAGGGTTCACTTTCCGGCAAGATCAGCGGCGCTATCTCGTACGACGGTCCTTCGAAAACGATGACCTTTAATCCCACGAGTGATTTTCTTCCGGGTGAGGAGGTTTCGATCACATTAACATCGGATATCAAGGATACCAGCGGAGTAGGTTTGCTTCAATCATTAACCTATTCGTTCATGGTCCATGCATCCGGCTCGGGAAATTTTGCCTATCAGGATACAATGGTTGATAATGGGTACACCCGGACACTCACGCCAGGTGACATTGACGGGGATGGAAAGGTTGATCTTATTGGAGCAGATGATTACATCAACCGCATGAAATTCTTCAGAAACAATTCGGGCACGTTCGATTCACTTTATACAATAACGGGCCTGGCAGGTCCTGATATTTTGAAGGCGGCAGATCTGGATAACGACGGAGATCTCGATTTCATTGCGGCGTCTACTTCAGCAAATACGATGACTCCGATCATCAACAACGGAGACGGCACATTCACTGCAAAAAGTCCGGTGACCATAGGCTATAATAATGTAAATGTCGTTCTGAAGGACATAGATAACGATGGAAAGCCGGATGTAGTGGTAAATGGCGGCGGCAGCCAGCAGGTTTATATCTATTATGATGATGCCGGGAATTATTCCTACTCAGGTTATTCATATTTTACCGATGCATATGGTATCAAGGATTTTGCTGCGGCAGATGTGGATAATGATGGCTATAACGATATTATTACTGCCCATAATGAAGGTAGTGGTGCAGATTATGTTGACATTATCCGTAACGTAGGCGACAGAACGTTTGCCTCACCGGTTAAATATTCTATCGGCAATGATATTTCTACTTTGGCAGCAGCCGACGTGAATGGCGATGGATACATTGATGTGATTGTGGGTAACAGTGACTCGTTGACCTTTTCCGTCATGTTGAATAACGGAGATGGCACATTCGGCACACCCGTTGACTATGAAGTAGGATATAGTGTGGGGCAAATTGTCCCCGGAGACATTAATGGCGATGGCAAAATAGACCTCGTTATACATGCATACGATAACGACGCAGGTGTGGACAAAGTCCTTATCGCCTATAATGACGGGAATGGTAAATTCTATAATCAGCAAGATGTCGATATCAAAGTATATGCTTACAATTATTATAGTTTTAATAATATCGCCCTCATGGATTTTGACAATGACGGCGCGCTCGACTTTGTTGTTCAGATGACCGATGGTACGAACCAGTTATTTGGGTTCTACAAAAACAGCACCGTGACCGCGACAGTGCCGACAACGGCGGCAAGCAGCATCAGTACGAGCGACGATTACGGGACACAGCTCAAAATCCACTGGACGAACGGTGACGGTTCCCGTCGGCTGGTATTAGTGAAACAAGGAAGTGCAGTGGACGCCAAACCTACGAACAACGGCAACTATTCACCCAATCCGCAATTCGGATCAGGTTCACAAATAGGGTCCGGAAATTATGCTGTGTATGGAGGTGCCGGTCCGTTCGTAACAGTATCCGGATTATCGGTCAATACGAAGTATTATGTATCTGTCTTTGAAATGAACGGCACTCCGGGAGGAGAAGTATTTGACACAACCTCGGCACCGACATCATTCTTCACGACAAATTCGCACGAGGGCTACGCGTTCGATACAACAGCCGGGTATGCAATGGAGTTTGACAGTTCAAGCAGTCCGTCAGTGGATCTGCCTGTCAGCAGTGTACCGAACGACATGACGGTTCAATTGTGGGTGCAGACAACCGATAGTTCAAGGAGTGCGGTCTTCTTTGCAAGGGGGCAAGGTGGCCTCGGACCTTTTGTTAAAGGAGGCGGGCCGCTTCATCCGGTGATGAAGAAATCGGGAGGAAACAAAAAACCTGCAACTATTCATGCGGCGAAGAAAAAATCGCAGCAGAGTAAAATATATCCTCACAAATCGTCGAGTAAGCCCGGTATTAATACGATCGCCTCGAACGACTTCAATTATCCGATTCAAACCGGGATTGACAACGGCCATATTTATCTCAGTGTCTATGATGATGCTAATAGTGGCAATTTTGTTACGATAACCGACACGGCAACGGTACACGATAATCAATGGTACAACGTGGCGTTTACGATGGCCTATAACAGTATCGATCAATCGTCTGAGATACATTTGTATGTCAACGGGGTTGAGAGTGCGGATTCAGCAAACATAGGCTATTTTACTGATTATGGTTCTGAATTTTTGCTCGGCTATGACGGCGTAACCTATTTTGACGGTAAGATTGACGAAGTACAGATCAGAAATACCGTTCATTCCCTCAGTGATATCCGCCAGCAGATCCATCGGACGATCAGCGGTTTCCCCACGGATATTGCCGGGTACTGGCAGTTCAACGAAGGAACCGGTACATCTTCAACTGATCTGATGGGCGGCAATACTGCAACCTTGAATTCTGTCCTCTGGGACAGCTCAACCGTTCCGATCGGGTATGGAACCTCGTCAACCACAACTTCATTCCAAACGGGCACTGCGGCTGTCGGCAACGCATCGTTAACTATGACAGATGGGTTCGATAATCCGGTTGACGTGGTCTGCACTCAGGTTGAAGCGCCGCCGAATCAATATCCCGTCGGGTATTCCGCTTTCGTCGGCGATAAGTACTTTGTCATTGATATCTACGGCGATCCGGGAGCGTTTACGGCGAGCCTTACGCTCAATTTCGGGGCGAACACGCTCGATCCCAATGTTGATACGCATCCGGAAGCGCTGTTACTCTACAAGAGGGAATCGTCATCAACCGGAGGGTGGACAACATTCGGCGGTGCATCATCGGCGAATTCTGCAACGGGAGACGTAACCTGGACGGGTATTACATCATTCAGCGAGTGGGGAGTTGGCCAGAACAACCAAGCTCTGCCGGTGGAGATGGCGTCGTTTAATGCGACAGCGATTCATGGGACCGTCAATCTGCAATGGAGTACTGCTACCGAACTGAATCTTGCCAGATTTGAGGTCGAGCGTTACATGGTAGGAGCGCAGGGATCGAAGAAGGTATGGACAACCATCGGTACCATCAACGGTCACGGAACAACGAACAAGCCGCAAACGTATTCATTCATGGACAAAGCGGCAAAAGGAACGGTTCAGTACCGGCTTAAAAAAGTCAATACTGATGGTACATTCCAGTATACGCAGACAATAGAAGTGAAAGTCGTCGTGCCTCTGGTGTATTCGCTCAGCCAGAATTATCCGAACCCGTTCAATCCGACGACCACGATTCTGTATGATCTGCCGGAGCAGTCTCACGTGTCGCTGGATGTATATGACATTCTCGGCAGAAAAGTGAAGACGCTGGTGAACGAAGTAAAGCCGGCAGGAGAATACAGTGTCATGTTTGATGGAAGCAGTATAGCGAGCGGGGTGTATTTCTACAGGATTCAAGCTAATAATTACACCTCGGTCAAAAAACTTTTATTAGAGAAGTAAGATTGTTCCAATGCAGGGGTTCGGGAAACCGAACCCCTGTGTGTTTTATGTGTGGCAGAGGGGGGAGAAAAATCTTCATGGAGCGGCTCCTCGATTTCTTCGTTGTGATTCACACTAATTTTTGTTACAATTGTGTGTCTGAAAATTCACTTTTCCAACTGGAGGAGTTTATGCCTTCATCGAAATTAGATGAACTCAACGCACGAAAAGTGCAGGCTATGCTCGGCGGCGGAGAACACCGCATTGCGGAACAACATAAGAAGGGAAAACTCACAGCAAGAGAACGGCTTCAGCTTTTGCTTGATGAAGGTTCGTTCGAAGAGATCGGAATGCTGGTTACACACCGGTCGCATGATTATGGATTAGAGAAACAAAAATTTTTAGGCGACGGAGTTGTTACAGGACATGGAACGATCAACGGACGTGAAGTTTTTGTGTACAGCCAGGATTTTACTGTCTTCGGCGGCTCGCTTTCGGAGACACACGCAGAAAAAATCTGCAAGATCATGGATCTTGCCATGAAAGTCGGCGTGCCGGTCATCGGCTTGAACGATTCAGGCGGCGCGAGAATTCAGGAAGGCGTTGTCAGTCTCGGCGGTTATGCCGATATTTTTCTCCGCAATACGCTCGCATCGGGCGTTGTGCCGCAGATTTCCGCTGTGATGGGACCGTGCGCAGGCGGCGCGGTTTATTCTCCCGCCATCACCGATTTTATTTTTATGGTAAAGAACACGAGCTACATGTTCGTCACGGGCCCGAATGTCGTGAAGACGGTGACGCATGAAGATGTTTCGTTTGAAGATTTAGGCGGCGCGATGACGCACGCCACGAAAAGCGGCGTTGCTCATTTTGCGTGCGAGAATGAAATCGAATGTATCAACCAGATTAAAAAACTTCTTTCGTTTCTTCCGTCAAACAATATGGACGACCCGCCGCGCGTAGAACCCCGCGACCACTCCGGACGGCAGGAAGAGAAGTTGAATTCCATCATTCCCGACAATCCGAACAAGCCGTATGACATGAAAGAAATTATCCACGCCATCGTTGATGACGCAGATTTCTTCGAAGTGCATGAGCACTTTGCACAAAATATCATCGTCGGCTTTGCGCGGATGAACGGGCGCTCTGTCGGTGTTATTGCAAACCAGCCCGCGTCGCTTGCCGGTGTGCTTGATAATGACGCATCAATCAAAGGGGCGCGCTTCGTGCGGTTCTGTGACGCGTTCAATATTCCTCTTATCGTGCTGGAAGACGTGCCCGGATTTTTGCCGGGAACTGTTCAGGAGTGGGGCGGCATCATTCGGAATGGTGCGAAGCTGCTTTACGCATTTTGCGAAGCGACAGTTCCGAAAATCACGGTCATTACGCGGAAAGCATACGGCGGCGCGTACGATGTGATGAATTCAAAACATATCCGCGGTGACATCAATTTTGCGTGGCCCACTGCGGAAATTGCCGTGATGGGTCCAAAGGGTGCAGTGGAAATTATTTTCAAGAAAGAAATTGAAAAAGCGGAGGACAAGGAAGCGGCGATCAGGAAAAAAGAAGAAGAGTTCCGAGAAAAATTTGCTACGCCGTATATTGCCGCCGAACGCGGCTACATTGATGAAGTGATCGAGCCAGCATCAACGCGTTTGCGGCTTGTGCGCGCACTTGAAATGCTGGACACGAAAGTGGATCATAATCCGAAAAAGAAACACGGAAACATTCCGCTGTAGTTCGAATTACATAAAACAGAAGGAACGTTATTCCCGAATATTTTATCGGGAATCCATTTGCAGAATCTGATCGAAAATATGGATTTCCGCTTTTGCGGGAATGGGTCTACTCTGGCTTGGTTGCAAAATTTTTTTCACAATTTCAGTATTTATTTTTTCTCACCAATTTTACGAGGCATGCTTCATGAATAAGATATTTTTTCCGGTTGTTGCAGCAGCCTGTATCTTTGCCGCTCAAACAGCGGTTTCACAAGATCAGGTGTACCACGGGATTGACCCCAAAAATCTAGATACTACCGTAAGCCCGTGTCAGGATTTTTATGAATTTGCTAACGGCGGCTGGCTGAAAGCAAATCCGATTCCCCCCGAATACAGCCGCTGGGGAAGCTTTGAAGAATTAGCCGAACGCAATAATGTGCAGCTTCATCAGATTCTTGACGATGCAGCGAACAACACATCTGCGCCGAAAGGCAGCATTGAGCAGAAGGTCGGCGATTTTTATTTCAGCGGAATGGATTCTGCAAGCATTGAAGAGCAGGGAGTGAAACCGCTCGCGCCATATTTCAAGCGCATCGCCGCCATTAACAATGTTGAAGATTTGGAATCGGAAATTGCGCGCATGCACGCCGAAGGAACAAATGTTGTGTTCAGTTTCTTCGGAGATCAGGATGCGAAGAACAGCGCACAAGTCATCGCTCAGGTGTATCAAGGCGGATTAGGATTGCCGGACCGCGATTATTATTTAAAAGAAGATGAACGGTCGAAAAAAATACGCGATGAGTATGTCGCGCATGTTACAAAAATGTTCTCGCTCCTCGGCGATGATGAAAAGACTGCCGCTCGCGAAGCAGAAACAGTGATGGCGATGGAAACCCGGCTTGCGAAAGCTTCGATGACGCGCGTTCAGCAGCGCGACCCGAATGCTATTTATCACAAAATGTCGGTTAAAGAGCTTCAGTCCATGACGCCGGATTTTTCGTGGACAAAATATTTTGATGGTATTCATCTTTCAGACCGCGGCGATGTCAATGTTGCTCAGCCCGATTTTGTGAAAGAAGTCAATGCAATGCTGAAGACAGTGCCGGTTGCAGATTGGAAAGTCTATTTGCGATGGCACCTTATTCATGATGCGGCAGGATATCTCAGCTCGCCGTTCGTCAACGAAAGTTTCCGTTTTTATGGAAAGGAACTGAATGGAACCAAAGAGTTGAAACCGCGATGGAAGCGCGTTCTTGGTGCGACTGACAATAATCTTGGAATGGCGCTTGGACAATTGTATGTTGCAAAATATTTTCCGCCCGAAGCAAAAACGAGGGCGCTCGAAATGGTGCACAATCTCATCGCAGCACTGCGTGAACACATCAACGATGCTGTATGGATGAGCGACACGACAAAAAAGCAGGCGCTGCATAAGCTGGATGCATTCACGGTAAAAATTGGTTACCCGGATAAATGGCGCGATTATTCTTCACTCGACATTGACCGAGGACCGTATGTATTAAACGCGATCCGAGCGAGCGAATTTGACTTCCGTCGTACGATCAACAAAATCGGCAAGCCGGTTGACCGCACAGAATGGGGCATGACGCCGCCGACGGTGAATGCGTATTACAATCCGATGATGAACGAAATTGTGTTCCCCGCAGGAATTCTTCAGCCGCCGTTTTTTGATTTTCAGGCTGATGATGCTGTCAACTACGGCGGCATGGGATCGGTCATCGGACATGAAATGACGCACGGCTTTGACGACGAAGGCCGTCAGTTTGATGCCGAGGGAAATCTGAAAGATTGGTGGACGCCGACGGACAAGGAGCAATTCAAGGAGCGGGCGGCACAGGTTGAAAAACAATTCGATAATTATAATCCTATCGACACATTGCATATCAACGGCAAGCTAACGCTCGGAGAAAATATTGCCGACCTCGGCGGATTGAATGTTGCATACACTGCATTGGAAACTGCGTTGAAAGGAAAGCCGCGTCCTTTGATTGACGGCTTCACGCCTGAACAGCGTTTCTTCCTTGCGTGGGCACAAATCTGGCGGAACAATGTTCGTCCGGAAAATGTGCGGCTGCGGTTGAATGTTGATCCGCATTCGCCGGGAGAATTCCGTGCCATCGGACCTATCTCAAACATGCCGGAGTTCTATGAAGCTTTCCACTGCAAGGAAGGCGACGCGATGGTGCGTGCGGCAAATGTTCGCGCAAAGATCTGGTAAATAAATTCACTGCAATATTTTTTGAAAGCCCCGTTATGCGGGGCTTTTTTATTTATGCAAGGAAGCTTATTGCACTCCCAATCATGTAATTCTTCGCGTTTTTTTCATCGCAAAGTCAATGACAGCGTGCAGGTTTTGGTGTATTCTAGTCTGATCGTGATGGAACTGTTCAATGAAGATTGATAAAAAGGAGGTGCGATAATTGTAGAAAGAGACAAATGATTTGCAAGCGATGCTGTTTTTCCACGTAGCGAAGGCGCCGTCGCTTTCTTACTTGTGATGTGATTGCGTACCCCCGCATAATTTTGTACATTTTTCTCGCCGGTTTATTTTTTTCCAAAGAATTTCTACGAGGAGTTTATTATGTTTGTAAAAATCAGTGGCGCGGTAATTGTCCTATTGTTGGCTTTTCATGCTGTCAGCGTTGCACAACGATCCGACGCGGCGGTGGTTGTGTATCAAAGCACGCTGAACGGATTTCTTGCCGCTGTCGGACCGGTTTCGGGAACGGATGATTTCAACGTTCTTGGCATGAAAGGAAAATACCGGTGGACGGTGAAGAATCCACGGATAGAAATCAAACCGGATCATGCGCAATTGATTGGTGACGCAGATGTGAAAGTCGGCCCCATTGCGTATGGCACAATGGTAACCGGAGATGTTGCCGTGAATTACAATCAACAATCAAATCGGATTTCGGTAAAAGTGCTCAGAGCATCGTTTGAAATCTACACGAAAATCTTCGGCAAGAAGATGCACATCACAGATGTGGACATTTCAAAATATTATCGCCCCGAATTCGAATTTGCCGGTCCCCAGCCAATGCAGCCGAGTGTCACGGTCAATCTGCCGAATGGAGCGACAAAAACAATTTTTATTACACCGGTAAATCAAAACTTGAAATTAGAAGAAAACCGAATCGTCGTCACGTCGGATCTTCAGTTTACGGATCATCAATAGAAAAATAGCGGCAAAAAAGTTTTCTCTAACATTGAATGAAAGCCGGTAAATATGTACATTTCTATGCCACTAAAATTTTTTGTGAAGGATATTTGCTCAGCCATGAGGTTGGAGTGATGAGTCGTTGGATTACCGGATTTTTCTTTCCATCAATTCACTAATCCATTCTCCTTGTGATTGAGTAGTCACATTAAAAAGGTTAGCCATGAAAACAATCAATCAGCTTTACATAATAGTGTTTCTTTTGATTCTTTCTACGTTTGCGGTTCATGCGGGCGATCTCAAAGGCACAATTAAATTTTCCGGCAAAGCCCCCGCAATGCGGGAAATCAAAATGGAAGGGGACCGCAATTGCGCACAGATGCATCACGGACCGGTCTATTCCGAAGACGTAATTGTGAATAAAAACGGAACACTGAAAAACGTTTTCGTCTATCTGAAAGAAGGAGTAAAAGGAAAATATTCGGCGCCGTCAACGCCGGTGGTGCTCGCGCAGGAAGGATGCATGTACCATCCGCATATTTTCGGAATGCAGGTCGGACAGCCGCTGGAAATTGTGAATGACGATCCGACATTGCACAATATTCATGCTTTACCAAAAGATAATGCTCCGTTCAATGTCGGCCAGCCGCTGAAAGGGATGAAGACGACAAAATTATTCGACAAGCCTGAGGTGATGGTAAAATTCAAATGTGATGTTCATAATTGGATGAGCGCGTATTGCGGCGTGCTTGATCATCCGTTCTTTGCGGTGTCGGATGGGAATGGAAATTTCGATATAAAGAATGTTCCGCCCGGAACTTATACTGTAGAAGCATGGCATGAGAAGTATGGCGTGCAGGATATGAAAATTACAGTAACGGTGAAAGGCGCGACGGTGAATTTTGTCTATCCAAAACCATAACCGATAATCAATTACCAATTATCAATTGCCAATTACCGATAGCCCTAAACCCTGAACCTTAAACTCTGAACCTTGTCCGAAGGACTCCTTTGGAGAACCACGAAACTCAAATCTCGAAACCAAAATCTCGTCTTTTTTTTCTTTCCACCGATCATAAAACAATCGGCATTCTATACGGTTTTACCGGACTTCTTTTTCTTCTCCTCGGTTTTTCAATCATGATGCTGATGCGCTGGCAGTTAGCGTTTCCGGGCCAGCCGATTCCGTTCATCGGTTCGTGGTTTGGACAAGACAGAGCGCCGGGCGGGATTATGCTGCCGGAATTTTACAACCAGCTTGGCGCAATGCACGGTACGATCATGGTGTTTCTCGGCGTTGTGCCGATCGTTGTCGGCGCGTTTGGAAATTATTTGGTGCCGCTTCAAATCGGCGCGCCGGACATGGCGTTTCCGAAACTTAACCTGATGAGTTATTGGCTCTATGTTCTCGGCGGACTTTGTGCGCTTTCAAGTTTCTTCATGCCCGGCGGTGCGGCTCAATCCGGTTGGACGTCATATCCTCCTCTCGCTGATATTGCTACTGCCGGACAAACTTTCTGGTTGATTGCAATTATTTTTTTGGCATTGTCGTCAATGCTCAATTCGATCAACATCATTACGACAATTGTGCAACTGCGGGCGAAGGGATTGACGTTCATGCGTCTTCCGTTTTTCGTGTGGGCGCAATTCGTTACAGGATTTTTACTGTTGCTTGCATTTCCTGCACTCGAAGCAGCGTCCGTTCTTCAATTGATGGACCGTCTTGCCGGAACAAGCTTCTTTCTTCCGAGCGGGCTTGTTGTGAGCGGACAGCCGTTGAGTGTCAGTGGCGGAGGAAGCCCGTTGTTGTGGCAGCATCTTTTCTGGTTTCTTGCGCATCCTGAAGTGTATGTTCTCATTCTTCCCGCGATGGGAATTGTCGCGGAGATTCTTGCCAACAATACACGCAAGCCGTTGTGGGGCTACCGTTCAATGGTGTACGCAACAATCTTTCTCGGCTTCATGTCGTTCCTTGTCTGGGCGCATCACATGTTCTTGACAGGTATGGGAACGATCATCAGCGGATTTTTTCAGGCAACGACGATGATCATTTCAATTCCGTCTGTCGTCATTCTTTTGGCATTACTGATTTCGCTGTGGGGCGGTTCAATTCGCTTTACAACTCCGATGTTATTTGCGCTCGCGTTCCTTCCAATGTTCGGCATCGGCGGATTAACAGGATTGCCGCTGGGATTAACGATCTCGGATATTCCGCTGCACGATACGTATTACGTGATCGGCCACTTCCATTACATAGTTGCGCTGGGAACGGTCTTTGCAATCTTCGGAGGAATTTATTATTGGTTCCCGAAATTGACGGGAAGAAAGATGAATGACGCGCTAGGGAGAATTCATTTTGCCGGATCGTTGATTTTTATGAACGGCGTTTTCTTTCCGATGTTCATTCTCGGGCTTGCAGGCGTTTCGCGGCGGTTATGGGATGGTGGAGCGCAGTATCAATTTGCACAGCACGTTCTGCACTGGCATGAATTCATGTCTATCAGCGCGTGGCTGCTTGCTGTGTTTCAGATTCCGTTCATCGTGAATCTTTTTTGGAGCATCCGGAAAGGAAAGAAGGTGCGTGAAAATTATTGGGACGCGACGACGCTTGAATGGGCGGCATCATCGCCGCCGCCGCACGGAAATTTTTTTCCGCTTCCCGAGGTTTATCGTTCGCCGTACGAGTACAGTGTTCCCGGTTACACTGAAGATTTTCTTCCTCAGAATCGGTTTATGGAGGAAGGATCAGGGCTTAAGGAGAAAGGATGAAGATTTATCCTTCATCCTTTCTCCTATATACTTACTGTCATTATGCAAATAAATATTCCATACGCCACAGAAACCCGTCCCGACACCGGTTTGCATAACGCCAAGTTAGGCATCTGGCTCTTTCTCGCTTCGGAAGTGATGCTCTTCGGCGTGCTTTTTTCGTCGTATGTGCTTTTGCGTGTTGGTGCCGAGTCGTGGCCCCGCGGCGCAGATATTTTGGATGTTCCGCTTGGCGCGATCAACACCATTATTCTTATCGCTTCCAGCATTACGATGGTGCGTTCGTGGACATCGTTGCTGAAAAATGATTTCAAAAATTTTCGCTTGCTGCTTTCAACAACCGAATTGCTCGGAGTGATATTTCTTGTCGTCAAGTGTGCAGAGTACCGGCTGAAATTTGAACATGGCTTATATCCGAGCGGCAGCACATTTCTCGCAATTTATTTTACGATGACAGGACTTCACGCACTTCATCTGCTTGGCGGAATTGTTGTGAACGCATATCATCTCGTTTCAGGCAAGCGTCAATGGAATTTGAATCCTGAAAAATTCACTCATCGCATCGAAGCGGCCGGTTTATATTGGCACTTTGTGGATTTGATCTGGATTATTTTGTTTCCATTGTTGTATTTGACGTAAGCGTTGGATTTTTCAACAGAAAAAAAATTAAAGCATGTCCCTGAAGGCATTTCACATATTTTTTATCTCATTATCGTCGTTGCTTTCGTTCGGCATGGCAGCATGGACAATTTTTTTGAAAAATGATGCTTTGCTTGGAATTGTTTTCGCAATTCTTGCGTTCTTTTTGGTAGTTTACGGCGTCCGTTTCCTTATGAACCAAAAAAATGTGAGCTTTCTATGAATCGGGATTTCCTGCGTCGCAGCGCTTTTCTCGTGATCGCAATCGCTCTCACGGTAATTCCTCAACAAGTGTTCGCCTGTGGTTCGTGCTACGGCGATCCGCATTCTTCGCAAACGCAGGGAATGAATGCGGCGATCATGAGTATGTTGGGAATTACAACGACGTTGTTCTTCGCGATGTCAACGATTTTTTTCCTTCTGAAAAGGAAAGTGAGAATCATGCAGGCGCAAGCGAAAGTTTCCCGACGTGAGGGAGAGGAGTAAGTGGAAAATTTTCTCGGCTTGCCGCTGAATGCGTCGGCAAACGGTGCTGAGATTGACCGCGTGCTTATTTTGGTTCATTGGCTGATATTTGCGCTCTTTATCGGATGGAGCATTTTTCTCGTCGTCGTTTTGATTCGGTTTCGAAAGAAGAAAAATCCGCAAGCAAGCTACACCGGCGTTCGGAACCGAACGTCAATATATGTTGAAATAGGCGTTGCACTTTTTGAAGTCATTCTTCTGACAGGGTTTTCTATTCCGCTCTGGTCGAAACGCGTGAATGATATTCCGAAAGAACAAAATGCAACGGTGGTCCACATCGTTGCCGAACAATTTTCATGGAATATTCATTATCCCGGTCCCGACGGAAAATTCGGACGCACCGATATTCATTTGGTGAGTGACGATAATCCGATCGGCCTGGACAGAAATGATCCGAATGCGAAAGACGATATTACCACAGTGAACGATTTACATCTTCCGGTCAACAAACCGGCATTGATTTATCTTTCGTCGAAAGATGTCGTGCACAGTTTATCAATTCCGGTTATGCGCATTAAGCAGGATGCGATTCCCGGACAAGTGATTCCGGTCTGGTTCGTTCCAACTGTAGCGAACAATGATTCGGTGCCGACATACGATATTGCGTGTGCACAGCTTTGTGGACTTGGACATTACCGCATGCGAGGTTATCTTACAGTCCAGTCGCAGAAGGATTTTGATGAATGGATGAAAGAGCAGGAAGAATCGCTGGCACAAGCACAGTAAATTTCACGGCGGATTAATGAATTATTGGATTTATATCTTTTTTTATCAATCCCTTGGTCCAATAATCCGGTTGACTTGCAGTTCATCAAAGAATAAATTTTATTATATTCACACATTCAAAATCTCCAGAGGTCTTGCGGCGTGGTCTATCATAAAGGTCTTCATCGTTATTCGGTAATTCTCGCAGTCTGCACGTTCGGATTAATTTTCGCCGGCGGATTGGTGACGAGCACTGGCTCGGGACTTTCTGTTCCCGATTGGCCGAACACGTACGGCTATTTCATGTTTGCATTCCCGATTGACAAAATGGTCGGTGGAATTGTGTACGAGCATACGCACAGAATGATTGCATCCGTTGTCGGGCTGCTTACTGTCATTCTTGCAATCTGGCTCGGAAAAAAAGAAGAGCGGAAATGGCTGCGTGTGCTGGGATATGTTGCAGTTGCCGCCGTTATCGCTCAAGGTGTGCTCGGTGGATTGACTGTTCTTTATCTTTTACCGGTATCCATTTCTGTCGGTCATGCAGCGCTCGCACAGACTTTTTTTGCCATCGTCTGTGCGATAGCATTATTTACATCGCGATGGTGGGGAGAAGAGCATTCGCTGTCTGCCGACAATGTTGGAAGGAGACTTGTGTGGCTGAGCATTGGAACGACAGCCGCAGTGTACATTCAACTTATTTTTGGTGCGCTCATGCGGCACACGCATTCCGGACTCGTCGTTCCTGATTTCCCGTTGGCGTGGGGACAGCTTTTTCCATCGCTTTCTCCCGATGCAATTGCAAGCTACAATAGCCGGCTTATTGATGCCAATCTGTGGCTTGCCGCTGACGGTCAGGTCACAGGAGGACAAATTTTGATCCACATGCTGCATCGTCTGTGGGCGGTTGTTGTCACGGTGATGATCATATGGACTGCAATTTCTATTCTTCGTAACCGTCTTTTAGAGAAACGTGTTCGGGTATTTGGTTATTATTTAATTAGCTTTATCATTCTTCAAATTACGCTCGGAGCTTTTACAGTTTTGACGCGCAAAGCTGTTGATATCACAACCTTGCATGTCGCTGTTGGTGCGTTGATTCTTGTTACGTGTGTCTTGTTATCACTTCACGCGGCGAAAATTTATGGCGTGCGTCGCAGTCCGGCATCTGTTCCTGTTGCAACGAAAGTTGAAAACCAAGCCAAAGGCATGGAAGCCATAGTATGAGCGCAGAAAATCCGTTGTTACAGACAAACGTTGATGTTGTCAGTGAGATTGAAAATGGCGCCGCAGGCGCCAGAATTCTCGCAGAACCTCGTTCGTTAAGCGCGATCATTTTCGGTTTTGTGGAATTGATGAAACCGGAATTAACATCGCTGAGTGTGTTCACCGCGCTGTGCGGATTTTATCTTGCCCACGTTGGCGTGTGGAGTTGGTCGAACATTGTGTTGTTTCTTGTTACGGCATTGGGAACGCTGCTTGTTGGCGGCGGTGCCGGTGCATTGAATGAATACATCGAGCGCGGCTATGATGCCGAGATGAAGCGAACGGAGAAACGCCCTCTTCCTTCGGCACGCATTTCACCGAATGAAGGTTTGATTTTTGGAATTTCGATTTCTGTGGCAGGCGTACTGATGCTGACGTTTCTCGTGAATGTGTTGACTGGATTTCTCGCTTCGTTAACGCTTGTGACGTATCTCTTTTTCTACACGCCAATGAAACGGATTTCGCCTTTTTCCACGCTCATCGGGGGCATTCCGGGCGCTATTCCGCCGATGATGGGATGGGCGGCAGTGAGGAATGATGTAACGGTAGAGGCGTGGGTGTTGTTTGCAATTTTGTTCTTGTGGCAGATGCCGCATTTTTATTCATTAGCATGGATGTACAGGAAAGACTACTCGCGGGCAGGCTATAAAATGCTGACCGTGTTTGATGAAAGCGGAAGAATGACAAGCAGGCAGATAATTTTCAATTCGCTCGCGTTGATTCCGATTAGTGTGATTCCGACGGTGATTGGCATGACCCGGACATTCTATTTTATCGGCGCGGCGATTTGTGGATTTGTCTTTTTAGCATACGGACTAAGGTTCATGATCCTTTCGATGCGCTCGGATGATGAAGCGATGATGAAGACAAACCTTTCTGCACGCAAGTTGTTCTTTGCTTCCCTCTGGTATCTTCCTGCACTCCTCGCGCTCATGGCGATTGACAAACGGTGAAAGAAGGTTCAAGGTTTGAAGTCCAAAGTTTTAATGTTAAGTTGAAGATAACTTGAAACTTTTGACTTTGAACCCAGAACTTAAATCCTAAAACTATCTTAACAGTAAGAAAGTATGTCTTATTCCGACATTTCTGTTTCCCATCTCACACATCATTATGGCGAGCGAACGGCTCTGAACGATGTGTCGTTCGAAATTCCCCGCGGCGAAATTTTCGGATTTCTCGGCCCCAACGGCGGTGGAAAAACCACGATGTTCAAAATTCTTTCCACGCTGATTCGCCCTTCGAAGGGAAAAGCGGCAGTGTGCGGTTTTGATGTTCAAACTTCTCCGGCAGAGGTGCGCAAACATATCGGCGTTGTTTTTCAATCGCCAAGCCTCGATCAGAAATTGACGGTGAAGGAGAATCTTCATTTTCAGGGAATGCTGTACGGGCTTTACGGGCACGAACTGATGCATCGCATTGATGATATTCTGTCGCATCTGAAACTTTCCGACCGCGCTCACGATGAAGTGGAAAAACTTTCCGGCGGACAGCAGCGCAGAGTTGAGGTCGGAAAAGGGCTGCTTCACTATCCCGACGTGCTGATTCTCGATGAACCGAGCACCGGACTAGATCCCGGCGCGAGAATTGATCTGTGGCAGTATCTTCTTGAATTGAATCGTTCACGCAGCATTACAATTGTCGTGACGACGCACATTCTCGATGAAGCGGACCATTGCCACCGTCTTGCGATTCTTGATCAGGGAAATCTTGTTGCGCTTGGAACTCCCGACGAGTTGAAGCATGAGATTGGCGGCGATGTTGTATCAGTAATTGCAAACGATCCTGAGAAAGTTCACCGAATGATGAAAGAAAAATTCGGGAACAACATTTCGATTTTTGAGAAAACGATTCGCATGGAGCGGGAAGATGCTCACCGCTTTGTGCCTCAATTAATTGAAGCGTTTCCCGGTCAAATCTCTTCCGTTTCAGTCAGCAAGCCGACGTTGGAAGACGTGTTCATTCATCGCACGGGACATCTCTTATGGAATGACGAACCGAACGGAGAAACATAATCGTTCAGCAAGAAAGATCGTTATGCCCGAGTGTTTCTGTCGGGTATCTCATATGTGGTTTCCGCCAAAAACGTGCGGGAATGACACTGATTGGTTAACCGATTAATTACGGAAAACGAAATGAATTTGAAAAAAAATGAAAGCCCGCATTCTCTTTGGCGGGAAATATTTTTTCCTGCATATTCTCTCTGGATGCGCGAGCTGATCAGATTTTTCCGCCAGCGCAGCAGAATGATCGGCGTTATCGGCTCTCCGATTCTCTTTTGGTTTTTCATCGGCTCCGGTTTGGGAACATCGTTCCGCTCTAATACGGCAGGCGGGACAAATTACCTTGAATATTTTTTCCCCGGCACACTGTTGCTTATTATGCTCTTCACTGCAATTTTTTCCACCATTTCAATTATTGAAGACAGGCAGGAAGGATATTTGCAGTCAGTTCTTGTCGCGCCGATTTCCAGCGGCGGCATTGCTCTTGGAAAAATTGCGGGTGGAACGTCGCTCGCAGTTTTGCAGGGGGCAATTTTTCTTCTCTTTGCTCCGCTGATCGGAATTCACATGACGGTTCTCAAGTTTGTCGTGCTGCTCATTCTTCTTGTTGTTATCGGTTTCGGCCTGACGGGACTCGGCTTTCTCATTGCATGGCGGATGGATTCGACGCAGGGATTCCACGCGATCATGAATCTTTTTCTGATTCCGTTGTGGCTCCTTTCCGGTTCGTTGTTCCCGTCAACCGGCGCGCCGCAATGGCTTCGCATCATCATGTCACTCAATCCGTTAACGTACGGTGTGTCTTCAACACGAATGCTTCTGTACGATCTTGAATGGGATCCGTCGTCGTCGTTTCTTTTTTCGCTCATCATCGTCGTCGCGTTTGCAGTGTTTGTGTACGCCGGTTCAATTTTTGTCATTCGAAAAAAATCATCCCCACCAAAAACTGATCCGCCTTTGGCGGAGGCGGCAGTGTTGCCGTAAATGCCATTTTCATTATGAATACTTCAATAAAATTTCGGACATATTTTCTCTGGGCGTTTCTTGCGTTCGTGCTCGTGGGCGTCGCATTTGCGTACGTCTGGACGACTGTCAATGAAGAATCGAAAAGCAAGCTTCCGCAGTATGGTGCTGTGCCGGAATTTTCGCTGACAACACAAAACGACAAGCCGATCTCTCTTGCCGATTTTCGCGGCAGTGTCTGGATCGCCGATTTCATTTTCACAAACTGCGGTGCAAGCTGTCCCGGCATGACAATGGACATGGGAAAATTGCAGGAACGGCTCAAGCAGCAGCGCAGCATTTTACTCGTTTCATTTTCCGTTGACCCCGACCGCGACACGCCGAAAGTCTTGTCGGAGTATGCAAACGAGCATCATGCTATAACAGGGAAGTGGTTTTTTTTGACGGGGAAGAAGGAGACAATTTTGCCGTTAACGCAAAATGGATTCCATCTTAGCGTTGCCGATGCCCAGCCCCAAGGGGATTTTCAACCTGTTCTGCACAGCACTAAATTTGTCTTGGTAGATAAGAACGGAGTTATCCGCGGCTATTACGATTCTGATCCTCCGGAAAATCTGGATAAGCTTGTTCATGATGCGAACGAACTCGCTGCGGAGAGATATTGATGGACGTCTACATTCTGCCTGCGGTCAATGCAACGCTCAACGGCATCAGCGCAATCTTGTTGTTCATCGGACATCGCTTCATTAAATCCGGCAGTCGCCAGAATCACAAACGGATGATGATTGCGGCGTTCTCGACCTCGGTTCTTTTTCTCATCAGCTACCTGTATTATCACGCGCACGTCGGCGATGTTCCGTTCAAAGGAACAGGCATTGTGCGCCCAGTCTATTTTACCATTCTCATTTCTCACATTCTTCTCGCCGCTGCTATCGTTCCGTTAGCAGTCATTACGCTCCTGCGAGGCTTGTCATCAAAATTCGATAAGCACAGAAAAATTGCCCGCTGGACATACCCTATTTGGATGTACGTTTCCATTACCGGCGTTGTAGTGTATGTCATGGTGTACCAGTTGTACCGGTAAAATCTTCGCAAGTCACAAAACTTCTTCATTCAATATTCCTTGTTCAGAATTCGAGATTCATAGGATTCTTGTATGCTTATTTTCGGCCGCGGTCCGGAATCCATTGCTTTTTCAAAAGTGAAGAAGTACATTAAGCCGTCAAGCGGTACGAAATATTGGTTGCAGGGTGTAAGTCGTTCAGGTGTTCATAAAATTGTTAACTTCCCTAGCACATTTCTTTAATCTTCTGGCACCAAGTCATCACTGTTTTCATTCAGTGTTTTTCCCCGCAGTAGTATTCCTTTGCAAGGAGGGTTGTTATGAAGTCGCCTCAGATCAATTCCATAAAATTTTCACTTGTCTCAATGTCGGTAATTGCAATCTTCTTTCTTGTCGGTTGCAAAGATTCATTGAAGACAACAGTCGTCTCAGGAGGTGATGGAGACCTTTCCAATCCGTCAATACAGCCGCAGGTTGTTTTTACATTGCCTTCTTCGGGTAGTACTGGTCCCTTCAAAGTATTTAATCCCGGAGATGGCGTCGCCTTGCCGAGTTTTGTTATACAATTTAATAAGCTCATGAGCACATATTCGATTCAGACGGGAACAATAATATGCAGCGGTTTTGATAAGCCGGTTCGTATCGCTCTACATTCACAAAGTGCCTATCCGGTTTACAAGATGGGGAAGGTGGCCGCTTATGACGATGTTCTCGAGTTCGATGTAAGGGATTCGTCATCAAATAGCAGGATGTATTATGAGGTGGGCAAAACATATTCTGTAACGGTTAATACTTCTATTGAAGATATCAATGGCAACCATCTCTTGCAGCCATATACTTTTTCTTTCACGCCTGAGCCATACTTTCGTGTTGTAACGACTTACCCTGCAAACGGCACAAAAGACATTCTCCCGGCTTATACATATGCCTATGTTGTTTTCAATAACATCGTCTCTCCGGATGCCGCATCATTGTTGCAATTGTCTCCAGCTGTAGGTGGTAAATGGAGTGTGCAAGGCAATTCGAGGTACATTAGCTTCATCTCAACGAGTCCGTTTAATTTTAATACAACGTATACCTTGATTGTGCCCTCAACAGTTAAAGATCAAGATGGTCACGCTCTTCACGAAAGTGTTGCTTCCACTTTTACAACAACCGGGTTTCGTGTCAGCTCTACTTCTCCTGCTAATGGCGAAGAGAATGTAACGCATACGTATTTATATTTTAATTTTACAGGGGCACTCGATACCGGATCGGTCCGTTCAGCATTTAATATAAGCCCCTATGTGGCAGGTACTTTTCAGTTCTACAACTCTTCACAATTTCAGTTTCTGGCAGAGAATGGGTTCTCGATGAACACGAAATACACCATAACGCTTTCGCCGTCGCTGCAATCCGCGAGCGGCGTAACGCTTTCCCCGTACAGCATGTCGTTCACCACTGCTCCGTTTCAGGTGGACTATTCATATCCATCTGATGGCTCCACCGATGTCTCACTTAACAATGCGATAAATATTCAGTGCAACGCTTTTGTAGATACGGCGAGCGCCCGCTCTGCCTTTAGCATCTCTCCGGCAACTGCAGGAACATTCCAATTGTATCGTAATAGTAATAGTTTTTCTTTTATGCCGATTAATGGGTTGTTGCCCGGTACGAAGTATTCTGTTACTATTTCGACTGCACTGCGCACGTTGCAAGGCGATGTTCTTTCTTCGCCGTATAGTTTTTCATTTACAACGGATCAGTTTAGAGTAACCAGCAGCTATCCTTACAACGGTGCAACGTCGGTATATCGCAATTCCAACATCAGTATCAGTTGTAACGCTCCGTTAGACACGTCAACAATTCGGTCGGCTTTCAGTATCAGCCCAACTGTGGCGGGCACAGTTACTTACTCAGCTTCAAGTCATTATTTCTACTTCTACCCGAGTGTTTCTTATACGGCGAATACGACATACACTTATACCGTTTCAACAGCGCTGAAATCCGCAAGCGGCGGTGCGCTTGCCTCTCCCTTCTCAGCGTCGTTTACTACGGGGCAATAAGTGTAAACTTATATTTCTGACGGAAACGTTTACTGAATATTTCTCCTTTCCCCATAACCCCGTCATTTGGCGAAGCTATCCCCTTGGGTTATGTCGGGGTTTATTATAGTATTCCGTTCCGGATTTTAGCCCTGACAAACCCGCATACCGAATTGCAAAAACCACCTATTGAACATTTCTCCCTCCGCCGGTGTTATACTACTGCAACATCAAAATGGTTCTTTAATTTTTTTCTTTGTCATTTTCCCTTTTCCGTTTTTCATATACTTTGTGGTCTTCTGATCGCCGATATTCAAATTTTTTGAACTGCTGAACAAGTGTAACGCGAGATTTCATCTCGCGCAGTCGAATTGGAAATTCGACGTACCAACTAAACACTCTTTTCGAGGAGGAAAAAATGTCCTTGCGTCCTGTTAAACGCATTATTCAAGCCCAGCCGACAATCGAAGGTGCAGGCGTCCGTTTGCACCGCGCGTTCGGCTTCGGCACCACAAAAGATTTCGATCCCTTTCTCTTGCTCGACGATTTTCGGAACGAAAATCCTGAAGATTATCTTGCCGGATTTCCATGGCACCCACACCGCGGAATTGAAACCATCACCTACGTGCTTGCCGGAGAGGTCGGTCACGGCGATAGTCTTGGCAACAAAGGGAAGTTGGGCGCGGGAGATGTTCAATGGATGACGGCAGGAAGCGGCATTCTTCATCAGGAAATGCCGCGCGGCGATGCAAGGGGAAGAATGCACGGATTCCAGCTTTGGGCGAATCTTCCTTCTTCTCTGAAAATGACAACTCCCCGTTATCAGGATGTTCCGTCACGCGAAATTCCTGAAATCACCGATGACGACGGCACAATTGTCCGCGTTGTCTGCGGTACATTCTGGGGCAGGAGCGGTCCCGTGGATGGCATCGCCGCCGATCCCCGCTATCTCGATGTTTATGTTCCGCCGGGAAAACGCAAAACACTTCCGGTGGAAACCACGCGCCACGCCTTCGCTTATGTCTTCGAAGGCTCCGGCACATTCCGCGGTGCGTCTGCGCCGCAGGCTGTGAAGACCGATTATGTCGGCAATGAAAAGATGCTCTCCACCTCAGAGGTGGAGACCATCTTGAGTCTCGATGAAGCGCGCAACCGCTCGCTTGTGCTTTTCGATTCCGGCGAGGAAGTCACCGTGCAAGCAGGCAATACGGGCATCCGGTTCCTTCTCGTTTCCGGCCAGCCGCTTCAGGAACCGGTGGCTTGGCAGGGACCAATTGTGATGAATACCGACGAAGAAATTCGTCAGGCATACAACGAGCTTCACCAGGGGACATTCATCAAGCACGGATAAAATTTTCGGTAGTGACTCATTTTGGATGCCGCGTTATACGCGGCATGACGTAGATAGAAGTACGTCATTCCCGAATGTGAGCACCTATGGCGCCATCATGTAAAGCGGGACTTCTGTCGGGAATCTAATAAAAGCATCTTAGAAGAGTTCAAAACGCACCGCTGCCGGGCGTTATATTAGCTTGACAATTCCTTTCTCTTTTTGTAGCTTCTTTGAAATCCAGATACACTTCTTTACATGCCAAAAATACAGTTAGGTTGTATGAAACCCTTATTGTCTGCATAAGCAGGCAATAGTTGCAGGTTTGTTTGCAGCACTTCGGTCAGATGCGAATCGAAGAATCTGAAAAAGCAGATTCTTGTACTGAACGAAGCTCAGATGTCTTAACACGATTTTGCAAATTTTATAGGTTGAGTTCAACAATTAAAAGGAGCTCTTATGACAAAAAACGCCTACAACGTTCTGGTAATCGTTTTGCTTGCTCTGTGCATTGTGACAAATGTGTTTTTGCCCAGAGCACAGGCACAAACTGAGACTGTCCCTACACGGAACGGAGATACACTTTACATTGCTAATCTTGACAACCTGGCATGGCTTCAGGATGCGAACAATGACACCGCATGGACCGACGCGAACGATTACTTCAAGCAGACAGCAAACATAGATGCTTCGACGACATCGAGCTGGAATTCAAACGCTGGCTTTGGTCCCATCGGGACTTCGGAGATTTCTTTCCCTTTCAAAGGAATTTACGATGGAGGAGGTTATTCAATATTGAGTCTATATGAAAACAATACAAGTACTTTAGGAGGAATGTTCGGTTACACCGCTTCGGCGACTTTAAAAAATATCGTGCTTGTTAGTGAAAGTATCACTGCGGATGGAAGCAACGCTTATGTTGGCGGTTTGCTCGCGTTCCCCGATGGCAATGGCGGGACCACCACCATTAATAAATGCTCTACTTCCGGAACCATAACATCCAGCAGCGCATCAAACATTGGTGGTCTTGTTGGTATTAGCAGCTCAGGAACGACGATAGAAGACAGTTACAGCTCCGCAGATGTTATTTGCACCTCGGGTAGCACCCCCATTGGCGGGTTAGTAGGTGACAATAACGGCTTGGTAGAGAACTGCTACACCATAGGAGGCAACGTCGATGGCGGCAGTAATAATGATGTGGGAGGAGTAGTGGGTAGCAACAACAATGGGACTGTTAGGTACTGCTACAGCGCGAACACCCTCTCGGGCGGGAACTCCAATTATACTGGTGGTTTCATCGGCAATAACTATCTCGGCTCTGTCAATAATAATTTCTGGGACACGGATTCTTCAGGATCAATTGGGTTCGGTGCAGGCTCCTACCCCCAGACTGGTGCGACAGGCGAGACAGCATCAAACATGACAACACAGTCAACATTTACGAACGCTGGGTGGAGCACAGCAACATGGTATATGGATGTTGGTACCAACAATGGATATCCCTATCTCTCTTGGCAAAATTCCGGCGGGACACCGTTGCCAATCCAAATGACATCGTTTTCGGCGGTGCTTCTCAATAGTGACGATGCAGAGTTGAGCTGGTCAACAGCAACCGAAGTGCAGAATGCCGGATGGGAAGTAGAAAGAAAAATAGTAAATGGTTCATGGAAGATGGAAGGCGGCGCTAACCCTCAATCATCAATCAGCAATCGTCAATGGACAAAGGTCGGTTTTATTTCAGGTGCAGGCGCTAGCAACTCGCCGAAGAACTATTCCTTCACGGATATGAAGCTTGCTCCCGGACAATATGCCTATCGTCTGAAACAGATCAACAAAGACGGAACGTACAAGTATTCACAGGAAGCGGAAATTGCAGTTGAGGCGCCGCATGTATTTGCGTTAGAGCAGAATTACCCGAATCCGTTTAATCCCGCAACGAGAATTCAGTATTCAGTAGCCGGCACCCAGAAAGTAATGTTGAAAGTGTACGATGTACTCGGAAGAGAAGTAGCAACATTAGTGAATGAACTACAATCTCCCGGAACGTACGAAGTGAATTTTGACGGAAGCAAATTA
Source organism: Bacteroidota bacterium (assembly GCA_021796215.1). Taxonomy (GTDB): domain Bacteria; phylum Bacteroidota; class Ignavibacteria; order UBA10030; family UBA8401; genus JAJYOI01. Next base: position 189,703 of record JAJYOK010000001.1, read on the forward strand.
GCAAGCGGCATCTATTACTATCGCCTGCAAAGCGGAAACAATGTCGCAGCGAAAAAAATGTTGATGATTAAATGATAGTGATCAAGTGACCGGAAATGATGTTTTTTCGACGTTGAGCGAAAAATAGGTCGCGCACAGGAGTGTGATAAAAGTCTCGTCATTTCCACGTACCAAAGGAGCGCCTACGGGAAAGGTGGGGGAATCCGTTTCTTTGCCCTTCTCGCTGGGAGTGTTCTTTGCGCGTAAGTCTGAAATAAAATGCAGTCGTCTGCATAATTTGTTTACGGCCTGAAAAATACTACAAGTTCGGTAACAAGTTTCTGCGCAGCATTCTCTGTTGCGCGCTTCACTAATTCCGCCTCTGGCGGTAGTAACTCATTGTGGATGCCGCGTTATACACAGCATGAAGTAAATGGAAGTCCGTCATTCCCGAATGTGAGCGCCTATGGCGCCATCATGTAAAGCGGGACTTCTGTCTGGAATCTAATAAAAGCATCTTAGAAGAGTTCAATTGGTGAGGAAGAAATCAAACTGTAACATTACCATCCGGTAGTGTCTCAGTTTAAAAATATTTCGGGTAGGACAGACATTTTTGCCTGTCTTTATTTGGCCAGACAAAAAATGTCTGACTTGCCGGTGAATGCCAAAGTGAGATACTACAATTTAACCCTTAAGGATTTATATGGGCGGCAACCCTAATTCTTTAAGAAACTGATTATGCTTATCGGCAGCTTCTTTTGCTTTCTTTTCGATATCTGTGAGCTTTGCGTGTACCTCCATCAGGTCAACTATTTCTTCTGATGTTGCCGTGCTAACATAACGTGAAATATTCAAATTGAAATCGTTTTTCCCGATCTCATCCATCGTCACCTTGCGGGAATAACGGACTTCTTCTTTTCGGTGCTGATAGGTTTGCACTATTTTCTCAATGTGTTCCGGCAGCAAACGATTTTGACGTTTCCCTTTTTCAAAATGCTCGCTGGCATTAATAAACAGTACGTCATCAAATTTTTTACATTTCTTCAATACCAAAATACATACTGGAATACCGGTGGAGAAAAAAAGGTTAGCCGGTAAGCCAATCACGGTATCAATATTTCCATCTGTTAAAAGTTTTTTTCGGATTTTCTCCTCTGCGCCTCCTCGAAACAATACGCCATGAGGCAAAATAATCGCCATCGTACCTTCTTTGCCTAGAAAATGAAACCCGTGCAACAGGAAAGCAAAGTCGGCCGCCGATTTAGGGGCAAGACCATAGCTTTTGAAGCGAAAATCCTTTCCCATTTCTTCACTTGAATCCCAGCGATAGCTAAATGGAGGATTGGCGACAACCGCATCGAACTCCATCTTTTTAGCCGGGTTCATTTCGTTTAGTATATCCCAATCGTTTAGCAACGAATCGCCATGATGTATTTCAAACTCCGTATCTTTTACGCCGTGCAATAGCATGTTCATGCGGGCAAGGTTGTACGTGGTAATGTTCTTCTCCTGTCCATATATCTTGCCGATACTTCCATCTGCGTCTTTTATTTTCTTACGCACATTCAGCAACAGCGAACCGGAACCGCAGGCATAATCTAATACCTTATTGAGTTTTTTCTTTTTCCCCAACGCAGGATCCTGACTGTCCAGCGTTACAATTTCGGAAAGGATGGAAGATATCTGCTGCGGCGTATAAAACTCCCCTGCTTTTTTGCCGGAACCAGCGGCAAATTGACCGATCAGATATTCGTACGCATCGCCTAATGTATCGCTGTCGGCAGAAAATTTGGCAATGCCTTCGGCTATTTTCTGTATGATGGTGCAGAGTCGTTTATTCCGGTCGGTATAATTTTTCCCGAGTTTATCCGAATCGAGATTGATCTCAGAAAACAAACCTTGGAAGGTGCTGTCAAAGGATTGGTTTTCGATATACTTAAAACCATTTTGAAGTGTATGCAGTAGTTCCCCGTTTTGCATACGTGCCATATCAGCAATATTGCTCCACAAGTGTTGTGGCTCTATTACATAATGCACTTTCCTACGCATCTGTTTTTCAAACTCACCAACATCTGCTGCATTAGCTTTATACCATAGTGATAACGGTGTACGTTTATCTTCTTTCGCCAAAGCAGGATAATCTTTACCCAATTCCTTTTTTGCTGCCGCTTCGTAGTTATCAGATAAATAACGGAGAAATAAGAATGACAGCATATAGTCACGAAAATCGTCTGCATTCATGGCGCCACGCAGATCGTCTGCTATTGCCCAAAGGGTTTTACCGAGTTGTTGTTGTTCTATTGCTGTCATAATTCTAATGAAGTATAAATTTGTAAGTGTTTAAGATTTTTTGAAAAATATCTTTGAAAAGAGCTTCTTCTTGTGGTGACATTTCATTAAACTGCAAATGATAAGCATCCTTATGAGACAAACTATTAATTGTATTTCCTACTTCTTCAACATTTACAATGCCTATTTGTTCTAATGCGTATCCGATACCGCCCTTTCCTAAAAAGGAATTAATATTTTCGAGTGTCTGTCTAAGCAAAACAAAATGATAAACATATAATTGGTTTCTAACTGCATCCTCTAAAGTTTGCAATAAATGAAGATGAAATAAAAAAACATCGTTGTTCGGGTTTTTGAGGGAAAAATCATTGTCGCGATTATTTAAGATAAATAGCTTAGTTATGTTTTTATATCTCCCACTTTTCTCACCTTTTTTTAATCTATCGGTCAAAATAGAAAACAAGCCGATATGATGAGTTGTAATTATTATACGCTTCTCGGTTTCATAGTTCTCTTCAATGAGGTCGAAAATTGTATTGGCAGTTATAAATATATTATGATCATCCAAGCTTGAAACAGGGTCATCAATAAAATAATGAGCATCTTGTTCATCAGCCCAGCCATCTACTTCAAATAGGGCAAGGAAAAAGCACCAGACAAATATCCTTTCCTCACCCCTTGATATTTTTATTCGCTTTTTCTCCTCACCATTTTCCAGAAAAAATGAAATTGATTCTATTCCGTCCTCAGGGTTTTCATATTCCTTAAATTCGAATTTATATTTCGGCTGGTATGGTTGGAGCTTTTCACTTACCCTTTCAGGATCGAGTACAATTAAATTATGAAACTGATTCAAACTGCTGCGAATTACATTAAGCCGTAAGTTGGCATTGTCATTCTCTTCATCATTATCCCATTTAAAAAGGTCTTCACTGTAAGCATTGTAATAAACTCCTGAATGATCACCATTGTTATTTGCCTTTGTAAAATTTTTATATGCCACTGATAGCTGAGTTTTACCAATGGAATTGAAAGCATAAATAAGTATGATTTTCTCATCATTCTCATTTAATTTTTTAGCGATTTCTTCTAAGGTCATTTCTGATCCGTAATAATTGGAAACAACTGCTGCATCAAACCTTTTTTATGGATTTTGAGTACTTCTATTTTTTCTGTTTGTGCTGTAATAAGTGTGTCCAATGAAGAAAGGCACTCTGCAATCCTTTGTTGCTCCTTTGGGTCTTTAGGTAACAGCATTGGGAAATTCAAAACATCATCATTTCTAAGGTTCGTTTGTTTTACGCCATCATCAAAAGCAAGAAAATATGAATTTCTATTCAAGATATAAAACAGCAAAAGACCATTTACATCAAAAGCTGTAATTTTACAAATACGTTGATTAACCGAGAATAAGTTATTAGTATCAACAAAAAAGCATTTAGCTATTGCTTTGCCATTTGGTACATCACTGAGAACCATCAAAATATCATCTTTCTCAGCCAAGCAAAAAGGTGTATTTGTATATTTTCTTACTTTACCATCGGATGAGATGAATTTTGAGTTTACAACGATATATTCGCCCTCTTCAACAATATCTTGTTCGTGTGCTTTGCCGTTTTCATAATTTGCTACTTCACTTAATATCTTCTCTACCCACTCTTCAGCATCTTTAAACTCTGCAAAACGCAACTTAGGTACAATTTCCCCCTCAACAGGGAATAGCTGTTGCATCAATCCTTTTTTATGGGCTTTGAGTGCTTCGAGTTTTTTGTTTTCTGCAGTAATAAAATCATCTAACGAGGAAAGGCAATCGGCAATTTTTTGTTGTTCTGGTGGTTTTGGTATAGCAGTTAAAGCTTTAGAATAATCTGAATAATAAATATGCGGTATTCCTGAACCCTTAATGTAGCTTGTCAGGTTTATTGTTTGAAGTAAATAGAACAAAAATTTCAATTCGTATGTTTTAGAATCTTGCGATTTCAAATAAGATAAAGTCCCTAGTATAGAAGACTCCTTTTTGTAAAGAAACAATCTCCCAACACCAGAACCATCCTTGATTATTGCTATATAATCCTCGTCTTGTTCAAAGGATTCCGTATAACCTATTAATCCATCTGCACCGTATACGGGATAACCATTATCTAATAGTTGCAATTTATTTTGTGCAAGAGACGAACTCTCAGACTTTATTGCAACGCCTAAACTATCAATCCCCCAGTAATCTTTATCTCGAAACTCGGGAAACCGCAACTTCGGTACTATATTTTTTCCTGTTTCTTTACTCATAAGCTTTCAAACCAGATATTTCACGCCCTTGTGCAAGTTTTTTTAAGAGCGGAGTGAGGTCTTCCATCAATGCCAGTTCTTTTTTAGTTCGGTCTTTCCAGCCAAGTTGCAGTGGCGCCAGCAAATCGCTCAATCGTTCACCATCAAATATCATCCGGCTCGTAATGCCATCGACAAAGCTTTTTAATGCTACCATTGTTAAGCCATGTTTTTGGGCTGTGGCATCCAGTTCTTTTGCAAACTTTTCTTCTTTAAACGTTTCATAACCTTCCTTTATTTCTTCTTCGGAGAGACCTATACCAATTTTCAAACTATTAATATATGCTATGATATCATCCCGCTCTTCCATCAGGTTGGCACTGGAGCCAAGCAGGTTAATAAGCTGCTCCTTCGTCATTTTTTGTTTAGCCGGTTTACCTTGTGTGTATTTGGCTATGAGTGCAATAATATAGTCGTAATCCACCAGCGAAGAGGCAAACAGTACAAATTCAAAATCTAATTGCTGGATATCGGGGTTTCCAGTATCACCTTCTTTGGCCTGCTTATCTTTTAGGCGCTTGGCAGTTTCCAAATAGGCACCTTTAAATGAGCGGAGTTGTTCTTCGGGTAACAGCTTTTCTATCGTATCCTTATTCTCTGTACTTAAATCGGTGTATTGGTCAAGTTGCGTTTTCAGCCGCTGCACTTCTTTGAACCGCTCGATAAAAACAGCTCGTGAAGCATCTCCTTTCAGGTTGCTAACATCTTCAGGTTTACACTCCAGCCCGCTTGACTGCATGAATTTGTCTAAGGCGGTCACTGCTTTTTCGTATTTACCTATTACAATCGGTGCAGGTTCAACTAACCATATCTCTTTGGCTTTGTTCGCATTTTCTCCTGAGAATAACGTAATGGCTTCATCAACAAAAGATCGCTGCTGTCGAAAATCCAATATGTTGCCATACGGTTTGGTGTCATTAAGAATTCGGTTAGTACGGGAGAATGCTTGTATCAGACCATGATACTTCAAGTTCTTATCGACGTACAGTGTATTGAGATATTTGGAATCGAAACCCGTGAGCAACATATCTACCACAATTGCCACGTCGATTTTATTTTTATGCGGATAATCTGTATTGCTGTATTTATGATCTTTTATGCGCTGCTGGACATCCTGATAGTATAGATCAAACTCACCAATAGTATGATTGGTACCATACTGTTCGTTGTAATCGCTGATAATGGTTTTTAATGCGAGTTTTTTTTCTTCGGGTTTCTCTTCATTATCTTTTTTCTCCTGCAACAAATCTTCCTGTAACTGCTTTACATCTTTGTTGTCTTCGGCAGGAGGAGAAAATACACAGGCAATATTCAGTGGTGAGAAATTATCATCTTTAGCTTTTCGCTGTAATTGTATTTCTTTAAACAGTTTATAGTATTCAATAGCATCATTAATAGAAGCGGTTGCCAATAGTGCATTAAAACGGCCGTAATGTGTTGCAGCATCATGCTTTTCCAAGATAGCTTCGACGACAGCCTGTTGTGTAATTGTTTCACCCGCTTTAGGTTTGTATGATCCTTCACCTTTATAATAATCTACATGGAAGCGCAATACGTTGCGGTCTTCAATGGCATGCGTAATGGTGTAAGCATGCAGTTGTTTTTGAAAAATATCAATGGTTGTTTTGTACGTCCCCACTGTACCGTCAACTTGCTTATAGCTTGCATTGGTTTCAAATATCGGTGTGCCTGTAAACCCGAAGAACTGCGCGTTGGGGAAAAATTCTTTAATGGCTTTATGGTTCTCTCCAAACTGCGAACGGTGGCATTCATCAAAAATAAATACCATCCGTTTTTTGCTGAGGGGTTTTAATCGCTCCTTGAAGTTTTTTTTAGGGTCGGGGTCGAGCGCCACGCCCAGCTTTTGAATAGTGGTAACGATCACTTTATCAGCATAATCTTCCGACAACATACGCCTGACAAGAGTTTCCGTGTTTGTATTTTCTTCAACACAGCCTTCCTGGAATTTATTAAACTCTTCACGGGTCTGCTTGTCGAGATCTTTGCGGTCCACCACAAACAGACATTTTTCAACATCGGGGTTGTCCTTTAATAATGTCGATGCCTTAAATGATGTAAGGGTTTTACCGCTGCCTGTTGTGTGCCAGATATACCCATTGCCCCTGTTTTGGTGAATGCAGTCAATAATGGCTTTCACTGCATAAATCTGGTAAGGACGCATTACCATCAGCTTTTGCTCGCTTTCCACGAGCACCATGTAGCGGCTAATCATTTCTCCCAGCGTACACTTGGCAAGAAACTTTTCTGCGAAGTCATCAATGTGAGTTATCTTTTTATTGTCTTCACTTGCCCATTGATAGACGGGTAAAAACTGTTCCTCTGCATTAAAGCTAAAGTGCTGATTACGATTGTTGGCAAAGTAGTACGTATTGGCACGGTTGCTCACGATAAAAAACTGAATAAAGCAGAGCAATGAATTGGTATAGCCATTGCCGGGATCATTTTTGTAATCGACAATCTGCTGCATTGCCCTGCGAGGGCTAACTTCCAATGTTTTGAGTTCAATTTGTACTACAGGAACGCCGTTAATAAGCAGGATAACATCATAGCGGTGACTACTGTTTTCAGTATTCATCCGCAACTGGTTTATAACTTCAAAATCGTTTTTACACCAGTCTTTAATATTTACAAGTGTGTATTGTAATGGCGTTCCGTCTTCACGCTGAAAAGTATTTCGTTGGCGTAATATTTTTGAGGCATTAAATACATCAGGATTAATAATCTCATCGCGCAGGCGGGAAAACTCAGCATCGGTTAGACTAACCCTATTAAGGGTTTCAAATTTTTTTCGAAAGTTTTCCTCAAGTGATTTACGATCACGAATATCGGACCGATATGTATATTTCAGATCGGTTAGTTTTCCGATGAAGCCATATTCAATTTGAGGTTCGTTAACCGTTGAAGTCATTTTCGGAATAGAGTTTTTTACGTAATTGTTGAACTTTAGTAACCGTAATTTAGTGAAATTATCGCTAACGTTTGTAAAACCGCGTTATGTCGTTTTTTTACTCCCGTTTTTGGATGGGATAGATGCTATAACTTGTGGCACCAAAGGCGCCCTGTCGTTTATTTCGTTTTTTAATTGCTAGCCTTGTTCAAAAGAAGTTTTTAGTTGGCAGGTGCGTCCAATATCCCTTTTTTTCTCTCAATTGTCAAACCGTTGTATTGTTTTCTGTGGATTTGCCTAACGAAAGGAATAGTTCGGGAAATTGCGGCAAGTGGAAAGTTCAGTTCCACATTAATAAATAAATTTCAGATTATGATGAAAGAGAAAAGTTGAAGCCAATCTTGCTAATCATTATATTTTTTAGAACAACAATTGGCTTTGCATGAAATTCATTGTTACAGCACTATTTGTTTTTTTCGGAAGTGAATCCGCCTTTGCGCAAATTTCCACCGGCACAATACGCGGCACAATTCGGGATATTCGAATTCCTGCTGAAAGCCCCCTTAGGGTAGAAAAAGAACTTCGCATTTTGCTGACTGAAACGACAAGCCGCACGCTTATTCAGGAAACTTCTCCCGCGGGCAACGGTTCGTTCGTTTTCCGGAATGTTCCTTTCTCAACGTTCGATATTACTGTGATGTTGGATTCCGTTTTGCTTGGGGGCAAGCGTGTCGTTGTCTCTTCACCTGTTCCTCAGGATGTTGTGATTGATTCGCTTCGTGAATATGAGCTTCATGGAATCGTGATTGAAGGAAATGCGAACGCCAAAACTTCTTCTCATCTTGCCACGCATATGTTATTGACCGCCGCTTCAATTCAAAATCTTGAATCCGACGGAAATGGAAAAAAAATTGAGCGCATTCTTCTTTCTACGCCCGGCGTTGTGCCGGATGAAGACGGACGAATGCACGTGCGCGGCGAAGATGCGCAGTTGCAGTACGTAGTTGACGGTATTCCGATCACGGGAAATCTTACCCGCGTTTATTCAAGCCTGTTCAATGCATCGCTCATCAAAGCAATTGATATTCAAACCGGCGCGCTCAATGCGGAATACGGAGTTGCTGCCGCCGGTGTTCTCGCCGTAACAACGAAATCCGGATTCGACGAACCGCTTTTCGGCAGCGCTTTGCTGACCTATGGTTCATTCGGCGCGGTCGAGCGTTCGCTTCAGCTTGGCGGAAATTTGAACGGACACGCCGCGCTCTATCTTGCCGGTTCAAGCAGCGCATCAAATCGTTATCTCGATCCTGTCTCAGGCTTTTCTCCGATTCACGATCAGGGCGAAGCCAATTCTTTCTTTGGAAAACTGAATTTCCTGGCAAGCGATAAGCTCGATATTACAATGCTCGGAAGTTATGACAACACGCGGTACGAAATTCCGAACGGCGTAGTAAAAGTACCGGCGCAGGATCAGGTTCAGAATTTGAAAGATTATCTGTTCGGCATTCGCGCAACATTGATGTTAAGTTCATCTTCGTTAATGAGCGTTGTCGGATACTCGCGTTATGCGCACAGCCTTGTCACAAGCGGCGGCTTGAAACAGATTCTCACATCGGATGACGCTCTCAAAGCGGTTCACGAAAACGAAAAATTTTTTATCGGTGCGGATCGAACGAACACAACAAACGGCGCTCAGGTTGAATATGCGTCGCAGAGCAATTTCTTCTCGCTTCATCATGCAATCAAAATTGGTGTTGACGGCGAAGTCTATCCGCTCAAAGAATTTTTCACATTTGCAGTGACCAATCCTGCGCTTTCCGATCCGAACGTTTCCGGCGGCGACGTTCGGTATGCGCCGTATGATCTTACGAGAGGCGGCACGCCGTTTCTTGTTGACCGAGCGAAAACCGGAACACGCTTTTCCGCTTACGCGCAGGATCAAATTGCCATGAACAAGTGGGTGTTGAACGCCGGATTTCGGTTCGATGAGTTCAATTTGCTTGAGCGGGAATCCGCGTTTTCGCCGCGCGTGAACATTGCCTATTTGTGGAACGACGATCTTACATTGCGTGCTTCGTATAATAGAATTGTGATGCAAGCGCCGCTCGAAAATATTCTTGTCTCGAGTTCAGACGAAGCGCGAATGTTGACCGGTGCAGAACAGGGAAATGTTCCGACGAATGTTCGCAGCGAACGTGAACATGTGTTTGAACTCGGCGGCATGTACAAAGTAAACGACTATCTCGATCTTGATTTGAATGGCTACAGCAAGTTAATCGACAATTTTATTGTCAAAGTCGAACTTGGAAATTCCGGCATCATTTTTCCTGTCAATTTGAAAAAAGGATTTGTCGGCGGCGGAGAATTGACTGCGCGTTTACACGATTGGAACAATCTTTCGGGAGAAATGACGGTGACAACGGCAACATCGCTCGGCATCAAGCCTTCTGACGGTTCATCTCCAATTGGCGCGGGACTGATTCTCGGCGAAGAAGGGCACAATTATTCTCAACCGTTTGGCGGTGAAGATATGTTTCCGACAGAACACAATCAGCTTCTTACTGCCGTGCTTCATTTGTCGTACGAGGTAACGGAGGAATTTTCTGCAAATCTCGGTGCGCGTTTCGATTCCGGCTTACCGTTCGATCTTGTGGACAGCACGGGAAAAGGACTTGATGAAGCCGCGTCGCGGGCAGAATTGAAGCGCCGGGGTTATTCCGACGATGTGATCAATTTGCTTTCGTTGAAGCCCGAATCGCCGGGATCGCCGGATAAATCTGTCGCTCCGCACGCAGTATTCGATGTCGGAGTGATGTATCAGTTCTCTGTTTCTTCACTAACATTGCGCTCCTCGGTTTCTATTTTGAATGCGCTCGATACAAAATATCTGTATAAGTTTGAATCAAGTTTCGGCGGAACACACTTCGGTCTCCCGCGCACAGTAATGTTTACAGTCGAAGCGTTGTACTGATCTCTTTTTTCACTTGTATCTTCACAAATGGTTTTGTAGCTTTTGACACTATGAAGATTAAATCACCTCGCATATTTTTCCCCTTCCGAATTTTTGTTGCCGTGTTGTTGATGTCCGCGGGAGTGTTTGCACAAATTCAGGACGAACTATCTGCGGTATCCCATCCAATGAATACGCCGTACGGTATTGTATTTACAAATTCGATGGCGAACGCGGTCTATCTTACGCACAATGGAATTACGGAAGAATTGTTTTCCGGTCCCGGCTGCGGAATGTATCTGACGCTGTCTTCCGACAAAACGAAGATCGGCTTCAAAAGCATTTCCGCCGATACACGGCAGGCGCCGGCAGTGTTCGATTTGAATACAAAAGAAACTGCACTGCTTCACGATTATGTGAATCAAGCAGGGCAAGTAAGTTTTTCTGCGAACAGTGAGATTGCATATTCAATCGGGAATGATGTTATCGTTCAAAATGGAACGACCACACGCCGCATCAATCTCGGTGCTTACTCAAACATTGCTGCGCTTTCTTCTGATGGAAAATTCATTGCATTCAGCGATGACAAAAACAAAATATTTATTCTCAATGTAAACTCGCAGCAACGGCGGTGCATTACAACTTCATCAAAAGGATATTATTTGCCCGTGTGGTCGCCGGCGGCAGACCGGTTATGTTATTCAAGCCTGGATGATTCGTTGTTCGTGTATGATGCGAGTAACGAGCAGTCGTATTCTCTCGGCGAAGGGAGCGAACCGGCATGGTCGAACGATGGCGAAGCGTTAGTGTTTGTTCGAAAGGAAGTTGAAAAATATACTCTGCTCAATTCAGATTTGTACAGCGCTTCATACGATGGGAAAGAAATTATTCGGCTCACCGACACGCCAAACATTTTTGAAACTGAGCCGAGCATTTCAAACCTGCCTGCCGGACAAACAGGCAGCGAAATTATTTTCCGTTCGTATAACAAGAGCGCAATTTTCAAAGCAACGCTGTCCCGCTCACCAGCAATTCTTCAAAATGTAAGCACAGTTGCAACGATTGATAATGCAGCGGTTCCGAAGTTGCAGAAAGAATCCTCAAATTCTTCAGTCGAAAAAATTTCAGCGCCAGCAGTCTATTTTGAAATGCCGTACACAAATCAAGTGTACGACACGCCGGATTGGTACAACGGCAGCGCTGCTTGCGGACCGACTTCTGCTATTATGGTGCTGGCATATTACAATTTACTCCCTGCGTGGAATGTGTGGTGTAAGTATTATCCGGCATACGCTCACTGGAGCGCGTACGGCAATTACGTGTGCGAGCAGTATCATTTCCGTCTAGTTGATTATGTTTATTCGGCAACGGATCCGAATGGAAAATCTTCGTGGGGCGGATATGGATTTATGTGGACCGGAAACTACTCTCCCTATTCACGCATAGTTCAATATTATACCAATCATGGATTGACAGCGAGCCGTCTGGATGCGCCGTCACTCGACATAGTGATAAGCGAAGTGAGCAATGGACATCCGTACACTTTGTGCAACGGCTTGACGACGGCGGGTCATATCATCGTCATCAACGGTGTGGACAGCGTACGGGGAACATTGATTGTCAACGATCCGTATGGAAATAAAAATTCGGGAATTTATCCGAGCAGAAATGGCAAAGGTGTGTCTTACGATTGGCCCGGCTACAACAATGGGCATCAGAATCTCAACACATCGTGGTGGGGCGTAGCAGTGAGATATTCGCCGCCGTCAGTCTGCGATACAATTGTGGACGATCTTCAATTTGGCAAAGGATTTACTCTTCACAATTCTGCACCGGCTTCAATGTCGTTGTGGAAGGATAAGAAAGCCGGCTACGAAGGACACATGTGGTGGGTATTTACGCGTCACAGTGACACATGTTATGCGCAATGGCAGCCAACGTTGAAGGAAGAAGGAATGTATGAAGTCTCAGCGTACATTCCGTACAGCGTTGCCAAAGCCGCCCGATATAAAATTGTAAATGCAAACGATACGGCAACGGTCATTATAGATCAAAGTCAGTACGATTCTTCGTGGGTATCACTCGGAACTTTTCCATTCGTAAAAGGAGACAGCGGCTATGTTCAGCTTGGAGACGGAAGTGATTCGGTCGGACAAGCGATCATTTTCGATGCAATTCGCTGGACGTATCAAACGCCGCTTGCAGTGCAAGGAAATCCTGGTCAACAGATCCCTTTGCATTTTTCGTTAAGTCAGAATTATCCGAATCCGTTCAATCCGACAACAAAAGTTCAGTATTCAGTAGCCAATAGCGAGAATGTGACACTGAAAGTGTACGATATTCTTGGGCGCGAAGTAACGACGTTAGTGAACGAACAAAAATCTCCGGGGACATACGAAGTGCAATTTGACGGAAGCAAACTATCGAGCGGAATTTATTTTTATACGCTTCGCAGCGGGAGCTTTGTGGAGACGAAAAAGCTGACGCTGCTCAAATAACGATAACTCCTGTGCTCAATTCTTTGATTTCATAGATAAAGGAGAAAACAAATGTCACGATTCAACCGTGTACTATCGGTTATATCCTGTGCGTTTTTATTTTTTGCTGTCCTGCCTTCATGTTATGCACAGATAAAATCTTACGATGCCGCTCTCCAGTTGGAGAACGCAGGAAAATTCAAAGAAGCAACGACGCTTCTTGAAAATGTTCTTTCTGAAAATTCGAACTCGCTGTCTCAAGACGAAAAAAACAAAATTCTCTTCCAGATTGAAAGAATGAGACGCATTCGAATTGATTATTCTCTGACAACTGATGACCTGTATGCCCAGCTTGAACGAGGCATTCAAAACATTTCAAGAGACGAATTCAATGAATGGCTGAAGGATGGAAAATTCGACGCGAGAACGATTGACGATACGCTGCGATTTGTTAGCCCGAGCAGGAGCAATTTATTTTTCCGTTATGCAGATATTGCGGCACGGAGAATTCCGCCGCTTAACCAATATGCCTATCACGAAGCAATATTCAATGATTGCAGCGCGATAAAAAAAACTTCAGATAGTTTGGGAACACCATATGTCTTGCCGAAAAATTTCAAAATGAAAATGGACGTTACTGCTGATTCCGGCGCTGCAAGCCCCGGCGAAATTGTGAAAGCGTGGCTTCCGATTCCGCGAGCGTTCCCGTTTCAAAAAGATTTTCATCTTGTTTCGTCTTCGAGTAACCCGATAAACATTTCTGACGCGGATAGTCCGATCCGCTCCATCTTTATGGAGCAGCCGGCAGATTCAAACGGCGGTTCAACGTTTACAATCGAATATTCGTACAGAACTTTCGGCGTCCATTTTGCTCTTAATGAAAATACAATACAGCCGTACGACAAAAACGACAGCGTCTATAACAAATTCACCAGCGAAGCTCCGAACATTATTTTTACAGACAAAATTAAGAAATTATCTCAAGAAATTGTCGGCAGCGAGAGCAACCCGCTTTTGAAGGCTAAGAAAATTTATGATTGGATTTCGCAGAACATCAAATATAGTTTTGCGAGAGAATACTCGACGATCAACAACATCAGCGATTACTGCCTGACGAAGGAATATGGCGACTGCGGGCAAGAGGCGATGTTGTTCATCACGCTTTGCCGGTACAACGGTATTCCGGCGCGATGGCAGTCAGGTTGGTTTACATTTCCGAATGCAAAAGATATTCATGATTGGACGGAAATTTATCTTCGACCGTACGGATGGATTCCGGTTGATCCGTACATGGGAATTGCCGCAACGAGATATATGATGGATTTAACTGAAGAGCAGCGGAAGATAATTCGCGATTTTTATTTCGGCGGACTTGATCAGTACCGCATGTCCGCGAACTCCGGCAACAACCAGATTCTCAGTCCGGCGAAAAAATATTTTCGATCAGACAATGTGGATTTTCAACGAGGCGAGCTTGAGACTAACGAGAATAATATTTATTTCGATAAGTCAGGATACAGCTTCGATATTCAGGAAATCACAATTAACAATTAACGATTACGAATTAGCCAGCACCACCAATCATTGTTCATTGATAATTCGTAATTGATTTATTTCTCCCTCTCCATCACGTAATCAACGAACAGCAGGAGCGATTTTTTCGCTTCTGATCCCGGAAAAGGACGGAGACATTCGCGTGCCTGTGCGCTGAATTCCTCTGCTTTTTTCACGGCGTATGTAATGCCGCCGTATCGCTCGACGAAGGCGACAATTTCCTCGATGTCGTTTGCACGGGTGCCGCCTTTGATTTTTTTCAAAATGCGGCGCGATTCTTTCGCCGGCGCTTTTTGCAATGCATGGATAAGCGGCAGGGTGATTTTTTTTTCTTTCATGTCGCTTCCCACCGGTTTGCCGATAATGCTTTTGCGGCTCGTGTAGTCGAGCAGATCGTCGCGGATCTGAAATGCCAGTCCGATATTTTCCCCGAAGTCTTTCATCAACGTGCGCTGTTCAACATTGGTTGTTGCACTTGCGGCACCGATTTCCGTACAGGTAGAAATAAGCGACGCGGTTTTATCTGAAATGATCTTGAAATATGTTTGCTCATCAATATCCAATTCCCGGCTTTTCTGAATCTGGAGAATTTCTCCTTCGCTCATTCGACGGACGGCATCCGAGACTGTTTTTAGAAAATAATGGTCCTCGTTCTTCAGCGAAAGCATTAGTCCGGTAGAAAGGAGATAATCTCCCATCAACACAGCGATTTTATTTTTCCACACGGCGTTGATCGAAGCGAGCCCTCTGCGCGTATCAGCATCGTCAACCACATCATCATGGACAAGAGTTGCGGTATGAAGAATTTCGACAAGCGTAGCACCACGGTATGTGCTTTCAGAAATTCCCCCGCACGTTTCAGCGCAGAGAAAAACAAGGATCGGGCGTATGCGTTTCCCCTTTTGTTTGACAATGTACCGTGCGACGGTATCAACAAGGCGCACGTTCGAGCGCATCGCCTGTTTGAAGTATGCAGAAAATTCCTTCAACTCACTGTTGACAGGAGCCTTGATGGTATTGAGGTCAAAGGCTTTTTGGGGATTGATGGCTTCAGTCAGTTTCATGTCGAAGATCCCGCTGGTGCGTCGGCGCTGCGTTTCTTTTGTGCGTAGGCGGAAATAAAAATACTGATTTCGTACAAAACCATCATAGGCGCGGCGAGTAGACTTTGCGTAACAATGTCAGGCGTCGGCGTCACGACTGCGGCAATGATCAAGATAACGACAATAGCATGCCGGCGGTAATGACGCATG
This sequence comes from Bacteroidota bacterium, assembly GCA_021796215.1. Classification (GTDB taxonomy): domain Bacteria; phylum Bacteroidota; class Ignavibacteria; order UBA10030; family UBA8401; genus JAJYOI01. Next base: position 205,438 of record JAJYOK010000001.1, read on the forward strand.
AATGCCGGTGTGAGAATGCCAAGCCGCGAAAGGAAATACGCTATCATCGGAAGCTCGAACAATATACCGGCACCAAGGATAAGGCTCAGCATAAAACTGACGTACTTGTCTGCGGCAATATTTAATTCTATATTCTGCGTGCCGAATGTTGCGAAGAACTTGAGCGCTGTCGGGATCAGCACAAAATATCCGAAAGTGACGCCCGCAAGGAAACAGAAGGACGTATAGAAAACAATCCAGCCGATATTTTTGCGTTCCTTAGGCAGAAGCCCCGGCGCAACAAATTTCCATACTTGATAAAGAATTGCCGGCATGCTGAGAATGAGTCCTGCAATCAAAATGACTTCCATGTAGAGCAGCACAATGCCATACGGCGTAAGCACTTGAAGCTTGAGATGAAGCGCGTGCAGAGGACCCAACAACAAATCCTGCACAAGAAAATCTGAAAAGAAGGCGCACCCGATGCCCGCGACAAGCACCGCGATGAGAGCCTTTACAATGCGCCAGCGTAATTCCTCAAGATGATCGAGGAAGGACATCTCCCGGACTTCTGTTTCGCCTGTAATCTCTTTTGTCATGAAAGTTTGAGAGGGATAGTGTTTGATCTTCTTTTTTTGGCAACTGAACGGCAGAGTTAGTTTGTTACATCATTTTTTTTGCGCCGGAGGCGCATCAACTTCTGGTCGCGTACAAAGGAAATTTCGCACACAACTCTGCAACAGAATCTTTCACCGCTTCGTACGTTGATGTCTTGCCGACATTTTGAATCACCTGATCAATGAGATCGGCAACAATGTGCATTTCTGTTTCTTTCATTCCGCGCGTTGTAAGTGCCGGTGTGCCGACACGAATACCGCTTGTGATGAACGGAGATTTATCGTCGAACGGGACTGCATTTTTGTTCACGGTGATGCCCGCTTGGTCGAGCGCTTCCTGTGCATCCTTACCGGTAACATTTTTGTTGCGAAGATCAATCAACATCAGATGATTATCCGTTCCGCCGGAGATAATGTTGTAGCCTTTTGAGACCAATCGTGATGCGAGCGCTTGGGCATTCGAAATAATTTGTTTCGAGTACACTTTGAATTCCGGTTGCAGAGCTTCCTTGAATGCTACCGCTTTCGCTGCGATAATGTGCATAAGCGGTCCGCCTTGAATGCCGGGGATGACCATCGAGTCGAGCAATTCCGACATCATTTTTCGTCTGCCGGATTTCGGTGCAACAATGCCGAACGGATTTTCAAAATCCTTGCCCATCAGAATTAAACCGCCGCGAGGTCCGCGCAGCGTCTTGTGTGTTGTCGATGTGACGACGTGACAGTAGGGAAGCGGGTCGTTAAGTAATTTCGCAGCGATCAATCCTGCCGGATGAGCAATGTCGGCGAAGAGAAATGCGCCGGCTTTATCGGCAATCTCACGGAATTTTTTGTAATCAATATTACGGGAATACGCGCTCGCACCGACAGTGATAAGTTTCGGTTTTTCTTTCAGCGCTATCGTTTCAACTTCATTGTAATCAATTTGCCCGGTTTCTTTTGAGACGCCGTACGCGGTGAAATGATATAATTGTCCGGAAAAGTTTACAGGCGACCCGTGTGTGAGATGTCCGCCGTGCGAGAGATTCATGCCGAGCACTTTATCACCAGGTTTGATGAATGTGAAATACACCGCCATGTTCGCCTGCGAGCCTGAATGCGGCTGCACATTGGCGTATTCTGCATTAAACAATTGCTTCACCCGATCGCGCGCGAGGTTTTCGGCGACATCCACAAATTCGCATCCGCCGTAATAGCGTTTGCCGGGATATCCTTCGGCATATTTATTTGTCATCACGCTTCCCGCCGCTTCGAGCACGGCGAGGCTTACAAAATTTTCTGAAGCAATAAGCTCGAGTTTGGAATTTTGCCGCTGCGTTTCGTTATGAATTGCGCCGGCAATGTCGGGGTCAAAAGTTTGAAGTGAAGTCATTGCGAAAATCCATATTTGTATAAAGTGAAAGTAGAAATCAGAGGTCAGAAGTCAGAGCTCGGAAGTCAGATGTTAAATCTCACGTCACGAATCTCGAACTTCAAAACTCAGCAGGACGTCAGTGAATGAATTTTATTGACGCGCCGCTCGTGACGTCCGCCTTCAAATCCAGTATCGAGAAATGTTGTAATAATTTTCTGCGCCATTTCCCATTTGAGAAGTCGTTCGCCGAGGCAAAGCACATTCGCGTTGTTATGCCGCCGGGCGAATTCTGTGGCAAGAACGGATTCAACCGCCGCTGCCCGAACGCCTTTGTGCTTGTTCGCGACAATACTCATGCCGACTCCGGTTCCGCAAATAAAAATGCCCCGGTCGCATTCGCCTTGAGAAATGGAAACTGCCGCTGCATGTGCGTAGTCCGGATAATCTGAAGCTTCGGTGGACTGTGTCCCGAAATCTTTGAAAGGGATCTTCAAACTTGTCAGAAGTTCCTTCGCTTTTTCCTTGTAGGCAAAGCCTGCGTGGTCACTCGCTAAAGCAATCATGATTATTCTGTCTCCGGAGGAATAAACATCAGCGCGCTTGCACTGAACGAGACTGTCATACGGATGATATTCTCACGCAACAATCCGTCTGCAGTCGTGCCGCGGATTCCGTATTCAAGCCCAATGTCTAGTTTTGCCGCATAAGAAATAGGGTAACTCATTCCCACTGTCACAAAGTATTCGTTGATCGCTGTGCCGTTGATCTCAAGCTGCGAAGCATTCATGTATGCACCGACGCGATAGGTAATGTCATCAAAATACGGCGATGCTGCGTTATGTGTTCGCATGAATTCCGCGCCGACGCCAAGGCGTGTGCTGTTTTTCAACTGAGCCGGGTGTGTTCCGAACTCGGTGTAATTACTCCAATCGTTGTACTGAACATCGCCGGTAAGAATGATCCGCTCATCGAGCAGATATGCCGCCCCGAAACCAACGCCGAACGGGATTTTTATTGTTCCGCTTGCGTTCGCACTTGTATCTTTCTGAGTGATGTAATTTTCCGTTGTCAAATCATCCGCAGTTAATGATCCGCCCGTGAAGAATGTGAAGCCGAGATTCAAATTCTTCTTTTCTGAAAAACCAAACGCTTTATCAATGCCGGTATAAATTCCGCCGAGTGTAAACGCAAAACCGTCCGCATTGATTGCTCTGTCCGTTTCTGTCGAGTAATAGGAATTGCTTGTGAATTCGAGAGTGTGTCTGGAGCGCAATGTTCCGAAAATATAATGGGTTGCTGCACCAAGAAAAAGATTGTTCACCGGCGAAACGCTGAGACTGAATTGCGCATCGGTCAATCCGCCGCTTCCGTCATATCCTTCCGAATAAGAATAGGAGCCGCTGGTTTTTTGGTCGACAATGCTGTACGCAATTTTGCTGAACGGCGACAAGCCGATCGAGAATGTGATGTTGCTTGGGTGATATACAGGAAATGCGATGGTAAAATTTTTAAAATTTCCCGAACTGAGAAACGTGTTTTGAGTTCCATCGTTCATCGCATATCCGTTATATTGAAAGTCCACTGCCATCCGCGTTCGTCCAATGTGTGCAAGCGCCGCCGGGTTAAAAAGATTAATATAGCCGTCGGTGACCAGTGCAAGCCCGGTTTCGCCCATTCCTTCGGACCGTGTGCTCATGAATGATGTCGGTTCGCCGATGCCGTAACGGGAATATGGTGAGCCGCCGGATGCGAAGAGCGGCTGTGCATGGCAAAGTGCAAGAAAAACTGCAAGGGAAAAAATTATTTGTTTCATGAGAAAATTATCTTTTAGTGTATGTTACGTGCAGCACCGGGCGTTTTGTTGAATCGGGATCTTGCGAAGAATAAAACACGTACCGGTCAACGCAGCCGTTTTCGTTTGCTGCTTCAAGCAGAAGTCCGTAATTTGCCTCCGTGCTGGTAACCCACGACTGCACAATTGGCGACAACGGAATTGAGTAGACGGGATTCGATGTTTGCGTAGTATCTTTTCGTGTTCCGTAATAGAAGTAAGAACCGTTCACAGTATCAGGATATTGTGCGTTGGAGACGAGGCGCACCAAAACGGAATCCGGCGTGCTTGTGCCGTGCGAACTCAACGGGTTGAGTGTTAATTCCAAAAATGCATTATTGATAAATGGTTTATTCACGAGTGAGCTGAGATCGAAAGAGATTTTACTGCGCCGCCCAACTCCGCCTTGAATGTCGATGAGCGATGGCAAAATTGAAGAAGAATTTTTTGCGAGAAAAGTATCACTGCCATAAGTAAAGGTCATGGAATCTTCAACACCGTTTTTCGTGTAACGTACAACCAATTCTGCGCTGGATGTCAATACATTGAAAGAAGGAAATCCCCAAATTCCGGTGTTGGTCGCACCCGGCTGCGGCATAATTGCGAATCCATAGAACCGCGGTAACGTGGTGTCTGTTGATGCGGTGATCCATTTGCGCACCACATTGGTATCAAGAAGAACGACGATGGTGCTTGTATCCGTGATGACCTGATTGATCGTTCCGCACGTTGTTGGGTCGATACTTATGTAATCAGAAGAATCTACAGGAGTGTCTGTCGTCCATGGCGCGAGAATCTCGTGAACTTCAAATTGTTGTGCAGTGCTGCTCATGTTCCAGAGATAGCCGACGTGTAATTGAAGTTCGCATGTATCGAGCTGCACCGTTCCAAGAGTATCGCCGTCACCTTCGTACAATCCTGTGAAGTTCAACAGCGTTTTCGCTTCAACTGAATTTGCAGCGCCGACGAGATTGTAATATCCTGCGCCGTTTACAATGTTGCTGTGAAAAGTGGAGTCGCTTGTTGCAAAGAATGAAGTATCAGTGACGGCGAACCGTTGATTAAAGAAGTTGTTGCCAACCGAGCTGACATTTTCACTGCAGCCGATAAGTATTGTCGCACTGAGAAACAAAGAAACGATGAAGGAGAGAATTTTCATAAGAAGAAAGAATTACGATAATTGTTCGCGTGATAAAATTGTTTTTTTGACAAACTGCACCGCATCGTACAAATCCACAGCAAAAAAATCCGGTTCACCGAGGCAATCATTTTTTTCACTTGCGCCGTAGCCAGTGGCCACCATGGCGGTACCTGCCCCGACCGTTTTTCCCATTGTGACATCGCGGCAGCGGTCGCCAATTGTGAACGATTGCCGAAGGTCAATGTTGTGTTCGTGTGCTGCTTGAAGGAGCATTCCCGTTTTAGGCTTTCTGCATTCGCATTCAATATTATAGCGCGCATCGTTAGTGCCGGGGAAGTGCGGGCAATAATAATACGCATCAATATGCGCCTCCGCGCGGCGAAGCCGTAGAGAAAGTTCCTGATGAATTTCAGCCAGCGCTTCTTCAGTAAGAAAACCGCGCGCAATGCCTGACTGGTTTGTTACAATAAACACTTTTACGCCAAAATTGTTCAACTCACGGATTGCAGTGTCGGAGCGGGGAATGATCTGGAGCTGGTTTGGTGAAGTGAGAAAATCAACATCTACATTGATTGTTCCATCGCGATCCAAAAACACGGCGATATGTGAGCGCTCCATCGTTTTTTACTTCACCAGAGTTCGATAGAGTGCAGCATATTTCTTCGCGGATGTTTCCCACGAAAAGTTCTGAGCCATTCCGTTCCGCATGATTTTTTTCCATGCGCTTTGATCTTGGTACATTTTCAGTGCGCGATGGATTGTCTTCAACAATTCCTTCGCTTCGTATTTTTTGAATTTGAAGCCTGTTCCGTTTGTGGCGGAATCAACATCAACAATGGTATCCTCAAGTCCGCCTGTTGCGCGGACAATTGGTATGGTACCGTATTTTAAACTGTACAATTGATTAAGTCCGCACGGTTCATATTTCGACGGCATGAGATACATATCGCTTCCTGCTTCGATTAAATGTGCGATCTCGTCGCTGTAGCCGAAGTAAACGCCAACCTTTGTCGGATGTTTTTTATGAAGAGATTCAAAAAAATCCTGATACTGTTTTTCGCCGGCGCCAAGAAGTACGAATTTTACGTCGGACTTCATCAGGTCTTCGCTGATGCTCTCGATAAGATCGAGGCCTTTTTGGTCAACGAGGCGGGAGATCATACCAATGACCGGAACACCTTCTTTGAATATAAGATTAAATTTTTTCAGCAGCGCTTTTTTGTTTTCTACTTTACTTTCAATCGAGTGGGCATCGTACCTCACCGGAATCAATGTATCGGCTTGCGGATTCCAGATTTCGTAATCAATGCCGTTTACAATGCCGTGCAAATGCGATTTTCGTTTTTGTATCACTCCTTCAAGCCCACAGCCGTATTCTGCAGATGTGCGGATTTCCTCCGCATATTTTTCGCTTACGGTTGTAATGATATCGGAATAGACAAGGCCCGCTTTCATAAAGCTCATTTTTTCATAGAACTCGAGCCCTTCTGGCGTGAACACAGATTCCGGCAATCCTGTTTTTTTGAATGACGCTGCGGGGAAGACGCCTTGATATGCAAGATTATGAATTGTGAAGACTGTTTTCACGTTTTTAAAAAACGGATCGTCGCGGTAGATTGTTTTTATATAGGCGGGAATCAATCCGGTTTGCCAGTCATTGCAATGAATCACATCGGGTTTCCAGCCGAGCCGTTTCAGTGTTTCCAGAACGCTGCGGGAAAAGAAAATAAACCGCTCATCGTTATCGACATAATCTTTCTTCGTCTCCGGACTGGAATAGATGCCGTGGCGGCCGAAAAATTCCTTGTTGGCGATGAAGTAGACCTGAACCTTTGCTTTCGTATTGGCGATGAACGACGAATTGACATTTGCCACTTTTACATGCTCACCAATCGGCACTTCAATTTCTTTCAGCCGAATAACATCGTGAATTTTGAATTTGCGTTCGCTGATAGAGCCGTAGCGAGGTGCCGCAATGCGAATTTCATGTCCGAGTTCCCTTAAAGTTTGCGGCAGGGAAGCCGAGACATCGGCGAGCCCGCCGGTTTTTACAAATGGTTCTACCTCGCTGGTAACAAAGAGCACATTAAGCGGTTTTGACATAGTGATTAGTGTTGTAAGATGCGACAGTTAATTCAAACATATCAATTTAACAAAAAAACCAGCCATAATCAATGATAATGCTGAATGGAGATTTTCACTGCGAGGGAAAAGACATTCATGTTTTTTCAGAAAATCATGACATGCGTTCTTGACAATAGTTGCTGTGTTTTCTATATTGCTTCATCATATAACAGGAGCAACGCGCACAGTTTTTTGTTAAAGGTTATCTTTCTTGTGCGAAGTTTTGGTACTTCGCGGATTTTTTTTCTGGGAATCAACCTTTAATGTTTATGCGAGTTGCTTTTTTCATGTACCGAACGTTTCAAGGGGTTGAAAGAAGAGTGTACTCGTTCGGTTATATTTCTTTTCCTTCTTAGACTTCTATGTGCATGTTTCGAGCTTCCGGAAAGGTTGTTCTATTTTTACTTTTTCTCCTTCTTGTACGACGAGAAACGGCAGTTGCACAATTTAGTCAGAATGCGCCGGACATGCGCGTTCTTGATTCGTCCGAACAGGGAATCACGGTTGAATTCGTCCCACATTATCTTCCGCTGAAAAAAGATACTGTAAAGGATAAAGTATACGACGTCGTTCAGTTCGAGCGCGGTTTGCCGTTCGATTATGCATTTGCCGGGAAGCCCGATGTACGATACCGCTCAGTGCTCATTGGCTTGCCGGGGCGGAATGGCAACCGCATTTCAATTGTCCAATCCGATTTCGAAACGATGACTGGGATTTCGCTTAAAACGATTCCGTCGTTTCAACGAACAAAGGAAGAACAAAAAAATGATTTAGGTCAAGCGAACAATGGTTCAGAAAATTTTCCGGCGGACATTGTTTCATTGACGAACGTAGGAATTGTTGATGGAATTTTTGTCGGGACAATCACTCTTTGCCCGTTACAGTACCAGCAAACAGCACATACATTAAAAAAATATTCGCGCATCGTTTTTCATGTGGACTATGGAACGCCAGAAGGTGTGCGGTCACATGCCGGTACCGTGGATTGGGAAAAACAAGCGCTTATCAACGGCACCGTTATGGAAAAGTTGTCGGCAAGCCGGCCGCCTCTTGCAAAAACTGCTCAAGTGAACAGCGTCCTTGCCGCCGGCAAATGGGTGAAATTGGAAATTCAATCTGACGGAATGTATAAGATAGATGCTTCATACTTGCGCACAATCGGAATGGATGCCGCAGTGGGTGGTCCGTTTTCAAGTGTAAAAGTTTATGGAAATAACGGGCGCGTTCTTCCTCCGAACCTGAACGTTTCCCGCCCGGCTGATTTAACGCAATTCCCCGTGCTTGTCGTCGACAACAATAACAACGGAAACTTTGATGCGGACGATTATATTCTTTTTTATGCGCCGGGAGTGACGGGCTGGAATTATTCGCCTTCGCAAAAAACATACTCGCATTATCTCAACCCGTACACAAATTCCAATTATTGTTTCATTCAATATCTTCCCGGGGAAACGCAAGCAAAAATACAATCAGTTTCTATCAACGGTTCTGTCGGAGGTGATGTTACAACCACAGTGGGGAAAGTATTTTTCCATGAAGAAAAAACCAATGTCACCCATTCCGGTTTGGAATGGTACAGCTCGCCGTTTGATGCGCTCGTTGCCACAACTCGCGTGATTAGTAACAAGTTGGACGGATACACTACCGGTACGCCGGTAACCTATAAGTACGAACTTCTTTCCCGTGCTGATGTTTCTTCGTCTTTCACTTTAACGGAATCGGACAAATTTTTGACAACTGTTCCTATTCCGGCAATGACAAATGATGTGTTGAATGATCCCGCCGCGGTGTATGAATACTCAAAGGCAGGTCAAGTGACAACTGTGCCTAACCTTGTTGATCAGCGAAGTAATTTGAAACTGGTCTATCGTGCCGACAGCAAGGCGGCAATCGGATGGATTTATTGGATTGAAATTCTTTATACACAGCAGCTCGTTCCGGTCAGCGATGAACTGCTTTTTACTTCTCCGGATACAAGCGGCACCGTCGAATATAATCTGTCGGGATTTTCGAGCAGTAATGTGAGCGTCTTTGATGTGACAAATGTTTTTAATGTCCGATCACTTGCAGTGACGCAAGCACAAGAGGCGGGCCGAATTCTGTTCAAAGATACACTCTCCTCAGGTTCGATTAAAAAGTATTGGGCAGGAACATCTGCCGCGTATAAGACTCCAGCATCGTTTACCGCAATTCCAAATTCGAACCTGCACGGAATCACATCCGGAGCAGATTTTGTCATTATCACTCATCATGATTTTCTTACGCAAGCCCAGCAGTTGCGTGATTACAAACAGAATCTTCCCGGCGGTGACGCCTTGCGGACGATGGTCGTGGAAGTTGATACTCTTTATAATGAGTTCGGCGACGGCATGCCTGATCCCACGGCAATTCGCGATTTTTTGAAATATGCGACGACACAGTGGCAGGTGCCGCCGAAATATGTTTTGTTTTTTGGCGATGCGACGTATGATTACAAAAATATTCTGAGGGAGACAAAAGACTGGGTACCAACGTACGAGACTTCTACAACGCGCGACCAAATATATACGTATGCTTACGATGATTATTTCTGTTCTCTTGATCCACTGAACAGTACAACAGTTTCTATGGCACACGGAAGGTTAGCTGTTCGTACTCCGGAAGAGGCGCAATTGGTTGTTGATAAAATTATGCAGTACGAAGCAAAACCCTCACACGGTGCGTGGCAAAATATTATCACGATTGTGGCAGACGATGGCTATGTGAACGATGCAAATTATGACGAAACATTCCATACAACCCAAGCAGAGAATCTTGCAACTATCGACACCCCAAAAATATTTGATGTGAAAAAAATCTATGAGGTTGATTATCCGACTGTGATCGCTGCTACGGGACATCGCAAGCCTGCGGCGCGGCAGGCAATTCTCGATCAGGTGAATCGCGGAACGCTTGTGTTGAATTTTACTGGTCACGGTAATCCAACAGTATGGGCGCACGAATCCATTCTTACGCAAAGTGATGTTAACTCACAATTTTTTAATGCTGACAAACTCACGTTTGTTTGTGCGGCAACATGCGACTGGGGAAGATTTGATGACGGAAATACGCAAAGCTCTGCAGAAGATATTATTACAAATCCGAATGGCGGAGCGATTAGTGTGTTCAGTGCAGATCGCGCGGTGTATTCGGGAGACAATGCACTAATCAATTATAAATTTTATGATTATACTTTCCCCCAAAACCCTTATCAACGAACACTGCGTCTTGGAGATGCGGTGATGCTTGCAAAGAACAATGCGGGCAGTGATCCGGATAACAATCGAAAATATCATTTGCTCGGTGATCCGACGCTGCGTCTTGCCGTTCCTCGGCTTGTGATGAGCATTGATTCAATCAACGGTATTCCGCTTTCACAATCGCAGTCGGATACTCTCAAGGCTTTCGAAAAGGTTACAATAAAAGGAGCCGTACGTGACAATAATGGATCCGTTCAAACGGGCATCAACGGAACAGCATTGGTAACAGTGTTCGATGCACAACGTAATCGTCATATTGTTGATTATGGCTTCGCTTATAATTTTGTCCAGGCGGGCGGAATTATTTACAAAGGAGAAGATACGGTAAGGAACGGACAGCTTTCTGCCACGTTTATAATTCCCAAAGATATTTCCTATGAAAATAAAAGCGGAAAGCTGTCTGTTTATTTTTCGACGCCGACCAGCGATGGGCGTGGTTATACAGAAAATGTCGTCATCGGAGGCACAAGCAGCGATACGATCGTAGATACGCAAGGTCCTTCCATTCGAATTTATTTGGATGATAATTCATTTCGCTCCGGCGATCTTGTCAATGAAAATCCAGTACTGTATGTAGACCTCAGCGACAGCGGCGGTATCAATACTTCTACCAGCGGCATCGGTCACGGTCTCACCGCGTGGTTGGATGACAGTTCAAAAGGAATTGATCTCAGCGATTACTACACGGGAAAAAAAGACAGTTATCAAGAAGGAACGGTTCAGTATCAATTACCGGGATTAGCACCGGGACGTCATACCTTGCAGGTGAAGGCGTGGAATGTGTATAACTATTCATCTTCGGATCATGTGGAATTCACTGTTGCCCCGAGCACAACACTTTCTTTGCAGAATGTGTACAATATTCCCAATCCGGTTACTGTTGCAAGGACGACGTTCACTTTCCAACAAAATCAACTGACGCCGATTGATGTTCACATTAAAATTTACACCATTGCCGGACGGCTTGTTCAAACTATTGATCGTTATGCGGTTGCTGACCGCTTTGTTGAAATTCCGTGGGACTGCCGCGACCGCGACGGCGATTTGCTCGGGAACGGAATTTATCTCTATAAAGTTATGGCAAGTACAATAGACGGAAACATGACGAGTGAAGCTTTGGGGAAGCTGGCAATTGTTCGGTGAGTAGTGTTGTTATCGTTGACCAAGAAAATTAAAAATGTTACATTATTATAAATCAGCAAAGGAATGATTTGTATGAAGAAGTTTGGAATTTTTCTGGCAGTACTTTTATTGTGTGCAAGCGGAGAAGAATTGCGTGCGCAGAGTACAATAACAACTGCCGTTCCCTTTCTCCTTATTTCCCCGAATTCCCGCGCCAGCGGCATGGGAGAAACAGGAACAGGGCTTGCGGATGATGCCGCGGCGATTTACTGGAATCCCGCCGGACTTGCTTTTTTAAAGGGAAGTGAAGTAAGCATTTCGCACGCGAACTGGCTGCCACAGTTTCATCTCTCGGATCTTTTTTATGATTATCTGAATTACCGTGAAGATGTTCCGGAATGGGGCGGAAGTATTGCGGCGAGCGTGACCTATTTGAACTTAGGCGAGTTCATTCAAACGGGCGAAGGAGGGCCGACTGAAATCGGACGGTTCAAAGCTTTCGAATATGCGGCAACATTCGGGTATGGAACTGTTGTTGCAGACAATCTTGGATTAGGCATGAATATTCGTTTCATTAACGATCGTTTATCACCGATTGGCACTGCGAATGAAAAAGGGAACGGTATTGCGTACGATGTGAGCTTCGATTTTGGATTTCTTTATAAACCGAAAACGCTCATTATTCCGTTCACAGATGTCGATCTGGGCAACGAGTTCAGCGTTGGGATGAATCTATCCAACATGGGACCGAAAGTTACCTATGTAGATGCAGCACAGGCGGATCCGCTGCCGACGAATTTACGGCTCGGTTTCGGTTTCGTTCCAGTACACGATGAATTCAACAGCCTCAAGTTTGCGCTTGATTTCAGTAAGTTGATGGTGAGCTATTACACGGATGCCCAAGGAGTTACCCACTCTGATCCCTTTTACAAAGCGATCTTCACTTCGTGGACTGACAGATCGCCGAGCAATGAGTTGCGAACGATTGTTTCCTCAGTCGGCATGGAGTATACATACGACTCGCTGATATCATTCCGCACGGGATATTTTTATGAAGATCCGAATTTCGGCGGAAGAAAATTCATGACATTCGGCGCCGGCATCCGGTACGACATTTACGGATTTGATTTCAGTTATGTGTACACGGCATCGGATCAGAACAGCCCGCTTTCCGATACACTGCGGTTCACGCTTCTTATTTTATGGGGCGGCGTAAATTAAATTCGTCATCCATATCCATGATGCGTTTTCGCCCTGATTGAAAATCCCTTTGGGATTGTTTTTCACTAACCGGATTCTGGTATGACGAAAAAAATTTCGCTTTCAGCGTCAGCCTCCATTGTGGGCGCTGCGTTATTTATTCTCTTTTCATATTCGTATAGCGGCCAGCATCTGGCTCATCCGGTACGGGCTGAAGAAAGTTCTTTTTTTTCGGGACATATTCCTGTTTACGAGCACTCATTTCCCGATACGTTAAAAGTGTTAGCGGTGATGGTACAATTCGTGCCGGATTCGAGCGAGTTAACGTCCGGGAACGGGCAATTTGATCTTTCTACCGCACCGCAGCGTATCCTTGACGCGCCGCCGCGCGATTCTGCTTATTTCGCCGATCATCTCCTTTTTGCTCAAAACTATTTTCACAAAGCTTCAAACGGTAAACAGAACATTACGGCAACAGTGCTGGGCGGCGTCTTGACTCTTCCTCACCAAATGCGAGACTACAGTCCGGAAGATACAACAAATTTGCCGCTCGCCAATCTTGCCGTTGACGCATGGCGCATGGCAGATTCGCTGTACCCTGCATTCCCGTTTCAAAATTATGATCTCTTTGTTGTCTTTCATGCCGGTTCAGGAAAAGATGTTGATCTGCGCGGCTCACTCGGTTACGATCCAACGCCGTACGATTTGCCGTCACTCTATTTTGACCTCAGCGGTTTTCGTCAGGCTCTCGGCTCATCGTTCAGCGGAATTACGCTGCCAAACCATCCGGCATTCACAATCACAAACAGCGCAATTCTTCCCGAAACGGAAAATCGTCTCATTCCGGGAATCGGCGGCGACGTTCTGCTGCAGTTGAGCATCAATGGGTTGATGGTGGCGAGTATCGGAAGTCATCTCGGCTTGCCCGATTTATTTGATACGAAAACGGGTGGAACAGCGATCGGCCGTTTCGGTTTGATGGACGGCCAATCCATTTTTAGTTTTTCAGGATTGTTTCCGCCGGAACCATCAGCATGGGAAAAAATTTATTTAGGATGGACAACACCGATTACTGTGCCGTCAGGGCATTCAACGCTGAGCATTCCTGCGGCCAGTTTGACAACGGGCGGGAATGATACAATCTATAAAATTCCAATCAGCGCGAAAGAATATTTTCTCGTAGAAAACCGCAATCGCGATGTGAAAAACGACGGGCAAACATTGACGATCCGCTGGAATGGTGAACAATTTACGAAGCAGTATGCAGAGGATGATCCTGATTTCAATGCGTCAAATGTTGATTCGATTTACGGAACAGTGGTGAATGTTGACGATTTGGATTGGAGCTTACCCGGCGCTATCGGCTACACCGGCGGAATTTTGATTTGGCACATTGATGAAACCATCATTGACAATAATCTCGCGACGAATTCCATCAATGCCGATCCGGAACATCGCGGCGTGTACTTAGAGGAGGCGGACGGCTCGCAGGATATTGGTCAATCGTACGGACTGATAGATCCCGGCAGCGGAAGCGAGGACGGTACGCCGCTCGATTTTTGGTACAGCGGAAACGATTCGCCAGTCTATCAAAATGAATTTTCAGAAACTTCTCACCCGAATTCGCTCAGCAATTCTTTTGCACATTCGTTCGTTACGCTGAATCATTTCAGCAGTGCCGCGCCGGTGATGACATTTCAAACCCAGCTCGGCACTGCGGCGGTGTCGCTGGAAAATATCATCAAGCTTGGCAGCATCAAAGGCAATCAACATGATGCGCCGGTGTTTGCCGATGTTGATGCAGACGGTGCAAAGGAAGTTGTTTACGCGTCGGGCGATTCTATTTTTATTTTGAAGAACGGAGTTGCTTCCTTGGTTTCGCCGTTTGGCGGCACGCTGCAGCCTGCGATTGCAAGCATTGCCGATACAAACCGGATCGTTGCAGTGCACGACAGCTCGCTCTATATTTTCCGTTTGAAAGCGGTTGGAAATGCTTTCAATTCCGAGATTATGAGTTCAGTCAATACGCCAACATTGTTGTCCTCACCGGTATTTTCGAGAAACGTCTCTAACCCGCAGTTGTTTGTCGGTGGAGCGGATGGCTCACTTTTCACTTTTTCGACTGCTACGCAAACACTTTCTTCATCTCATATTATTTCTTCGCCTGTAGTTGGTGCAGCGCTCTATTCTGATTCTTCGTTGCTTGCTTATACTTCGGACACAGTTGTTTCGAGCTGGCAAAAAGTGTGGAGTTTCGCAGGAAGAAAAATTCTTGCTGCATCGTTTGGGCAGTTTGATAACAACAGTGTTGCTTCATCGTATCTTGTTGTAGTAACAAATGATAATACTGTCACGCTTTGTCCTCCATCAGTTCTTATGCACACCACCCCGACGTCTTTGGAAAATGATTTGCAGTCATTTTCGGTCAACGCCAATGTTACCGGCTCGCTTGCACTTGCCGATGTGAATGGCGACGGTCAGCTTGATATTCTTGTTGGTACCGATCAAGGATTGTTTGCGTTCAATAAGAACGGCGTACAGATCGAGCACTTTCCGTTGAAAACTCTCGACGGCGGTTCAGTGGTCGGTTCGCCGGTGATTGCAAAAACTCCTTCCGGCTCCGTTGGGATTTTTTTCGGGAGTTCGAATGGACAGGTTTACGGATTTGACAATAATGGAAAATTGCTCGCCGGGTTTCCTATCCAAACGAGCGGTATTGTTTCGTCGCTTGCGATGAACGGCAGCGAGCTGGCGGCGGTTTCAACCGATTCATCGTTGTATGTCTGGAATGTGAACGGTGTTTTTGATTCCACAAAAATTCTCTGGAACGGATTGTATGCCGATGAATATCATTCCAACGCTGTGCTTCAAACCGGCGCGGTTACATTCAAATCGTCTGAACTTTTGCCGCCGTCGTTCGCCTACAATTGGCCCAATCCGGTGTACGATAAAACGACGAACATCCGCTATTACCTGAGCAAACCTGCAACAGTTTCGATAAAGATTTTCAATATGGCAGGAGAGCTTGTTGATGAATTTTCCGGTCCCGGAATGGCGAACCTCGACAATGAAGTTCAGTGGAATGTTTCGAAAGTACAGAGCGGTGTCTACTTCGCGCAAATCAAAGCGGTATCCGCCGGCGAAGAAAAAAGTGTGATCATTAAAATTGCCGTGGTGAAATGAGCCACCTCACAACGAAGAAGGATTAATGGATTTTTGGATAGATGGATTGCTGATTTTCTTTTTTTCATTAATCCGCTAATCCAGCAATCCGAGACTGTTCATGCGAATTACTTTTTTCTACATATTCACTTTTGTTTTCATAACCGCGTTTTCCGCGCTCGCTCAGGATGGAGATTTCACTCATCCAGAATTGCAGTGGTACACAATTGAAACGCCGCATTTTTATGTGAACTATCACAGCGGTGAAGAACGAACCGCAAAGGTGATTGCAAAAGTTGCCGAAGACATTTACGGTCCGGTCACCTCATTGTACCATCATCAGCCGGATCAAAAAGTGAGCATCGTCGTGAAGGATTACGACGATTATTCGAACGGCGGCGCATATTTCTATGACAACAAAATTGAAATTTGGGCACCGGCGCTTGACTTTGATCTTCGCGGCACGCACGACTGGCTGCGCAATGTGGTGACGCACGAATTTACTCACATTGTACAGATTCAAACATCCATGAAATTCGGCAGACATGTGCCGGGAATTTATTTTCAATGGCTTGGTTACGAAGCGGAACGCCGTCAGGATGTTCTCTATGGTTATCCGAATGTGATCGTGTCGTATCCGATTTCCGGTTTTCTTGTGCCGAGCTGGTTTGCGGAAGGCGTGGCGCAGTACAATCGGCCAGAGCTTGGGTACGATTCGTGGGATTCGCACCGCGACATGATTCTCCGCATGTATGCGCTCAACAATAATATGCTCACGTGGGATGAGATGAGCGTGTTTGGAAAAACGAGTCTCGGCAATGAGTCATCGTACAACGCCGGTTTTGCACTGGTGAAATATATTTCCGAAACGTACGGCGAGGATGCGCTTCGCCGCATTGCAAAAAATCTTTCACGTCTTACTGAAATCAGTATTGGCGACGCTATCGAGCGGGCTGTAGGGAAGAGCGGCAGGGAGGTGTACAATGAATGGAAAGAACATATTACTGCGGAATATAAACGACGCACTGAACCGATTCTTCAGCATAAAGTTGAAGGGAATGAAATAGCTTCCGTCGGGTTCGGAAATTTCTATCCGGCATTTTCGCCTGACGGAAAAGAAATTGCTTACACTTCGAACAAAGAAGAAGATTATTTCGGGCTCTCTTCTATTTATGTGTATGATGTCGTCACGAAAACTGAAAAGGAACTTATTGATAAAGTTCATTCATCGCTGTCGTGGTCGCCGGATGGGAAGAAAATATATTATTCGAAGATCTCGCGTGATAATCCGTATTGGTCTGGTTACTCGGATGTTTATGTCTGCGACATTGCGACCGGCGAAGAAACACGCCTCACGCATGCCGCACGCGCCATCAATCCTTCTGTTTCTCCGGATGGAAAAGAAATTGCTTATGCGACCGAAGCTGATGGCACGATGAATATCTGCGTGGTTGATGCTGATGGAAATAACATTCGCCAACTGACACACTTTACTGAAGGGGAGCAAGTCTTCACGCCGAAATGGTCGCCCGACGGCTCGTCCATCGTTTTCGGTTATGCAACACGCGATGCGCAGGATGTTGCACGCGTTTCTGTTGCTGATGATGCGTTCGAAGATTTAATTCCCGGCGATGACGATTCACGCAATCCTGTCTATTCACCCGACGGAAAGAGAATATTTTTTGTTTCTGACCGGACAGGAATTTTCAACGTATATAGTTACGACGTTGCGACGAAGGCGATTCAGCAGATAACGAATGTCATTGGCGGCGCGTTTATGCCGACGGTCAATCAGTCAGGCAACATTGCATATGCTTCGTACACTTCCACTGGATTTAAAATCGCCCTTTTAAAGAATGCAGCGCCGCAGGAATTTGCCGGAAATGAATATCTTCCGCCGAAAAGCCGCCCGCTTGCGTCGTTATCCGACACAGCAGTTGAGAATCAATTTGATTGGAATAAGCTCCGTGCATTTGACGATACAAAACTGCCTGATGATTCGTCGCGGTCATACCGAAATATTTTCAGCAGTCTTTCAGTCATTCCGCTTATTCGTGTTGACAATTATAACACGAAGAACAAAGGTTTGGACGATATCAAGCTCGGCGGTTATTTTCTTTCTTCCGACATGCTGGATAAGTACAGCATCTTCGGCGGTGCGGCAATTAACCGCGAGCTTGAACGCGATATTTTTTTCACGTTTGAATATCGTGACCGGATTTTAGGGTTGTGGAAACTCGGATGGTCGCCGTCAGTCTCGTTCGAAGTCTATAACATCACGCGAAACAGTACCGGCTCTTTCGATATTTTTACAAATCGTCCGGTGAATATCAACCTTGGCATCACCTACGGCTTGTTAGAATTCGACCTGCTTTTTAAGCAGCATCTTTTTATGCCTTCGGATTTGCTGACGTACGGAGCGTCGTACAGCCGCTATAGTACAGATGTCAGTTCGTTTGTCATCCCCGGCGATGCCAATTACCAGCCGATAGATGTTCCGGGCTCGAGCGATTTGTATTTCAAGGGAACAGATCTTTCTCTCCAGTACCAGTTCGAAGCAATTCATCCGTCGCGTGACGCCGACATTAATCCGGTCGGAATGAAATTTAATTTCCGGTACGATTACGAGTTGAATCGTTTCAACGCAACAGGGGAATATGAGGCGAGCGAAAACGGCCTCAATCCAAAGCTTGATCCTTTCGATTTTCACCGTGCAGAACTTCATCTCGATACGCATTTTCAATTGCCCGGATGGAAACATACGTTGTCGCTTTCGCTGCGCGGAGGAACAATCTTTGGGCCCGAGGTTCCGGACTTTTTCGATTTTTATGCCGGCGGTTTAGCGGGAATGAAAGGTTATCCGTTCTACGCGATCGGCGGCAATGAAATTGCCACCGCAAATCTGACGTACCGCTTTCCACTGTGGCAAAATATTGATGCGCGATTCCTGCAATTGTACTTCGATAAATTGTACGCTTCAGTGCACTACGATTTTGGCGATGCGTGGACAGGCAATCCCGCGATTAGGAATTTCAAAAAAGATGCCGGGTTTGAGCTGCGGCTTGAATCGTATTCGTTCTATGCATATCCTACAAGAATTTTCTTCAACGGAACATACGGCTTTGATTCGTTCACGTTTGTCAACAGCTATGCGAATGCAAGGTACGGCAAGGAGTGGAGGTTTTATTTCGGCGTGCTGTTCGGTTTTGATATTGACTGAAATTGATTTGCCGCAGAGGCGCTGAGGGCACAGAGAATTTAAGAATGAAGAAGAAAAGGAGACTATTATGAAAACGCTCGGAATTTTTTTATTGTTTCCTGTCGTCGTTTTTGCCGGCGAGCATTCTCTGACCGGGAATGCGAGAGTAGATCTGCTTTTTGTTTCCGCGCAGCAACTTGATTCTTCGCAAACATCTCAGCCAACGATTCAGGGCGCGAGCGCAGAGATGAAGAAACCGCTCTTAGCTGCGGCGATGTCTCTTGTTGTGCCGGGCGGAGGCGAATTTTACTCGGGGAGTTACGTTAAGAGCGCAATTTTTTTCTCCGCTGAAGTTGCCGCTATTGCAGTTGCACTTACATACAATTCACAAGCGAATTCGAAAACAAACCAGTTTGAAGCGTACGCGAATGCACACTGGAGCGCCGTGCGGTACGCGAAATGGATTGTGAACCATGGCGTTAACGATTACGGACCGACAAGCCCCGCCCCAACTCCCACAGATTATAATGCCATCGCCAATCATGATTTTTCAACAATCAACGCGTGGGAAAGCGGTTCTCATTCCGAAGGATTCACGCATCTGCTTCCTAAGTATGGCGAACAGCAGTATTATGAATTGATCGGAAAATATGACCAATACAAATTCGGATGGGATACATATCCTCAGGATGCGAATGGCGTTCCGGTATCGGATGGCAACGATTACTATGGCATGGTACCTCAGCAGATGTTGAATTACGACGCTGACAGAGGGAAGGCAAATAACTATTATTATATTGCAGGAATCGCAACAGGAGTCGTTGTTGTAAATCATGTGCTGAGTGCGCTTGATGCTGCGTTATCAGCAGCGTCACATAATAGAACAATTGAAACGCGGGTAGGAATGCGATTACAAAATATTGATGGCAATACAAGTGAGTTGGTGCCTGAATTCCATCTGTCACTGAATTTTTAAGTAAAGAGATGGGATCCACTTTCAAGGTGAAGCCCATCTTGTTTCTATTTCTCCACGCGGATAATATTTACCACGCCGCCGGCAAAGAAAATAATATTGGCAAGCCACGCAGTGAGCATCGGATTAAGATCTCCGTTATAACCGAACACTTCGCTCATTTTCATAAAAGCAAGATAGACAAAACAGACTGCAACTGAAATTCCAAATTGCACCGCAAGCCCTCCCCGTCTTTTTCCGTATGAGAATGGAACTCCGAACAACACTACAATAAAGCTTGCAAAAGGGAAAGAGATCTTGTTGTAGAAGTCCACTGACCACCGCGCAACATCATTGCCGGCGCGCTGCTGGTTGGCAATAAATTGTTTCAGCTCGAAGTAATTCATCTCGTCCGGTTTGTCCTGCTTCTTCACAATGTCTGTCGGAGCGAAGTGAAGTCCATCGAGCGGCAGCGTTGAAAACGGGTGAAGCGTTTCTTTGTTGTCCGCAAAAACGCGCTCCACACCATTGACAAGAATCCACGATTTTGTTCCAGTGTCCCATCGGATTTGGCGGGCGTCGTACCTATCAGCGAGGCTGATGAGATTCGTGTCGCTGAAATCCTGCACGGAAACACGCGTACCCAAATTTGCCCTGCCATCGAAAAAGCTGATATAGACAATACGCTTCGGACCGTCCTGTAAATAAATATTCGAGCGAGATGTAATTTCTAAATCCTGCTGCAAGTACACTTGCTCAATCTGGTATTTGTGCTGATTGGCGTACGGCACAACCCATCCGTTGAAATAGACCGACACAACGCTGATGGTGAATGCGAGAATCAACATCGGTGCCATGTAGCGGTACATGCTCACGCCGCTTGCTTTGATTGCTGTCAGCTCATTGTTGTTTGAGAGTCTTCCGGTTGTGAACAGGCTCGAAAGCAAAACACCGACCGGCGTCATCAGCTTAATAATTTCAGGTGTGAATGCGATGTAATATTGCAGGATGACCATGAAGTCAGCTTTTCGGTCAAGGAAGTCGTCCAGCTTTTCCATCAAATCAATGATGACAAAAATAGCGGTGAAAGCGATCAAACCGAAGAGCGCTGTAAGCAGGAATTGCTTTGTGACAAGACGGTCAATTATTTTCATTGCGTGGAATTGTGATTAAAATGTTCAATTATCAATTTTCTATCTTTTGAGTTTCTGATAAAGCAGAATTGAAGAACCTTATCTGTTATTCTTTTAACCTTAGTAATTGCCACATTTCCTCAACACTCAACCTTATTACCTTATTTCTTTAGACGCAATGCTTTTTTCGTAAAATTTCATAAACGATTCATATTCCTCCTTAAAGCCTACTTTTCGATGGTGATTCGGCTGGTTAAGGATGTATTTACAAACTCTGTCAACATCTGCCTTTGAGACGGAAAAAGCAGCCGCTGAGTCTTGCCATGCAAACCGCCCGGCACAAAGTTTAATTTCGTTGATAAATCGTTCCGAACTTTCAGCGATAATTGTCGCCAGGTCTTCTTCTGAAATTGCTGGAGAGCGTGATACAAGAAAATGAACATGTTCTGGATTTGCATAGATTGCGTACATTTTAGAGTCGTTGTTGTTTACTATCCCGGTAATGTATTTTTCAATTCGTACTCTGTGTTTTTCAAGAATAGCGGGGAAGCGATTCAATGTTATGAAAATAAAGTGGGTATACAAGTTGTTGTATTTTATTTTCATTTTCATTTGCCTCTTGATTTTGTTCATAAGGTAATAAGGTTGAAAGATTGTTTAGCAGTCTCTGTTACTAAGGTTTTACTCTTTATGTTTGTTGTTATGTCTATATGAAACTAAATTGAAGCGAAGAGCGCAGAGAATTGTTTATTGTACATTTTGGCGCTGAGTAATTTTCCGGCGGGAGAAAAAGCTTTTCAGTCGTTTCCACCAATCGAACTGCATCTCGATATTTCCATGTGCCATACGGATGGTGAGAACAATCCCAAGAATGCCGATCACAATGTTTGCAATCCACATTCCTAACCACGGTTGAATAAATTCTCGGTCGGCAAGTTTTTCGCCGCCAATAAGCGATGCCCAGTACATGAGAAAGAAACCAAGGCTGAGCGAGCCGGCCATACCGAAGCCGCCGCGCCGCGTCATCACACCTAACGGTGCACCGATGAGAACGAAGACAAGGCATGCGACGGGAATCGAATATTTTTTGTGAATCTCAACCATGTACTGGCGAATGTTGGTATCTTTGTCACGCAGACTGAAATATTCCATATCGAGCATATTGCGAAACATCATCAGGCGGCTGCCGATGGATGTGTAGAGATTGATCTGGTTCCATGCGGCAATGTCCGGCGATTTCGGCGATACAGAACCGAGAAGAAGCTCATCAGCTAACTCTTCATTCAAGCGGTGGATGTGCTTTTCGATTTTTGCTTTCTCTGTGCGAAGACTGTCTACGATGTAGCGCATCATGCCGGCGCTCAGTTCGCGCTGCCCGCGGCTGAACGCATTTTCTGATGAGCGTTCAAAATCGAATCCTTCTGCTTTGGTCACAAGCCTTTGCCGCTGAAATTTGATGATCCGGTACGATTGAAAATCTGTTGTGTTCAATTGATGAATTTCTCCGTCGTAGAGATCCATAATCAAATTCCGGTAATCCGGAGAAAAAGAAAGGACGCCGTGCCTCGCTGAGATCATCACATTTTTATTCGGATCGGTGTCGTCATAGATAATAACACCTTCGAGATTATTCGAGTTGGCAAATGTTTTCCGTACAAGAATACTGTAGCCGGGCAAATCCTGCGAGAAAAGTCCCGGCACCAAAGTGAATGTTGGTTTTTTCCGGCGGATGTCCATCATTAATGTTTTCAGCCGATGATTTGCTTCTGGGAGCACCTTGTTATTAAATTCCACCATCGCATATGTGACAACGAGCGCGGCGATAAGTGCCGGCACCATCATTCTGTAAAGGCTGATGCCGCCGGCTTTCATAGCGGTAATTTCACTGTTTGAGCTTAACCCGCCGAACGCCATCAGCGTTGCGACGAGCACTGCCATGGGCACTGCAAGGACGACCATCCACGCGAGATTGAGAATTACCAATTCAATAATGACCGCGCCGCTTAATCCTTTGCCGACGAGCTGGTCCATAAATTTCATAACAAATTGAAGAATGAACAGGAACATTGTAACACAGAAAGCCCCAATAAACGGTGCGACATGAGCGCGGAGAATATGCCGGAAAACAATCATGATTGAATATACAAACACAGCCACTTTTTTCCAACGAAAGGGTGTTGCAATTCTTTCTTCTTTTTTCTACATTTATGACAACATTTCAAAGCATCCTACGACAATTTGGAGAACAGTCAGCAGATTTGATACGTGCTTTTCGGTAAGATGAGTGACAGCACATTTTGAAATTACAGTGTGAGTGCATTCACAAATTTTCCGCACGTCCCGGCAAGTCGGGATGGTTTTCAACTTAACGCGGTTGACTGTTTTCTCAATCCTTCTAGTGATATTTCGTATTCCGACATTCTTCCGACAAGATTTTCCTGCTCGATGGAATCATCAGGCAGGCAAGCGCTTCTTTTTCATCCTCACAATAGCCGGAGTGTGCGTTCTCGGCTTCTCATTTGAGCCGGATGAACCTTCTATGGCTTTCCTGGCGGATGCCTCTGCGTCGGCTGCTGTAAGTTCATCTCCATTTATCTTCAGCGATGCAGCTTCTGCCGAACAGGATTCGTTCCCGCAAGCCGGAGGACTTTCTCGTCGTGCGCTTGCTCGGCTCAACGGCGCAGGAGCCGACACAACCACTTTCTTCGGAGTTGATACGGCAGCATTGAGGCGTGCAGCATTGATGCCGCGTGATTCGACTGCGCGGCTTGCACAATTTTTGTATCATCGGGAAGATTCGCCGGTCGTTTCGCTTTTCCAGCCGCACACGTACTCGCTTTTCCTGAAACCGCCGGCTGTTCTCATGCATACTGTGGAATTGGATTCGACAGGCCAGTTCGTCATCATTCGTGAAATGGTGGATGGCAAAGACGTAAAAATTCCGCTGAAAGTTCCGCTCAAAGAATATATTGAGAAGAGATTATTATTCGAACAGCAGCGATATTTTGCAGATCAGGTTTATAAGTATGAAGGAATAAAGAAGCGCGATGAGTTGGGTGAACTGTTAGGCTCATTCACCAATATTGATATCCCGATTCCCGCCAATCCGGTTTTCAGCATTTTCGGTCCGCCGCACATTAACCTTCACATTTCCGGTGCGGTTGATATTACGGCGGCATTTCGCAACACGGTAACCGACCAATCTACATTGTCGGCGCTCGGCAATTCACGCAATGAGCCGGATTTCAAACAAGATGTGCAGATCAATATCAATGGTACAATCGGCGACAAGTTGAATATTCTCGCCGACTGGAACACGCAGCGCACGTTTGAGTATGAAAACCAACTGCACATCAAATACACTGGTTACGAGGATGAAATTGTTCAAAGCGTAGAAGCCGGCAACGTTTCGCTTGCGACCAATTCACAATTCATCTCGCCGAGCGCAGCGCTCTTCGGCATTAAAACGCAAATGAAATTCGGTCCGTTGACGCTCGTTTCCATCGCGTCGCAAAAGAAGGGGCAAATCAAAGATTTGACGGTTTCCGGTGGAACGACAACTGTGCCGTTCGAGATTCACGCCTATCAATATTCCCGCGATCATTATTTTCTTGATACGAGCTACATTCCATTATTCGAACAATACTATTCGGATGAG
The DNA here is from genome assembly GCA_021796215.1 of Bacteroidota bacterium. GTDB lineage: Bacteria > Bacteroidota > Ignavibacteria > UBA10030 > UBA8401 > JAJYOI01. The sequence goes on from JAJYOK010000001.1 coordinate 230,188, forward strand.
TCTCGTCCAACCGATGCAAGCAAGCACATTTCGGATTGTGAAGTCTATGTTACCCACACGAATCTTGATCCTCAGAACTCTATACAAGCAACCGCGTATGCGTACCTTCCGGCTATTACAGATTCTGCTGCATACAACAAGTTCAAAGACCCAAATTTCCAGACTTCTCAGGAAGCAAGCGACCTGATCAATAATGGAGAACTTGCTGTCGGGCGCTGGGACAAGCTTGTGCCGGGGCAGGATTATGTTTTGCATGATTATACCGGTTACATTTCGTTGAACCGTTCTGTGCCGGACAATCAAGCCATTGCTGTAGCGTATCGTACGGACAGCGGACCGAATTCAGTGTACGGTGTGTTGTCAAGCGTGAAAAGTGTTCAGGATTCTATTATTGTGTTAAAGTTAATTCGCCCGGTCAATCTAATTCCACGATACCAAACCGCGTGGAAACTGATGCTGAAAAATATCTATTCCCTCGGAGGCAGGAATATCAAGCCGGATGGCTTTAAGCTCGACATTCAATATAAGATTCCGGGTCAAGACCCAATGTCGGAAATTAATGGAAATTATTTTCTGAAGATTTTCGGGTTTGATAATTTCAAATCTGATAATACTCCCGGACAGGACAACACATTTGATTATCTTCCCGGTATTACCATTGATGAGACCCGTGGCGAAGTTATTTTTCCTTCGACGGAGCCGTTTAGAAAGAGTCTGATACAGTTTTTTGGCAGTGATACAGCAACATCTGACAGTTTGATTTATCCGGATGTTTATGACACACTGGCGAGCGCCGCGCAGAACAACACACAGCGTGATCGTTTTGTTATTACCGGACAAACGACAGCCGGAAGCTCGAATACGTATAATCTTGGTTTCAATATTGTTGAAGGAAGCGTGCAGGTTATTCTCAACGGCGAACCGCAGAAATTGAACTCTGATTATACGGTTGATTACATTACCGGTCAGGTGATTATCAAGAATCAAGCGGCGCTGGTGCCCGGTGCGAATTTACAAATCAAATATGAGCAGAACGATCTGTTCCAGCTTGCATCGAAAACATTGTTGGGTACACGCGGCGATTTAAATCTTTCCGATAAGACCGGTTTCGGTTTCACCGTGATGAATCTGAATCAGCAAACGCTCAGCGACAAAGTACGTTTAGGTGAAGAGCCAACCAATAATACCATCTTTGGAATTGACGGTCATACCTCGCTTGATTTACCGTTCCTTACCAAAGCGCTGGACGCCCTGCCGTTTGTTTCTACAAAAGCACTGTCGAATATCAATCTGCGCAGCGAAGCAGCATATATGTCGCCGAATCCTAACACAAAGACGAGCCTTATTGCAAGCGATGGAGGAAAAGGTGTCGCGTACATAGACGATTTTGAAGGAGCAAAACGCACAATTCCGCTTGGAGACAATTACGGGCAATGGCACGATCTCAGTGTACCGGCTTATATTGATGGAGTGGATCCGATTACGGGCAACCCGATTCCAGACACAACGAAAATATTTTCCAAGGCAAAAACGTATTGGTACAACCAGCTGCCATATAGCGGCGTAAGTGTAACCGATATATGGCCGGCGAAACAAGTAACTCAAGACCAGCAAAATGTAACGGTGTTGGATGTTCAGTACGATCCCCGTACGCGCGGGGAGTATAATTATTCCATGAATCTGAGCCGAAATTTTGGTTCTAATGCACCTGCTGATACTGTGAAAAAAAACTGGGGTGGAATGATGAAGCTTGTTTCTTCAGGTGTTGTGAATTTGGTGCAGGAAAATATCGGCTACATCGAATTGTGGGTTCAGTCGAATCCGGCTGTACTCGATTCAACAAAAAAGGTCTACATTGACCTTGGCGAAATCAGCGAGGATGTGATACCAAATCGCAAACTCGATAATAAAGAAGCGGGGACTGTTCAGACGGGGCTTGTGACGGCGGAGCGAGACTTAGGCTTGGATGGTGTGTCAGATGCAGATGAACGATCCGTGTATGCGCAATTTGTGGCTGCGAATCGTGACGCGTTTTCCGATATCGTTAATGATCCGGCAGGCGATGATTTTAGAACCAACACTAGCGAAGACTACCGTTTTGTCAATGGCACCGAAGGAAACATGAATAGTGAAATTGGCAGATTTCCGGATACGGAAGATTTGAACGGCAACAATTCGCTCGATTTGAACAACAGTTATTTCGAATATGAATTGAACCTTGACACCACTTCAGCAAATCCGCAGCGCGTCGGCGGCGGAAACAAAAGATGGTACGAGTATCGGATTCCTATTAATGAATTCATTCGCAAAGTTGGCTCTCCCGATCTTTCCGTCATTGAATTTGTGCGCGTCTGGTTCAAAGGATTTGATCAGCAGGAGTGGCTCCGCATTACGGAATTCAATCTTGTCGGCAATCAATGGCAAGTGAATAACAAATCTGCTGCTGATACCACAATGTCAGTTAGTGTCGTCAGCATCGAAGATAATCCGCGAACGTACACCAGCCCGCCTGGCGTTGGCCGTGCCGTGGACAGAACGCAGACGGCGCAGTCATCGCAAACGATTTATCAAAACGAGCAGTCACTTTCGCTTGTTGTCAATGGACTTCAGGATGGCGACAGCCGTCAGGCAATCAAATGGTTTACTTATAAGCCGCTTGACCTTTTCAGCTATCGCGTTCTGAGAATGTTCGTTCACGGTGATGAGGGACCGCCATATTCACCAAACAAACGTTTCTCAGATGATTCGAATAATCCCGATGCATATCTTTTCATCCGTTTCGGCTCCGATACGTTGAATTATTATGAATATCGTGAGCCAGTGCTGCCGGGATGGCATCCTGATAATACGATCAACATTCCGTTCACCGACCTCACGGCAATTAAACAAGGGCGTGATTCGACGAATCAAGTTATAACTGTTGGAGTGCCAAACGGTCCACCCGGTTCAACGTACAGCGTGCTTGGAAACCCGACCCTGACAAATGTTTCATTTATTTCTGTCGGTATTTATAATCCGCCGGGAAAAGGTGTGCAAGCATTAACCGGTGAAGTGTGGATTGATGAATTGCGTCTTGCCGATCCGGACAATACGCCGGGGTGGGCGTACAGCATTTCGTCGCAGATTGCATTAGCTGATATCGGCAACCTGTCATTCAATTATCAACAGGTTGATCCGTTTTTCCATCAGCTTGAAAATCAATTTGGAAGCCGCATTGACGGCAAAAGCTGGGGAGTGTCAGCGAATTTTTCATTGGAAAAATTTCTTCCATCGTCATGGACAGGAACATCGCTGCCCTTTAGTTACAACCATCAGGAATCGGTGAGCAAGCCGCGGTATTTACCAAGCTCGGATATTATTGTCACTCAAGCCGCTGATAGACAGCGACAGATTGTAACGCATAAAACAGGATCAGCCGCCGCCGGGAATGCTGCGGCAAACGATCTTATCCTGCAGTCGCAATCGCTTTCGACTACCAATACGTATGCGCTTCCCACAATTAAGTTCGTGTTTCCTTCAAACAAGTGGTACATCAGAGATATTTTGAATCAGTTGACCTACGGGTTCAATTACACGATTTCAACAATGCGCAATCCGACAACGGCGTATCAAGAGTCGTGGTCTTGGGCAGGACGAATGTCGTACGCATACCAAACGAGTCCTAATTTGTATCTTATGCCGTTTTCTCTTTTTGGAAACACAGGTATTATTTCGGATTTGAAAGACTTTCATCTTTATTACATTCCAATCACAAACATCGGTGCAAATCTTTCTGTTACTCGTTCGCAGACTCATCAGCTTTTGCGTTCACAAATTCAGCAAAGCGCCCCGACACGCGGTTTCAGCGCAACCCGTTCAATGAACTTTAACTGGAAGCTGACGGAAAACGGCTATTTGAATCTTTCCGGTGATTACTCGGTTGATATTGCCAGCACTCTTGCGCAGCTTGAAACAGACCAGTACAACCGTCAGCGTGCTTTCACCGACATGGTAGGCGACCTGTTTTTGAAGGATCAATTCATCAACTTCGGACGCGATTATTCGTACAATCAGAATATTAATGTCAACACACGTCCGCGGTTTCCCGGATTTTTAGGATTGGATAAATATCTAACGCTGTCATCACGATATTCCGTTTCGTATCGCTGGTCAAATAATCTTCAACAGGGAGATTTAGGAAAGGGAGCGGGATGGGGAAATAATATTTCGTTCTCAACGGATTTTAATTTAAAATCATTTGTTGATACGTGGTTCCCGGCTCTTCCTGCGACAACGGAGAATACGTTACCACAGCTCCCTCAACAACAATATCCGCCGCCTGAAGCGTCGCCGCGCGGCAGGCGTTCTGAAGGAGCGAATCCTGCCCAGCCGCCGCTGCCTGATACTACGCATCGTGCAATATCTGACACAACTCGGCCCGCTTTGAACGACACAACGAAGCTTGCTCAGCCGTTAGATACTGTTGCTGTGCCGGCTCCGCCGCCGAAGAAAAAAATTTCTCCCAAGGAAGCGTTGATTCAAATTGCGCGGCTATTTATTAAAACACCGCTTTTGGATTACGATAAAGTGAGTCTGACATTTACTCAGACGAATTCGTCGCAGAATCCCGGCATTCCGGGCCGCCCCGGCTTTGCAAATCTTTTTGGCAGAGTTCCGTTTCTGCAAGCCGCCGATCCTTCATACGGTCCGAGCCGCGCATATCAGCTCGGATTAGTTACCGATCCAACTTCGAGTATTACGAGTGTTGTGTTCAAAAATTCATTTCCGTTCATTGGCTTCACGGTGGACCATGGTGTTCGTGCAGTGAATGCTAATTTTTCAGATGTGTTTAGCCAGAGCAACAAGCTATCTTTTTCAACAAGCCGTCAATTATGGACCGGCGCCCGCGTCGATTTGAAATGGAATCTCGGATGGGATTATTCCCGCAATAAATCTGTGACGACGGATGCTCATGGCATTCCGATGATCAACAGTGTACAGGCAGGTGGAAGCATTCAACGTTCGTTCTTCACTGTGCCGCCCGTGTTTATCTTTTCAATTTTCAAAAGCGGCATTACAGAGGTGGCGCAAGAATATGACAACTTGAGAGCGAACACTGCCGATACGAGAACCAACGAACAAAAACTCGCCGCTGCTTTTGAAAACGGGTTTGAATCGTTTCCTCTTCTTCGAAAGATTTTTGGAGAATATTTCCCGCGCGTCAATTATACTTTTCATTGGGACGGTCTGGAACAGCTTTCATTTTTCCAAAAGTGGGCGCAGCGCGTGAGTTTAGATCATGCGTACAACTCAACGTTCACGACATCGTTCAAAGGAAGTCTTGTTGGTGCAGGACAAACTGTTGAGGCAGAGCGCATCCTTTACGGCTTTGCGCCGTTGATTGGTTTGAATATTACATTCAAAGAAATGTTCAAGGGAAATATGAGTGCCAATATTCAGTATTCTACCAACTCGACATTCGATCTTACTCCGATTGCACAAAATATTATTCAAGGAAGCACGCGCGAAATTTCGCTCACCGCAACATATGGACGCACAGGATTTGAAATACCGTTTTTCGGACTTTCGCTGTCGAACGATGTAGATATCAGTTTCACGTATTCGCTTTCACAAAATTCCCGGAATACTTATTCTGCGCAGGAAGGACTTGGGACAGCAGTGCCGGGCGAAGGTTCCACTCGAACCACTATGGAACCGCGCATCCGCTATGTACTCAGCTCGCGCGTGACAGCATCCGTCTACTATCGTTATACAAGCATTGCGCCTGATGCAGGAGGGTCGAGCATTCCCGGCTCTACAAGTAATGAAGGCGGATTGAATGTTCACATTTCGATTCAATAGTGTTGATTGTGTTTCATTCTTGATTTCGGTGATGATTTTTCCTATTTTAATACGCAATATAAGTGAAGTTCTGAAATATTTTAAAAGGCGGAATCAATGTATACGTTTCTGGTATTGGTAGAAATTATTGTTTGTTTGTTGCTGATGGTCGTTGTGCTGATGCAGAGCAGCAAAGGCGGCGGGCTTGCAGGAACATTCGGCGGCGGTAATTTTGGAACGGTGTTCGGCGTTCGCCGGACCGCCGATTTTCTTACACGAGCAACAACAATTCTTGCAACAACATTCATGGTGCTAAGTCTCCTCATCAATATTTTCTTTCTGCCGGGCAAAGGGAAAAGTGCCGGCGAAAGTGTTATCCAAACCGGACAGTCTTCTGTTCCGCCGGCGCAGATTCCCGCCCAGCAAACACCGGCTCCAACTACGAACAAATAAATTTTTCCTCACTTGATAACTCCGGCTCGTGCATTGATCGAATGATGCACGAGCCGCTGTTGTTTCCACAGCTTCTTTATTTAAAATATTTTTCGGTTCTGTTTTTTTCGGGAACTTTGGCGAAATGTAATCGGTTGTATTTTTTAATTGTTCCTGAAAAAAATTACTGAACCGCACGTGCGAAGCGCGCAATTCACATTTTTCAATTAACTAACGTTTGCGAGGAGGCATTATGGCGAGGTATGTTTGGAAGATCGTGGTGTTAATGGCAATTGTGATTCCGCTGTCATTGAATGCAGGAACAAAGACGCAGAAGAAGATGGCAGCAAAAGAGACCGCTGTTACGGGCGAAGTAGTTGATGTTTCTTGTTACCTGCACAGTGGAGCAAAAGGGGAAGATCATGCTGGTTGTGCCGCGGCCTGTGCAAAAGCCGGCGGAGCGCTTGGTATCTTGACGAAATCCGGAAAACTATACGTATCGATGCTGCCAGATGATCATAAATCTGGGCCAAACGCGTTGTTGATGGATCACATTGCTCATACGGTTACAGCAAAAGGTTACATCCGAAACAAGGGCGGAGTCAACGGAATTATGATCACTAGTGTGACGACACAGTAAATGAATGTGGCCAGAGAAAGCATATTGTTAGTGCAACGCAAGGCGGTGAGGGATATTCTCGCCGCCTTTATTTTTGTACAGTAAACAAGTTCGGAAGGGAAGTGCTGTGGCTTCTCGTCGCGTTGTTTTGAAAAGTAAAAAAACGCTGCACATGAAACGCTGTCGGTTTATTTAGAAAAACCGCAGGATTTTCGTTACAAAGCCGGACAATCTATTGATCTTACGTTGATAAATCCATCGGAAACAGATGCCGAAGGAAATACGCGTGCATTCACGCTTGCAAGCGCACCGTTTGAAAATGAATTGATGATTACTACTCGTTTAAGAAATTCTGCGTTCAAGCGTACCTTGCAGTTAATGCCGGTGGGCACGGAGATGAGTATTGACGGTCCCTTCGGAAACATGACGCTCCATTCAGATGAAAAACGCCCTGCTGTGTTTTTGGCGGGCGGCATCGGTATTACGCCGTTTCGTAGTATCATTCTTCAGGCGGTAGAAGAGAAGAAGCCGCATAGATTATTTTTGTTCTTTTCAAATCGTACGCCACGTGATGGAGCGTTTTTGGATGAATTGAAAAAGGCAGAAGCCGCTCATACCAATTTTACATTGGTCACAACTATGACGGGAAAAGATGTTTCGGACGATGAATGGAACGGCGAAAGAGAACACATCAGCTTCACGATGATACGTAGATATGTCAAAGATCTATCACATGCAGTGTACTATTGTGCCGGTCCCGCCGCAATGGTTGCCGCAATGCGAGCTATGCTGAACGAAAGCAGTGTGAATGATGACGACATCCGAAGCGAAGAATTTTCCGGATACTGAGGGACGATGCTCTGCCAGGACTTGCTGTTGAAAATTTCTTCATTTATTGTTTGTCCAGGAAATTTTTTTTGAAAAAAATCATTTTTGTTCTTGCGTTTGCAGAAATTTCTTTTTAACATTGATGCGTCATCTGTAACAAAGTTGCAGGTGACAAATCCCGAAGGGTTTCCTTCGGAAGTGGTCTAAAGCTCTCCAGAGCGAAATTGCCACTGCCAATAAAATCCAAATGTTGTAATGTAGTCGAATAGCTTCTCGGTGTTGTTATATCCTGTGAGTAGAGCAAAAAATATTCACAGAACAGCAAGAGCGTTCTCGTAGATCAAAGTTGCATCATTCATTTGTTGTTATGAATGATAGTGACAGAAGTGAACGAGAGCAGTTTCTCAAAGGTCAGTCTGAGATGATGAACGCGTTTTTCAAAAACAGCCGTCAAGGTTTAGTCGAAAGGAGCAACTCGTAGAAGATGGCTCAGCTTTTTCACCCGAGATCAACCGTCATTTCAAAAGCGAGCATCGTCATTGTTATTATTGTCCTTACGTCTGTTATAGTTGCGGCGACAGAGATATATCGCTCCGGTTATACGACAGGACAAAATGTTGCACGCGAACAGCCGATTCCTTTCAGCCACAAGCATCATGTGAACGATGAAGGATTAAGCTGCGCTTACTGCCACACATCCGTAGACAAATCCTCCTTTGCAGGAATTCCCCCGACGTACACCTGCATGACATGCCATTCGCAAATCTGGACAACAAGTCCGATGTTACAGCCTGTGCGCGATAGTTATCAGACACAAAAACCGCTGGAATGGATTCGTGTACACGACTTGCCGGACTTTGTTTATTTCAATCACAGTATTCACATCAACAAGGGAATTGGCTGCGAAACATGTCACGGCAGAGTTGATCAAATGCCGCTGATGAGACGACAGAACACATTGTTCATGGCATGGTGCATTGATTGTCATCGCGCGCCGGAAAAATATATTCGTCCGCGCTCTGAAGTTTTTAATATGACATACGAATATCCGAAGAACCAGGAAGCATTCGGGAAAAAATTGGTTAAAGAATATAATGTTCAGGTGAATCGTATTACTGATTGTTCTACCTGTCACCGCTAATTGAAACTATGGCACTTAACGAGAAACTTGATTTAAAAACAATCCGGGAAAAACTTTCCGGGGAAAAAGGCCGCCAGTATTGGCGAAGCTTGCAGGAAGCTGCTGAGACCGATGAGTTCAAGGAATTTTTACACCGTGAGTTCCCGCGCGAAGCCTCGGTGTGGGGCGAAGGGTTGGATCGGCGGCGGTTCCTTCAAGTGATGGGAGCTTCATTAGCTCTTGCGGGGTTGAGTGCGTGTGTAAAGCAGCCGGACGAAAAAATTGTTCCGTATGTGAAACAGCCGGAAATTTTAGTTCCCGGCAAACCGCTCTATTATTCAACAGCGTTTGTAATGAGCGGTTATTCAACAGGAGTTGTTGCGACAAGCAACATGGGGAGGCCGACAAAGTTGGAAGGCAATCCATCACATCCCGCAAGTTTGGGCGCAACCGATGCATTCACACAAGCATCACTGCTTACGATGTATGATCCTGAGCGCTCGAAAGTCGTTCTTCACGACGGAAACTATACAACGTGGGATAAATTCTGGCAAAGCATTCAAACAGATTTGATGGTGCAAAGTTCGTTGAAGGGAGCCGGGCTTCGCATTCTCACTGAAACGCTCACCTCGCCGACGATCGGAAAACAAATTCAAGACCTTCTGCAGAAGTATCCTGCTGCAAAATGGTATCAGTATGAATCGGTGAATTACGACGCCGTGAGAGAAGGTTCAAAGCTTGCGTTCGGTGAATATGCTCAGCCGATTTATCATTTTGACAAAGCTGATATTGTGCTTTCGCTCGATTCTGATTTTTTGACGCAGGGACCCGGTGCTGTGCGGCACGCGCATGATTTTGCCGAGCGCCGCAGAGTTCGTCAAAACAAAACCGACATGAATCGGCTTTACTCTATAGAAAGTTCGCCGACGCTTGCCGGTGTAATGGCAGATCATCGTTTGACAACGCGTGCAAATGAAATTGACAACATTGCACTCACCATTGCTCAACAGCTTGGCGTTTCCGGTGCTGTTCCACTTCGGCAGATTCACGATGCACAACAACAAAAAATGATTTCTGCGATTGTTGCCGATCTCCAGCAACATCGCGGTGCAGGTGTTGTCGTTGCGGGTCCGCATCATTCAGCGCAACTGCATGCACTTGCTCATGCGATCAATGTTGAACTTGGCAATGTTGGTACAACCGTCACATTTGCTGAATCGCCTGAAGTTGCGCCGGTGAATCAGCTTGAATCATTAAAGGCGCTCGCACTGGAAATGACGAGCGGCAATGTTGATATGCTGCTGATCCTTGGCGGCAATCCGGCATATGATGCGCCGGCAGATTTGAAGTTTGCTGAATTGCTTCCCAAGGTGAAACTGAGCGTTCACATGGGAATGTATGAAGATGAAACGTCGGCGTTGTGCAAGTGGCATCTGCCGGAATCTCATTTTCTTGAATCGTGGGGAGATGCGCGCGCATTTGACGGCACCGCTTCAATTATTCAGCCGCTCATTGCTCCGTTGTATGAAAGCCGTTCGATATGCGAATTCCTTGATCAATTCATCGGCGGTAACGAGAACAAAGGATATGACATCGTCAAAAATTTCTGGAAGTCACAAACGAAATCCGGCAATTTTGATATTCTTTGGGAAAAGTCATTGAATGATGGCGTCATTGCAAACACGGCATCGTCGCCGAAAAATGTAAAGCTTGTTAGTTCAGGGTGGCAAAATACTTCGTCGGGTGTTGCACCGTCCGGAATTGAAATAATTTTCCGTCCTGACCCGACAATGTGGGATGGACGTTTTGCAAATAACGGTTGGCTGCAAGAACTTGCAAAGCCGCTGACGAAATTAACGTGGGACAATGCTGCCCTTATTGCTCCGTCAACTGCTCAGAAACTCGGGGTGCAGAACAGCGATGTCGTTGAATTGCATTTTCAGGGACGAATGGTGAAAGCGCCGATCTGGATTCAACCCGGGCATCCGGCTGAAGCGATCACGCTGACTCTCGGCTACGGCAGAACCATGACCGGAAAAGTCGGAAGCGGTACGGGCAGCAATGCAAATTTGATACGCACTTCGACAGCAATGTGGCATGCAGAAAATGTAGAGATCCGAAAAACGGGCGAGACGTATCCGCTGTCAGTGACACAAGAACATTTCAGCATGGAGAATCGCAATCTCGTTATTGCTGGAACGGTCAAAGAATTTGTTGAGAAACCGGATTTCGTTAAAGAATTAGAGGATGCGCCGTCTCCGGAGCAAACGCTCTATCCAATTCATCAGTATGACGGCTATGCATGGGGAATGTCGATTGATCTTTCATCGTGCACCGGCTGCAACGCATGTGTCATTGCATGTCAGGCGGAAAACAATATTCCGGTTGTCGGCAAAGAGCAGGTTGCGTTTTCAAGAGAGATGCAGTGGATACGCATTGACCGGTATTTCAAAGGCGATCTTGATAATCCGGAAGTGTACTTTGAGCCTCTTCCGTGTATGCATTGCGAGAACGCTCCGTGCGAACTTGTTTGTCCGGTCGGCGCGACGATGCACGATTCCGAAGGATTGAATGTGATGGTGTACAACCGCTGCATTGGAACACGATATTGCTCAAACAATTGTCCGTACAAAGTGCGTCGTTTCAATTTTCTGTTGTTCTCGGATGAAACGACGGAGACATACAAGATGATGCGCAACCCGGACGTGACGGTGCGGGCGCGCGGCGTGATGGAAAAATGCACGTATTGCATTCAAAGAATCAACGAAGCACGCATTACAGCAGAAGAGGAAGATCGTCCGATTCGGGATGGAGAAATTGTAACTGCGTGCCAGCAAGCATGTCCTTCGAATGCGATTGTGTTCGGAAATATCAACGACAAGAAAAGCGCGGTGGCTAAATTAAAAGCTGAACCTCACGATTACAGCCTGCTGGCGGAATTGAATACGAAACCGCGCACGACGTATCTTGCAAAATTGAATAATCCAAATGGCGCTTTACGCCATGGCGCCTAAGGCGCTCATTCGGAATTAGCAAGTTAGGAAAAACCTTTGGAGACAATAGAACATACCGCCGTCTATGAACAGCCTCAGCCGCTCATCGCTGAAGGACATGATTATGGCTCGATTACCGACAAGATCAGTTCGGATGTTCTTGAGAAGAAAACGCCGAAGAGCTTATTCATGGCGTTCGCCGTCACTTTTAGTCTGGTGATGCTGCTCCTGCTTTCCGTTACCTATCTTTTTTTCAAAGGTGTAGGGATTTGGGGAATTCGTATCCCGATCGGTTGGGGGTTTGCAATTGTCAATTTTGTGTGGTGGATCGGTATTGGTCACGCGGGAACATTGATCTCAGCAATCTTGCTTCTTCTCCATCAGCAGTGGCGTAATTCTATTAACCGGTTTGCGGAAGCAATGACACTGTTTGCGGTTGCGTGCGCGGGAATGTTTCCAATACTGCATCTCGGACGTCCGTGGGTTTTTTATTGGATTATTCCGATGCCGGATACAATGCGGCTTTGGCCAAATTTCCGAAGCCCGCTGGTGTGGGACGTGTTCGCCGTTTCAACGTACGCAACGATTTCACTCATCTTTTGGTTTGTCGGATTGATTCCCGATTTGGCAACGATGCGCGACCGTGCAAAACAAAAATGGAAAAAAATTGTGTACGGGATGTTGGCGATGGGCTGGAGGAATTCTGCAAAACATTGGCATCGGTATGAGACAGCATATTTGCTGCTCGCCGGACTTGCAACACCGCTTGTGGTTTCCGTTCACAGCGTTGTGAGCTTTGATTTTGCCGTCGGCATTGTTCCCGGCTGGCACACGACAATTTTTCCGCCGTACTTCGTTGCAGGCGCAATTTATTCCGGTTTTGCTATGGTGCTTTCTCTTGTCATTCCTGTCCGTAAGCTTTATCATCTCGAAGATTTTGTCACAGCACGTCATCTTGATTACATGGCAAAGGTGATGCTTGCAACCGGATTGATTGTTGCGTACGGATACGCGATTGAAACTTTTTGCGCGTTCTACAGCGGTAATAGGTTTGAACATGACATGATGATCAACCGCATGTTCGGTCCCTACGGCCCGTTCTATTGGATGCTCATTTTATTCAACATCGCGCTGCCTCAGTTGTTGTGGCTGAAAAAATTTCGTCAAACGCCGTGGCTGCTTTTTGTAATGTCCATCATTATCAATATCGGAATGTGGCTTGAGCGGTTTGTGATTATTGTTTCAAGTCTGGCGCGCGACTTTGTCCCCTCGTCATGGGCAATTTTTGTCCCGACAAAATGGGATTGGTTCACATACATTGGCACTATCGGTTTTTTCCTGATGGCAATGATTCTCTTTATCCGCATATTGCCGATGATTTCTATTTTTGAATTACGGACACTGCTGCCGATGTCCGGTAAATCTAATCACGAGTGATGAGTATGGCGACATCGTTTATTCATGGATTGATGGCAGAATTCAATACGGCCGATGAAGTGTTGAATGCGGCGCAGAGAGCATCGCAAAACGGCTACACGGAAATGGATGCCTACAGTCCATTTCCGGTAGAAGGCTTGTCGGAAGCTGTCGGATTTCATAAAACACGGCTGCCGCTGATCGTATTGATTGCCGGATTGTGCGGCGCCGTCGGCGGATATTTTTTGCAATACTATGCCGCCGTCATCGGATATCCGTTAAACATCGGCGGGCGTCCGCTTCACAGTTGGCCATCGTTCATTCCTATTACATTTGAACTGACGGTGTTGTGTGCCGGCGTTACGGCCGCAGTGGCGATGATCATTTTGAACGGGCTGCCGATGCCGTATCACCCGGTCTTCAATGTACCGGCATTTGAAAGAGCGACGCGCGACAAATTTTTTCTTTGCATCGAAGCTGCAGATCCAAAATTCGATCGAGCGGCGACTGAAAATTTTTTGAAATCATTGCATCCGGTAGAAATTTCTGTTGTTGAGAAGTAAAACGAAAATGATAACCTTGAAAAAATTGTTCTCACATACCGTTCTCACATTTGCGCTGTCAGCAGCAGCGCTGGGCGTCATAGGGTGCGGCGGTGTGAATTTGGATAATCAGCCGAAATACAAGCCGCTTGCCGCGAGCCGTTTTTTTGCGAACGGCCAGTCGTCACGCCCGCTGGTTGAAGGAACAGTGCCGCGCGGTTCCTTTACCACCGATTCACTGCTGATCACGGGAAAAGTAAATGGAAAACTTGCCGACCTGTTTCCGTTTCCCGTTACTGAACAAGTGCTGGAGCGAGGACAGGATCGCTTCAATACATTTTGCTCCCCATGTCATGGGCGGCTGGCGAATGGTGAAGGAATGGTTGTGCGGCGAGGATTTCCCCAGCCCCCATCTTTTCAAACAGACAGCGTGCGAGCTATGCCGGCAGGATTTTTCTTCGATGTTATCACCAACGGTTTCGGAAGAATGTACAGCTATGCGCCAAGCGTTCCCGTTCGTGATCGGTGGGCAATTGTTGCGTACATCCGTGCACTTCAGCTAAGTGAGAATGTAGCCGTAAAAGATTTACCGGAAGCAGAACAACATCAACTTCTTGGAAAAGCTCAATGAATTATTTTGAAGGACCGCGCCCGTTTCTTGATCGCATTCAACAGTCCGCACTTGTTGTCGGCGGAATCGGTGCATGCGCGTTAATTGTTGGCGCGATTTTTTCAACACAGCAATTTTTCCAATCGTACCTCTTCGCGTACATGTTTGTGTTGAGCTTTTCGGCCGGCTCACTTGGAATCCTTGTCCTTCACCACATGGTTTCGGGCAGGTGGGGATTTGCCATCCAGCGCTTGATAGAAGCTTCCACGCGAACGATTCCCTTGATGGCGCTGCTCTTTATTCCGATTCTTCTTGGGCTGAAAGATATTTATCCGTGGATGCATCATGATTCGATGCCGCAAGGTCCGTTGATGGGATTCAAACAAACATATTTAAGCATCCCGTTATTTGTCGGACGCGCAGTTTTCTACTTTGCTGTTTGGACGCTGATGGCATTTACACTGACACGATGGTCGCGCAAACAAGATCAAAGTTCTGATGTTTTGTTGACACGAAAGCTGCGTTTATTAAGCGCGCCGGGAATTATTATTTATGTTTTCACGATGACCTTCGCCGGATTTGATTGGGTGATGTCGCTCGAACCTCAGTGGTACTCATCCATCTTCGGCGCGTTGATTGTTGTCAGTCAGGTGCTTTCGACATTAGCGTTGTGCATTATTGCACTTCGTTTGCTTGCCAGATTCAAACCGTTCTCCGGATTTTTGACTGAGACGCATTTTCACCACCTTGGCAATTTACTCCTCACATTTGTTGTGCTATGGGCGTACATGCAGGTGTCTCAGCTTATTATTATTTGGTCGGGAAATTTGCCTGAGGAAAATCTCTGGTATCTGCATCGCGGAGGAACGTGGAATTATCTTGTCATTCCGTTGGTGATCGGTCATTTCTTTATTCCGTTCTTTCTTCTTTTATCCCGCAGAACAAAGAGGGCGATGGCGCGGTTGGCTCTCGTTGCGGTTTTTATTTTAATAATGCGGGCAGCCGATATGTTCTGGCTCATTACGCCGGCATTTCATCCGGCAGAATTTCATTTGAGCTGGCTCGACATTGCAGCACCTATTTCTCTCGGCGGATTGTGGTTGGCATTGTTTATCTGGCATCTGAAAGCATATCCTTTAATTCCGTTACACGATCCGCGCTTCGTTCTGTCCGGCGGAATGGAACAAGCATCTGAACCGGCTTTGCAAACGGGCGGACGCGCAAAAGGTTGAATGTATGGATCAGCATGAAAAAATTCAGTCAAAGGTTACAAATGGACCGGCTGCTCAAAATTTATCTTCTCCGACGCATGAGCTGCGGGACGCCAATGTCAAAAACCTGTGGCTGATTGGCGGCGGTTTGTTTGGCGCGGTTTTAATTGTGCTGGCATTGTTGGCCGGGCTGTTTGCATTTTACACGCATCACACAACTGCACCGGACACAAAAGCATCCACATTTATTGTGCCGGATAACACCGCTCCGGGTCCGCACATTCAGTCTGATCCGCATGAGGATTTGTTGAAGCTGCGCGCTTCGGAAGATTCGGTGCTCACCAGCTACGGCTGGGTTGACAAAAATACCGGAGTCGCGCGCGTGCCGATTTCTGTTGCAATGAAGATGATTGTAAAGAAAGGCCTTCCGGTGAGAAATCAACAGGAAGAGTCAAAGGTGAAAGAATGAAAGGAATCAATTGTGTCTATAAGGCGGCGCACAGGTCTGTGTCCGCAATTATTGGTGTTAGTGTTGCGATGCTGTTCATGATGGTCTCTTCACATCCTGCGGAAGCACAGCTGAATTCAACTCAGGTTTTCAATAATGTTAAGTTCGATCAAAAATTGAATTCACAAGTTCCGCTCGATTTAGCTTTTCGCGATGAAACAGGAAAGCACGTGCAGCTGAAAGATTTTTTCCATGGCAGGCCTGTTGTGTTGTCGCTCGTCTATTACCAATGTCCGATGCTTTGCACGCAGGTATTGAACGGCATGACGCAATCCTTCAACTCGCTCAAGTTTTCACTCGGAAAGGACTTCGATGTCGTTACTGTCAGCATAGATCCGAAGGAAACACCGGATCTTGCGGCGGATAAGAAGAAAGAATATCTGCGCATGTACGGCAATCGCCCCGGCTCCGAAGAGGGCTGGCATTTTTTGACCGGCGAAAAACCTCAGATTGATTCTCTCGCCGACGCTGTCGGTTTTCGGTATCTGTATGACGCGAAGACCGATATGTTTGCTCATCCGAGCGGCATCATGGTGCTGACGCCTGAAGGAAAAGTGTCACGATATTTATTTGGCGTCGAGTATTTGCCGAAAGACCTTCAATTCTCACTGATAGATGCATCGTCACGAAAAATCGGTTCGCCGGTTGATCAGCTATTGCTTTTGTGTTACCATTACGATCCAACGACTGGAAAATACGGAGTGGTGATAGCGAATATCTTTCGTGCCGCCGGTGCTGTCACGATTGTCGTGCTCGGCACAGTGCTGCTAATTTTTTTCCGGCAGGAAAAGAAAAAATCTCCGAAACAGGATGCACAACAACACACGTGATGTATGCTTTTATAAAATATCGAACTGAATTCTCCGACTATGTTTAATATTCCACTTTTTCCGACAGAAGCTTCGACGACCGCCAGCCGTGTAGACCTGTTGTTCTTCGCGCTGATGGGGATTATTGTGCTGTTTACGACGTTGATTTTTGTCGGCGTGATTTTCTTTTCCATCCGGTACCGGCGCGGTTCGCGGGCAAGCAGAAAGGGAGCGACATCGGAAAATATGAAGCTCGAGCTTGCATGGACGATCATTCCGCTCTGCATCACGATGGGAATTTTTATCTGGGCGTCGAAGTTATATTTCGACATGCATGTGCCTCCGAAAAATGCGATGGACATTTATGTTGTCGGCAAACAGTGGATGTGGTACATTCAGCATCCTGAAGGAAACCGCGAGATCAATACACTGCATGTGCCTCTTGGCAAACCGGTGCGTTTGATTTTAACATCGCAGGATGTGATTCACG
The DNA here is from genome assembly GCA_021796215.1 of Bacteroidota bacterium. Lineage (GTDB taxonomy): Bacteria > Bacteroidota > Ignavibacteria > UBA10030 > UBA8401 > JAJYOI01. The sequence goes on from JAJYOK010000001.1 coordinate 247,586, forward strand.
ATTTTTTCATTCCGGCATTTCGCGTGAAGCAGGACGTGATTCCGGGCCGGTATACAACGGAATGGTTTCAGGCAACGAAGCTTGGAGAGTATCATCTCTTCTGTGCGCAGTATTGCGGAACGGGGCACGCGCAAATGGTCGGTACGGTGATTGTCATGCAGCCGTGGGAATACGAACAGTGGCTTGCAGGAAAATCGAGCGGCGTGACAATGTCAAGTTCCGGCGAGCAGCTTTTTACACAGTTCGGTTGTGTGACCTGCCATCGCTCGGATAATACGGGACGCGGCCCGACGCTTGTCGGATTGTTCGGAAAGAAAGTGTTATTGCAGACAGGCCAAACAGTGGTCGCGGATATGGATTACATCCGCGAATCTATTCTCGACCCGAGGGCGAAGGTCGTCGCTACGTATCAGCCGATTATGCCGACATTCAAATCTCAGATCGATCAAGCGCAGTTAATGCAGTTAATTGAATATGTGAAGTCGCTCGGAGGTTCACAGTCGGCTTCGAAAGGAAATAAGAAATGAGCACAAGCGGCAGCGAAAATCATACGAATTATTTAAATGATGGGTACGGTGTGAAGTCGTGGCTGCTGACGACAGACCACAAGCGCATCGCCATTTTGTACATGATTTCGATAACACTCTTTTTCATGATCGGCGGTTTTTTTGCGCTGGTCATTCGTTTGACGCTTCTTTCTCCCAACGGAACGCTCGTTTCGGCAGACACGTACAACAAGATGTTTACGATGCACGGCGTCACGATGATTTTCTTTTTCCTCATTCCGTCCATCCCGGCAGTGCTCGGCAATTTCCTCGTGCCGATGATGATTGGCGCACGCGATCTTGCATTTCCGAAACTGAATTTATTAAGCTGGTACATTTATGTGCTTGGCGGTATCTTTACACTTTCTGCGATGGTGCTCGGCGGTGTTGATACCGGCTGGACATTCTATACGCCGCTCAGCAGCGGTTATTCGCACACGAATGTTGTTCCGACAGTCATCGGAGTTTTCATCGTCGGGTTTTCTTCGATTCTTACCGGATTGAATTTTATTGTCACGATTCATAAGATGCGCGCGCCGGGATTGACGTGGTTCCGGCTGCCGCTTTTCATTTGGGCCCACTATGCAACGAGCGTGATTCAGGTTTTGGGAACGCCGGTCATTGCAGTGACGCTTGCGCTTGTCGGATTTGAACGCATTACCGGAGTCGGAATTTTCGATCCGAATATCGGCGGCGACCCGATTCTGTTTCAGCATTTGTTCTGGTTCTATTCTCATCCCGCCGTGTACATTATGGTTCTTCCTTCGATGGGTATCGTGAGCGAAGTCGTTACGTGCTTCTCGCAGCGCAAATTGTTCGGTTACCGGCAGATGGCGTTTGCAAGCATGGCAATTGCGGTGTTTGGATTTCTTGTGTGGGGACATCACATGTTCGTCAGCGGTCAGTCGGTGTATGCCGGGATGGCATTTTCCGCTCTGAGTTTTCTTGTTGCTATTCCATCTGCAGTGAAAGTATTTAATTGGACGGCGACGTTGTACAAAGGAACTATTCGTTTCAACACACCGATGTTGTACGCGTTCGGTTTCATCGGCTTATTTACTATTGGCGGATTGACGGGAATTGTTCTTGCTACTCTTCCGGTGGATGTGCACGTGCACGATACCTATTTTGTTATTGCACATTTCCATTACATTATGGTCGGCGGCGCTGTGATGGGCTACATGGCGGGGCTGCATTTTTGGTGGCCCAAAATAACGGGGAAGTTATATCCTGAAGGACTGGCAAAATTTTCTGCGTTGACATTATTTGTTGGATTCAATCTGACATTTTTCCCGCAATTCATTCTCGGCTATTTAGGGATGCCGCGCCGCTATCATATCTATCCGCCGGAATTCCAGGTACTGAATGTTCTTTCAACGGCAGGCGCGTCAATTCTCGGGCTTGGGTACATTATTCCGTTCTTTTATTTCATGTGGTCTCTGCGAAAAGGAAAAGTCGCCGGCAATAATCCGTGGAATGCAAAGGGATTGGAATGGCTCACGCCCTCGCCGCCGCCGACATTTAATTTTGACAAGACGCCGGTTGTTACCGAAGAAGCATACGCATATCCTGAGGAGGACCTTGCCGGTGGATAACGAGCAATTAACACACGAGACGCGGTCATTTGTCGCTCATCAATTCGACGATCTCGAGCAGCAGAAGGAAGCCGGCACGCTCGGCATGTGGGCATTTCTTGCCACGGAAATTCTTTTCTTCGGCGGAATGTTCATGGCGTATTTCGTGTACCGCTTTTCGTATCCTCAGGTGTTTGCTGCCGCGAGCCAGTATATGGATGTCGCGCTTGGCGGTGTCAATACCGGAGTTCTTCTTGTGAGCAGTTTAACAATGGCACTTGCCGTTCACGCGGCGCAGGAAGGGAAGAGGAAACAAATTATTCTCTTCCTTATCATTACGATGGTCTTCGGCACAGTCTTTCTTGTCATTAAAGGAGTGGAATATCATCACAAGTTTGTTGAACACTTAGTTCCCGGATTTGATTTTCACTATGAAGGCGCAGAACCGGGAAAGTCGGAAATTTATTTCATCCTGTATTTTATCATGACAGGGTTTCATGCGCTTCACCTCATTATCGGTATTGGGGTGTTGACAGTTATTGCTGTCATGACGGCGCGCGGCCGGTTCACAAAAGAATATTACACTCCGGTGGAAATCAGCGGATTGTACTGGCACTTTATTGACATCGTCTGGATTTTTCTCTATCCCTTACTTTATCTAATACACGTGCACAAATGACCGGACATACTATTTCGCGAAATCGTTACTTCCTTATTTTTGCGGCGCTGATAGTGCTGCTCGTTCTCACTATTTCAATGGCGTATGTTGATTTGGGACCGTTCAACATTATTATTGCTCTTACCATTGCCATTATCAAAGCGGTGCTCGTTATTTTATACTTCATGCATGTGCGGTACAGCAGCCGCGTTACGTGGGTGTTTGTCTCGGCAGGATTTTTCTGGCTCCTCATCATGTTCACGCTGACGATGAGCGATATCGTTACCCGTTTTTCGTTTTGAAGTTTCAGAGCAAAAGTAAAACCGTGTCAGGGTTTGATGCCTTGACACGGTTTTTTTTTACAGTTCCTTTAATGTTCCTGCTTCGGTAAATCACATCCAGTAGCTTAGAATTATTCCCATCGCCCCAGGTGTTGTCCAAAAGTTAGCGTGGGGTTCCGTGTTTTAGTCCTCTTGGTTTGATGATTGAAAGCGGCTCTTTGCATTGACAGAGCGCCAGCGATGAATGAATCCGATGTCAAAAACAAGAACTGCGATGGTTGAGAGAGAACTATAAATTAAATTATGCTGGTATGGATATGGCTCCCAATCATGGAGCGGACCAAAAAGCAAATATGTAAGAATGATCAATACAAACAATAATGTGAAAGAGCCGCCTGAATACTCGGGAAGGCTTTCAACCTTGATAATGTCTTTACTCACAAGGAAAAAGATGGCGAAAAAATTGCAAAAGGTAATTGCAGAGAGCCACCTACCATAGTCGGTTGCAATAGGCAAAAGTATCAATCCGCTCAGCGTAGCGAGAAAAAATAACCAGCACGCTCCGCGTTGAAAGCCCGCGTTGGGATGTGATCCGCAATTTCTGAGTGCATGAGTCCAAAGATTAAGAAGAATAAGAATCACGGGACTCAGTATCAAAAGTGCGCCGAAAAAATCCAAGATAGATCCTGTATCATGCAAATACGGTGAGGTTAACGCAGTATGGTCTTTGAGACTGTAGTAGCATTCGCGCATGGACAAATCCGTAACGCGAAACGTCGCCCGCGATTGAACAAGGCGCGAAAATTCATCATATCCCAACGTCGGGTAGCCAAATTTGTAGAGAATGAAAAAAGCGGCAAGAACTGAGATTGTTGAAACAACGATCACTCTTAGAACCGTCATTCCCGCAGTCTTTTGGCGGGAATCTATTTCACTTCTTTTTCCCCAAGCGTAAACAAAAATCATCGCTGCAATAATCGTTGGTGTGTACAGAACAAGAAACGATTCATGGATGAACATTGCCGTGATCATCAAAATCGGAATCAGCCAAACATGTTTGTTGAGCGACAAGAGGCTCAGCGAGAGAAGTATTATCATGATCAGGAATAGATCGAAGCGACCGAGATCGCGCGCGAGCAGCGAAAGAGTGGCGGGAGCAGCGATAAATAAGAGAATTAATCTGAATAACCGCCCGTTTTTTTCTTTGTTCTTCAAAAGGAAATAGAAGATAACCAGGAGCAATGCCAGAAATATGCAATAGGCGGCTAAAGCGGTGTGCTGAACATCTTTGATTGACACAATTGGCATCCACATTTTCGCGATTGTGCCGAGCAGCCCCCTTCGGATAAGTCCGTAATCGTACGACAACACCCACTGCGATGCGGGGTAGATATTTTCGAAACCTCTTACGGAAGGTACCCACCACCGTGCAACTGCAAGCATGGTAATGAGGAGTAACAGCACTTCTTGTTCACGCTCTTCTATAAATTTTCTCATGTCGGTCTGAAAATATTTGTTCAGATGCTCTTTGTGTCTTCGTTAACGTTGTTCCTGGGATTTACAATATCGCCCTGTGCACCATGTTCCATTTTTGCCTAGCGTTTTTTTTCTGACGCTAATCAATAGCTTTTGTTACACAGAAGCATTCTTTCAATTGCCACGAATTCCTGCCTGCCATAGCACTTTCTATGCGTGGCGGGCAAAGTATGTCGTGGAAAAAAGAAACTACCACTCATGGGGCTTTAGCCCACAACAGTATGATTTCGGCTGAAGCTGGGGCTTTGGTTTGGCATAATCCTCACACGAACTGAAGGTCGTGGCAATAGAGAATTTATCTTTGCATAACATCAATTATTAAATCGATCTTGCTTCTGTCGTATCCGGAGCGTGCTCGCGTTAATGTGTGAGAATTATTCTCAAATGTCAAGACAGTACGTCGCGATTTCCCCCTCAAAGGTTTCTCTTTCTGTGGGCACGGCAATCTTCATAATGGTGTTACCGGTTGTTGCTGCCCTTGTAGTTTGCGCGTTTGTTTCTCAATGAGCCTTCGTATTTTGTTGTAGGAAGGAGGGGGACCTGTTCGGACTTCCTTATGGTTGATGAACAATGCATCCGATATTCCAAACTTTAAAAACTCCTTTCTATCAAACGTGTCTATTTCATGAAACACTATTTTATCTGAAAGATCTGGTTCTGCTGAGGCTCTTTTTGCTCTCTCAAGTGCAAGATTCTGGACAGGGCACCAGCCGCTGCAAAAGGCCGTGACGGTGACTTTATTCAGCTCAAGCGCCGGTTGTGCTTTCTGCCGAATCCATTTCGGAGGAAGTGTGTCAGCAGTGAACGGCTTCCACAGAAGAACTTGTATACCCTGCCTGTCGGCAGTGTGGTATCCGTGTTTCCTGAACCACGATGCGCGCATGAACGCAGGAATAAAAAGACCCCACGCCGCTATTCCTTTCGCATTCAGTGCGCGTGCATCGGCTTCGGCTGCTTCGAGAAGCGCTGTTCCCATACCGTGATGCTGGAAGTTCCCTCTCCCTTGCTTATGTCCATGCACCCAAATGCAATTGATGAAGTACAAATCGTTTCCATCGGCAGGCGAGTATTCAATCGGAACATATTGTATCATTCCGCCGACAACGCCTTTATCGTCCAGTGCTAATTTCACGCGAAGGCCATTGTCTTTTATTCTGTTGTACCAAATTTCTTTGTGGTTGCCCGCCTCTTTCATTTCGTCAGACCAATCATCGAGGCACACGAAATAGAGAGGTAGATATTGTTCGTCCAGATCAATAATGTTCATTTTGTAATTCTTTCTTACGCCGTGTTTGAGAGGCATTGTTTTTCTTATGTTTGTCCCACCGATCTTTCTCTCCCGATTCTCGTAATGTCCGCACATTCCAAAACTTTTTTATCATAGTCTTTTTCGGCAACGCGTATCATCGCGCGTCCGACATCCTCGAGCGTGCAGACGAATTTCGGGGCGAGCAGACTTAGAATAGGGTAGAGAGGAGCAATTATTTTTGAAATTGTCAGACTGTTTTTCAGCCCCGGCGTCGGCTTGATAAATCCCGGCCTGAATGTGTACACCGCTTTGAACGGAAGCTTCATCAGATCGTTTTCAGTTTTTCCTTTCACACGCGCCCACATTGTTCTTCCGTGCTCAGTGCTGTCGGTTCCCGCACCGGAGACGTAGCAAAAAACCATATCCGGATTAATACCGGATAATGTTTTTGCCGCCGCCATTGTCAGGTCGTACGTCATCCGGTGGTACTCTTCCTCATTCTTGCCGATGGAAGTAACTCCGAGGCAGAAGAAACAGGCATTGTAGCCGCTCAGCTGATTTTTGATTGCGGCGTAATCATAAAAATCGTTGTGCAGAATCTCGCTCAGCTTTTCATGTTTCACGCTGCACGTTCTGCGTCCGATAACAAGAATTGATTCTACCGCCGGATCGTTGAGTGCTTCGTGAAGAACGCCTTCGCCGACCATACCCGTTCCGCCGAAAAGTATTGCTTTAATGTTCATAAATGGAAGCTCATTGAATCAAAAAATAAAATAGCCCCGGCATATCTGTCGGGGAATACGTCCGAAGCTGTTCCTGATATCATTGCCCCTATTCGGAAAACTCAACAACATCCGCCCGCACCATTATTTTCGCTTTTGTATAAACAAACAGATTCAGTACGTCGGAATCGTAATGGAGGTTCACGAGTGCAAGTTTCTTTCCCTCTGCGGAACCGTGCGCCGCTTCATAGTTTTTCCACAAGCCGTCGAGCGCTTCTTTATACAGCATACCGGTACCGTCCACACGGGCAAGCGCAATGGTGTTTGTTACCGTCCCCATAGACATGGAAAACCCGAACACGTATGCTGCCGATGATTCGCCCGATACGCCGCGCGCAACAATTTTGTAGTTGCCCTTCTGAAGCTGAACTTCGGTCAGATTTCCTGCAGTGAACATTCCTGCTGAACAACAACCCATAGCGGCAAGCGATAGTGCGGTGATAGCACAGAGTACGATAAAATTTTTCAGTTTCATGGTTTATCTCCCGATGTAAGTGTTGTATGAATGTTGTTTGATTTGTTTGAAGCTTATGTCGTTGTTCGTTTGTTCCGGCGACGTCTTACGATCTTCAACCCGTAAAAGGCAACGGCTCCGGCAGCAAGAATAACCGGTCCTCCGGCGATGAGAATTGTGACAAGAAAACTCAAGACATCTTCAAATCCGACAACGCCCTTTTGGATGCCATTCTCTATCTTTGAGATAAAAGACGGTTCCTGTGCAATGATACTTTTGTACGGTTCATGCAAATTGACGCTTATTGTCGAATACTGAACCTGATCGGCAAGATATTTCTTTCTTCCCGTTAATCGTTCAATATCTTCTCTCACATTACCCAGCGCCTGCTCCACATCTAATATGTCCTTCACGCTCTTAGCCGATTTTAGAATTTCCCTGAACCGCGCCTCCACTTTTTGTTTGTTTTCCAGCCGCGCACTGATATCGTAAAATTCTGCAGTCACGTCGTTGCCTTCTATCGTTTGGGATTCCACAGTTTCGGCTAGGCTTTTAATCTCAGATAAAGTGGTATCGAACGCATGAGAGGGAATTCGAAGTAAAGCATTTCCCGCAGCCGTGCCCCCGGGCTCCAGAGTCGTTGTTGATTGTACAACGTACCCGTTGTTTTGGCTTGCCAGATTTTGAATCTTAGTGAGCGCGGTGTTGCAGTTGGCAACTTCTATGCGCAGGTTCGCGGTCAGGATAATCATTCGTTGATTGGATTTCACATCAACGGCATTCTGATCGCTGATTGGATTCGGAGAGGGAGTCCCCAGAGTAGAATATTTAAGAACACGGGTTGACGATGACGGCTCCTTCTTGTCTGAACTGCAAGCGCTAAGGAGCGTTGCAGTCAGAAGCGCCAGAAGTATTAAATTCCATGATTTCATCCGTTGATTCCTTTCACAATTTTATTTTTATACCGGCATACATTGCGGCTTCCAAAAATCTTTTTGCTGATAAAAATGTTCGAAGCTTTCCTTCTTCCGGTGTTGCACTAAACAATGATATTTCCAGAGAAGCAAACGTTCTTCAAAATATACGAGTGTAATGCTATATTTCAAAAGCAAAGTCATAGAGAGCAAGTCCCGAAGTTCTTGATCGGGACGCGTCGGACTATTCCGTCTAAGACGGATCACCTCTTGTCACGAAGGACTCCTTTGGATCTGAGAACCCTTCGGCGGATCGCTCAGGGCGGCTATATCTTTTGGTGAGGAAGAAATCGAACTGTAACATTACCTATACGGAAGTTGGTTTTTCGTTTCCAATACACCGTACCGCTTTGCATCATTTCTGCGCAATCACAAGCATCTCATAATCTTCAGTCGTTAAGGCGTCGTTACGGCTGAAGGCGCCGAGCTTACAGCCGTAGATATTGATAGTGCTGAAGTGCAGCGATTTCAGGAGCCAGGTTATTTCGCTTGGAACATAGTATCGTTCGTCAGCCTGAACGGTTGCAGGGTTTCCGTCATCGTCCTCAAAGCTGAACGTGGAAGCCAGCCGGAACGTCATAAGGTCAAATCTTTCCGACGAGCTGGCAGTATCTGTCGAGCCCGTGTTGATGAAATCCTTGACGGAGTGGAAGAGAGGGAAAAGTCCGTTGAGCGTTGTGAAGATGAACTTGCCGTTTGGCTTCAGGGCATTTGCAGCAGACTGTAGGATCATGAAATTCATTTCATCGGTCTGCATCAGGGGAAACCCGCCTTCGCACAGCATGATGGCAAGATCAAATTCATTGCGGAACTCCAGCCGGCATGCATCCGCCCGGATGAATTTCACGGCAGTTCCGTTCGCTTGTGCCTTTGCTCGTGCACTGGCAAGCATCGAATCTGAGAGATCAATGCCGGTAACTGAGTAGCCGCGCCGGGCGAGTTCAATTGAGTGGCGTCCGGTGCCGCAGCCGATATCGAGAATTCTGGCTGCGCGGTTATGGCTGGCTTCAGCTTCGATGAAGTCAACCTCACCGGTGGTGCCGCCGGTGAATTGCTGCTTGTCATACTGATTGCTAAAGTTGGAGAAAAGTACCTCATACCATTGTTTCATAAAAATCTCGTATGATATTTGTTTGGTGCCGCATGAGAGCTAACGTCTGCAGCAGCGGCGCAGCGCCGCGTGCGTTTTGTAATGGCGATTAATTTCTGTCGCTGAATAATACTTCCAACAAAATATGCTGAACAGGGTAATGACAACAATTCTGCACTCTATTCCTGCTCACGTGTGCTTTCTGTAGTGAAGTGCAACGGCTCCGGATTGAAAAGTTTTCGAGCCAACAAAATCCAGCAGCAGCCTGTTTTGGAGCCTCACGGTTTCGAATAACCGCGGACCCTTTCCGGCGACTACCGGGTGAATCACAAACTGATACTCGTCAATCAAGCCGAGCGTGGAAAGCTGGGACGCAATGCTCGGGCTTCCTACACAAATATCCTTTCCGGACTGCTGCTTCAGTGTGAGCACTTCTTGCCCGATGTTCGCGCGCACGATTCTCGTGTTGTGTCCTTCAACGTGGTTCAATGTCGTGGAGAATACAACCTTATTGAGCGAATCAAACACGCGGGCGAATTCATTGGTTGCGGCTGTCTCCGATTGCGTTTTGGCAATTTCCGGCCAATACGGAACCATCAATTGGTACGTGATCCGGCCGTAGAGGAGAAGGCTCGCATTGCGCAGCACCCCGGTGAAATACTCGTGCAGCTCCTCATCGGCAATCATGTCGGTGTGGCTGCAGTATCCGTCTGCGGTGAAATTGAATGCAAACACGATCTTCCTCATAAGACCTCCTTATGTGACGCTTGTTAGGTGTTCGTTTACACCGTGAATATTGCAATCGGCATTATGTCGGAAATGACACACATTGTAGTACTGCTGAATTTCTAAACCTTGGGTGCTTCAAGAAAGACCCTCTCTCAAATGTTATCCTAGCACAAATCTCACTACCTCTGGGTGCTGATGATTTTCTCAGAAGCATTATCCATGGTCGGGAATTGACACTTCGCTCATCCAAGAAAAAAGATCTTCAATCGCCGTAAACGGCCGCATCCTAAGCCCTCGGTTTTGCGCACAGAGCGAAAAGAATTCTGCAAGATCGAATCGTTCTAGCGGACACAAGACTGCAATCTTTGCCGGAAATCCTTTGGATGAGCCCTTGTGTATAATTGTGGCGAGATGTTGTGCAAGCTCCCAAAGCTGGAAGACTGACAGATTTGTTTCAAGACCGCGTGAGTCGATTAGAAGATTAAAGTCTGTGAATATTCCCGGGATAGTAGCAGCATCTGAAAGCACTTGCTTCAGGTGCGCCAGATCTTCCTCGCCTTTTGGGGTAAGGTGAACGTAGTCTCGAATCTTTATGATTCTAACATCTACCGGCATGTGGGTTCTCCTTTCCTAATCAAAGTTGAGGTTGCATCTCGCATAACATTTTACAACTATCAGTAGTTGGCGTTTTGGAATACTCAACTGCTATAACCACAAATGGTGTCTCAAAGATACAAAACTTTTTATCCCCTTGTCCGCGCAATTAGTGGTAGGTGCTGTTAGCGGGCGTTTTTCTGTTGTGTCTGTCAGTTGTCTGAGCGCATTATTTTTTCTGTGCACGCAGATGAGGCATTTTTGAATAATCAGTTAGTCCTAGTTTGTTGCCAAACGGGTCGGTGAACTCAACAGAAAGACCTGTCATTATTTCAAACGGTTCACTTAAAAACTGAACTCCTTTTGTTTTTAGTTCTTCGAATGCCTGTCGCACATTCTCAACTGTAAACCAAATTGCAGGTTTTGTGTTGACCTCTTTACGCATAATAATTGCGGGTTCGTTGCCGCCAACCTTAAATGCAACCATTCCCTTTTCGGAAAAGTCGAACTTAATGTCAAGTCCCAGCTTGTTTTTGTAAAAATCTTTTGCTGTGTCCAAATTATCGGAAGGCAAAAAGAAGTTATCGTAGTCACTGATGATACTCATTGTTATTCTGATTTAATTTGTGAAAGGTCAAGTCCAAGTTTTTAAGTTCTCCTTGTCCTGTCCCCGTTTTGTTAGTTGTCAATTAATCTTTTGAAAAAGGACCGTTTTATCTTTTAAGGAAATTTTTTCCACCTTGTAACCATATTGAAGCAATTCCTTTTTATAATTCAAAAAGGAATGGTCTATTGCAATTCCTGCAATATTCTTAATTTCATCGAAGGATAATTTAAATGATTGCCCGCCATTTTTCTTAATATACTTCCACAAGGTATTATATTTACTCATGGTTCCAGGGTTGTTTTACAATGCCCGCACTACGTTGTGATACGCTTACCCGTCCGCCATACATTATCTTTTGGCGGATGAGCGACGGAACTATTTGAATTATGCCTTAGACGTTTTTAAAACCAATGTGGCGTGCTATATCCCATAACTTGTGGTGCTATGGCGTAAGAAGTGTAGAAGAATTTACTCCAAATGTCAAGCACCTGTCGCTGCATTTTTTTTCTTAACGTCTTTGCGTGAGTAACCCGCATTTTTTTTCTCGTACCCAATGTCCCGCCGTGAACGCCTTAACGTCAGATGGTCTCCACTTTTACAGTGGAGACCATCGTATTACTTTTTTCTTCACACCGCCGGCGGGGGAGGAGTTGGCGGTTCGGTTCCTGCTTTGCCGCCGCCTCCCGAAGTTATCGGTTCAAACTCGATAAGCACTGCGGGTTGGTTTGCAAAATCAGACGTTTCGGTTACCGGATGTCTGACGCGTAGCGTCTGACATCATTTTTTCTTTCTTCACTCAAAACGTCAGATGCTTTGCATCAGACGTTCTCGCCACCGGATGTCTGACGCGTAGCGTCTGACATCTTTCTTGCTACTCTCGCTAAACGTCAGACAGCACAAAACGCTGTCAGACGTTCTCGCCATCGGATGTCTGACACGTATTGTCTGACATCTTTTTCCCCCAATCATATCCAGAATTCCTTCTTCACAGCTGTAATCATTTCCTCGGAATACTTTTGGAAATCCGATAAATGTTGAAAATGTTGCATGATGAATTCCCTGTCGGGCAACGATCCGTTTCTCAATCCGGTTAAGTCGCGGTAGCTGGAATACTGCCATTCTCCCATTCGCTTGACCAGTTGTGCCCGTACAGGGTTTTGATGGATGTATGAAATCAACGTCAGCAAATAGAATTCGTCGTCAATCCTTCGTGCTTTCGATCTCGGCTGGAGTAAGCTTCCATGACGATTATATGTTTCGTTGATAGCTTTCGTATAGCCGCCAAGGAGTGCGGCGATATTCCTTTTCAGCGCGGCACAATCGCTGGTAACAATTTTTATCAGAAAGTGAAAGTGAGTTGGCATTAAGCAATAGGCAAGTGTTGAAACTGAGTCTTCCATATAGTGCCGGTATCGCTCGAGAAAAAAAATATAATTCTGGTCTTTTTTAAAAAGGGACTCTTCATTGTTTGAGCGATTGTAGAAGTGGTAATATTTGCCCGTTTCCAATACCAAGGTAGGTTGTTGAGATGTCTTAATTGATATGTTTTTGAAGCCGTTCTCGCTATCGGATGTCTGACGCGCAGCGTCTGACATCTTGCTTGCTACTCTCGCTAAACGTCAGACAGCACAAAACGCTGTCAGACGTTATCAGTACCGTTGTCCGGTCTTACCCCAGTGCAGCTTTCAAATACTCGCGGTTCATCCGTGCAATGTTCGAGACAGAAATTTCTTTCGGACATTCAGCTTCGCATGCGTAAGTGTTCGAGCAGGAGCCGAATCCTTCCTTATCCATTTGTGCAAGCATTGCCTCAACGCGTTCTTTTCGTTCCTGCTGTCCCTGAGGAAGCAGAGCGAGCTGCGACACTTTCGCCGCAACGAAGAGCGAGGCAGACGCATTCTTGCACGCCGCAACGCACGCGCCGCATCCGATGCACGCCGCCGCAGAGAACGCTTCGTCCGCAATCGTCTTCGGAATGGGGATCGCATTGGCATCCGGCACACCGCCGGTGTTCACCGAAACAAATCCGCCCGCCTGCATAATGCGGTCGAACGCCGTCCGGTCAATGATAAGGTCTTTAATCACGGGGAACGCTTGTGCGCGGAACGGCTCGACAGTGATCAGGTCGCCGTCAACAAAGCTTCGCATGTGAAGCTGGCACGCCGCGCCGCCTTTTTGAGGACCGTGCGCGCGCCCTTTAATGAACATGCCGCAGCTTCCGCAAATCCCTTCGCGGCAGTCGTGGTCGAACGCAATCGGTTCCTGATTTTTTTCTACGAGATCATGATTGACGGCGTCAAGCATTTCAAGGAACGACATATCCGGCGTGATGTTCGTCGCCGTGTAGGATTCAAATCGTCCTTCGGAATTTCTATTCTTCTGCCGCCAGACTTTTAATGTGAAATTCATTTCAACTTTCTCCTTGAGTGTCGCTAAAAATTAATATTCTATAGTCAGTACTTAGTAGTCAGGCTTCTTCCATTTTCCATACTGCCTGCTGATTACTTCTCACTGATTTTTACTTATAGCTTCTCTGTGTTAGATGAACATTCTCGAACTTCAGCGCTTCCTTGTGCAGTTTCGGCGCCTTGCCGGTTCCGCCGAATTCCCACGCTGCGACGTATGCAAATTTCTTGTCGTTGCGTTTCGCTTCATTTTCGTCGGTTTGATATTCTTCGCGCAAGTGACAGCCGCACGATTCTTCGCGGTGCAGCGCGTCCCGTGCGATCATCTCGCCTAACTCCATGAAGTCTGCAACGCGGTGCGCCTTTTCCAGCTCGGGATTCAGATCGTTCGCTTTACCGGGAATCCTTACATCGCTCCAGAATTGTTTTCTCAGTGCGGTGATCATCGAGATCGCTTTTTTTAGTCCCGCTTCGTTGCGCGCCATGCCGACATGTTCCCACAAAATTTTCCCTAATTCTTTGTGGAGGTCGTCAACAGTGCGCTTACCCTGCGCGGACATAAGCTGTTCGGTTTTCTCCGAGATCGCTTTTTTCGATTCCGTAAACGCTTCGTGATCTTCTTTCACCGGTTTGAATTTGTTCGTTGCAAGATAATCGCCGATGGTATAGGGAATGACGAAGTAGCCGTCGGCAAGTCCCTGCATCAACGCGCTTGCGCCAAGACGGTTCGCGCCATGATCGGAGAAATTCGCTTCGCCGAGAACGAACATGCCGGGAATCGTGCTCATCAGATTGTAATCAACCCACAAGCCGCCCATCGTGTAGTGAACGGCAGGGTAGATGCGCATCGGTGTTTGATATGCGTTCTCGCCCGTGATGCGTTGGTACATATCGAAGAGATTTCCGTATTTTTCTTCAACCCATTGCTTGCCGTTGCGTGCAATCGCGTCTGCGAAGTCAAGATACACGGCAAGTCCGGTTGATCCGACGCCGCGTCCTTGGTCGCACACTTCCTTTGCACGCCGCGAAGCGACGTCACGCGGAACAAGATTGCCGAAGGAAGGATAGAGGCGTTCGAGATAATAATCGCGCTCTTCCATCGGAATATCTTTCGGGCTTCGTTTATCGCCTTTTTGTTTCGGAACCCAAATGCGTCCGTCGTTGCGCAAGCTTTCGCTCATCAGCGTCAGCTTCGATTGATGTTCGCTTGCGAGCGGAATGCACGTCGGGTGAATTTGCGTGAAGCACGGATTGGCGAAGAATGCGCCTTTCTTGTGCGCGCGCCAAATCGCCGTTGCGTTCGATTGTTTCGCATTGGTTGAAAGATAGAAAACGTTGCCGTATCCGCCGGTTGCGAGAATCACCGCATCGCCGATGTACGTTTCAAGTTCTCCGTTTATCATATTGCGGACAATAACGCCGCGCGCCTGCCCGTCAATGACAACGAGATCCATCATATCGCGGCGGTCATAGAATTTCACCTGTCCCTTATGAATCTGACGGGAAAGTGCTGAGTATGCTCCAAGAAGCAATTGTTGTCCGGTTTGTCCGCGCGCGTAGAATGTGCGCGAGACCTGCGCGCCGCCGAACGAGCGGTTATCAAGCAATCCGCCGTACTCGCGGGCGAAGGGAACGCCTTGCGCAACGCATTGGTCAATAATGCTTCCGCTGACTTGCGCGAGACGGTACACGTTCGCTTCGCGTGCGCGGAAGTCGCCGCCTTTGACTGTGTCGTAGAACAGCCGCCAAATGCTGTCGTCGTCATTCGGATAATTTTTCGGTGCGTTGATTCCGCCCTGCGCGGCAATGCTGTGCGCGCGGCGCGGAGATTCATGGTAGCAGAGTGATGTCACTCTGTATCCAAGTTCCGCCAGAGACGCGGCGGCAGAAGCCCCGGCAAGCCCGGTTCCGACAACGATGATATGATATTTTCTTTTGTTGGAAGGATTGACAAGCTTCAGATTAAATCTGTGCGTGTCCCATTTTTTTTCTAATGGTCCATCGGGAATTTTGGCATCTAACGTCATAATTAATTCATACCTCCGAAATGAGTAGTCCAGAGAAAATAGATCGGCATGGAGGCGAACCCGAGCGGAATAAGGAGCCAGAAGATAACGCCAATCCACTCAACTAATGATTGGTATTTCTTTCCACGAATGCCGAATGTTTGAAACGCCGATTGAAATCCGTGCCGCAAATGATAGCCGAGAAGCACAAGCGCGGCGAGATAGAAGAGGCAGTACCACGTGCTTGAAAAAGCAAAGACCACAAGATCGTACATTGACGGATTTTCACTCGGGAAGAACCGCGACGGCACGAAGAATGTGCGGAGATGAATCACAAGGAAAATGAAAACGATGCTGCCGGAGAGAAACGATATCCGCGAGGCGAGTTCACTGTTCGCTGACTTATGATTTTGCGTGTAATTTTTCGGGCGTGCTTTTCTGTTGCGCCACCACAAGATCGTTGCCGTGAGAATGTGGAAAAAGAATGCGAGAAAGAGGACGATCTCGACTGTGCGGATGAAGATGTTGTGGCTCATCGTTTCCGAGTATTCGTTGAATG
Organism: Bacteroidota bacterium; assembly: GCA_021796215.1. GTDB lineage: Bacteria > Bacteroidota > Ignavibacteria > UBA10030 > UBA8401 > JAJYOI01. The sequence goes on from JAJYOK010000001.1 coordinate 263,629, forward strand.
CCGCACCGCCGTCGTTGACGAAGAGAAGAAAATTCCCTGCCAGGTGTTCGACGAGAAATGTGCACAGGAACAGTCCGGTAAGTCCGACGATAAATTTTTTACCGACCGATGATCTGTAAATGTTTGTGAAGGTTCCCATAGTTGAATTGTAGTTTAATGTTGAAAACCGCGCCAGAGGCGCGCGCGTTGAAATGATATTTCAAAAACCTGAACAATAATATGGAAAAAATGTTCGTAAAAGCAAGAGGAAAAAGATGAATGATGGCGAATGGAATATGAGAAACGGAAGATGAAAGTATAGATTGATGGACTAATGTTTTCTCTATTCCGCCTTTCATTTTCAGCCAATGCTTTCACCAATGAATTTCCGGATGGAGAACATACTGCCGATCATGCCGAGAACAATTCCGGCAGCGAACACGACGCCGTAGAACCACGGCTGAACAAGCACGATCTCCGCAAGTTCGCTTCCTAATAATTGCGCAGCATAATGAATGATGCTGTACAAAATTCCGGCGGCGAAAGCTCCGCCGAGAAATCCCTGAATGATCCCTTCAATGATAAACGGCATCCGGATGAATGCCCGTGTTGCACCGACCAGCTTCATTGTTGTGATGATCGTTCGTTTTGCATAAATCGCCAGCCGGATAGTGTTCGCTACGAGGATGATTGCTATGATTGTTAAACCAATGCCGAGTGCCAGGCTGATCAATACGAACGCGCGTGAACGCCGGTCAAGCAATTCAAGCAGCGTTTTTCGGTAGATTACATCGTCAATGCCGGCGGTTGCTTTAAGCTGTTGGTAAATGACACTGGCGCTGTCGGAATTCTTGTACCCGTCTGCAAGATGAATTTTGAATGAAGCAGGGAGCGGATTAAAATCGAGCACGCTGTGAATATCTTCGCCGAATTCATTTTTGAAAATTTTCGCCGCTTGTTCTTTTGAAATGAATGTCACCGATTGAATGCCGGGAATCGCAAGCAGCCGTTTCTCGATCACCGGATAGGTCTGCTCGTCAATTGGCTCTTCGAGAAATGCCTCCATTTCCACGCGGTTGCGGAGCGATTGAACGATGTCGCTCGTGTTCCGGTAAATGATTGCAAATACGCCGAGCAGGATAAGCGAGATGGTGATGGTAAAAACAGATATCGCCATCGAAAGCCGTGTCCGCTTAAAGCCGGAAATGCCTTCTTTCAGAATGTAAGAAAAGCTCATGTTTGGGAAGGAGATAATTGCATAAATGGATTACTGGATAATTGGATTATTGGAACACTTGTTTTATTTCCATTTATCCAATGATCAACAATCCTTTTTAAGATAGTTTTGTGCTTCATTATTTGGTTATTGTTTTTCCTGTCTCGTACGAACCGAGGTTTTTAAAATATGTCGTTACTTCCTGCAAATGATTAAGGGCGTTCACACATTCTTTCTGCCGCGCATCCGCGCGAATATCCACATAGAATAAATATTCCCACGGCTTGCCGATCATCGGGCGCGATTCGATTTTCAACAAATTGATGTTGCGGAGCGCGAAGACTGCAAGGCTGTGAAAAAGAGAGCCGGGAATATTTTTCGCCGCGAAGATGATTGATGTTTTCGCATGCCGCTTCGGATTGACCGGCTTCCGCGCGATGATGAGAAACCGGGTGAAGTTTTGCCGGCTTGTTTCGATGCCCGTGTGAAGAATATTGAGGTGATAATGCACGGCGGCGCGCGCGCTGGCAACTGCGGCGGCCGTTGTGCGGTGTTCGCTCGCAATCATTTTTGCTGCACCGGCAGTATCATAGTACGGATGAATTGTCACGTTTTTCATCTTGCGCAGAAATTCTTCCGACTGTCCAAGCGCCTGAGGATGAGAATAGACGTCGCGGATATTTTTCAGCGATACTCCCGGCAGCGCAAGAAGGTTCATCACAATGCGCAGCGTAATTTCTCCGACGATGAAGACATTGAACTTCTGCAGCAAATCATAATTCTGATGCACGCTGCCGAAGAGAGAATTTTCTATCGGCACAACGGCAAAATCAGATGTGCGCGCCGCGACGTCGGTAAAAATATCGAAGAACGATTCACGCGCAACGGCGGTACATGATTTTCCAAAATACGCCAGCGCCGCCTGCTCGCTGAATGCGCCCGGTTCTCCTTGATATGAGATGCGGAGTTTTTTCATTTTGTTAGAAGTTCGATTCGTCCCGCCACAATGTGATCATCCAAATGTCGTTCGGTGTTGTGCGTGCAAGAGCGAAGCTTGCGTAGCCGTCAATGCGGATGATATCATTTGCATCGAAGGTCACTGTCAGGTTAAAATTCCTTACGATCGTTCCTTTCAAGCCTGTTTCATCGAACGTGCTGTCAATAATGTTATTCCACACGAGATCGAGCCGTTGTACATTTTGAAACAAGCCGTACGTTGTTCGCATCTCGTCATCGCGCCCCCAAAAGACATCCACACCTTTGTCGTAGTCGCGATATGTGAAAATAAAATTTTGTGCGAGAAGTCCGCCATAGAGTGTCGTGTCTTGAAAAGAATATGCCTGCTTGAAATTCTGAAAGATGCCTTCGATGGTATGCTGATCGCCGAGAACCGAGCCTGAGTGACTCGGCGAGTTGTCCAGCTTTGGCGCAAACGGATTGACACATGCGCAGAGGATTGTTGCAAGCGCCATCGCGGCAAGTGAGACTTTCATTTTTCAAATTGACCTTTGAGTTCGCTCCAGCTCGAATCTCTGGCAGTTTCAAAATCTTCCCAGCGATAAATGGTCCACGTGTTTGTACTATTCGGCGCCATATAGAACGCCGCTTTGCCTTTAAATGTCGTTGTTAAATTCGGCTGTGTATGCGGAATAAAAAGAACGTAATCGCTTTGAAAAGCCGCCGAATCTGATTGAAACATCACGACACTGTGATTGATATCGCTCAAAAATACAAGGCTTGGAAGTGCGCCCGCATTAAGCGATGCCATTGCTTTTTGAAAATAGTCCTGTTCCGATTGCTTCGTCCAGTTTGAAAATGCCGCTGTGTAACGGATTGCAGCAGATTGTGTTGGCACGAAGGTGAACGATCTGTCGCCGGAGACAGTGTCTGAAAAAAGCTTTGCATATTCCTGCGGATCTTTTTTCGCGACGGCAGAAATAAAATTGTCGAGTAAAGCTGTCGGCGAGTTTGCCGGCGGATTTGTTGTGCTCGCTGTTACCGGTAATTCCGGGTCGCGCGTTTTCAATAAATCACACGAAGGGAAAAGAAGCGTTGCGGCGCAGAACAACAGAAGCCAGCGTTTACAATGCAACGCGTCCCTCGAGTGCTCGTGATAATGTTGCTTCATCGGCAAATTCCAAATCGCTCCCGATCGGCAGTCCGCGGGCGATGCGGCTGATTTTGATGCCCATCGGTTTCAAGAGGCGAGAAAGATACATCGTCGTTGTTTCGCCTTCAACATTCGGATTCATGGCAAGAATAATTTCTTCGAGATCGTCATTGATGCGCGCAAGCAGTTCCTTCACTTTCAGATCTTCAGGTCCGATGTTATCAAGCGGAGAGAGCGCACCGCCAAGCACGTGATAGAGTCCGCTATACTCGTTTGTTTTTTCGAGAGCAAGAACGTCGTTCGGTTCTTCAACTACACAAATGATGGAACGATTGCGCTTCATGTTCGAACAAATGATGCAGGGATCGTTTTCGGTGATGTTGGAGCAAATGGAACAGTAGCGCACTCTGTCTTTCACGTTCATCAAAGCGCCGGAGAATGAGGCGACGCGCTCGCGCGGCATTTTCAAAATGTAGAGTGCAAGGCGTAGTGCGGTTTTTTTGCCAATGCCGGGGAGCTGCGAAAATTCTTCGACGAGCTGTTCAACTGAAGCTGATGTGTACTGCATAATGGATTACATTCCCGGCAGGTTTAGTCCCGGAATGTTCGGGAGCATTCCGTTAGTTGCTTTTGCCATTTCATCCTGCGCCAATTTATTGGCGGCTTCAAGCGCCTTGTTGACGGCGGCGACGATGAGGTCTTCCAGCATGTCGCTGTCGGCAGGATTGATGACATCTTTTTCGATTTTAATCTGGAGAATTTGCTGCTTGCCGTTGGCAGTAACTTTCACCATACCGCCGCCCGATTCTGCGGTGACGGTTTTTTGTTCAAGTTCGGTTTGGACACTGGCAATGCGCTCCTGCATTTTCTGTACTTGCTTCAGCATGCCCTGCATGTTACCGCCGATTCCGGGGAAGCCTTTCATGCGATCATTCCTTTCTCACTCATAGCCTGATCCGCCTTTGGCGGAATTGCTGCTTTTCAAAATATATCCAAATGATGAAGGAAAATCAAACGCTATATCTCCGAGTAAGAATGAATCAGTAGCTGCATTGTTCAACCGGTAGCTTGATTAAGTGTTCTGCTTTATCTAATTTAACTCCATTCAGAGATAAAGTTAGTACATAAAGAACACCGAAGAAAAAAGCAGATGACCAAACGACCTTCGACTGAAAAAACTCTCCACAAACCGGAAGATAAATTAGCCTATCAGAAGCATTACCTCGAATCGCTCGTCGAAAGCTCACCTCTTGCAATTGTCACGCTCGACATGCAGCAGAATATTCAGGAGTGCAACAAAGCATTCGAAACCATTTTTGGGTATAGTGCCGATGAAGCGATTGGCAAGAACCTCGATGATTTAATTGTTCCTGAAGGGAAAAGATCAGAAGCACTGAAGTTGACACAAGCTTCGTTTCATGAAGAGAATATTCACCGCGAACTTGTGCGGCGGCGCAAAGATGGATCGTTTATTGAAGTGGAGGTGCACGCCAGGCCGATCTTTATGGATAAAGTTCAGGTCGGTATTGTTGCTCAATATATTGATATCTCTGAACGTAAGCGTGCAGAAGAAAAAATCCAGATGTTAGGACATGCTCTTATGAGCATCTCCGAGTGCGTGAGCATTACCGACGTCAACGACCGCATCATATTTGTCAACGAAGCGTTCCTCAAAACGTATGGCTACACCGAAAAAGAAGTCCTGGGGAAAAATGTATCTAGTTTTCGTTCACCGAAGAGCGATCCTGATCTGGTAAAACAAATTCTTCCCGCCACACTTGCCGGCGGCTGGCACGGCGAGTTGATGAACCGCCGAAAGGACGGTACGGATTTTCCCATCTATCTTTCAACGTCGGCGGTGCACGATGATCACGGCGGCATTGTGGCAATGATCGGCATTGCGTCGGATATTACGGAACGGAAAGAAGCTGAACGCATACTGCAGGACTCGGAAACAAGATTCCGGTCGGTGTGGGAAGATTCATCAGACGGCATGAGACTGACCAACGAAAAAGGCATTGTGGTGAATGTGAATCGTGCCTTCTGTGAGATGATGAATGTGACGCCTGAAGAGATCGTCGGAAAACCGATCTCCGCAGCGTACACGCCTTCCGCGCATGATAACATGATGAAGAAAGTGACTCAGAGATTTTCTGCGGAAGAGATTGAAGCACACATGGAGCGCAGCCTTGTGCTTCACAACGGCAAAACAATTACGGTTGAAGTCTCGAATTCCATGATTGCCCGTGAGAACGGCCAGCAGGTATTGCTGAGTATTTTCCGCGACGTCACAGAACGGCGGAGAGCGGAACAGAAGATTAAAGAGCAGATAAAAATTATTGAAGAGCAGAATATCGAACTGGCGAAGGCACATGAGAAAGCGTTGGAAGCGACAAAAGCAAAGAGCTCATTTTTGGCAAGCATGTCGCACGAATTACGAACTCCTCTCAATGCGATTATCGGATACGGCGAAATGCTTATCGAAGAGCTCAACGAGCAAGGCGAAACACGGTACCGCGGCGATCTGGAAAAAATTCATCTTGCCGGAAAGAATCTGCTCAACCTGATCAATGAGGTTCTCGACCTTTCGAAAATTGAAGCCGGCAGAATGGAATTGTACATCGAACAGTTCGATATGACGGCGCTTATCAACGAAGTTGCGGCAACAATTGAACCGCTGACGAAGAAGAACGAAAATGCTTTTGTCCTGAACATTGTTAATGATCTTCCGGCCGTTCATTTGGATTTGACAAAAGTGCGGCAAATTCTTTTTAATCTGATCAGCAATGCCTCCAAGTTTACGCAAAAGGGAACCATAACACTTACCGCCGGTGTGGAGCGTTCATCAAATGATTCGGAAGCAAAAATTGTTCTTAAAGTTTCTGATACCGGTATCGGAATTACAGAAGAGCAAAAGGCGAAGCTGTTCAAAGAATTTTCTCAGGCTGACAGCTCCACCACACGGCAGTATGGCGGCACCGGACTCGGCTTGGCGATTACAAAACACTTTTGCGAGATGATGCACGGCTCGATTGAAGTTGAGAGCGCTCCGCAGAAAGGAACTACCTTTACAGTGGTTCTGCCGCAGGCAATTGAAGGCGAAACGCAAGAAGTGCAGACAGTAAAAACTGTTCCTACTGCAAATCAACCGGTGCCAGTCGGTTCCGCAGTGTTGGTTGTTGATGATGATCCGAGCGTACGTGATTTGTTGCAAAGGTATTTGACAAAAGAAGGATATTTCGTTGAATGCATTGCGAGCGGCGATGAAGGACTGAGCCGCGCCCGCACAATTCTTCCGATGGCAATTATCCTCGATGTGATGATGCCGCATAAAGACGGGTGGGCAGTGTTGCAGGAAATCAAGAATGACCCTGTGCTGAAATCCATTCCAGTCATCATGTATACAATGGTGGACGAGAGAAATTTCGGTCTTGCCATCGGTGCGACGGAATACCTTATCAAGCCGGTGAACAAGGAAAAGATATTGCAAATTTTGGAAAAGCTTAAGCATCGCATCTCACACGAGTATGTTTTGATTGTTGATGACGATCCCGATCTGCGCGATATTGCAACAAGAACGATCGAAAAGGAAGGGTGGGGCGTTCAGACTGCAGAGAATGGAAAACGCGCTCTTTCATTGTTGGAAAACGGAATGCCAAGCATCATCTTCCTGGATCTTATGATGCCGGTCATGGATGGCTTTGAGTTTCTTTCTATTTTTGAACATCACACAGAATGGTTCCACATTCCGATTGTCATCATTACATCGAAGGATCTTTCCGCAGAAGAGCGGCAGCGTTTGGACGGCACCGTCAGGAAAATAATTCAGAAGGGAGACTTCACACCGGAAAAACTTTTGAAACAGCTTGCGCAGCTCATTCCGCGCCTTACACAACCATTATAGGAAAGCAGCGATCATGACAAAGATTCTTCTTGTCGAAGATAACGAGACCAATCGTGATATGTTAATGCGCCGGCTTGCACGCCGTGGATTTACGGTTGTGTGTGCAGTTGACGGCGAGCAGGCAATTGCAATGACGCGGTCGGAACTGCCGTCAATCATTTTAATGGATATGAGCCTGCCGGTGCTCGACGGGTGGGAAGCGACTCGCCGCATCAAAAGTGATGAGACGTTAAAAAATATTCCTGTCATTGGTTTGACTGCACATGCGATGAGCGGAGATCGGGAGCGGGCGCTGGGAGCCGGTTGCGATGAATATGCCACCAAGCCGATAGATTTTGAAAAATTACTGGAGATCATTGCGCGTTTCGCCGCGTAATGAAAAATAGAAATGGACTTCATTTCAGCGTGGAGTCTATCGTTTCTTATTCTGCTTTGTTAAAGGGGAGTGTAACAATGAATGTTGTGCCGTGCTGCAATTCTGAATGCACGTCAATCGTTCCGCCGTGTGCTTCAACAATCCCTTTGCAAATCGGAAGACCGAGTCCTGTGCGTGCACCGGCGCGTTTCGCCCCGGAAGTCATAATGCGATTTTTGTCGAACAACATTGGAATATCTTCAGGGGGAATACCGACGCCGGTGTCTGCGACGGTAATGATGACGTTCGCGGCGCCATTTTTTTCTTCAACTTGGGAAGTAATGGAAATTGTGCCATGTGGTTCGGTAAATCGGAGTGCATTGTTCAGCAAGTTTGAAAAAACTTCTTCTAAGAGTTCTCCATCGCCAAGAAACATCGGAGTTGAATCCACAGTGAAGGTGACGGTGATTTCTTTTTGTTGTATAAGTGGTGCAAAACGATTGCAGCAGCTTTCGATAATTGGGCGAAGGAGAATTGGCTGATGCTGAATGCGCAATGTCCCTGCCTCAATTCGTGAGACCTCTAAAAAGTCCTTGACAATTTCCAGCAAGACGACGGTCGCCTCGCCGATGCCGGAGATCAGTTCAAAATCTTCCGGCGGAATTTTTTCTTTATCTTCCTTGAGAAGCTCAACATATCCGGAAATTCCGGAAAGCGGTCCGCGCAGATCGTGAATGATCATATAGTTGAACGACTCACGGATTGTGCGCAGATCTTTTTCTGCTTTCGATACACGAAGTATTGCGCGCACGCGGGCAAGAAGTTCTTCGTCGTTAATCGGCTTTGCCCAGTATTCAGTGCCGCCAAGTTTGTATCCCTTTTCGATATTTTCCGGCGAAGTATCGTGTCCTGTCAAGAAAACAATCGGCGTGTGTCGAAGATGCGGCATCTTGCGCAAAAGTGCAATTGCTTCGTAGCCGTCAAGCTGAGGCATAAAGACATCGAGGATAATTAAATCGGGCGACGTATTTGCCGCGCGTTGGACGCATTGCAAACCGTTTTCTGCCAAAAGAGCTGTATAGCCGCTTTGGTTCAGCATCAGCTCGTACAATCTTAGCATAGAAGGATCGTCGTCTGCGACAAGTATGATTTCTTTTTGTGCCATTGAATGATTAGCCGAATAATTCTTGTTCGACTTCCTGAAAAATAATATGCCCGACTGTGATGTGGCCTTCCTGAATGCGTTGCGTGTCGTCGGATGGAACAATGATTGCAAGATCGGCAATGTCTTTTGATTTTCCGCCGTCTTTACCCAGCAGAGCGATTGTCGCCATTTTCTTTTCGCGCGCTTTCGTGAATGCATTGTTCACGCTTGCAGAATTTCCGCTGGTGCTGATGCCGATAAGGACATCACCTTCGTTGCCGAGTGCTTCAACAGAACGGGCGAACACGTTGTCGTATCCGATGTCGTTTGCACCGGCTGTGAGGTTTGAGGCATCCGTCGTCAGGGCGATTGCCGGAAGCCCCGGGCGTTTGATTGTCGGAGAGAGCCGGATGACGAATTCCGCCGCAAGATGCTGGGCATCGGCAGCGCTTCCTCCGTTTCCGCATAAGAGAATTTTCTTTTTTTGATTGAATGCGTTGATGATGACGTCTATCGCTTTTGAAATGTCGCCGCTGCACTTTTCTGCAATTTTGGCTTTTACTTCTGCGCTGGCTTTCAGCGAATCCTGAATAAATGTCTGGCGGTAAACGATGGTCAACGGACGATGTGCCATATACAGTAAATTTTAAGTTTGAGAATTAAAAAATAAATTCACGTTAAAGAATTGTATAGCTCAAACCAACGGCAAGCGTTTCTTTTATCTGCGTGCGCGGCGTAACCGGCGCTTCATTGATCAATTGCACGTTGATGAGCACTTTGACGTAACTGTTTACTTGCGCCACAATACTGTTGTCACTATGTACGATAGCTTGCTCTAACTTTTTGAATGCTGCGAACATATCGGTCTTCGACGTGAGCAATAGATTGTCATCCAATTTCCATTGAATATCGGTAGCAATCTGCACACCGCCTTCAATTTTTGTCGTCTTGTGTCCGTTGGTGTTCGGATCGTTCGTGTAATTTATAAATTGTGAGGCGAAAATTTCACGGAGTGCCGCTCCGGCGCGGATTTTGATTTCGGTGATTGGTTGAAAACCGGCGCCAAGGCTTTGCGTCATGTATCCCGGGTCCATAAATTTTGAAACCGCGGTTGCCACACCGAGTTTATCGTACGTATAACCGACGGCAAACTGTGTTCGAAATGTTGCGGAGAAATATGGATCAATGTATGATCCAAATTTGTAATTGATAACAGATTCCAGATCAATGCGGTCGTCGCTTTTGCGGACATCTTGTCCGCCGATTTTTGTTTGCCCAAATCCAAGTTTGTAAGAATTTGTCCATGACGTTCGCTTTTCCTCATCATTCGATTGTCCTTCAATAGAAGTAGCCCATGCGAATGCGCTTTGCCCGCCTTGTGACCAATCGGAAAAAGAAATTTGTGTCAGGTTCAATCCACCGGCCATTGTATGCTGCCACCCGTATTTTGGTTGTGGTGTTGTATCCACAGCAGCGTGAGCAGTTGAATCTGCTGCGTGTGCCGTTAAATCTGCGGCTTGTGTCGTTGAGTCAACAACAACATGTTTAGTTGAATCTTTTGTTGCCTGTGCCGTTGAATCCGCCGTTTGTGTTATAGAATCTGAAGCTGCATGAGTTGTTGAATCGTTCGGAATTTCTTGTCCGGATTCGGTTGACATTGAAACACCATCAAAAGTTGTTGCACGGTTATCAGCCAACTGCTGTGGAAACGCCGTAAATGTGAATATTGCAAGAAGGGGGAAAATAATACCAAGGTTCTTCATCCTTAATCCCAATAGAATTTTTCAGTGATTGAATTTAGTGAGAATAAATTCGCCGCGGAGAATGAATTGCAGCGGCAAATTCTTTCATAAGTGCCGGCGAGCCGTTTTTTTCGAGCACGGTTCCGGTGACGATGAAACTTGCGCCCGCACTTACTTTGCGCTGCGCTTCGTCCGGTGTAAAAATTCCGCCGCCGACAATCAGCGGCGTTGTACAATGTTGTGCGACGCTGGAAATCATTCCTTCCGGCACAGACTGTTCTGCTCCGCTGCCGGCTTCGAGATAAATTAATTTGAATCCTAAATATTCGGCGGCGAGAGCGTGCGCTACGGCGATTTCCGGTTTGTTGCGCGGAATCGGTTTTGTGTTGCTCATAAACTCCGCGGCGGTCATCTTGCCCGAATCAATCAGCATATATGCGGTTGAGATTGCTTCAAGGTTCAATCGTTTAATGACAGGCGCGGCAAGCACCTGACTTCCAATGAGATGTTCGGGATTGCGCCCGCTGATTAATGAGAGAAAAAGAATTGCATCGGCTTCTTTGGAAATTTGTTGAATGCCTCCTGGGAAAATAATCACCGGTACGTTCGTATGTTTTTTCGCCGTCGCAATTGCGTGGTCGAATGTTCCATCAAGCAGCAGGCTGCTGCCGATCAAAAAGCCGTCAACGCCTGCCGCAGTTGCCGTGCCGACAAAATCCGGAATATCGTTTCCGTTGATCTTATCGGGATCAATCAGCACGAGATAGGCAGCGCCTTTCGATTTCGATGCTGCGAGAAGTTTTTCGTAAACTGTCATGGTGAGATTTTTAATTGAGATTTCTGACGATTGAAGCAACGCTTTTCAGCGCCTCATCAATTTTTGAAACATCTTTCCCGCCTGCCGTTGCAAGATGCGGTTTGCCTCCGCCTCCGCCTCCGACAGTTTTTGCGACCGCGCCGACAATTTTACCCGCCTGAATATTTTTCGTTTTAATCAAATCGTCGCTGACAACGCAGACGAGCGCAACTTTGTCATCAATGACGGCTGCAAGCAAGCCGACGCCGCTGCCAAGTTTTGAGCGAAGCGCGTCGCCTAACGATTTCAGCGCGTCCATATCGTTCGCAATTACTTTTGACGCTACAACTTTGAAACCATTGACTGAAACTGCGCGTGCAACCGCGTCGTCAAGATTTGATGCGGCAGATTTTACTTTGAATCGCGCGAGTTCTTTTTCGAAGTCGCGTTTTTTTTCTGCAAGCATCAAGAGATAATTTTCGAGCAGAGAAAAACGGCGGACATGATCAGCAAATTTCTCGCGGAGATCGTCCGTGTTGATTGAAGCGGAAATTTCGGGAATGTCTTCCAACTTTCGCAATTCAATGTCGAGATTCAGCACATCGTCTTTGGCAAGCGGGGAAGAGTCCGTCTGTGGCGAGATCGCAGCAGACAAATCTTTGTGAAGCTGTTGAATCTCATCCACAAGCTGATATGCGTATTCAACCCGCTCCCGGTAAGTTTTGTTCTGAAGTTTTAAATGTTCGAGCGCGTAATCGTAGGTGATTGCTTCGATGCGCCGCACGCCGCTTGCGCTGCTTGCTTCTGACGTGATTTTGAAAAATCCGATCTCGCCGGTGTTCTTCACGTGCGTGCCGCCGCAGAATTCCTTGCTAAAATCACCGAACTGCACAACGTTCACCTTGTCGCCGTATTTGTCGCCGAAGAACATCAGCGCGCCCATTTTTTGCGCAACTTCAAACGGAATGTCCCGGTGATGCTGAAGCTGAATATTTTCTTTAATCTTTTCGTTGACGATAGTTTCAATCTCGCTCAATTCTTCCGGTGCTACTTTTGCGAAATGTGCAAAGTCGAAACGCAAATGATTCGGCGCGACAAGCGAGCCGGCTTGATGAACATGCGTGCCGAGAACTTTCCTCAGCGCCGCGTGAAGCAAATGTGTCGCCGTGTGGTTCCGCATAATGGAAAGCCGGCGCGGTCTATCAACTTTCGCTGAAACAGATTTGCCGATCAGCTCATGCATTTTTCCGGCAACTCTGTGAACAAATACTCCGCCGTCTTTTTGCGTGTCGAGAACATCAAAGGCGTGGCTGTTGTACACAAGCGCACCGGTGTCTCCAATTTGACCTCCGGATTCCGCATAAAATGGCGTCCCATCGAGAACAACATACGGAATTTCGACCGCAAGAACCTTCGCTTCGCTTTCCATCCCGTCGTAACCGAGAAATTTTGTGGCGGAAAGAGCAGAAGTCTCGATAAATTTTTCTCCTCCGGCAAACGTGGCAGCTTTTGCTGTCACACGTGAGCGCTCTTTTTGTTCTTCCATCAGTTTATTAAACGTTGCGCTGTCAACGTGTAAATTGCGTTCGCGACAAAGCAATTCAGTTAAGTCGAGAGGGAAGCCGAATGTATCATATAATTTGAAGGCAACTTCGCCGGGGAAAATATCCGCGCCGTTCAGATTTGCTAGGGCATCTTCAAAAATTTCCAATCCGCGGTCGAGTGTTTGGTTAAATCCTTCTTCTTCGCCTTTGATGACCCGCTCAATATGTTTTTGATGTTCGATGATTTCCGGAAAAACATCGCCCATTGTTTCCGTGAGTGTTTGCACGAGATGAAACATGAATGGCTCACGCAATCCCAAATTTCTTCCGAAGCGCGCGGCGCGGCGGAGAATGCGGCGAAGAACGTAGCCGCGTCCTTCATTCGATGGAATTGCGCCGTCACCGATTGCAAACGTTAGCGCGCGAATGTGGTCGGCAACGACACGAAATGCAACATCATTATCAGAGTTGCTTCGTTCATATTTTTTTCTGCTGAGTTCTGCAATTTTTTTAATGAGCGGCGTGAACACATCGGAATCATAATTTGACGGCGGCCGCTGGAAATTATATTTTATCGCTTCCATCACAGCGCACACGCGCTCGAAACCCATGCCGGTGTCAACATGTTTAGCCGGAAGTTCTTCAAGTGAGCCGCCTTCTTTCCGGTTATTTTGAATGAACACAAGATTCCAGATTTCAATGAGCTTTGGCGAGCCGGCGTTCACCATTGAAGCGGGCGCGTTTCCGTCCGGAGTTAAGTCAATGTGGATCTCAGAACACGGACCGCACGGACCGGTTTCACCCATTTCCCAAAAATTGTCTTTTTCACCGAAACGCAAAATATGTGACGGCGTAATATCGGTGACGGATCTCCACAATTCAAATGCTTCTTCGTCAGTTTTGTACACTGTTGCCCACAGCCGCTCTTTCGGAAGTTTCCATACTTCCGTCAACAATTCCCACGCCCATGCGATAGCTTCTTTCTTGTAGTAATCGCCGAACGACCAATTGCCGAGCATTTCAAAAAATGTGTGGTGGTACGTGTCGCGTCCGACTTCTTCGAGGTCATTATGTTTCCCGCTGACGCGGATGCATTTTTGTGTGTCTGCCGCGCGCGTGTATTCGCGCTTGCCGGTGCCGAGGAAAACTTCTTTGAACTGATTCATTCCGGCATTGGTGAACAGCAGCGTCGGATCGCCGTGCGGAATGACCGGTGCGCTCGGAACAATGCGGTGTCCCTTCGAAGCAAAAAAATCTAAAAACGATTGTCGGATTTCGCGTGATGTCATTATAAATTTATAGCCTCTACAATTTTTGCTCTATGATTTGGCATCTCACTGTTAACAATGTACCAAATAATGGTGAGATCAACTCTGAAATATTCGTGGATAACTCTATTTTAGTCTTCATATCTCTACTTGTGTCATCAATTGAATTTCTTCAAGCACGTGAGTTATTTCCAAACACCGCGCAAGATCGCCGGTATAAACAATCGCTCTGCCCAAGTTGTGAACTTCCCATGTCAACGATTCGGCTTTGGTGCGGTCGCATTTCAATGCTTTAATGATCTGGCTGATGACTTCATCAAATGTGTGCACTTCATCGTTGAAAAGCACTGCCTTAGCCGGTTCCGAAGTTTTGATTTCTTCTTCGTTCTCAACATCAGTGAGAACATTTGGTTGTGCTGTGTCCATTGAACTCAAAAAAATAATTTCTCGTTGAAAAGTAATGAAAAAACGACTCCCTTGCAAGAAATGGCTACAATCGAAAAACGCGGAATATCCACAGTTCGCCAAAAGATTCAGCCGAAGGGTGATGCGTCTTTGACGCAAAAGCGAGGTGGATTTTCAATATTGCAGTCGAGGCAAACTATTTTTATATTCTATCACTTCTCAGCCAAAGCTGATCCGCCTCGGGCGGAAAACAAAGTTTCTCACTTTTCTACTCTCTATAAATAAAAGGAATTGAACAATGATTTTCGATTTAGAAATGATAAAGAAAGTGTATGCCGGACTTCCTTCCAAAGTTAATGCGGCGCGCAAGCTTGCCGGTCGTCCGCTCACACTCACTGAAAAAATTCTCCTTGCTCATTATTTCCAGAATCCGCTGCAAACGCCGGAGCGTGGAAAATCATATGTTGATTTTGCGCCGGACAGAGTTGCGATGCAGGATGCGACGGCGCAAATGGCGTTGCTGCAATTTATGTCGGCGGGAAGAAAAAAAGTTGCTGTTCCTTCCACAGTGCACTGCGACCATCTGATTCAAGCGGAAGTCGGAGCGAAAAACGATTTACTGCGGGCGGGCGAAGACAATAAAGAAGTGTATGATTTTCTTGCGAGCGTTTCAAATAAATACGGCATTGGTTTTTGGAAACCGGGCGCCGGAATTATTCATCAAGTTGTTTTGGAAAATTACGCGTTCCCCGGCGGTATGATGATCGGCACCGATTCGCATACGCCGAATGCCGGCGGACTTGGAATGATCGCCATTGGTGTTGGCGGCGCGGATGCTGTTGATGTCATGTCCGGCATGGCGTGGGAATTAAAATTTCCCAAAGTTATCGGCGTTCATCTTACGGGAAAACTTAATGGCTGGACTTCTGCGAAAGATGTAATTTTGAAGGTTGCCGGAATTCTTACGGTGAAAGGAGGCACCGGCGCAATTGTTGAATATTTTGGCGAAGGGGCGCAGTCAATTTCTGCGACAGGCAAGGGAACGATCTGCAACATGGGCGCGGAAATCGGTGCAACGACGTCGGTCTTTCCGTTCGATTCGCGGATGGCGGATTATCTGCGCTCCACCGAACGCGGTGAAGTTGCAGCGCTCGCAGAACGTATCGCCGCTTACCTGAAACCGGACGACGAGGTCATTGCATTGCCGGAAAAATATTACGACCGCGTGATCGAATTGAATCTGAGTACGCTCGAGCCGCATGTGAACGGACCATTCACTCCGGATTT
Source organism: Bacteroidota bacterium (assembly GCA_021796215.1). Taxonomy (GTDB): domain Bacteria; phylum Bacteroidota; class Ignavibacteria; order UBA10030; family UBA8401; genus JAJYOI01. Next base: position 279,379 of record JAJYOK010000001.1, read on the forward strand.
AGCGTGGCCTGTTTCAAAATTTGCTGACGCCGTGCGCGAAAAAGGTTATCCTGAAGAATTGAAAGTTGCTCTCATCGGCAGCTGCACGAATTCATCGTACGAAGATATTGAACGTGCAACATCAATCGCGCTGCAAGCAACAAGAAAAGGATTGAAAGCAAAATCCGAATTTGTTATCACGCCGGGAAGTGAACAGATTCGTGCAACGATTGAGCGCGATGGTCAATTGAAATCATTGACGGATATCGGCGGACTTGTTCTTGCCAATGCGTGCGGTCCGTGCATCGGCCAGTGGAAGCGCCACGATGTTGCAATGGGAGAAAAGAATTCCATCATCACTTCGTACAACAGAAATTTTACCGGACGTAACGACGCAAATCCGGCGACGCATGCATTTGTCGCATCTCCTGAAATCGTTACGGCATTTGCGCTTGCTGGCAAGCTCACATTCAATCCGTTGACCGACACGCTTATCAACAAGAAAGGCGAATTGGTAAAGCTCGATCCGCCGACAGGCGATGAGCTTCCGAAACGCGGATTCACTCCCGGTGAGAGCGGTTATGTTCAGCCTGCACGCGATGGTTCTTCAGTGAAAGTAAAAGTTGATTCGAAGAGCAGTCGCCTTCAATTGCTTGAACCATTCAAGGCGTGGGAAGGAAAAGATTTGGACAATCTTCGCGTGCTTGTGAAGGTAAAAGGAAAATGCACGACAGATCACATTTCACCCGCAGGCAAGTGGCTGAAGTTTCGCGGCCATCTCGATAACATTTCGAACAATATGTTTATCGGCGCAATGAATGCGTTCAGCGGCGAAGCGGGAAAAGGAAAGAATGTGTTGACCGGCGAGACGAAAGATTTTTCTGCGGTTGCACGCGATTACAAATCCGCCGGTGTCGGCTGGGTAACAATCGGCGACGAAAACTACGGCGAAGGCTCATCGCGCGAACATGCAGCAATGGAGCCGCGCTTTCTCGGCGGACGCGCAATCATTGTGAAAAGCTTTGCACGCATTCATGAAACAAATTTGAAGAAGCAGGGAATGCTCGCATTGACATTTAAGAACCCTTCGGATTATGATAAAATCCGTGAAGATGATCTTCTTGCGATTCGCGGTTTGAAAACATTTTCCACCGGCATTCCATTACAATTAGAATTAAAACACAGTGACGGAGCGATGGAAACTGTTGAATTGAATCATTCATTCAATGAACATCAAATCAAATGGTTCAAAGCGGGGAGCGCATTGAACTTGATCGCTCGACAAATGAAAAAATCTTCGGCGCCGAAAGCAGCAAGAAAACCTGCTAAGAAAAAAGCGAAAAAGGTTGTTAAAAAAACGGCGAAGGGAAAAGTAAAGCCAGCGAAGAAAAAGACCACGGCGAAAAAGAAAACGGCAAGAAAATGAATAATTAATAATTCACAATGAATAATTGAAAGACAGTGTGTGAAAGAAAACATGTCGTTCAAGAAAAGAGCTATACATTTGCTCTTGAAATACTGAAGCTGTGCCGCTGGCTTTCCGAGACAAAGAAAGAATATGTTATTTCCAAACAATTGCTTAAAAGCGGGACATCCATTGGTGCAAATGTAGAGGAAGCAATTGGAGCGCAATCGAGGAAAGATTTTCACGCCAAATTAACTATTGCATGCAAGGAAGCTAGGGAAACTCATTTCTGGATTCGGTTGTTACAAGATGCAGATATACTTGACAGAAAGATTGCTGAGAAAACCTTAAATGATTGCACAGAGTTGCTGAAACTTCTCACAAGTATTTTGAGAACATTGCAGGCAAAAATAAAAATTATTCATTATTAATTATTCATTGAGGTCTTATGTACGATCCAGTAATGATCCAGCCGTTTAGAAATGAATTGACGGAAATCGGATTTAAAGAATTAATGACTGCGGAGGAAGTTGATACGACGATGAGCAATAATAAAGGAACAATGCTTGCCGTTGTCAATTCCGTATGCGGTTGCGCGGCAGGCGCAGCGCGGCCTGCTGTGAAATTAGCGCTTCAACATTCAGTGAAACCGGATAGATTGGTCAGTGTGTTTGCCGGGCAGGATATGGAAGCGACGCAGCAATTGCGCGAACGCTGGCTGCAAGGATTGCCGCCATCATCGCCGTCTATTGCACTTTATCGGGGAAACGAGCTGGTGTATTTTATTCCGCGTTTCAAGATTGAAGGACGGGATGCATATTCCATTGCACGCGATTTGACGCAGGCGTTTGATGATTACTGCGGCGTCAAGGTTGCTGTATAGCTTAAATCCTTGCGAAGTTTTACATGCAATAAAAGGACTGCTCGATTTCTTCGGCAGTCTTTTTATTTTTGTGCAGTCAATATATGCAAACAACAAAAGTAAAAATCTGCTGCATCGTTTCTGCTGAAGAAGCTCTCTTTGCAATTAAACACGGAGCGTCAGCGATTGGACTTGTCTCAGCAATGCCGAGCGGGCCGGGTCCGATTTCGGAAGAATTGATTGCGGAAATTGTTCCGCGTATTCCGGACGGCATCGCCTCGTTTTTGTTAACGGGCAAGCAAGATGCAGCGGCAATTATTGCACAACAGCGGCGGACGAAAGTGAATACGCTTCAACTTGTTGATTCTGTTTCTATTGACGTGTATAGACAACTGAAAAAAGAATTGCCGGGAATCGTAATCGTGCAAGTCGTTCATGTTGTTGGAGAAAAATCTATTGACGAAGCAAAATCTGTTGCCCGTTATGTTGATGAAATTTTGCTCGATTCGGGAAATCCAAAGCTTCCGGTAAAAGAATTAGGCGGAACAGGGCGCCAGCATGATTGGAATATCAGCAGGAAAATTGTAGAATCTGTGAACGTTCCGGTATTTCTTGCCGGGGGATTGAATGCAGGAAATGTGCGCGAAGCAATTAAACTTGTTCGTCCCTACGGCGTTGATGTGTGCAGCGGCGTGAGGACGAATGGGAAACTGGATGTGGTTAAGCTGAAAAGATTTTTTGACGCGGTGCATGAACAAAAAGCCTTGTCAAGGATTTAACCCTTGACAAGGCTTTATACTTTTCTACTTCTTTCCTTTTGCACCGTTCAGAAACGGCGTCAGTAAATCAATCGGAAGCGGGAAAACCGTCGTTGAATTATTTTCCGAAGCGATTTCTGTGAGCGTTTGCAGATAGCGCAGTTGAAGTGCGATCGGATTTTTCTCAATCACGCCTGCGGCGTCTGCCAATTTCTGGCTCGCTTGAAATTCTCCTTCTGCATGAACGACTTTTGCACGCCGTTCACGTTCTGCTTCCGCCTGTTTCGCCATTGCCCGCTGCATCTCCACAGGCAAATCAATCTGTTTCACCTCAACGTTGGAAACTTTAATGCCCCACGGCTCCGTGTGCTGGTCAATGATCATCTGCAGTTCCTGATTGATCTTATCACGCTGGGAAAGAAGCTCATCTAATTCCGATTGACCGAGAATGCTTCGCAGCGTCGTTTGTGAAAGCTGTGATGTTGCATAAAGGAAATTTTCAACGTTAACAATTGCATTTTGCGGCTGCACAACGCGGAAGTACACCACGGCATTCACTTTGATAGAAACGTTGTCTTTCGTGATGATGTCTTGCGGCGGAACGTCGAGCACAACAGTGCGCAGACTGACTTTCACCATGCGGTCAACAATGGGGATAAGAAGAATAAGCCCCGGACCTTTTGTAGCGATGAGTCTTCCGAGGCGAAAAATTACGCCGCGTTCATATTCCGATAAAATTTTTATCGCATTGCTTAAAATGAAAACAGCAAAAAAGATAAGAACGAGAAAAACGAGAACTGTTGATTGCATCTGATTCTCCTTTCTTGAGAAAATGATATTTTAATGTGAACCTTTATGAACTTTAAGATGAAGTCCCGTCACTTCTGCGACGACGATCGGTGTATCTTTGGGAATGCTGCCGTCCAGGCTTTCAGCGCTCCAGATTTCTCCCTGCACTTTTACTTGCCCGTGCGGAGAAAGTTTCGTGATTGTTACGCCGCTTTCGCCGACAATTCCTTCGGAGCCGGTTGTCGGCTTGCGCCGCTGGGCACGCAATCCTGCGCCGATAGCGAAAATGAAAAATGCAGCAGTGAGCAATACTGTTGGAATAATGACTGCAAGAGAAATTCCAGCAACCGTAAACCACGCTTCGGTGTTAATGAGCATGATTGAACCGAGAAAAAGTGAAACGACTCCGCCAACGGTTAAAATTCCGTGGCTGGTGATTTTTATTTCCAGCACGAACAAAATAATTCCTAAAATGATCAATGCGAGGCCTGCATAATTCACCGGCAGCGTGTGAAGCGTATACAGCGCGATCAACAATGAAATTGCGCCGATGACGCCGGGGAAAATTGAGCCGGGGTTATACAATTCAAACAGCAAGCCGTAAATGCCGAGCATCATAAAAATATAAGCGACATTCGGATCGCTCATGGTATCGAGAATTTTGTATTCCCAGCTCATCTCGTGAGGTTCGACGACGGCATTTTTTGTTTCAAGCGTTACCGTATCCTGACTTGTAACGACGCGGCGTCCGTTCAGCGAATCGAGAAGTGCGGCCTGATTTTTCGCAATGAAATCAATGACGTGTTCGGCGAGAGCTTCCGTTTCGGTGATGGAAATACTTTTGCGGACAGCTTCTTCTGCCCATTTCATATTGCGGTTTCGTTTTTCAGAAATTGAACGGATGAACGCGGCGGCATCGTTTGTTACTTTTTCCGACATCACGGAATCCATTCCGCCCTGCAAATTCACCGGGTGCGCCGCGCCGATGTTCGTGCCCGGCGCCATCACGGCAATGTTCGATGCAAGCGCAATGAATACTCCTGCGGATGCGCATTGCGAACCGGCCGGAGAAACATAGACGACAACCGGGATTTTCGATTCTAAAAAATCGGTGACGATTGCACGCGTCGCTGTTAATAATCCGCCCGGTGTGTTGATGCGTACAAGGATGCATTCGGCGTTCTTTTCTTCCGCTTGCTTCATTCCGTTATGAATGTAATCGGCGGTTGCGGGATTGATGGAGCCGTTGATTGTCAGTTCGTAGATAAGATTGTTTCCGGCATACATCTGCAGCGCGGGAAAAAAAAAGAACAGGAAAAGAATGGACTTTTTCATAACGGTGAGCATGTAGTTAAGAATTGGTTTGGTTACGATGCAAAGGTAAGAAACGGTTGTGGAGAAAGCAAGTTGCTAACCGAAGACGTGTGTAAGATTGGAAATAGCGTATCTGTTGTTTATATTTTTTATAAGAATACAGAAACGGGTGTTGGATAAATGGATTGATGAATATTCTATCCAATAACCCAACAATCCAGTAATCCATTCTCTTTGTATGTTCTTGTGCCTTAGCAGCGGAATAAATTCAAGGGAAAAAAGATGTTTGATGTGATAATTATCGGCGCGGGACCCGCCGGTCTTTCTACAGCAATTGAAGCGCAGAAAGCCGGACTTCATTCCATTGTGATTGAGAAGGGAAGTATCGTTAATTCAATTCAGCACTTTCCGGCGGAGATGTCTTTTTTTTCGACTCCGGAATTGCTGGAGATTGGAGGGCTTCCGTTCACTTCGTCTGCGATGCGCCCAACGCGGGCTGAAGGATTGGAATATTACATGCGCGTTGCTGATTTCTATAAACTCCAGTTGAATTTATTTGAAACAGTGGTTTCAGTTTGCAAACAAGAAAACATTTTTCTTGTTCAGACAAATAAATCAGACTATCAATCGAAAGCAGTTGTTGCGGCGACGGGATATTACGACAATCCGAACATACTTGGAATTCCGGGCGAGAATCTTCCCAAAGTTTCACATTATTACGACGAGCCGTTCGCATTCTATCAGCAGAATGTTGCCGTGATCGGCGGAAAAAATTCTGCAGCGATTGCTGCGCTGGAATTATTCCGGCATGGAGCAAAGGTGACGCTCATTCACCGAAAAGAAAAGTTAAGCGACGGCATCAAGTATTGGATTTTGCCGGACATTGAAAATCGCATCAAGGAAGGTTCAGTCAAAACGTATTTTTCAACGAAAGTGTGTGAGATTCGGGAAAAAGAATTACTGTTAGAAAATGATGGAGGCGAGCGCCTTACCATCCCCAACGATTTTGTTTTCGCTTTGACCGGCTACCATCCCAACATGGATTTTCTTCAAAACATGGGAGTTGAAATGAATCCCGAAACCGTTGAGCCGAAGTGTGATCCGAATACATTTGAAACGAACGTTGCCGGACTTTATGTTGCCGGTTCAATCGTTGCAGGAAAGAATAACAATAAGATTTTTATTGAGAACGGGCGGCTGCACGGGAAAGCGATAGTGGGCTCAATTCTAAAAAGATGATAAAATGCATCTTTATGTTAAAATTTCGTTGATTTCTGAGCCGATTTTTCGTAAATTTACAAACTAAATTTTTTTCATCCACATAAATTTCTGTTGAAAGGTTTCGAATGAGCGAAGGCAAAATCATACAGGTGATTGGCCCTGTTATTGATATTCACTTTTCCGATGGAACTCTTCCGGCTATTCACAATGCAATTACCATTTCCCGAACTAATATTGAAGGTGTTCAAGAAGAACTTGTCGTTGAGGTGCAGCAGCATCTCGGCGAAAATCAGGTTCGCGCGGTTGCAATGGATTCAACCGACGGACTTGTGCGCGGGATGGTAGCGGTTGATACCGGAGAACCGATCAAAGTTCCGGTCGGTCCGGAAGTGCTCGGAAGACTCATTAACATTATCGGCAAGCCAATTGACGGACTGGGACCGATTAGCACGAAAAAGAAATATCCGATTCATCGCCCAGCGCCCAAGTTCGAAGACCTTACGACACAGAAGGAAATGTTTGAGACCGGCATCAAAGTTATTGATTTGCTTGAACCATACACAAAAGGCGGAAAGACCGGTTTGTTCGGCGGTGCCGGTGTCGGCAAAACTGTGTTGATTCAGGAATTGATTCGGAACATTGCCGCAGAGCACGGCGGGTATTCTGTCTTTGCCGGCGTTGGTGAACGCACACGCGAAGGAAATGATTTGTGGATCGAAATGAAAGAGTCCGGCGTCTTGGACAAAACAGCGTTGATTTTCGGCCAGATGAATGAACCGCCGGGCGCACGCCTTCGGGTTGCATTGACTGCATTGACAACGGCAGAATATTTCCGCGATGAAGAGGGGAAAGACATTCTTCTTTTCATTGATAATATTTTCCGGTTTACGCAGGCTGGTTCTGAAGTTTCCGCATTGCTTGGACGCATGCCATCTGCTGTCGGTTATCAGCCGACGCTTTCAACTGAAATGGGCGCGCTGCAAGAGCGCATTACTTCGACAAAAAAAGGATCCATCACTTCCGTTCAGGCAATTTATGTTCCTGCGGATGACTTGACCGATCCTGCGCCTGCAACAACCTTCTCGCACCTTGATGCGACGACAGTGTTAAGCCGGCAAATTTCTGAACTTGGAATTTTCCCCGCTGTTGATCCGCTCGATTCAACATCGCGTATTATGGACCCGGGAGTTTTAGGACAAGAACATTATGATATTGCCCGCGCGGTAAAAAATATTCTTCAGCAATACAAAGATTTGCAGGATATCATCAACATCCTCGGCATGGATGAATTGTCTGACGAAGATAAGGTAACGGTGCAGCGCGCACGGAAGATTCAGAAATTCCTTTCGCAGCCGATGTTCGTTGCTGAAGCATTTACCGGCATGGTTGGAAAATATGTCAAGCTTGAAGATACGATCAAAGGCTTCAAAGGAATTCTCAACGGCGAGTATGACGATTTGCCGGAGGGCGCATTCCTCATGGTCGGTACGATTGAGGAAGCGGTCGAAAAAGGTAAAGCAATGATGGCGGCAGTGTAACTGCTCCGCGAACTTTTTTACCGCAAAGGGCGCAAAGAAATGGATGAAAATGAACTTTCGAAAGTCATAATCGGATATGCAATGGAAGTTCATTCGGAATTGGGCCCTGGCTTGCTGGAATCTGTGTATGAATCGTGCCTGGAATATGAGTTGAAACAGGGTGGATTCTATGTTGAGAGACAAAAGCCAGTTCCAGTTTTGTATCATGATGTAAATATAGATTGTGGCTTTCGCTTGGATTTATTTGTTGAAAAGAAGTTGATCATTGAATTGAAAGCAGTTGATGCCATCAACAATATTCATCTGGCACAAACGTTGACGTATCTTAAATTAACAAGCTGTAAGCTCGCACTCTTGATTAATTTCAATGTTCTTCATTTGAAAGATGGCATCAAAAGAGTCGTTAATAAATTATAAACTTTGCGCCCTTTGCGGTGAGTAATTACGGGGCAATGTAATTTTATGGCAGACAAACATTTCTTACTCGATATTGTTACGCCGACGAAAACCGTTTTTTCAGGAATGGTCGGAAGTTTTTCTGCGCCGGGATTGGCGGGAAGTTTTCAGGTGTTGTTCAACCACGCACCGCTGCTTGCGGCAATCGGCATTGGTGAAGTGAAAGTTCTCGATGCTTCGGGAACGGAAGAACATTTTGCAACGAGCGGCGGCTTTGCCGAAGTCAATGGCAATAAAGTCATTTTGCTTGCGGAAACTGCCGAGCGTTCCGACAGTATTGACGTGAAACGAGCGGAAGAAGCGAAGCAACGCGCGTTGGAACGTCTTGAAAAAGAAGAAGAGAAGGATGAGCAGCGTGCCCGTGCGGCGCTTGCTCGTGCTATCAACCGGCTTAAAGTTGCGGGAACGTGAGTAGTTCAGAAGGTAAATATTCGAGCTCAGAAAATCAGAAGCTGAGAAATTCTGAATCTTGAATCGAGAGTCCTGCATTCTGAATCTTCCATATCCATTTTCCATCTCAAACCTCGAATCTCAACTCTTGGGCTTTAAACCACGGAACTCATTCGGGATTGATTCTTCTTTTTCAAAGGCGTATATTTTCAGCACACCGCACGCCGCCGGCGTGGTTTTCAACTTTTTTTCCACTCAGCCACAGGCTGACTTGTCAGCAATCGGCTGGAATTCTTTGCATGAATGAGACCAACACGCGCACTCATTGATCTTGGCGCAATTCGATACAACCTCAGGCAAGTCCGGCAGCAAGTAGGACGTTCAACTGCTGTGATGGCAGTGATCAAAGCGAATGCGTATGGGCACGGAATGATTCCCGTGGCGAAATCAATTCTTAAACATCATCTCGCGGAATATTTTGGCGTTGCTATTGTCGAGGAAGGCATCACGCTTCGAAAAAATAATGTCAAGACTCCAACGTTGGTATTCACAGCGCCGAACGATGACCAGCTTGCCGAGTATGTCCGCTATAATCTTGAGCCGACGATTTGTTCTATGAAAACTGTCCGGAGTTTGAATCAAATTGCTGCGGCGCGCGGCAAAACTGCCGCTGTTCATATCAAAGTTGATACGGGGATGGGCAGAATCGGTGTAACTATGAATGACGCGGTTGAATTTATTGAGCACGTGCGCCGGCTGAAAAATGTTTTTGTGAAGGGAATCTACACGCATTTTGCAACATCCGATGAATGGAATTTATCGTTCGCACAAAAACAGTTGCAAGCGTTTCATGATCTTTTACAAACTATTGCGTCGCGCGGAATCAGGATTCCTTTCAAGCACTGCGCGAACAGCGGCGCTATTCTTCAATTGAAAAATTCGTATTTTGATATGGTGCGCCCGGGAATTATGATGTACGGCTATTATCCGTCTCACGAAACGCGAACGACGCTTCCGTTGAAGCCGGCAATGTCAATCCGATCGAAGATTGGATTTCTGAAATCTGTAAAAAAAGGAACAAGTATCAGTTACGGCAGAAAATACATAGCGCCGCGTGAAACATTCATCGCTTCCGTTACCGCTGGTTATGCCGATGGCATCAGCAGACGATTGACAAATGAACGCGAAGGGCGCCATGGCATACAGCGCCACAAAGCGTCGGCGTTGATCAACGGAAAAAGATTTCCGATTGTCGGGACAATTTGCATGGACCAATTGATGATTGATCTTGGACCGAAATCGTCTCATAAAGTCGGCGACGATGTTGTACTGATAGGAAAAGATAAAGGGAAAGAAATTTCAGCATGGGAAATTTCTGATAACCTGGGGACAATTCCCTACGAAATATGCTGTGCCATTTCCGAACGGGTTCCGCGAGTATACCTTAATGGATAACAGCAATCAATACATGCTACAGGTTCTGCGCCGAACGCAGATTGAATTGCAGGACAGTCTCATTCCCGCACATGTAGAAAAGTTTCACCACGTGCTCGATAAGTTCGAACGAGCGCCATCGGTTCGGAATGAAATTCTGGAACTGAAATCTGTAAAAGGTTTTACGAAAGCTGCTTTTACTATTCAATGGATTCTCGAACGCGTTGAGCACAGCAACGAAGATTTTTCTACCGAACAGCTCGATGCCGATGCGTCGTTGTTGAATGATAAATTCTTCGAAGCATTTTTAAGTGAACCGTACGGTACCGCTGAACATACACAGACAAAAGCACAACATCGAACTGAGCAGCCGACTCAGCTTCCGAAGTCTCCATCGGCCACGGTACGAGAAAAGAAAACTGCGCCCGCTTCATCACCGACGCTAACGGACATTCTTGATCAGAACCTCTTGCTGGCATTTCAGCGCTTTGCAGATATTGTTTCGAAGATGGGAGACAAAACTCCGTCGGAACGAAAAAGCATTTTTGCCGTGCTCGGGATGATTGCGAAGAGTTCGGTTGAATCTGCAAAGCAGCAGAATAAAAAGGAAGTGCATGAATTTTTCGAATCGGTCATCAAATTTATTACTGCGGTAGATGCAGCGGGTACGACGCAGGACGGGCGCGTAGCAGAAGTAATGCGTGATGTCGGAGAACGCTTGAATGCAGCACTGAAAGAAAAATCGAACGGTGTTGAGCTTCTTACGAACATCAATACTATTCTCAAAAACCCGGATGTGATGAGTAAAACATAAGAGGAGACCTGTGTGAAAGAGCAACCAAATATTTTTGCAGTCATTATGGCGGGCGGAATCGGCTCCCGGTTTTGGCCCCGAAGCCGGGAAAAATCCCCGAAACAGCTTCTGGAGATTTCCGGCAAAAACACGATGATACAAAATACCGTTCACCGGTTGAAAGGTTTCATTCCGGAAAAACAGATGTTTGTTGTGACAAATAAAGTGCAGAAGAACGGAGTGATGAAGCAGCTGCCGGAGATTCCGTCGGAAAATATTATTGTCGAGCCGGTCGGGCGCAATACTGCACCGTGCATCGGTTTGGCAGCGATGTTTGTCAATCGTGTCGATCCAGAAGGCGTGATGATCGTCTTACCGGCAGATCATATTATTCAGAATGAGGAGGAATTTCTTCGCTTGTTGGATGTTGGTGTTCGTGCCGCGTACGAATCGTCTGCGTTGGTGACTATCGGCATTAAGCCGGACCGCCCCGAAACAGGATACGGCTACATTCAAATTGATGAAGAACCGGGCGCGAAAAATCCGTACATTGACCGCGGTGTGTACCGTGTAAAAACTTTTGCAGAAAAACCGAATCCGCATACTGCGCAGCGCTTTTTGGAAAGCGGAGATTTCTTGTGGAACAGCGGGATGTTCATCTGGCGTGCCGATGTCATTCTGAATGAGATCAAAAAATCGCTTCCCGAAACAAGTGCACAGTTGATGAATATCGAGGAGTCGCTGGGTACATCGTTGTTCGAACAAAATCTTGAGCGTGCGTACGGCGTGATTCGCGGTATCTCTATTGATTACGGCGTTATGGAAAAAGCCGAACATGTCTTTGTTCTCAAAGGAGATTTCGGCTGGAATGATGTCGGCTCGTGGGATGAGGTGACAAGAATTACCGAGCACGATGAACACGGGAATCATTTTGAAGGGAAAGTCATTCCGGTGAATACATCGAACGCGTTTATTCATTCAAGCGGAAAGCTCATCGCAACAGTCGGAATAGACGATATCATTGTCATTGATACGGACGATGCGCTGCTCATCTGTAAACGCGGTGCCTCACAGGATGTGAAAGAAATTGTTGATCATCTTCGCCGCAAACAAATGAACGAGTATCTTTGAAAGTTCAAAGTCAAAAGTTGAAAGTTGAAAGTTCATGGGTAATATTCTTTTTTTTGTTTTTTATCGGGGGATGTGTTTCTTCGCCGCGCTTTACAGAAAAGCCGCACGAGCGTTCTTCTGAGAGTCTGCCTGTCGGACAGGCAGGCAAGCAAGCGGCTGCTGCCCAGCCAGGCAAAGCGCTGCTCACGCTTGAAGGCATTGCATCGTATTATGCGGATGATTTTAACGGCAAGAAAACTGCTAACGGCGAAACGTATGACATGAACGGACTCACAGCGGCACATCGCTCATTACCGTTCGGAACAAAAGTCCGCGTGACGAATCTTGATAACGGCAAACAAGTTGTCGTTCGCATTAATGACCGCGGTCCTTTTCAATTAAGCCGCATTATTGATTTGTCTCTCGGCGCGGCGAAAGAATTAGACATGATTGCAAAAGGTACGGCAAAAGTGAAATTGGAAGTGATCGAGTGGGGAGATAATCAGTACACGCGGTGAGGGAAGTTTTTTTGAAAATCATTTAAAATGACAATGATGAAGACAGTCATCACCGAACGCGACATACTCAACGCTGCAAAGAACGGAAAAAAATCCGTCGTTGCGGATAAGAACACAGTTATCACTCCGGCCGCGCGCGATAAAGCGCGAGAGCTTAATATTTCATTTTCGGAAAAGATGGAACATGGCGCAGTAAGCGACAAAGAAGAAAAATCGGCGATGCCGGCTGAACAGAAAACCCCGGCGAGGTCGTACGATTCTTCAGTCATTTCAAAAACAAATGTCGGTTCGAATCTCATTGTCATTGGCAGCGATCACGGTGGATTTCAAGCGAAGGAAATGTTGAAAAAATATCTTGCCGACCTCGGCTATCGTACGTTGGATGTCGGAACGAATTCGGAGGAAGCGTGCGATTATCCCGATTATGCGTATGCGGTGGCACGCATTGTTGCAAAAGGGGAAGCGTGGCGCGGCATTATGATTGATGCGACCGGCGTTGCTTCTTCGATTGTGTGCAACAAAGTTCCGGGCGTACGCGCCGTTGCATGTTATAATGAATTTGTCGCTCAAAGCAGCCGCGAACACAACGACGCCAATGTGCTGACCCTCGGTGCAAAATCGCTTGGCGCTGAATTAATAAAAGCGATCGTTAAAACGTGGATTGAGACATGGTTCGGCGGAGGACGGCACAAGCGTCGTGTTGATAAAATTTCGGATGTGGAACGGAAATTCAGCAAGTAAGCGCCCGCCTATAAACCGTATGCAGCGGCTAAAAATTAAAATTGGGATTCTTTTTGTTATTATTCTTTTTCCTTCTTCTTTTCTTTTCGCCCAAGATAATTCAGGAATACTTCGCGGGAAAATAATTTCCGCTGAAGACTCTTTGCCATTAGTTGGCGCGACTGTTACAGTGAACAATACGTCGTTGGGTGCATCGACTGATACTGCCGGAATATTTGTTGTTAAAAATATGCCGGCAGGAATTTATTCGCTTACGGCCAGCATGCTCGGATACCAGCAGAAAATTGTTGAACACATCCGAATAAGTTCGGAAGAAATTAAAGTGCTGACGATTGCTTTGCCGCCTTCGCCGATTCAGGCAAACCCCGTTGTTATCACAGCAACAAAGCACGAGCAATCGCTGGAAGATGCACCGGTGAGCATGAGCATTGTGAATGCTCAAATGCTCGAAGCGCGCAACACCGTTTCTGTGGATGACGCATTGCGCTATGTGCCGGGGGTGAACTTGATGCAATCGCAGGTGAACATTCGCGGCTCAAGCGGATACAGCCGCGGTGTCGGCAGCCGTGTGCTCTTGTTGATTGACGGTTTACCAATGCTGACAGGAGATACCGGCGAAATTACATTTGAGGCAATTCCCGTTTTTCAAATTGACCGCATTGAAGTTGTAAAAGGTGCAGGCTCAGCATTGTACGGTTCGAGCGCGTTAGGGGGAGTCATTAATGTGATTACGAAAGAAATCCCTGAACATCCGATTACACGATGGAGGATGTATGCCGGAATGTACGACGCGCCGTCGTTCAGCCAGTGGAAGTGGAGCTCAAAGACGAGAGCATTCAATGGAGAATTTTTCAGCCACGCTCAGCGGTTTGGCGATATGAGTGTCGTGCTTTCCGGTTCAAGAATTTTTGATGACGGCTATCGTGAAAACGATTGGCTTCGGCGGTACGACGGCTATGCAAAAGTGAAATACGATTTGTCGCCGTTCCAAAGCATCACAGCTTCGACAAATTTGTTTTATCAATATCACGGAGATTTTATTTGGTGGAAAAGCCTGAACGACGCTCTCCGTCCCGATCCGAGTCAGGAAAATTTTTCGGTGACAGCTTTTCGGACGAACACAAATTTCCTTTTCAAGAATTTCATCAACGATGAATGGTATTATGAAGTGAAGGGAGTTTGGGTGACTGGCAATTGGCATGAAGACAGCTTGCGTGTACGTGAAGCAAATGCGTCGAGGTCGAATGTTGTGAACGGCGAAATTCAGGTGAATTACACGCCGAATAGCCGCACAACGTGGACGTACGGCATAGCCGGAAATTTTGATAATGTGGTTTCTGATTTATTTGGAACTCACAGCGGGTTCGGAGGTGCGGCGTACGCGCAGGATGAACTCAAAATCAGCAGTGCGTTAATAACGACACTTGGCGCCCGGTTCGACTTTCAACAAATTGAAGGATTAAACTCGAACCAGCAGGTGAATCCGAAATTGGGCGTGACATACGAACTCGATCCGCAGACGCATCTTCGTGCGTCAATCGGCCGCGGATTTCGTGCGCCATCCATTGGAGAATTATATGTTGCAACAAATGTTTCATCGAGTTCTATCGCGATAGTGCCGAGCACAGATCTTCGTCCGGAACATAGCTGGACGTACGAAATTGGTGGAACGCGCGCGCTTCTGCCCAATCTTTCTGCTGACGTTTCTTTGTTCCAAAGTGATTTTTCCGATTTGATCGAAGCCGGTGTTGATACAACTTATCATCCTTCAGTTGTTCGCTTCCATAACGTAACCCGCGCCCGCATTCAGGGCGTTGAAACCAATTTTCATTCGGAATTGCTTGATCATGCGTTGTCTCTCGATGTGAACTACACATACAATTGGCCCTATGATGTCGGGCAGAAAACTATTCTCCTTTTTCGACCTCGCCACATTGCGAGTATCAATGCGTCGTACGAATATCAAGAGTTTACATTCGGGAGTGATTTTCGATTTATCAGCCGCGTTGATGCGATTGATGAAAGCTTGCTTCGGATAGTTACTGACGGGGACACACGCGTTCCGATTTATGTCAACGACATTCGCGTGATCGCTAATCTTGCATCCCTTGGTTTACCGTTGAAGGCGAGCTTCAATATCAACAATCTTTTTCGCTACAATTATGTTGAATTGATTGGCAACATTGCGCCGCTTCGAAATTTTGTTTTGACGCTTGAAGGAGCATTTTAACTTTGACCATGTTCATTGATTCTCACACACATTTGTTTTATCCGGATTTTAATGATGACCGCGATGAAGTCATTCAGCGTGCAATTGATGCCGGCGTGAAATATTTCGTTGTGCCCGGAACAAATCTGGAAACGAGCCGTGAAGCAATACAACTTGCTGAGCGCTACGATTCCATTTACGCCTGCGTCGGTTTTCATCCTCTTGATCTCGCTTCTGCGAATGATGCCGCGTTGAAAGAAATTGAAGAACTGAGTTCACATCCGAAAGTAGCCGCTATCGGTGAAATCGGTTTGGACTATTATTACGATGCATCGAATGCAGAGCTTCAAAAAGAAATATTCAAACGCCAGATCGAAATCGCCGTTCGGAAGGATTTGCCAGTTGTTATTCATACGCGTGATTCGATGGATGATGCGATTCGTATTGTAGAAGAATGCGCTGCAGCAAATCCGCAATGGCGAAATGCATTTGCAATTCCGAACAGCAGATTTCCAGTGTGGAAAGGAGTTTTTCATTGTTTTTCCGGAGACGCGGCAACAGCGCAAAGGCTGCTGCAAAGCGGTTTCATTGTTTCATTTCCCGGAATTGTTACATTTAAAAAATCTTCTGCTTTCGAAACGGCGGCAAAAGTCGGCTACGATCATATCATGGTAGAGACTGATGCGCCGTTTTTGTCGCCGGTGCCGTATCGTGGAAAAAGAAATGAACCGTCCAACATTCCAATCATCGCGCAAAAAATTGCCGAAGCATGTCATGCTTCAATTGATGATGTTGCGCGCACGACGACGTTCAATGCGAAGAAATTTTTCCGCATCGGTGAGCCTGAGCCGCCGGTGTTCACATACAAGCTGGGCGATTCGCTTTATCTCAATCTCACAATTCGCTGTGATGCCGATTGTGTTTTTTGTGACCGAAAAGGTGAAGCTGTGGTGAAGGGGTATAATTTGAAAATTACACGTGAACCATCGGCGCAGGAAGTGATGGAAGAAATTCAGGATCCTACACGGTACAGCGAAATTGTTTTCTGTGGTTACGGAGAACCGACAATTCGTTTTGATGCAGTGAAAGAAATTGCAGCGTGGGTAAAATCAAAAGGCGGACGGACGCGATTAAATACCGACGGTCATGGCAGCATCATCAATAAACGAAACATTGCGCCGGAACTGCACGGGATTATTGACAGTGTTTCAATCAGCTTGAACGCTGCTGATCCGGAAGAATACGGCAGGCTGATGCGCCTGAACGGAAAGAACTATTATCAAGCGATGGTTGATTTCGCCCGCGAAGCGCAGCGCTATGTTCCCGAAGTTGTGATGACTGTAGTTGGGATGGAAGATATTGACATCGAGAAAGCTAAAAAGTTTGTTGAAGAAGAAATCGGTGTCAGCTATCGCGTGCGGCCTTATTTCTAAAAGAATGTGTTATAAGTACCCTATTGATTTGCCGCTTGTGTGTACGTTGTTTGATGTGCGGGGTCAATAGAAGAAAGAAGGCTAAAAACACTTCTGTCCGGGTAATGTGTATAAATATCTGCAAGCTCTTTATACTTTGTATCAAAAAATGTTCTAATAATCAGAGAGTTTGCATTAACCATATTCTCAATATCTTGAATGTTTTTTAGAAACTCATAGATATTTTTCAATCCTTTGTCAGGTTCGGTCGCAAGCAAATCAAGCCCGTTGAAATGGTAATTGAATACTCCTTGCCGGAAAGGCTGATACTTTGGGCTTAGCAGCTCTTCCACAAATGCGTAGCGGTTGTAAGTGCCTGAAGAAGTCTTTCCCCAGCCGGTTGAGCTGTTGGGGGCTTTATTGCAAATTGCCATTGCGCGCTGAAAATACGGTGTGCCGTCCATTGCTTTGTACGAATCATAATCATAACCGACAACGATGTTGATGTAGTAATCTATGAAGCTGAGCAGGTCGTCGAAGCGTGTTTCGTCATGGGTCAAAGGCTGGTAACGGATGTAGTTAAACTTCCAATTGTTATCAACTATCCGAAGCATTGCCGTATTTTTTTCCGTCGGCGTATCGCCTCGATAAATCGGGCGCGAACTTCCGAGAAACATTTGAGCGGTATATGAATTATCGCCCGTACCGGACGTGAAGAAAATTTGCATTGCACATTTAATTTTGTATCCTTGAAGGTCGTCGGAGGACCACTTTGTGTTGTTGATATAATTTTGAATGTCGTTGACAAAATTCTGAAGCAAATCTTTTGTTGTGCCTTGCAGGTTGTCTGTATTAATTGTAACTTGACAATCCACTTGAGCAATTGACTGTTGTTGAAGTGCACATCCAATAACAATCGCTCCCGCCAGAATTATTATGGAGAGGCGCATAATGTTCCTTTCTCGATGGCGTTTCATTTTCATTCGATGTAATATAAAGACTTTCGCTGCTGCATTCAAGCGAGTACTTTTGTGTGGTGCAGTAGCTTTCGGCGTATGGAACGATGCTGTTGCCGGGTTTGAACGCGTCGTTCATTCTCCGGCGCTGTGGGGAAAAGGTCTGGCAACTGCGGCATCGCGCAATACAGAAGCCGTGATGCTGAATCCTGCATCAGCCGCCGGAATGCCATCATACTATGCTTCAGTTTTTTACTCCCCGTCACCATTCGATTTGTCGCAGCTTTCCAACGGAGGAATTACTGCTGTAGTACCGTTTCCCTCGTTTGTTACAGGTCTCTCGATTCTTTCTTCAGGTTTTTCCCTGTATCGTGAGTTTACAGGAACGGCGACAGTAGCAAAATCTTTCTTCGGCACTCTCGATGTCGGGGCAAATATTTCCGTGAACCATCTTTCGATTGCGCGATACGGTTCGGCGGCAACTCTCTCTTTTGATGTCGGCACATCGTTGGAAATTATTAACGATGTGCGGTGGGGGTTCGCATTCCTTAATTGTACACGCTCGACAATTGGACCTACTCATGACCCGTTGCCGCAAATTTATCTTACCGGATTTGAATATAGTGTTATGCCGCATGCAACCGCCGCAGTTGATCTTGTGAAAGATGTTCGTTATCCGTTTTCAATTCGTGCCGGCACACAATTTTCACCGCACGAAATTCTCGATATTCGTTTTGGAGTATCCTCAGCGCCTTCGCGCTATTATGCCGGTTTCGGTATTCGCGTGATGTCGTTGTATGTTGATTATTCTGTTGCGACTCATGCCGAACTAGGATTGACACACGATATCGGGATTGCGTTTCAGTTTTGATAACAGGCTGATTTATGAAACGAATATTTTTCGCCGCATATGTTGTAAGCATGTTGCCTGAAATTTCCTCTGCACAGATCGGCGATTCATCGTCCATACAAGAAATTTCGCCGGTGCTCGAATCGCTATTTGAAGGGAGGTCAGAGAAAGAAATCTCTGACATTCAGGACGAGCTTGAGTATCTTCACCAGCATCCCGTCAATATTTCTTCTGCGACGCTTGACGACCTTGGCAGTATTCCACTGCTTTCTTCAGCGGCTGCAGAAAAAATTCTTGCTCTGCGCGACTCATCGGCGCATTTTTCTGCCGCTGATCTTTCAGCTATTTCCGAAATTGAACCTTCTGCACTGGAAATAATTCTTCCGTGTCTTTCCTTTGAGAATGAAAATACCGATGCTGGCATAAATCGCGATGAAGGAGGCAGCATCGCGGATGTTTCGTGGTTTTCCGATGCTGTAATTCTTTCGCGTTCGCGAGTGGTGAATGACATCCAACAGCGGAAAGGATTTGCCGACGGCAAATATCTTGGTTCGCCTTTCAAAAAGTATCAACGGATTGAAATCAATACGTCACGTATTTCCGGGAGGATTGTTTTCGAACAAGATGCCGGTGAACGACTGAATGACGGTTTTTCGTCATTTTCATTGGGATTGCACATCAACGATATTGTTAAGCGAATTATCGTTGGAAATTATTCTGTAAAATCAGGTGAAGGGCTTGGGTTATCGTCGTTCGGCTCTACTTCAAAATTGCAAGGAATATTTTCCGGCAGCCACCGTACATCTATTGTTCCGTATGCTTCAACGGATGAAGTTCATTATTTTCATGGAGTCGCTGCAACACTCGACTTTTTCCCCGCAGTTGTCAACCTGATGTATTCGAATAAATCGGTTGCCGCCACAATTGATAGCAGCGGTGTTGTGTCAAATTTTTATACTGCGGGATTATTTCGGACAGAGACAGAAATAAACAAGGAAGATGCAGTGCGCGAACGTGCGCTCGGTACACAAATAAATTTTCAGCTTGGAAATTATGCTTATCTCGGTGCTCTTGCGTTTCGCACGAGATATGATAAGCCGCTTGCCACCGGTGGTCAATCGTTGTCTGTGTACTGCGCCAACGGTTCATTGAATATCGAAAATGTTTCGTTGTACGGCGAAGCAGCGGGCAATACCTTGCTGTTGAATTCAGGTATTGCCGGTATGCGTGTGCAGATGTCGAAAAAGATGTTGTTGCATATCAGTGTGCGTTCGTACTCGCCGGAGTATTCAAGTGCGTTCGCTTTTCCATTTGGTGAAAGGAACGCTGCGGATGGAGGCGAAAAGGGGATTTATGCCGGAATTGAATTACATCCGATGAGCAGCGTGAGCCTAATCGGCTATTATGATGAATTTACTTTATCGTCTCGGAATGAGTTCTACAATCGGGGAAACGAATATTTTGTCAATACAATGGTGCGCGCAGGGAAAAAGCTCGACATTGTTTTTCAATACAAAGAGAAAGTGAAAACTCAAGATGGTTCACTTGAAGAACGCCTTCAGCGTGGGCTGCGGGTTGACGGAACGTATCGTCTTCAAAAACGAATAACATTCCGGCAGAGGTTTGAAGTGAACGAAGTCAGTTATTTGATTTCAAAGATCCTGGAGAAAGGAATGCTTGCATTCAGCGAAATTCGTTTTGAGCATTCTTCTTTGCCCGTTCAGCTTGCGGGGCGGGTTGTTATGTTTGAAACAGACTCGTATGATTCGCGCGTGTATGAATTTGAGAGCGATGTCCGCGGAGTTTTCAACAATCCGCCGTTGTATGGAAGCGGCATGCGCTGGTATGGATTGGCAAAGTATAGAATTGGAACAGCGGCTCAGGTTTCGTTGAAGTACAGCGAAACGATCAAATCGGGCATCGCAAGCTTAGGTTCGGGAGAAGATGAAATTCAAGGCCCGCTCGATAATCGTGTGACGCTTCAGCTTGATATGATGTTGTGAAACGTGTATGCTTTCCCTTTCTACAGAACTATTTTTCACGGGTTGACTTTTACAAGTTCCATCTCTACTTTGTTGCATTGTAATTCAGTGCCACTATTTTCTTACCATGTGAGTTTCGCTATGATGAAAATTTTTATTTCTGCTTTTTTTGTAATTGCCATCGCCGGGTTTGCTCAGACCAAAACGAAACAGACCGACTGGCGGACGCTCCATTTCAATTCGCTTGTTGCAGATGGACATAATGACGTGCTGACCCGCGTTATGCACGGCGCCGATATTTCAGTGCGAACGCCGGATGGCCAATCGGATTTGGTGCGAATGAAAGAAGGGGGCGTGGATGTGCAGGTATTTTCTGTGTGGATGGGACCGGAATATGGCGAGGGAAGGGCGTTCAAATATGCGAATCAAATGATTGATTCTCTCGAAAGCCTTTGCCGCCGTAATCCTGACAAAATTGCAATCGCGAAGACGGCAACGGAAGCGCGGGAAATTGTACAGCAGAAAAAAATTGCTGCTGTCATCGGCGTTGAAGGCGGGCATATCATCGAAAGTAATTTAGATTATCTTGAGGCACTCGCCAAGCGCGGCATGAGATATTTGACGCTGACGTGGAACAACAGCACGCCATGGTCAACATCGGGCGAAGATGAAACGCTCCATGCTTCATCGCTCAAGCACAAAGGGTTGACCGATTTCGGAAGAGAAGTTGTGCGGAAAATGAATCAGCTCGGAGTGATGGTTGATCTTTCACATGTCGGCGAACAAACTTTTTACGATGCGCTTGCTGTGACAACGAAGCCGGTGATTGTTTCTCATTCTTCGGTCTATGCGCTTGCACCGCATTACCGGAATTTGAAGGACGATCAAATTCGCGCGCTGGCAAAAAACGGGGGAGTGATGTGCATAAATTTTTATCCGGAATTTTTAGACAGCACGTATGCACGCAAAGCGGAAGAGATTCGCGCAGAGAACAGAATGCTTTCAGACTCTGTGAGAAATGTTTATCACGACCGGGATCACGCGAACGATATTATTGATTCGTTGCTTGCCAAACAGTTGGATGCGATTCGTCCGCCGCTTTCACTGTTGATCGACCATATTGATTACGTAGTAAAGCTTGTCGGCGTTGATTATGTCGGGCTTGGCTCTGACTTTGACGGCATTTCGGCATTGCCGCGCGGTTTGGACGATGTCAGCGATATGCCGAAGATTACGCGCGAACTTCAGAAGCGGGGATACTCCGATGAAGATATCAAGAAAATTCTTGGTGAGAATTTCATGCGGGTGTTTAAAGCAAATACTGAATGACCGGGGAAGGATGGCTAATGAAAAAACCCATCTCGTTTTAGTGAGATGGGTTTTTTTGTTTTACATCTTTTCTTCAGCTTCAGTTCGCTGCGTGCGCCGTATTGCTTTCATCTTCTTCACTCGCTTTTTCACAGATGGTTTTGTAAAAAAAGCGCGTTTTTTGAATTCTTTCAATACGCCTGAACGTTCATATTTTTTCTTGAAACGTTTCAGTGCGCGATCTATGGGTTCGTTTTCATTAACAACGATGCCGACCAAATACAATCACCTCCTAGAGTAACGAATATGTATGTTATGCCTCTGCCTGCAAGTTTTCGATAAGCCGTCTCGCACCGGATTTTTCAAATGCGACGACGATGGCAAAACCACCGTTCGATGTTTTTTCTTTTGCTGTCACTCTTCCCATATCATCCCAATCTGTGTGATAGATTGACTGCCCGACGGTGTAGATTTTTTCCGGTGAATAGGAGATGCACTCATCTTTTATGAGTTTGAGGACCGTGTCTTGTTTTTTCGGAACAGCGGAATCGAACATACTGCTGTGATGGCATCGCGTACAGCGGTACCACACCTTGTGGCCGTCTCCATCCATTGTGCCGACAATTTCCATCTTTGCTTCTCTGCCGCATGATGGACAAAGATGTGTAACATATTTTGTTTTACTCATGCGTAAAAGTCCCTTCACTATTGATGAAAAAAAAGCGATGAGCCTTACTGCACAGGAAAATACGGGGGAAGAGCTGTTCGCCGATTCTTTACCTTAATAGTGTACGAAAAATGTGCATAGTAGTCAAGAATTTTTTCAACAGAGTAAGCGGTGCATGTGTGGTTAGGTTGATGGTCGTCGGGATGAATCCCTCACTGTTTTCTTCCATAGAGTTTCTTTTGTGTTAAAAACATCATTTGTTTAGTATAGTGCAAAAAATAAAATCTTCTGAACTGTGCAGAAATGATTTATTGAGAGATTTTTTTGCCTTCGAGAACTTGTATACTATAGATAGGTTGTGCATTTCGTTGATTCTCTCGGCTATTTGCGTTACATTGAATCAATGATTAAAGATACCCTTCACAAGATATTAGAACGGAAAGACTTAGAGAAACAGGAAGCGTACGAGGCAATGTCCGAAATCATGTCCGGCAATGCCTCAGAGATGCTTATTGCCTCGTTTTTGGTCGCTCTTCGCATGAAAGGCGAAACCGTTGCAGAAATTGCAGGTTGTGCTCAAGCAATGCGCGAAAAAGCAACTGGGATTCAGTCTAAGCATTCAAATGTGATTGATACATGCGGCACAGGTGGTGACGCAACCGGGACATTTAACATTTCTACCGCTGCGGCATTTGTTGCTGCGGGCGCGGGTGCTGTTGTTGCAAAACACGGCAACCGATCAATTTCCAGCCGGTGTGGCAGTGCCGATGTGTTAAAATCGTTAGGTGTGAATATAGAAATTCCGAAAGAGAAAGTGGAAGAATGTTTGAATGATATCGGTATCGCGTTTCTTTTTGCACCGGCACTTCACGGTGCGATGAAGTATGCAATGCCGGTTCGCCGTGAGTTGGGAATGCGGACAGTGTTTAATATTCTCGGACCACTCACAAATCCGGCAGGTGCAAAACGGCAAATTATCGGTGTGTTCAGTTCAGAATTGACCGAACCGATGGCAAACGTACTTAAGGAACTCGGCTCGGAGCGCGCGATGGTCGTTCACGGCTCCGGCGGACTTGATGAGGTTTCTTCATTCGGAACGACGCGGATCAGCGAATTGAAAAATGGCTCGGTTACTACGTATGAATTTCATGCCGACTCGGTCGGAATTCCACACGGTGATTTGGACGGAATCAAAGGCGGCGATGCTGAAACAAATGCCGCAATTCTCAAAAATATTTTTGATGGGAAGAAGAACAGCCAGCGCGACATTACGGTACTCAATGCCGGAGCGGCGCTTTATGTTGCAGGACTTGCTTCCGATATGAAAGAAGGTATTCGTCTTGCCATTGATTCTATTGATTCGGGTAAAGCAAAGAAAAAGCTCAGTGCGATGATCGAAGTGACAAACCAACAGCTGGCGGAAGGTTGAAATGAATATTTTTTCATTCCTTCACCAGCGATTTAATTCCATTGTACATGAGCAACTGATATTTATGATGACATGGCGCCCATGAGCGACGAGCATTTACATGACGATGGCGAACGAAAAGATTTTTGGAAAGATATTGCGGCAACGCTTGCAGGAATTTTCAAAGTCAGGCGCCAGCATGTCTCCGAAGCCGACATCAAACAGATTTTGGAAGAAGGGCAGCAAAGCGGCGCGATTGATTCGACTGAACATGAACTGCTCAAAAGCATTCTTGAGTTCACGGATACGACGGTTAAAGAAATCATGGTTCCGCGAACAGATGTGGTTGCTGTTGACATCTCGATCAGCCGCGAGCGGCTTATTAAAGTTGTCATTGATGAAGGATATTCGCGCATGCCGGTTTATCAACGGACCATTGACAATATCATCGGTATTATTTATACCAAAGATTTGCTCAGCATGCTTGAGCACCGCGACGTGATTATTTTGCAGGATATTCTTCGCCCGCCATATTTTGTTCCCGAGTCAAAAAAAATCAGCGCTCTTTTACACGAGCTTCAAATGAAAAAGCAACACATGGCAATAGTGGTGGATGAATTCGGCGGAACGGAGGGCATCATTACGATGGAAGACATCCTCGAAGAAATTGTCGGCGAAATTCGGGATGAGTATGATGAAGACCTCCATGATATTATGCCGTCGAACGACGGCTCGGTCGTTGTAAATGCGGGCATGAGTATACATGATTTTAACGAACAGTTTCATGCCTCAATTCCTGACGATGTTGATTACGAAACCATCAGCGGATTTCTCCATAAATTTACCGGCAGGATTCCGGAGCTGCACGAGGAAATCCGGTATGGGAGCCTTGCGTTTATCGTCAGCAAGAAAAATGAAAGCCGCATTCGTCAGGTGAAAATCAAAAAGACAGAATCTTCGGAGATACAGTAACAAGTGAACAAGTTAGATGAAATTATCGCGCACAAGCGCAAAGAAGTAGAAGAACTGAAGCGCACGAAGCCGCTCGCGGAATTACAACGAACGCTTGATTCGCTTCCGTCAGTAAGAGACTTTGCCGCGGCCGTTGCAGACCACGGCTTCGACGACATTTCCTGCATCGCCGAGATCAAAAAAGCTTCGCCGTCGCGCGGTGTTATCACTACGTCGTTCGTGCCGGAGAAAATTGCGCGCGACTATGTGCGGGGCGGTGCGCGGGCGATTTCGGTTCTCACCGATAAAACGTTCTTTCAGGGCAGCCCGGAATTTATCGGCATCGTGAAAAGGCAGGCGCGAATTCCGATTCTCCGAAAAGATTTCATTGTTGACGAATATCAGGTTTATGAGTCGCGTGCTATTGGTGCGGATGCAATTTTGCTGATCGTCGCCGCATTGAATGATGAACAGCTTTTTCGTTTTCTTACTACCGCGCAGCAATTGCGGCTTTCCTGTCTCGTCGAATGTCATTCGAAAAACGAGATTGAACATGCAATGAATTGTGGCGCGACAATCATCGGTATCAACAACAGAGACTTAGCAACATTTGAAGTAAGTCTTGAGACGTCTCTCAACCTCAAAAGGTTTATCCCGAATCATGTTCTCGCAGTGAGCGAAAGCGGCATCCGAAATGCGCACCATGTGTATCAGCTTCGTCAGGCGGGTTTTGATTGTATTCTTGTGGGAGAACAGTTGATGATACAGCAAGACCGCGCAAAAGCATTGCAGCAGTTGCTGCAGATGCATGTTTCGGCATAATAATTATGGACGCACAGTTTATTAAAATTTGCGGCATCACGACGCTTGAAGATGCGCTCGTAGCGGCTGAAAGCGGTGCAACAGCAGTTGGGTTTAATTTTTATTCCGGAAGTAAACGACATATTACTCCACGCCGTGCCGCCGAGATTTCCACGAAGCTTCCAAATTCGGTGAAGCGTGTAGGCGTTTTTGTGAACGCAACGAAAGAGAACATTGACACAGTACAAAAAGAAGTACAATTAGATATACTTCAATTTCATGGCGATGAATTGCCGGAAGCTATTTCCGGTTATAATATTCCTGTTGTCAAAGCAGTGCGCATCGCCAATGCAGGGCAGCTTGATACGCTGACTCGCTATTCGGTTGGTGCGTTTTTGTTGGATTCGTTTTCGCCGAATGAGTTTGGAGGGACCGGAAAAAGCTTCGATTGGAATATTGCGCGTGAGGCGAAAAGTTTTGGCAGCATCATTCTTTCCGGCGGACTGACACCGGACAACATCGAAGAAGCAATTACCTTTGTTCAGCCATTTGGTGTTGATGTGAGCAGCGGCGTCGAAATTTCTCCCGGCATTAAAGATCACAGAAAAGTAAAACAGTTTATTTCACGTGCGCTCAAAGGATTTGAAGCACAAAAGAATTTGAAGAGAGCAGCGGAATTCCATCCATGAAATACGAAAACCTTCCAGACACCACCGGGCATTTCGGCGTTTACGGCGGGCGGTACATTCCCGAAACCCTGCTTCCTGTAGTTGAAGAACTGACGGCATGGTACGAGAAATTGAAAAATGACGCCTCATTTCAGAACGAGATTAATTACTATCTCAAGAATTTTGTCGGTCGGCCAACGCCGCTTTATTACGCTCAAAGATTGTCCGTACACGCCGGCGGTGCAAAGATCTATTTGAAGCGCGAAGATTTATGTCACACTGGCGCACATAAAATCAATAATACGATCGGGCAAATTCTCATTGCACGCACGATGGGGAAGAAGCGCATCATTGCAGAAACCGGCGCGGGGCAGCACGGCGTTGCAACGGCCACAGTCTGCGCGCTGTTCGGACTTCAATGCGTTGTGTATATGGGGGAAGAAGATATGGAGCGTCAGGCGCCGAATGTTTACAGGATGAAATTGCTCGGAGCCGAAGTTCGTCCGGTTTCCAGCGGAAGCAAAACATTAAAAGACGCAACAAGCGAAGCGATCCGCGATTGGGTGACAAATGTTCGAGATACATTTTATATTATCGGTTCGGTCGTAGGCATGCATCCGTTTCCGATGATGGTAAGAGATTTTCAATCGGTCATCGGCAAAGAAACACATGCACAAATTTTGGAAGCCGAAAAAAAGTTACCGGATGCCATTATTGCCTGTGTTGGCGGCGGAAGCAACTCGATGGGAATTTTTTATCCTTTTCTTAACGATGTGCCTTCGGTAAAATTAATCGGGGTTGAAGCTGCCGGTTATGGACTTGAATCCGGAAAACACGCGGCGGCGCTTGCTCTCGGACAGCGCGGTGTGCTTCACGGCGCAATGCAGTATTTATTGCAGGATGAAAACGGACTAGTTCAGCTTGCACATTCAATTTCTGCCGGACTTGATTATCCGGGCGTCGGTCCGGAACATTGCTATTTGAAAGATCAGAAACTTGTTGAATATGTTTCAGCGACCGATAAGGAAGCATTGGATGCACTGTTGCTTCTTTCGCGAACGGAAGGAATTATTCCAGCATTAGAATCAGCGCATGCCGTTGCCTACGCTGTAAAATTAGCGGCGACAATGACAAACGAAAAAATTATTATTGTCAATCTTTCGGGCAGAGGAGACAAAGATTTGGGTACAGTGATGAAGGAAGGCATTATTTAGGTGGAATTATCAATTATCATTACATCATGGAATACAAGAGATTTGTTGAGGGCATGCCTGCGCTCCATTTCTACATTTCCTCCGAAGGAGTCGTACGAAATTATCGTTATTGATAACGCTTCGTCTGATGGCTCAGCGGAAATGATTCTAACTGAATTTCCTGATGTTGTATTAATTCGTAATGCGACTAATTTTGGTTATGCGCGGGGGAACAATCAAGGAGCCGAGCGCGCCCAAGGAAAATATCTTTTACTCTTAGGCAGCGACACAGAAGTTCGCGAAGGCTCTTTGCAGGAAATGATTCGATTTATGAATGAACATTATGAAGCCGGCGCGGCGGGTTGCAAACTTATTACTCCCAAAAACAAACTTCAACGTTCGTGTAAACGGTTTCCAACTCCTTGGAATGCAGCGGCGCTTTATTGTTCACTCAATTGGTTGAACGGCCGCTATCTTATGAAAGATTTTAACTACGATATTGTGCGTACCGTTGACCAGCCTGATGCAACCTGTCTTATCATTCGAAAAGAAATTGTGGATTCTCTCGGATTCTTCGACGAGAGGTACACTATTCTCTATAACGATGTGGAATTATGCTGGCGGATATGGCACAGCGGATCGAAAATTTATTTTACACCATCGGCAGTTGTGATGCATCACGGCAGTCGCAGCACGAAGCAAGCCGATCCGCATCTTCGATTAGAAATGTACAGGAATATTTTGCTGTACTACAAAATGCATTTTGGCAGGGCGGCGATGTGTATTCTCCTTCCGATCCTTTTCTTCCGCTTGCTGCTTATTAGCAAAAGTGTCGTTGCGTTTGGACTGTTTCGGTGGCAGCGCGACATAGGAAGTAATATCGTTATGACTTCGCTCTCTGCGGGAGTGAACTATCGGCATGAATGAAACTCCGCGTAAAATAGTCCGCAACACAATCACCAATTCTATCAGTTTTTTTTTCCTTTTTGTTTCCAGTTTTTTTCTTGTGCCGTTTATTGTGCATTCACTCGGCACAGAAATGTACGGCGGTGTGTGGACCATCATTGGTGCATTGACAGCATATATCGGCCTTTTGGATTTGGGAACGGGCACAGCCTTTGTAAAATATATCAGTGAATATCATACAAAAGGAATGATGGATGACCTTCTTCAGGTTGTCAACACCGGTATTATCGTATATGCTTTCATCGGGGCAATCATCGCCGGTTTGGTATTTGCTTTCGGCGGTTTACTCATCTCTCTTGTCGGCGTGCCTCAGGCAATTTTCAGCGACGCAAGATTTGTGCTGCATGTAGCCGTCTGTATTTTTGTTGTTGTGGGAATTACATCGCCGTTGACTTCGATCATCAGCGGCATTCAAAGAATGGAAATTAATCTCTATGTTTCTCTTGTGACGCAAACGCTGGCGATTGTCGGAACGATTTTCGTTCTCAAATCCGGCTATGGAGTGCGTGGGTTGATCGTGAACAACTTTGTCGTTGCGGTGGTGAACGCTCTCTGCTTAAGCGTGATTGCATTTCGGCTTGTTCCATCTTTGAAACTGCACCCGCGTTATTTCGCTTTTGGAAAAGTGAAACAATTCTTGCGATACGGATTCAATCTGCAAGTAAGCCGTATCGGGCAGATAATTCTTTTCCAGACGGATCGGATTTTCAGCCTTCGTTTTTTTGGAGCCTTGGTCTCGACGTATTACGACGTGAGCGCAAGGCTTACGAGTGCCGCGCGCTCATCCTCATTCGTGATTCTCACAGCGCTCATTCCTGCCATTTCTGAAATTGATGCGAAAGAGGATCGTGAACGATTGCTCACGCTCTATAAACGCGGAACAAAATATATCGCCATTGTTGCAAGCTTTTTTTTCGGCTTCGTTGCCGTATTTACGCCCGATATTCTTTTTGCATGGCTTGGGCAGGGTTTTGAATCATCAATTATATTTGTGCGGCTTCTTGCGGTGGGATATTTTTTTAATATTGTGACAGGCGTGGCAAGCTCAATGACCGCAGGCTTAGGAAAAACCGAGCTTGATAGAAATTATGGGCTGTTGGTTGCGGTGATTAATATTTGCAGCACACTGCTTGGTGCGTTGTTGCTGGGCCCGGTTGGCATTGCTCTGGGAACATCACTTTCGCTCATGCTTGGCGCATTCTATATTTTTGTTGCTTTTCACAAGGCAATGGATATTTCCACTATGCAAATAGCACAAATCTTCGTCAAGCCTATGTTAATTTGTATCGGAGCCTCATTCATCGCTCAGCTTGTTATTCATGTAATCTATCCGATGTCATTTTCCCGGGAAGGCGCAATCGTTAGTTTGCTGTTGGCTGTAATTCTTTATCTCGGAATCGTCGTTGTGGCTCTGTTGCTCTCGAAAGTTTTTGACGGATATGACATGAGCATTGTTCGCAGCATAGTCCGCAGAGTTGTCGCCTCGTTCCAAAACTGATGATAATCGAATTGCTGTTGCAGTGCATGCCGTGCCTGTCTCAGATAGTTTAGGAGTTAGTGCGTGGATTCCCCGGTTTCCATAATTATTTTGAATTTTAACGGAAAACATTTTCTTCAACCTTGCTTAACAAGCGTGTTGCAGCAAGAGTATAAGAACTATGAAATTCTTTTCGTTGACAACGCCTCCGACGACGGCAGCGCGGCTTTTGTACAGGAAAAATTTCCTTCCGTAAAAATATTTTCTTTAGAAAAAAATACCGGCTTTGCTGGAGGGAGTAATTTCGGCGTTCAACACGCACAATACAATCTCATCGTCCTTTTGAATAACGACACGACTGTCGAAAAGAATTGGCTTGAAAATTTGGTTAATGCCGTTCGCCCAAGCGATGTTGCTGCCGCATCCTCTCTGATTTTAACTGAAGGAGTCCCGAACAAGTATTACGAGATGAACGGCTCTGTGAATTTTCTTGGGCACAACATCATGCGTATTTATCAAAAGAAGGAAGATATTTTTTTTGCCGGCGGAGCATCGCTAATTTACAAAAGAGAAATTCTTGGAATTCCTTTTGACGATGATTATTTTGCCTACGGTGAGGATGTGTATTTAAGCTTGAAAGCCCGATTTGCCGGCTATCGTGTTGTTCATGTGAATGGTTCTGTTGTGCATCATTACGGCTCCGGTACGTCGAAAAATCAGAAATCCTCCGTGAAAACTTTCTATCAGGAGCGCAACCGTTTGTTGAATACCATGCTTTTCTTTTCCCCAAAAACATTGGTAAAGCTTTTTCCTCTCTTCTTTCTGAATGTGCTTGCGAAAAAAGCCGCCGGTCTTCTTCCGACGAAATACTCCATTACCGGAATAGTGCAGGCGTATTGGTGGTTGCTATCCCACATTGGCTCAATCCGGAAGAAGCGCCGAGAACTTGCAGAGTTTAAGAAAGTTCCGGAAGAGGAGATCATTTCCCGGATGACGTGCAAAGTGACAAACGGCGAATCAATGCAGGGAAAAATTGCTAACAAGTTTGCGTTCTGGTATTTTAGGATCGTGAATATTCGAACAATTGAATTCGGAAATCAAAAACTTTCATGATAGATTTGGTCGTTATCATTGTCAATTGGAATTCGAAACGCGTTCTTCAAGATTGTTTGCGGTCTATTTTTGCGTCCACGCCCAAATGCTTGTATCAAGTGTTTGTTGTTGATAACGGCTCAACCGACGGCAGTGTTGAGATGGTGAGGAAGTTCTTTCCCGATGTACGTGTCGAGCAAAATATAACGAATGTAGGTTTTGCTAAAGCGAACAATCAAATCCTGAAACGCGTCACCAGCACATATGCTCTGCTTTTGAATGCAGATACAATTGTCAATGCAGGCGCTTTCGATATCATGATAAGTTTTTTGAATAGCAAGCCTGAGGCGGGCGCGGTTGGTCCCGCTCTTTTGAATAAAGATTCAACTCCTCAAAAAACCGGGACCCGGTTTCCAGACAATTGGAATCTTTTTGTTGAAGCGCTATTTCTCGATCGGCTGTTTCCGAAATCGAAGCTTTTCGGTTCGCACAAAGAATTGTATGCTGATTTCACTGTTCCCCGCGAAGTGGATTACGTTCAAGGTTCATGTTTGATGATGAGAACTTCCGTTGTACGCGGCATCGGATATCTGGACGAAAGTTTTTTTATGTACTTTGAGGAGACGGATTTATGTTTTCGGATGAAACAAGCGGGATGGAAAATCTGGTTTCTGCCGGCGGCATCTGTGGTGCATTTCGGCGGTGATGAGACCGCGCATTACGATGAATGGCGGATCGTTCATTACCATAACAGTCTGTTTCAGTTTTACAGTAAGCATTATTCATATCAAGCCCGGGTAATGCTGCGATGTATTCTTTTTCTCAGATCAGTGATTCGGATTGTCGTCTGGAGTTCTGTCGCAGCGGTTCGCCCATCGCTGAGGAACTCAGCGCTCTCAACAATGAAAGGATATCTGAAGACGCTTCAATTAGTCTATAAAGAAAAAATCGGATGAACGAGATTTTTTTTTCAATTATTATACCGACACACAACCGGCAAGAAACGCTTTCGCAATGTCTTGATGCAATTGCCCGGCAGAAATTTCCGGCGGAACAATTTGAGGTTATTGTCGTCAACGACGGATCTAACGACGGTACCGCGGACTATTTAAAATCCGCACAGTTTCATTTTCGTTTGCTGCATCGCACTATTGATAACTCGGGGCCGGCGCATGCTCGCAATATCGGGGCAGAACTTGCGTCGGGTAAATTTTTGTTTTTTTTTGAAGATGATATTATTCCTCACGACCAGGCGTTGTTCAATGCACACCGTCATTTAATGATGTATGATTTCGATGTTTTAGAAGGGAAAACTATTTATCAGGGTTCTAACGATAACGTGCGCCGGTTTGATAAACCGGAATTTCTTTCTTTTATTCCCTGCAATCTCATTATTCGAAAAGAAACATTTCAATTCATTGGCGGCTACGATACCGCTTTTTATGATACAGCATCAGGATTATATTTTCGCGAGGATGCCGAACTTGGTTTCAGGCTTCTCGATTTAAAATGCCGGATTCAAAAAGCGAACGACGTGATCGTCGAACATCCACGGCAGTTTCCTTCAATGGCTGCGTGCTTTCGTCATGCACGCAGATATATGTTCGATCCTCTTTTGTATAAAAAGCATAAGAAAAGGTTTCGGGAACACATTGAAGTGAAAAAAATTTCAGTCTTTATAATCTCTCGCCCGCAGCACTATGCGGCATTGTGTGCTTTTTTCGCTTTTGTGACTTTTGGAATAGGAGCTGTCGGCAATTCGCGGCTCAGTGTCGTTGTTTCTTCAATAGTGCTTTTACTGATTGGTGCATTGTATAAGTATAAATATCAGGGTCGAAATGGTTTTACTGTGCGCGCTTTAGGAGATGGTGTTGGATTTGTTTTCCTCCCATTTGTGTATTTATATTCATTGGTCGTTGGTTGCTTTCGTTACAAATCATTCGGAGTGCTCTGGTAAATGAATATCGGAATTTTCGGCGGCACATTTAATCCCCCGCATCTCGGACATTTGATTGTTGCCGAGCATGTTCGTGAAACTGCCGGCTTGGACAAAGTTATTTTTATTCCGTCGTACATTTCACCGCATAAACAAGCAAGTGAAGAAAAAAATGCCGGCTCCCGATTGGAAATGGTGAAGCTGGCAATCGAAGGGAACTCATATTTTACAGTTTCCGATATTGAATTGCGGCGAAAAGGGACATCCTATACTTTTGAAACCGTTGAAGCGCTGCATCGCGAGCATCCGAAAGATGCATTATTTTTTTTAATTGGGATGGATAATTTTATTGAGTTTCAAACGTGGAAATACCCGGAACGCATTATTCAGCATGCGAAGCTTGTAGTTATGAACCGCCCGTTATATCAGCAGGCATCAGAGCCGCTTCGGTTTTCTGAATCTGCAATTTTTGTTGACGTCCCGAATATTGAGATTTCATCTTCAAAGATTCGCGCCTCTGTGAAAATGCATCGGTCAATTCATTTTCTCGTTCCGCCAGAAGTGGAAGGATATATTATGCAGCACGGACTGTATCAAAATTGATTGTCGGCGTTGTATTGACAATCGGAACAATATCTTGTATATTCACAGCGGTTAGTTGGACATTCTAATAACCTTTAGATACTACATGCAGTCTACATGAGAAAAATACGCTTTCTCTTCTTTGTAACCTCGGTAATTTTTCCTCTTAGTTTATACTCGCAGTTACCTGAAGTCGCAAGTTCCTCTGACTCTCTCGTTTATTCGATAACGGATTTTTCGGATTCTACCAAGCGGGATATTCAGCAAACAACGGATGTTGACTTAGATACTGCGCCGTCAAGTATTGTACTTGCAAGCGGCGACACGAAAGATTTGGCGCTCGGCGCTCTTTTTTCAATGCGTTACACCGGCGCTTTCCCGCAAACAACAACCCATACCCTTGACACTGCAAAAATGAATCCCAATAAACTGGGAGACGACAACCTTTTTACAATTGTTTCGCTGCCGCCGGGCAATGTCGGTTCAACTATTACAATTGACCTTCAGGCATTTCGCCGCATCAACCGGATTCAGGTAGCAGTGCTAGGCGGGTTCGGCACGTCATTGAATCAGAGGCCGCGTGCTTTTTCTTATTATGCAGGTGTAGATTCAAACAGTCTCGGAAAAATTTATCAGGAACTTGACAATCAGGATTCTATTCACACTGCATATCTTTCTCAGCCTGTTATTGCACGTTACGTGATGTTTCAATTAGATAAACAAACAACGACTGACTTTACCGTTATTTCAGAAATTAGAATTTACGGCGAAGGTTATGTATCGGAGGGAACATTCACTTCAGCGGTTGATACTTCATTCGGCGGAAAGGTGAATTTTGGACCGGTGTATGTTGATGCAGATTTTGACAATGCAACGTCGGTTTCCATCGAAATGCGCAGCGGGAATACGCCGATTATCGACAGCACATGGTCTTCGTGGTCGCCGCCGGTTGAATTCTTTTCAGCGGAAGCAGCGGAAGAGGGAACGTTGCTTGAAGTAAAAGAGCCGAGAAGAAATTTTCAGTACCGTCTTAGACTTTTTACGTCGGACGTAGGCACACCAAAGGTGAAGGGCGTAAAATTCGTCTACCAGAAAAATCTTGTTGCTGATTCTACCGATGCATTTATTACTCCGTCGGATGTTCCTGTTTTGAGTCCGGCGACACTCAAGTATTCTATTGTGGCGTCTTTTTCGCAAAGCTCGCTTGGTGTGGATACAGTAAAAATCAGAAGCCCGGGTCCCGCAGTGGTTCGCTCCGTCGCCTCAAATGGAGTTGCAATTCCTTATACATTTCTCCCAGCTCCCGATCAGATGACGATTATATTTCCTCAAGCAATCGTCACTTCATCAACACTAGACATTACGTTTACTACCAAACTGATCCAGCCGGCTTCATTTCCTGCAGAAATTATCAGCAAGAATGCTTCGTGGAATCCGCAATATGTTGATCCCCGAAAAACATCGTCCGGCGATGCATGGTTGGTAACGACAAGCGGAGTGCCCGCCAATATTTTAGTCGGTGTTCAAATTTCCCCCAATCCGTTCACTCCCAACGGTGATGGGAAAAATGATGCGGCAGTCATTGATTTTTCCATTGCTAATATTGAAACGCCAAAAACGCTTTCAATTTTTATTTTCGATTTGACCGGCAAGAAAATCAGAACAATTGTTTCGATGCCGACTGGAGCGAATCCGTTTTTTGGCGATCCACGAAGCGGCGGGAAGGGGTTTTTATGGGATGGAAAAGATGATAACGGCAAATTTGTTTTACCGGGCGTATATATCGTGCAACTCGCGGTGAATGTTGATAACGGCGGACAGTTCGCAACTAAAACAGTTGTTGTAGCATATTAAAGAAAGCGTAGATGTGAAAACTTTGCTACTAAAGATTTTTCTTACCATTTCATTATTGATAATCGTGAAGACAAACGCAGTGCAAGGGCAGGCGTTTGTGGACAAAGGGTATAGCGCAAAGATCACATCGCTTGGGCGCGCCGCCGTTTCACTTTCCGACGATCCTTCTCTCGTTTTTTACAATCCGGCAGGAATTGGTTTCAGCCATTCGTTGAAGCTCTTCACTTCATACACAAACTTATATCCGAACGTTACGGATGCGAATCTCAACTTCTTTTCACTTGCAGGCGAATATCCTTTGAGCAATCTCGGCGTCATCGGCATCGGTGTAACACAGTTTGCCCCGACAGGCTGGTCGGAAAATATGGCAGTGGGTACGTTTGCGCGTCAATTTTTTGACGAACGTCTTTCATTTGGCGGCAGCGTGAAGGTGCTTCGATGGAGTAGCGCCGCGCCGCAAGGTGAATATGCTGTGCCGGAGAATGGGCTTTCATATCTCGGCTTTTCATTCGACGTTGGCGTTTTGTACTCATTCAGGGATGTGTTCAAAGACAATGATATTCAGATTGGCGCATCGGTTTTGAATTTTACTCAACCTTCAGTTGCCTCAAACGGATCGCCCGATGCAAAGCTTCCGGCGGAAATGAACTTCGGAGCGTCTTACGTTTCCCGCGTGTATGATTATTCTGTCACGACGGGCATTACAGTTAAAGGAAACGATGTCCGCGTTTGCGGCGGCGCAGAATTTGTCGGCTTGAGGACAACAGTGCTCGGATCGAATGCCGAATTTCTGGTGCGTGCCGGAGGAGGAAGGCTGACAGCGGCGGATTCTCAAGGTGAATACGATGCCGGCTTTGGTCTCATTATTGGCAACGTCGCTATTGACTATTCATTTTCATATCAGGCAATGGTCGGCAATGTCGGCGGCATCAGTTCTCTTTCATTAGGCTATGCGTTCAATTGATTAGGGAGTGCGGAGTGAATCGTAAGTTACTGTTTGTGCTGGTACTGCTTGTTAGCTGCTCTAATGTTTTTTATGCGCAATTTATCAATCGCGATGAGATCAAGGGCGACGAAGGGTATACGAATTATTCAGGACGCAATTACGAAAACTATAGTATTCAATTTAATAAGAGAAAAATTTACGACAACTTCGGAAATTTTCTTGTTGACGGTTTATCAATTTATGAATTGAATGAATCACAAAGCGAATTCATCAACCCCGTGTTAGGCGGGAGCGATGTGCAAAAATCGAAGTATTACAATTTATGGTTCAATAATTTGGTAATTGGAAACGATACGTACGGCGGCTTTAACTCGCGCATCATGTTAGGCGAAGCGATTCGCACGAAGTTTACTTCGCTCACATTTGATAAGGCGCGATTCAATGGAATGCGATGGGATGGTGCAACCGACAAGTATCGCGGTTCCATTATTGCTTCCCGCGAATCCGATCCGGTTCGCATTCGTTTTGATGCGTCGAGTCTTCCGAATTCCATTGCGAGGCCGCGTGATTGGTCAACCTATTTATTTGGGGGACATTTTGAAACAGACCTTGGCGATATACTCACCGTCGGTGCAACGTATGTAAATCAAGACCAGCGGCATTCAAGCGTTGACAGCAAGAATGCTTCATTGAAGGGCGTTGTGGCGAGTGCAATTCCTCGTGTGATTTTTATCCGCGTCCGCGATGATTCTCCTCTTGATAATTCCGGTCCCATCGTCTATGCCCGGCCGAAAATAATTGTGAACGGCTCTGAGCGCCCGATTGTAAATATCAATGGCGGAATACCAAGTCAGGTGAACACAAACTTGAACAATCCTATTCAATATTGGGTGTTCAGAGATTTCAGTATCAACTCACAACTTTATGTTCCGGGAAAAGGTGTGAATACAGGCGTTGTGGATGCTGTTACAGGGAATATCATTTATAAAAATTATACCCACTACACGGATTATCGTTCGCAATTCACAATGAATCAGGGAGCGGTTATTCCGCCGCCGCAATATCCTGTTGAATTGCAGGGGGCATCCAGTCTTACTTATGCTTTCATTATGCCGTACGGCACACAATCGGTGAAAGTCTCACTCTTGCTCGCGAATGACTATGCCATGGATGCGGCACATGATTGGGTGCTGGCAGCAGATAAGTATCCGGATTCTCCCGACGATCCCCGATATCCGAATCATTGGGATACAACACAAGCCGGCACGCCGACTCCGTTCTTTACTGTCGAGCGTGCAATGGGGAACGTGCAGGATGCTTCGAACAAAAAGTGGGTTACGTACACTTACGGCTTGACGAGTGGTATGGCAGTGTATGGAATGAATTTTAAATTCGACTGGAACGGATTTAAAATTGATGGAGAAGTTGATCAAAGCGCAACGTACAGCAAGTATCCACTCTTATCGACGCCGTTTCAGCAGAAAGACGGTACCGCATTCTATTTTCGGGGAACAAAAAAAATCGGACGGCTAACTTTGGGCGGAGAACGGTACCGAATCGAGCCATGGTACAGCACATCGCTGAATCTTTACACATTGGAAAACAGTTATTACAGCAGTTTTGATAATACCGGGGCGATTGTATATAATCCGCCGGATGCCATTGGCTATACTTCGGACGATGCTTCAAAAGTAACAACAGATAATTTGCTTGCCGGCGGTGCGTACTATGATCTTGTTGATGACAATGATGACAATGATCGATGGGAAGATGGTTTTAATTTTTACAATGCGACGGCAAACACGTTATTCCCACGCAATACCGATGTGCTGAATAAAAAACCGGATCCGTTCGCGCTTGGGTATCGTCAGAACATCAA
The DNA here is from genome assembly GCA_021796215.1 of Bacteroidota bacterium. Lineage (GTDB taxonomy): Bacteria > Bacteroidota > Ignavibacteria > UBA10030 > UBA8401 > JAJYOI01. Next base: position 317,824 of record JAJYOK010000001.1, read on the forward strand.
TGAACTTACCGGTTTGAATGATATTATTCGGAAACCAGACGCCGGGATTTTCCCCGGAAAAGATAAGGACCATGACGGCATTCCGGATGATGACCGCAACTCAAATGGTTTGCCGGATTATACCGAAGATTTTTTAACCTACTACAGTGATCCGCCCGCGTTCGAAGCCGGAGACGATTGGAACAATAACAGCGTGATTGACGATCAGGAAAACGACATTTATCCTGATTACCCTTACAATCCCGATACCGACGGATGGCATGGATTTCTTATGCTTGAAGCATTGCGCAATATGCAGTTCACCGTCGGTCTTATTCGTGAAACGGCATTAGCGCGCGGAGGGGAAAGTGATGTGAATTATTTTAAGACGACATACAACGCTTCAACTCCAAGATTCGGAAGCGTTGATGTCTATTACACGCTCAAGCGCGTACATGATAACGTTCGGAACGATGGATATCAATTCAGCGGAGTTATCTCGAACGATCCGACTCCGCAATATGTGATTGATCCGCTCTTGTATCGCAACAGTCTTTCTCACACGCTCTACGTTGGAACGCGGTACACACAAATTCCAAACTTGAATATTGAAAACAATGTCCGGTACGAATCGAACAAGCGTTATATCGTCGGTTCACCGACATTAGCAAAACTGCAATATGGCCCGCTGGTTGATGAACAGTTCCCCGGCGAAATCAGCTCGCTCGGCCTTGTCAACAAAATTGATTATACTTATTCGATGCTTGAGAACCGCCTGCTCTTTCGCCCGCAATTCAAAATTCGGACCCTGAAAGTTGTTTCCACAAATATTTATGATGACAACTCGACTTCAACGGTGATCATGACGCATACACAATCGCTGATTCCGATTCTCCGTGTTGATTATCGTTTAACAAATAATACCGAACTTCATTTCGGAGTTCAGGGAACAGCTCTGTTCGGGCTTACCGATGCGTTTCTTGTGAAGAATCGTTTTTTGCGCGACGGTGTCGGCGATGTGAATGCTTCCACAACGGCAATTTCAATGACGAACAAAGCTCAATACAGCGGTTACAATATCGTGATTGATTTCGGCTACAAGATTACAAACTACGACTATCAGCGTCCCATCGAAAAAATAAATAACACACAGTTTTCGCTGATTTACTTTACAATTTTTGCGGGATATTGAGAGTGTATCGTAAGTATTTCATAGCGTTTGTTCTTGCTCTTATTCTCAGCGGATGCGATCCTGTTTATCATTATGTTGTCTTTCCGCCGCAGCGGGTTGAGTACGCCTTAACTCCTAATGAAGAATTTATGACTGCGATGAATGATTCTTCGTACACTCTCAGCTCCGATAAACTGACGGCGATTTATGATCGAAAAGATTTTAAAGTCGAAGTAAAGTACATGACCGACTATCAATTGAATAATGTCGAGTTCCCGCGGGAATCGCAAGCCGGCGAATATTCTACGAATCCGTTCACCTATGGAAATTGGGTTGACCCGGTTCTCGGGTACACGCCAAATAGATTTACTGTTTTTAAAGTGACCATTTACAATTATGCCGGTTCGAAGATCAACCTTGATCCCGAAAGTTGTTTTCTCACGAGCGACAGGGGCGATTTTCTTTATAGCTACGGACGAGAAGAAAAAAACAGCCGCTACCACAGTCTTGAAAATTATTTCAAAAAAGTGAAGGGAACCTCCGGTGTTGATGACGATGTCTTTGAAAGCCGGATGGGAATTATCCGGCGTACGGTACACTATTTAGGAAAGCCGGTGTTCCGCGGCGATGTCCGCGACGGATTGATTGTGTTTGATCCGCTCACCGATGGAGTGGAACAGGTGAAACTCGATCTGAAAAATTTCATTGTCGGCTATGATGAAAATAATCAGCCGTCGGAATTTGTAAACCTGACATTTTATTTTAAACGGATTCCGTTTACGCCGCCAAGTTCGCAGCAAGGATATGTTGCCGGAAGGACGGACAGCGTTGGAGGTAAGGACGGAGCGATTGTTCGGCTTGACCCGAATTCCCGCCCTACCGGTGAAATCAAACTTGCTGTTCGCACGACGAATGTTCTTTCCGCAGACCAGTTGATGAAACCGCTGGAAGACTATTTGGCGGATGCGACGAATTTCAAGCTTTCGTTCATGAAAACAAACCTGCTGCCCGCGGAGCTTAAAGCCTCGAATGTCTTGATGATTCTTGCCGATGAAGGTCAAATAAAATTTTCAGAGGAACAAGAAAAGAACGCAGCGGATTTTATTCGTAACGGCGGCATAATTATTGCCGACGAACGTTCGACAACGACGCAAAGTGAGAATTGGCAGGCGATCAATAATTTTTTAACGAATGTCGGCGCATTGCTCGGCAGCAACGTTTCAATGGGAAGAATTCCCAGCACTCATCCCATCTATTCAATATGGAAACAGTTCGATGCGCTGCCGCCGGTCGATCCCGATTTGCAAAATGTTCATGGAAGAGTGGTCTATGATTTCCTTTCAGGAATGTTTTATGAAAATCGCCTTGTTGCCGTTATCTCGAACCGCGGTTATTCTATAGCGTGGGGCGCGTTTAACACACCCGAAATCCGTGCGGGAAAAGATTTTACGCGCCAACGGGAATTACTTTCAAACATTTTTCTCTATGCACTTGAATCGAAAAAAACTAAAAATTGAATACCGGCATGCGGCACTTGTCATTTTCTTGCTGACAGGGTTTGCTGTGCAGTCTGCTTTTTCTTTATCTGAATCGGAAAAGAAAAGCGCCGCCGAAGCGGCTGAGCCTTCGCCGCGAATTGTCACACCGTTGCAATTTGCTTTTGCTGAAATAAAAGATTCTACTATCTCCATCTCTACTTCAGCAGCGAGGGCATCTGATGAGAGTTCATCCCGCAAAACGACAGCAATTATTTACTCCTGCTTTATTCCCGGTGCCGGGCAAACTTTGCTCGGCGATCCGTACAAAGGTGCAGGATTTACGTTGGTTGCATTTGGTTCGGCAATTACGGCCTTGATCTCGCACAACAATTATGTCGCACGAAACGAACGGCTGGACGCACTGGAATACCAATATAAAGTCTCGACGAATTGGACAAGTTCGGATTACATTTATCAGTCAATGCTTGATGCTCACCATCTGCTTGTTTCTGACCGCAACCGCAGGAATATTTTTCTTGCCGTTTCAGCTGTTATTTGGGTGGTGAATGTTGCCGATGTGATTTGGAATACGGAAGATCACGGTCAGCGGATGTTTTCTCAGAGCGCTGACCCGCTTCCTTCAATTGTTGGACAGACAAGCGTACGCGGGACGATGTATCAGGTTCATCAGCCGCTGATTTCGTTCTCAATTCCGTTGGGAAATTAATATAACGATTACTGAATTAATCTAGGGAAATATAATCTAATATGAAATTTTGGCAGGTCTATTTTTTTGTAGCGCTTTTGTGGAGCGTGACAGGTTGCGGCCCTGAGCGAGGATTGATCCCGAATACACACGACGGCCGAGTTCCCGATGTCATTAATTTCTCAGCAATGCTGGATAGTACGCAATCGCATAAAAAACTTATCACCTTAACGTGGGCGTACGACTCGGTACGGTACGGCACAAATCGTGAAGCGGCGAATCTTCGGGACTGGGAAGTGTTTCGAAGTTTTAATGATACATCATTCTTTCAGTCCCGGGGAAGAACGTTTTTCCCAACCTTTAGCGACTCGTCGAACGAAATACAGCCCGGTGCCCGCGACAGCGTCGTGGTGCTTTATAAAGTGTATCCTGCGGGGTACTTGCGCGACAATATTCAGTTTACCGGTAAGCCGTCTGATATTGTGACGGTAATAGTGAAAAACAATTAACTACGTTTATTATGGCTGCCCGCACACAAGGTTGCATCGCTCGCGGACATATTGAGGAAAATTTTTCATCACTAACTTATAAAAGGAGAAATGTTATGAAGCATTTCTACAGTTTCTTTGTATTGCTGTCGGCGTTTGTTATAGTGCTGTTTGCAGTAACGCCTTCACAAGCGCAGCAAGCGCTCGATCCGGCAAATTACTTTACTGTTGACAACGCTCCAAATCTTGTCAACGGTGATTCTGCAAGCACAGCGACCTATACAGAAATCGGTCCATGGTGGAGTGGTACCTCGACGAGTGGATGGAATGGGAACTTCCGACAGACATCTCAACTTGGCGGCGAAACTATTGCCGGAAGAAGTGCAACATGGATAACAAACATTCCCGATACGATGTCCGGCAATTATGTGCTGTACACGTACGTTTTACAAGCGGCAAACAACGCTTCGAATGTCTTTTACACCGTTCAGCGTGAATATGAGACGACAATGCTCGATTCAGTGCGGCATGATCAGCGCCGCTCCACATTGAACTACAATACTACTGTGGGAGTTGGTGCATGGGTTCCATTGACGATCGTTCCTTTGCTGCCGGGAAATACTTTTGTTACAGTTGGCGCCGATACATTTTCCGGTACCGCCATTATGCGAGCGGATGCCATTCGCTGGCTTCGCAGTAAAGCAACAGGACCCGATTTGGAATTTGGACGTAGAGGCATGTCCACTTTTAATACAACTCGTGTTGGCGAACAATGGTTAGATTCCCCATTAGGCACAACAACGTATATGGAAGTTCCTTTATTTAATCTTGGCGCACAAGATTTAATTGTTACTGATGTACACGCAATGCTGAAAACATCGCGCTGGAGCATCGTTCCGCGTAACGGCAGTTTCCCGATGATCATTCATCCGGGACAAAAAGGAATTGTCGCAGTCGGCTTTCATCCTTTTGAAGAAGAGACTGTGAGCGATACGCTTGTTGTGGAAAGCAATGACCCTGCAGAGCCGCAGGCATCAATTCCTATCAGCGGGAATGGAGTAAATTACAATTTCATACTGAATGCAAGCATGAGCAACGAGACGCATTACAATGCACCGTTTGACAAGCTTGGCGATTCACGCCGGCCAACAATTACTTTTTTTGGAACATGGGCTGAAAGCGGCACCGGTTTATCTACATTCCCATATCCTATTCCAAGCGGCAATATGCATGGAACATATTCTTTTGATACGGCACCGGCAACCGGCGTTGAATATAAATTTCAATTGCCTGACAGTTTGAATGGGAGACAAGGCTCATCGGGTTATTATTTTATTGAATGGGGATGGATTGCCTTTACCTCAAATTCTGAATCGAATACACAGGTATCAATTCTTCCCGCATTCACAACAGACACCGTTAAAGCATCGTTCAATCAAAATGATACACAGACTGGTACGCCGAAATTTTTTGTGCCATTGGTAAACCAGCCTATATTTCTAACGCAGGGAGACTTTACCACGGTTGATTTTAACAGGCCAGCGACACCAAGCGGAGGAGCAGTTATCCGTGCGGACCTTCTTCGCATTCGAAAGATTCCGACGGGACCGGCAATTGTAGCTTCATTAAATGTTAATTTCCAAAATGTCTCGGCATATGCGTTCCAGAGACAAGCTGATGATAATTACCGATTGAATTTTATAGTGAACAGCGGCGGTGAGTCGAAGCTTGTAATCGACAGTGTAAAATTTCTCACAGGAAAATATTACTCGTTGGCAAATTCGCCGGCGTTTCCGCTGGAACTTGCGGCAGTAAATGGCTCGCAATTGTTCACAATCATGTTCACGCCGGATACAATCGCGAACGGACTCACCGATCAATTGCGGATTTATTCGAACGACACAGCGAACAGTCCAACAATCGTTCAATTAAGCGGCAACGGAATAGGAACGAATCTTACTGTTGAAGAAGACGATCCGCAAGGCGCATATGCGTATCCGGAAAACCCTGTTATTTATCCCGATCTTGCAAATATGAACAAATGGCAAACCATCAGCGATGCGGCTGCAAGCGCCGGAAGCAGAATGATCGGATATGTTTATTTCCTCGACGCTGATCCGGCGACACACACATCGTATGTAGAATATTACCCGCAGCTTCCCGTCCCAGCAGGTTCGTCGCCGTATCCTGAAAATTTTGATGTTTACGTTCGAGTGCCGGTAGGTTCCACAAATTCCTCGCCTGCAGTACGCTACACAATTTTCCCAACGGGCGGCGGAACTCCGATTGATACAGTTATTAATTTGAATAACCAAGCATCAAGCCGGGTGCGTCTTGGCCGTGCAAGTTTTCTTCGTGCCGATGCCCGCGACTCGCACAATGGCGGCGCAATTTACGGGTACGTCCGCGTTGAGAACGATACGGCGCTGGTGAGCGCAGTGTATCACGACACTATTAATGTAGCGCAGCGCGACAGTTTTGTCATTCGTGCTGATGCAATTTTCCTTGTTGAGCCGTTCACCGGTGTTGAATATCAGGTCAATCCGACGCTGCCGGAAAAATATGACCTCTTGCAGAATTTTCCAAACCCGTTCAACCCGACGACACAGATTCATTTCGCTCTGCCAAGTTCAGGATTTGTTACGCTGCAAGTGTTCGACGTTCTCGGACGCCTTGTGCGGACATTGGTTTCAGCAAATTATCGTGCGGGCAACTTCAGCGTTTCGTGGGATGGAAAAAACAGCGATGGACACAATGTTACCACCGGTGTGTACCTGTACCGCGTCACTGTAAACAATTTTGTTTCAACAAAGAAAATGATTTTGTTGAAATGATGAAAGGCGAGACTGTCAGATAACACATTGGCACGAATAGTCCCGTTCGCACACACGAGCGGGACTATTGTCGTTTGGCAGAAGTTTCTTAAGGCGTGAATTTCTAATGTCATTACAGGTCATCATTTTTATTCTTCTTTCAGTCGGTGGTGCAAGCTATTTTGTGCCGACTCCTCAAGAGCTTCGGAATCAATTCGTAGCCGGACAAAATTATTTTGCGGCAAAAAACTTCACGAAAGCAGTTGAAGAGTATGACAAAGTGTTGTCAACAAAAAGCGATTTCCTCAAAGAAGATAGTGTCCGTGTCACACTGCTTGACGGGGATTTGAATGTCGGGGTTCGCACCGCTTCGATGTATCAAAAAGCGAATGCGTTCCGCAATATGGGGATGAATGATTCCGCCATTGCCATGTTTCGTTTGGTGCAAACCCGCGATGACGCGCCAAAGCTGCTTGCGCTTTCACAATTTCAGGTGTACGATATTTTCTACGGCGAGAAGCAGTACGACAGCGTTGTCACAGAAGCGCGCCTGTTGATTTCTCGTTATCCTTTTGATGAGAAAGTTGAACAGGCATATTATGACATCGGCTGGGCATTCCGGCTGAAGGGAGAATACGACAGCTCTTCTCAGACGTTTCATTTCCTGGCAGATAATTTCAAAAAAAGTTTGCTGCGCGTGCGGACACTGTACCAGATTGGCCAAAATGCCATGGATACGAAACGGTGGCAGGTAGCGCTGGCAGAGTTTAAAGCATTACTTGCTGAATACAAACCGGAATCGTTCAGCAAGGCGGATTTTCAAAACATGGAACTTCTCGCCAACCGCGAGCGGCAGATTTTTGAAGCAGCATCAAACCGTGAAACCGATAATACCAATCTTGAGCTCGCTTCAAAATCCGAATTTAAAATTGCCGAAGCGTTTGAGCACTTGAATCAATACGATTCTGCAATGACGCGCTACCGCTATATTATCCGCACGTACACGCTGCTTCCCTCGCTGATCGAAATTTCGTATATCAAGATGGCGGAGTTGACGCTGCGTGTGAAAGGATTGGAAGATGCCGTTGCAATTTACCGAAAAGCGATTGATGATAATTTCCAGAACAAAGTTTTTCAGGCGCGTATGCAATACAAAATTGCGCGCACATATCAGGATAACAATGCATATGACAAGTCGGCGGCGGAATATCAATTTTACGTGAAAGCATACGGCGAGTTTGCCGATGCTGCGGATTTTTCTGTTGAGAACGGAAGATTCTTTGCTGTGCTGAACTATTACGCGGCGAAAAATTATCCCAGTGTCGTCGCTTCAACCGATTCTTTCCTGACATATCATCCTGGGAGTGAGTTTACAGCAAAAGCATTGGTTATGCGGGGAACTGCGTTTCAGAATCTCAAAAAATTTACCGAAGCGCGTCAGTGTTATCATGATGTTTCTTCTCATTACCCGGCTTCTGAAGAAGCTGTGCAGGCGCGATTACAGCTTGCAAAATCGTTTTATGATGAAAAGAGCTACGACCAAGCCATCATTGCATATCAGGAACTGCTCACGTCCCGTCCCGCGAAAGTTGATACAAACGAGGCTCATTATTATTTGGGGATGTCTTTCTTCTTTGCAACAAAACTTGATAGCGCACTGCATTCTCTTGCGTCAGTAAGTGCTGCGTCGGAGTATTATCCTTTCGCGTTCGCTCGTTCCGTAAAGATTTATATCGCTCAGCGAAAATATGAAGAAGGGGAAAAATACATCACAGGAATTATCTCCTCGAAGCTAACTGATTCACTGGGACATGCCGCGTATGCACATCTTGCGTACGGCGATTTGCTGGCGATGTGGGGAAAAAGCGACAGTGCACTTTCAGAGATGTCGTTGGTGCTGCGGGATTCGTCCATCAACGAAAATGCCCGGCTTCAGGCGATGTATGGACGCGGCATTTTATATCAACAGGCAAAACAAAACAAGGAAGCGATTGCAGATTTAGAATTTTGTTTGAAGCAAGAAGCCTTTCTGAAAAATTTTGCTTCCGTTGTTCCGGCCGCGAATGAAAAACTAGCGCTTGCCTATCTCGGTGCCGGCAGGAAGAAGGACGCGGTTGATAAAATTAACCGCCTTCTCGTTTCCGCATCTTCAAAAAGCGAAAAAGCTCGTTATCTCTCCGCGCTCACAGAAATTTATGTTCAACTGAATGATTTCCCTCACACTATTGAAAATGCTGCAAAAGTAATCCGTGCTGACAGCGCCGATGACAATTCCCGCGCGAAAGCCTATGTTGCGCTTGCCAATGCCTATGGCAATCAAAATGAGCTCGACAAAGTCGTTGCGATATTGAACGAAGCCGCAGATGCGCTGCCAACACATCCGTATATCTCTGACATTGTATATCAAATGGCAGGAATGTTTTATGATGCCCAGGCGTACGACGGTGCACAAAAACTTTTCGGAAAATTTCTTGAAAAATATCCGGCGAACGAAAAAGCGGAAGACGCTTTTTATTTTCGTGCAATGAGTTTGGTGCAGTCTGGAAAATCTGACGAGGGCGTTGCGTTGCTGAGGAGTTACATCAAAAAATATTCTTCTAGTTCCCGGGCAGCGGAAGCGCAGTATCAAATTGCGGAAGCCTATTACAATTCGAATCGTTTTGACCGCGCCATACCGGAATATGAGCGTACGGCAAAAGATTTTCCGCAGTCAGAGTTTGCCGTTTCTGCTCTCTATAACAAGGGCTGGTGTTACTATCGCTCCGGCGATACGCTCCAAATGGTTGAAACGTTCGATCGTTTTGTTGCGGCGTACCCGAAAAGTACGCAAGCGCCCGATGCGCAGTTCAGCGTCGGCGATTATTATTACAATACGCAGCAGTATGAAAAAGCAAAAGACGCCTATCAGGTAATTGTGGATCACTATCCGGATTATTCGCGGTACGAAGAGGCGAAAGGATTGGTGCATGAACTTGCGCAGATCAATTCCTATAAGGCGTATGAGCGGGCAATGCAAACATTCGATGCGAAAGATTACCGCAAGGCAATACAAGAACTTGAAGCTGTTTTGAAAAAATATCCTGATGCGGATGTACACTTCGCGTGTGAAGCAAACATTGCATCGGCGTATTCACAATTGGGAGATAAAGTAAAGGCGCTTGCGCTGTTCAATGGGATTATTACGAAATATGCAGATACACAAGCGGCACAGGAAGTTATTTTTTTTGCAGAACTCCATAAACAATGGATTGAAAGCGGAAAGCCAGAGTAATGCTGCAATCGTGGAGAAACAATTATCAACGTGCTTTAGGCTATGCATTTCTCGCATCGTTCTTGCTCCATTTGGTGGTTGGAGTTGTCTCCTATTTTTTGTCGCATAAAGAAAGTAACGTAAGGAATGTAACGGTAGAACTTCCCACATACAATGTTGTGAAGCCGCCGGTCAAGTTTGAAGCACAGCCGCCGCGGTTTGTTAAGTCGTTCGATCTCGCAAAAAAGGTCGCCTATACTCCTGCTGCTGCTGTGCGGCAAATTCAATTCACTCATTCAGAGGTTGCTCAATCTTCAGCGCCATCGCAAAGCGGCCGAAGTTCACCATCTGCTGCCCGTCCGACTGAAGGAAGTGTTTTCTTCGGTGCATTGGCATCAGCAAGCGGCGCGAGTGAACTTGGCTGGGGAATTCCGGCGGGCGGCACAAGTTATGGACGAAGTTTTGGAATTGGCGGAAGCGGAGGCTACGGCGCGGGGGGCGATGCAAAAGATTGGGGCCCGCAGTTTGCAAGCGATGTTGAGAACACACGCGGAGGCGGCAGCGGCGGGCTTTCTACAATGAGAGAAAACTTGCTGGCGTCAGAGAATTTTTCGGACCGCTTTGACGGTTTCATTGAAGTGAACCCGAAGAATAAAAAAGACATTCGCGGGTTTCTTAACATCTATCAGCTTGAATATAACTCGGCGCGGCTTGAAAAATCTCCGGCAACAGGATGGGAAGTTGTAGATAATCAGCCATCGTGGAACTGTGTGCCGCAAGCGCTGCCGAGCATTGCGCGTTATGCGAATGACAGTACGAAACTACGCGTGGAAATCAAAGGCACGGTGCGTCTCGATTCAAAAGAGTTGAATACAATTCCATTCTTGTTCATGATGGGTTTTCAGGCAGGAGTGAAATACACGAAAGAAGAGGCGCACAATCTTGCACGCTATCTTAAGAATGGGGGCTTTCTTTTCGTTGACGACGGCAACGCGTACCAATCAGGTGCGTTCAATCAAACAGTGCGGCAAATGCTGAAAGACGGGTTGGGCTACGAAGCGATGTTTGAAAAAGTGCCGAACACGCACCCGATTTTCACTGCATGGGAAAATTTTTCAGGACCGCCTGCCGGCGATGATATGGTGCGCTACGACCGCCGAGTGCGAGAGGTGAAAGAAATTTATCCGTATGTTGAGGCAATTTTTCTCAACGGGAGAATGGCTGTGTTGATTTCGAATCGCGGTTACTGTTTTGCTTGGGGATATTGGAAATATCTTCCGTCGAGCGCCGGCGGACCATACGACAACACCCGTCAGATCCAATTTGGGTTGAACGTTATTGTGTACGCCCTAACTCAACGGGGCGGCATTGTCGATCAAAACAGAATAAAGGTTGCTTCTGAAGAGAAACGTTGATATTTTATCCGAAGCACGTAAAGACATTGTAATGTTTCACCCTTGTTGCGAGCGGGCATAACAAGGTTTACTGCTGTGGGAATTTCAATTTTTTTAAAAATGAAGATATAATGAAGGAAAAAATTTCATGAGAAGTATTCTTCTGCTGTTAATTGTGCTTTCCTTACTATTCACAAACGTTTCCGCCCAGGAAGATCGTTCGAATTATAACCATTATTTTGAACAAGCGGCTGCGGAGTTTCATGTTCCTGCAGATGTTTTGCGCGGCATTGCATTTGCTGAAACGCGCTGGTCGCAGTTGAAGTGGGCACCCGGCGATACGGCTTCGTGTATGGGTATGCCGCATCCGTACGGAATTATGTCGCTGTGGGACAACGATTTCTTCGGGCACAGTTTGCGCGAAGCCGCGGCGCTGATCGGCAAAGACCCGCAAGTTCTGAAAGATGATCCGTATCAAAATATCCGCGGAGCCGCAGCGCTGCTAAGAAAATTGTATGACGAAAATCCGTTGCCCGATAGTACAACAGTCAATGATATTGAAAGCTGGCGAAATGCTATCGCCGCATATTCTCATTTGCCTCTGCGTGATTACGCCCAGCATCACGCGCTTGATATTTATTCTGAAATGTCGCAGGGCTATCACAAGTACGGGATTGAATGGAACGCGCGGCCGGTAAAGCTTGAACCAATCCGCGAAGCTGTTGGAAAAATTGAACAGGAAGAAGAAGCAAAGCGTGCGGCGAAGCTTCAGAAAACAGGAGAAGTGCAAGCTCAACCGGATTATCCGGGAGCGAAATGGGCTCAGGCATATCCTGGACACTGGTACACTACTGGTTACCCGAAAGATTTTGTCGTCATTCACGATATGGAAGGATATTATCTCTCGACGATTACGTATTTCCAGCAATCAGGTACGCAGGCAAGCATTTTTTATTGTGTTAACGGATTGCAAAATGGCAGCGACTCTCATGGTCATTACGAAAATAATCCCGGCGATGCGCCTGCCGGGGAAATTACACAAATGGTTGAAGAAAAATACTGGGCATGGCATGTTCTCTGCTGGAACAAGTATATGTTCGGAATTGAGCATGAAGGATTTGTTAATGATCCGGCGTGGTACAGCGACGCGATGTACAAAGCGTCTGCGAAGCTGACTTCGTATTTGTGCGACAAGTACGGAATTCCAAAAGATCGAGATCATATTATCGGACATGATGAGCATCTGAATGCTGACTGGGTAAATTGGATTAACAACACATACGATCCACAGCTTCAGGCAAAAGGAATTCCGCCGATTGATCCGACATGCAGCGGTTCTCAAACTCACACTGATCCCGGTCAGTATTGGAATTGGACGTACTATATGAGTTTAGTGACTGGAGAAGATTCCATTCCGCCGAAAATTGTTTCGACTTTTCCGGTACTGAATCAAACGGCGGTGCCGGCATACAAAGATATTGTTGTTCAGTTTGATTATCCGATGGACCATGGTTCGACCGACAGCGCATTTTCCATTACACCGAGCGTCGCCGGAACATTTGCTTGGAGTTCCGATTCGAAAACTCTGACGTTCCACCCGGCAAACTTTTTCTCCTTCAGCACGACGTACGCAGTGAAGATAGATTCAACGGCGGCGAACAGTGTGAAAAAAGAAAGGATTGACGGCAACGGAGACGGTATCGGAGGCGATGCGTATCAGTTTTCGTTCACTACTGTTCCGGCAGACATAACACCGCCTTCAGTTTTGAGAACATATCCCCAACAAAACGAAAGCGATGTTTCATCGTTTGCAGATATTTCGATCACAATGGATGAGCCGCTGCAATATTCAACTCTGAGCGGACATGTTCTGCTGAAAGATACTGCCGGCAATTCTATTTCTGTTCTCAATGCGAAACTCGACTCCGTGAATGACCGCGGCATTATTTCATTTACTCCCGGGTCACTCAGTCCGGATCAGCCTTATATCCTGACACTTGTTCCGGGAATCAAGGATTTGTACGGAAACGCGACGAGTTCCGATTATACCGTGCATTTTACAACTTCGCCGGAAACAGTAACGCCGGGAATTTTGTATGAAACTTTTGAATCCAACACGCGCAGCTGGCAGCAGCCGGCTTTTACTGCCGGTACGGTCGGCGTTGATTCAAGTGTCACCGCATTTACGCTGACATCGGCAAAAAAGAAAGACGGTTCTTACTCCGGTGAAGTGACATATCGTTTTACAGGAAGTTCGGGCGGCGTTGTTGATGAATATGCCGCAGCGGGACCGACGATTGATTCATATGTTTCACTTGGCGTGTGGGTGTACGGCGATCTCAGCGGCAATGAACTTGATGCTGTGTTTCAACCCTCGAATCAAACTGTCGTTCTCGATACACTCAACTGGTTCGGCTGGAAATTTTGCTCCCTTCAGTTAAGTGCAATTACCGGCCCGTCAAAAAAGTTCAGCGGTTTTTTGATTAAACAAGTGTCTTCAGCTTCCACTACCGAGTCAGTATATTTTGATGATGTTGAGATCAATAGTACGGTCAATAATGCAGCCGAAAGTTCAGTGCACAATCCGAATGACTATTCGCTTGAGCAGAATTATCCGAACCCGTTCAATCCGACAACACATTTACGATATACGATAGCCGATTTCGGATTTGTGTCATTGAAAGTGTTCGACGTCCTCGGGCGTGAAGTTGCAACGCTGGTGAATGAACGACAATCTCCCGGAACGTACGAAGTACCGTTCGACGGCAGCAAACTAGGGAGCGGCATTTACTTCTACACATTGCGCAGCGGAAATTTTTCTGCCACGCAAAAAATGATTGTCCTTAAATAAATCAGTAACAATATGGTTGTGCTATGAGGAAGCATGCCCAGGGAAAGCACAACCGTTCTGAGAAGGCAGAATACCAGCTCAAGTATTTTTTTGTACAGGAAAGGAGTTATGAGGCGATGAAGAACAAAGTTTTTGTGGTTGCGATTTTTTTCTTGGCGTTTCAAGGAGCAGCTATAGCTCAAATTACCTACGATACGCTTTATAGTGCGCCCGTTGGCCCTGGTGCGATTTACACTCGCCTGTACGCTCCATCTGTTCCGTACAATGTTTCTGTACTTGAGGTTGATTTAAAAAATCCGCACATAAAGATTGAAACTGTAAAAGGACAGGATCTTTTGACCGGATTTGAGACGGTAAGTTCTATGTCTCAAAGGAACAGCTACGACAGTCATGTTGTGGTCGGCGCTGTGAACGGTGATCTTTACGGCTCGACGCCGACAAACGTGCAAGTGGAGAAAGGTGAAGTCCTCCTGCGGACAACCGGAAAAACAAGAATTGGTTTTGACTCCACGAATCAATTTTCAATGAGCATAGTTTCGTATTCAGGAAAACTTCTGGCCAGTGATTCATCCTACGCAATTGGCGGGATCAATGAATCCCGCGGTACGAACGCACTCATTCTCTACAACAGCTATAAAGGAGGTTCAACGGGTACTAATCAGTATGGGACTGAAGCTGCCGTTCATCCGATTAATGGCTGGTTCGTCAATGATTCAGTCGCATGTATCGTTGATAGTGTTGTTCAAAGTGTGGGGAATATGATGATTACGAGAGGTGATGCTGTCCTTTCGGGCAATGGTAATGCGAGCACTTTTCTTGTTAACAATGTTCATGCTGGAGACACCATTAAAGTTGCTTTGAGTTTAACGCCGAGCTTAAAAGATTTAACTGAAATGATAGGAGGGTTTCCGAGGATTGTGTACAACGGGACAAACTATGTTTCAACAGGCGTGGCTCAAGAAGGTGGTCCCGATCCATATAATCCAAATCCGCGGACAGGTGTTGGTTTCTCAGCCGACAGTTCGAAACTCTATCTGGTAATTCTTGACGGAAGACAGGCACCTTTAACCGGCGGCATGACCTTGGACCAATTTGCCGATCTTATGATTCAGCTTGGAGTGTACAATGGAATGAATTTTGACGGCGGTGGATCGTCTACAATGGTTGTACAGAATTCACTTGTCAATTATATACCCGGCGAACGTCAAGTATCAAATGGACTTCTTGTCGTTTCAACGGCTCAGAGCGATAGTGTGGTACGGTTTATCCACCTTCTTCCGCCAAATCTATCGCAGGCATTCAAACCTTACAAGATGGTAAGAATTTTCGAAGGCGATAGTATAACATTACAGGTGTCCGGCTATGATAAATTTTATATGCCGCTGCCCATTGATCAGCAAAAGCTGCAAATGAGCGCAGATGCTAACTTGGGGAAGTTTAATGCTGATGGTTACTTCGTTGCCGGCACACAGCACGACAGCGGTTACGTCTATGCAACGTATGCTGATTCGATTGTAGATTCCGAATTCGTTGTTGTAAAGACTCTTACAAAAATTTCTGTATCGCCTGCTAACGTTGTCACGGATACTGTCCGACCGGTTACGTTCAGCGCAGTTGGATATGATACAGATGCCATGCAACAGTCCCTTCATCAGCAGCTTTTGAATTGGATGGTTACCGATTCAACGGTTGGAGTTATTGATGCAAATGGAATTTTTAGAGGAAAACATGTTGGAGCAGTATATGTCATCGCTTCATACGAAGGTTTGAAAGATTCTGTCATGGTCACGGTGGATGTCGGTAACGGATTTACCGAAATTGATTCGCTTCAGTCATTAAACGGGTGGAATGTCAGCTTGTCGAATGTGGACACAACGAACACCCGGGTCTCAATCTCTGACAGTCTCTCGTCAATTGGTACACACTCGTTAAGAATAGATTACAAATTCACATTCAATGGAAGTCCGAGCTTTGTGTATTTGAACAGAGATATTCCTCTGAGCGGCGTTCCCGATTCGCTGTGGATTGATCTCAAAGCTGATTCACTTGCTCATGTGATGATTTACACCATTACAGATGCAACCGGCAAACAGTACACATTGACAAGCAGCATAGCAAAGGATTCAGCGCAATTCACTTCACTGCCGGCGCGCGTGTCATCGTTTTCTTCCTCAATGGTTTTTCCCGTAACGCTAAATCAGGCAGGTGTGCTTTTGGGTGGCGGCACACGAAGAACTAACGGCGTAACTTACACAGGCACAATCTATGTGGACAATCTCCGGGTCAGCTATCCTGCACGAGTGACAGGCGTTCAGGAAATAAACCGCCGGCCGAGCAGTTATTTGTTATATCAGAATTATCCCAACCCGTTCAATCCTTCAACGAGAATTCAATATTCCGTATCCGGTAGTCAGATAGTGTTGCTGAAGGTGTATGATGTTTTAGGAAGGGAAGTTGCAACGCTGGTGAATGAACGACAATCTCCCGGAATGTACGAAGTACAATTCGATGGCAGTAAACTTCCAAGCGGAATTTATTTTTATCGCTTGCAGGCAGGAAGTTTTGTGGAGACGAAAAAACTTGTACTTCTGAAGTAAGGGAAAGTTAAAGATGGGAAAGAAAAAGTTAAAATTGATCTTCAGTGGATAAAATAAAACAGATTCACTAACTTTCACGCTACGTTACATCACTCTTAATTCACTTCACACTTATCCGTGCCTGCCGTCAGGCAGGTTCACTAACGCAGGATACTTCTATGAAAACATTCCTCCCTGTCGCCACTGGCGTCATTTTCAATTTGTTCTGCGGCTTCATTCTTTTTGCAACCCTCTTTGGGGCTGTTCCACTTTTTGCACAGATACATGCCGTCTCTGTCGAAAAGCTGCCGCTCGGCACTGAACAGCAATGGAGCCAGCCGGTATTTTCTCCCGACGGTGCACGCATTTATTTCACATCTGCCGGCTTTAACGGCATTTGGGAATACACGCAGTCAACGAAATCTGTTCGGCAAATAACCGATGCGCCGCGATCGGGTTTTGGCTTTGCGCTTTCGAACGACGGGAAAACAATTTCCTATCGCCGCACGTTTGACGAAGCCTCGCGGTCCCGTACGCAGGAACTGGTAACGCAAAACCTTTCTTCCGGAACGGTGAACGTTCTTGAAAAAGGAGAAAGCGTTTCGCTTCCGAAGTTTTCTACTGCCTCGCCGTCAGGCGGGCAATCAGTGATTTATCTGAAAGAAGGGAAGGTCGTCAGTGCCGCTTCTTCCAAAGCGAAGGATTCTCACGTTGAATCGGCAGGCGCTGCCGTTGTGCTTGGCATTGAAGACACGAAGATTGCGCTTCTTAAAAACGGCTCGAAAGTTTCGTTCGATCCGCTCGGCAACGGAAGCTACATCTGGCCGTCGCTTTCGCCCGACGGAACAAAGCTTCTCGCATACGAAATGGACCGCGGTGTGTTCATTTCTGATTTGGAAGGAAATGTTCTGAAGATGCTCGGCAGAAAAGACAATCCGATTTGGACGCGCGATGGTAAATGGATCGTGTATATGGACGATAAAGACGACGGGCACAATATTCTCGGCTCAGATATTTATGGCGTTTCCGCCGACGGAGCAGCCACTGTCCGCCTGACGAACACCAGCGGCGTGATCGAGCTTTATCCGTCCTGCTCGCCGGTAGAAAATAAAATCGTATGCAGTTCGCTGAGCGGCGACGTCTATGTTATTACATATTCAGAGGAGGGCGCGCGATGAAAACGACTCTACTGTTCCAGAGGCACAGCAGCCTTCGGCTGAGACATTCAATGATAATGATGCTCGCATGTGCGTCGCTTTCGCTTTTTTCACCGCGCACGATTTTTGCCCAACGCACCGATTTATCAGGATTGAAATTCTGCATAGACCAGGGACACGGCGGATATAACTCCAACGATCGTCATGTTATCCCTGATGCGGGAACTGATTTTTGGGAATCCGAAAGCAACTATTACAAAGGAGTTTGGCTTAAACAGCTTCTTGAAGCACAAGGCGCGACGGTTATTTTGACGCGGCCAAACAAGGACAGCATCTACAATAACTCCAGTGATTCTGATGAGCCTACTCTCACGGCACGGTGGCAGCTTGCAAACTCCAACAATGTGAACTGGTTCCATTCCATTCACAGTAATGCGTTTGACGGAAAAACAAATTATACGATGGTGCTGCTGAAAGAAAACATCAGCACGCGGCAGGCGGCATTTCCGGCAGCGATTGATATGTCAGCAGACATCTACAATAATATTCGGGCAAGAGATAGAACAAGTTCGTCGGGTGGGAACATAAAAACCGGAGTCTATCTCGATTATACATTTTACGGCGGACCGAACGGCGGCTACAACCTTGGTGTGCTCAGCGGATTGGCAATGCCGGGAGAATTGTCTGAAGGTTCGTTCCATGATTATTTCCCTGAAACACGCCGGCTGATGAACAACGATTACAGAAAGAATGAAGCGTACGGAATTTTAAACGGAATCCTTCAGTACTTTGGTGTTCCTTTCGATACGCTCGGTGTAATTTGCGGAACGCAGGTTGACAAATCTTTGTCCAATAAGCCGATCAATAATGTCGTCGTGCATCTTCTTTCCCAAGGGGGTTTTCTATCTGTGGATAAAATCTACCACGGCGATAATTTTAATAACGGTTATTTCTTCTTTGATTCTCTGTCATCGGGAAATTATTCTGTGGTATTTGAAACACCGGGTTTTCCGAATGACACGGTGCATGTTACAATTGCAAGCTCAAGAAATCCGGTGACAAGCACAGAACCTTCCGCAAGTGCAATACAGATCAGCCGCTCGAAAGTTCTTTCGCTGACTTTTGGATCGCCGATGGACACAGCTAAAATACGAACAGCGTTTTCCATCACGCCATCCGTTGACGGTGTTATTGCATGGTCGAACAATAACACGGTGATGACGTTTACACCAAGCCAATTGCTTGACTATAAGAAGAGTTACACTGTCAGTCTTGCGGGAATGGGCAACTCTCCTGCGCCGCTTGTGTTCGTTGACAATACCAGCATCACTTCCAATGTCGGCGCGACTGCATTCACGTTTGCGTTCACGACTGTTGCGCTTCCGCCGTATGTGAGCACATCACAGCCGGCGATGAACGATACCGCTGCCAGAGTAACTTTGCCGATTGGAATTCGTTTTTCTGAAACGATGGACACCGCATCGGTGCGGGCGGCGTTTTCTATCGCACCCGCTGTGAGCGGCAGAATAGCATGGTCAAATGCAAACACGACTTTTTTATTTTATCCTGATTCCTCATTTCCGTACGGTACAGACTTTACTGTCACCATTGGCACGGCGGCGAAATCTACATACGGTGATTATGTTGACGGAAACAAGGATAGCGTTGGCGGAGACGCGTATGTTCTGACATTCCGGACAGTGCAGATAACGGCAGGAGTTGCGCAAAATCCGAATGACGTTCCGACGAAATTCGGGCTTGAGCAGAATTATCCAAACCCGTTCAATCCCTCAACGCAAATACGGTTTGGAATTCCTGTTTCGGGATTTGTGTCTCTGAGGATTTTTGATGTACTCGGACGCGAAGTTTCAACGCTTGTAAATGAACGAAAATCGCCCGGAACGTACGAAGTGCAATTTGACGGAAGCAATCTTCCGAGCGGCGTGTATTTCTATCGTCTGCAAGCAGGAAGTTCTGTGGAGACGAAAAAGCTGACGCTGTTGAGGTAAGTTAAGAATAAAAAGTAAAACGTCAGGCACCGAAAAAGTGCCTGACGTTTTCAGACAATGAAAAAATATTCGAAAGTCATATTTTTAATAGTCTTCCTGTTTTCAATTGCAGACAGTCAACCGATAAGGCAGTACGGTATCAAAGCCGGGTTTAGTCTTGCAACAATGAAATGGGTAACTGCCGGAATAACAGACAATCAAATTCGTAACAGACTTGGTTTCGATGTTGGTGGATTTATTGAATGGTTTGAAGATCCCTTGTTTAGCTTTATTTCGGAGTTGGACTATGTTCAGAAGGGGATGAGAGAGGACATTCCGGTAACGACAGAACAATACCCCGACGGAACGGGCGAGTTCTTCAAATATGATTGCAGAATTGACCTTCTTTCTTTTTCTCTTCTGCCTAAAGCACGGATTGAAATGGGCGGCGTCGAGTTGTACGCCATTGCAGGAGTGAGATTGGATTACTCTCTTTCTAATTCTGTAAGTGTAGAGGGGGAAGAGCCTTTTAGTAAGTACACAGAACAAGCATTTCAGTCATTTTTTGATCACTTTAAGCGCACGCAATTCGGAGGAACATTCGGTGCAGGTGTTCAACTTAAGTCAATTCTGCCATTTCCGGCCGGTATTGAAATTCGGTACAGTCCAAATTGGCAGAACACTTATTCAGATAGGTACTGGAATATTAGGAGTAGATCATTCGAATTTTTACTGACTGTGTACGAATGATGCCCCTTCGTTCGCACGGGTTGATAGGCGACCTATAGAATAATGGCGGACATTGCGATAAAATGGAAGTAAAGGCAGATGGTAAGAAAAAAGACTTACTATTTTGAACCAGCAAAGTATTTCTTGGATACAAAAAACTTGGACTTGAATAGGATGACAAGAAAAACGTGCAATAACA
This sequence comes from Bacteroidota bacterium, assembly GCA_021796215.1. Lineage (GTDB taxonomy): Bacteria > Bacteroidota > Ignavibacteria > UBA10030 > UBA8401 > JAJYOI01. The sequence goes on from JAJYOK010000001.1 coordinate 338,603, forward strand.
GCAGCTACCCGCAAGCAAAGATACATTTCTTATAAGCGTTTTGCGGCATTGTTAATCAAACCGTTTACGGCTTTATACGAAACCATATAAACAATAGTTAGTCCCTGACCGAATCTATTTGACACCCGAAAGGAAATTTCCCACAATGGACATTCCACGGATTTTCAACATCACCGAAAGTGCTCACCGCATCCATAACCCGTTCACACTTGAAAAGCTCGCCACTCTTGGCGCGGCGCTGCGTCTGGAATCGGGGGACCGGGTGCTTGACCTCGGCAGCGGTTCGGGGGAGATGCTGTGCACCTGGGCACGCGATTACGGAGTCATCGGCACCGGCATCGACATGAGCCAGTTGTTCACCGAGCAAGCGAAACTCCGTGCTGAAGAGCTCGGAGTTGCCGATCGAGTCGAATTCATCCATGGCGATGCTGCCGGCTACGTCTCTGACGAGAAGGCCGGTGTGGCAGCCTGTCTCGGTGCCACGTGGATCGGCGGGGGAGTCGTCGGCACGATCAAGCTTCTGGCGCAGAGCCTCCGCCCCGGAGGGATCATCCTCATTGGCGAACCCTACTGGCGGCAGTTACCGCCGACGGAAAATATCGCCAAGGAGTGTCTTGCCGACTCAATCTCCGAATTTCTCATGCTTCCAGAACTTCTCGCGTCTTTCAGCCAGCTTGGCTACGACGTCGTGGAAATGGTTTTGGCAGACCAAGATGGTTGGGACAGATACGAGGCGGCCAAGTGGCTCACCATGCGCCGATGGCTTGAAGCCAATCCCGGCGACGAGCTCGCGAAAGATGTTCGAGCCAAATTGACCTCGGAACCCGAGCGCCACGCCACTTACACGCGTGAATATCTGGGATGGGGTGTGTTCGCGCTGATGCCGCGGTAATAAGCTGGGGCATTCGGCGGATTGTAACGACTGTGCCGCAAACGTTATACGCAAGCCAGCAACAAATAGAAAGGGATTGACCCAATGACGTTTCAGGAACTCGCAATCAAAGTCATCAAAGAAGCAAAAGTTCCCCTCGCTCCTGAAGAGATATGGGAACTGGCGAAACAGAAAGGCTATGACAGAGAAGTCGGGTCTCAAGGAAAGACCCCGTGGTCTTCAATCGGTGCCCAACTCTATGTGAGCGTCCGTGACAGGAAGGATAGCCCTTTTGCGAAGACAGAAACCAAACCACGCCGTTTTTACTTGCGTTCGTTTCTCAAAGAAATCAAGGACTTTGACAAGCTAATCGAGGCTCAAGCCGAAAAGGAACCAGCACCTTCTGGATTTACTTTCCTTGAACGACAGCTACATCCTTTCCTTGCCTATTTTTCATTTTACTATTTGAAATCCTACACCAAGACTATTGAGCATACGAAGTCAGATAAAAAGGAATATGGAGAATGGGTTCATCCAGATATGGTCGGTTGCTATTTCCCAATCGGTGATTGGAAACCTGAAGTAATCGAGTTCAGTTCTTCGATAGGGAATGTTCCAACACGGATTTCCTCGTTTGAAATAAAACGCGAACTGAGCTTCTCAAACCTCAGAGAATCCTTCTTCCAGACCATTTCAAACTCTTCTTGGGCAAATGAGAGCTATCTCGTGGCAGCTCATATTTCTATTGATGAAGACTTTCAAGAAGAGCTTAGACGACTTTCTTCTTCGTTCGGTATCGGAGTGATTCGACTCGACATTGAAGATCCAGACTCATCAGAAGTTATTCTTCCACCGAAGTTCAAAGACACGCTGGACTGGGAAAGTGTTAACAAGCTCTCAATGAACCCTGACTTCAGGGAGTTCCTGAAACGTGTTAAGACAGACCTCTCAAGCAAGGAAATTAGGCAAGAGAAGTATGACAAGGTAATTGAGAAGGACTCTCTCATCAAATCGATTAGGAATTAATGTGGTGCAGGCCACGCATAACAAGTAAAAAAAGGGCGCTCCGCATTTGCATATATCGTGTCGCTTTATTGCTTTCGCCCGCGATGGAGTGAATTATTTATACTTTTACGTGTTGTAGTAAACAAATAATTATTCTAAAAAAATGAGCAAACGGGTTTTGATAAAAGAGATTGAGCCGGGGGCATACAAAGCAATGATGGCTTTGGAAGATTATACAAAAACCACTCAGGTAAACCCGAAGCTTAAGGAACTGATAAAAATAAGAGCATCGCAAATAAACGGATGTGCTTATTGTATTGACATGCACACAGAAGATGCGCTTAAATTGGGCGAAAGCGAAAGAAGAATATTTGCATTATCTGCGTGGAAAGAATCTCATCTTTTTTCTGAGGAAGAAAGGGCTGTTTTACAACTGACCGAAGAAATGACTTCGATCTCTGTCCATGGCGTAACGGATGATACATATGACCGTGTCGTAAGCTGTTATGGCGAGAAGATCACGGCTCAAATAATGATGCAAATAGTTCTAATCAATTCATGGAACAGAATTGCAATATCAACTAAAATGATTTATAAATAGAAAGTAAACAGGAACGTGTAATGCCGCATTTCACAAGCAAAGCCATAGTGAGAAAGTCCTCAGGGACGCGTCGAACTATTCCGCCTAAAGTGGATCAGCCTCTTTCTGAGAACCTTTCGACTCTCCGCCTTCGGCGGATCACTCAGGGCAGCTGTTTCTTTTGGTGAGGAAGAAATCAAATTGTAACGCTACCCGATAACCGGTGCGCTTGACTATTCCTTCACTCATTCATATATTCTACCCTGTCTGCCGACAGGCAGGCATGAATTATGGAGGTTACAGCAGATAAACCGATAATCAAAACCCCGAAATTTCAAATGCGGGGTTTTTCTTTTTGAACGTATACAAAAATTCATGAGCGCATCGAAATTTAGTTTTTCACAAAAGGATATTAAAAAGCTGAGCAAAGTGCTCGGCGTCGAAGGGAAATCGAAAGGGAACAACATTCGTTTTGAAATAGAGAATGCGGCGTCGAAGAGAAAACTCGCGCTTGAAATTTATCCGGATATTCCCATCGGCACGCGGCGCGGAAATTTGGTGACGGTCTATACGCACGAATCGCATCTTCAGCTTCATTTTTGTTCAGGATATGTGGTCAGTGAATTGTTGGGGGAAGTGACGTTCATCGGCGAACAGGATGGTAAGGTTTCCGGATTAATTATTGAAAAGGAAGGGGGCTGTTCGTTGTATGCCAATGTGGACCGCGGGCTTCTTTCGGGTGACTTTACACAGCTTGGTCCCGAAGTAATGCTTTCGGGCATTGCGCTTTCACTCACGGAAACTTCACTGCGGGAAACACCCCGCACGAAACGCAGAACGAAGAAACAATGATTGCTGTCCGCGAAAAGGTGACGCGCGGCGGATTTTTAATTGTTGTGGCAAATGTATCGGAAGAAAAGGGAATTCTTTCAGTGCATACAGCAAAGCAGAGCGTTTCAGCGGTGATGAAGGGAGAAGGCGTCCGCTCGGCAATAATTTCTGTCGTGCTGGTCAATGATGCACGCATGAAGAGGATCAATTCACAGTTTCTTCATCACCATGGTGTTACCGACGTTATTTCGTTTCCTCTTGAAACGGAGCCGAACCTTGAAGCGGAAATCTATGTTAATGTTCAGCAAGCGAAACGGCAGGCGAAGAATTTCGGCGTGAGCGTTCGCAGCGAAGTTGTCCGATTGATTGTACACGGCGCGCTCCATACAGTAGGATACGATGACCGTAGAACAAAACAACGAAAGATAATGTTTGAGAAGCAAGAACAGTATGTTGCCGAAATACTCTCGGTTGGCTGAAACACTTGACAATCGAAGTTCTTTTCTTACATTTCCTTTGAGAAAGGAATGTTGAAAAAGAAAGAAATATGGATATGAGAGAACGCATAGTAGAAATTATTGTCTATCTCATGGGTGAACTGCAAAACAATACGCCCATCGGAGAAATAGATCTCAGCGTGCTGACGAGCAACGGTTACACGCCGGCAGAGATCAGCACGGCGTTTAGCTGGTTGTACGATCGCATCAATCTGGGTGAGAATCTTGTCACGGAAGTTGCAAAGGGTTCTGTGCATTCACACCGCGTGCTGCATGAAGCGGAGCGGATGGTTTTTTCACCGGAAGCGTACGGATATCTTATTCAGCTTCGTGAGATCGGTTTGATTACTGAATCGGATATTGAATCTGTGATTGACCGCGTGATGATGGCAGGCTATGCATCGGCAGGCGTTGAGGAAGTGAAATCTATTATTGCATCGTTGCTGCTCGAAGCGGACGATTATTTTTCTGTCGGCAGCAGAGTGATGCTGAACAGCAAGGATACAATTAACTAAAGTTGAATATGCAGGTATGTGAATGAGTAAATCGTTGATCATTGTAGAATCTCCGTCGAAAGCAAAAACCATCAATAAATATTTGGGAAAGGAATATCACGTTGAAGCGTCGGTCGGTCACATTAAAAATCTTCCGAAGAGCAAGCTTGGCGTAGATGTGGAAAACCAGTACGCAACGACGTACGAAACAATTAAGGGGAAAGAAGATGTGGTTGAGAAATTAACGAAACTTGCGGAAGAATCGGACAAAGTGTTCATCGCAACTGACCCTGACCGCGAAGGAGAAGCAATTGCTTCGGATATTGCTCAGGAAATTGACAGCAAGAACTCGAAAATTTTCCGCGTTTTGTTTCATGAAATCACACCGAATGGCATTGCTGAAGGGATGGCATCGCCGAAAAAAATCGATAAGAATCTTGTTGAATCGCAGCGCGCGCGCCGGGCGATGGATAGAATTGTCGGCTATAAGATCACGCCGTTCATTTGGAAGACGGTGTATTACGGATTGTCGGCGGGACGTGTACAGTCTGTTGCGCTCCGTTTGATTTGCGAACGGGAAAGCGAAATTAAAGCATTTGTTCCGGAAGAATATTGGTCAATCATCGGAGAGTTTCAGGCGGAACGGTCGGAATCATTTTTTGCCAAGCTGATAAAGATTGCCGGCAGTGAACCGAAAGTTTCCGACAGTGTTACAGCAGAAGGCTACGTCAACGACATTCGAAAGCAGGAATTTTCGATTGCCGATATTCAGAAAAAAACAGTCAAGCGCAATCCCGCGCCGCCGTTTATTACAAGCACGCTGCAGCAGGAAGCGGCAAACCGGCTTCGGTTTTCCGCAAAGCGGACAATGATGCTTGCGCAGAAATTGTATGAAGGCATTGATCTTGGCGAAGAAGGCATTGTCGGACTCATTACCTATATGCGTACGGATTCGACGCGGCTGAGCGACGATGCCATTGCAGCAGTGCGCGAATATATTTATGATTCGTACGGTGCGGAGTATTTGCCAAAAGAACCGCGTGTCTTCAAAAAAGGAAAAGCATCGCAGGATGCCCACGAAGCAATTCGCCCGACTTCCATCAAGTTCACGCCGAAGCATGTCAAAAAACATCTCGACAAAGATTTGTATGCGCTGTATGAATTGATCTGGAACCGTTTTGTCGCGTGCCAGATGAACGTGGCGACGTTTGAACAGATTACTGTTGATATTGCCGGAGGCGACTATATATTCCGTGCGAGCGGATCAATTCCGATGTTCCGCGGCTTCCTGCAAGTCTATGACGATGTGATGGAGGAAAAGGGACTGGCTGATGACGATGATCCGACATCGAAGATTCCGGCAGATTTGAAAACAGGCCAGCGAGCATCGGTGCAGAATATTATTCCAAAGCAGCATTTTACAAACCCCCCGGCGCGATATACCGAAAGCAGCCTTGTGAAAGACTTGGAAGCGCTCGGCATCGGACGGCCGAGCACGTACGCACAAATTGTCAGCACAATTCTTAACCGAAAATATGTAGAGCAGCAGGATCGCAAGCTGTTTGCTACAGAATTGGGAATGGTCGTTGCGAAAATTCTTGTACAGAACTTCCCGAATGTTCTGAACGTGAAATTCACAGCGCTGATGGAAGAAGAACTTGAAACGGTTGCCTCGGGGAAAAATAACTACGTTCAGGTGATGGATGATTTTTATCATCCTTTTATCAAGTCGCTGGAGAAAGTGGACAAGGAAGCGGGCAAGATCAAAAAATCGCTGCAGGAAGAAACAAACGAATTGTGTGAAGTGTGCGGCAAGCCGATGATCATTAAATGGGGAAGGAACGGACGGTTTATGGCATGTTCCGGATATCCTTCCTGCAAAACTACGAAACCGCTCGCCGAAGATTTGGAAAAACACCAGCACGTTGTCGGTATCAAATGCAAGGTATGCGGCGGCGACATGATTGTGAAAGGCGGACGGTTCGGCACATTTCTCGGCTGCTCGAACTATCCGAAATGTACAAACACGCAGCCGATCTCGATGGGCATCAAATGTCCGAAGTGCAAAGACGGCGATGTGATCGAGCGGAAAACAAAACGGAAACGGACGTTTTACGGCTGTTCCAATTATCCGAATTGCGATTTCGTTTCATGGGACAAACCGGTGTTACAGGAATGCGAGAACTGTAAGAATCCGTATTTGGTACAAAAAACATCAAAGAAAAAAGGCGATTACCTTCTCTGCCCGGAATGTAAAGAAGAATACGTGCAGGAAGCAACAGCAATTGCAGTGTAGTCCCGAAGGGATTTCCAACAAAAGATTCTATGCTGCGCCGGCTGATTAAAGAATACCTCGACGCTCTGCGAAATGAGCGAAATTATTCCGCGTACACGATCGTTTCATACGAGAACGATCTCATGCAATTTGACGTTTTTCTCCAGAATAAATTTCCCGAGGCTGCTGCCACGCCCGCATTCATTGATAAAGAAATAGTCCGTTCATTTCTCGGCGTCCAGTTTGAAGGCGGGATGTCGAAGAAAAGCATTCTCAGAAAGATTTCTTCATTGAGATCGTTCTTCAAATATTTGGTGCGCCGTCATTACCTTGTCCATAATCCGGCGGCAAATATTGTCGCGCCCAAAGTGGAAAAGAAGCTTCCGCAATTTCTTAAGGAAACCACTATTACGGAAATTTTGTCACAGCCGTCGTCCGCTGATTGGGTAGGAACACGCGATGCCGCAATGCTTGAATTGCTTTATAGCAGCGGTATCCGCCGCGGAGAATTAGTGGGATTGAAAAACGGCGACATTGATTTTTATCAGCAAGTGCTGAAAGTAACCGGCAAAGGAAACAAACAACGCATCGTTCCTTTTGGCAGCAAGGCGAAAGATGCGCTGAAACGTTATCAACAAATGAGAGAGAAGATTTTTCCGGGCGGGAAAGATTCTCCTGCTTTTTTAACCATTAAAGGGAAAAAGCTGTATCCGAATGCTGTCAATGAAATAATAAAAAAATATCTTCGCGGGGTTTCAGAGGTTCAACAAAAAAGCCCGCATGTGCTGCGGCATTCATTTGCCACACACATGCTGGATCATGGTGCTGATATTAGCACAGTAAAGGAGCTGCTTGGACACGAAAGCCTATCAACAACACAAGTGTACACCCATGTTACTTCAGAACGATTGAAAAAGGTGTATCGCCAGGCTCACCCGAAAGCTGAATAGCAACGGCCGGATTCGGGCAGCCTTCTAATTTTAGCCATTCCATTTATGGAGGAGTTATGGAAATCCACATTACGGCGCGCCACTTTAAGGCACACGAAACATTGCGGGAATATGCAACAAATGCAGTCGAGAGGCTCGAGCGATATTACGACGGAATTATTCGTGCAGAAATCATTTTCAGTTACGAACGTTCTCACAATAGTCTCAAGGATGTAGAAGTTCTTCTTACCGTGTATGGTGCAGTGCTCAAGGCGTACGATCAAGCAGATGATTATATCAAGGCACTCGATAATACTATGGAAAAGGTTGAGCGGCAATTGAAACGTTATAAAAGTAAACTTCATCGGAAAGAAAAAGTAGAGGTGCGGCGCGTGCAAGAGAAGGTTGTCTAACTAACGATCAATTGGTCTCCACTTCCGAGAGGATTCCTTCGGAGCTTGAAGGTGGAGACCAACTATTAACAAATATTCTGCCTATGAAACTCGAGTCCATTAAGGAAGTACGCAAGCATAATATTTCAGTCGGCTTTTTGTTTGAAGCACTGAAAACCAGAATCAAGCTTGAAGCGCTGACGAACGTCGGCTTCGAAAATCTGATCCGCGACAAAAACATTCACCGTCCGGGACTCGCGCTTGCCGGCTACGTTGCGTTGTTCACCTACGACCGGCTTCAGGTGTGCGGCAACACGGAAATGCGGTACCTGAAGAGCATGCCGCTCGAGGAACGCATCCGCGCATTCAGCACATTGTTCAAGTTTAACATTCCGTGCATTATCGTCACTAACGATAACACGGTTGATCCGGAGCTCGTGCAAATTGCCGCAGACCATAATGTGCCGATGATGAGAACGCCGTTTGAAACAACGAAAGCAGTCTACTTCCTCAGCGACTTTCTTGATGATCAATTTTCGCCGCAAGTTTCCATTCACGGCTCTTTTGTTGATGTCTACGGCATCGGTGTTTTGTTTGTCGGCCGTTCTGGAATCGGTAAAAGTGAGATCACATTGGATTTGATAGAACGGGGTCATCGGCTTGTTGCCGATGATGTTGTTACAATTACACGGAAGGGCGAAGGAATTCTTATCGGTGCCGGAACAGATTTAGTAAAGCATTTTATGGAAATTCGCGGCTTAGGTATCATTGATGTTCCAAGCATCTTTGGTGTACGCGCGATCCGTTTTCAAAAGCGCGTGGAAGTTGTTGTTGAACTGATGGAATGGGACTCGAAAGAAGGATTCACCCGAACTGGGCTTGACCGGCAAACGCTGAAGATATTGGATGTTGAAATTCCTCACATTAAGCTTCCTATTTTCCCCGGCAAGAATATCACTGTAATTGCTGAGGTTATTGCGCTTGATTACCTTTTAAAGCACTATGGCTACGATTCCGCTAAGGAATTCTCGCAAAAGCTGGAAAATGTCATTGCTCAGAAAAGCAAAAAGAATGCAAAACGTGCAATTGATTACTTTGAGCACGATTTTGAGTAAATGACGAAAAAACATTCTTTTTGAAATTCGCTGTTTTGTGAGAAATATTCTTGACAAAACATGATAATTTCTTTATTTTCACACAACGAACTTGAAGAGCACAAAAATTTGTGCGTGGGAAAAGAGGCGTATAATTTGTGAGACAATCTTAAATAACCTGAATAACGAATGAAGAAACGGTACAAGCTGTTCTACTATTCGGAAGAAACAGTTTCCTACGTTGAGGCGAAAGGCTTCAAGCTCAAATTTGCCGGGCTTGTGTTCGTCTGGGTCGCGGCAGGACTCACGGTTCTCTTTGTGGCGAATCATTTTCTCGGCGATGTGTTGGGCATTGATGTTCAGCGCATCACGTTTCTTTCAACAGAGAATAGAATGTTGAAGTACCAACTCTCCGAGACGAATGGACGGCTTCAAGATTTGTCGGCGATGATGGATAAACTTGTTGAACGTGACAATGAGCTGCGTCTCGCAGTAAATTTACCCAAGGTAGATGATGATACGCGGGCATTAGGAACCGGCGGTACAGCGGCACCTCTTGACGTTGGTACGATTTCGCGGAACGCAAGTATGTTGATCAACACATCGAAGTCGTTAGTGGAAAAGATGGAACGTGAAGTAGATTTTCAAAAAGCGAGTTACGAAGAAGTATATAATCAGTCGCGGGAAAACAAGATTCTTTTTTCACATATCCCTGCCATCATTCCGATGGAAGGCTTTTTCTCCTATCATAGTTTCGGAATGAGAATGCATCCGATTTTGGGAAGGATCATAATGCATGAAGGTGTGGATATTGCTAATGATGTTGGAACGCCGGTTCATGCAACGGGCGATGGAGTTGTTGAGTTTGCCGGTAAGACCGGCGGAAATTATGGAACAGCAGTAGAAATAAATCACGGGTTTGGTTATCGAAGCTGGTATGCACACTTGTCACGTCCGGTCGTTCATCCGGGACAGAAAGTAAAGCGCGGCGACGTGATCGCTTATTCCGGAAACACCGGCTTATCCACAGGGCCGCATTTGCATTATGAGGTTCGTGTAGATGGGAAACAGGTGAATCCAGTAACCTATTTCCTTAATGATGATCATTATAATCAGGTCCGTGAGCAGTTGGTGTTGAGCACGAAATAGAACTTTTAATGGAAGAGCGCTGTTTGTCAATGAAAAACAACGGGAGTATGGGTATTATGATTTGGACAATGGAACTTGCATCATACCTGGAAGATGCACCTTGGCCTGCAACAAAAGAAGAACTTATAGATTACGCGATGCGGACAGGAGCCCCGGTGGAAGTGACTGAAAACCTTCAGGAGCTGGAAGATAATGATGAGCCGTATGAAAGCATCGAGGAAATCTGGCCCGATTATCCGACGGGAGAAGATTTTTTCTATGAAGATGAAGGTGAATATTAAAGACCACTGATGCTTTTGGACTGTGAACAATGTATTGTCTTTGGTTTTCGTGAATGAACGCGTAGTCTCTACGAAATTGAAATCTCAAGTGTAGGAGAAAACCCAGCCGTGCGTTGCTGGGTTTTTTTTTGATACCTCAAATCTTCCACGTGACAAGAACCCATCATCAGAATATTGCTTGGTACACACTGCGGCTTATTACATATGTCGCTGTGGTGTGCTTGTGCTTTAGCAGAACGGGAATCGCTGCGCCCACACTGCCGGTTCCGCCTGCAGTGCTTTATGAAGTCCAGAAGATTACCTTCCATGTTGATGGGGATATTGGCGAAGATGTATTTCGCAATTTGCTGCAAACACAGGAATCGCCAGCACATTTTTGGACTTACATGTATGAACATGTGTATCAAAAGTTTGGAGCAAAGCCGGAATATTTTGATCCTATAATATTTGACGGCGACATTAGCCGCATCGAAATGTACCTGAATGAGCACGGCTACTTTCATGCCGTTATTGACACGGCGCTGCATTTTTCTTTGTCCTCGCAAAGTGTTTCAATTGATATCGCCATCAAGGAAAACCGCCGGTCGCTCGTTGATACTGTCCGCATCATGGGGCTCGATAGTCTGCCGGAAGATGTACTTCAAAAAATTTATACTGACAGAGTAGTGAAAGAGCATACGCCTTTTGTACAAGATGATGTAGAAAAAGAACGTGCGCGCATTTACCGCATCCTTGTGAATAATGGTTACACTGCTGCAACTGTAGACAGCGCTTCGATTCTTCGCTACCTTTCCACAGACGATATAACGGTGATCTTCGGATTCCATCTCGGTAAACGATATGTGTTTGGACCGATTGAGATCCACTCTGACAAAGGTGAAGTGCAGCGTGATATTGTGCTTCGCCAGCTTGATTTTCAACCAGGAGAGATCTATAACGAGGACAAAAAAACCGGCAGCGAGCAAAACCTTAATGGTCTCGGGCTTTTCGAGTCTGCAAAAATCGAAGCTCGTACGCCAATTGATACGACAAATCCGCCTGAGATACCGATGCGGATTGTTTTACGTTCACGGGATCTTCAAGAGATTTCACCGGAATTATTAGTAGATAATGAAAACGAAGCGTTCAATACCGGTGTTGGTATCGGCTACAGCAATCGGAATTTTTACGGTGATGCAAGAAATTTTTCGACGCGGCTGCAGTTTCGTCTCCAGTCAATTCAAGATTTGAATTGGTCGGGCGCGGTTCACAATGGTTTTAATGAACCGTCACTTCTTGCCCGTGCCAGCTTACAAATGCAAATGATTCAGCCGTATTTTTTCAGCAACAAATTGAACGCCAACTGGACGGTCTCCGGCGAATACGAAAAGCAGAAGTATTATCTTTTAAATACGATCCGCAACCGAATTGGATTGACGAACCGGTTTGCAACGTATACGCTCGGGTTTCTAGATTGGAATCTTGAGCGTGTCGCCGTTGATATTAAGGATACGACTCAAGTTAGCCCGGCATTGTTTACAGGTACGAGGCAGAAGCAGTTCAATTCGATTTTGACATTTACCCTGCAGCGCGACAAAACAAATGATGTCTTCTCTCCGACGGAAGGTTTTTTTCACACAGGTTCGATTGAAGAAGCGGGTGTAATACCGTCGCTTCTCGGGAGTTTGGGGGGCGGCTTACCGTATGCTCAATATTACAAACTTTCGTTTCTCGCGCGGCATTATTTTCCTGCAAATAAACAGCACACGTTTATTTGGGCACTCAAGCTTCGCGGCGGTTTTGCTAAGTTATATGATCGCAGTAATCAAACTCCGGTACCGCCGACACGAAAATTTTATGCCGGTGGCAGCGGCAGTGTGCGCGGGTGGAAATCCCGCGGACTTTCCGCAAACGGTAGCCCTGATGAAGGAGGCAACGCATTGATTGAGGGAAATATCGAAACACGGATCAATTTATTTCCGAACGGGGGCAGCTTCCTCAAAATGAATTTGCAAAGTTTTTGGGGCGTGTTGTTCATTGATTATGGGAATATTTGGAGCGATGCTTCGCTTATTCGTCCGCGCGATATTGCCATTGCTGCGGGAGCCGGCTTGCGGTATGAAACGTTTGTTGGTCCGCTTCGCTTTGATGTCGGACTCCGCATGTACGATCCTAACGAAGTTGCCGGACGGCAATGGATTTTCGAGAGAAAGTTTTTCTACGACACATTTAGCTTGATTAATTTCGGCATTGGACAGGCATTCTAAAGTATGAGTTGGAATGACATTATCGGGCAGTCGCGCGCGAAAAAATATTTGCAGCGTGCAGTGTCGGAGCAGAGAATTGCTCACGCGTATTTGCTATGGGGACCGCATGGCGTTGGGAAAGATGCGCTTGCTATCGAATTTGCCCGCACGTTGCTGTGTCAGACTCATAACGCTGAATCGTGCGGCGTGTGCCCTGAATGCAGAAAAGCCACCATGCTGCAGCACCCAAACTTGAAAATTATTTTCGCACTTCCTGCCGGAGAAAAAGACACCAGCGGCGGAGAAGAGAAAATGAAAACGGATGTACAATCGGAAGTACGTGAACAGATGGAAAGAAAAGCATTAAACAATTATTTCCATTTTTCTATTCCCCGGGCAAGCGTTATTAATATTGGCAGTGTTCGTGAGATCCGCCGTGAATCTTCAATGACAGCATTCGATGCGGGGAAAAAGATTTTTATCATTTCCGATGCCGAGTTAATGAATGAGGCTTCACAGAATGCTCTTCTCAAGATTTTGGAGGAGCCGCCTGCCGACACTATTTTTTTTCTTACAACATCACGAAAAGAACTGCTTCGCCCTACGATCCTTTCCCGGTGCCAAAGCATTCGCTGCGACGCTTTGTTGGACGATGAGATTGAAACCGGATTGAAAGAACGTGAGCATATTGAGTCCAAACAGGCGCGGTTGATTGCACAATTGGCAAATGGCGATTACTCGCGTGCGCTGGATTTGCTTGGCGAGGATCTTATACATTTGCGAGAGTCTGCAGTGAACTTTTTGAGAGCAGTCGCCGTTGGGAAACCGGTACAGATATTTGAAGAAATCGACTTTTTTCTCGACAGCGACCGGAAAGTAAGCGAGCAATTTTTGCAAATTATGCTTCTGTGGCTGCGAGATGCAATGTTGATGCAGGAAGGAAAGGAACGCGTTATCAATGTGGATCAATCGGAATCGCTTGTTAAATTTGTTGAACGATACAAAGGAGCAGAGCTCTCGGCAACACTCGCTGTCGTTGAGCATGCTCTCGACCTTCTGCGCAAAAATGTGTATCTTCAATTAATATTTGTTTCGTTGGCGATCCAGTTGCAAAGAATTTTACTTCATGAAAAAAACTCCTAAACGCATTTTAGTCACTGCAGCTCTTCCGTATGCAAACGGACCGATTCATCTCGGTCACCTTGCAGGTGCTTATCTTCCTGCCGACATCTATGTCCGGTATCAGCGTTTACAGCACCGCGATGTTCTTTTCATTTGTGGTTCCGACGAGCACGGCGTCGCCATTACTATTGCTGCGGAAAAACAAGGCGTGACTCCGCAGTCTATTGTTGATAAATTTCACGCGATGAATGCGGAAACATTTGCTGCGTTCGGAGTGGCGTTCGATAATTATTCGCGCACATCGCTTCCCATTCATCATGAAACTTCGAAAGAATTTTTCCTTGACCTCTATGAGAAAAAAATCCTAAAGGAGAAGGAAGAACAGCAGTTATACTGCGAAGTGAACAGGATGTTTCTTGCAGACCGTTACGTTGAAGGAACATGTCCTGTTTGCAAATACGAATCCGCTCGAGGCGACCAGTGTGAAAACTGCGGAACATGGCTCAACGCAACGGAATTGATCAATCCAAAATGTAAGCTGTGCGGCACAACGCCCGTTGTTCGCACGACAAAACATTTTTATTTGCCTCTTGGAGATTTTCAAAAGCAGCTGGAAAAATATGTTCATTCACACGTGGAATGGAAAGACAATGTTCTGAAATACTGTGAAGGCTGGTTCAAAGAAGGCTTGCAAGACCGGGCAGTGACGCGCGATTTGAGCTGGGGGGTCCCGGTGCCGCTTAAAGAATTTTCCGACAAAGTGATTTATGTGTGGTTCGACGCCGTGCTCGGTTATATCTCCTCGACAAAAGAATGGGCGCAGCGCATCGGCTCCCCGGACAAATGGAAAGAATATTGGCAGGATGAGTCAACGCGTTATATCGCATTCATAGGGAAAGATAATGTTGTATTTCATTGCATTGTTTTTCCTGCTATGTTGATTGCAAAAGGCGGCTATATTGTGCCGGATAATGTCCCGGCGAACGAGTTTTTGAATCTTGAGGGAGGAAAATTTTCAAAGAGCCGCAACAATGCGATTTATGTGAAAGACGTACTGAAAACATTCGAGCCTGATTTCCTTCGCTATACGCTTGCAATGAATTTGCCTGAAACACACGACACGGATTTTTATTGGAAAGATTTTCAGGCAAAAGTAAACGGCGAACTGGCGGACATTTTCGGAAATTTTGTGAATCGCACGCTTGCATTTGCCGTAAAGAATTTCGGAGGCAAAGTCCCTGTACGGGGTGCATTGACTCCCCGCGATGAAGAGATTCTTGCATTGATGGGAAAAACGCCGGAAGTTGTCGGTAATCTTTACGAGAAATTCAAATTCCGCGACGGCACATTTGAAGTGATGAGCCTTGCGCGTGCCGCCAACAAATACTTTAATGACAGCGAACCGTGGAAAACACTGAAGTCCAATCCGGAGCAGTGTGCCACAACACTTCATATTTGTGTACAGATTGTCAGAACGCTTGCCATCTTGTTTGCGCCGGTTCTGCCGTTCTCCACGGAGCGCATTTGGAAGATGCTGCGTATCGGAACGCCGCTGTCTGAGGAACATTGGAACGACGCCGGTGCTGCAAAGTTAGCCGCAGGCCATCAATTTGGTGCGGCAGAAATTCTTTTCAAAAAAATAGAGGACACCGCAATCGAAACTGAACTTGGAAAGTTAGGAGAACCGTCAGAAACGGCAGCAGGCAATACCGCAGAATCTGCAAAAGAAAAATTGCCGCCGATTAAGCCGACAATTTCATTTGATGAATTTCAAAAGATTGACCTTCGTATCGGAAAAATTATTGCGTGCGAGCCGGTGCCCAAATCGAAGAAGCTTTTGAAATTGCAGGTGGAACTTGGTGCCGAACGCCGGCAAATCGTTGCCGGTATTGCTGAACATCGTTCGCCGGAAGAATTGATCGGCAAGTCAATTGTTGTTGTCGCCAATCTTGCAACGGCAAAGCTTATGGGAATTGAATCTCAGGGAATGCTTCTTGCCGCCAACGGCGGCGGAGATTCGTTCGCTTTACTGACGGTGAGCAATGATATTGAGCCGGGAAGCTGGGTGAAATAAGTAAAGAAAATTACAGGCAGTTTTTTTCTTTGACACAGAAAGGAAAACATTGATGGAAAAAGTGCTTTCATATATTGAATCGAACAAAGAACAATATCTCAGTGAACTGACTGAGCTGCTTTCCATTCCAAGCGTCAGCTCGCTGAAAGAGCATCAAGGAGACATGCAGCGATGTGCACAATGGATCGCCGACCACATGGAGCATATCGGCATGCACAATGTAAAAATCTTTCCTACTGAAGGCCACCCGGTTGTTTATAGCGAATGGCTTGAAGCACCGGGAAAACCGACGGTCTTGCTGTACGGGCATTATGATGTTCAACCGGTTGATCCTTTAAACCTCTGGACATCACCGCCGTTTCAAGCAACAGTGCGTGGAGAAAATCTTTACGCACGCGGCGCTTCGGATGATAAGGGGCAGGTGTTTATTCACCTCAAATCTGTCGAAGCGATGATGAAAAACGAAGGCGCCCTTCCTGTAAATTTGAAAATGATCATCGAAGGCGAAGAAGAAATCGGCAGCGATCATCTTGATGCGTTTGTTGAAGAGCACAAAGAGCTATTGAAAGCCGACCTCGTTCTCATTTCCGATTCTTCGATGTACGAAAAAGACGTTCCGTCAATTTGCTACGGCTTGCGCGGCTTGGCATACATGGAAATTGAGCTTACGGGTCCTAACCGTGATTTGCATTCCGGTTCGTTCGGCGGTTCCATTCATAATCCTGTTCAGGCTCTTGCGGAAATGATTGCCTCGCTTCATGATAAAAACGGGCGCGTCACCATTCCCGGCTTTTACAAGGATGTACGCACGCTGACAAAAAAGGAGCGTGCGGCATACAAAAAACTTCCGTTCAGCGATAAGAAATATGCGAAGGACCTCGGCGTTCGGGAATTGTATGGTGAAAAAGGATTCACGACGCTTGAACGTTTGTGGGCGCGCCCAACATTGGAATGCAACGGAATTTGGGGCGGCTACATTGGTGAAGGAGCGAAAACGGTACTGCCGGCAAAAGCGTACGCAAAAATTTCGATGAGACTTGTTCCTGATCAACAATCAGCGAAGATTGCGAAGTTGTTTGAAAAACACATCAAAAAAATTGCACCGAAAACTGTCACTATAAACGTGCGCACGCTTCATGGCGGCGAACCGGCGATAACGCCGATTGACAGTCCCGGTGTTGAAGCTGCAGTTTCGGCGCTGGAAAAAGGATTCGGCAAGAAGCCATTGTATCAGCGGGAAGGCGGTTCGATTCCGATTGTTGTTCAGTTCAAGAAAATTCTCGGCATTGATACAGTTTTGCTCGGCTTCGGTTTGCCGGATGAGAATGCGCATTCACCCGATGAGTTTTTGAATCTTAATAATTTTTACGGCGGCATTCGTACATCGGCGCACTTTTTTAATGAGCTGCCGAAGTTTTGGAAGCGTCCTTCGAAGAAACGATAATTTATTTTTCGCACTCGATCAGCGATGAGCATTCCTCATCGCTGATTTTTTATGTGAGATCTGCATGAAAATTTATACAAAGATGGGCGACAAAGGCGAGACAGGACTTTTCGGCGGGAAACGAATCTCAAAAGATGCGGACCGTATTGAGGCATATGGCACAGTAGACGAATTAAATGCAATGATCGGCGTGATGCGCTCGTTTCGTTTGCCGAAAGCCGTCGAAGGAATTTTGGCAGAGATTCAACGCAATCTTTTTGTTGTCGGTGCTGAACTTGCATCGCCGGGCGAAAAGGCCTTGCAAGCAGAAAAAATTTCTGCTGAACACATTTCTTCGCTGGAACAAAGTATTGATAAATTTGAAGCAACACTTCCAAAACTTTCTTCATTCATTCTACCTGAAGGAACAAGCGCCGCCGCCCATTTTCATTTTGCAAGAACGGTGTGTCGGAGAGCAGAGAGAAGAGTTATACATCTTTCAAAATCTGAAAATGTCGGAGAGCAAATCATTATCTATTTTAATCGTCTTTCAGACCTTCTTTTTGTCCTTGCACGATATGTAAATTATTTTTCGAAACATAGAGAAGAGACGTGGCACGGAATCGCACGAAAGAAAACCAAAAAGTTATAATTCTATCAAGCTTTGCAGCGTAGATTTCATTGCTCTTCTCTCATTTTCTGGCTATATTAACGCTAGTACGAGTGGTCTAGTTTTTTTTAAGGAAAATAATGTTAGGAATAGTTAAAAAAATATTCGGCAGCAAACACGAGAAAGATGTTCAGGAAATTCTCCCGATCGTCGAAGAAATCAATGCGCATGTTGAATCGTATATGTCGCTGAGCGATGACGAGCTTCGCGCGAAAACTGCGGAGTTCAAGGCACGTATTGCCGAAGCCTCGAAAGAACTCTCTGAAAAAATTGCGCAGTTACAGGGACAGTTGACTGCAGATATTCCGTTTGAGGATCGGGAGAAAATCTTCGATGAAATTGAAGAGGCCGAAAAAGATCTTCGCGATACTGTTAATGAAACACTCGACGAAATTCTCGCCGAAGCGTTTGCCGTGGTGAAAGAAACATGCCGGCGTTTGGTTGGTCAATCGTGGGAGGTTGCCGGCAATAAAATTGTGTGGGACATGGTACCGTTCGATGTGCAGTTGCTCGGCGGTGTCGTGCTGCATCAGGGAAAAATTGCTGAGATGGCGACTGGCGAGGGGAAAACGCTTGTTGCAACACTTCCGATGTATCTCAATGCGCTTGCGGGACGCGGCGTTCATCTTGTTACTGTCAACGACTATCTTGCCTTACGCGACAGTCAGTGGATGGGAAAGATTTTTGAATTTCTCGGTTTAAGCGTCGGCTGCATTTTGTCGAACATGGAGCCGCATCAACGGCGTGTGCAGTATGCGGCTGACATTACCTACGGCACCAATAATGAATTCGGCTTCGATTATTTGCGTGATAATATGGTGGTCACTTCGGAGGATATGGTTCAGCGGGGACACTATTACGCTATTGTTGATGAAGTCGATTCTGTATTGATTGATGAGGCGAGAACGCCGTTGATCATCAGCGGACCGGTTGAGGTGGACGATCAGAAATTCGGAGATATGAAACCACGTGTCGAACGGCTGGTCAATGCGCAGAAAACGTTCGTAGCGAAGATTGTTGCAGATGCGGAACAGCTTCTTCAAGAGGGGAAAAAGAATGAAGCAGGCATCCTTTTGCTGCGCGCTCAGCGTGGTGCACCGAAAAATAAACGATTGCTCAAACTCTTTGCCGATGGCGCAAACAAAAAACTGATGCAGGAGACCGAATTGGAGTACCTCCGGGATCAGGAAAAGCGCATGCACGAGATTGACGATGAGTTGTATTTTGCTGTTGACGAAAAAAACCATTCTGTTGATCTCACCGAAAAAGGACGCGAACTGCTTGCCGGTGCTGCAGAAAAAGAATTTTTCGTTTTGCCTGATGTCGGAACGGAAGTCGCTGCCATTGAAAACGACGGCACGCTGTCGGCTGAAGAAAAGCAATTGCGTAAGGATGAAGTGAATAAATTGTATGCTGAGCGCAGCGACAGAATTCACACGGTGCTGCAATTGCTGAAGGCTTACTCGCTGTACGAAAAGGATGAGGAGTATGTCGTTACGGAGGACGGTAAAGTAATGATCGTGGATGAATTCACGGGACGTTTACTGCACGGCCGCCGGTATTCCGATGGACTTCATCAAGCGATTGAAGCGAAGGAAGGTGTAAAGGTTGAGCGCGACACTCAAACGCTTGCAACGGTTACGTTGCAAAATTATTTCCGTCTATACAAAAAATTAGCCGGCATGACCGGCACTGCAGAAACGGAAGCGGGAGAATTCTTCGATATTTACAAGCTCGATGTCGTCGTCATTCCAACGAACAAACCGATGATCCGTGCGGACGAAAACGATGTTGTCTATAAGACAAAGCGTGAAAAATATAATGCGGTGATGACAGAAATTGAAGCGATGCGTGAAAAGCGCCGCCCCGTGCTCGTCGGAACGACAAGCGTTGATGTGTCGGAAACCATCAGCCGCATGTTGAAGAGGAAGGCAGTACCGCATAACGTGCTGAATGCGAAACATCACCAGCGTGAAGCGGAAATTGTCGCGAATGCCGGATTACCGGGAGCAGTCACTATTGCAACGAACATGGCGGGACGCGGAACGGACATTAAGCTTGGGCCCGGTGTCCGTGATGCAGGCGGGCTTCATATTATCGGCACAGAGCGGCATGAGTCACGACGTATTGACCGCCAATTACGCGGGCGCTCAGGGCGTCAAGGCGATCCGGGCTCGTCACAATTTTTCTTATCGCTCGAAGATGATCTGCTGCGGCTGTTCGGCAGCGATCGTATTGCAGGTATTATGAGCCGTTTGGGATTACAGGAGGGCGAAGTAATCCAGCACAGTATGATCACAAAATCCATCGAGCGTGCGCAGAAAAAAGTTGAAGAAAACAATTTCGCGATTCGGAAGCGGCTGCTTGAATACGACGATGTGATGAATCAACAGCGGGAGGTAATCTATGCTAAACGCCGCCATGCATTGCTTGGCGAGCATTTGGTAGACGATGTCTTCACTATGTTGAACGATTTCATTGTTGAACTCGTAGAAAAATATTACGAGGCAGGCGATCTTGAGACGCTGAAAGACGAGCTGCGTGTTAATCTTCTCATTGATTTGCAAATGACTCCTGCGGAGTTTCAGGAACTTGGCGTGGATGGCGTAGAAACTGCGGTGCTGAATGCTGCAACGGAATTCTACAAACGCAAGCAGGAAAAAATCGGAGCGGAAGTAACGGCGACGATTGAGCGGATGGCACTGTTGCAGGTAATTGATGTTCGGTGGAAAGAACATCTGCGCGAGATGGATGATTTGAAAGAAGGAATTCACCTTCGTGCATACGGTCAAAAGGATCCGATTATTGAATATAAAGGGGAGGCGTTTCGCATGTTCATGGAAATGATCAGCATGATGAACCGCGAAGCATTGAACCTTGTTTTTAAATTATTCCCGGAAACACGTGAGCAAGTACCAATGCCGCGCATGCGGCGGCCGTTGCGGAGAGAGCAATTAACAATG
The DNA here is from genome assembly GCA_021796215.1 of Bacteroidota bacterium. Lineage (GTDB taxonomy): Bacteria > Bacteroidota > Ignavibacteria > UBA10030 > UBA8401 > JAJYOI01. Next base: position 359,478 of record JAJYOK010000001.1, read on the forward strand.
ACGCATGATGCATCGGCTGGCATGGGGTTTCAAGCAAACAAAGAACCGGTAGAAGGAGCACACGGAGGGAGCCAGCAGCAACAGGCGGCGCCAAAGGTCAAGCAAATTCATGTTGAACAAAAAGTTGGAAGGAATGAACCGTGTCCGTGCGGCAGCGGCAAAAAATATAAAAACTGCCATGGCCGTGAATGAAAAATAATTACCAATCACTGCTGAACATCTGTCAATTAAGCTAAAAGCTAACGGCTGACAGCCTAAACCCAAAACCTAACGCCTAAAACCTTCTTCATAAACATGAAAAAAATTGAAGCAATTATTCGCCCGTTCAAGCTCGATGACGTTCGCGAAGCGCTTTCAGAAATTGGTGTGAAGGGGATGACGCTGACTGAAGTGAAGGGGTACGGCAGGCAAAAAGGCCACGCTGAAATCTACCGCGGCTCGGAGTACCAAATTGATTTTCTTCCGAAAATCAAATTAGAAATTGTCGTGAAAGATTCGTTAGCCGATAAGGTGACTGAGACAATTCTTAAAGCAGCACAAACCGGTCAAGTAGGGGACGGGAAGATTTTTGTTTCGACGGTGGAGGAAGCAATTCGTGTGCGAACGGAAGAATCCGGCGAGGATGCGCTGTAACGCTTTCAGCATCTCCAATTTTTTTTCACCATCAATATATCGGCGGGGAAATTCCTGTGGCATATTTCAGAATATCGTGGAAGAAAAATAGTGCGGCGATAGTGCTGGCAGTTTTGCTCGCTGCTGACATTGCGTACACGCAGCAGCAATTTCTTTCCGTGGTAAAAGATCGCTCCACGCAGCCACCTTATCCGATTCCCGGATCGCTTCTTCTTCAGCAAAAAGAAAAAAGAGTTGCAAAATTTCTACTTCAACATCCCCATGTTCTTGCAGAAGCAAAACTGCTCAAGACTCAAGCGTGGAATTTCACCGTAGGCTCAAAAAAATCGTGGTATGCTGATGATCTCAGCAAAAGCAGTGCCGATCCGAATAGCGACCGCTACCTTGTGCCTTCAACATGCCGCGCAGTCGGAGCGAACTGCTATGTTTTTGTCGAAGATACGAGTTGGAATTCCGGACGCGTAACTCAAACTGCAGTTGATTCCGTTGAGAATGCGTTTGACAACAGAACTCCCGCTTCAGCGGCGCAAGGAATTTATGAAGAAGATGTCAGCGCTTTCGGTTCTCCGCCCGATGTGGATAACGATCCGCGGATTAGCATTTTGATTCTCGATATCAAGGACGGCTTCACGGGAACCGGAGGATATGTTCAGGGATATTTTTATTCGTTCAACGAAATTCCCAGCAATCAACCGGGATATAGTACAAGCAATGATGCTGAAATTTATTTTTTAGATTGCAATCCGGCAAGTCTCGGTTCTGCAAACGGCCTTCGTGATGCGATGAGCACAACGGCACATGAATTTCAACATATGATTCATTGGAATTATGATCCAAGTGAAATCCCTTTTGTCAACGAAGGATGCTCTCTCGTTGCGGAAGTGAATTGCGGCTATCCGATTTATGATCAAACCGGATTTGTAAACGAGACAAACCACTATCTGCTCGACTGGCGCGGTGGTAACTTAACTGAAGTGGCAAACGATTATTCCCGTGCCGCACGTTTTATGACCTACATTCGTGATCAAATTGGAATGGGAGTCTTTCATTTCATCGTTGCCAGTACGCAGCATGGCATTACCGGATTAAATGCAGGCTTTCAGTCATTCGGAACATCCCGGCGTTTCTCCGATATTTTTCAGTCGTGGACCATTGCCAATATTTTAGATGATACCACAGTTTCTTCTTTGTACGGATACCGCTATCCCAATTTACCAAAGGCTGCCGGCAGAACATATTATAATCCAAATGTTGGAACAACTGTGGATACGGTTCAGGCATTAGCGGCGCGTTACCTTGCGTTCAAAGCGGGTGCCGGATTAAAAGGGACTTTTTCGACAAATAGTTTAACGCTTCTTATCAAAGCGGTAGAAATTGGCACCTCAGCGAAAAGGGTTCTTGATGTTACTCCGAATGTGCAATTTTCCGAGCCTGATTTTGGTTCCACGTACAGCGAGATTGATTTTGTCGTCATGAACACGGATCAAAATTTGCCTGCACAGTATTCGTATCACATGGAAGGGACTGGTGAAACTGCAATGGAGTTGAAGTGGGATCAAACTGAGCCGACAGGATATTATCAATTGCCCGCCGGTGATACCGTTTGTGTAACGTTTGACGGAGTTGAAGGAGCGACGTTAGATTCCATTCGTGTAGCTCTTCGTCGTGCAGGAACGATGACCGGCGGCGTGTGGGCATACAGCGGTACAGTTCGTCCATCTCCGTTGGGAGCGCCGTTAGCCGTTCCGATTTCGGCAAGTATTTCAACAACAACGCCGGTTCCGTACCCGGTTCCGTTTCAAAATTGGACGACAATAGATTTGCGCTCGGATTCGATTGATGCAAGTCAGCCATTTGTTGTTGGGTTTGTATGTGCCGGCGATCCAAACATTCAGCCGCGGGTAATGATTACGGATTATGTTTCGTCATCTCCATATCACAGCTTTACATATTTGGGTGAAGACTCGCCGCCGGATTGGTACTATTTGACTTCTGATACGGCAGGCGACACTGTTTCACTTTATCTTATCAGAGCGTATGTGAGCTTCGGCTCTCCGGATACCGGTGGTGGAACAGAAATTGTTCCTTCCGCATTTACGCTGAGTCAGAATTATCCGAACCCGTTCAATCCTTCAACAAGAATTGATTATACCGTTCCGAAAGGTTTTGTCGGAAATGTTCGCGTTCAGATTTATGACGCATTGGGAAGACTCGTGCAAACAATTTTTAATGGCGAACAAAGTGGGGGAGAATATCCGATTGTTTGGACGCCCCATGGTGTTGCCAGTGGAGCATACTATTGCGTGCTTCGATGGGGGAAAGAAGCCATTGTACGAAAGATGATGTACATTCATTAACGATTAGAGACATCTGAAAAACTCAAATGTTTGGTGGGACAGTCCGGACTTGCTGGGGGCTGTCGTTGTTGATCTAAATTTAATATTCTTGACAGGCAGAATGCCTGTCCTACCAATTTTTCAGATGCCTTGATTACTAAAAGCCAATACCTAATACCTACGACTTGTTGTGGGGTACTGACAAAAAGGAGCGGTAAAAAGTTCTTGAGAGAGGAAAAAAATACCGCCGCTGTATTCCATATTGTTAAATATGTTCTGTTTTTCAGCTGTTTGCTCTTGGCATAATTTATGACACATCGTAAGTCAATTCGCGCTTCAACACTCACTAATCTTTTTCACTTAACATAGGAGGTTATTATGGGTCAACAGCAGCTTCTTCTCATCATCTTGGGCGTTATCATTGTTGGTATCGCCATTGCCGTTGGTTTGAGCATGTTCAGCGCTCAAAGCGTGCAGGCAAACAAGGATGCCCTTATTGCCGACTTGAATAATATTGCGGCAAATGCGTACCAATACAGAATTCGTCCCGCCTCTTTGGGTGGCGGCGATCAGGCTTATACCGGATATACCATTCCGAGCAAGTTAGCATCGAACGAGAATGGGACTTATACAACTACTGCAGTAGCTGCTCAGAGTGTAAACATCACGGCAACAGCTGCTTCCAACTCTGCCAATACAGTAACCGCTGTTATTGATAGCACCGGCAGGCTTACAACTTTGGCTTACACCGGCGAGTTCAAATAAAATTTTTTGTTGAAGAAGACAGTCTCCACGTCCAAAGTGGAGGCCATTTTGTTTTTCGCTCGGTCCCGTAAACAACGGGATCGGGCTTTTTTATGACCCCTTCTTTATCTCCCCCTACAGGGGGAGAATTAAAATTCCCTCCATGGTGAAGAGATGGTTCCGCCTCAAAGTTCCAAAGGAATCCTTTTGGGAGCGGAAAGCACCTTATGAATTTGTTGACGTGGATTATTGCTTTTGGTTGTAGGCAATTGTATCTTCACGGTAACGATTAACAGTTGATTAAAGGGTTAAGAGTTATGCCTGAATTTCGAATCGAAGGCGTGTCCTTGAGCGGCAAAGCTGTTCAGGGGGTTATCAGCGCTGATACGATGAAAGCAGCGAAGGAACGTGCCCAGCAAATGGCACGCGACCGGAAATTTAAGCTTTCGGCTGTCCGGGCGCGCTCTGGCTTTCTCTACCGTGTAAAAAAAGAAGGGGAAAAGAAACCGATTGACGGCGAGCAAAAAGCATTTTCTAAAGAGGAGGTTGTTGATGCTCTCTCGAAAATGGGGTACAACGTTATTTACGTGCGGAAAAAATTATTTGAATCAGTCGGCAAAGTGCCGCAGACTGAAGTCGTTTCGTATGTACGTGTAAGCGCAGATTTGATCAAGCAGAAGCTTCCTTTCAATGAAATGATGTCGCTCCTTATCAATGATATTGAAAATAAAACCCTGCGTGAATGCCTTCGCGATATCAATCAAGAATTGAAGCAGGGTAAAGACAGCGAAAAAACGTTCATCAAACATGAAAAGGAACTGGGAAAATTTGCGGCGCACATGCTCGGGCTTGCCTCGAAAAGCGGAAACATGGCAGACATTTACGAGAGCACGGCGAAATTCCTTGAACGGACTGCTGAGTTCAAAAAGAATTTGAAAAGTGCGCTTATTATGCCGGTTGTTACGTTGTTCATTCTTTTCATCGCAGTGGGATATTATGTTGCGTACATTTTCCCTACAACGGCAAAGCTGTTTGCGAAATTCAAAATTGAATTGCCGCCAATGACGAAGGCAACGCTGAAACTTTCCGATTTTATCACGAGCAACATTCTGTGGCTGACGCTGGCAATGGTGATTCCGATCGTGGTGTTTCTTCGGTTTATCACAACGGAGAAGGGGCGCTATCTGTTTGATAAAAACATTTGGAAGCTTCCCGTGATGGGTAATTTATTGCACAAAACAAGTATCGAGATTTTCTGCCGGGTTTTTTATTCATTGTATTCCGGTTCGGGAGAAAATATTGAAGTTATCCGTTTGGCAGCGGAAGCGTGCGGTAATAAATACATGGAAAGCCAGATCAAAAATGTTGCGCTTCCATTGATGGTGGAAAAAGGAATGGGCATCACGGAAGCGTTCGAAGCGTGCGGCGTGTTCACGAAGACTGCGATCTCCCGCTTCCATTCCGGCGCAGAGACCGGCACCGTGAAGAATACCGCTCTTCAGCTTGCAGACTACTATGAGAAGGAAACAGGTTACCGCATGAAGAACGCGATAGATATGATTCAGCTTGCTATTTCAATGATCATTATGGTGGTGCTTACCGCTTTAACACTTGTATCATCTGAAACTGCGACGCTTAAACCGAAACCTCCGAGTAGCGGCTGGCTGATACCGTACGCACATTCGCTTATGCGTTTGTTATTCTAAAAGGAGTTATGACGTATGCCTGATGTAGATATTACTGATAAAATCGGTTATACACTTTTGAAGAAGGGGATTATTGATTACGAGACGCTTGAAAAATCTCTGAGCGTTAAAGAATCGGAAGCGAACAAAAAAGAGCGGCGTAATCTCGGACAAATTTTGGTTTCAGAATTCAATGCGGACCACGATGCGGTTTTTCGTGAAGTTGCCAACCTCTATGCATTCCGGGAAATTTATCTCACCGATGAAAATATTGATGCAGCGAGAATAGAGTTCATCCGCAAAATGGTGGATACGCTGCAGAACGGAACGCGCGATATGCTCATCCAGACAAAAATGCTTCCGCTGAAGTTTGACGAGAAGCAGCCCGATAAGCTGATTGTTGTTGCGGCTGACCCCACCGACCGCGCGATTCCGAACGTTGTGCGTAATTTCAACGTGAAAAAATATGAAGTGACCTATGTGCGGCTAAAGGATTTGCAAGGGCTTCTCGAACAAGTCATTCCCCCACAAAATGAATTTCTTAAGCTTCTTGAAGATACACAGATCAGTGTTGAATCTGAAGGTGATGATGCAGGGCTTGATGAAGAAGCACTCGAAGCGGAAATCAACAAAAGCGCTCTGGCGAATCTTATTGAGGGTGCCATTGTTGAAGCCGTGCGGCGTGACGCGAGCGATATTCATATTGTTCCCGCCGAAGGTAACAAGACAAATTTTTTGTTTCGCATTGACGGAGATTTGCAACTCTGGCATTGTCAGGAAAATACGATGCCGGAAGCGGTGCTTGCCGTTGTTAAAGACCGGACGAAAGGCGTTGATAGATTCGAGCGCGAAATGTCGCAAGACGGTTTTATCCAGCGCGTGATTGACGGACATCAACTTCGTTTTCGTGTTTCAATTATGCCGATCGTGACGACAGAGTTCAAGCATAAATTTGAAAGCGTCGTGATCCGTGTTTTGGATGATCGAAAAGTAATTACCGATCTTAATAAGTTGGGGTTACAAGGTCCTGCAAGAGGATCGTTTTATAAAGCCATCGAAAAACCTCAGGGCATCATTATTCTTACAGGACCGACAGGCTCCGGAAAATCTACAACGCTTATCGCCGCGTTATATCAAGTTATTAATCCGACCGTGAACGTGCTGACCATTGAAGAGCCGGTGGAATATATTATCAGGGGTGCAAGACAATTGAAAATCGGCACAAAGATGTCCTTCGAACAATCCATCCGCGGCATTCTTCGTCACGATCCTGATATCGTGCTGGTTGGAGAAATGCGTGATAAAGTTACTGCCGAAACCGCCATCAAATTGGCGAACACCGGTCACTTGGTTTTTTCCACGTTACACACTAATGATGCGCCAAGCGCCGTTGCACGTTTGTATAAAATGGGAATTGAACCGTTCCTTATTGCATATGCCATTAACATTATTGTTGCTCAACGTTTGATACGAACATTGTGCAAGACGTGTAAGCAGCCTATTGATGATGATGAGAAAAATGACTTGATCAAATTCGGGTTCACGGAAGAAGACCTTGCCCAACACACGTTCTACAAAGCTGTCGGTTGCGATAAGTGCAGCGGCGGATACAAAGGGCGGGCGGCTATTCATGAAGCGCTTTATTTTACGAAGGCAATCAAGAATATTGTTCTTAACGCCGGCGAAAAGGTTGATGAGAATGCAATCCGTGATCAGGCAATGAAAGATGGCATGTGGACGCTGCGCCGCTCCGGCATGGAGCGGATGAAAGAAGGAACAACGACACTTGAAGAAGTCATCGCCAATACCGTTGAGGACGATTAGCTTCAAGCGCATGATGTGAGATGCGGCACAGCGTGGGAAACAGCACTTTTCCATTTTGAATCATCCCAAAGCAAAGAATTGTTAGAAAAGGCACGTCTTTTTTTGTGTGATGAGTGCTGATAAAGTCCAGACATAAACCGAGTCAAAATTTCCTGTTTGACAACTCCACCCGGGGAATTTTGAAGATTCTACAGTCTTGTTGAAGGAAGAAGTGGTCTAGCGAGCCGCAAGAGGTGTGTTTATTCCGGCACATTCCTTGCACTGAGTGGTGCCAAAGTCTACAATAGTTTAATTAGAAACGCGTATGGGTCAGACACTTTTAGTGTTAGGAGCATTGGTCCTTCTAGGGATTGCAGTGTTGGCTGCAAATAAATTAATGCTGGAAAAGCTTACTGGCTCATACGATACACAAGCAACGGTTGCCGCGATTTCGCTGGCACAAGCAGAAATAGATGAAATCCAGCGCAAAGAATTTGATGAGAATTCGATTGCGAAGCGAATATACTACGCAACAGATATGACGCCCGTCAGTTCGTTGGGACCCGATGTCGGAGAAACATCACGCAGTTTGTACGACGATGTGGATGACTACAACAATGATACAACAATGACTTCCACACCGACGTTAGACGATTTTACTGAATCATGCAAAGTGGAATATGTTAACGAATCCGATCCTGACGAGGTTTCATCAACCCAAACATTTTACAAACGTATTACTGTTACTGTTACGCATCCAAATATGACATATCCCGTGGTTATGAAGGCGCTAGTAGTTTACCGACGCTTTTTCTAAGAGATGTAAAGCATGACGGCAATACTTGATATTATCCTGTCATATATTATCGGAGGCATACTGCTTCTGATGATTCTTACTGTGAACGCAAATCTCACCAATGTCGCTTTCCAAAGCTCATTGGATTATCAGGCAGAGACGAATGCTATGAGCGTCGGGCAAATCTTCGAATATGATTTCTACAAAACCGGCTATCATGCCACAAGCCCGAAGATTACATATGCCGACACTGCAGCAATTACCTTCAAAGCCGATCTTCAGAATGTTGGTACGGTGAATACCGTGGCGTATTTTATTGGCACTACCGCTGATGCAGCTGCTACTCCGAATCCTAATGACTTCCCACTTTACCGGCAAGTGGATGGTGCATCTGCAGCAAAAAGCTATTATGGCCTCACATGGCTGAAGTTCACATACTATGATTCGTCAGGAACAGAACTGAGCACGCCGATGACGCTCACATCGGACCTTGAGAAAATAAAATCAATACGCGTGCAAGCGACAGTTCAATCTACCTTTCCCGTAGACTCTACATATTCTTCTACATACTGGGAGCGGACTTTTTTCCCAATGAACTTGTGAAAGGATTATCACGATGGGCAGAACGGCAGTATTAATGGTAATCGGTTTGAGCGTTATCATCGGATTTTTTACACTCAAGTTGAACAGCACAAGTTCGAATGCGGTTAAAGCCTCGGTGCAACAATATAATTTTTCAATGGCGCGCAATATTGCTCATAGCGCTGTCAGTATTGTTTTACATAAAATACAAACGGATAGATACACAACCTCTTTTTCCGGAACGTTTGATAACGGCTCTTATTCCGTTTCGAAATCACAGGTTGGTGATACTATTTGGTTAAGCGTTACTTCTACTTATGAGGATACGGCGCTCAGCATGGACTTGAAATTGCTGCAGTATCCGAAACCGTTTCCGAAAACGAATGCAGCGGTTGGCTTTGCTTCGGACAGTATCAATTTTTCAATGAGCGGAAGCCCGCAAATAAGCGGCCAAGATAGGAACACCGACGGTTCTTCAGGCCCGAGTCCGACATTACCGGCAGTAACAGTTCCGACAGCCTATGATTCTTCGAATGTTGCACCGTACAGCAGCTACCTCACCGGCAGCCCGAAAGTTGCGGTTTCCGATTCCATTCCACAACCTCAAGATTACATTGACGAATATTTCGCTGACGCAACGGTTACTTTCCCATCCAGTGTAAGCGGGGGCGATACGTACGGTACCGCGACAGAACCTGCCATTGCAGTTCGCGATGGAGATTTGAGTCTGAGCGGAGGTACGACGATCTATGGTATCTTAGTGGTAAAAGGAAACCTCACAATTTCCGGCTCGGTGAGAATTTATGGCATTGTAATTAATTATGGAAGTAACGTGACTGTGAATATAACTACAACCACAGGGACACCAAAGATTTATGGTGGTTTTTTAATGGCGGGTCCGCCGCATGCCTCTTTTACAATGAAAGGAAATGGATATTATACTTACAGCTCCCAGGCGTTAGACAATGTTAAAAATGGTTCCACTTTGCTTGCTTACCACGTCTTTGAATGGTGGGAATAAACCGCTGATGTTAACATTTGACATTCACTACCTCATTCAATATATTTCTCGTGCTGTTTTAATGTAACACTTTAGATTCGTTTCTCTTTCCCCTAATAACTAAAGGAATGCAACTGCCAAGCATTGCTAACGATAATGAGAAATTAATGGAGACCACTGCCACACAGCCTATTACGGCTTCAGGTAACAGCATGAATACGCGGGCGCAGGAATTATTGCATGGTTTGCTGGCGCAAATTCCAGAAAGTACGTTTGGACTTGAACGGTTGATGTTTGCAGGTGACCTCGTAGAAAAACTTCCCATCGAAGACAAAGCAGTCCTTCGTGCGCAAATGAATGTTTTCTTGTCGCGCATGTTCGGTATTAATGCCTCAGATATTGATATGGGGGGATACGGATCCAAAAGTCAAGTCTGGTACAGAATTTTCGGATCGAAAAAACCCGATGCCTCAATTCAGAAAATTTCTCCCGATGAAACGAATATCTTGATTTTTTCTCTTCTCATGCCGCGTCAGAAACAATTTCTGTATGAAAACAAGAATCTTGATTTTTCTTACACCATTCAGGAAAGCGACGGAATGCGCCGCTTCCGTGCAGATGTGTATCTTGATCTTGACCAGATCGCGCTGAATATGCGCGCAATTAATACCTCCATTCGTCCGTACAAACTGCTTGAGCTTCATCCCAACATTACAAAAACGATCAGTCTTGCTCACACTAAAGAAGGGTTGACGCTCGTTACCGGTATTACCGGCTCAGGAAAAAGCAGCACGCTCGATTCAATGATTGATTTGAATAATCATACCGTTGACGGGCATATTGTCATTATTGCTTCGCCGATCGAGTACGTGCATGAATCGGATCGCTGCATTGTTCGTCATCGCGAAGTTGGGCGCGATGTGCTTTCATTCAAGGAAGGAACAATTCAGGCACTGCGGCAGGACCCGGATATTATCGTCATCGGCGAAATGCGCGACCCGGAGACAATTATGACGGCGTTGGAAGTGACCGACAGCGGTCATAAAGTCTTTTCAACATTGCACACCGCTTCGGCAGTCGAAAGCATTGACAGGATTATCGGTGAAATTCCGCCGATTGAGCAGGAGCGTGTGCGCAATCGCCTTGCCGACGCGTGCCGCTGCGTCATTTCTCAAAAACTTATTCCGAGCCTCGATGGAAAACGGGTGCTCGCACGTGAGGTTATGCTTATGACGCCGTCGGTTCGTTCGGCAATCAAAAATAATAATACCGGAGAAATTTATCAGATGATTCAGGAATCCGGTGAGATGGGAATGACAACGATGGAGCAGGATTTGCGGCGCCTTTTCCTCCAGAAGAAAATTTCACTTGAAACGGCGATGAACTTTGCCAACAACAAAAAGCGAATGCAGCAGCTTCTTGCTTCTAATATTTCGTGACGTCGAATTTCCTTTAAAAATACTAAACAGAATAAAGAATGAGTTTATTGTTATAGACGCAGGCTAAGGATGCCATATTCAAAATCAGAAGGGAAAATTGCAGTAGGCATTTTTGTTGACGGTCTTGACGTCAAGTTTGCACATGTTTCGTTTAAAAACAAACAGTTCAAGCTTGAAGAAGTAAGAACTGTCAATCTTGCCAAGAAATTGGAGGAGATTCACGCTGTTGAATCCTCGGCGCCTGAACTCGAAGGCATTGATGTGGTGGACACAGAGCCCGAGACGACTGACATGATGGAAGCAGTGCCGGAGGAAGAAGGGGGCGACAAAGAAAACAACCGCAGCATCTTGTATAGTTTGCTTTCTGATTTTCCCGCCTCTGCATACCAACTTGTTTATTCGATTTCTGAACCCTCAGTGTACTACCAAACATTTGAAGATTCGTTCGGTATGTCAGGTGCGAAACTGAAACGGAAGCTTGTTGAACAGCTTGCACAGGTTCGTACAACAAAGCCGGATTTAGACGCAGTAGGGTACATTCCTGCGGCTGACGGACAAGTCTTAGCGATCATCCGGGAAGACGGGCTGAGCCTTCTTACACTTCTTGAGGACATCAAAGAATTTATCGGGCGTGTGCCGAAGATTCCTTTTCTTGAAACATCTGATGTTTCATTGATGAATCTTGTCCGCACCAATTACGAGTTGGGTGAAGAAGAAATTTCCGTGATTGTGTTCATTGGCAATGAGTTTAGCAGGTTGATATTCATGAAGGGGCCGTATTTTTTCCACTTCGCACCGGTCATCAGCGAAGGAAGGGCAACTCCAAACATTGAAAACACACTCTATTCCAGGATTTTGCTTGAACAGGACAGCGCCGGTATTATGCACATTGACCGGATCTTTCTTGCCGGCGAAGCTCATAAAGTGCAGTTGAAACAGTTCCTGTCCCCGCAATTCCCTGAATCGCCGATCGAATATCTTATTCCAGTTGCTCTCGATACAAATGTAATTCCTGATAGTGTTGTCGAAATTACATCTGAGTATGCAGTGCCAATTTCCGCTGCGATGCGGGTTCTTGAGCCGAAGAATCCGTTCTACTATGCCGTTGATCTTCTTCCGCTTGCTTTCCATGAAGGACAAAAAGCCTTCAAGCTTGCATGGCATGGTTATTTGTTGATGCTGTTGATTTTTGCATCCACATTATATTTCACAACACATATTGTCGGTACGAACCATAACATACAACTTGCGCGCACGGAGTTGCAGCAGAAAGAGCTTCAGCTATCGGAAAATCAGCGGCTTCAAACAATTTTGGATAACCTTCAAGCTGAAAACCGAGGCTATGTCGGCGCCCTTGCGGTGTATGATTCGCTCGTTCCAAACTACAATCAGTGGAGCAAATTCTTTTATCATCTGACAAATGATCTTGATTTGGTGAAATCGGTATGGATAACAGACTTTGCCACGCACCCCGGAAAAGGTGTTGAGATGACTGGATATACCACTGACCGCTCGAAAATTCCGGTGATAGCAAGCATGTTTCAAAAAACAGAATTGAAATCAGTTGAGCTGAAAGAAATCCGCGGTAAGATGGTGTATAAATTCGTTATGACAGTTGCACAAATAGATTCTGATCATTAAGGTCGTTGTGTCGTACAAAATTCGAAATAGCATTGCATTAGGCGTTTTGCTTTTTCTCGTTTTTGTGGTTGGCGGATATGTCTCTTTTATCTCTCAGCCGGGAAAACTTAAGGGCATCGCCAAAGAATCGAAGCATGTTGAGAGTCAACTGCAGGATAAGGTAGTGCAGGAGAGAGCGATCAGCGACATGCAGAATACGCTGCGGGAAACTATTCACCGGTGGAATAACCGTTTGAAAGAAATTCCCCAGTTTGATATTTCCTCGCAAACGTACGGCTACTTGAGCAGAATTATTGACGAGAGCGGTTTCATGAAATTGAATATGTCGTTCAACGGAACGAAGTCACTCTCCAAATATGGATATAATACATATCACATCATCGGCTCTGCGGAGTTCCCTAATATTTTCCGCTTCATGTGGTTATTGGAAAATGGCAGACGTTTGTACAAAATAACCACGATTGCGATGAAGAGTGAAGAGAAATTAGATACGGCAGGAAACCTTCCGACCATTCAGCTTAATTATGAAATGGATATTCAATCGTATTTTACATCAGAAAAATCCTTAAATACTCCGGTGATGAACCCCGATTCTACACCTGAGCCGATTACATCGAATCCGTTCGAACCATTTATTTTTGGAGAAGTGCCGAAGAACACAAGGAATCTCGTTGATGTTAGCAATCTTTCTGTGAAAGCTGTGGCTGATAGCAAAGCGCTCGTTATGGACGGCAGCGGCAGACTTATTACTCTGAAATTAGGAGACCCTGTTTATCTTGGCAAAGTGGAAACCATCAATCCGGAAGACGGCTCGATCGTGTTCAGAATGAATCGCGGCGGCATTATAGACACCGTGAGGAAACAAATTATTTTTGACAAAATGCAGCGAGGCATGATGCAATGAAAACTTACCATTTACTCATTGTCTGTGCGGTACTGTTCGTTCTCCCGGCAGTGCAGGCACAAACGCTCGGAGAGCGACATCTGCTGCTCAATCAATATATTTCGCCGGAAGAACTTGTTTCAATGTCGAAAACTCTTCCGTTTGATAAGGCAATTTCTATCTTCAGTGATTTTAGTCAAAAATACATGAACAAGATTATTGTGGATCCGAAAGAGCGTAAGAATGAGATCGGCATTGACATTCAAAACATGTATTGGATTCAGGCGTTTGAAACAGTTCTGCGCGAAAACAACTTGTGGTATGTCGAGCGCGAAGAATATTTCCAAATCTATAATCCGGCAGATTCTTCTCAACAAACCACCAAGCAACAGGCGCTTAGTGATACGGCAGGTATAAAATTGTTGAATTCGCGTGATGTAAAAATCTCGTCTGTTTTCTTTTCTGTTGATGTGGTGAAGTCGCTTAATGCCGGCATTAACTGGGATGTAATGTTCTCCCGCGATTCTTCGCAGCTGGGTCAACAATCGACCATTGTGAGTGGTAATTTAAATTCAGGAGTCACAGATTTTACCAAGCAAAACCAGACAATTTCAGCAACAAACAATCAGCCGAATTTTGCAGTGAAGGTTGTTCCTTCGATCAATTTCACAAATCTTTCTGCGCTTATTTCATTTTTTCAGGACAATCAGCTCGGCGATGTTATTTCAAGTCCGCAGGTAACTGTAACATCGGGAAAAAAAGGCTCGATTCAGGTCGGGCAGATTTTTTACATCACGACAAAGGATTTTGCCGGTAATACCATCCAACAGCCGCAAAATACCGGTATCATTGTAGATGTGACTCCAACGGTGTATGAGATGAAGGGAATAAAGTTCATCAATCTTGACATTCATGCAGAACGCAGTTCTTTTAGCCCAGGTCCGATCATCAACACATCGACAGTGAATACAAGCACCGTGCTGATAGACGGCGAAGAGACGGTGATCGGCGGATTATACACGACTGTTGAATCACATGAGCGGGGCGGTATTCCGCTGCTTAAAGATTTGCCATGGTGGTTTTTCGGCTTGCGGTACGTTTTTGGTTTTGATAAGATCACGGATACTAAACAAGAATTGATTATCCTGCTTAAGCCGGAAGTTGTTCCGACGCTTGAGGAAAGGTTTGCACAAAAAGAAAAGCTGTCTGAAGATGTATTGAAGAAAACGCTGAAGGAATTCGATTCTGAAATAGAGAAACGAAAAGTAAAGCGGTGAACGCTATGAAACGAAGACAAATTGCTACAAACTTGATCATCCTTCTCGTGGCGGGATTATTTTCCTGCTCGAACCCGAGCGGTCCGGAAACATCGTACACGGTGACGGTGAGCGGGACAGTCCTGCGTAAAAGCACTTTCCCGCTCGACAGTGTGCAGATCGTTGTGGACAAGCCGTTTCAGCGTGATAGTGTTGGAGCGGACGGGAAGTTTCAGATTTCATTTAAGACGCCGGACAATAATGCCGGTTCGTCAAAGCTGACTTTTTCGCGATTGCGTTTTATTGATACAACCATTACGGTATCGTACAGTTCATCGGCAAAGACAACCGATCTTGGTGTGGTGACCATGGTGTCGCAGGATTCAACTGAAAATACAGCGACGCCGGGAGTGCCGTCGGCGCACGCGAACAAAATCGCGTTCATCGGGACAACATCTGACAATCTCTCAATTCACGGAGCCGGCGGAGACGATGTTGCAACGTTAATATTTGAAGTTCGTGATTCGGCAGGTAATCCGGTGGATGCAAGCAACAGCGTTATGGTGCATTTTAATTTTGTGAACCGGCCAGATCTTCTTACAGATTTTAACCACGATTCATTGAAAACCGATGCATCCGGCAAAGCAGCAGTTCTGTTGATTGCCGGGCAAAAATCCGGCATAGCTCAAGTTCAAGCGTCGGCTCGGATTGATTCGCTGAAGCTCACACTGACTTCACAGATTATTTCAATCCCGATTTATGGCGGCCCGGCTGACAGTGCGCACTTTACGCTTGCCGTGACGAAGAAAAATATTCCCGGCGGTATTCTGGCGAATGTTCATGACCAAATTACTGCGCTGCTTGGCGATTCTGCCGGTAATCCGGCTCAGCCCGGTACGGTAGTACAATTCTTTACTAACGGCGGCGTTATTCAGCCATCCGGTACAAGTTCGACTGACGGCACTGTGTCCGTTGATCTGATCACTGGCAATCCTTTTCCGCCTGCAGGAATCGCAACGGTGACAGCTACGGTTGGTTCTAGCAATAAGACCGGCTCTGTTGCACCGGGCGGGAGCGGAGTGAAAACGTCATCAGAATTGAAAGGTACATCGCGGATCTTTTTGAGAAAGGGAAGCAAGAATGTCTCGGCTCAAACGCAAAGTATCTCTGCTGAAAGCGGAATTGGAAAAGGCTTAAACACAGAAGCTGTTTTCTCAAAAACAATTCATGTGCTGTTTTCAGGATCAAGCACAATATCTCTAAACAGCCCCGGAGATACAAACTTTGTTGTTCCCGTGAATGGCGCAAAAGAGATTGATTACACTGTTGCCGATCCATTGGGTAACCCTTTGACTGAAGGAACAACAATTACTGTTGCGACAGATATTGGATCCGATGTAACTTTGAGTGGAGATGTAAATACAACCCTTCCTGATACACAGGATAAGAATTATACTCATTTCAAAGTTTTTGTTCGCGATAACCGACAGATAAAGACTTCATCAGAAGCGATTAAACTTTCATTTAGCGTTAAGAGCGATAATGGTGATGCTGAATTGGATTTTCAAGGCAATCTGTCGGCTGCAAGCAGTATTGATACTGGGAGCGTTCCAATTTCAGCACGTCAGCCCGCACAGATTGCCTTTTTGGGCATTACGGCATCAGATATTTATGTCGCCGGTGTTGGCGGGACAGAGAATTCTGTTATCAACTATGAAGTGCGCGACTCACTTGGTCAGCCGATAGATCAAAACCGAAGAGCGTATGCAATATTTACGCCGCAGTTCTTTCCCAATTCAACTATCGGCGGCGGTACTGCTCCTACATTAATTCCAAGTGCGGATAGTACAGATGATCAAGGACAATTGCGTGTCAGTGTCGTGAGCGGAAGTGAAGCCGGAGTGCTGAAGGTGCTGGTGACGATTCAACTTCCCGGGAAAACAGTGACATCGCAGCCTGTGAAGATTAGTGTTCACTCTGGTTTTCCCGATCAACATCATTTTACAATTTTGCCGAGTCATTTTGTTTTTCCAGGTATTGATAGCTACAACGAAATCCCGTTTACGGTCGTAGTTGGCGATACGTTCAGCAACCCGGTTCCTTCGGGAACTGCTGTGTACTTCCATACACAAGCTGGCATTATCGAAACGGGTAGCCAGGATTTTAATGCCTATACTAATGCGAAAGGTGAAGCGACGGTTAATCTGAAGACAGTCAATCCGACGCCAACTACGTTGCCGTATTATGATCCAACGTTCGGCCCCGGTTACGAATGGGTGTATGCTCAGACGCAAGGCAGCAATAATCAGTACGTGATTGACAGCGTTCTTGTTGTGTGGACGAGACTGCCGATTGTTGTTCAGGGAGTTCCTGATACAGTCGTGAGCATTCCAATAAATAACGCATCTGTGCCGATTTCAGTTACGGTGAAAGATGGAAACGGCAACCCGCTCCCTGACGGCACAACGTTCGCGGTTACTGTTGTTCCACCTCCGAATCCTCCACAAGGTTTCGAGGTTGGAACAAGCGGTGATGATGCTGTCACAATTCCAAACGCTGCCTATGCGCGCTTTCCTGGACAGCAGATTACGGACTTCACATTCCAAGTGGTTGACAAATCTACGGGCTCATTTGCAAATACATCTCTGACTGTGAAAATAACTGTGAACAGTCCGGGGCTTGGTACGTGGTCGAAGAGCTTTACTGCGAAGCTTCAATAGTGAATTGATTGAAAGTTAAAAGAGGTTTTCTAACCCTGCCAGTATTCTGAACACTGGCAGGGTTTTTTGTGGAAAGCGCTATTGGAAAGTCTTCAGGAGTGATTTCTCTGCCGCATCAATTGTTCGTTCGATGTCTTCGTCCGTATGTGCATCGGACATGAATGCGGCTTCGAATTGCGAAGGGGCGAGATAGATTCCACGATCCAACATTTCATTGAAATACATAGAAAACCTTTTTGCGTCCGATGCTTTGGCAGTTTCATAATCTGCCACGTGATCTTTTGTAAAGAACACTGTGAACATCGAACCGACGCGATTCTGCGTCAATGGCAAATGATGTTTCTCAATAACGGATTGAATGCCATTTTCGAGTCGTGAAGATTTTTCTTCAAGCCGTGAATATGTTGATGTATCCTTTTTCAGCAATTTGAGCATTTCAATTCCTGCCGCCATCGCCAGTGGATTTCCGGAAAGCGTTCCTGCCTGATACATTGGTCCTGCGGGTGAGACCATTGACATAATCTCTTTTTTCCCGCCGTATGCACCGACAGGCAGCCCGCCGCCGATAATTTTTCCTAATGTGGTGATGTCGGGCATGATATTATACAACTGCTGAGCGCCGCCGAGCGCAACGCGGAAACCGGTCATCACTTCGTCAACAATAAACACAATGCCGTTTTGGGTGCAAAGCTCGCGTAATGTCTGCAAGAAACCCGGCTTTGGCGGAACGCATCCCATGTTGCCAACGATTGGTTCGACAATAAGCGCGGCAATTTCTTTTGGATAATTATCAATTAAAGTTTTTACAGCCTTTGCGTCATTATACCGCGCTGTGAGCGTGTCAGTACTTGTTGCTTGTGTTACTCCCGGGCTGTCGGGAATTCCAAATGTCATTGCGCCGGAACCGGCTTTAATGAGAAATGAATCAGCGTGTCCGTGGTAGCATCCTTCAAACTTAATAATTTTATTTCTGCCGGTGAACGCTCGCGCCAAACGAATCGCACTCATCGTCGCTTCGGTGCCGGAGTTTACCATTCGTACCATTTCAATTGTGGGCATGATTGAGGTGATCAACTCTGCCATTTCTAATTCCCGTTCGGTTGCAGCGCCGAAACTTGTTCCATCAACCGCCGCCTTTTGAACTGCTTCTACAATTCTGGGATGAGCGTGTCCGAGTATCATTGGTCCCCACGAGCCGACATAATCAATGTATTCGTTGCCATCTACATCCCACAACTTGCTGCCGAGGGCTCGCTGGATGAACACAGGAGATCGCCCGACGGATTTGAATGCCCGCACCGGAGAATTAACTCCGCCGGGGATACGTTTCAAAGATTTTTCAAAAAGAGACTGAGAACGAGAAGTGTTTGCCATAGTGTGTAGAATTTTTTTGTTTTCAATATACGAAAATCTTTTTAGATGGTCTCTACCTTAAAGGTGGCGGCCATCTTCTCTTACAGTAATTTGTGCTCACGGTACCACTGGTACGTTTTTAAGACAGCTTCACGAAATGGTGTGAATTGATATCCAAGTTCACGCTGTGCTTTTGCCGAACTATACCAATTGTAAATGCCGGCGCCGGCAACCAATTCAGAAGAAATGAGCGGCTCTTTGCGAAAGATCGCTCCAGCCGCATCGAAACCTTTTGCCGCAAGCTTTAACAAAGATACCGGCAATTCAAATTGCGGAGCGCGCTTGCCGATAATTTCTGCGGTGATTTGAAACACATGTTTATGCGTGAGATTCTCGCCACCGGCAATGTAATGCTCTCCGGTGCGCCCTTTTGTCGCCGCTGCGATATGCGCATTGACAACATCGCTGACATAAACGACATTCATTCCGCCTTTAATGTAAAATGGAACAAGCCCGCGATGCACTGATCGAATAATACTCCCGCCGCTGAAGTGAATGTCTCCCGGGCCGATAACCACAGCGGGATTTATTATCACAGCGTCAAGTCCGAAAGCAATAGCCTTTTCGATTTCAATTTCAGCGAGATGTTTCGATGCTTTGTATCCGTCGCTGAGATGTTCCCAGTTGTAAGCTGTGTTTTCATCTGCAGGTTTATCGGCGACAGGATGACCAAGCGCAGCAATCGAACTCGTGTGAACGAGCCGCTTTACTCCGGTTTCCAAACAAGCGTCAGCAACATTTTTTGTTCCATGAACATTCACCTCATGTTGCAGTTGCCTCAGTGATTTCCAGAATGAAACAATTGCTGCTGTGTGGAAAACGGTATCACATTTTTGCATTGCCGTACGCAATGATGCTATGTCGCGAACGTCGCCGATACAATGTTCGACATTAAGATGATCAATCAATGCCGTCTGGGAAGTTGCTCGCCTGAGAATTTTGACGTGATATCCCTGCGACACAAGCGCAGCGGCAAGATTAGAACCGATGAAACCTGTTCCGCCTGTAATGAGAATTGTTTTCATTTCGGAGACAGATGGTCTCAGCATTAAAGTTCCAAAGGAATCCCTTTGGGAGTGGAGACCGTCTTGTTTTTAGCGAAGCAATCTTGCGGCTTCTTTCGCAAAGTAGGTAAGAATGAGATCAGCTCCTGCACGTTTCATGCTTGTTAGAGTTTCCATCATTACACGCTGTTCGTCAATCCAGCCATTGCGACCTGCCGCTTTGATCATCGAATATTCGCCGCTGACGTTATATGCAGCAGTCGGCATTCCAAAGCGATCTTTTACTCTGCGGATAATATCGAGGTACGAAAGCGCGGGCTTCACCATCACGATATCAGCGCCTTCGAGAATGTCTACTTCAACTTCTCTCAGTGCTTCGTTGGAATTTGCCGGATCCATTTGGTGAGATCGCCGGTCTCCAAATTTTGGTGTGCTTTCCGCTGCATCGCGAAATGGCCCGTAAAACCCAGACGCGTATTTTGCAGCGTATGACATGATTGGTGTGTTGCGGAAATCGTTTTCATCAAGAGTGTGCCGAATTGCCTGAATGCGTCCATCGAACATATCGGAAGGTGCGACGATATCTGCGCCTGCCTGCGCGTGAGTAAGGGCTTCCTTTGCGAGCAATTCAATTGATACATCATTTAAGATTTCGTTGCCCCGAACAATGCCGCAATGTCCGTGAGAAGTATACTCGCACAGACACACGTCGGTAATGACGACAAGTTCGGGAATTTCCTTTTTGATTGTTCGGATCGCAGTTTGCACAATGCCATGCTCATCGTATGCACCACTGCCGACTTCATCCTTTTCTTCAGGAATGCCAAAAAGAATCACAGCAGGAATGCCGAGAGTTTTCACCTCAGTGCACTCGCGGACAAGCTGATCAACAGAAAGCTGGAACACTCCCGGCATTGATTTCACCTCATGCCGAATTTTTTCTCCAGGCACGACAAAAAGAGGATAAATGAAATCTTTACGTGAGAGTTCGGTTTCACGGACCATTGACCGAAATGCTTCGGTCATCCGCAATCTCCGAAGACGTTTGAACGGTTCGGCCTCTGTACGCTCATAAAAACCAACAGGTGGAGTTTCCATTATCTTACCTCATTAAAATTTCGTAATCCTAAAATAGTCAATAATCCAACAATCCGCTAATCCATCAATCTACTTCTCAGCGGTTATCGAGAATCTTCCTTGCTTTTACAAAAATTTCATTTAGCATTCTTTCCGTCAGCTTGCCGGTAAACGTATTCTGCTGGCTTGGATGATATGTGCCGATCAGAGTTACCTTGTCATTCAGCTTATATGTGGCGCCGTGTCCGAACTTAGGACGGGATTTCAATTCAGTCCAGTCTAATTCCCGCAAGCTGTCGAAAGCGGCATCGAACCCGATTTTTCCGACGCCAATGACGACACGAATATTTTTCAGAATAAGGAGTTCTTTCAGAAGAAACGGGCGGCAGTTGTGAATTTCTTCCCGCAATAATTTATTCTGTGGTGG
This sequence comes from Bacteroidota bacterium, assembly GCA_021796215.1. Classification (GTDB taxonomy): domain Bacteria; phylum Bacteroidota; class Ignavibacteria; order UBA10030; family UBA8401; genus JAJYOI01. The sequence continues at coordinate 380,917 of JAJYOK010000001.1, forward strand.
CGCGCAGCGGCATGTTGCAGTGATGTAACAATCAGAGAGTTTTAAACCGTCGCCGCGATCGGTTGAAGTCGGCTGTTGTGCAAATCCGGCATTGAATAACGCACGAAAAAGCCAGTTGCCGCTTTCATCGCCGGTGAACATTCTGCCCGTTCTGTTCCCGCCGTGGGCCGCCGGCGCTAATCCGACTAGCAGCAGCCGAGCATTAACATCGCCGAAGCTTGGGACCGGCTTCCCCCAATAGCTCCATTCTGCGAAGCGCCGTGTTTTCTTTGCCGCGATAGATGTCCGCCATTTTACAAGCCGCGGGCATTTTTTACATACAATAACTTTTTTCTGCAATGCTTCTATGGCAATTTCCGAGGAAAGCACTGCCGGTGTCGTATTCGTTCTATGCAATCTTCTGAAAGAACTCCACTAAGTGTTTGTTAAATTCATCGGCATTTTCCATGTTGCTCAGGTGTGCCGCTTTTGGAATAACAAAAAACTCGGAGTTCGGAATAGCGTCCTTCATTGCTTTGCTGGCGTCAGGCGGCACAGTGATATCCAGCTCTCCGGTCATTACAAGCGTCGGGACTTTAATGGATGAAAGCGAGGGCGTGGAATCAGTGCGTGATGCAAGCGCGAGCTCCGTGCCGCAAAGCGACAGTGGTGCTGTGCGTTCAATCGTGCTTTCGATCAGCTTTACTGCGCTTTGCTTCGTTTCTAGACTTGCCGGAGCAAAAAGATTCTTCACCATTTCCTGCGCGAAGATTTTTGGGCCGTTTGTTTTGATTGCCCGAATTGCGCCGGCGCGTTTGATTTTGCTTTCATTTGAATCCGCCTCTGCGCGCGTGTTGCACAATACAAGTGCTTTGAAGCGTTCCGGATTTTTTTGAATTGCGCGAAGTGCAATATAGCCTCCCATTGAAAGGCCAAGTACAACTGCTTGCTGAATATTCAAATGATCCATCAGTCCAATCAGATCGTCGGCAAAGAACTCGATGGAATACATGCCGTCGCCAACTTCGCTTTCTCCGTGTCCACGTACATCGTAGGCAATGACGTGGTACGTTCCCGCCAATGCTTCAGTTTGCCCGCCGGGCATCATCCACATTTTGTGACTGAAAGGGAAGCCGTGAATCAAAATTACCGGCATTGCCGTGGAGATTCCGATGTCAATATAATGCGTAAGAGAGTTATTGATGGTTGCTTTCATTCAGTTCCTTTCGATTAGGTAGCCGCAGACATGAAGTCTGCGGCTGCGCCTATTCTGTCCGCAATCTAATGATTGCGGCTACCTTCGTTTTTCAATGGGCACAAAATCCCGCTTCGGTGAGCCGATGTACACTTGGCGCGGTCGTGCGATTTTTTGTTCCGCATCGTTCAGCATTTCCTGCCAATGCGCAATCCAACCCGATGTGCGGGGAATGGCAAAAAGCACCGGGAACATTTGAACGGGGAAGCCTATTGCCTGATAAATTAATCCCGAGTAGAAATCAACGTTAGGATAAAGTTTACGTTTAATAAAATAGTCGTCCTGCAATGCAATGCGTTCAAGCTCTAACGCGATGTCAAGTTTAGGGTTACGGCCGGTTACTTCAAACACGTCTTCTGCAAGTTTTTTGATGACGTTTGCGCGTGGGTCGAAATTTTTATACACGCGATGTCCAAAGCCCATGAGCTTTCCTTCACCGGCTTTGACGCCTTTGATGAATGCCGGTATTTGGCTTATGTCGCCAATATGGTCGAGCATGCGCAGCACTGCTTCGTTTGCACCGCCATGCAACGGACCGTACAGTGCCGCCGCCGCCGCCGCAGTCGCAGAAAAAGGATCGACATGCGAGCTTCCGACATTCCTCATTGCCGTTGTGCTGCAATTCAGTTCATGGTCGGCATGGAGAATGAAAAGCTTATCGAGCGCTTGCTCCAGCACGGGATGTGGTTTGTAACGATTTGAGCCGGCGCGGAACATCATGCTCAGGAAGTTTCCTGTGAACGTTAAATCGTTGTCGGGATAAACGTACGGCATTCCTGTACTGTTCCGATATGCGAATGCTGCAACCGTCGGGACTTTCCCGATGAGACGAAGCACTTGTTTTCTTCTTTTTTCTTCCGAAAAAATATCTCCGGCTTCGGGGTAGAATGTTGACAACGCTGCAACGGTACTGACGAACATGCCCATCGGGTGCGCGTCGTAGCGAAAGCCTTGCATGAGCCGTTTAATGTTTTCGTGAACGAACGTGTGCATTTTTACTTCGCTTGTCCATTGCTCAAGTTGTGCGGAGGTCGGCAATTCTCCATGTAAAATAAGATAGGACACTTCAAGATATGAGCAATGTTCTGCCAGTTGCTCTATTGGATAACCGCGGTAGCGAAGAATGCCTTTGTCGCCGTCAATGAATGTGATGGAGCTTTTACATAGCGCGGTGTTCATGAATGACGGATCATACGTCATCATTCCAAAATCGTCATCCTTCACTTTGATCTGTCGCAGATCGGTTGCGTGAACGGTGTCGTTTGCAACGGGAATCTCGTAGGTTTTTCCCGTGCGGTTATCGGTGATCGTCAAACTATCTTTGTTCATAAGAATGCTCCTTTTTTCAAGTTCCGAAGGAATCCCTTCGGGAAATGTAGTGAGACGGATAAGAGATTATGAGAAGCAACATCATTGGTACAGCTAATTTCAAAAAACAACTTCTACAAATTTAGAAAGCTCTTCTGCCGACGCTTGTTCAACTTGGGCGTGAAGACTGTTTCCGTGAGAGTCCATTGTAACGATAGCAGGAAAATTTTCGACTGTCAGATGCCACATTGCTTCGGGAATGCCGAATTCCATCAGGTCAACGCCGTCAACACTTTTAACGCATTCGGCATAAAATTGTGCCGCGCCCCCAATGGCATTGAGATATACAGCGCCGTGATCTTTCAATGCGGCGAGTGTTCGCGCTCCCATGCCGCCTTTTCCAATGACAGCGCGTATGCCGAATTTTTTAATAATATCTGCTTGATATGGTTCTTCGCGGCTGCTCGTTGTCGGACCAGCAGCTTTGACCTTCCACGTGCCGTTTTCTTTTAACATAACCGGTCCGCAATGATAAAGCATCTGTCCGTGCAAGTCAGCAGGAGAATCATGCTGCGACAAGTACGCATGGAGAGCATCTCTTCCGGTGAAAAGTTTTCCGCTGATGAGAACAATGTCACCGACATGCAGTGCGCGGATTTGTTCTTCAGAAACAGGGGTTTGTAATTGGATTTCCTTTCCGGTGAGTGGAATATTTTTTTCCCGCGCCATGCGAATGACAGGTGCATCGTCTTTGTAAAGCCACTGTTTGATTGCTCCCGTCTGTGCATCTAGGAGAATACCTTGCCGTCGGAATGCCCAGCAGTTGTATGCAACCGACACGAAGAAACTTGCAGGAAGGCGGTTCTGAGCGCCGATTTTACATCCGATGAGAGTTGTCTTCCCGCCGAAACCCATCGCTCCAATATTCAATTCGTTTGCCTTTTCCATAATATACGATTCTAATTCCGCCAATTCCGGAACGGGATTTTCATCGTCAAGTTTTCGGAAGAGTTGCTGTTTTGCAAAATCGTAACTGCTCGTCCTGTCGCCGCCGACACACACACCGATTGCGCCCACGGCGCATCCGTGCCCTTGCGCCTGCCATACAGCGTGAAGAATGCACTTACGGATGCCATCCATATTGCGCCCGGCTTTCCCTAAATGGTCAAGCTGGGTAGGAAGCGAGTACTGAATATTTTTATTTTCACAGCCGCCCCCTTTAAGGATCAATTTAATTTCAATTTCGCCTGCACGTTCCCACTGTTCCCAATGGAAGACAGGGGTGCCCGCGCCTAGATTGTTGCCGCTGTTTTTCCCTGTGAGCGAATCAACTGAGTTCGGGCGCAGCAATCCACGCGCAGTTGCTTCGCTTACTGCTTCCATGATAATTTTCTTTAGTTCTATTTGATTGAATCCTATGGGCGTGTGAATGTAAAACGTCGGCATACCGGTATCCTGACAGATCGCGCCGACACCGTCACATGCCATATCAATATTTGTTGCGATCGTATTAAGCGCGAATGAAGCGCGCGTTCCGTTCGGTTCGCTTTCCATTGTGCGCGCAACAGCACGGCGAACATCGGGGGGTAAGTTTGTTGACGTATCCGTGATAAGAGAGAGAAGACTTTCTTTCAGCGTTGTCATAGTACTAATCCGTTTCTGATTAACATATTTTTAATGTATGAAGAGAGAAATTACCGAAAAACTATATTGCTCCACAGTATAAGGTTGTCTGCTTTGTTTACCAATTCAAACTTTGTGGGAATGATCGTGATTTGTGCTTTATCATTTGCAAAGACCTGTGAAAAATCGAATCGAAGCGACACACGGAAATAAATATTTTTCTCATTGCTTTTCACGGTGCGTGCAGTGGATTCATCAATGTGCCAGAGGAATCCTTCTTTATTTTTGAAAGCAAGATACGAGAATTTGTATCCGCGCTTTGTTGAGTCAGTAATGGCAAAATACTGATTCGGCGCACACGCCGTAGAAATATTTTGTTGGTCAGGAGGAATAGCGATCGGCGTGCTGACTGTGAGTGTATAAAGTTGTGCGTCGGCGTTATAAGTAAGAAGGGCAGCTTTTGCTAAAATAGAATATGTGCGATCTGCGTAATGTCCGGCAGAAAGAAAGCTTTCCATTTTTCTTTGAATGTCATTTCGGTTTTTTTGCAGACGCGTTTGAAACTCCGCGCTGGTTTCGAATTCACCTTTGCTCTGTTTGATTGCCGCATACGAATCGGCATCTTTTTTCACCTCATCCCAAAACACCTTCATCGAATCCAAAAAAGTTTCCGGAGTGAGCATTTCTTCGTTAGAAGGAGCGCTCGTTTGCGAAAACAGAAAAATCGGTGAGCAAAGAAGAAGCACGACGGCAATGAGTATGTGTTTCATTGGCGATTCCTCTCAAGATGTTCTGAAACTTTTTTTGAAATTTTTTCGGAATTAATGACGCAATCTCCAACGGCAATCCCGCCACGAAAATTTCCGGAAAGAAAAAATCCGGGGTGTTCAGCTTCAAATTGCTCGATCTGTTCAACAATTGAAAGATGCCCTAGATGATACTGCGGAATAGCGCGATGCCATCGCGTGACCCGTGTATACGCTGGCTCGCCTGTGATTTTCATAATGGAACGGAGCTCATCACCCACCAACGCGGCAAGCTTCTCATCGCTGGCATCGAGAATTTCCGGCTGACGAGACCCGCCAGCAAATGTTGTAAGAGCAACATAACCGTTTGGAGCACGCTCTGGAAAAAGCGCTGATGACCAAATTGTTCCGAGAATTTTTCGGCGCTCCTTAGCAGGCACAAGAAATCCAAAACCGTCGAGCGGAATGCCTATTTGGCTTTCCCTGAATCCGAGAAAAATTTCTGCAACCGGCGGGTAGAAAATTTTAGACAACGATTCCGCCAGCATCGCATTGACTGGTTGTAGAAGCTCTGCCGCATTGTAAGACGGAACTGCAAAAATTACGGCAGAGGCGGTAAACTGAACGGCGTGTCCGTTTTCGCTGCCGGTAATTTCATAACATAAGGAACGACCCGTATTGTTCATCGCTTTCATCGATAAGCTCTTAATGCTTACACCGGTTTTGATTTTTTCTCCGAGTGCCTTTGAAAGGGCATTGGGAAGGGTTTCAATGCCATGACGAAAAGCAAAGAGGCGCGAACGATCTTTTGCTTTTTCTGCGCGCTTCTTTCGTTCCCGCGCTCCTTTGATTTGCCCTTTGAAAAGTCCGCCGTATTTTTCTTCCAATGCGTACAATTTAGGGAATGCCGCTCGAACACTCAATTGTTCGGGACTGCCGGCGTAGACTCCGGCAACAAATGGATTGATTGCATAGTCAAGAAATTCTTTTCCCAAACGCCGGGTAACAAATTCAGCAATAGTTTCTTCGCGATTCGCTTTGCCAATAAACGGTTCCTTCAACAAACGAAATTTTCCCGGCATACTCCATAAATGCGATTTCAGGAATTTCACAGGCGTCATCGGCAAGGGATAGAGCGCGCCGTTTTTTAGAATGTAGCGGTTATCCGATTTTTCATTCGCATAGATAAATTCGTTTTCAAGATGAAAATCGTTGCAGAGTGTTTTGAAAAGCGGAGTTGTCTCAAGCGCGCTGTTGGGTCCGGTTTCGATAAGCCAGCCGTTATCGCGGATTGTTCTCATTGTTCCGCCGACATTTTTCTCGCGCTCAAGGACAACAACGTCGTGCCCGGCTTTATGCAGCCACCATGCCGTGGTCAAGCCGGAGATTCCGCCGCCGATAATTATGACAGAATGGTTTTCCATTATCCGTTATTTCGATGATTCAATTTCTGCAAAACAAGATCTGTCAGGCAAGCGATGAATTTTTCATTCATCAACAATGCCGGCATCATATCAAAATATTGAATGCCCAATTTTTTCGCTTCGGCTTTCGCCTCCATATTAATTTCCGAAAGCGTTTCGATATGGTCGGAGACAAATGCAATAGGAATGACAAGAACATGCGATGCTTTCTCGCGAGCGAGCCGCTCTACCGTTTGCACGAGTGACGGTTGAAGCCACTGCTGCGGCCCGACTTTGCTTTGGAAACAGAGAGTATGGTCTAAACCGAAATTTCCTTTCTCAATCACAAGCTCGTATGTTTTTCTGATGTGATGAGAATATGGATCACCATCTTTGACCAGTTTAACCGGAGTTCCGTGTGCACTAAAAACAAGGCGCACTTTTTTTCTTTCGGATTCGGGAAGCCTGTGCAGCGCACGGTTGATATGTTCCACCAACGATTCGATGTACAACGGGTGATCAAAATACTGTTCGACTAAAACAGTGTTCAGGCTTTTGTAATTCAGTTTTTTTGCCGTAAGCTTCCATTCGTTCGCGCTTGAGCCTGTTGTCGTTTTAGAAAAATGCGGGTAGAGCGGGAGGAGAATTACCGAATCAGGTTTTGTGTCTGCTACTTCTTTCAGCGTTGTTTCCGTCATAGGGTGCCAATATCGCATTGCAATATGCACGCTAGCACGAACGCCGTGTTGTGCCAGCGAATCTTGCAGGCGTCGAGCCTGCAAACGCGTTTGCTTCAGGATTGGTGAGCGGCCGCCGATGCGTTTATATAGTTCCTGCACCTTTGGTGCCCGTCGGGAAGAAATAATGCGCGCGAGCATCCGACGGAAAAGAAAAGCACCGGGAAGATCAATAATGTCGGGATCGCAAAAAAGGTTGTAGAGAAATGGCTCCACCGCATCCAAGGAATCAGGTCCGCCTAATTGAAAGAGAACGACTGCTGTATTGGAAGGGCTCTGTATCATTGTCGGTCTACACTGTGCGGGAAAAAATCGGTTTTTCCTTCATCATTTTTTCGAGATAGGCGTCGAAACACATTGCAATGTTGCGAATGATAAGCCGTCCGACTCCGTTGACAATAATCTTATCGCGAGAATGCGTAACCAATCCTTCATCAATGAAGGGTTGAAGTTTCGGCAACGCATCGCGGAAGTACTCATCAAATCGAATGTTGAATTGCTTCTCGATCACAGACTTTTCCAATTCCATATCACACATGATCGTGATGATAACCGCTTTACGAATTTGATCATCGTTCGTCATTCGATACCCAACGTTTGTTGCCAGCGCGTTGCTGCTGATTGTTTTGTAAAAGTCCGGCAGCGTTTTTTTATTCTGTTGGTATGTATTTTTGAAATGTCCGATTGCCGACATTCCGAATCCGTAGAGATCACATCCCGCTTTCGTTGAGTAGCCTTGAAAATTGCGGTAAAGCGTTTTATTGCGCTGGGCAACGGCCAATTCATCTGTCTGTTTTGCGAAGTGATCCATTCCGATGTTCCAGTAGCCGGCGTCGAACAATTTTTCAATTGTCATTTTGAAAATTTCTAATTTTATCTCTGGTGTCGGCAGGTTTTCCTGATGGATCAATTTTTGATGCGGCTTCAGCCATGGAACGTGTGCATAGTTGAATACTGCGATGCGGTCGGGAGAAATATTGATAATTGTCTCGACGGTTTTTTCGAACGATTCAAAAGTCTGAAACGGAAGTCCGTAAATCAAATCGAGATTAATACTTTTGAAACCAAGCTGCCTGCTCCACGTTACTGCGTCGCGCGTAATTTCTTCTGGCTGAACACGATTGACCGCTTCCTGAACTTTCAATTCAAAATCCTGCACGCCCATACTGATGCGGTTGAAACCGCTTTCGCGCAACGCCTGCATGTGCTCGAAAGTAAGCCCGCGCGGATCAATTTCAACGCCGGCTTCAATATCGTTTGCATAATTAAAACGCTCACGGATGTAGTTTCCCATCTCGCGGATTTCGTCCGGATCAAGATACGATGGCGTTCCTCCGCCCCAATGCAGCTGGATCACTTTTCGTTTTTTTGAAATCAGCGGCGCGATTAAATCGATTTCTTTTTTCAGATATGAATTGTATTCCCGAATGCGATCACGGCTGTGTGTTACGAGCATGGTGCAGCCGCAAAAGTAGCAGAGGGTATCGCAGAACGGGAAATGAAAATAGAGCGATAGATCGGAAGAATCTTCAGCCGCATTCGTACGAACAATCTCGTCGCGGTATTCCTTCGGGCCGAATGCCGGGGTGAAAACCGGCGCGGTAGGGTAGCTCGTGTACCGCGGTCCCGGACGGTCGTACTTGCGAAGAATTTCTACATCAACTGATTCAAATTGTTTCATCACAACTTCATCTCTATCAATGATATTGAACGCTGAATTTTTTAACCGCGTTCACAAACGCTTTCACATTTTCGACCGGTGTATCAGGAAGTACGCCGTGGCCGAGATTAAAAATATGTCCGTTTCCTTTTCCAAATTTTTTTAGAATCGTTTGCACCCCTTGTTCAATTCGCTCCGGCGTTGAATACAGCATTGCCGGATCGAGATTTCCTTGCAGTCCGACGTAACTTCCTACCATTTCACGGGCTTTGCCGATGTCAATAGTCCAATCGAGTCCGACAACGTCAGCGCCGCTGTCTGCGATTTTTTCCAGCGAATGTCCGCACTCTTTGCAGAAAATAATTGCCGGCGCGCCGTTTCTTTTTACCAGTGAAAGAATTTGCTGAATGTAACGGAGCGAAAATTCTTCAAATTCTTCCTGTGCTAAAACTCCTCCCCATGTATCGAAAATCTGAATTGCCTGCGCACCGGCTTCAATTTGTGCGGACAAGTATGCGGCAACTGCGCGGGCGAGTTTATCCAAAAGAAGATGTGCATCTTTCGGGTGAGAAAAAACCAGCTCTTTGATGTACCGAAAGTTTTTTGTTCCCTTTCCTTCCACCATGTATGTCGCAAGCGTCCACGGCGATCCGGAAAATCCTATGAGCGGTACTTTGTTGTTCAAATTTTTTCGCGCTGTTCGAATTGCATCGAGAACGAATTTTAATTTTGAATGAGGATCGGGAACTGGGAGCGCATCAATTTGGGTGCGTGAACGAATAGGAGAAGAGAAACGCGGCCCGCCTTTTCCATCTTCGATGAAAAGCTGCATTCCCATTGCTTCCGGCACTACGAGTATGTCGGAAAAAATAATTGCTGCATCAACGCCGATAATATCAACGGGTTGAATGGTAACTTCGGAAGCGAGGTCGGGGGTTTTGCAGAGCGTTAGGAAATCCACTTTTTCACGAACAGCACGGTATTCGGGAAGATAGCGGCCCGCTTGCCGCATAAACCAGACCGGCGTTCGTTCGACATCTTCACATTTGCATGCGCGAAGAAAAAGATCGTTTGATGATTGTTGAAATACCACTGAAGTTTCGTTGCGTTGAGTTTTTCAATGTAGTCACTGTTTAAATATACAAATTTTTTGGAACAAATTCTGAGTTTTGAATTCGATGGCGTTCAAGCACTCTCGCAAAATCAGTCATTGGATGCAGCTTCATAATGGGAATGTAAAAACATTCGTAGCTGTCTGATGAGCATAACTTTGATCCGAAATCTTTTTTCGGCGCGTGTTCCACTTCGTCGCTCGTTGCAAATCCGCAAAGGATGGCTTGCGTCCCGACGGGAATATCTGCTGAATCGGTGTGGGGAATGTTGAGAATAATTTGAATGTAAAACGGGGGCTTTCTTTTTTCTTTGTAATCCGCGCGCACAAGAAGATGGAGATGCGTGCTGAACGGGAATGCCGATGTTTTGATTTCAACATCACGAAAGTCGCTTTTCCCTTTGTTGTTTCCGACATTGTTCTTTCGGAAATCGCCGTAAAAATATTCCGCAAAGGCAAGCTCGCCTAAAATACCTGTGAGTGTATCGAACGGAGAAGCTTTGGTTCGTTTTACTTCTACTGCACTGACAAACTTAGTTGCTTCGTCGAGCATTTGCCGGGAAATGGTAACAACGTCAAGTGAGTACTTACGATGTTTTAAGGAGTTTTTTATTTTAAAGATGAGGGAAATATTGGACAGAAATGATTTTTTCTTCAAACCAAGGCGTTACGTCAAACTTTCTTTTTAATTTGTACTTTACAGCCCCGATTAATAAATCAACAAACTGAACAGCTTTGTTTTGCCCGCTAACTTCTGATGATATTTTTTTGATTTTGTTTAAGACAAATCCAAAGTTTTCTTTCTTTAGATAATTGAAAAACTCTTTTTCAAATCTTGCACCTTTAGTGCCATACTCATCAAAATGAAGACTTGCTTCACCGATATAATCCAAAATATCACCAACTAGAAACTGATATGCTTGCTTATAGAACGATTTCGGATATTGATAACCATTAGAGGTCAAATATTTTTTAACAAAACAAATCGCGGCAAACTCATAATCAATTTTTGCAAGTTTGTTAAGAATAAATTTATAGTTTCGGGAATCAATCCTTCTAGAACTTAACTCTCCTTCTGGAGGATAACCTAATTTGTTATTTATTGCTACGAATAACTCGTTTAACTTTTTAATATCTTCATTATTTACTATCAGAGCACCTACAATAAAGTAGGGCTCTCGATCGTTTATGACAGGAGTTCCCGACTCATCTAAGAATATTCTCTTCTTACCCTTGTTGTCATTCTTAGTTGTTAAATTCTTTAGAAGTTTATACTTCTTTGCAATAGCTTTTAAATTTCGTAAATGTTTGTGTTCTGCACGAATCCGACTTCTGTAAAAGTTTAATGTGCAGACAACGTCTTCCTCGTTTACTACAAAAAATATTCCTTTATTGGCATCAGTCCCAATGTAAAATTCTTTTTCCTCTTTAAACGGTACAACGATACTTTGTTGAAAGCCACCCCTTTTATAATCCCTTTTGCGTAACTTAGGACGAATTTCATCCAAGACAAAATCAATTTTTCTTGCATTATTTTTGCCACAACAGTGCTTAATCATGTAGTCCAGAAACACTTTTTTGTCGTGTTCCAAATCGCTACCGTTTTTTGGCCTCCACAGAAGAGCTTTTTTATGAGTTATTTTCATTGCTTGTAAAACAAAACGATACGATTTGAATTCGTCCCATCCTTATTATTCTCCACGCCCCAAATGTTTGCAGTCTTTGTAAATTTCTGTTTGTTAATTAAAAGAGCTTCGCTCTTAAATCCCGCATTGTTACCAATTGGAATTATCAAATCTTCCATTTTTATTGTTTTATTCCTAATCTCTCCAACCTCAAAGGCAACCCATCCGCCATTTTTTGTCACCCGATATAATTCCTTAAATACATTCAACATCATATTATTCCAGTCTTCAACATTCTTAGAAGTCTTAATGCTGTTAGCTACTGCTTTCGCATCAATGCCGTTGAACCAACAACGCAACCAATTATCACCGTAGTAATCGATCGTATTGAGGAAATGCGGAGAAGTGATCGTCAGTTCGACAGAATTGGACTTAATTGCACCTGTAAGTTGTGCATCGCAATTCAAGAATCTTGCTGTTCGCGAGACTGTCCAAAGAGAGCTAAGCTGTTCTTTTGTCAAAGTTCGAATTAAACTCTTTGACTTTTTAAGAATGATTTCACGAACATTGCGATATTCAGGTTTTTGATTCAGCTTTTTGTTAATTCTTATTTGACTTTGAGGACTTACAGCTTGATTGGGGGGAAGGGTATAAACGGAGAAGAAGCCTTTTGAATGACCTGTTAATCTATTGGTAGCGACCATTTGTATCCATCGATCCAGTTCGTCGAGGCCATTTTCTCTTTTTCGATTCAAAAGATATTTTCGTAACGATAAGATTTCAACTAATGTATCTTTATGATAAAACATTGACAAATCAATATCTGGCTTTAATGATTTGTCGTTCCTAATTTTATATAAACGTTCTTTCAGTTTATCTAAATTGGGAGTTCGTAGCCTCGCTTCGCCTAAAATTCTGCTTAATGGGTTAATATCGTTGGCAATAATTTTACGTCCCAGCAACGCCGCTTCTAAAACTGTTGTGCACCTTCCGCTAAATGGGTCATAAACAACGTCATTAGGTTTTGTCATCCATTCAATGAAGAAACGTGGCAACTCTGCCTTAAAGCAGGCTCGGTAGGAAACTTCGTGGATTGAAGAGGATTGACGTTGTTTTGATGTCCAAAATTCGCCAATATATCTGTTTACCGAGTAATTTCCTACCCGATAAACATCTTTTTTAGATTGTCTTCGAATGAGCGAATTTCTGGAAATTTGATCAAATATTACTTGAGACATAATAGTGTTATATAAATTTACACAAATCTATATATTGGACGGTTTATAGTCAAGCTGTCTGTCTAGCTTCGGCTAAAGATGTAATCATTTTCGATTTTAAAAACTCTCTGAATAAAACTTCACAATCGCGGCAACAAGTCCCGATGTTGTTGGCTGTTCGGCAACAATTTTTGCTTGGAGCCCAGCTGCTTGAATTGTATTCGCGGTTGTGTTTCCGATTGCTGCAATGACACTCCGGTGAAGCTCATTTGCCGGGATTACCGCTAAAAAGTTTGTAAAACTTGAGGGACTGAAAAATGTTAACACATCAATTTCTCTTTCGCGGATCAAGCGGGAAATTCTTTCTGTGTCTGATGTCGGCGGCGCAGTTGTTTCATACACAACTACTTCGTCAACAAGTGCGCCGTGTTCGCGTAATGTAGAAGGCAGAGTAGCGCCGGCAAGATTACCTTTCGGGAATAGAAATCGCCGTCCCGATATTGCTTCTTTGCTCAATACGACGGCAAAATGTGTTGAATCGGCGATGTTTCCAAAGTCATCTTCGTCCGGCAACGGTTCAGTGTGGATTGCAAATTTCCTGACGCTTTGCTCTGTTTTCTTTCCTATCACATAAATTTTTTTGCGCGACAATGTTTTGTGGAATTCAGATTTTTTTTCTTTCATCCTTCCGAAAAAGAATTCCACAGCGTTCTGGCTTGTGAGAATGATAGCATCGTATGTTTCGATCCGGCTGATTGCATTGTCGCAGCCGCTCCACGACGAAGGCGGAACGATCTGAATTGTCGGGAACAGCTCGACAGTGGCGCCAAGCTGTTCAAGCAGTTTTACAATTTCTGCGGCCTGCTCGCGGGGACGCGTGACAAGAATTGTTCTTCCGGTGAGCGGTTGAGATGGTATCGGAGAAAATTTCTCCATAGATTTATGTTGACATTGACCCTGCCTGGCCGGCAGTCAGTCGAATTTCAGCAAGAATTTTGTCTGCACCTTTTTCAAGCAGTTCCTGTGCGAGCGATGTTCCGAGTCGGGCTGCATCTTCCGGTTTGCCGTGAATTTTCCCCCGAACAATGCGCTTGCCGTCCAAGCTTCCTACAACAGCATCAAGCAGAAAAATTTCTTTTTCGATCCTGCCAAATGTTCCGATTGGAACCTGACAGCCGCCTTCGAGATATCGCAGCAATGCTCGTTCTCCGGCAGTCGCTTGTTCAGTAGAATGATCGTTGAGCGGCGCGATAAGCGATGCGGCAAATCCGTCATCCTCTCTGATTTCAATTCCCAGTGCGCCTTGTCCGACTGCGGGAAGGATTGTTGTCGCCCCGAGAATTTCTGTGATGATGTTTGCCCAGCCAAGGCGCGTGACTCCGGCTTTTGCAAGAAGCATTCCATCCCAGTCGGAGTTTTCAAGTTTTGTTTTGCGCGTATTGAGATTGCCGCGGATGTCAATAATTTTTAGATCAGGACGAAGATTGAGCAGTTGGCATTTGCGCCGCAAACTTCCTGTCGCAACCGTGCCGCCGTGAGGAACTGCTGCAAGTGAAGAATATTTTTTCTTCGGATGGGAAATGAATACATCGCGCACGTCTTCGCGCGCTGAGACTGCGCCGATCGTTAATCCCGGAGTAACAATTGTGGGAATGTCTTTCAAGCTGTGAACGGCAAGGTCAATCGTGGAATCAACGAGCGCCTTTTCAATTTCTTTTGTGAAAAGTCCCTTGTCGCCGATTTTTGATAGAGGCGAATCAAGGATTTTATCGCCGGTCGTTTTGATAATGATCGTTTCGATGAGCAGAGAAGGATAGAGGCGCGCAAGTTCGCCGGCAACCCATCGTGACTGCCACAATGCCAGTTCGCTGCCGCGTGTTCCAACAATGATTTTATTTCTTTTCTTCATAGCGGTTTCCTCCAAAGGAGTCCCCTTGGGACTTGCTCAATCCGAAAAGGCTGCGCACAATATGGAGCTTTGTGTGCTTATCTTCGAGACTTTCATCGTTTCCGTTTTTCAAGCTCGTGGTTGGAGTGTGGAGAAGTTTGTTCACGATTCGTTTTGTCACCAATTCCAGCAGTTCGCGGTTTTCAGGTGAGAAGCGGTTGATATTTTTTGCAACTTCTTCCTGCCGTATTGTTTCAAAGTAATTGCGAAGGTCGGCAATTGTCGGGTTTACCTGCAGCGATTCGTGCCAATTATGAAACTCCGTCAGCTCTTCAAGAATGATCGCGTTGACTTTCGGGATTTCCGCTTTGCGCATCTGGAGATTCTGGTCAACAATTCCTGAGAGAGCATCCATATCGTGAAGGAAAACATTCTCGACATTGTTCACGCTTGGCTCAATATTGCGCGGCACTCCGATATCAATGATAAACAATGGGCGGTGTGCGCGCTCTTTCATTGCGCGGCTAATGTCGCTCTTTGTCAAAATATGCTGCGGAGCAGCGACAGACGAAATAACGATGTCAGCGTGAAGCAGATGGCTGGTCAGTTGGTCGAAATCAACAGTTTCACCTCCGAGCGAGGCAACGAGTTCATCAGCTTTGGAGCGCGTTCGGTTTGTAATAAGAAGTTTTCCGATGCCGCGCCCGACGAGATGTTTTGCCGTGAGTTCACCGGTTTCACCGGCACCGATAAGCAGGGCGGCTCTTTTGCTTAAATCGGAGAAAATTTTATTTGCAAGCTCGACCGCTGCATAGCTAACGGAAACTGCGCCCTCTACTATTCGCGTTTCTGTCCGAGTTCTTTTTCCGACATGATACGTTGCCTGAATCAGCCGATGCGTGAATGAGTTTGTAGTTTGCGCTTCGAGCGCGATAGTGTAGCCATCTTTGATTTGGCTGAGAATCTGGATGTCGCCGATGACCATTGAATCAATTCCTGAGGCGACCTTGAACAAATGTTGTACTGCGCCGACGGAAAAAAAATGATAGAAATGTTTTCGTTCAACGGAGGAAGAAGCCGACTTGAATGTGATGAGAAAATCTTTAAGCCTTTCGGCCAACGCAAGGTCTTCCGCTGCCGGACTTCCGTCTTTCGGAATGCCGTACAACTCCGTGCGATTGCACGTTGAGACGAGAAAACACTCGGAGAACGTAGTATTCTTCAGCTCGGCAATAGCCGTACGGATTTCATCGTCGGAGTACCAGACTTTTTCCCGTACTTCAAGCGGTGCGGTGCGGTGATTAATTCCTACAGCAACAATATTCATACACGCTCTGACGCCTTCAGCGCCATTTTCGATTTGTTCAATTCTTTTCGCCTAATGGAAATTGTGAAATCCGCTGAAATAAATATTCACGATAGTCAGCGAAAAGAATGAAATGACAAATCCGACGATGGAGAGAATCATAATCTTTCGCCCCTGCCATCCGATAGTTTTTTTCGCTCCTAAGCCTACACCGTATAACAGCCAGATACCGATTGTTCCGATTAATTTCGGATCAGCGTAGGAGAAGGTAGTAAACGCACGCGGCAGCCACACAAAGCCGACTGCAATCGCGATGGTGAGCAATGCAAAGCCGAAGGTAATTGCAACCATGCTCATGCGCTCCAGAGCTTCAAGGTTCGGGAGTTTTGTGTAGATGACGCCAAACCTGCTCGACTTGATATGATGATACAGCATGAGGTAGAGAAAACCGTACACAGCGGAAATTGCAATTGCGGCGTATCCTAACAAGGCGCTCGAGACGTGAAGTCCTAGAAGGTAGTTCCGGAGAACCGGTTTCACTTCAATTAAATCCTGAATGAACAGCGTTGAAAGAAGTTGAAAGATGAAAGCAAGAATGAGAATGAAATAGCCGGTTCCTTTTACCTTTGTCCAAAATTCAATCACAAGATATGTGGCGGCGATGGAAAACGACATTACTGTCATAATCTCGTAAATGGTCGTGATTGGAGGATGATCGAAATAGAGCGTACGTGCAAGAAGATAACAGAAATGAATGGCGACGGTGGAGAGAAACAGCGGCGTCTTCACTTTTTTGGCAGAAGGCGAATCGCTGAAAAATGCCTTTGCATACGCCCACACAGTTACAAAATAGAGTGCGGGTAAAAGGAAATTAACGAAATCAATAAGTAGTTTCATTCTGCATTACTCACGTTGTTGTATTAAATTTACTCAAATCACGAGGGATAATCAAGAAACGGCGAAGTTGCTTTTCCGTGCGGGCTTTGCTACTTTTATTCACATTCTTTGTGGAGATATGAGATACATTTATATTTTTGCCGTTCTCGGATTGTTTATTGCAGGATGCGATAAAGGAATTTCGCCCGTTGTTGCTAAAACAGGATTTAGCGGCACAGTTTATTTTATGAATGCACCCGCGTCGGACCCAATCCTTGATTTACGCGTCGTTGCCGTGCCGTACTATCCGATTGATACGTCGGTGAATACGTTGATTACAAAAATTTTAGGCGGCACGATTCCGTTTTCTCCGTCACTTCCGCTTAATGTTGATTCCGGTTTCGTTGCCAATTATGAGTTTAATGTCCCGGCGAAAGAATATGATTATGTTGCCATTGTTCAGCGATATGGTATAGACTACTTCCATGATTGGCGCGTGCTGTCGTTCTACGGTTTTGATTCGACATCGTCTGTTCCGAAAACGGTAACTGTGCAGAACGGAGAATTTCTTTCCAACATTAATATGACAGTTGACTTCCATCATTTGCCACCGCAGCCATTCGTGCAGTAAAAAGAAGTCTGCGGGCATTCTAACTTGCACAAACTAAAACACAGGTAGAAAACCTATGAAAAAAATTTTTCTCGCAGCCTTTCTTCTTTTTTCTCCTTCGCTTCACTCACAAGTGGAACATCCCTTTGGGAGTGTTCCTTCCTCTGACATTGAGATTGTTGAAAGCACGCCGGTCGGTACAATTCTCGACAATTCCGATATCCGCAACACACAAAAGGTGTGGATTGAAATGATCGGCAGCGCGAAGAAGTCACTTGATCTTGAGGAGTTTTATGTCTCGAATGAACCGGGAAAATTGCTGGACGGCGTTCTTGGTGCAATCTATAAAGCGGCAGACCGCGGTGTGAAGGTCAGACTTATTGTTGATGCGCGTATGTACAAAACATATCCGCAAAGTGTTGACAGCCTCGGTCAATTTCGAAACATTGAAACACGCCGCATTGATTTCGGTAAGATTGCCGGAGGTATCCAGCATTCGAAATATTTTATTGTTGACAGAAAAGAAGTTTTTGTTGGCAGCCAGAATTTCGATTGGAGATCGCTGGAACATATCCATGAACTCGGCCTTCGCATTAATAACAAAGAAATCGCAGAAGTGTATGGCGATGTTTTCGATCTTGATTGGCGGCTTGCAGCGGACACAATGAAGACAGAACAAGATATTTCGATTCCTCAGAAAGAATATCACTTTCCGATTCATATTTTTGTCACGAAGGGAGAAAGCGCCGTCATTACGCCAACATACAGCCCAATTGGTTTTATACCGGATTCGGCGCTGTGGGACGAACCGGCAATTGTTCATCTGATTAACGGTGCGAAGCACACACTGACACTCCAATTTCTTTCTTATTCTACGCGCGTATGGAAGGGAGGAACGTACTCAGTGATTGATAATGCCATTCGAAATGCCGCGAAGAGGGGAGTGAGAGTGCGCATGATTGTTTCAGATTGGGAAAAAGGATCAGAAGCAAAGAACGGTTTGAAAGATTTGTGCGCTCTTCAGAATGTTCAAGTTGCTTTCACGGCGATTCCGGAGTGGTCCGGGGGATATATTTCGTACGCTCGCGTCGAGCATCTTAAATATATCGTTGCTGATGACACGACATTTTGGCTCGGCACTGCGAACTGTGAGAAGAGTTATTTTTATTCTACCCGCAATCTTGGAATTGTCGGCACGAGTGCTGCGCTTGCCGGCAGGCTTGCAAAAATATTTGACAAAAGCTGGAACAGTCCGTATAAAGAATTGATTACTCCAGAGGGGAAATATGAACCGCGCGAACACGGGGAAAGAAAATAAAAGAAGGCAGCGCTGGTAACGTTGCCTTCTTCAATGAAGATACATGATTGACAAGGGAGACGTTTGTTATTTTCCTTCTGCCCTCATACGCGCCATTACGCTGTGGTGGCGTCCATAACCGAAATAGATAGCAAAGCCGATCAGAAGCCAGATAAAAAGCCGCAGCCAGTTTTCCGGCGGAAGTGAAAACATCAAGAGAAGGCAAAATCCGATACCAAAGATAGGCACGAAAGGAACGAACGGTGCGCGGAAGGGACGTTCTGCGTCGGGGTTTGTCTTCCTCATGATAAGAACTGCTGCGCAGACGATAACGAAGGCAAGCAATGTTCCGATGTTCACCAAATCGGCAAGAATACGCAGTGGAAGAAATGCCGCCAACGTTGCTACAAACACACCGGTAAGGATTGTGGATTTCCACGGCGTGCGGAATTTCTCATGGATAGCTCCGAAGAAGCTTTTGGGAAGCAACCCATCACGCGCCATTGCAAGAAAAATGCGGGGCTGACTCAACATCATCACTAGCAACACCGAAGTGATGCCGGCAACGGCACCGAGAGAGATGATAAATTGCGCCCATGGCAGTCCCACTTGTTTGAACGCATCTGAAACTGGCGCATCAATATTCAATTTATTGTATGGAACCATCCCTGTTAGTATTCCAGAGACCAGGATGTACAAAATTGTGCAGAGGATCAAAGAAGTAATGATGCCGATAGGAACGTCTCGCTTCGGATTACGCGCTTCTTCTGCATGTGTTGAAACAGAATCGAAGCCGATGTATGCGAAAAAGATTATTGCAGCGCCAGCCAGCATGCCCAGCGGCTCGCCACCCAAACCGGTTTGACCAAAAAGTGTTTTGCCGAAGAAACTTACTCCCGTAAGGCCGAAGGGTGCAAATGGATGCCAGTTTGCCGGGTTGACATAAAACGCTCCGACAACAATTACAAAGAGAACGATCACAAGTTTTAGAATAACCATAACTGCGTTAAAACCCGCACTCTCGCGTATTCCGATAACAAGAATTGTTGTAATGATCGCGGCAATAACAATTGCCGGGAAGTCGAGGATCGTCCCCGTTGCTGATAGGAGTCCGGTTGCCGGATTAAAATCAAACGGGGCGTTACCGAAAGCGTGGGGAAACTTGAATCCAATGATGCTTACAAAATCTTGAAAATAATGGGACCATCCGTGGGCAACCGTTGCCGATGCGACCGCATATTCCAATATCAAATCCCAGCCGATGATCCACGCAAAAAGTTCGCCGAGTGTTGCATAGGCGTAGGTGTAGGCTGATCCCGCAACGGGAACCATCGAAGCGAATTCAGAATAACACAACGCGGCAAAAATAGATGCCATCCCAGCGACGACAAACGATAGAATCAACGCCGGGCCGGTTTTGTCATGTGCCGCAACGCCGGTCAGGACGAAAATACCGGTTCCAATTATTGCGCCAACACCCAGGCTTGTGAGCGTTACTGGTCCGAGGACGCGTCGTAAACGATTCTCTCCTTTCATTTCTTCAATAAGCAGAGCGAGAGGCTTACGTGCAAAAAGGTTGCTGTTCATTCTTCTTTACTCCTTGGTTGTGAGTTACTGATTACTCAATTCGATTTTACGCGAAGTGTATTGTTGTTGAGATTGAAGGATATGATCAGGATGTGGCAGGAAAAAGAGAACCTCTTCCATCTGGAATTCGCACATAAATAGGCTGGAGTAACGGTCTGTTGGGGATCGTTGTTGTGCGCCGCCAGAACAAAGTCAAGGTAAGGCTCGTAGAGATACGAAATTGTTGTTGAGGGGATAGTATCATTCAGCTAAAAACTTTCTGCCGCTTCTTTTGCTGTCGCATAAAGCTCGAATACGTTGAGCAATTTTGTAACGGAGAGGATATTCTTGATTTTAGCCGAAGCGCCTGCAAGTTTTAAATCTCCGCCGGCATTCCGCATTGTTGTTACACTGCCGATCAACATTCCGAGACCGGAGCTGTTCATAAACGGGACGTCCGAAAGGTCAATCACAATTTTTTTCTTCTTCGCTTCGACAAGTTTGTGAAGCGAATTGTTCAATTCTGCGGCGTCCGGTCCACCGAGCACATTACCTTCGAGCTTGATCACTGTGCAGCCTGCGATTTCTTTTGTAGAGAATTTCATGCGTCTCCTTCGTTGCAGCCAATGCGCCTCCGGCGCAAAAAAGTTCGTGAGTTATCGTGCGGCTTTCAGAGCATTTTTTTTATTTTTTCTGTTCGTCCAATCGAGGACGATAGCGCTTGCGACGTAAATCGAAGAATATGTTCCGGAAATCGTTCCGATAAAGAACGTGAACGCGAACCCGCGGTTCACTTCGCCGCCCAAAAAAATCAATACAATAAGGACAAGCAGAACCGTGCCGCTGGTGATGACGGTTCGGCTGAGTGTTTCATTGACTGATTTGTTTATCACAACGAATAAGCTTTCGGTTTTATGAATCTTCAAATTTTCTCTGATGCGGTCAAACACGATCACCGTGTCGTTTATCGAGAATCCAATCAACGTTAAAAATGCTGCCATCAAGTTCTGCGACATTTCAAGATTGAGATGCGGAGAAAGTCCGTTAAAGATGACAACGAAACCAAAAGTCACGAGCACATCGTGGAACAATGCGATAACGCCGGCGACGCCGTAAATGAATTTAAAGCGAAAACCGACATACACCATAATAATGATCAGCGTTGCAATGACGGCATACACAGCATTGCGCCGCAGCTCAGCGCCGACTTTCGGGCCGATCTTGTCTTCTTTAAGAACTTCAAATTTGTCGTTGGGAAACTGCGCGGTCAATCCGGCACGAATGTCGTCCGCAATCTTTGATCCTTCTGCCTGGCGCGAAGTGAGGATCGAGATGTCGTTCGGATTACCGAAGGTTTTGATCTCGCTTCCCGTGTAGCCGATTTTATCAACTGCCGCCCGCACATCGGTAACTTGTACGGCGTTTTCAAACCTAACCAGCAGCTCGGTTCCGCCGAGAAAATCTATGCCGAGAGTTACTCCTTTGAACACTACGCCTAAAAGTCCGATGACGAGTGTGAGAGCGGAAATAAGATACCAGATGTTCCGCTTTCCCATGAAATCAATATTTGTTTTCTTGAATAATCTCATTGTGTCGTATTCTCCTGTCCCGAAGGATTACTTTGTAATTAGAATAGCTCAGCCGAAATTAATAGAAGTAGCGCCGCGTTCCGTCATCACATCAAAAATTACGCGCGTGACGACAATTGCTGTAAAGAGGTTCGCGGAAACGCCCATCATCAAGGTGAGCGCAAATCCCTGCACGGGACCGGTTCCGAATTGGAAAAGCACTACGCCGCTGAAAAATGTTGTGATGTTAGAATCAAAGATAGCGCTGAACGCTTTGCCGTAGCCGGCATCAATGACAGCACGTAATGTTTTTCCAGTTGTCATTTCTTCTCTGATGCGCTCGTAGATCAGCACGTTCGCATCCACAGCCATACCGATGGTGAGCACAATACCTGCGATGCCCGGAAGTGTCAGCGTTCCCTGGAACGCGGCGAGAATCGCAAAGATGAACAACACGTTAAACAGCAGTGCAATGTTTGCAATCGCGCCGCCGGTACGGTAATAGACAAGCATAAAACCTATGACCAGAATCAAGGCAATGGTAAACGAGTTCATGCCGGCTTGAATTGAATCTTCGCCGAGTGAAGGTCCGACGCTGCGCTGTTCGATGATATCAACCGGAGCGGGAAGCGCGCCGGCTTTCAGAATAATTTCGAGAAGGCGAGCCTCGTCAATGTTTTCCATTCCCTCAATTTGCGAACGGCCGCCGGTGATTTTATCCCGAACAACCGGTGAAGAAAAGACTGCGTTGTCAAGAACGATAGCGATGCGTTTGTTGACGTTCGCCCCGGTAATACGCGCCCACTCGCGTGCGCCTTCGCTGCTCATTTCCATTGTCACAATGGGCTGGTTGAAGTTCGGATCAATGGTTGCTTGAGCATTAACAATAACGCCGCCGGTAAGCTCCGCGGTTTTCTTCAGCCCGAGCAGATCGTAGTACTTAATTCCGTCGCTGGTGAAAGACGGCTTTGAACTCCAGTAAAAGCCCATGTCGCTGGGAATCAATTTTTGTACATCGGGGCGCTCAAGAATATTATCAACGATTGAACGGTCGTTCTCAGAAACGTATGCATCACCGCTGCCTTGTTGATTCGGGCGGACAAGATACAGGAACGGATGTTCTTTCTTCACTTCCTCTGCCGATTTCTGTTCTTCCGGTAAAACAGATTGCTGCGATGTTGTGTCAGCTTGGTTGAGCGCAGTGAGAGAATTTTCCGGTGCTTTGTTTGCAGCTTTGCCGGTGGTATCGGCTCCTGTCGTGTCAGCTTTTGTTGATGCTGTGTCAACGTAGCCTTGCGATGCAAGATATTTGTCAATCGCTGAAAGAGTTTTGTAAATGATGTCCGGGTCTTTCATCAATTTGAATTCAAGAAGCGCAGTTCCCTGGAGTAATTGCCGGACTTCATTTTCATTTGAAACGCCCGGAAGCTCTACAATAATGCGCCGCCCGCCTTGTTTCTGAATTGTCGGCTCGGAAACACCGTACTGGTCAACGCGGTTGCGGACAATTTCCATTGCGCGGTCAACAGCTTTTTCTGATTCGTCGCTGAGCTGTTTCATGATTTCGTCATCAGTTTCCCGCAAGCTTCCGTAATAGCGGCTCAGGCGAATTCCTTTTTCCTGAAATTTTTTCTGAAAAATACTTGTCAGCGATTCGTCGCTCGTTGCCGCTTCCTTGGCAATTTCCGCCGTGATGGCGTTGAATTGATCGTCCTTGTTTTTTGCCATCTCTTCGAACATCTTCAACACGTTCACCTCAAGCACAACGCGCATGCCGCCTTGCAAATCCAATCCTAATTTGATGCGTTTAGCGCGGATGCTGCGTATGTCCTTTTCATTATTTTGAACGTAGTTTAGACTGTCGGCACTGCTCATCGCATGCAGTTTTTTATTGAGCATATATGACTGGTAAGTGGGGTACAAAAAATACAAGGCGAGAAGAATTGAAGCCACAATAATGATAATCTTGCCGCGATTTTTTTTCACAAGCGAACCTCCGTGAGGGTAAATACATGAACAATGATATATTTCAAGGTTAAAAATATAACGGAAACTGCCTCAAAAGTCAACGAAAATTCGGAGTAAAATTGCCGATATGAGCAGGTTCACAAAATACTGCCGTTATGAAAAGATAACATGCAAAAGGTTTCATCTCAGGCAATCTTTTTCTATATTCATCGGGTAAATTTATTGTTCTTTTTTGTATCGAAAGGAAGTTGTATAATGAAACATTTTTACCGTTTTCTTCTTGTATTAATTTCCCTGCCAGTACTTCTGCAAGCCCAAACCGCGAACCATGTTGTGATCAGTCAGTTAGCGACGAGAGGCAACTCTACCGCGAACGATGAGTTCGTTGAAATCTATAATCCGACGAGCGGCGCAGCTGATATTTCAGGCTGGAAACTTGAATATAAATCTGCAACGGGCTCAACGTGGTCAACGAAATTGACTGTGCCGGCAGGGACATCGCTTCCGGCTCATTGTTTTTATCTTTTTGCAGCGGGCGCCGGTTATTATTCCGGACCGACAGCGGCAGATTTAGCAATGCCGGCAAGCACCAATATCGGTATAGCTGACAACGGTCATATTCATATTATCAATGCTTCTGCATCTGAAGTGGATAAGGTTGGCTTTGGTTCCACTGCCATAGATCCGGAAGGAAGTGCTGCGCCGAATCATGGAACTACTGCCAACAATAATTCCATTGAGCGGAAAGCTTCTGCAACATCAACAGCGCAGTCGTTGGCAGCAGGAGGAAGCGAGGAAACCGCAGGCAACGGATACGATACGGATAATAATTCTGCTGATTTTATATTGCAGACCAACGGACGTCATCCGCATAATCTTGCTTCGCCTCCTGAACCATCGTTATCGGTTGGAGGAAACGGCACAGGCACGGCGTTCATTCAGCCGGCATCCATGGAAGCGAATCAAACATCCTCTGTAACAATTTCCGTTGCGGGTGACGGAACAAATACGCTTGACAGCGTTGTAATTATCATGCCTGCCGGATGGAACTGGCCGCAAGCTTCCGGAAGTGTTTCGTTGTCGGGCAGCGGCTTTACCGCAGGCAGTGTTTCCGTTACCAGCGATACGATTTATCTCGGCCACGGTGCTATCACAAACACCGACACGGGGAAAATCACAATTGCAAATGTTACTGCACCTGATGCTTCCGGCAAAGCAACTTTTGTTGTGAAGACAGCGCTAAATGGCGGTGAACCAATCCAGATCGCATCCGCAGTGTCAATCAATTTAATAAAAGTTATTCCGATTATTCTTTTGCATCAGAATGATGCGCAGGGTGTTCCTGTTGCACCATACGGGCTCGGCTCTGTTGTGACAATAAGCGGGATCATCACCGCGGATTTAAGCACGACACAGACTCAGGTATATCTTCAGGATGCAACAGCCGGTATCAATATTTTTAATTACACACGCTCGTACAATTATCAGGTTGGCGACAGTGTTACATTCACCGGTGCGCTTCAACAATATCGCGGCGGAAATGAGGTCGTGCCGGATTCAGCAAAAACAATTTTTCATTCACATGGAAATTCACTTCCCGAGCCGTTTCTTGTAACGGCGGATGATGTGAACCATACGTTCAACACCGATGATTTTTCTGAGCCGAATGAAGGCCGGCTCGTGCGTATCAATAATGTCACGTACGATGCGGCGAACAGTACCATTACCGATGCAACCGGGACGACAGGCGTTTTTATTCCGAATACATGGACTGCGCCGACCGGTGCATTCGATCTGATTGGAATCTTAAAGCAATTCAAACCGGGAACTCCGGCTCCGCCGGCGCCGTACACATCCGATTACGAAATCACTCCACGCACGCAGGATGATGTTATCGCACATGCGGGAGCGGTGCTTGCAGCACCACCGTACGAATCGGATATTCATTCGAATTCAGTTGTCATTAATATTAAAACGAAGTCGTTGTCAACCGCCGTTGTGAAATACGGAGTGACAACATCGTACACAGATTCAGTTTCTGTTTCTTCTTCAGATTCGGTTCATGCAGTGACGATTCCGAACCTGCATTCGTCAACGGTCTATCATTATCAGGTTGTGGTGAAAGATACTGCGGGCGCGAATGCGGCAGGCGACGAGATCTTCAGCACAGCGTCGCCGTCAACTTCAACAGGCACGATGAATGTCTATTTCAATCACAGCGTGAATCCATCGGTGGCAATGGCAGAGACGGCGCAGACGGTAAACATCGTTGACAAATTCATTCACCGCATTCAAGCGGCGCAGTATTCGATTGATGTTGCATTGTACAGTTTGAGCGGGACAGTCGGCACAAACATTGCAAACGCGCTGCTCGATGCCCGCAATCGCGGCGTGAAAGTGCGCATGATCGTGGAGTACGACAATTCCACAACTGCGCCAATGACACAATTGAAAAACAGCGGCATGCCGTTCATTACCGATAAGTTCGATCCGGTCAACAACGGCAACGGATTGATGCACAACAAATTTGGTGTCTTTGATTACCGCGATACAACTTCAGCAAGCGATGATTGGGTATGGGCTGGTTCGTGGAATGCGACCGATCCGGGTAATAACAACGACGCGCAGAATGTTGTTGAAATTCAGGACCAGGCGCTTGCCCATGCGTACACGATGGAATTCAACGAGATGTGGGGAAGCGATACCGACACGCCGAATGCAAGTACGTCCCGGTTCGGGCTTCACAAAACAGACAACACGCCGCACCGTTTTAACATTAACGGCACGCCGCTGGAATCGTATTTCAGCCCGTCCGATCACACAACGATGCACATCGCGGATGCGTTGAGCACGGCGACGCAGGCAATTGATATTTGTATGCTGACGTTCACACGTGACGATCTTGCTCAAACGCTGATCTCCAAGAAAAACAGCGGAGTGAAAGTGCACGTTATTCTGGACAACAACACAGATACCGGCAATCAATTTTCTGTTATGCAAACGGCGGGAGTTGATATCCGCCTGAAAGCTTCTTCGCTGGGCGGATTGCTACATCATAAATACGCGGTGATTGATGCGGAGAATCCTCAAGCGGATGATGTTGTGATCACCGGTTCGCACAACTGGTCAAGCTCGGCAGAAACGGCGAACAATGAAAACACGCTGATGATTCACAGCAAGCGGATCGCAAATCTGTATTTGCAGGAATTCAAACAGCGATACATTGATGCTGGCGGGACAGATAATATTGTACTCGATGTAAAACAGATTTCCCCCAATATTCCACTGACAACTGCGCTCGGACAGAATTATCCGAACCCGTTCAATCCGGCAACGCATATTCAATTTTCGGTTACCGATCTTCAATTGGTGACACTAAAAGTATATGATGTGTTGGGAAGAGAAGTGGCGACGTTGTTGAACGAACAAAAGTCGCCGGGGACGTACGATGTTCAGTGGAACGCATCAAACATGGCAAGTGGTGTTTATTTTTATCGTCTGACGGCCGGTAATTTTATAGCGACGAAGAAGTTGCTCTTAATGAAGTAGAAATGAGACTTCAGCCGAGGTCGCGAGCTTCGGCTGAAGTCGTTTATTGTTTTTCGCGGGGCGTTTTAATATATTTTCCTCAGCATTCAATTCTTATCAATATGCCATGGCATATTTCCTATTAAAAACAGAGCCGTCAACTTTTTCGCTTGCCGATCTTGAAAAGCAGAAACGAACGGTGTGGGACGGTGTGCGTAATGCGCTTGCGTTGAAGCATCTTCGCACGATGAAAAAAGGAGACAGTGCGTTCATTTATCATACCGGTGATGAAAAGCAGGTCGTTGGAATTGCCAAAGTGGTGGGCAATCCATATCCGGAACCGAAGATGAAAGATGAGCGTTACGTTGTTGTGGAAATCGAGTTCGACAAAAAATTAAAGAATCCAGTTCCGCTTGCCGCAATTAAAACGCGAAAAGATTTGAAGAATTTTCCACTTGTCCGATTGAGCCGATTGTCAGTTATGCCTGTTTCGAACGATGAGTGGGAAACTATTCTCGGAATGAGCAAATAATTCCAGCGTAATGCAGTCAACACGTTTGTTTAAACTTTCTCCGTCAATCCATGCATCCGTTCTTGGAGAAGCGTCAAGCGTTGTTCGAAACGGGGGCGTGCTGATTTATCCGACGGATACAATTTACGGTATAGGCGGTGACGCGACAAATGCGGCGGTCGTCGAGAAAATCTATTCGATCAAAGAACGCGAACGGGGAAAGCCGCTGCTTGTGCTGATGAATTCTCTTCAGATGGTCGAACGCTTTGTTGATGAAATTTCTCCGGCGGCGAGAGAACTTGTCAAAAAATATTGGCCCGGCGCTGTGACGTTTGTTTTTATTGCGAACGAAAAACTTCCGCGCGAGTTGACGGCGGGAAGGGGAACAATCGGCATTCGTGTTCCACAACACAAATTCTGTGTTGATTTAATCACTGCTGCCGGTGTACCGATTATCTCAACAAGTGCAAATTTTTCGGGCACGGCAGGCGGAGAGAAAATTAAGAATGTCATTGAAGAGTTCAACGGAAAAGTTGAGTTGATTGTTGACGATGGAGATGCTCCGTCTCAAGTGCCTTCGACAGTTGTGGATATAACCGGCAGAAAGCCGCGCGTTGTGCGTGCGGGTGCGACAAAGGTAGATCTTGGTGATTAACCGAAATGTACAACCTTGGAGTAATGGATTGATGGATTTATGAAAATTCCATTTATCCAGTAATCCATCAATCCAATTCTGCAGAGTATTATATGACGATAAAAAAATTAAAACTTTTTTCTTTTGTTGCCTTAGTCTTACTCTTTTCCTCACTTCCATCACTCGCGCAGCACATTCCCACGCTCATGGATTTATCCGCGCATCCCGATGATGAGGACGGAGCGACGCTCTCATTCTACCGTTACAAGTACGGCGTGAGAACATATTCAGTTTTCTTCACACGCGGCGAAGGCGGTCAAAATGAAATCGGTCCTGAATTGTATGCCGATCTTGGTGTGCTTCGTACGGAAGAAACCGAACGTGCGGCGAACATTCTCGGTTCGAAAGCGTATTTTCTAAATTTCGTTGATTTCGGATTTTCAAAAACTTCAAAAGAAACTTTTGAACAGTGGAACAAGGATACAGTTGTTGCGCGGCTCGTGTACATTATTAGAAAGTTGAAACCGGATGTGATCTTCACGAATCATAACACGACGGACGGGCACGGAAATCATCAGGCGGTTGCCATCGCCGCCGAAGAAGCATTCAAGCTCGCCGCGGATTCAACATATCATCCGGAACAATTGCGCGAAGCCGGCGTTGGATTATATCAGCCGAAAAAATATTTCGAACGAATATTCTCCGGGCACAGCAATGCACCGGAATTACAGAATGCTTCAATTGATGTTGTCAATCCCGTAGCGAACGATACGCTGCCATTCGGAAAAACCGCATCGGAGCTTGCGGCTGAGGCGCTTTCGCAGCACCGGACGCAGGGCATGGATAAGATCGTTGCAAGCGGGAGATTCCGCTGGTTTATGGATTCGACGCGCTATCATCTTGTCCTATCGAGCAGGGAATTTCAAAATGACCGGAACAATTTTTTCGGCGGAATTGATTTTGAAAATGAAACACATCTTCCGCTTTTTCCCGATACATCATATCTCACAGCTTCGCTTTCAGATTCTGTTGTGGTGCGGAAAGAAAAATTTACCGTAAAAATCACGCCGAATCGCACGATCGAAAACCTTACCGTAACGCTGCGTATGCCTGAAAATTGGCAAAGCAAGGACGTCAGCGAGCAAAGTTCTTCATCAAAAACATTCGAGATTACCGTTCCTGCTGATGCACAATACACATATCCTAAAGTGCGGCATCTGTATGAATCGTTTCACACAACGCCGCTTATTACGGCTGAGGCGTTGTACGCAATTGGCGGTGAAGAGCGCAAAGAATCTGTTCCGATATTCGTTCAGGTGGCGCCGCTGCAAACAATTTCCGTTCCGACGGAAAATCTTTGGCTCAAAAATGAATCCAGAAAAATTCATTATGTTGTGAAGAACTATTTCACTGATAAATCTGCCGGAAGAGTGCACGTTATTATTCCATCAGGATGGGCGGCGCTTGACGGTGAATTTCTAATTACAAATCAGGATAGTTCATTTAACGGCGATGTGACGGTGATTCCGCCGGTGAATTTACCCGAAAAGGAATTTCCTGTTCGTCTGTGTATTGACGCTGACACGGCGGTATGCACACTTCATGAGTTTTCTGCAAAAGCGGCGCGCGGTGTAAATGTTGGTGTTATCCAGAGCTATGATAATGTTTTCGACGAAGCGTTAAACGAATTGCGAGTCCCTCATCGGATGCTGGATGCGAGTACGCTTTCGTCCGGAGACTTGCAAAAATTTTCTTCCATTGTTGTTGATATTCGCGCGTATCTTGTCCGCCCGGATTTGGTTGACAACAACAAGCGCCTGCTCGAGTACGTGAAGAACGGTGGCACGCTTATCGTGATGTATCAGAAAGATAAAGAATGGAAACCGGAGTATGCACCATATCCGTTTTCTGTCTCGCACGACCGCGTCACATTCGAAACCGCTCCGGTGACTGTCCTCGAGCCGAAAAATCCAATTTTTAATTTTCCTAATGAGATTGATTCAACTGCATGGCAGGGATGGGTGCAGGAGCGGACATTGTACATGCCGCGGGATGTTTCGCAACACTACGAAAAATTATTATCATGTTCTGATCCTGGTGAAAAGCCGCTCGACACAGGGCTTCTTTATGCGGAATACGGAAAGGGAATTTATGTGTACACTTCGTATGTCTGGTACCGCGAGTTGAAAGAAGCAAACAAAGGTGCATTTCAAATTTTTGCCAACATGATTTCGTTAGGAAAATGAACAAGTGAAGCACGGCTCAGCCACAGAGTTCGCAGGGAATTTTTCATAATAATTTGACTTAAGTCCCTGCGGCATCGAAAAAAGCGATCGTTACCTCTTTCTTTAATTACATTTGACATGAAATTTACCCTCAGCATTTTTCTTTCATTCATTTTCCTTGCCTGCAATTCATCGCATAAAACGCCGCTCGTTGTCTATTCTCCGCACGGTAAAGATATGCTCGAAGAATTTGAGAAGCGTTTTGAAAAAGTGCATCCCGATGTTGATGTGCAGTGGCTCGATATGGGTTCACAAGATGCGTACGACAGAATCCGGACGGAGAAAGAGAATCCGCAGGCGGATGTGTGGTGGGGCGCACCTTCGACGATGTTCATTCGCGCCGAAAAAGAAAGTCTGCTCGCCGCATACACGCCGACATGGGCAGAGCACATTGCACAGGAAAACAAAAGCGCGCATAATTTTTGGTACGGAACATTCGCAACACCCGAGGTGATCGCATTCAATTCTCATCTGCTTACCGCCGAAGAAGCACCGAAAGACTGGAACGATTTGCTCGAGCCGAAATGGAAAGGAAAAATTATTCTGCGGTATCCGCTCGCGTCGGGAACCTTGCGGATCATTTTCAGTTCCATCATCGCACAGTCGGTCAAAAATTATGGCACAGACGAAAATGGTTTTCAATGGCTGCGCCGGCTTGATGCGAACACGAAAGCCTACACGCCGGATCCGACGCAAATGTATTTACGCCTTGCGCGCGAAGAAGCTGAGGTAACGTTGTGGGATATGCCGGATATTGTATTTCAATCAGAGGTGAATCATTATCCGTTCGGTTATAATTTTCCTAAGAGCGGAACGGTGTCGCTCACGGACGGTATCGCCATTGTTCGCGGATGCAAGCATGAAAAGCTGGCAGAGGAGTTTTACGAGTTTGTCACATCGAAGGAAAGTATGATTCTTCAGGCGAAGAAATTTTACCGCATTCCTGCCCGCAACGACATTCCTCGGGACTCTTTACCGAAATGGATTACGTCAACGCATTTTACTACGATGCCGATAGATTGGAATTTGATTTCACAGCACGAATCCGAGTGGATGGAAGAATGGGATTCGGAAATTAAAGGGAAAGGAAGTCAATAGTTGCATGGCTGATCTTTCTCTTCGCGACATTTCAAAATCATTCGGACGGGTAAAGGCGGTCGCACCGCTCAATCTTGAAATTCACAGTGGGGAATTTTTTTCTCTGCTCGGGCCGAGCGGCTGCGGGAAAACAACACTTCTTCGCATGGTTGCGGGACTTGAACAACCCACAACAGGAAATTTTTTTCTGAATCAAAAAGATATCACTGCGCTTCCGCCGCAGAAGCGGAACATCGGGCTGGTGTTTCAGAACTATGCCTTGTTTCCACACATGACTGTTTTTCAAAATATTGCTTACGGTCTCGAAGTTTTGAATTGTGCCAAAAGAGAAATTTATACCAAAGTTGAATCTGTGCTTGAAAAAGTTCGATTAAGCGGTAAGCGCGATGTCGCTATCCCGAATCTCAGCGGCGGCGAGCAGCAGCGCGTTGCTCTTGCGCGGGCGCTTGTTGTTGAACCGCAGGTTTTGTTGTTTGATGAGCCGTTGTCTAATTTGGACCATGCATTGCGGCTTGAAACGCGCGGTGTGATCAAACAATTGCAAAAAGAAACCGGTATCACGAGCATCTATGTGACGCACGATCAAGGCGAAGCTCTGGCTCTTTCCGATAGGATCGCGGTGATGAGCAACGGTGTTATTCAACAAGTTGACACGCCGCAAGAGCTTTATTTCTCTCCGAAGAATAGTTTTGTAGCATCGTTTATTGGGCGAGCGAATTTCTTTTCTGCGGAACTTTGCAGTAGCTGTTTTGGAATAAATTCTATTGACGAGAATGAGATGCTCGCCGTCTTACCCGAAGAAATTTTGATTGGCAAGTGGATGGGATCCGTTTCAAAAGTGGACCCCATCTCTAAACTGTCAAACGATGGAAAAGCGAAGGGAAAGATTATGGATGTTCAATTTTCCGGTGCTGTTGTTGAGTATGTGATTGACTTACTTCAGCAGCGCGTTCGTGCGACACGTTCCTCTACCGCGCATGAAGCAGCATTGTCTGCCGGCGCCGAAGTGATGATTTCAATTCCCCAAAATATTCATCGTAAAGTTCTCCGTGAACAGTAGCGTAAAACGTTTGACGTCTGCTACCGGCGTGCTTTTGTTTGTCGTTGTTTTTTTTGCCGCCGGCTACATTCTTTTACCGTTGCTTTCATTGCTGAAAGAAAGTTTTCAGCCGGGCGGAACATCCGGTCTATTGTTTTCTCTGCGTGCCTACATTGATATTTTCCATTCAACATTTATTGAAGCATCGGTGAATTCGGTAGCGATTTCTCTGTTGAGTGTTCTCGGCAGCGCAATTGTGGGGACATTCCTCGCGTATGTATTTCACAATTTTGAGTTTCCGTTGAAGCCGATTTTCTCAAAACTTGTTCTTGTACCTCTCGCGCTTCCGCCGCTTGTCGGCGTTATTGCATTTATGTTTCTCATCGGCGAAAGTGGAATGTTGACGCGGGGAATTGCCGCTTTGTTCGGAATTGCGCCGTCAAATTTGGCTGTGCAAGGATGGTGGGGAATTGTTGCAGTTCATGTCTACTCGTTTTATGTTTATTTCTATTTATTCATAACTTCTGCGCTGAATCAATTGTCCGAATCGCATGGCTCTATCATTGATGCGTCGCTTTCGCTTGGCGCGTCGCGTGCGGTAACCATTCGCCGGATTATTCTTCCGATGCTCACGCCGTCGTTTGTTGGCGCTTCTTTGATGACATTCATGGCGAGTATGGCGTCTTTTTCTGCGCCATTTTTATTTGGAGGAACAACACGCTTTCTCACCCTGGAAATTTACACAGCAAAATTGAATGGCAACGATGCGAATGCGGCTGCTTTTGCTGTGATGTTAAGTATTGTGTCGGTAGGTTTTCTTCTTCTCTTGCGATGGTATCAGAATAGAAAAAACTATATGTTTGCTTCGAAAGGAAGCGGCAAGCGTTCGACCGTTCCGCATTCCTCCGCCGTCCGGCTTTTTTCTGTTGTTGTAACGGTGAGTGTTGTAATTTTCTTTTTGCTTCCCGTGATTACCATTGTGATTCTTTCGTTTGTGAAGGAAGGATCATGGACATATCAGATTTTTCCGGAAAAATTCACAGTTCAGAATTTCACAAAATTGTTTAGCGATCCTCATGTGTTCGAGCCGATCGCCAATAGTGTGCAGATGGCGTTTGTTGCAACGGCGATTGTCGTTTTTATCGGAGTCTGCGCATCAATTCTTGTTGTGCGAAAGAAATTTATTGGGAAAAGGCTTCTTGAATTGTTGATGAATGTGCCGTTCGGTATTCCGGGTACGGTCATTGCTGTCGGATTAATTCTCAGTTTTAATCATCCGTCATTCTTTTCGGCGCGTTCAATTCTTATTGGTACATTTTGGATTTTGCCGCTGGCGTACGCCGTTCGCAATCTGCCGATTCTTTTTCGTTCAACAGCATCCGGGCTTGAATCTGCCGATCCAAGTTTAGAAGAAGCGGCAATGACGCTCGGCTCGCACGGGTGGCGAACGTTCAGACGAATCACGCTGCCATTGCTGCTTTCATCCATTGTGTCTGGAGCGCTGCTGGTGTTCATTAATTCGCTTGGGGAATTTGTGTCTTCAATTTTACTCTATTCGTACAACACCCGCCCCATTTCAATCGAAATTCTTTCGCAGCTTCGTTTGTATAATGTTGGCGGAGCGGCAGCGTATTGTACTTTGCTAATGATTTTGGTTATGACGGCAGTCGGCATCTCATCGAGAATTTCGCGGGCGACATTGTTAGACTAAATTGTCTTGTTTGAAAAACGAATTCTGACTATATTATCACGTGTTTGTGGAGATGCAGGAGTAATTCAGTTCCCGCATAAAGCGCGGGATAAAGTCCGAATACCAGCTTCTTCGAAAATTGCCCGCGAGCGTTTATTGCGAGTGCTGCAATTTTCAGAATCCCGCCGCAGGCGGGACCAAGCTGATGAGGTAAACGCGGGAGTAATTCAGTGGTAGAATGCCAGCTTCCCAAGCTGGACGTCGCGGGTTCGAGTCCCGTCTCCCGCTCAATATTAAAAGGACGCTTAGCTCAGCTGGTTCAGAGCGTCGCCCTTACAAGGCGAAGGTCGTAGGTTCGAACCCTACAGCGTCCACAATGCATTATGGTTACATTCACTCCTGAATTCCTTCGCGCAATTTTTTCA
Organism: Bacteroidota bacterium; assembly: GCA_021796215.1. Lineage (GTDB taxonomy): Bacteria > Bacteroidota > Ignavibacteria > UBA10030 > UBA8401 > JAJYOI01. The sequence continues at coordinate 415,870 of JAJYOK010000001.1, forward strand.
CAGAATATTTCTTGCTTCGGACGGCTCAAAAAAAACGTTTTGTTTGTTTTTGTAGATACTGATTGTTATAGAGTAAAGGTGTCGTTATGAAAAAATTCGTTCTCCTTTTAGTTCTGTTTTTGGCGGGATTTGCGTGGGACTGTCGCGATAATTCTAACAACATTACAAGTTCTGTCGTTGATACATCTATAGACGATCCGTATTCTACGCCGCATATTATTTGGACTGACCCTTTGGCAGGTGCGGTTGGGCCCAACATTATGTCTCCGGGGAATGTCGTGAAGATTCGTTTTGATAAGTTGATGGATTCAAAATCTGTCGTACGTGCTGTGACATTGTCGCCGTCGAGCGAGTGGGTGTATATTGATACGACACGCTCCGGTCCAGTGGAAGGAACAACGTTTGATTTTCCGCTGACGCCTGAACCGAACTATCTGCCGATTGTTATGGATGCGAAACTTGATGCACGTTTTCCGCCATGGTATGTCATTCAATATCCATATTTCAAAGTCGGACGAACGTACATGATTTCTGTTGCGGCAAGCGCGAGCGATATTTTCGGAAATACACTCGAAGTGCCCGATTCATTTTCATTCACGCCTGAGCCATATTTTCGTGTGACTGATATGACACCGTTAGATAACGATACAGCGATTTCTCCTTTAGCCAGTATTGCCGTAAGATTTAATGCACTGATTGATACCGCATCAGTACGAAATGCACTTTCACTTTTGCCAACGGTGAATGGAACGAGCTCTTCCTATTACAGTTCATGGGGATTCTATTGGATGCCAAGCCCGATGTTTGCACCGGAAACACAATACACGGTCACGATAGGTACACAAGCGAAAGATGTTGATGGACATCAGCTTCATGCACCGTTTTCTTTTTCATTTACCACTTCGCCGTATGCTGTGACAGGTTCAAATCCAAACGGGAGCGGCGTCTCAAGGAATGCTACGATAGGAATTTATTGTAATTTTATCGTTGATTCTGCGAGTGCGGTTACAGCTTTTCATTCTGTTCCGCCAATTGCAGGAACATTACAGGTTTCTGGAACGGCATTTTATGTTAGTCCTTCTTCCTCGCTGTCGTCCCAAACAACTTATACAATTACCATTTCCAATTCGTTGAAAGGAACGAATGGTTTCGCAGTGAAGTCGCCGTACAGTTTTTCCTTTACAACTGGAAATTAAACTATCACAAGCATCGTAAAAATCTCAAGGTTTTTCAGAAATAAAAAAGGACGCTGTGAAGCGTCCTTTTTTGTGCCCGAGGCGAGACTTGAACTCGCATGCGCTTGCGCGCGCCGCCTCCTGAAGACGGTGTGTCTGCCATTTCACCACTCGGGCTTTGCTTTTGCTCGACATTAAAATACGCAAATATGATTCACGAATCAAGATAAGTTGTTATGACTTCCGATAGAAATGAATTGGGAATAAGAGAGAGTTTTTGTATCTTAAAAAAACTTATAGAGAAAAAGTAAGAATTTCTTATGTCGACGCGAAAGGCAATTTTTTGGAGTGTTTTTTGGATTGCTCTTTCGTTATTATTGAACGCTGCTGTTTTTCTTCTCTATGGACAGCAAAAGGCGGTCGCCTTCTTTACCGGTTACATTATTGAAAAATCTCTGAGCGTCGACAATCTTTTTGTTTTCCTCATCATCTTTACATTCTTCGATGTTTCTCCGGTTCACCAGCGGCGCATTCTGAATTTCGGAATCGTTGGCGTTATCATTCTTCGCGGTTTGCTTATTTTTCTCGGTTCAAGTTTAGTCGAACGTTTCGAGTGGATTTTGTACATCTTCGGAGTAATTTTAATTTATTCGGGTTACAAAATGGCTTTCGGGAAAGAAAAGAAGGTTGAACCCGATCGTAATCTTTTACTTAATTGGTTTAAAAAACTGATTCCTGTTAAGAATGGGTACACAGGCGAGCATTTCTTTATTAAAGAAAACGGCGTATGGTACGCGACGCCGATGATTATTGTATTGATTGTGATTGAGACGACTGACATAGTTTTTGCCGTTGATTCAATTCCTGCTATCTTTGGGATCACGACCGATCCATTCATTGTATTCAGCTCGAATTTGATGGCGGTGCTGGGGTTGCGTTCGTTGTATTTTGTGCTCGAACGAGTGCAGCGTGCATTTATTTATGTTAAATACGGCGTAGGTGTTGTTCTTGTCTTTATCGGGGCGAAGATGCTGATAGCAGATTATTTCGAGATATCAACAGTGATTTCACTAACGGTTGTAGCATTTATTTTAACGGCATCCGTGCTCGTTTCATATATTAAACAAGCGGTTACAACGCGAACAAAGTAATTTTTTTGGAGATTAGATGAAAAGAAATTTTTTATATCTTTTTGCAGTCGTGAGTTTTTTTTCGCAGCAATTGTTATCGCAATCAGTATATCTTCCCACTTCAAATGAAGCGTATGACTTCCTGAAACGGATGGAAGGGAAGCAGATACTACGGGGATATCGAGATGCCGTTCTTCCACTTACGCGTGAAGATATTGCGCGTGATATCATTAAGATTGAAGAGCATCGCGATCAGCTTACACAGGTAGAACGAAATGAGCTCGATTTTTTGAAAGAGGAGTTTTACCTCGAGCTAAAGAATTTGAAATACAGTAAACAACTTCCCGACGAACGGTGGCATCTCTATCGTTATCGCGGTGATTCTACGGCGGCGTTTAACATTGATGTGGCTGGCGGATATTCCTATGAGAAGCTGCCATTTGGAGAAACATATCATATACGTTCAAACGGAGTGATGGTGCAGGGGTATGCCGGCTCATGGATGGGCGCTTATATATATTTTCTCGACCATCAAGATGGCGGTTCGTTTGTTTCTTACTTCGAACGAAAATTTGGCACAAGCGATTATTTTAAGAACACCTTGTCGCCGCAGCAGGGCCAGCTTTTAACACGAATTATTGCACAAAATGTTGAGTATGATCTTGTTGATGTTCAGGCAAACTTCGATGTTTCATTCTTGACGCTGTCTCTCGAAAAAATGCCGAATGTGTGGGGACAAGGATATGATGGCAACCTTATTTTTTCTACAAAGCCGCCTTCGTATCCACAAATAAAGTTGCGTGCAAAACTAGGAAAGGATGTTGATTTCACTTATCTCCACGCCTGGTTAAGTTCGGATATTGTTGATTCTGTGAATTCGTATTACTATCCCTACGGATTAGGCGAACCGATTTACCGGACTGTATATAAACAAAAATATTTAGCGGCACAAATGTTGGAAATGTCTCCATGGGATGGTGTTGATGTAGCAATTGGAGAATCAGAAGTGTATGGGGGAAGAAGTCCCGAATTAATTTATCTCATTCCATTTATGTTTTTCAAAGCGGCGGAGCATTACAACACCGACGAAGACAACAGCCAAATGTTCGCTACAATCGATCTCAACGTCATAAAAAATTATGAGTTCTATTCAACTCTTTATATTGATGAATTCTCAACGGAAGAGTTTTATCGAACAGACAGGCAGAGGAATCAAATAGGTTTTACAGTCGGGACCCGGGCATATGATCTTGTACATCCAAACACTGATATTATTGTCGAATATACACGAACCAATCCGTGGGTGTATAATCACAAGTATCCCGATGCAACATACCAGAATCATGGCTATGACCTTGGCGATTGGATTGGACAAAATGCCGATTTATTTTTTGTTCAGGGAAATTATCGCCCGCAGAGAAATCTTAAGCTTAGCATTCAATTTGAGTCTCTTCGAAAAGGAGGGAAAGAAGCGACGCATTATCAGTACGAGATTCCAACGCCGGAATTTCTTTATGGACCTGAAATCAAGAAACAATCGTACGGCATTGCCGCGCAATATGAACCGTTGCGGGATTTGTTTGTTGATTTTCATCTGCTCTTTTCGCGCTACACACAAGGCTCGCCGCAGACAGCTTCCGATGGGACGGATATTTTCCAATACCCGCGCCTGAGCAATGATTATGCGGGCAAAATAGATTTCTTGCTTGCTTTGAAATATAACTTTCAATAACACCTGTTAAACTTCGGTGTTTCTCTTGTGTCAAAAAACTACATGAACATAAAGGCTGATGGATCAACGCAGCGACCTTGAACTTATCAAAGAGTTTAAGGACGGAAAAGAACAGGCATTCAATCAGCTTGTCCTTCGATATCAGGAACGAATCTACTGGGTTGTGCGTCGGCTGATTCCCGATCACGATCAGGCAGATGACATTGTTCAGGATGTGTTTGTTAAAGCGTATCATGCGCTGAAATCATTCAAAGGAGATTCATCGTTTTACACGTGGGCGTATCGGATTGCGGTCAATCTCTCGTTGAATGAAATCCGGCGGCGAAAAGTTCACAGAACATTTTCTATTGATGAGTCGGATTTTCAGTACGAATCCGATGAAATTCATCCGCTGGAAAAATTAGAGAATGAAGAACGCACACGATTGATCAAAAAAGCAATTGAACGTCTGCCAGAAAAACAAAAAAAAGTTTTTGTGCTTCGGTATTATGAAGAGCTTCCTTATGAGAAAATTGCAAAAATTCTGAAAACAAGCGTGGGAGGATTAAAAGCCAATTATTTCCACGCAGTTCGGAAGATTGGAGAGTATTTAAAACATGAAATGTAAAATTGTTACACCTATGCTGACGGAATACTTTGAAGGCACAATTTCTGCTGAAGACCGGAAGCTTGTTGAAGAACACCTTGCATCCTGCAAACAATGCGCCCGGGATGCCCAATTGATTACTGAAGCCTTTGATGCACTTCGAGACGTCGCTGAAGATTCTGTTCCCGAAAATTATTTTGTAAATTTGGTGCCGCGGATTCATGAACGATTGGAACGCCGCCGCCGTTTTGTGCTCGCTTCATTTATCCCCGCATGGATGGAAGAAGTTCTCGCACCGGTCTCTGCGTTGTCAGTTGTGGCATCGTTGGTTGCTCTCTTTTTCGTTTTTGCACCTGCTACTGTTGATGTTTCATCGCCACTGAAATCAATTGTTAGTGAAATGCAAAACGATGATGCGATAGCATTGACAGAACTTATTACATCGCCGGACGTCGCGCAAACAAATCTTGGAGCTGAGCGACACGCTCTTGAAACCGTGTCCGATCCGTCGCTTGTTACACAGCATTTTGAAAAGCAGTTGCTGCCAAGCAATGTTGGAGACGTTTCGATACCGTCGTCTTTTATTTCTTCTGATCCGTCATATGAGTCGCTCTCATCCGATGAAGTTGACCAGGTGATTGAACGATTATCTCATCAAACAATATTATAAGTTGGGAAGGAATACTATGAAGAAAATCGCTACAATATTTTTGCTGTTATCTTTCTTTGCATTCGTTCAATCCTCGCTTGCCCAGCGAAGAGAAGGCAGAATGGGAGGACGTCAGGGAGAACACCAGCCGTTTGAGCGGCTAGAAAGCTTCAAGAAAATCCGGATGATGGAGGCATTGCATCTCGATGAGAATACTTCGATTAAATTTTTTGCACGTTACGACAAGCATGAAGATCGAATGCGTGAAATCGAAGCGGAACGAAACGGCATGGTAGAGCAGCTTGATTCACTTTCGCGTAATGATGCGGGTGATGAAGCATACAATATTGTGTTCGATCAGTTTACTGCAATTGACAAAAAAATTGCACGTGAGCGCATTGATTTTTTGGCGAGTCTTAAAGAAGTGCTTACAGACAAACAGATTGCACAGTTCATTGTATTTGAACGCAATTTTATGCGGGACTTGCGGAGAATTGTTCGTGAAGTGCAGCTGGACCGAATGAAGGGGCACTGAAACTTTCTTTAATATAATATATCGGATATTTTCTATGGCGGTACGCTACGGCTTACCGCCATTTTTATTATATTACGTAAGCCTGTATGATGAATCAGAAGGAAAAAATATATCTTGATTACTGCGCCACGACGCCTGTTGATCCGCGTGTCGTGAATGCCATGATGCCGTATTTTACTGACATGTTCGGTAATGCGTCATCAATTCACTCTTTCGGACGTGAAACAAAAATTCCGTTGGAAGAGAGTCGTGAAGTTGTTGCCCTCGCGATTGGCGCTGAGACGGGTGAGGTGTACTTTACAAGCGGTGGAACGGAAGCCAATAATCATGCGCTAATCGGTACTGCGTTTGAAGCGCGGCGAAAAACCGGAAAGGATCATCTTATTATTTCCGCAATCGAACATCATGCGGTGCTGCACTGCGCTGAATATTTAAGGGGATTTGGATTCCGTGTGACGGAACTTCCGGTTGATGAATTCGGGAAAGTCGTTCCCAACGGGTTACGTTCTGCAATAACACCAAAGACTTTTTTGATTTCCATTATGCACGCGAATAACGAAATCGGAACCATACAGGACATTGACACGATAGCAGGTATTGCGCACGAACATGGAATTATTTTTCATTCGGATTGTGTTCAATCAGCGGGAAAACTGCCACTCGACATGAAGCGGCAGACTATTGATCTTCTTTCCATTTCCGCACATAAGTTTTACGGACCGAAAGGAATTGGTGCGCTCTACATTCGCCGCGGTACGGAAATAGATTCATTCATCCATGGAGGCGCGCAGGAAAAGGGGCGGCGAGCTGGAACGGAAAATGTAGCTCTTACTGTCGGGTTTGCGAAAGCATTACAGCTTGCAGTTGTAGAAATGGAATATGAATCCCAGCGTTTGGCAGAATTGCGATCAACGATGCGTAAACTGCTTTCCGAGCGATTTGATGGGATTCTTTTTAACGGACATCCGACCGATTCATTGCCGAATATTGTGAACATCTCTTTTGACAGCAAAAAAAATGAAATTGACGGCGAAGCATTATTGATGAATATGGATTTGCGCGGCGTAGCAGTGACGAGCGGTTCTGCGTGTACGTCGGGAAGTTTGGAGCCGTCGCATGTCCTTCGTGCGCTCGGCCGCGATGAAAAAACTACACGGGCTTCTATTCGTTTTTCAATGGGAAAATATACAACACGTGAAGAGATTGAACGTGCCGTAGGAATTCTTGAAGAAGTCGTTGCTGCTGTGTCTCGATCATGAAATCGTTTATTCTTTCAATCGCTTGCTTTCCCGTAAGGCAATTCCGTAGCGTAATCCTTTATCGCTGACCGCAATTTGTGCGGCATCGGCAGCTTCCATAAATTCCAAAAGAATTAATATCCCCGCAAGAATAATGTCCGCTCTTCCAGGGGAAATTTGCGGCACCGTCCGAATTTCTTCGAGCGTTTTAATGCGCAGTTGGTTGAAAATGTTTCGTATATCGTCGTATGAAAGCAAATATCCTTCAACTCTCTGCGGATCGTACCTTGGCAGCTTTTGATGCAAGGCGGCGAGTGTTGTGGCGGTGCCTGCCACACCAACAAGCTTTGATTCCTGAACTGTTGAGAGATCAACTTTTACAAGCTCTTGTTGGATAAAGGAACGTGCCTCGGCGACTTCAAGGGAAGTCGGCGGCGACGTTTGAAGAAAACGTTCTGTGAGGCGTACACATCCGATATCGAGGCTTGCTTTCGATATAAGACGCGATGAAGACCCGGAAACTATTTCTGCGCTTCCTCCGCCAATATCGAGCACAGAAAATATTTTTGATTTTCCGCGAAAGCCGGAAATCGCTCCGTGAAATGTGTATTCAGCCTCATCATCACCAGACAATATGTTGATTTTGATTCCAGTTTTGTTTTGAATGAAGCTGCAAAATTCATCGCGGTTTGCTGCATCACGCAACGCACTTGTTCCAACTGCAATTATTTTTTCGGCATGCAACGTCTCAGACGTTGTGCGATATGTTTGAAGAAATTTCAGAGCGCGTTCGAAGGTTTCGCCGTTGATCATTCTGTGCTCATCAACGCCTTTACCCAGCCGCGCGATCACTTGTTCATCGTGAATCACTGAAATAATTCCGCTTTGATCAATATCGGCGACCAAAAGCAAAATTGTGTTTGTTCCGATGTCGATAACACTCAGTCTCATAATTTCATCGCCGCAATTCCAAGCCACTCGTTTTCTGGTAAGACTTCAAGTAATCTGTACCGGCAATCAAGCAGTGTTTTTGTGATAAGAGCCTCATCTTCAGTAACGAAACCGGAAATCAGAAGAATTCCTTTCTTCTTGAGCTTTGCTGTAATTTTGCTAAGCAACGAGAAAATAATTGTGCGCGTGATGTTGGCAAGAATGAGATCGAATGAATTTTCCACGATTGTTTCAACTGAGCCAAGTTTGACTGCTACCATGTTTTCTACATGGTTAAGCCTGACATTCTCTTGAGCATTTTGAAATGACCAGTCATCAGTATCAATCCCAACTGCAGAATGTGCTCCTAACTTGACGGCCGCGATACTGAGAACACCGGTGCCTGTTCCAACATCGAGAACACGTGCACGAGAGACACAATGATGTTCTAACAGTTGAAGCATAATGCGTGTCGTCTCGTGGTATCCCGTTCCGAACGACATTTTCGGATCTATAACAAGATGAATTTTTCCATCATTTGCCGGCGCTTTATTCCACGACGGCTCAATGATAATTCGTTTTGTTGCGTGAATCGGTTGAATTGTCTTTTCCCACTGAGCATTCCAATTTTGGTTTTGAATTTCGCTAATGCTGGCAATCGGATATTCTTCATTCGTGAACCGAGCGATTGCAGATTCAATTCCGTTTCGCAGCGAATCGTTCCAGAGAGACTTCTCGATGTACGCATGAACGCCATCGGAGTCTTCAAAAAAGCCGGCGATTTGGAAGTGTTGCATTGCGGCAATGATTATTTCACGAAGCGAATCATCGGGAGGGATGGAGAGAAAAATATCAAGGTACATCTCATTCATTTTTGCCATGGCAAATCTTACGGCTCGGTCTGAATGTGCATCCGCTTTGCTATAAGTTCGTCAACGATGGCGGAATTCATGCTGAGCCAGAAAATCTGATCCTGATAATTTTCCTGCATGCGTCTGTCCGCTTTGTTGTAGCGAACATTGAGCGTGTAGATAAGCCACACGAGCGCAACGGGAAGGATGTGCTCGATGAATACGTGTCCTGCGGTCGAGATTTTCACCGCTACAAGCACCAAACCGACAACGCCGAACCAAAACGATGTTCGCCGAATGCTGATCATTACATGATAAATCATTCCGAAGAAGAAAATTTTATCGTGGACTGTGGCAGGAATGTAGTGGTTCAAAATATAGAAATATAATCGCCGGGCTTCGTCTTCGCTCATTGCCGGGGCGTCTTTCACTCTTCGTGATCGTTCAAGAATGTACTGACTTGGTTGATTCGCGAGGAATGCTTTTCTCTTTTTCGGGCTTTCTTTCGAGTACATTGTGAGCCCGGCAACCATTGCGCCGATAAAGAAAGTTGGGAGTCCTATTTCCCACTCATCAAAAGGGAAAAAAGGGAGAGCGAAGGCAGCAATGTAGACGTACGAAGCAAAAATAAAATAAAAACCCGGTGCAAGTATGCGGATAAATTCATACAACCCGAATTGCGCAAGCGAATTTTCTTTCATCGCGTTTTTCCTTTCTTACTGTACTGTTTAGAAAGAGTGCGCTTTCTGTGTATAGACGACGTACGTCATTACTTTTCCGACTGCCTCAAGGCTTTCAGCACTGCATTTGTCCGGCGTATCTTGCAGCGTGTGCCAGTACGGATATTGGAAATCAATAATATCAACGGTTGGAATCCCGCCTTCGTTCAATGGAATGTGATCGTCAAAGATTTGCTCCCCCGGAGAATTGACAAATTGCGAGACGCCTAATTTTTCCGCAGCAGACCAAATTGTTTCAACAACATTAGGAGCATACGAAAGAGAGTTTTGTTCGATGGGAATTTGAAGGTCGTTATCGCCGATCATATCAAGAAGAATACCGAAACGAGGTCTGTAGTTAGGATTTCTCGTGTCAACGAAGTGGCGCGTGCCGAGCGAGTAACGCTGCAAGTCTTGCTCTTTTCCATAATCTTCTCCATCAACCAGCAAAATATCAACGCCGATTGGCGGCGGCAATTGTTTGAAAAGTCGTGCCATTTCCAACAGTACCGCAACGCCGCTTGCACCGTCGTTCGCACCAAGAATAGGTTGATTGCGTTTTGCCGGATCGCTGTCCATATCGGCGCGCGGACGTGTGTCCCAATGAGCGAGTAAAAGAATTCGGTCCGTCATAGTCGGCTGGAAAGAAGCGAAGATGTTTGTCAACGTCAGCAATTCGTTGTTGTAGCCGCGGTACGTGAATTCCTGGCGGTTAACTACATCGGCATTTTTTGAAAGCTCGTCTACCAGAAATTTCAGACATTTTGTATGTCCTATTGAATTTGGGTTACGGGGACCAAAATCGGTTTGATCTTTCAACAGCGAAAAGGCCGTTGTTCCATTGAATCGCGGAATATTCATGGAAGGCGCTGATTGTGGTTGAGGCGAAGACTGTGATTGTTTAGCGTTTTCTTGCTTGTTGGAAGAACATGATGAAAATCCCAAAGGGACTGTGAGCATGAAAACAATAAAAATAAATGCTGGAATTTTGCTCATGAATTATAGTCTTAGTAAATGCTCGCAAATTATACGAAAACGATGAGCGAAAATCAATGTTTAACTGTTGTGTAACTTTTTTTACACGTGTCCGTTATTGTATATAATATCAATAAATCATAAGGAGCTTCTATGAAAACCTCTGTTACATCATGGATGAAGATTGCAATTTTTATTCTTGTCGGCGTTCTCTTTGCAGGCGTCATGGTGATGTATTCGCATTCACAGTACACTGGGGGACAAAAATTTAACAGCCGCCATTCGCCTTTCAGCGCCTTTTTCGATAGAGGTTCAGAGTCGAATCGTCATTTCGAAAAAAACTTTACAGTTGCAAACGGAGGTACGTTGCATCTTGATTCCGACGACGGCGATGTTGATATCGAGTCGTGGGACAAGAACGAAGTGAAAGTAACAGTTGATATTTCGGGCAGCGGCGAGCGCGTTGATAAATTTGATGTGCGGTTTTCTTCATCGGGCAACGATGTGGAAATCGTCGGGCGTTCCAACGAAGATAATTTTTTCAAATGGAATGTCGGAAATTTTCAGGTGAAGTATCATATTGTTGTGCCGAAAAAATATAACCTTGATGCAACAACTGCGGGCGGCGACATGACTGCGACCGGAATTTCCGGTGATGTGGTCTATCACACCAGCGGCGGAGATATTACTGCAAACACGATTGACGGAAAGACTGATCTTTCAACTTCCGGCGGCGATGTTAAGGTGAATGATGTAACCGGCGATCTGAAAGTCAATACTTCTGGCGGCGATATTGTCACCGAGCAGATAAAAGGGAAGGTGGACGCTGAAACCTCCGGCGGATCGGTGAGTGTAAGTTCAACGAATGGCAGCGTTCATGCCGAATCTTCCGGCGGTGACATTACCGTGAATCTGCGAGGAGAAAACAAAGGCATTGATGTTGAAACGTCTGGCGGGACGGTTGAATTATATCTTGATGAATCTGTGAAGGCAACCGTTGACGCTTCGACGAGCGGCGGCAGAGTACGGTGCGAATTGCCGGTAACCGTACAAGGTGATGTGGAAGACGATGAATTGCATGGAACCATCAATGGCGGCGGTGAGACAATTCGCGCTCGGTCATCAGGCGGCGATATAAAAATTATGTCAGAGAAAAACAATTAGCGATGAAAGTTCGCCATTGTCGCGGCAATTGAATCTTGCGCCGCATGGTATAATGAATCTGAGCCGATGAAATTTTGCATCATGATTGAAAATGCGAGAGGTTCGTTATCCGCGGTGTGGACATAGCCTGATAAAGTGCTCACGCCGCTGATCGAGCCGGTTTTTGCATGCACATTATTTTGCGCCGCCGTCCTGTTCATTCTATCACTCAGTGTTCCATCCACGCCGGCAATGGGAAGTGAAGCGTAGTAGATGTCGAAAATGCTTTTTTGATGATACATTCCTGTGAGAAGCTTGATATAAATTTCAGGCGTCAGCAAATCATAGTGAGAAACACCCGAACCATCGACCATCAAAAATTTTGTCGAGTCAATGCCAAATCCCGTAAGAATGCGTTTAACTGTTGAAATTCCATGTTGAGTTGTTCCGGGGATTCCATATTCTTCGGCACCGATTATTTTTAATAAATTTTCTGCCGAAAGATTATCGCTGACCTTGTTGAGAAAGACGATCATTGAATCCATCGGCTGTGCGTGTGCGGCAAGCAATGTTGCATTCGATGGGAGCGAGTCAACAGTAATAGCTCCATCCAATTCGATTCCTTGCCGGCGCAGTTCTTCTTTTGCGAGCGTAAGAAAATATATTTCCGGATTCAACACTGTAATTTCTTCAATGTCGTCTGGCGCTCCGACCGGCATCGTTCCCTTTACGGTGATAGTATTTAAGCGTTCGGCATATTTCCGCGAAACTTCAAGTGTGTTCGCACCTGTGTCATTCATTGTAGCCGTGTTTTCAAGCGATACGTATGCCGTCGGCGGGTCGATAATAACTGTCGGCGGATCGCCTGCGTTGTATCCGGCATGAACTGTCACCTGAACGCAGTTATGATTGATCGTGAGGGGAGAATTATATGCTGCAAAACCGTACGGCTCATCATCCCACATCCAGCCCGTGCCCCATCGTTTGTTATCAAAATATGAAATGTCGCCGATCAGATCGCCTTCGATCTCTTTAATGCCAGCTTTCTTCACACTCGAAATTAATTCTGCAAGTTCCTGTGTGTTAAAATCCGGATCGCCGTAGCCCTTGAAATAAAGATTACCATGTTCAATACTGTCTTGGATTGAAGTATCAGCGAATAGTTGTGTTTTGAATTCATAACCGGTGCCGAGCGTCATAAGTCCGGTCGCTGTTGTGAGCAATTTCATATTTGAAGCTGGATGAAAAAGCAAATGCGAATCCCGCTCGTACAACACTTCGCCCGTTGCCAGCGAAACTATCTTAATTCCTGTCTGACAAGGAACGAAGAGTGAATCGGATAAGATGTGATCAATCCTTTCCCGAAAATCTTCCAGTTGAGTGTGCGGCGCAAAAATAGAATTGAATGTTGCGCATCCTGAAAACAGCAGAAGTACGAGAGGAAAAAATATTCTAATCCGGCGCATAGGATTCCTTTCAAAGCAAGATATGACTCGATTAATGTAGAGAAAAAAAACACACTTCACAAGGTTCTCTTCATTTTTGATATTCTTATTCCGTTTCTTATATTCAAAGCATGGATAAAAGCGTAACGATTCTTGGAATTGAAACATCGTGTGACGAAACATCTGCTGCTGTAATGCGTGACAACGTTGTGCTTTCTAATATTGTTTCTTCACAGTACGTCCATGAGCAGTATGGCGGCGTGGTGCCGGAGCTTGCTTCACGTGCACATCAAAAGCTTATGATTCCGGTTGTGCGCGAAGCTTTGCAACGATCGGAAGTTCCTCAAAATGAAATTACAGCGGTTGCAGCTGCGTACGGTCCGGGTTTGATGGGATCACTTCTTGTCGGAGTGAATTTCGGAAAAACGTTTGCTTTCGGTTTAGGCGTTCCGTTTATCGGTGTCAACCATATGGAAGCACACATTTATTCGAACTTCATTGATGAGCCGAGGCCAAATTTTCCGTTTCTGTGCCTCACAGTTTCGGGAGGGCACACACAGTTGGTGCTTGTGCAAGATGATTTTGATTATGAAATAGTCGGCGAGACCCGAGATGATGCCGCCGGTGAAGCCTTCGATAAAGTCGCAAAGATGCTTGGACTTGGGTATCCCGGCGGGCCGAGAATAGACAAGTTGGCAAAACAGGGAAATCCGAAAGCGATAGATTTCCCGCGTTCATTTCTCAATGAAGATCGTTTTGGATTTAGTTTTAGCGGAATAAAAACGTCAGTCTTATATTATTTGCGCGACCATCATTTTCAAATTGCCGGGAAAAGCTCGCATGATGGCATCCCGCTAGTACCGATTAACGAGGCGTTGATGGCAGATATTTGTGCGAGTTTTCAGGCTTCGATAGTTGATGTGCTGGTGGGCAAAACTATTGATGCTGCAAAACATTTCGGTGTGAAAGATATTGCAGTTGCGGGAGGAGTTTCGGCAAACTCAGCGCTTCGTGCAGGAATGACGAACGCGGCGATGAAAGAAAATTTTCGCCTGTTCATTCCTCAAATTAAATATTGCACGGATAACGGTGCAATGATTGCAGAAGTCGGCTTCCGGAAATTTTTGCGCGGAAGTTTTTCCCCGTTCAATGTGAGTGCAGTTGCAAATGCCGATTTACCTGTACGCAGCAATGAGGGAAGAACTCTTTGATGAATCGCATTCAGAAAACATTTCTTGAATTAAGCGCAAAGAAGAAGAAAGCGCTTATTCCGTACATCACTCCTGAGTTTCCGGTGGCGGGAATTACCTGCCCATTGATTTCTGCGCTTGAAAAATCCGGCGCGAGTATGATTGAAATTGGAATTCCTTTTTCTGATCCCATAGCCGATGGACCAACGATTCAGGCGTCCTCGCACACGGCACTCCGGAACGGTGCGACATTAAAACACATCTTCAGTCAGATAAAAGCAGTGCGGCAGAAGACAGAAATTCCGCTTTTATTTATGGGTTATTTCAATACTTTTTTTCATTATGGTGAAGAACGCTTTCTTGATGAAGTGGTGGAATGTGGCATTGACGGCTTAATTATTCCTGATCTTTTACCGGAAGAGAGCGGAAATTTCCGGAAGTTATGTCAACAGCGCAGTGTCAGCAATGTTTTTCTAATTGCCCCCACTTCGTCCGATGAGCGTATCAGATTTGTTGATTCCATCTCGACGGATTTTTCCTATTGCGTATCGGTCACCGGTGTAACCGGCGCGCGAAATTCTTTTGGCAGCGGCGAAGTGTTAGAAGAATTTCTTCAAAGAGTCAGGCGTAATTCACAAAAGCCATTTGTTGTAGGATTTGGCGTTTCAAAACCGGAACATGTCGCCGCATTGTCGCGCCTTGCTGATGGCGTTGTGGTTGGCTCGGCTTTGATTCAACATATGGCACCGCATTCGAATATTTCCGATGCAGTTGAAGCAGCCGGAAGTTTTTTTCTATCGCTGAAAAATTAATAGCATTGCGAATTCACCTTTTGCATACATTATGGACCCGATAGAGAAATGGCGTGATAAAATTGATGACGTAGATCGCAGGCTTGTTGAGCTGTTGAACGAGCGTGCGTGCTATGCAGATGAGATCGGGAAGATCAAGGAAAAATTGGGAATGGAAGCGTACTCTCCAAAACGTGAGGAAGAAGTATTGCAAAATGTTTTGAATACCAATAAAGGGCCGTTGACGAACGCCGCGCTTCGCCGTTTATTTGAACGCATCATAGACGAATCGCGTAAACTCGAACGGGAGGCAATGCTTGAGCGAAAGAAGAATTCTTCTCGTAAATAAAATTCTCGGACATCCGTTGCGTCTGGTGTTTGCCGGCGTTGCTGCTTTTTTTATTCTTGCCTTGTATTTTTTGCTTTTCGCGCCGAACAATTTTGAAGGGGATCAGAAAATTGTTCCTATCTACAGAGGAGAACCATTCCATCATGTTGTAGATTCACTTAGTACGTATGAAGTAATTTCCCATCCGCTCTTTTTTAAGCTTGCTGGCGAACTCATCAACGCATCAAATAAAATCAAAGTTGGAAGATATGTGTTCAGGAGCGGACGTTCGAACTGGCAGATACTTCATAATATTATTGATGGTACCTCGGTTGTCAATCCTGCTGTAACAGTGCGTGAAGGAATGCGGGCGGCGCAAATTGCGCGGCTGCTCCATAAAAATATCAGCATTGACTCAGCAAAGTTTATGAGCTATTTGTCAGACACATCACTCATCGGCATCCCAAACTCCGGTGCAATTTCTTTGGAAGGTTTTCTTATGCCAGAGACCTATGACTTTTATTGGCAAATGGATGAGAAAGCAATAATTGAAGAAATGCTTGGCGAGTTTCGTAAATTCTATGTTGATTCTTTGCAGGCAAGAGCAAAGAAATTAAAAATGACGATCAACGAAGTGGTGACGCTTGCCTCAATTGTCGAAGGTGAAACATCGTTGGAAAGTGAGCGTCCTTTGATTGCCGGATTGTATTACAATCGTCTTCGCCGGAGAATGAAGTTAGAAGCCGATCCGACAATTCAATATATCATCAATGGACCGCGGAGAATTCGTTATAATGATTTGAAGATTGAGTCACCATACAACACATACTTAAATTATGGTTTACCTCCGGGCCCGATTAACAATCCGGGGCGCAAATCAATTCTTGCCGCTTTGTATCCCGAAAAAACTTCTTACCTATATTTTGTTGCCGACGGCAGAGGGGGACATCGTTTTGCAAGAACTCTTGCAGAGCACATCAGAAATGTGTATGAGTACCGCCGTCAGCGTCGTTTAGCTGAAAAAGGGAGGTAAAAAATTTAAATTTTTTTTACTTACCTCTTGACAAGAGAAGAAAAATTCACTATAATGTAAGCGTTTACATGGCGAAATTACAACAGTTTCGCTTTTTTTAAAGCCAACAATGTAAACGCTTACATTACTGCCAACTCACTAAGCACATAGCATTTAATCTTTAAACAGGAGAATCGTACTGAATGAAGGTTACTATCAAGGATGTTGCTGAACGTGCAAATGTCTCCATTGCTACTGTCTCAAGAGTGTTCAACAAAAGCGGTCCTGTTACCGACCAGACACGTCATCGTGTTTTGACTATTGCGCGCGATTTACGCTACACACCAAATGCATCTGCGCGAAGTTTGAGTACGAGCAAAACCGATACGGTCGGACTTTTACTTCCGGATTTATATGGTGAATTTTTTTCGGAGGTAATTCGCGGGGCGGATCAAACCGTGCAGCAGTATCATCATCATTTGCTTGTGTCGAGTTCGCATAATAATAGGAACGAGATCGAAGCAGCGTTGCGGGTCATGCGCGGACGGGTTGACGGTCTCGTGATTATGTCTCCGCATATTGACGCGGCAACACTGAACGCAAACCTTCCGAAGTCTCTTCCTGTTGTACTTCTTAATTGCTATGTCAAAGATTCGTCGTTCGACTCTCTTAATATAGATAACATCGGCGGCGCACATCAAATGGTGAAGCATTTAATTCAGCACAATCACACTCGCATTGCGATCATTAAGGGTACTGAACAAAATTATGACGCCGAAGAACGCTTGAGCGGGTATCGCGCCGCTTTACGAGAAGCGAATCTCGAAGTTTCAGCGGATTTGGAATTCCCCGGCGACTTCACAGAAGAAGCCGGCTTTCAAGCGGCAAAAAAAATATTAGTGTTGCCACATCGCCCGACAGCAATTTTCGCATCGAATGATTCGATGGCAATCGGCGCGATAAGCGCGTTGCGTGAATCTGAAGTTCAGGTTCCTGAAGAAATTGCGGTTGCTGGATTTGACGATATTCCAATTTCAAAATATATGAAGCCGGGACTAAGTTCGGTCCACGTCCCAATCAGCAATCTCGGCGTGCTGGCTTTGGAACGTCTTTTTGCCGCAGTGACAGAAAAGGATAATCATATCAAAAAGCAGGACATTATAACAACAGAATTAGTTGTAAGAGAATCATGTGGTATTCACGAAACAAATAATGACGACTAAAGGAGGTGATCGTTCGGAGCAGGCAAGAGGAGAGTTTTTTCGGCTTTGCCGATGGCACTGCAGAGAAGCAGTGATGTCACGTTGTTGGTAGATGCTGAATAATAATCCAACGGCATCTTTCACTCAATAACAAAGGAGTAACGTCATGAAAAATAAACTTACGATCGCTGTCTGTATGTTGTTTATGATATCATTGACAGCGTTTGGACAGATGATTAAGCGCACCGATGCAATCTGGGCGCGCACAACTTCCAGCCCGATTACGGTCGACGGCAAATTAACTGAGCCGGCCTGGGCAAATGCAGACTCAATTGTGGTGATGTACGGACAGGATCCCGGACTTCCCGGTTCCGGTTATAACACTGATGGCTGGGCATTACAACCAAGCGATCCGATTCATGCCACAATAAAATTTCTTGTGTATCAGGATAGCTTGTATATTGCTATCGTGTGTAATGATAGTTCAATTGGCGGCGGCTTGTGGCCGGGACCTGCAAAGTGGGATGGATTGTTAGGAGCTATTTTGGATAAATCTGTTGCCAGCAGACCACTTCCAAGGAGAGAGATTTTTTACGGTTGGGTTGCTGAACCGTGGGCGGATACCAATACTGCTCACGTTGGTGCCTTGCCAGGCTATTTTGGAGCTTATGGCGGCAGCCGAACTGACACCGTGACTGATCCCAACATGCCACAGTATGGACTCCTGAAAGGACAGGTGTGGGATGCGGTTACTACAGTAAAGGGAAAGACAAATGATGATTCAGTTATTGATACAAGTTGGACCACTGAATTCAAATTCAATCTGAATGCATTTGGTTATAATCCGACGAATGCTGGCGGAGAAATTGTTGCATGGAATACTTGTATTTTCGATGCTGATTGGCAATGGTTCACAGGTGCCGATACAGTAAAAAATAGATTTACCATCAACAAAGCGTGGACGCAAGGACAGTGGGGCGGCGGAGATTCTTATAATTACTTGAGAATCTTCATTCGACCAGACGTGACGACATCCTCAGGTACTGCCCCAACAGTGAATTCCGATTTGACAATTCCGAGTGCAGGCAATTATTCTGCACCGACATTCGATGGGACGCTTACCGATCCTGTCTGGAGCAATCCGAATATCGGCACGTTGAAATTGAAATACGGCGATAGCGCAATTCGCAGTGCATACCCGCAATCGCTGTCCTATACAAGCGGTCAGTATCAACCGTCGGTGAACGGCGCAACGAACCCAATCTTTGATGCTAACGATGCAACGGTGAAATACTTCTATAAAGGAGACACGTTGTATCTTGGCTTTGATGTACGAGACGGAGTTATTGAATCTGTTCCAGGACAGCCTGATCTTTGGGATGGTTTCCGTGTGACGATAAATGACCGCGGTGCACGTAACGGCGATTCGGTCCAGATAACGCGTAACCTCACATTTATTGTTGATTCAGTCGGACAAGCGATGAGGATGGAGGACTTGTCTTCAACTGGTTGGGATTCGTTGGGTGAAGCAGTGCAGGTGAAGCTTGCGTTAAAAGATGGCTCAACGGTGGATACCATGGGAACTGACGTGGATAGCGGTTACACTGCCGTAATGAAAATCGCTCTCACTAAACTTGGTTATCCAGCAGGTCGCGGTGACGGAGTAGTCTTCTTCGGTGTTACGATGTTTGACGGTGATTTGGTTGGAGATGCAAATCAAGATTGCGCCTCACGGGTTTGGTTTGCGAGAGAGAGTGGAGGTAAGCAAGCATCCGCGTGGATGTGGATGGATCCCAACACAGTGATGGCTGTTGGTAGAAACAACTCTCCAGTTGCACCGTTCGAATTTAAACTCTACGGCAATTATCCGAATCCGTTTAACCCGGCAACCACAATAAAATTCTCTTTGCCGGCAAAAACGCATGTTACACTTGAGGTCTTCGATATTCTTGGCAGACTTGTCGCTGAGCAGGATCTTGGTGTTCGCGAAGCAGGCACTCAGACGGTTCAGTTCGACGCGTCAAGACTTGCTTCAGGTGTGTACAATTATCGTTTGCGTACTGCAGCCAATCAAATGGTCGCTGGACGCATGTTACTGTTAAAGTAGGTGATGTCTTGCAGCAGTGTGTCCTGAGAATATCGGGACACACTGTTGTGATATTTTTTAGTCATTGTAATCCCTGTGGTTTACAGAGTTCATAATGAACTGAAAAAAAACGATGATATCTTTTTTACAGCATTCTATACGACAGAAAATTTTTGCCGTTTGTCTTTTGCTTGCCATAAGTGTTGTTACGGCGATTGGCGGCACGACCGGCAAACTCTCCGGCAGGGTGACTGACAAAAATAAAGAAGCGATGCCCGGAGCGAATATTGTTCTAACGGGAACGACATTAGGTGGAGTTTCCGACCCGGACGGCTACTATTCAATTCTTAACATTCCTCCCGGCAGCTATGAAGTACAATTCCGTTTCGTCGGATACAGTACTTATGTGGTGAAAAATGTTCAGGTCACCGCCGATAATACCACAAAGCTCGATGCAGTTCTGCAGGAGGAAGGTGTTACCACACAAGAAGTCGTTGTTACCGCTCAAAAGCCTGTTGTAGATGTCAATCTTACGAGCACGGTTGCGACGGTGGATAATCAGCAAATCAAAGCATTGCCGGTGCAAGATCTTCAGGATATTGTTAACCTTCAAGCAGGAGTTGTTGACGGACATTTTCGCGGCGGCAGAGATGGGGAAGTTCAGTATCAAATCAATGGAGTTTCGATTAACAATCCGTACGATAACGCGCAAAGCGTTAAAATTGACCGCTCACTGATTCAAGAAGTTCAGGTTATCACAGGAACATTCGATGCGGAATATGGCCAGGCAATGAGCGGCGTTGTGAATACTGTTCTTAAGTCGGGAACGGATCATTTCACATGGAATGCAGAAGTTTACGACGGCGATTTTCTTTACGGCAGCGGCGGCAAACGCGGCTTGACATATAATTCACATCCTTTATCAACTCAAAGTTTTCAAGCAAATATCAGCGGGCCCACGGGAATTCCTCAAACATATTTCTTGGCGAGTGGCAGACGTTATTTATTTAACGATTATCTGTACGGCACACGGAAGTATGTGCCTACGGATACATCTATTACAAGTCCAACAGGTGACGGCAAAGATGTTCCGTTAAGTTATTCGTACGAGTGGTCAGGTCTTGCCAAAATAACGAACAAATCTTTGCCAGGCGTTGAGATAAGTTATCAGCTATTGTTTAATTATGCTGATGCACGGAACGGCACATGGCAGTGGAGATTTGAACCTGATGGGATGAGAAAGCAGAAGACGACATCGTATGTACAGGGCATTGATATAACCCATGTTCTCTCTCCATCAACCTATTATACTGTCAGTGCGCACCAAAATTATTTTGACTATACCGATTGGGCGTATGATAATTTTTATGATACGCGGTACGATTCCGCAAAACCTCCGGTAACGCTGCCGAATTCCGACGCCTATTATCGAGGAGTAGACTTCGGACGCTTTCGCCAAACGACAGATGCATACATCGGCCAGATTTCTTTGTTGAGCCAAGTGACGCGGGCGCATCAAATAAAAATCGGTGGAGAAGTCCAGTATTCCGATTTGCAATTCGGCGAGGCAGGTACGCTTGTCTATCTTCAAGAGAACGGCCAGAATGTTTTGAAGCGATACATCAATCTTCCTCCGGATTATCCGGGGATACAATACTACAAGCCAGTTTCCGGAGCGGCGTATGTTCAGGATTTGATTGAGTGGAATGATTTAACTATTCGGGCAGGAGTGCGGTTTGAATATTTTGATGCGCGCTCAACAGTGCCAAGTGACTTGGCAAATCCGGCAAATGCAATTGCCGGCGCTCCACATTCTTATGCAAAAGGAACAACAGCAAAAACTTCCCTTGCGCCGCGCCTTGGTGTTTCCTATCCTATCACGACGACATCGGGAATATTTTTTTCCTATGGGCATTTTTATCAGCTTCCGCCATTGAGAGATATGTTCAATAACGCAAATTACGCCCGGCTTGCACTTATCCAGGCGGCAACTTCTGATTACGGAGTATTGGGAAACCCTGATGTGAAACCGGAGCGGACAGTGCAGTATGAATTCGGATATAAAAATGCTATCTCTGATGTTCTTGGCGTTTCTGTCAATTTGTTTTATAAAGATATACGGGATTTGCTTGGTGTCGAATTTATTTCAACATACAATGATGCGCGCTACTCACGTCTAACGAATGTTGATTTTGGAAATGTCTCAGGATTTACCATTTCGCTGGATCAGCGCCGAATCGGTTTGGTCAGTACAACGCTCGATTACACTTGGCAAAATGCGATTGGAAATTCGAGCGACCCTGCTGAGACTGCTAATCTTGCAGAAGCAGGAAGAGACGCCCGCCCGCGTCAGGAGCCGTTCAACTGGGATCAGCGCCACACCATCAATGGAAGTGTGACAGTTTCTCAACCCGATGATTATTCGATCAGTGCTATACTCCGGTACGGCAGCGGCCTTCCGTACACGCCTTCTATCGGTTCGGGATTTGGTTCACAGATCGAAACAAATTCCGGCCGCAAACCTGCCGGGTTTCTTGTCGACCTTCGCGCAGAAAAAGATTTTTCGATCGGCGGCGTGAGTTTTAACGCGTTCTTGCGGGTCTTTAATTTATTTGATGCGACGTACTTCAACGGCGATGTTTTTACAACTACCGGCAGCCCTGATTATTCAACGGCTTCATACGCTGATAGATTTCGTTTAGCAGACCCGACGCGGTATTACACTCCCCGAAAAATTGAAATTGGTATTTCATTGTCTCAGCTTGTTCCGGCACAGTAAATTATCTGAGTTATTCAAAATGATTTTCTCGATAACCAAGTTCCAAAAAGTGTCATTCCCGCGCCTGCCTGCGGTAGGCAGGAAGGCGGGAATCCATACAATAGATGGTGCGCTTTGGCGTACCATGACGATCTTCTTTATTGTAGATTGAAAATGAAAAGTTTCTGCCCGAAGGAATTTTCGACATGAGAAAATATCTTTTCATTCTTTTCGCCGCGCTTTTTGCAGGAAATAATTTTCTTTTTTCTCAACAGCAATATTACCCTGTGGTGCCTGCCGACAAACGTGGAGACTCTCAAAACGAGCGGCGTGGAACACACGACGCCAACAATATACGGACGGAGTTTTGGAATTTTGGGATGGTAGGAAATTATTTTGGACCTGACGCTGACTTGGCAATATCACATTCTGCAGAAGTGCCCAAAGGCTCCGGCATGAATTACACTGACGGTATTACACCATTCGTTCTTGCAAAAATAAAACAGAACAACGGCACGACCGCTTATATTATGGAAACCGGCTACCGCGAAGGACAAGGGACAAGCGTGAAGAAAAATCGCCTGATGCGCTTTGAGCCGCGCCCGGGATATTTCCAGCCTGATCCTGCAATCAATAAAGGGCGCTCGATAGCAATGAGCAACGATCCGCGAACGTGGCCCGATTCGTGGCCCGACAAGGACACTACATGGAACGGACGGTGGAACGGGTATTTTGGAACTTCAACCGCGTACGCACCGGATCAGGAAAGTTACATGGTGATGGATGATCAATATTATGATGCGTGGGACTTTCAGCCGGACAGCAGAGATGCAACACGGAATGGATTAGGACTGAGAGTATCGGTGCGTGGTTTTCAATGGGCAAATCCTCAGGCAGGGAATGTAATTTTCTGGCATTACGATATAGCCAATGAAGGAACCACTGACTACCCGGTGAATGGCGATCCGGAAAATATGATTTTCGGACTGTATATGGATTCCGGAGTTGGAGGTTCTTCCTATAGTCCGTGCAGCAATGTGTACGAATCGGATGATGATAATGCCGCGTTTGATAGGGCATCAGGTCTAAACTTGGTTTACACGTGGGACAATAATGGAAACGGTGTTGATCTCATCAGCAAATGCGACAGAACCGGCTATCTTGGCTACGCGTATCTTGAAACTCCGGGAAAGCCATACGACGGAATTGACAATGATGGCGACGGTATTATTGACGAAAACCGCGATAGCGGACCAGGAACAAAAATTGTTGGTCAGCAAAATATTATGAATTACATTTTGTCGCATCCTGAAAAATATAATGTCGCAAACTTTGAAGCATATTACGGAAAAATTCAGGATCGTCCGGCATACAAAGCAGGAGAGTGGTGGACCGGTGATGAAGATATGGATTGGGTCGCGTCGCTCAATGATTTCGGAGAAGATGGCGAACCGGGGACACACGATCCGGGAGAGGGAGACGGCATTCCGACTGCCGGTGAACAGAATTTCGATCAAACAGACCTCCATGAATCGGATCAAATTGGTTTAACGGGATTTAGAATGTTTAAAATTGCAGATCCGGGGCTTGGCGGCGATGGAGGAATCACGTTTTACAAAACTTCAACAGCACAACAGCCCACGGTGAACCAATACTATAACGGCGATTATCCGAACTACTTTTATGATTATTTTACCGGGAAAGCCGTAGCTTCAACAGATCATGGTTCTGGTCCCTTTGATACGTCATCTCCTCAAAATCTCAATATTGGCTTTCTATTCGCGTCGGGTCCATTTACACTGAAGGCTGGAACTGAAGAGCGGTTCAGCTTGGCACTTGCATTTGGCAATGATTTGAATGATTTAAGAAATACTGTAAAGGTTGTGCAAACAATTTATGCCGGGAATTATAGATTCGCCACTCCGCCTCCGACGCCAACTCTTACGGCAGAGGCAGGCGACGGCTACGTTCAATTATACTGGAATGATGTTGCAGAGCATTCGACCGACCCGACGACGAACATCAATGATTTTGAAGGATATAAAATTTACCGTGCAACGGATTACAATTTCAATGATGTGAGTACTCTTATCGGCGCTCGCGGCGTTTCTCAGACGAATAATGGAAATCCATTAGCGCAATTTGATTTGAAAGATGGAATCAGCGGATATTCTAACGTCACCGTCAATGGTTTGGCGTATAACTTAGGAAGTGAAACAGGGTTGGTGCATTCATTCCGCGATACAACAGTGACCAACGGACAGGAATATTTTTACGCAGTTACTTCTTATGATTTCGGGGCGACGATCATTCAAGGGCAAACAGGACAGGCGTTTACATTTTATCCTGCCGAAAATTCAATGTCAGTAACACGAACCCTTCTGGGCGGTGTCGTTCTTCCGAAAAATGTCGTTGAAGTTACTCCTGAGCCAAAAGTATTGGGATACCAACAAGCGCAAACTTCCGGCGTGCAAAAAATATCGGGGACGGGAACGGGAACAGTGTCGGTAAAAGTTTTGAATTCACCGTTGGTTCCCAGCAGTCACGTGATGAAAATTACATTCAACACAAACCCAGACAGTGTTCATCCGATTTCCTATAATCTGATCGACAGTACCGACAACAATAAAATTCTTTTCAGCACAGGAAATGATTTTGACGGAGCAGGGGCAGGAATTTCTGACCTTGGGATTTTGCCGATAGTAAAAACTATACCGACGTATCAAGTAGATACTGCCAATTCCAAATTCACAGCAAGCAGTACAACAAATGCACAGCTCGATGTACAATACAACGGATTATGGTCCATTAACTATCGAAGGTTCGGATTTCCCGACGACTTTTCTATCATATTTTCAAACAGCATTATAGATACAGCTCTTTCACCAAGCCTTTTTAAGAAACCGTTACCTGTCAAGTTTACCGTAGTCTTTCATACTTCCGACGGTGATAAAAAAGCACCCTTTTTCTTTTCCGATCTCAACGGCGATTCGACATTGAGCTTTGCAGCAGGACAATCATCAGCAGAAGCGATTGATATTTTGTCCGGGCCCGATACTGCGCGACCAACGCAGCGTTATACCTGGCGTGTTCAATTGAAGAATGCTTCTGCTTCCACCATCACTCCGACGGCTGGAGATGTGTACGAATTTAAATTGTTACGGCCATTTGATGCGAACGATGTATTTGTGTTTAACACAAAAGGAGAAACCATTTCAAGCGCTCAGGCAAAGACAGAATTTTCGAACAATCCGTATGTTGTGCCGAATCCGTACGTCGGTGCGGCGAGTTTTGAACCGGCACCGTTTGGTGTACAAGGACGCGGTGATCGAAAAATGGAATTCCGGAATCTCCCGAAGAGCTGTACCATCAGAATTTATACCGTGCGCGGCGAATTGGTGAGAGAACTGACGCAGGATGGTTCGACAAATGGATCGGTGGCTTGGGACTTACGAACGAAAGACAATCTTGATGTTGCGCCCGGGCTTTACATTTACCATGTTGATGGCGGTACTGCCGGTACGTATATCGGCAAATTTGCAATCATCAAGTAAGTGAGGACTGCAATGGCACGGAAAATGATTTTGCTTTTTGTTCTGCTTGTGCTCGTTGCCGCATTGCTCAACGCGCAGACTAAAACGGGAACGAGCGTCGGAGCATTTTTGTCCATAGAACCAAGCGCTCATATTGCAGGTATGGGTAATGCCGGCGTGACATTGTACGGAGAGCCGGAGGCTGTGTACTATAATCCCGGAAGCATCGGATATTTTGAGGGCGACGCAGTGCAGATTACTCATTCACTCTGGCTTGCAGGCATTACATATGATTACGGTGTTTTTACACTCGGAGTTGGAGAATTAGGAAATTTCTATGCAACGATGACATCACTCAATTCTGGAGAGATTGCTGTTCGTACCGTTGAGCAACCGCTTGGAACCGGTGAAAAGTACACTGTTTCTGATATTGCTTTCGGGCTTGGATTCGGAAAACAAATATCCGATCGCTTTTCAATGGGGCTTCAGGTGAATTATATTCAAGAAACAATTTGGCACAGCGCCATGAATGCTTACTCGCTCAGCGTCGGTACCATTTATAGAATTTCGCCTGACGGTCTACGCTTAGGCGCAAGCCTTTCAAATTTCGGTACGCGCGGACAATTTGACGGCAGAGACCTGCGCGTTTTGTATGATCAAAATCCGGCGAAGTACGGCGATAACGGACAGCTTCCTGCACAATTAATTACAGAAGATTATCCTCTGCCTGTGATGTTTCGTGTGGGATTAGGAATGCCGATCAATTTGAATGACGCAAATAAGTTCACCGTAGCGGTTGATGCGTTTCATCCGAGTGACAATACGGAAAGCATAAGTTTCGGCGGAGAATATCTTTTCGAAAATACGATCTCGCTGCGGGCAGGTTATCAAAATCTGTTTCAACAGGATTCCGAAGTTGGTTTAACAGCGGGGGCGGGCTTACATTATGAAATGGTTGGTTACAGCTTTATGTTCGACTATGCCTGGGCTGATGAAGGGAGATTGAAAGACACACATCGTATTGCCATCGAGCTTGCATTCTAATCTGTTATGTGCCGTTCATGTCCTCGGGCGATGACGATAGTTACGATTGCCTGGAAGGTATTACTGTGCGGAGAAGCATCGTTGTGATAATCGGCGATGCGAATGATGTTTTTAATGAGAGTGAGCAGTGAAGAATTTTAGAACGAAGTACGGATTTTTTTCGAAAGACGGAAAAGAATACATCATTACAACTCCGCGCACACCGCGTCCATGGATCAACGTCATCAGTAACGGAGATTATGGAATGACCATTTCACAGACCGGAAGCGGATATAGTTGGCGTACGCATGCGCAGTTAAATCGTATTACGCGGTGGGAGCAGGACCTGATTAAAGATGAATGGGGAAAGTACATTTATCTCCGAGACGAAAAAGGAAATGTTTGGTCGGCAGGATGGAAGCCGGTATGCAATGAGCCCGATTTCTATGAGTGTCGTCATGGTATCGGTTATTCTGTCATTACATCAAAAAACTTTGGCATTGAAACTGAGCTTCTGATCTTTCTTCCGAATGATGAACCGGTCGAAATCTGGAAACTTACCGTTCGGAATCATTCCCGAAAATCCCGCACGATAAACCTCTACACTTTTTTTGAGTGGGCGCTGGGCCGGTCTCCTGACTGGCATAGGGAATTTCATAAAACGTTTATCGAAACAGAGTACGACAAAAAAACTCATTCCATTGTTGCGACAAAGCGATTATGGGAAGTGCCGACCGAGCGCGGGCATTGGAATACCGATTGGCCATTTACAGCATTTCATTCGTCAAACATTGCTCCGGCATCGTTCGATACGGACAAGGAAACATTTCTTGGAATGTACGGAAGCCAATCGCTGCCGGCAGGCGTTTCAGAAAAAAAGCTGAGCAAAAGAGAAGGCAACTGGCTTGATCCAATCGCCAGTCTTCACGCAAGTCTTACGTTGAAGCCGAATGAAGAACAGGAAATTATTTATACGTTGGGCTGTGCTGACACGCGTGAACAGGCAAGTGAACTTGCCCTTAAATATCACTCTGAAAAAAATGTCGAATCTGCTTTCAAACAAATGCAGGAACGGTGGGCTTCAATTCTCGGAACAATTGGGATTTCCACTCCTGACAATGCAATGAATGTAATGGAAAATACATGGTTGAAATATCAGGCAATTTCCGGCCGGATGTGGGGAAGGAGTGCATACTATCAGTCTGGCGGTGCGTACGGTTTTCGTGACCAACTGCAGGACAGTCAGATTTGGCTGCAGATCGATTCAGAGCAAACGAAATTGCAAATCCAATTGCACGCGCGGCATCAATTCAAAGAAGGGGATGTTTATCACTGGTGGCACCCGATGACAGAGGAAGGTCTGCGGAATCAAATTTCCGACAATTTGCTTTGGCTGCCGTACATTATGAATATTTATCTTCAGGAGACTGGCGACAATTCAATCCTCGGCCTGACGGAACCATTCGTTGATGATGCGAAACCAGTGACGCTCTACGAGCATTGTGTGAAAGCAATTGAGAAAGTACTTTCGAGGTTCAGTTCGCGCGGACTTCCTTTGATTGGCGCCGGTGATTGGAATGACGGCCTCAGTGCTGTCGGTTTGGAGATGAAAGGTGAATCAATTTGGCTTGGACATTTTCTATATCAAATCCTGCTCGATTTCTCTTCAATTGCTCAGAGGAAAAATGATTCAGCGCGGGCAGCACTATATTTTTCACGTTCGAAAGAACTGAAGGAAAAACTCAATGTGCTTGGTTGGGACGGAAAATATTATTACGGTGCAACAAAAGACAGCGGGGAAAAAATCGGCAGCAAAGAGAATGCCGAAGGCACAGTTTGGTTGAATCCTCAAACATGGGCAGTGATAGCCGGTGTTTCCGATGCGAAGCGTTCTGAGGAAGTGATGAATGTTGTAGAAGAAAAATTGGAAAAAGAAATCGGTCCCGTGTTATTATTTCCAGTGTATAAAACTCCGGATAAATATATCGGTTATTTGACCCGCTACGCTCCCGGAATGCGCGAAAACGGCGGAGTCTATACGCACGCTTCTACATGGGCAATAATTGCTGAAGCTATTCTTGGAAGAGGTGATGCCGCGTATCGTTTGTATTCCAAACTCAATCCTATTCTTCGGGGAATGAAACCGGACACTTATTATGCAGAGCCGTATGTTACCTCCGGCAACATTGAAGGACCTGAATCCGCTTTTTACGGACGCGGCGGTTGGACGTGGTATTCCGGTTCTGCGGCGTGGCTGTTTAAAGTCGGTTTCGAACGGATTCTCGGCATCAGAGCAACGCGGGATGGTTTGCTGATTGATCCGTGTATTCCGTCGAAGTGGAATGGTTTTAAGGCGAGAAGAATATTTCGCGGTGCAGAATATTCTGTCGAAGTCAAGAATCCCAATCATGTTCAATGTGGTGTGAAAGAATTATGGATAGATGGAAAACTTCATTGCATGACAAATGCACCAAGAGAAAAGATAGTTCCGTCGTTTGAAAATGGAACATCTCACATTGTTGTTGCAATTTTAGGTTGAAAGAGGCTCGCATGAAAACTATAAGCGCTATCATTTTCTTTTGTTCCTTTGTTTGCTCAACGGCTTTTGCTCAATTGCCGAAAACGCAGACGCCGTTAACAACAGACGCATTGCTCGACACGATCCAGCATACGGCGTTTAATTTTTTTTGGAACCAGGCGAATCCCGCCAACGGACTTATTCGTGATAGGGCAAATGTCAACGGAACTTCAAGTGCAGCGTGCAGCATCGCGTCTGTCGGATTTGGCTTGTCGGCAATCTGCATCGGCGTTGATCATGGATGGGTGAGCAGAACGGCTGCACGAGACCGCGTCTTGACCACGCTGAAAACTTTTTGGTATGGACCGCAGGGCTACAGTACAACAGGAGATATCGGCAACTTCGGTTTGTTTTATCATTTTCTCGATATGAACACTGCAACAAGAAACGGAGATACAGAGCTTTCAACAATTGATACAGCGTTGCTGCTTGCAGGCGTTATAGATGTGAAGCAATACTTTACTGGTTCGGATTCTTCCGAGACGTTGATTCGCCATCTTTCCGATTCGATCTATTATAGAATGAATTGGAATTTGATGCGCAGCGGCAATCCGGGTATTTATATGGGATGGAAACCAGGAACAGGATTTACAGGGTACGGGCAATGGATCGGTTACAACGAAGCATCCATCATGTATATTCTCGCACTCGGTTCGCCGACTCATCCGGTTGATTATACCGCATGGCAGGAATGGACCAGTGGCTATCCATATGGAAGTCAGTACGGTTACACGTACGTTAATTTTCCGCCGTTGTTCGGTCATCAGTATTCTCAATGCTGGATTGATTACAGGAATATCGCCGATGACTACATGAAAAATCATAACCTGAATTATTTTGAAAACTCCCGACGCGCGACGCTTGCGCAGCGTGCATACTCGATTGCCAATCCAGGAGGCTTTGCCGGCTACGGCGATTCATTGTGGGGAATTACTGCGAGTGATACGCCATCCGGCTATAAAGCACGCGGCGCGCCTCCGGCACAAGACGACGACGGAACAATTACTCCCACGGCACCCGTTAGCTCAATTGCATTTGCTCCGGAAGTCGTCATTCCAGTGATTTACAAAATGTGGAATACGTATGGTTCGCAGTTGTGGACGCAGTATGGTTTTCGTGATGCGTTTAATTTGTCTCTGAATTGGTGGGACTCTGATGTTATCGGCATAGATCAAGGTCCGATGATTATTATGATTGAAAACTACCGCACGCAGAGAGTATGGAACCGTTTCATGCAGAATCCGGATGTGCAGCGCGGTTTGCAGGCAGCAAAATTCACAACGGTTTCTGATGTGCAGCCGGCGAAATCTTTCCCGAAAAACTTTTCATTATATCAAAATTATCCGAACCCCTTCAATCCAACGACGCTGATAACATACCAGCTTCCAAAGAAAAGTTTTGTGCGGCTCGAAGTGTATAATTTAATCGGCGCAAAAATCGCGACACTTGTCAATAACACTCAGGAAACCGGCATTCACAATGCAGTGTTTGCTGCCAGTACGTATAATCTTGCCAGCGGGATTTATTTCTATAAATTATCTGCGGGAAACTTCCTCGCAGTAAAAAAAATGACCTACCTCAAATAGACCGTCATGAAAAAAAAACTTGCCAGTTTTTTCATCGCTCTGTTGTTCATTTCTGTGAATGCAGAGGCGAAAGTGCAGGGGGACGCATTTCTCGATTCGCTTGAACATCGCACGTTCAATTTCTTTTGGGAAACGACAAATCCTGCCAACGGATTGACGCCTGATCGCTTTCCGACGAAATCATTTTCAAGCATTGCCGCCGTCGGCTTTGCGTTAACAGCTTATCCGATCGGTATTGAACGCGGATACATCACGCGTGAGCAGGCGATTGGGCGTGTGCTGACCACGCTGCGTTTTTTTTGGAACGCAAAAATGGGAATTGATAAAACCGGTACGACCGGCTATAAGGGATTTTATTATCATTTCCTTAACATGAATTCCGGAACTCGTTTTGGCGATGTTGAGGTTTCGACGATTGATTCTGCATTACTTATGTATGGTGCGCTGTTCTGCCAGACATATTTTGATCGGAATACTTCTGAAGAAAAAGAAATTCGCTCCCTTGCCGATTCATTATACCGGCGAATGGACTGGCATTCGATGCAGCGCGACAAGCCGCTCGTCAACATGGGTTGGACGCCTGAAGAAGGTTACGCCAAATTAAATTGGGAAGGAATGAACGAAGCGGCATTCTTGTACATTCTAGCGCTTGGCTCGCCAACGTTTCCAATTGAAAGCGAAGCGTGGACGGCATGGACGAAGACTTACATTTGGGCAAAATATTATGGGATGGAATTTATCAGCTTCGGTCCGTTGTTTGGCCACCAATTCTCACATTGTTGGATAGATTTTCGCGGCATCTATGATGACTACATGCGAAAAAAGGGAATCGATTATTTCGAAAATTCCCGCCGCGCAACATTGTCGCAGCGTGAATATGCAATTGAAAATCCACTTCACTACAAAGATTACAGTGATTCAATTTGGGGATTTACTGCGTCCGATGGACCCGGCGATACAACAATTATTATTGACGGTGTGAAAAGAAGATTTCAGGGATACACCGCTCATGGTGTATCGTTTGATTGGGTGAATGACGACGGCACGATTACGCCCGAAGCGCCGGGCGGATCAATTCCCTTTGCGCCTGATGTGTGCATTGCATCATTGAAAGCAATGGAAGAAAAATACGGCGATCATCTCTGGAGAAAATACGGATTCGTAGATGCGTTCAATCCAACATTTCCGTCGAGCGACGGTTTTGGTTGGTTTGATCATGATTATTTGGGAATTGATCAAGGGCCGATTCTTTTAATGCTCGAAAATTATCGCAGCGGATTTATTTGGAATATAATGAAAAAAAATCCGTACATCGTTAAGGGGCTTCTTCGCGCCGGATTTTCCGGCGGATGGCTTGAGGGAAAGCAATGAACAGTTATCGAGGAGCAACGATCAGCGGCAAATTACCAGGTGCCAAATTCTGTTCCGAAAGCCGGATACTGATTGCTGTTTTCTGGTCACTGTTTTTTTTCACTTCAGCACCATTGTCTGCACAAAGCACCATTCTTGATAATTTTGAATCGCTGAACGGCTGGACGCCAATCACGTCCGACGGCGTTACGATGTCAATTGAGAGCGCACAGGGGAAAATTGGCAAAGCGATGGCGATTCATTTTGAGTTTCACGGAGGCTCCGGTTACGCCATTGCTGAGAAAAAATTTCCCCTCGACCTTCCCGGCAATTATAGATTCACATTTTGTTATCGCGGCGAAACTCCGGTCAATAATTTCGAATTTAAGCTGATTGATTCTGCCGAGAACGTGTACTGGATCAAGCAATTGAACATTAATTATCCGCGGGAATGGACAAAGAAAGCGATTAGCAAACGCAACATTACTTTTGCGTGGGGACCGGCTGGCGGAGGAATGATCCATAAAGTTGATAAAATTCAATTTGTCGTCTCAGCCGGAACTGGCGGGAAAGGAACAATTTATATTGATGAATTTAAGCTTCAGAAGATGGAGCCCGATTCTATTCCGCCTCCTTTGCCGGTTTCTTCGGCATCCTCATTCAGAAAAAATCATAAACCGGGGTTTGCACTTGATAATAATCCGGGGACGAACTGGGAAAGTGAAGGTTCAATTAAACAGCAATGGTTTCTTCTTGATTGTCAAAAAGTCCGCGAGCTTGGCGGTTTGACAATTGATTGGAACGGAAAAGCTTTTGCTCGTCATTATCAAGTTGAACTTTCCGATGACGAAAAAGAATGGACAAAAAGCTATGAAGTATTTAACGGCAACGGCGGTCGCGATTATATTTATCTTCCCGGCGCCGAAGCCCGATATATTAAGCTCAATTTTATTGGCGGCAATCAAGGAAACACGTACAGCATTTCACGCATAGCAATTCGAAGTTTCGATTTTGGCAGTTCGTTAAACGCATTTTACGATTCTGTTGCGCACGATGCGCCTGCCGGATTTTACCCAAAATATTTTTCGAACCGGCAATCATATTGGACGCTCATTGGCGCAAGCGGTGATACAAAAGAAGCGTTGATGAATGAAGAAGGGCAAATTGAAGTTGACAAATCAAGCTTTTCATTGGAGCCATTTCTCTTTATTAACGATTCACTTGTAACGTGGAATGATGTTGAATTAAAGCAATCGCTCGACCAAGAATATTTACCTATCCCTACAGTTGAGTGGAAACGTAATGGTATTCAATTACGCATTACTGGTTTTGCAGAGGGGAAGGAAGACGCTTCTGTGCTGGTCGCACGGTACCGGGTTAAGTACTTTGGCTCTAAAAGAATGAAAGGGAAATTGTTTGTTGCGATTCGCCCGTTTCAGGTGAATCCGCCGTGGCAGTTTCTCAACAGCGTAGGCGGAGCTGCAGAAATTTCGAACGTCGCTTATCACAGCGGAGTTGTTCGCGTCAATAATGATAAGGAAGTAATTCCATTCAGCGCACCAAGCGATTTCGGCGCTGCCGAATTTGATGCCGGCGACATCACTGAATATCTTTCTCGCGGAATTGTCCCGAAGCAAAAAAATGTCGCCGATCATTTCAAACATGCGTCAGCGGCATTGGAATATCAATTTGATCTTGCACCGGGAGACGAAAAGGAATTTGATGTTGCTGTCCCGTTTCACGGCTATTCAGATGGTTTCCACCTTAAAGATGGAGACCATCTGGTTCAGCAGAAGTTTGATGAGACAAAAAATTTTTGGAAAGCTAAAGTCAATTCGTTTGACATTGAGCTTCCCGGTTCTGCTCAGGAAATCATCAACACAGTGAAATCGAATCTTGCGTATATCCTTATCAATCGTGACGGCCCTGCAATTCAACCCGGTTCGCGTTCGTACGAACGCTCGTGGATTCGTGATGGCGCGCTGACTTCGACGGCTTTGCTGGAATGCGGCGATGCGGATGAAGTGCGCCAATTCATTGATTGGTATGCAAAATATATTTACCCGAATGGAAAGGTACCGTGCGTCGTTGATACACGCGGCGCCGATCCCGTCCCAGAAAATGATAGCCACGGAGAATTTATTTATGCCGTTCTGCAATATTTTCGCTTTACTCATGACACGACATGGCTGCGTGGAAAATTCCCTGATGTCATAAAAGTTGTTCGTTATATTCAATTTCTGCGCTCTCAACGAATGACAGACAAGTATCGCACAGGTACACCAGAGGAACGTGCGTGTTACGGACTTGTTCCCGAATCAATCAGTCACGAAGGTTACTCAAATCATCCGGAACATTCGTACTGGGATGATTTTTTTACTCTCCGCGGATTGAAAGATGCAGTGACTATTGCATTTGTTGTTGGAGATGAAAAACTCGAAAAAGAGTTTGCTTCAGAGCGCGACGATTTCCGCCGATGCTTGTATGCCTCGATGAAACAGGCGATGCAGAATAAGAAAATAGATTACATTCCCGGTTGCGTTGAGCTCGGCGATTTCGATGCGACATCAACAACGATTGGAATTGATCCCGGCGGTGAACTCGACAGCATACCGGAGCCGCAGTTGCGCAACACGTTTCAAAAATATTATTCCTTTTTCCAACAGCGTGAGAAGAATGAAATTGAATGGACCGCCTACACGCCGTATGAAACGCGGATTATCGGCTCGTTTGTCCGCTTGGGCGGACGGGAGAAAGCTCAAGCGTTAACAAAATTTTTTATGCATGACCGCCGTCCAGCTGCGTGGAACGAATGGGCAGAAGTGGTGTGGAAAGATCGTAATACTCCGAAATTTATCGGCGACATGCCGCATACGTGGGTCGGCTCGGATTTCATTCGCTCTGTTCGCTCAATGTTCGTGTACGAGCGGGAGCAAGACACATCGTTGGTCATCGGTGCGGGAATTCCTGAAAGCTGGATTAGCGGCACGAATCGGGTCGTCGTTAAGAATTTGCCGACGTACTATGGATCGTTAAATTATACCGTTTCCTCCAAAGGAAATTCTATTGTATATTCTTTTTCAGGAACAATTGATCTCTCACAAACTCATCTTGTGGTTACTTCGCCGCGTAATGCGACAGTCCGCGAAGCGATTGTGAATGGCAAAGTTTCGGCGATCCAAAATGATAACACAGTTGATGTGAGAGAATTTCCGGTGGCGCCTGTGTCGCTGTCTCCTTTAGCGCCATCTTCGACATTTTCAGTAACGGTTGAATTGGAGTATTGAAAGATTTGGAGAACACGGCACAAGAAATTCGGAAAACAATTGCGTCGAAAAGAAATGCGAGAATTGTTGTTTTATTAAACGGCATGTGGGAATTCGAATCTGGAGAAGCCAAACATTTCCCGCTGGTATGGAGTCGCCGCGTTCCCGTTCCGGGTTTGGTTGATCTTGCTGAGCCGGCGTGTGAATGGGAAAACTCAGATTACTTTTGGTATAGAACGAAATTCCTGCTAAACGACGAACGGGAATATGAAGCGGCTTTTTTGCGTATTGGGCAGGCGCAGTATGGTACGGCAGTATGGCTCAATGGCATTCGTCTCGGTGGAAGTATAAGCTGCTACACGTCGCAGGAATATTTTCTTGACGGCTCGCTTCGCAAAGCGGAAGAAAATGAGCTTGTTATTCGTGTAGGTTCGAAAGCAACACTTCCTCCCGAAAGCGCCGTGGGAAAGGATCTTGAAAAGAAAAAATTCATTCCCGGAATTTGGGGCGATGTTTCAATAGTGCTCTCGGATTCGCCGCGAATTTCACTCGTTCAAATTATTCCACATATCGCAACAAATGAAGTTGAAGCACGCATCTCAATCGAGAATCTTCTTGCGGTGCAAAAGAATATTATCGTAGAAGTATTTGTCAAAGAAAAATCTTCCGCTACTGTTGCCAGCGAAATTGTCCGCCGCGAATTGAAACTTACGCCGAATGAAAGATTTGAAATAGCAATTCACTGCACGATTGAAAACTGCCGCTTGTGGTCTCCAGATTCTCCGTTTCAGTATGAGCTTCATGTTTCTCTTTCTGATCGCAGCGGGCAAACTGATGTTGTTGTGACAACGTTCGGAATGCGCGAGTTCAAAGTTGTCGGCCCGTATTTTTATCTAAACGGACAGAAAATATTTTTAAAGGGAGGCAACATTGCGTTTCATCGCTTTCTTTCTGATCCAGAGCACGGAACGCTGCCGTGGAATAAGGAATGGATCAAGCGCGTGCTCATTGATATTCCGAAAGAACACAATTTCAATTTTTTTCGGAATCATCTTGGTCAAATGTATCCACTCTGGTATGAGCTTGCCGATGAATACGGAATGTTGATTCAAAATGAATGGCAGTTTTGGGGAACAACCGGAGCGAAAGAGCAGATCACGAAAGAATTCACTGAATGGCTCCATGACAATTGGAATCATCCGAGCATTGTTATTTGGGATGCGCTCAACGAATCAAAAGACGAAATTGTTGAGAAGGAAATTATTCCGGAGATGAAAAAGATTGATCCCGTTCGTCCGTGGGAGCCGGCAGATTTTCTTGAGGATCATCCGTACATCTATTCGCTTGGTCCGGTGCTGAACAATCAAAGTTTAGGTTTTACGCGCAGCGTACAAGAGATCGAGCGTTCTGCATTTCCTTCGGTCGTGAATGAATTTGTCTGGTGGTGGCTCGACTGCGGCGGAAATCCCACGGAGTTGACGAAGCAGGTTATAGAACGCTGGTTAGGGCGGCAGTACACAAAAGAGGATTTATTTCATCATCAAGCATTTCTTGCTCAAGAGCTTGTCGAGCTATTTCGGCGTTTACGTGTGAAAGCAATTCAACCGTTCGTGTATCTTTCCAATAACGACGGGCCGACTTCGCACTGGTTTCAAGGTCCAATTTCCGAACTGAAACCAAAGCCGGTTCTTACCGCGTTAAAAAATGCGTTCGCTCCGTTCGGACTGAGCATAGAATTATGGGACAGACATTTTTTTGTGAATGAAAAAAGAACGGTACGCATTTTTGTTTTCAATGATTTCTCTGAAAGAAAAAGCGGAGAGGTACAGCTTAAAATTGTTGATAGGAACAGAGCATTGATGTGGCAAACACGCATAGAAGTCGGTGTTGCACCGGCAGAGTGCTGGATTCGCCCGGTTGAAATAATGCTTCCCGATTTGGAAGGAATATTTGCACTTCGCGCTGAATTGTTTGAACAAAGTAATGCTCAGCCTGCCGCGTTCAGTGAGAAAACGCTCCATGTTTTTTTGCCGCCAGTTGTTAATCAAAAGGAACATACGAAAATTGCATTGCTCTCCGAAAATTCAGAGCTGAAGGACTTTTTAAGTCCGGCGAATTTTCCATTTTCCGTTTTCCATCTTCCATCTTCACCATTCAGTGAACTGGAAGAATGCGATGCGCTGTTGGTAGGCGAAGGAATGGTGCGCGATCCATTGTATCAATCGCACATTAATGAAATCAGTGAATTTGTACGCTCGGGCCATTCTCTGATTGTTTTTGAGCCGGAATTTGATTCAATTGCACGCGAGACGGTTCCACTTGTTCATGGAATTCAGCTCTCGATGGAATTCCGTCTCGACAGTGAAAAGGGCGGTTATGATTCGTATGTGTTTGCAGAAGATCCCTCACATCCGATTTTCAGGAAGATTGATAAAGAGCATTTGAAATTTTTCAACGGTGCATTCGGCGGCGAAATGGTTTCGCAGCACAATGTAACTGCTTCTTCTGAGTATATTGTTCTTGCCCGGTGCGGGTTAAATCTCTCGGTGATTGCGGCAGCAGAAATTCCATTCGGAAACGGAAAAATTATTATCAACCGAATTCAAACACGCGGGCGTTTACTTAGCAATGAACGGAGCAGCGATCTTTTTGCGCGGCGCGCTGATCCTGTTGCCCGGCAGCTTCTTTTGAATTTGATATCGTATGTTAGTAATGACTTTACCACAAAGTCACAAAGGCACTAAAAAATTTTTGCCATTCCCGCAAAAGTGGGAATCCATTGTTTCGAAATTATTTCGACAATTGGATTTCCGACAAAAGCTTTCGGGAATGACATTGCTTTTCTATGCAACCTCAGTCGCTATTTTGTTTTTCACAACGTTTTTTTTCTTTTCCTGTTCGCCTATAAACAATCGTGAGAAGATCATCACCTTTTGGGCGTTAGGAGCGGAAGGGGAAAACGTGCAAAAGCTTGTTAAAGAATTTGAACAACTTCATCCTGATATTCATGTACATGTTCAGCAAATTCCGTGGACTGCTGCACATGAAAAGCTGCTGACTGCTTTCGCGGGAAATTCTATGCCCGACATCTTTCAACTTGGCAACACATGGGTTCCTGAATTTCATGTCCTCAACGCACTCGAGCCGCTCGATAAGTGGATTGCCGGCTCGCATTCCATCAAAAGTGAAAATTACTTTTCAGGCATCTGGCAGACAAATATTGTTGACAGCATGGTGTATGGAATTCCGTGGTATGTAGATACGCGCGTTCTGTTTTACCGCAAAGATATTCTCACACAAGCCGGATTTCCCGACGGACCGAAATCATGGCGAGATTGGCAAACAGCGTCGAAGAGAATTGCTGCAATAGAGGGAAAGAATAATTACGCAATTCTTTTGCCTACCAATGAATGGGTTCCGCCTGTTGTGATGGGATTGGAATGCGGCTCCTCTTTGTTGAAAGATAGTAATTGCTACGGCGATTTCAGCGGAAAAGAATATACAAAAGCATTTGAATATTACATCAGTTTTTTCCGTCAGCATTTTGCGCCGGTAGCCATTACTGAAGTAACGAATGTGTATCAGGCATTTGAAACAGGTTTTGTTTCAATGTATATCACGGGTCCATGGAACATCGGTGAATTCAGCCGCAGGCTGCCGGCATCTATGCAAACAAAATGGATGACAGCACCGCTGCCAAGTATTAGCGGCAACAGCGCCGGTTTGTCGCTCGCAGGCGGCTCAAGCTTCGCGATGTATCGTCTCTCGAATCACAAAGAAGAAGCGTGGCAGTTGATAGAATTTCTTTCGCAGCCGTCGTCACAATTGGAATTTTATAAATTGACCGGCGATTTGCCTGCGCGCCGGGAAACGTGGGAGGATTCAAC
This sequence comes from Bacteroidota bacterium, assembly GCA_021796215.1. Classification (GTDB taxonomy): domain Bacteria; phylum Bacteroidota; class Ignavibacteria; order UBA10030; family UBA8401; genus JAJYOI01. The sequence continues at coordinate 455,568 of JAJYOK010000001.1, forward strand.
ATTCGTCAACAACAAATATATCCGTGCGTTTCGCCTTCAGCTTGATTATGTGAAACCGATGCCACAGGTTCCGGAATGGGAACAAATTGCGATGAAAGTGCAGTCATACAGCGAAGCTGCTGCAACAAAAAAGTTAACGGTCAAAGAATCGTTAGCTGAGCTTGACCGCGATGTTGACCGCATTCTCGAGAAACATCGCTGGATGGTGAAGCACTTTTGAATAATGAATACCGGACACAAAATATTGAATGATGAAATGTTTTTGTCTCGTTCTCAAACTCCGTTCGACAGCACTATAGGTAAACGAGGTGTTCGAAACGGAGCAAAACCAAACTTCGGTATTCGTTATACCATGTTCAATATTCGAAATTCGGGCGGAACCGCGGCGCTGTTTCTTTTTCCGGCATTGGCGATGTTGGCAGTTTTTTTCTTTCTTCCGGTCGTCGCGTCGTTCGTGCTCAGCTTCACCGACTTTGATATTTATTCGCTCGGGAATATTCACTTCGCCCGCTTCGTCGGATTTGAGAATTATGTCAAGCTGTTCGACGATCCGCTTTTCTGGAAAGCACTTGGCAACACATTCTATTTTGTCGTTGTCGGCGGACCGCTATCGCTTATCGTTTCACTCCTTGCCGCACTTGCAATCAATTCTCGTTTAGTCCGTTTCAAAGGATTTTTTCGCCTTGTGTATTTCGCGCCGGTTGTGACCACTCTCGTCGCGGTTTCCGTTGTATGGCGATTCATCTATCATCCGCGTTTCGGCATGCTCAATTATGCGTTGAGTGTATTCGGCATCAGTCCGATTGATTGGCTTGGCAATCCGCATTGGGCAATGCCGGCAGTTATTCTTCTCGCCGTATGGAAAAATTTCGGTTACAACATGATCATTTTCATCGCCGGGTTGCAGAACATTCCCGATTATTTGTACGAAGCGGCACGCATTGACGGCGCGTCGCCATTTGATCAATTCAAAAAAATTACATTGCCGATGCTCGCACCGACAACGTTGTTTGTCGGAATTATTACAATGATCGGATATTTTCAATTGTTCGCCGAGCCATATGTTATGACACAAGGAGGACCGCTTGACAGCACGCTCAGCATTGTGCTGTTGATGTACCAACAGGGATTCCGCTGGTGGAACATGGGATACGCGGCGGCGATTGCGTTTGTGCTTTTCGCGATCATTTTTCTGGCAACGGTTGTGCAGTATGCCGTGCAAAGGAAACACAGTGATCTATAATCAGAGATCAGAGTTCAGAAGGTCAAACGGATACAAGAAGATGAGAAGATTAAAATGATGGAACATGAAAATCGAATATTGGAAAATTTGAACTTTAAACTTTACATATTGAACTTCCAATGCGCTTAACGCTTAAAATTCTTTTGTATGCTGCTCTGATCATCGTTGCAATTGCTACGGTAACGCCGATGCTGTGGATGATCTCGGCATCGTGCATGCCGTCGGGGCAGGCTAGTAACTATCCGCCGCAGTTCTTTCCAACTTCTTTTACCTTCGATCATTATACACAGCTTTTTTCACGGCTGAATGTCTTGAAATATTTTTTCAACAGCTTACTCCTTTCTGTTAGCGTTACGCTGTTGTCGCTTGTGGTGAATTCAATGGCAGGATATGCGTTTGCAAAATACCGCTTCCGCGGACGCGACAAGCTTTTTGGATTTCTCATTACGTCAATGGTCGTCCCGGCACAGGTGACGATGCTGCCGTTGTTTCTCATGCTCAACAAAATGGGATTGGTGAATACTTATTGGGGAGTGATTATTCCGGGGATGGCGGGAATCTTTGGCATCTTTATGATTCGCCAATATGCGCTTTCCATTCCCGACAGCCTTCTTGAAGCGGCTCGGATTGACGGTGCGGGCGATTTTCGTATTTACTGGTCGCTCGTCATTCCGCTCTGCAAGCCGATACTTGTCACGCTGGCGATTTTCACGTTTATGGGAACGTGGAATGATTTTCTCTGGCCATTAATTGTGATGACTGACGATTCGATGTACACGCTGCCGGTTGCGTTGGCAAATCTTATGGGCGAGCACGCACAGGATACAGAGTTGATGATGGCTGGCTCCGTGATTACCATTTTGCCTGTGATGATTGTTTTTGCGGCGATGCAGAAATATTACATCAGAGGAATTATGATGGGAAGCGTGAAAGGGTAGTTCATTAAATTACGAAACGAAAAAAGGGACACGAAGTGTCCCTTTTTGCTTTCTGGTTTAGAATTATTTTACGCCTCCAAAAACATTTCGCCCCACACTGCGTCCCAATCTACGTTCGGATAGTGGCGGTTCATATCCGGCAAAAGTTCGCCGCCATCAGCAAGCGTGAAACCGATTTTGCTTGTTGCTAACGACATTTGCAGCCGTTCCATTTCTCTCGTGATCCACGGACGAATTTCTGCGCCGCGAAGAAGGTGCGCCATTCCATTTGTGCTGTCATCCGCTTTGACTTTTAGATACCACTCCTTATCATTGCCTCCGTGTTCAATAACTTCACCGCTGATAGGAGAAAGAATGCGCAAATGCGCGCCGGCTTTTTCAAATATGAAACCGGCAGTGTTCGCCTCGATGCGCGAACCGATTTCCGACAGTGAAACTCTTTCCGGTTTTCCGATAAGGCGATTTCCAAAATCATCAATGCCCACGATATACGTTCCGTCGTCGGTGTCGCTTCCAGCGCCATGTTCCATTTTCTTCACCCACGTATGGCCGCGATGATACATTCGATCCGGCGGCATAGTAAATCCGAAAATATCGGACTGCGAGATATCTGAATTTATTTCAGCTTTTTGTTGTGCTAGAAATGTTTGGTGCGCTTCGCACGTGCCGCAGTTGAATCCGTTGTCACAAACGCGATGTTCGGCTTCACCGGTGAATTCGTGGCGGCACGCTCTTGCGAACTTTGGTAAGTCTTCAAAATCAGTTTTCCATAAAATGGCGCCTGCTTTTTTAAATCGGAAATCTTTCCGTGAGCGCAGCATTGCGTTAATGAGCGTCACAATAATCATTCCGAAAACGGAAAAGAAAACTCCGAGAAAAATAATGTGTCCTGGCGTCCAATGAAATTCATAAACAAATGGAAACATACTTAACCTCTTTGAATCTGTTGTAATTCACGTTCTTGTGGAAAAAGTGTTGCATATCTGAATGTGAAGGAATAGAGTACAACGCCGTACGCTATGACGGCAAGAAATGCCGCTGCTTCTTCCCAGCTCGGGATGTACGACATAAATTCATCAAACGGCAGCGTTGGCAACGCAAGTGTTTGAATTGTCATAACGAATCGGTTCAACATAATTCCGCAGCACACCAACAGTCCCGCGCCGTAAAGAAATACCGGTCTTGCCCGTAGTTTTTTATTCAATAACATCAGAGCGGGAACAAGTCCGAACGCAATTATTTCAGTAAGTAAAATCCATGTTCCAAAAGATTTTCTCGCGTAAAATTCAAATGCAGGAAATCCTTCGGAAGGAGATGTGCTGTTAATCCAAATCAATGTATCAACTGATTTGAGCATAATGTAGAAGATCAACAGGATGCCGGACACTTTTCCGAGAAATTGCATGACCTCCGGCTTCACAAGCTGCTTTTTGGAAATCTTCTGCACAAGCCACGTTGTGAGCATAACGAAGCTCGGTCCTGCAGCTGCGGCAGAAAGGACAAAAAGAAAAAATGTCGAGGGCCAAATGCCAAGTTCTTCGCGGAATGCAAACGGGCGCCCGCGTAATACTCCAAACAATCCGCCGAGCGATCCTTGATGGAAAAACGAAAGGAACGTCCCGATTCCTGCAAGCACCGGCATCAGCTTATGCAACTCAAATTCAAAAACTAAAAACTTCGGAATTTGCCTGAGCTGTCTGTTTTTCAAAACGATCGGAATATATTCGATGATCAACACCGTGAGATAGCACGTTAAACAAAACGTCACTTCGGTCAGCATCGAATGTGTATTTGGATGCCAGAACGTGAACCATGCGCGCAGCGGCTGGCCGACATCAACCATGAGAATGCTGACTGCACCGCTGTAACAGATTAGTCCGATAACAACTGCGCTATTGATGACGGCTTTCAATTCTTTTCGCCGCAAAATGTAAAGAAGAAAGCCGGTGAAAAATGCGCCGGCGCCGAGGGCAATCACAGTTAAATCTAGAAAAATCCATAAGCCAAATGCAAAACGATTGTCCATGTTCGTGTGCCATAATCCGTCTGCAAGGCACAAGTAAATTGCATACACACCGAAACAGAGGAGAGCGGTCCACGGTAATATCCAAAAAAGAAAATTTGTGAACGAAGTTCGCTCCACGCCTCGCGGCATAAGTCCTGCCTCGCGTGCCACGATCGGCCGGGTTTTCAATTTGTTATCCATAAATTTCCTCCTTCTTCGTGCGCGTGAGAGCTTGTTCTGCCATTTCACGAACCCATGCCCGTCCGGAATTGAAATATACTTTTGGCTCTGTTCCTAAGCGGGAAAGAAATCGGAAAGTATTTTTGCTTTTGATCGCTTGAGAAATTTCCGATGATCCATCTTCGAGATCGCCGAAGATGATCGCTTTATTCGGACACGATTCAACACATGCCGGGACGTAATCATTCGGATCAATCTTTTCGCTTCCATTGGCTGCGGCTTTTTGCCGTGCCGTATGTAATCTTCCGTGACAAAAGTTGCATTTCTCCACTACGCCGCGCATTCGAGGCGCAACATCAGGATTCAATTGCAGTTTCATTCCATCGGTCCATTTCGGATCGCGCCAGTTGAAATAGCGCGCGTGGTACGGGCATGCGGCCATGCAATATCTGCAACCCAAGCACCGCTGCGGAATTTGCCCGACAATTCCGGTCAGCGGATCAATTTCGACGGCATTTTGCGGGCACACGGTGACGCACGGAGTTTCGTTTTCGCATTGCTGGCAAAACATCGGAACAAACACAGAATCACTTTGGGGAAATTGTTCATCGTTTGGAATTTCAAAAACGCGCATCCACGTAATTCCTGTCCGCGTGTTTGTCTGCTGGTATGCGGGCGGAACATTGTTCTCAACTGCGCATGCAACGGCGCACGCACCGCAGCCGTTGCAGCGATCGAGGTCAATCATCATTCCGTATTGGGATTTTTTTTCAGAAATAGTTTCCATAATTAGATTTTCGAGACCTTTGCTTGTGTTATTCTCCACGTTCCATGATCGGAGATTGTGCATAAAGAGAGAACATCGTTGTAAGTTGCATCGGAAAAATTTGTTTCGTTCAATGCGGGCCCAACAGATGCCAGGATAACTCCGGGTTGAATCGAAGTATTTAACTTCACGCGAACATTCATTTTTCCCTCTTCCGTTTCCAGCAGGGCAGTGTCGTTGCTTCTTAGTCTGTAACGCGTCGCCGTTTCAGGATTGATAGATATTGTTCCAGCATTTTCTCTCAATTCAGATTCTTGAAACAGTTTGCTTAAAATCGGAGAGATACTTGAAGACGAAACTGCAACTTTCCATCCCTGAGGAATGAGAACAAGACTGTTGGTTGTTTTCGGAACATTTTTTGGGGCTGCAATATTCAATGTGAAGCGGAACGGATGGTGAGAATTATTTGGTTTGTCGCTCCATGCAGCGCCTTCGAACAGTTTTTTGCAGAGATCATCTGCAGAGAGAAATTCAGAAACAGGTTTTGTCGTTCCATCACTGTAAGAAAATACCGAGCCGCGTTTAGTAGAAAATATCTTTTCTGCCTTTTGCTTTACTGCTTCTTCAGTTGTCGGAATTTCCAACTGCATTCCAACGGACTGAGTGATTAATTTGAAAAGATTCTCCGGTTCAATAACAGTTTCCGGCTTTGCAAAGAGAGGAACTGCTACGCTGAACGAGTTTACATTGGAAGTTACGTGAGCAGGAACTTCCACCAATGATTCGTACGGCGCCGGAGAGGGAAGAATATAGTCGGCGTGTGCCGCAATTTCGTTCAGGTATGGCGACAAGCTTATAATCGTATGCTGCGGCTGAAGTTTTCTTTCGATTAAGTTCCAAGGCAGTGCATAACCAGAATCAACAGAATCTATAAATAAAACTTCAATTGAATGATCTTGAATTGCATTCCAATTTCTCGCGATGTGGTTTTTATTTTCCTTTTGCAAATCGCGAATTACAATTCCGCCATCTGTACCGATTGAACCGATCAGAATATTCAGCGACGCGATGGCTTTTTCAGTTTCATTGTTAAATGGACCGGCACCGGGATTTGGTCCGCTCAATACAATTGCGGATTTAGATTGAGCAAGCTTATTTGCTGTTTGACGGATAATAGAAAAGTCAATGCCGGTTATTTCAGAATATTGTGCCGGAGTAAATTGCAGCGCCGCATGTTTGAGCTTTTCAAAATCTGTTATTTGTCGAAGTGCCGCTAATAAAACCAGATTTTCTTTTATCAAAACGTTAGCGATTGCAAGAGCGGCGAAATATTCAGTATCCGGTTTTATTGGGAGCCAAACATCGGACTGTAATGCCGTGCGCGATTGGCAGCTTTCAATTTGAATAAGCTTGAGGCCGCTTTCTTTTCTTTTACCGAATATTTTGCGCATCCTTCCCGGAATCCCCCAATCATCAAGAAGCGGTGCACCAAAACTGACAATTAATTGGGTATTCTCAAAATCATAACCGAGCTTCGCATTATTTTTATCAATCATCTCATGCAGGGTACTGAGCGTTGCATCTTCTCTGGAAGGATGCGTTGCATAAATTCCATTTGAGAGCTGATTCAAAAATTCAAAGTAAATTTCAGAAGTTATTCTTCCGGGTTGCTGATCGAAAACTGCAATGGCGCCGTTACTTTTTTGAATTTGTGAAGCAATTTCATTTACGGCTGTTTGAAAAGAAATTGGCTCCATTGCGCTGTCGGGACTCTTGTGAAGAAATTTTTGAGGTAAGGCAACCCGCAGCGGATGATTTACAAGGTGATGTCCCGCCAGTCCGCGCGCACACAAAGCACCATTATCAATCGGATGGCGCGGAATCCCGATCAGTTGGCAGGGAATTCCGTTCACACATTTCGCTTTGACTCCACATCCTGCCGCACACAGAGTGCAGTTTGAATATTTGATGGAAACCGGTCCCTGCGGCAATGGAGGAGTGAGAGACCAATTTTGAGTCCAGATTGACGAATCGTCGAGCACTTTATACGGGAGCGGCGTGAGGAAAAAGCCGACGGCCGATCCGCCGATTAATTTTAAAATATTTCTTCGAGTAATGTTCATGGAAGTTTGCGGTAATATTATTTATGACACTCAATGCATCCGTCTCTGCGCCCGTTCTTTTCGTGGCAGTGAACGCAGCGATCCATCTTCATTCCTTCCCATGGATGTGATGGAATTCCCGAAATATTTTCTCCCCAAATATCCCGGCTGTATCCTGAAATTCTGTTTACCTGATACACTTTTAAGCGGGCGGATTCACCTATCGGTCCGTGGCATTCTTCGCATTTAAGATGGGCAAGCCGAACGTGCGAAGCATGGGAAAAATATGCGTTATCCGGCTGCCGAGAATAAATGTGCCAAGGGATTTCTTTGTTAGGAATAATGTAATTTTCGACCAGCGACTTTTCATTTGCAGATTCACCGATAGGAGAGGAGTGGCATTCCGCACATTTCGCAACTGCGGGAATGCCGAGGAATCTTCCGTCGTCGCTAATAACGTGGCAGTCCTCGCACGCCATTCCAGCTTGTTCTCCAGTATGAACTTTATGGCTGAATTGAATCGGCTGCGGTTCGCTTTTGTACAACACCATCGGAAAAATGAACCACCCGATGACAAGCATTCCGGCGAAGCCGCTTCCAAATAAAAATTTTCCTGTTGATGGCAGTGCTATTTTCAATTTTCTTTTCAGCATTATTTTCTCCAATCAGCAAATGGCGAGAAAAACTCGTTGGACATTTGTAAAAGCTCGTCCCGGTTAATGTGTTGCGCAAGTCCGGCGTAAAATCCCCCGCCGTCTGCCATCAACACTGCACCATTCACATCGGAACGCGCAGTAAGTTCGTGTGCAAATGCCGACATCCGCTCGACTTCATGTTTCATCCACTCGACCGCTTCATTGCCGGAAATGAGCTGGTGGCAGACTGAAGATCGTTCGCTTGATTTGAGAATCTCACCTTCATATAACCAGCCGTAGCCGTACGGATCGGCAAGAAGTTTTCCGGGATTTGTGCGAAGGTAAGTGTTTGCACGCAGCACGCAGATTTGGTTTGGAAAGACGAGCTGAAGGTCTATGCCGCGAACAGTGAACGCGACTGTCGGCCGTTGAATTCCTTTTACTGTAACGAACGTAATTGTTTCAATGGAGCCGAGAGTTTTCGCAAGAAACGCATCAATACCGACATGCAATGTGCCTTCTTCTGTGACATCGAGCCACATGTGATTCGGTGCATACCATAATGAAGTTGGAACGCGGATTTCAGAAATCATTTCTTCTCCGACGGAAGGCTGCTTGTCCTGGTCAGCGGCAGGGATTGCATTTTCAGGATTTGCGAGTGCAAGAAACAAATCGCAATACTTGTGGCTGTCGGTTCCGCATTGTGAAAGAAGAGACTCGGTGTATGGAATATATTTCGTTACAGAAGCAGCGGTACAATATTGAACGAGAGATTCTGTAAGAAACGGGCAGCGGGCGGCACTTGGATGTTCTTCAAGATGCTCTTTTACTGCCGCGCAGTGTACATACTCGGATGATGAACAGCGCTCATTTTCCGGTTGTTCCGGAAGACGAACAATCATCTTCCGGAATGCCGATGCACCGCAAAATTTTACCTGAGCTTCTCTGAGAAATGGACAGCGCATAATATTCTCGATGATTTTTTTAATCAATAACTCAGCTAATTTTCAGAGCGCTGGATGTTCGGCTCGTCTTCTTCAGTTTTATTTACGGCAAATTCCTTCTCATCAATTTTCTTTCCGCCATCTGCCATCGTAATTCCCAAATTGCCAAGAATGAAGGAATGATCATCCTGCAATACCCCAACGGGGTTTCCAACCGGCACGGTTGATTTTTTTCTAACACGTTGCAACACTTCCTGAACCACAGTGCGCGTAACAATTGCCAAGCAGATGATTGTTACCGCTCCAAGGATAATGTTGGTAAGCGTCAGCCACGAAGTCTCGGATTCAAACATGAGGGCCACCTTTTTGTTTTTGTTGGAAGATATTTTGTAGCGTTGCTTTATGATGTAAAGTCAAGCGGCGTGCCAACATTACAATTATCGCTGTAACTAGTTGCGGCTAATACTTTAACGAGCGGGGAAATTAAATGAGGCGGTTATGAGGTGATGGTTAAAGTGTGGGAAATTCCCACAAAGCGTGTAGAAGAATCCGACGCATGTAGGGTTTTCTGATATCCGGGTTTAGTGTGGTTTTTCACGACAAAAACGGATTTGTTTTCTCGCCGAGGCGTTTCATACAAATTCTCTGGTGAAATTATTTACACGAAGGGAGACTTTTAGAGTTTCATTTTTCTGTGACAAAAATGAAAGTGAAGCAATTGAATGAAATTCATCGTTTTTTTTGTCTGGTGATGAAGAGTATTCTTTGGCACGTAGAATGCAATATTTTTAGTCAATTGTGGATCGTTTATAAAGAGCGTCAATCTTCGGATACACCACGGTGAACATATTATGAAGCAAAGAATTTCACTTCTCAAAAAAATTATTCTGCGGCTTCCGCCAAAAAAGCTTTCACAAAAGCTGATTCTCTCGTTCACAGTGATCATGACATTTGTCGGCGCTGTTGCATCTTATATTCATGTGAAAACTCAGGAAAATCAGCTTCTTGACGCAATGGTTCTCGGCGCCGATCAATTGTCCGGAAGCATTACAAGTGCAACGTGGCATGCTATGCTTGCCGACCAGCGGGAAGCCGCATATCAAACAATGGAAACGATTGCAAAGAAACAGGGCATCAGCAGGATACGGATTTTCAATAAAGAGGGTAGAATCATGTTTTCGACTGTCCCTGACGATACCGGTTCCGTTGATAAGGCGGCAGAAGCATGTTTTATGTGTCACTCCAAAGAACAGCCGTTGGTAAAAGTTGATATGCCGACACGCTCGCGTGTTTTCCGTACTGCAGATGGGCACCGGCGGCTTGCAATGATCACTCCGATTTACAACGAGCCATCATGTTCAAATGCGGAATGTCATGTTCATCCCGCCTCCATGAGCGTGTTGGGCGTTCTCGATGTCTCAATGTCGCTTGATCGTGTTGATGAGGAAATGGCAATAGTCCGGGAAAGAGTTTTTCTTATTTCGGCGGCAATTGTTCTCATTATGAGCTTGTTCATTATTTATTTCACAAAACATTTTATTGACAAACCGATTCAACATTTGATTGAAGGAACACACGCCGTCAGCGAGATGCAGCTTGATCAGCCGATTGCTATTGAATCGAGCGAAGAACTCGGGGAGCTTGCGAAATCATTTGATATGATGCGCATCCGCTTAAAGGAAGCACTGAATGAATTAAATCTGTTTACGCAAAATCTTGAAACAAAAGTTCAGGAACGGACAGAACAGTTGAAAGTTGCACATCAAAAATTGCTGCACAGCGACCGTCTTGCATCCCTCGGACAGCTTTCTGCAAGTGTCGCGCACGAAATCAACAATCCGCTTTCGGGTGTGTTAAATCTTTCGATGTTGATGCAGAGGATAATAAAGGACAACGGTATTCCACCGGAGCGGATTGAAGAGTTTCGGCAATACTTAAGCCAGATTGTAAAAGAAACCGCACGCGTGGGTAGAATTGTTCAGGACCTTCTTGCGTTTTCCCGCCGTCCCAAGCCGCTCCGTTCTTTTGTTGACCTTAATGCGATTATCACCACGACGGTGAGCCTTATTTCACATAAATTAAAACTGATGAATGTTCAAATTGAATTGCGGTTGGAACAAAATCTTCCGCAGATTAGCTGCGACAACTCGCAAATTCAGCAAGTCGTTATTAACCTTGTGATGAATGCTTCTGAAGCAGTGCAAACAAAGGAAAACGGGAAAGTGGTTGTACAGACATCGCATGTTGATAAGAAGCAGGTCATTCTTCAGATATCCGATAATGGTGATGGAATTCCCGAAGAGAATCTTGCGAAAATATTCGATCCGTTTTTTACGACAAAGGGAGAAGGGAAAGGAGTCGGACTGGGGCTTGCCGTTGTGTACGGAATCGTCGAGGCACACAAAGGAGATATTGAAGTTAAAAGTAAGCTTGGGGAAGGGACAACGTTTGTTGTTACATTTCCTTTGAATGAGCAAGAAGAAAAAGAATTCAGTGCATCTAATTCAGCGGGGCAAACTGCACCAATGGGAATTTCAATGTGAATGCAATTTATCTTGCAGCAATCGGAAATGTTGATGAACGCATTATGAAAAATTTGGAAACAAATGTGTGGCAGGTTTTTGGGTTTGATGTTCAAAGGACATTTCCGTTTTCCGACCCTGCCTATGCTTTCAATCCCGAAAGAAACCAATACAGTTCGGCAGTTATTTTGCGCGAGATGTTGAAGCAAAAACCCGCAGATGCAGAGTGCATTTTCGGTGTAACAAATTACGACTTATTCATCCCGATGCTGAGTTTTGTGTTCGGACTTGCGCAGGTCAGCGGCAGTGCCGCCGTCATTTCGTTGGCACGGCTTCGTCAGGAATATTATCATCTTCCCGCGAATGATGCCTTGCTTCGCTCGCGTTCCGTCAAAGAAACAATTCATGAATTGGGGCACACGTTCGGGCTCACACATTGTGCTGACACACAATGCCCTATGTCACTTTCGAATACCATCCAGCATGTTGATAGAAAAGGGGAAGACTTATGCAAAAATTGTTCACTCATTTTACATGAAACGATACAACAAAGGCATGGCGCTCATAACGCCGTGGAGAAACTATGAAGACACATTGGAATATAATGGTTGTTGATGACGAAGAAGTGATGCGTGAATCGCTTGCCGCGTGGCTTCGCGAAGACGGGTACTGCGTTGACACCGCAGTCTCCGGATTGAATGCAATTGATAAGGCGAAAGCGAAAGAGTACGCGATTTACTTCATTGATTTGAAAATGCCCGGCGGCGTTGACGGCATTGAAACGATGATGGAAATCAAAAAAATCCATTCCGAAGCATCCATCATTATTGTGACGGCATACGCGACGGTAGATACTGCAATCACCGCAATGAAAGAAGGTGCGCAGGAATATATTGTGAAGCCGTGCAATCCCGAAGAGATCTCGCTTCTCGTCGACCGCATTGTGAAGATTAAAAATCTTCAACGGGAAAACACAATTTTGAGAAAGAAATTGACCAAGCAGTATAATTTCTACGATATTATCAGCAAGAATTCGAAGATGATGGAAATTTTTGCGCTGGTCAAAGAGATTGCGAGCATGAAGAGCACAGTGCTCATTCAAGGAGAAAGCGGAACCGGCAAAGAGCTTATTGCGCGGGCCATTCATTTTTCGGGTGACCGTGCCGGCAAGCCGTTTGTCGGAGTTTCGTGTGCCGCGCTCACGGAATCGCTGCTCGAATCAGAATTATTCGGACACGAAAAGGGATCGTTCACCGGAGCAACGGCGACGAAGAAAGGGAAGTTCGAAATTGCAAACGGCGGGACGCTTTTCCTTGATGAGATCGGCGACATTTCATCAAAGTTGCAAATAAATTTGCTGCGCGTGCTTCAGGAAAGAAAATTCTACCGTGTCGGTGGTACTGAACAAATTGATGTTGATGTTCGCATCATTACTGCGACGAATAGAAACCTCGCTCAGGCGGTGGACGAAGGAACGTTCCGTGACGATTTGTTCTACCGATTGAATGTCATCAATATTCAGCTGCCTCCTTTGCGCGAACGGCGGGAGGATATTCCGCTGCTTGTGAATAATTTTATCGAACGGATCGCGCCGGAATTAGGCAAAGAAGCAATGGAGGTTTCGGAAGGCGCGTTAAAAACTTTGATGAATTATAACTGGCCCGGCAACGTGCGGGAATTGGAAAATGCGGTTGAGCGGGCTATTGTAACGTGTAAGACAAAAATGTTGACTGAAGAAGATTTTACTTTCTTAAGCCACAGCCATGAACAGAAGCAATGGGCTATTCCCGAACAGATGTCTCTCGATGAGTTAACGAATCAGGCGATCACCGCAACCCTGAACAGAACTCACGGCAACATCAAAGAGGCGGCGGCGATTCTTGGAATTGACCGCTCAACTTTATATGACAGGCTGAAGAAATATAATCTTCCAAGGAATTAAGAATTTTCGGGGTTTCGAGGAAAGGCTTGCAGGCAACCTTGTCAAGGTTAGTCCCTAATTATGACTGCTAAGGGCTTGATTTTGAAGTAAAGAAAAGAGAAATTGTGTACCACTTAGGTGAGAGAGAATAGCCCCAGATTCTCTTACAAACTTTCCCCCATTCTTTGCCGGATGGTGTACGTTACAATAAGATGTCTGCTTGCACATTGATGAACATTATATTGTGAAGAGCATCATTTTCAATTATACTGATGATGTGCATCATTAACATGTACAGCGTAACGAATTGTATGAAGGCAAAAAATTAAGCGCCCCCTTCACATTTGTTAATCTTCATTGTTCCATTTGACCAAGGTGAACTTATGCGATCTTTCTTATGGTTTCTTTTGATTTTCAACGTTTCTTGGTGCTATGCACAAAGAGCGACATTTGAGGTTTTCTTGCGGGATGGCTCTGTAGGAATTCATTATATTTCTGACATCAACAGTCTCGCATGTACTGAGGATTCTTTTTTTGTCACGTTTGTAAACGAATCTGTTCAAGGATATTTGTTGTCGGATATCAAGCGGCTCGACTTTTCGTCTCTTGCGGCAACTTACACAGAAACGGAAAAAAACAAAAACATAATTTCCACTTTTTTACTTCGTCAGAATTTCCCAAATCCTTTCAATCCTTCTACGCAAATTCAATACGAGCTTCCGTATTCTGGCAATGTTGAAGTTACAATTTTCGATATTAATGGGCGACTTATCTGTTCTCTTTTGAGATCACATCAATCGCATGGGGTTCATTTTGTTTTATGGAATGGCCGTTCCAACTCCGGCTCCAGTGTTGCAAGTGGAGTATATTTCTGTCGAGTACGATTCGATAACTCTTTTCTCACAAAAAAACTTTTGCTTGTTAAGTAAACTTACCCTGTCAGGAGAATAGTCATGAAGATCATTGTTCAATCCATGCTGTTGTTAATCCTTTGCCAACTCTCCGTTGCTCAGAAGAGTGTCCTTATTAACAAGACAAATGGAGAAACTGATACAATTGCAATAGCCGACATCAAGAACATCACGTTTCTCAGGATGAATATTCCACAGTCTGATACGTGTATTCCTCCTTTAGATAGTGTTGTCGCGTGGTTTCAATTTGACGATACTACCACAGATGCAATGAACGGGCGCATAGGGACTAGGTTCGGTCAAGCTAGCTTCGGTATGGGAGTTGTTCGAGAGGGGTTAGAGCTTGATGGGTTCGGAAGTTTCTGCTCATTTCCTGATACAACATTATACGATTTAAAAACGTCGTTAAGCATTGTGTGCTGGGTGAAACTTTCTGCCCCGATTTCAGCCCAGCCTTATCCGGGCTGGCGGGGCAACTATTCAATAATTATTGAGAAAGGTAATGGGGATTATCATTATCGCAATTATGGACTGTATTTCTCCAGGGCTGACAACACACTTTGTTTCAATGGAGCTGACACAGCGAATACAAATTATGTTTTTTTGACAATTCTTGAACATGCTGATTCACTGTTTGACGATTTAGACTGGCACCATGTAGCCGCTGTTTGGAATAGATCAACTGCGACCTCTTCAATTTTTATTGATGGGAAGCTCCTTGTCTCTACGAGCGGGACAAATGGCGATCTCACAACCAACGATGAGACCTTAAAAATTGGTGCTGAAGCAGCAGACCAATTTTTCCTCGACGGCTCTGTTGATGAAGTGCTCATTTTCGGAAGGGCAATTACACCTACAGAAGTTGAGGCGTTATACAATTCCGGTGCCAAGGGGGTTTGTCGATGAGGTAAACGCACACGTCGCGCGCGGACTGCAAAACTCAAACAATCTACCACCGCGAGTTGACTCCATAGTCGTTGGGCGGAAATAAGCAACAAAAGAATGAATAAAAAAATATTGGCATGTTATCTTTGTATTCTTCTTTGCATGGGTTGTCAAAAAGATAATCCCATTGGACAACCGTTACTTCCTGAATTTGTGTTTAGGAAACTAGTATGTAATGCGGGTGTATATACCAAGATTGATACTGTAAAGAATGATACATTGGTGGCTACGCAGTTAATATATGGGTTGGATGCCTACTTCCATAATTATTATGGATCAATTTTGATGCAAATAGTGACTGTCAAAAGTTTTACAGATACACTATACGATGGAGCAATAAGTAATTCTCCCGACCAAATAAACTATCCGGTTTGGTCCGTTAAAATCAGCCTGCCTAATGTTTTGCAAGAAGGCGATAGTGTGAAGGTTTACTCCAAAATTTATGGTACGTTTTGGAGTGATTCAAAACTTCAAAAGTCGATTGGTGAATTTTATTATTTTGACAGTACCTATGCCAGGATTTTTCGCTACGTTTATCTTTTAGATTCGCCGTACAATGGTCTCTTCTACGGAAGTGAACCAGGGAAGATAGAACAGAGTGAACGAGCCAACAAACAGAAAAGCCTTAGCACAAGCAAGTGAACAATGTCCAGTAACTGCAAGTAAATAAAGGGCATTGATTACCGAGATCTTATACCAGCAGATAAATCTGTGGCCTGAGTAAATTGTCCCGCTTTTTGAAATTCCTCAGTCGGACCTGCGACCATACATGAGAACCGATTAGCATTCTAGGCGCCGCAAGCAGTTCAGAGGGCTTTCCTTTTTCATCTATTGACAATTCTCGTAGAATTTGTTTACATTCTTTCCACGGAAATTTTCATCACCGCATTCTCACTATCTTCACTCACTCAGGAGGCGATATGTCACGCATTGTTCGAAGCGGTCTTATTCAGTGTTCCATTGCAGCATCCAACGACCAGCCTATTTCAAAAATAAAAAAGGCAATGATTGATAAACACATTCCGCTGATCGAAAAAGCAGGAAAAGACGGCGTGCAGATTTTGTGCTTACAGGAAGTTTTCAACGGCCCTTATTTTTGCGCCGAACAGAAAGCAAAATGGTACGAGATGACGGAAAAAATTCCGGATGGGCCGACAGTAAAGCTGATGCAGAAATATGCCAGGAAATATAAAATGGCAATGATTGTTCCGCTGTATGAAATAGAAATGGCTGGCGTTTACTACAACACCGCTGCCGTTCTTGATGCCGATGGCACTTTTCTCGGCAAGTACCGCAAACATCACATTCCGCAAGTAGACCCGGGATTTTGGGAAAAATTTTATTTCAAGCCGGGAAATCTCGGCTATCCGGTTTTTAAAACACGGTATGCAGACATCGGCGTGTATATTTGTTATGACAGACATTTTCCGGAAGGCGCGCGTGTTCTCGGCTTAAACGGCGCAGAGATTGTTTACAATCCGTCTGCAACCGTAGCCGGGCTTTCGGAATATTTGTGGGAATTGGAACAGCCGGCTCATGCGGCGGCGAATGGATATTTCGTCGGTGCTATCAACCGTGTTGGAACGGAAGCGCCGTGGAATATCGGCGAGTTTTACGGCAAGAGTTATTTCTGCAATCCGCGCGGAAAAATTATTGCGCAAGCTAGCCGCGACAAAACTGAATTGCTTGTCGCCGATTTGGATTTGGATATGATCCGCGAAGTTCGCTCCGTGTGGCAGTTCTACCGCGACCGAAGACCGGAGACGTATGGGAAAATTGTGGAACTGAACGACTGAGCGCGCAGAAAGAGCGCAGGTTCGTGGTTGACGGTTCAAGGCTAAGGTAGAACAAGCTTACCGTCGGACTGAAACCGTGAACCCTGAACTAATAACAATTTTTTAATTAATAGAAAGCTAAGAAGATGTCCCTAACTTTATCTACACAAGAAGTCACCGATCTGACTGCAAAATACACTTACGGCACCTGGCGCAAACAAAAGGGATGGAAGCCGCTTCACGTCGTTGATGCAGAAGGCGTTCGTTTCACAGATGCGGCGGGAAAACAATATCTCGATTTTTCATCGCAGTTGATGTGTGTAACGCTCGGATATAAAAATCAGGCGGTCATCAAAGCAATTGAAGAGCAGGCACGAACGCTTCCCTATATTGCTCCCGGATACGCAACAACTGTCCGCGCCGAATTGAGCAAGATGCTTTTGGAAGTTCTTCCCGACAAGTCGGGATTGGAGAAATTTTTCTTTACAACTTCCGGAACAGAAGCAAATGAAGCGGCATTCAAAATTGCGAGAATGGTGACGGGGAAAACTAAAATCATTGCACGGTATCATTCGTATCACGGTTCAACGATGGGTTCAATTGCAGCAACCGGCGACCCGCGCAGGTGGGCAATGGAGCCGGCGGGAAAAGTGCCGGGAGTAATTTTTGGTCCCGAGGTGCATTGCTATCAGTGTCCTATTCATCACACATATCCTGAATGCAATATTGCATGTGTTGATTACATTGAACATATGATTGAAAACGAAGGAGACGTTGCTGCGGTGCTTGTTGAACCGGTTGTCGGAACGAACGGCGTTCTTGTTCCGCCGAAAGAATATCTTCCGCGGCTTCGTGAAATATGCGACCGCCACGATGTCCTTCTCATTGCCGACGAAGTGATGACCGGATGGGGGCGCACGGGGAAATGGTTTGCCGTTGACCACTGGAATGTGAAACCGGATATTCTTACGACAGCAAAAGGAATCACGACGGCGTATGTACCGCTGGGATTATGCGCAACCTCAAAAAAAATTGCCGACTATTTTGAGGATCACTATTTTTCACACGGCCACACGTATGAAGCTCACCCACTTACGCTGGCACCGGCGATTGCGGCAATCAACGAAATGAAGCGGCTCGATTTGATTAACCGCTCAAATGAAGTCGGCGCGTATCTTGGAGAAAAACTTCGCGACCTGAAACCGAAGCATCCGTCTATTGGTGACGTGCGCGGGCTTGGAATGTTTTGGGGCGTCGAGCTTGTGAAAAATCAAAAGACAAAGCAGCCGTTCAACACTTACAACGACAAGGTTTCCGGTACGCCGTTGCTTGTGGATAAAGTCGCTGCCGAGATGATGAAGAACGGCGTTTTTATTCAAGCATGGGTGAGCCATTTTGTCATCGCACCGCCGCTCATTATGTCGAAGGAAGATATTGATATTGGCGTTGCGGCACTCGACGCGGCGCTGAAGATTGCAGATGTGGAGGTAGAACATTGAACAACATCGCTTCTAAACTTTCCAACGAAGAATACGAAGCTAACTTTGCAGAACTTCATCCGCCTTTTACTTCCGCCGCTGCAACTGTCGAAGCGAACCGGTGTCTCTACTGTTTCGATTCGCCCTGCATGAAAGCCTGCCCAACGCACATCGATATTTCCACCTTCATTAAAAAAATCACAACGGGAAACATGAAAGGCTCGGCGAAAACAATTCTTTCGTCGAATTGGATTGCACTGACGTGCGCCAAAGCGTGTCCGGTGAACGTGTTGTGTGAAGGCGCGTGCGTTTATAATGCGAAAGGCGAAGAGCCGATCCAAATTGGCCGGCTGCAGCGGTATGTGATGGATTGGTATGTTGAGAAAGGAATGCCGCAATTGTTTACACCTGCGCCGAAGAACGGGAAATCAGTCGGCATTATCGGTGCAGGGCCATCGGGACTTGCGTGCGCCGCAGAGCTTGCGTTAATGGGATACGAAGTGGTGATCTACGAAGCGAAGCACATTGCCGGAGGACTTGACACACACGGCATCGCTCCTTATAAAATGAAACAGCAGGACAGTCTGAATGAAGTGAAGATGGTAGAAAAACTCGGCGTGACAATTAAAACAGGCGTTCGGGTTGGAGAAACTATTTCTGTTGAGGATCTCACAAAGAAACATGATGCAATTTTTCTCGGCGTTGGATTGAAAACGCCGACGCGCCTCGGTATTCCGGGAGAAGAATTGAACGGCGTGTATGACGCGCTCACGTTCATCGAGAAGGTAACAACCAGAAAATGGAATTCGGTTGATGTCGGGAAGCGCGTTGCGGTTATCGGCGCGGGGAATACTGCGATTGATGCGGCGACGGAAGCCAAACGGCTCGGTGCTGAAAAGGTATGCATGCTTTACCGCCGAAGTGAAAAAGAAATGCCTGCGTATAAATTTGAATTTGAGCTTGCAAAGAAAGATGGAATAGAATTTCAATTTCTCACAGCCCCGAAAAGAATTCTCGGCAACGGCAAAGTTGAAGCAGTTGAATGCCTGAAGATGGAACTCGGGGAAAAGGACAGCGAAGGACGCAGGAAGCCGAAACCAATTCCCGGGTCAGAATTTCAAATTCCGGTTGATATGCTTATCAAATCTGCGGGGCAGAACATTGAAGAAACTTTTCTTTCTGGAATTCCCGGCTTGAAAACGGCCGGCGGCGTTGTTGTCGTGAATTCGGAAACATTGCAAACGACAAACGTAAAATTTTTTGCCGGCGGAGACTGCATCAACGGCGGGAAAGAAGTCGTCAACGCTGCGGCGGATGGAAAGAAGGCGGCGGGAAACATAGATCGTTGGCTGTTTGTGAAATGAATTCATTCGGTTAGAGGTTCGTGTTTCGAGATTCGAGTTAAAAGAACAGAAGTTTAAGATTCCACCCACAAAACCCGAAACCCGAAACACTGGCAGTGTCAAATAAAATTAGAGCGAGGCACTTATGGTTGACTTATCAACAAACTGCGGCGGCATTAAATCTCCGAATCCTTTCTGGCTTGCATCGGCGCCTCCGACGAATTCTGCATATCAGGTGTGCAAAGCATTTGAAGCAGGTTGGGGCGGCGCAGTGTGGAAAACAATCGGCGCGCCGGTGATGAACGTGGTGAACCGCTACGCCGCGATTGATTACAATGGACAGAAAATCGTCGGGTTGAACAATATCGAACTCATCAGCGACCGTTCGATCGAAATTAATCTGAAAGAGATTTCCGAGACAAAAAAGTTATGGCCCGACCGCGCTGTGGTCGCTTCATTGATGGTCGAATCTGACAGGCAAATATGGCATGACATTGTAAAGCGAACGGTTGATTCCGGTGCTGATGGTATCGAATTGAATTATGGCTGTCCGCATGGAATGAGTGAGCGCGGAATGGGCTCGGCAGTGGGACAGGTTCCGGAATATTGTTCGATGATCACTGAATGGGTAACGGAGGTTTCAACGATTCCCGTTATCGTGAAACTCACGCCGAACATCACCGACATTCGTTATCCCGGGCGCGCCGCAAAAAAAGGAGGAGCGGATGCGATATCGCTTATCAATACTATCAACACGATCATGGGCGTCAATCTCGATACGTTTGAAATTGAGCCGTCACGCGGCGGCAAGGGAGGGCATGGCGGTTATGCGGGTCCCGCGGTGAAGCCGATTGCGTTGCACATGGTTTCGGAGATTGCGCGAGACCCGGAAATCAATTTGCCGATTTCAGCTATCGGTGGAATTTCTACGTGGCGCGATGCGCTTGAATTTATTTTACTCGGCTCTTCGAATGTTCAGGTGTGCACGGCGGCGATGCACTATGGTTTCCGTATTGTTGAAGATATGATTGACGGCCTGACGAATTGGATGGAAGAAAAAGGATTCACATCGCTTGATCAAATACGGGGGAAAGCGCTGCCGAATATTACAAGCTTCGGCGAAATGGATTTGTTGTACAAAGCCGTTGCGCATATTGATGAGAAAAAATGTATTCAATGCAATCTTTGCTACATCGCGTGTGAAGATACAGCGCATCAGTGCATTGACCTTCTTCCGGGAGACGGGCAGCCAAAAGCTGATCCGTATGCTGCGGAAAAGAAGCAGCCGACTGTTCGTGAAGCGGATTGTGTTGGATGCCGTTTGTGCTACATCGTTTGCCCTGTGGAAAATTGCATAACAATGGTGCGCAAAGAAAATGGCGGCAAACCGAAAACATGGAATGAATTGGTGAAAGAACTTCCTCAGCCGATGAGTCTTGAAGATTTAAGAAAGTTTCAGCACGAACACGGAATTGAAATACACTGAACGGCTCAGCAAACGCATCTGGCCGTGAAACATTTTTCAATAAGGAGAATTCACAATGTCAACCTTAATTAAAAATGGAAGAATAATTACTGCCGGTGAAGATTTTGTTGCCGATATTTTTATCGAAGAAGAAAGTATTGCTGCTATCGGCAAATCGTTGCCGATGCATGCTGATACAATTATTGACGCAAAAGGGAAGCTGGTTTTTCCCGGCGGAATTGATCCGCATGTGCATCTCGACATGCCGTTTATGGGAACGTTTTCGAGTGACGATTATACATCGGGAACGAGTGCGGCATTGTTCGGCGGTACAACAATGGTGATAGATTTTGTTTTGCAGACGCAGGGAAAGTCATTGTACAATGCTCTCGAAGCCTGGCAGGGGCGCTCCAACGGAAAAGCGTTGTGCGATTACTCGTTTCACATGGCGGTCACCGATTTCAATGAGAATACAAAAGCTGAAATCGCGAAGATGATAAACAATGAAGGCATCACTTCGTTTAAAACGTTCATGGCGTACAAAGGTTCGCTCATGATTGACGACCGCCAAATGGTCGGATTGATGCAAGAAGTGAAAAAGCAGGGCGGTATGGTGACGACGCATGCGACCAATGGCGATATGATTGATTTTCTTGTTGCGAAACATCGAGCCGAAGGAAAACTTGCGCCGCTCTATCATTATCTTTCTCAGCCGGAAGTCACGGAGTCGGAAGCCTCCGGCAGGTTTGCCGATATGGCATATTACACAGGGGTTCCGGCATACATCGTGCACATGACCTGCGAAGGCGCGCTCAATCAGGTTCGCGGCGCCGCACGAAGGAATCAGAAAGTATTTGCTGAAACATGCATTCAATATTTGCTTCTCGATGCTTCATTGTATGAACAGAATTTCGACGGCGCAAAGTGGGTGATGAGTCCGCCGCTTCGACAGAAAAAAGATCAGGAAGCATTGTGGGGCGGGATTAATCAGGGAACAGTGCAGATTGTCGCTACCGATCATTGTCCGTTCAAATGGGAACAGAAATTGATGGGGAAATCCGATTTTTCGAAAATTCCGAACGGCATGCCGGGCATAGAACCTCGGATGGAATTGCTTTTCTCCGAAGGAGTGAACAAGGGAAGAATCTCGTTGAATAAATTTGTCGAGGTTAGTTCCACCAACGCTGCAAAAATTTTCGGAATGTTTCCGAAGAAAGGCTCCATCGCTGTCGGCTCCGATGCAGACATTGTTGTCTTCGATCCGAATGAAGAACATACTCTTTCTGCAAAAACCCATCACATGAATGTAGATTATTCCGGATATGAAGGATGGAAAGTTAAAGGGAAAGTGAAAACTGTGCTTATGCGCGGGCAGGTTGCTGTTGATGATAATAGCTTGAAAGTGAAACCGGGTTATGGAAAATTTGTGAAGCGAAACAAAGTCAACGGAATAGTTTAAAGGCTAATGATTCAAAGTTAAAGGTTGGCGCCGGCAATTTTTCTTTGAACCTTTAATCGTTAACCTTGAACTAGACATTCATTTACAAAATCCAAAAACTCTATGCCCGCATTTCTTCCTTCCGAACTTGTCGAAACCGACTTGTCGTCGGTTGACCACAGTCCGCTTCTCAACGCCGACCTTGCACCGACGAAACCTTCACAGCGCAAATGGGGAACGTACAACATTGCCGCGCTCTGGATTTCGATGTCCGCCTGTATTCCGACGTACATGCTCGCCTCGGGATTAATTTCCGAGGGAATGAACTGGTACCAGGCGGTGATCACGGTGTTTCTCGGAAACATGATCGTTCTTGCGCCGATGATTCTCAATGCACACGCGGGAACAAAATATGGAATTCCATTTCCTGTCTATTGCCGCGCTTCGTTTGGTGTTTTCGGTGCGAACATTCCGGCAATGCTTCGCGCGTTTGTTGCGTGCGGCTGGTTCGGCATTCAAACGTGGATTGGCGGATGGGCGATCTACAAAATCATCACCATTTATGTCCCGTCGTGGGATTCGCTTCCTGCGTGGATTGCAGGAATCAACATTGCACAATTCGGATGCTTCATGCTGTTCTGGGGAATCAACATGTTTGTGATCTATAAAGGAATTGATTCGATCCGTTTTCTTCTCGACATCAAGGCGCCGCTTCTCATTATTCTCGGCTTGGCATTACTCACATGGGCGTATGAGCGCGCCGGCGGTTTCGGCCCGATGCTTTCACAACCATCGCAGTTTGTTCAGGGCGGACCGAAGGAAGGACAATTTTGGGCTGTCTTTTTTCCCTCGCTTACAGGAATGATCGGATTTTGGGCAACGCTCTCGCTGAATATTCCCGACTTCACGCGCTATTCAAAAAGCCAGCACGATCAAATGCTCGGGCAGGCGATCGGCTTGCCGACAACGATGGGTTTGTATGCGTTCATCGGAGTGGCTGTCACCTCGGCGACGATAGTGATTTTCGGCGGAAAGCCGATTTGGGATCCCGTTGTGTTGATCACACGGTTTACGAATCCGGTTGTGCTTGCTGTTTCGTTGTTCGCATTGTGTCTTGCAACTCTTGCAACGAATCTCGCGGCGAACGTTGTTAGTCCGGCGAACGATTTTGCAAATCTGTATCCTTCGAAGATTACTTTTCGGCTCGGCGGATTGATTACAGGAATTGTCGGTATCCTGATACAGCCTTGGAAACTCGTTGCAGATCCGAGCGGCTATATTTTCACATGGCTGGTTGGTTATTCGGCGCTCCTGGGTCCCATCGGCGGGATTTTGATTTGTGATTATTTCGTTCTCAGAAAGAAAAAATTTCAGTCTATTGATTTATATAAACGCGACGGAGTTTATTCGTACCGCCGCGGATTTAATCCTGCGGCGATTGCCGCGCTTATTCTTGGTGTCGCGCCGAATGTTCCCGGCTTTCTCGGCACCGTGCATCTTGTTGATCCGTCATCTGTCGGACTATTTTTTATGCGCCTCTACGATTATGCGTGGTTTGTAGGATTTGGAGTTGCATTTGTTGTGTATGCGTTTTTAATGAGAGGGCAAAAAATCAACTCATCCAATTCACTCTTGATTCGGGATTCCACTTCACCGTTGTCTTCTTCAGCTTCGTGAAGAATTCAATTGAACTTTTCCCGGTAATATCTCCGCTTCCGAATTTTGATTCGTTCCATCCGCCGAACGAGAACGGTTCGCGGGGGACCGGCACACCGATATTCACACCGATCATTCCTGCGCTCGCGTGGTCAATAACGTAGCGCGCCATTCCGCCGCTTTGCGTGAAGACCGATGCGGCATTTCCGTACGGCGATGCGTTTTCAATTTTCAAAGCTTCATCAATTGTCTTTGTGCGCATAATGGAAAGTACAGGGCCGAACACTTCTTCCTGCGCAATCCGCATTTCCGGGCGAACGTAATCAATAACTGTTGGTCCGACATAATAGCCGTTTTCTTTTCCTTCAACTTTAGCGCCGCGCCCATCCACCAACACTTTTGCGCCTTGCTGTTCGGCTTCGGTAATATATCCTTCGATGCGTTCTTTCGCTTTTTTTGAAATTACTGCGCCGAGATTTTTTCCCGGGACAATTTTTTTTGTCTCATCACATAATTTTTTGATGATATGGTCAACAGAACCGACAGCCACCATTGCCGATGCCGCCATGCAGCGCTGCCCTGCGCATCCGCTCATCGAAGCGGCAACGTTGGATGCAGTCATGTCTTCATTTGCGTCGGGAAGAACGATAAGATGATTTTTCGCTCCGCCAAGGCACAGTGCTCGTTTGAGATGGGATGTGGCGCGCGTGTACACAATCTTTGCAACTTTTGTTGAACCAACAAATGTCAATGCTTGAATGTTTGGATGATCGCATAATGCTTCGACGCTCGCTTGTCCGCCGTTCACGATATTGAAAACCCCGTCCGGTAATCCGGCTTCGTGCAGCAATTCTGCAATGCGGATTGCACTGAGCGGCACAAGCTCGGACGGTTTTAATATCATCGTATTGCCGAGCACAAGTGCATTTGGTATTGTCCAATTTGGCACCATTAAAGGGAAATTGAACGGCGTAATTGATGCAACAACACCAACCGGATAACGATCAATGCGGCATTCAACGCCGCGGCTGACTTCGAGAATTTCTCCTGCGCTCAATTGCGGCATAGAACAAGCGAACTCAGTTACCTCGATGCTTTTGTCAACTTCTGCAACTGCCTCGCTCAAGATCTTTCCGTTTTCTTTGTGAACAAGTTCTGCAAGCTCTTGTGAATATTTTTCCAGCAATGTTTTGTAGCGATAGAAAATCTGTGCACGCTCTTTGATCGGCAATGCTGACCAAGAAGGAAATGCTTTTTCAGCAGCAGCAACTGCTGCTGCAACGTCTTTCATTCCGGAAAGTGGAACGGCAGAAATTACTTCGCCCGTTGATGGGTTTTCAACAGGAAGCGTTTGCTGCTCGTAGGCAGGATTCCATTTTCCGCCGACATAATTACTGAGGGTTTGCATTGACATGACAGCTCCTTGCAGGTTCATGAGGTGTGATAAATTGTTAGGCAAAAAGTAAGCAGTCGTTGCCTTAAATGCAAGTTTCGTAAAGAAAAAGCTTTTCTTGAAATCATTCCTCATGATTCGTATATTAACATGTTACAGAATTGGTGAGCTGGCAGAACGGCTATTGCATCCCGTTGAACGGGACGTCCGCAGAGGAAATTTTTTGGTGAGCTGGCAGAACGGCTATTGCATCCCGTTGAATGGGACGTCCGCAGAGGAAATTTTTTGGTGAGCTGGCAGAACGGCTATTGCATCCCGTTGAACGGGACGTCCGCAGAGGAAATTTTTTGGTGAGCTGGCAGAACGGCTATTGCACCGGTCTTGAAAACCGGCGTCCGTAAGGACTTGTAGGTTCGAATCCTACGCTCACCGCGCGATGGCACTACAATATTTTGTTTACGTCCTAGAATCACAATCCAGTGACCGATTATATATCGGTCAAACCGACAATCTGAGTGATCGTCTTATACGCCATAATAAAGGGTCGGTTGCTTCTACCTAAGCCGTATCGCCCGTGGAAAGTGATTTATCATGAGGAATTTCCAACGCGTGCTGAAGCGATGCAAAAAGAGAAATGGTTAAAAAGTGGAGCGGGGAGAAAAGAACTTAAGAAAATTTTAGACGCGAGAGGGCTATTGCATCCCGTTGAACGGGACGTTCGTAAGGGCTTGCCTGCTACAAAGCAGGCGAGGTTTACAATAGGTACGAATCCTACGCTCACCGCGTGATGTGTACGATGTAGTTAACTTTAGGCTTCCAATCTGGGGGAAATAATGACTCCTACTTATTGAAAAGTAGGAGCTTTTATTTTAAGGTGATAAGGAAAATGTTTTAAGGAGGACTTTTTTGAAAAACGCTTTTATCGTCTTTATTGGCGGCGGTATTGGTGCAGTGTTTCGTTACTGGATATATGGCGCAGCAGGAAAATTGATTGGCGCGGACTTTCCTTACGGAACACTCTTGGCTAATATTCTCGGCTGTTTCATGATCGGCTTCTTGATGTCGGTTTTTGAAGAACGTTTCATTGTTCAACCAGCGTTAAGAATTTTTTTGACGGTTGGTATTTTGGGAGGCTTCACAACATTTTCTACATTCAGCTTTGAAACTATTGCGCTCCTGCGTGATGGCAGTTATTTTATTGGAATTGTAAACATTGTTGTAACGTTCGCCGGTACACTCGGTGTAGCATGGTTCGGTTTTGTGATTGGAAAACTTGTCTAATTCTGAAAGGAACATGCAATGAAATTGGAAGGTGAAGGGAAGCTGTTACGTATTTTTATCGGCGAAGCGGACCATTTGAATCATAAGCCTTTGTATGAAGTTATTGTTATGAAAGCTCGTGAAATGGGAATGGCTGGTGCAACCGTGTTTCGGGGTGTAGAAAGTTTTGGTGCAGCCAGCATCATTCATACAGCAAAGATTCTCCGGCTTTCGGAAGATCTTCCTTTGCTTGTTGAACTGGTTGATACGGAAGAAAAGATTGACTCGTTCAAGAATGTGGCGGGTCTACTACTTGAACAAGCACGATGTGGTGGTTTGATTACTGAGGAGCGGGCACATGTGATTCAATATACAGCAGGAAAGTAATAGGTAATTATTAAAATGTGATCTGCATCTCAGCGTTTCTATTCATTTTTAGAGCTTTCTAATGTTCGGCTAAGTTTTTACTTGACTTTATTCTTCTGATTAGTATATTTCTTGAAAGCTTACAGGATTAAACAATTATTTGTAGGTAAGATGCGTAAATTTATTCAACGCTTGCTACCAATTAGTATTTTTCTTTTCATCATTGCGGGTTGCTCAAACAACTCCTTCGTAAAAAATGAAGGTGATTCTACTGAATTTTCTTCCGATCCGGCTTCTCCGGTTTTAGCTGCCGCCGCACCTTCTGCAGAAAATCATGCGCTGCCTTCTTCAAAAAAAGATCCGACGAAGACACAAACCGGTGTTTCCAATCAATCTCAAAAAACTCTGAGCGACAGCAGTGCTCTTGCAGATACTTCTGTAGGCGACACGCTTGGCTCAGAAGATGAAAAAGCAATTGCTCTTTTACTTGAAACAGCACGTCAACATTATCTTGCCGCGCTGGAAGCTCAGTCAAACGGTGATTCAACTCTTTCAGCGGATGAATTTGAACAGGCAATTCAATTTCTCAATGAAGTTGCATACTATCCCGACATTGAAAATAATAATGACTTTAATGAACTGAGCCGGAGTGTCATTGAAGATTACGAAAAATATATTGCTTCGATTGACGAACTTGGACCGGGAAGTTCAATATTTGCTCTGCGTGAAAAGCTCGACCTCGACGTTGATAAAATAGATGTTTCGAAAGTTAAAATTCCTAATGAAAACGTAACAGGCACAACTGTTCCGCTTGTTATGAACGATCAGGTTAAGCGGAATATTTCGTTCTTCATGAACAAGGGGCGGGATTATTTTGAGCGCTGGCTGTACCTTTCAGGAAAATATTTCCCCAGCATGTCGAAAATTTTTAAGGAAGAAGGCGTGCCGCAAGAAGTGAAATATCTTGCGATGACGGAAAGCGGATTGAATCCGTCTGCGCGGTCATGGGCACGAGCGGTTGGCATGTGGCAATTTATGAGAGGCACCGGTTATTTGTACGGCTTACATGGCAATATGTGGTTCGATGAGCGCAGAGATTTCGAGAAAGCAACCCGCGCTGCGGCGAAGCACTTAAAAGATTTATATGCAGAATTTCATGATTGGTATTTAGTGTTTGCGGCGTACAATGCCGGCGTCGGAAGAATCCGGCGGGCGATACGACGAAGCGGTACAACTGACTTCTGGGAAATGCGTCCTTATTTGCCGCGCCAGACACGAAATTATGTTCCGCAATACATTGCCGTTACGCTCATGGCAATGAATCCTGAACTGTATGGATTCAAAGATGTGGAAAGAGCAGATTCACTGACGTGGGATGACGTTACTGTTACAGGCTGCGCCGATTTATCTGTTCTGGCAAAATGTGCGGACACAAGTGTGGGCGAACTTCGGGAATTAAATCCGGAATTGATTCAATGGTGTACTCCGCCGGATGTTAAGCACTACACGCTGCGCGTGCCGGAAGGGAAGGCGGATGTCTTTGCTGAAAATTATGCGAAAGTTCCCGACGACAAGAAAATGAATTATACGCAGCATCGGGTACACCGCGGCGAAACGCTTTCCATTATTGCCCGAAAATACGGAGTGCTGACTTCAATGATCATGGAAGTGAACCATTTGAGAAAGCGTTCTTTGCTTCACATCGGACAAATATTGTTGATTCCTGCCTCTGCAACATTTGCAAGCGCTGAAGTTGAACCTGAAACGCAGCGCGCCAAAACATACAGACCGGCTTCTCGGGTGCGTCGTCTGCCGCGCGAATATCAACCGGTCGGACGCGATAAATTATATTATAAAGTGAAGCGGGGAGAAACACTTGGCCACATTGCTGAATGGTTCGGTTGCCGCGCAAGCGATTTGCGCAATTGGAATAATCTTGCGTACGGCAGAATGTTGATTGCGGGAAGAAGGCTTGTCGTATGGGTTCCGTCTGAAAAGCTTGCCTATTACAAGAACATCGCAGCGTTGTCATTTGCTGCCAAGCAGAAAAGTATACACGCTGTGGAAAAACCTGCCGCTAATAATGAAGATGACGTTACCGACGCTAATGATCATTGGACGCAGCACACAGTTCGTCGCGGTGAATCGCTCGAGAAGATTGCCAACGAGTACAATGTCGCTATCGCAGACTTGAAAACGTGGAACAAGCTTAGTAAAAGCAAGATTTTTGCGGGTCAAACATTAGAAATATATATAGCATCCGGCAATCAATCGGTGGAGGCTGACCCGCCTGCTCCAACAAAGAAAAAAACTCCTGCAGCGAATGGTAATGCTGCGGGCAATCAAGTCACAACACATATAGTGAAAAGAGGGGAGACACTGGCAAGCATTGCAGGGCTGTATAATGTGACAATAGCAGATCTCAAAAAATGGAATAAGCTCAAATCTTCACGAATCGCTGCAGGTAAAAAGCTTCGTGTGCAGGCGTCGAATACCAAGACGACATATTACCAAGTGCGCGATGGCGACAGTCTGTGGGCAATCTCGAAAAAGCTCGGCGTCTCAGTGGATGATATTCAGAAGTGGAATGACATTGCAGAGGATATTCGTCCGGGCGACAAACTTGTCATCTACCGTTAACAAGTCCACTTTATTCATAACAATTTTGTAACAGGAAATGCTCTTGCTTCTTCGATAGAGTAGTAGTATATTCCTTCCGTGATTTTCAGGGTTTCAAAATAACATTCGTTTCTTGTAGTCCATTATTCTTTCATATAAGCTTTACTTCTGTTGCAGCTTACGTTTACTCATACGACTTATTTCCGAACATCTCTCTTTTTTTTCTGCACTGTTCTGGCTCTCGCGCTTGTTGAAGTTTGTCCCGCTCAAAATTCCAATGCTTTGTCGCCTCTTCGTAAAACGGCGGACGATGACGCCACGAAGTACACTGACATCGGCAATATCGGACTGACGATTACGAACTATGGAACGATTGGAAGCAACTTCAACACATGGCCCACGCAGCCGTCATGTGAATATCCTAAAGGATCGCGCATTGAACATCTCGCAATCGGAGGTCTGTGGATTGGCGGAATTCTTCGCCGGGAAGGTGTGCCGCATGTTTCGACGGCATGGTCGGATTTGGAGAACACAAAAGGCGGTTTGATCACTGATGCAGAAATAACCAACGACCCCGGCTCACAAATCCTTCAGCGGTCCTCCTTATCCGGCGATCAATATTTCAATCTTGATGCGGTGAGCCATCAGGATTTGGTGATGGATTTCACTGATCGCTACACCAGAGTTCCTGATACCGGAGATTCGATTGCAACGCACACTCCGTTGAACGTGGATATTCATTTGGAATCATACGCATGGAATTTTCCCTACGCGGATTTTTTTGTCGTGCTCAATTATACGATTAAGAATGTTGGCAACGATACGATAGACGGAATGTATGTCGGATTGTGGAATGATGCAGTTGTTCGTAATACGAACCTTTCCGGCAAGCCAAGTGGTTTCACGTTCTACAATGGAAAAGCAAAAGGATACATTGACAGTCTGCGGCTTGGGTACACATTTGATTGGAACGGATCACCGTACGGCCCTCCGGCAAATAGTTATTACGGTGTCAAGCTTTTAGGCGCCGACCCGTTTCCGTTGAAGAAAGATTCTTCCGGAAGTTTTTCAGACGCTCCGCTCGATTCGATAGGCGATCTTCACAAAGACACATACTATAATGCATGGATCTACAGAGGGAACGGGCAGGACGTATACTTTTCTCCGGATCAGGATAACGATCCCGGCAATTGGTATCACGGTAAATATCAGCGGCTGTCGCAATCAATGCCGAAAGCAAATATAGAAGCGCTGGCAACACCTATCGGACAATCTACGTCTGATCCTGCGACTTTGGGAGTTGCTCCATCGAATACTACCGACCTTCTTTCGACCGGACCGTTTCCTTCGCTGGCGCCGGGAGACAGCATCAATGTGGTGTTTGCCGTCGTGTGCGCGAAAAAATCCGGTATTGGTACAGCGAACGGTGATTATAAAAACCCATCGTTTCGTACAACATTGTACAACAACGCCAAATGGGCACAGCAGACGTATCAAGGCGAAGATATTAACGGGAATGATAAGCTTGATCCCGGAGAAGATATTTTCGGCGATGGGATTCTACACCATTACGTTTTGCCGCAGCCGCCGCGTCAGCCTCGTGTTCGTGCAGAGGTGGAAAACCAACGTGCGGTAATTTATTGGGATCGCACACAAGCGGAGGAAAGCTTTGATCCCATCAGACGGAAATATACATTCGAAGGTTACAGAGTGTACCGTTCTGCAGCCGGGGCAGATATTCAGGACCCGTCAAATTTTGTTTTTTCCATGCAGCTTGTCGGCGACTATGATAAAGCAGACGACAACATTGGGTACAATACAGGTTTCGCTGCAATCAAGCTTGACAGTCCGAAAGTATTTCCCGGTGACACGGTTCAATACTGGTACCGTTTCCCGCCGAAGAACGATAATATCACAAGTCTTAACGGCTGGCAGTATTTATACGGTATTTCTGCTTATGACCAGGGAGATTCGGCAAACAACCTGCCGAGCCTTGAGTGCGCAAAGGTGATTGTTCGTGTTGTGCCCGGAACGATGGCAACGTCCGACAAGAATGCGGAAATCGGCGTGTATCCGAATCCGTATTATGCGGGTGCATCGTGGGACAAGCCGGGAGAACGTTCACGGAAAATTTATTTTTATAATTTACCGGCACACGCCGACATAAGAATTTATACGATGACCGGAGACCTTGTGGCGGATATTCCACACGATGCTTCGACGTACGATGGCTCCGGCATTAAATGGTTCGATGATTTTTCCGGATTGGGCGTTCCGGCACATTTTGCCGGCGGCGAGCATGCATGGGATCTGATCTCGAAATACGATCAGGCGATTGCAACTGGATTGTATTTGTTCACCGTAAAAGATCTCGACACCGGCAATGTGAAGCGTGGCAAGTTTGTGATTATTAAATGAGTAGATAGGCTCCATCTCAGAGACGGAGCCCATCTTATCTCACAAAATTATTAACATTTTAAGGAAGGAGAGAAAAAAAATGAAAAAACTGCTATTGCTCGCTGCGTTTTTTCTTGCAACCGCAGGTTATGCATTTGCACAGCCAGCGGCTCACAAAACAGTTCGTGTAACGTCGCTGGATAAAACCAAAACGATTATTACCCCGGAGGTGACGATTCACGATATCCAGTTTGTATCCGACTCAGCCCTGCATGTTTGTGATTCGCTCGGTTATTCCAATGTTTCCCAATGGATGGCACAAACGTCCCAATACTTGAGTGACACTGTAACCGTTACTGTGCTTGTATCGGTTCCACCGGATGTTATTACGTATACGAATCATGGCATTACAATGGATGTTGTTGACACGGGCTCACTTGGTTCACAGCCATGGAGCGGTATTCTTGTTCGCTGGCCTGTTTCAGGAGATCAAAGTGGTGCTGCCGGTGCAGGCTTTTATGTCAACCAAGGCGACATTATACAAATGACAGGTCAGATCCAAGAATTTCCGTCAAATGCGATGAACAGCCTTACTCAATTTGCCCCTCTTCCGGACTATCCGATAACTCTAATTTCAGAAAACAACCCTCTTCCTGACCCTGTACACTTAACTGTCTCAGAATTTAATGTCGGACAAAACGATGGGAGCGACATTAGGTTTTCAACTGGCGAGCAATGGGAGGGGAAAGAAGTTTATTTTACCGACGTTACGGTGACCGGAAACGTTAATAACACCAGGGGGACTTTTGAGTTTGTAGATAATCAAAGTAATCATCTCTCAGATTATGATTGGTCGTATCATTTTACGCTGGATACAACCAGCGTTGATAGAGTAGGAGAACCTCAGGATACCTCTTACCATGTGCCGCCTCTTGGAACAACTATTGATACGATTCGCGGTTATATCTCCACATCATCTGGAGGAGAAGCGAAGCGCGGTTACCGTATATGCCCGATATTTCCCGGCGATATTGTATATGGCGCTACGGGTCCGGGAGTTTCAACGCAGAGACGTTATCCGGTTGTTGTAGCCAAGGATTCTACACCGCTTATCACTGTAAAAGCATTTAAGCAATTGAATCCTTTTGCAACAACGTACGACGTTGACACCGTTCAATTGTATTACAGCGTTGATAACGGTGCATGGCAGAAAATTGGAATGACCGCTGCACAACCGTCAGTAGATTCACTCTATCAAGGAAATATTCCTGCACAATCTGTGGGAAGCACTGTCCGGTATTTTGTAAAAGTGAGAGACAAGGATTCACTTACCACACTTCTAGCAAACGCCGGCGGTCTTACGCAGTTTGACAGTACGAGCGGATTTTTCTTCTACAAAGTTCTTGATCGTACAGCGCAGCCGCTTCTTTCGATTCAGGATATTCAAACAACGCCATATACAAATGGACGAAGTGCGTATGTCGGTGCAGTGGATTCTGTCGGTGGAATTGTTACGGCAGACACCGCCAGTTTACTCTTAACACCACGTAGCAGCGACGGCTCTAATGCCTATTATATCCAGAGCGGGTCGCAAAAGTTCAGTGGATTGTGGGTTGTCGGTCCCGATTCGCTCTTAACAAAGCTTGTGAATGGCGACAGCGTTGTTGTTACAGGAACGATTGCGGAAAATTTTGATGTCACACGTTTAGAAGCTGTGACTGCAGCCCGCGTTGTTTCTCACGGTAACCCTCTTCCGGCTCCTGTCAAGCTAAGGACATCTATTTTTGGCGGAGCAGCGAGCAATGGAAATCTTGCCGCAGAGCCGTATGAAAGCATGTTGGTCGAATTCGATTCGGTGACGGTTATGAATGTTGCACCGGTGTATCAACAGCCGGATTTTTCCGTACAGGACAATAGCGGCATAGAGATGCTTGTGCATAACGACGGCCGCAACATGTATCTTGACAGCACAGGCATTAATACAAGCTTCAAAGTTGGTAATACAATCGGCAAGCTGTTCGGTATTATTTATTATCAAAACAGCCGCTACAAACTTGAGCCACGTACGAACGCTGATTTTGTAGACGTTGTTGTCACTGCCGTGCAGCGTACACGTCCTGAGATGCCGAAGCAGTACGCACTTGATCAGAATTTCCCTAATCCGTTCAATCCAAGCACAACCATTCGCTACGCTATCCCTGCGGAAGCGAAAGTAACGTTGAAAATATATAACCTCATCGGACAGGAAGTGGCGACGCTGGTGAATACTAACCAGATGGTCGGAACGTATTCAGTGCAGTTCGATGCTTCGAAGTTGTCAAGCGGCGTGTACTTCTATCGTTTGAGCGCCGGTTCGTTTGTGCAAACGAAGAAGTTATTGCTGCTGAAGTAAAATTAAAGCAATGATTGCTTGATGAGAAAAAGTCATTCTGAGGAGCGAAGCGACGAAGAATCCAATGTGTGATTTGAATTTAAGTTTATGGATTCTTCGCTTCGCTCAGAATGACAGCAGAAAATAGTTTCTTACAGTTTTTTGCTTGAGTGACTTAACTGTTCACTGATGTTTGCACTTTGGTTATTGCAGTAATGTCAACATGAAAATTTTCTACAATCTCGGAATATTTTTTATTACAGTTCTTCTCTTCGGCAGTTGTTCGAAACAGTTTCCAAACCAGCCGAACCCGAACGCGCTTCCGCAAACACGATTGTGGCTTACGCCCGAACCTGTGTTGCACGAATCAATTTCGCGTCAGCATGTGTATTGGTATGGTGAGGACCCGGACGGACGTGTTATCGGTTATCTCATTGCTGTCGGCAACCTCAAGCCGGCGCCGAACTCTCTTCCATTTCCCGACACGCTGACATACACGTGGACGACAAAAAGCGATACGTTACTTGCACTGCCGCTTCGTGCGCTCAGGGATAGTTTTACAGTCATCGTGCGTGCGGTTGACAATACATTCAAATCTGCGTCACTGCTTCCGGAAGGAGCAATAATCAAAATGACGCCGCAGCCGTATTGGGATTTAGATACGGACAGCGTTCTCAGCGGCAGTGATATTGTTTTGAATGGCTTTCAAACTGCCGCAGACCCGAAAGGAGCGATTCTTCTCCTCCCGATTCGTAACACGCCACCCACAGTGCAGTTTGCCGCAAATCCTGTGGATTCAATAACGTATGAGCAGCCGGATACCACTTTCACTGTGGCAACATTTTCGTGGGTCGGGCATGACCTTGACGGCGATGCAACAATTACCGATTACCGCATTGCGCTCAATGATACAACATTGCCGACAAGCTGGATTACTATCAACGGTTCTCCAAAATTTGTTACGCTTTCCGTGCCTCGTTCTGTGAGTGACAATGCAACAGGTGCCGTGAGCGCAACCGTGTACACAGGGACATATCCCAACTTACAAAATCGCGGGACGATTTCCGGTTTGAAATTGGACGCGACCAATGTTTTTTATGTTGAAGCACATGATATTGCGGGCGAATACAGCAAAGCGGTACACATGCCTTCTGATACGACAAAGAAAAAATGGTTTGTGAAAAAACCGAAAGGAAGTACACTGCTGATTGCTGATTACGATTCTTACATAGGTGGGGTGGGGCATGCCGACACCAGCGTGTTGAATGCCTATCGAAGCATTTTCACAGACGTCGGTGGTGTTTTGAGTACCTTTGATGTGCTTGATGTTGGCTACGGGTTCTCATCTGCTCAAGATAAATACACGCAGTCGCTTTATCAAAAGTACGGCAATCTCGTTCCGGTCAATCTGAATCCAGCATTCATTATGACTCTTCAGTTGTACAAATTTGTGTACTGGTTCAGCGATCTTTACCCAAGTTATACGCCTGCACGGATCGGTTTGTTTTATTATCTTCAGCAGGGAGGAAAAGCAATTTTCTCGACAACATTTCCCCCATACAACATTATTTCTTTTCCGGATGTTCAGGCATTAAATGATTTCGCTCCGATAGACAGTGTTTCATCAGACCCGCTTTCCACATCGTCGAATCCTACCAATGCCGACAGCCGCATTTCGGTTGGAACGAAAGTCATTCCATATGATACGACGAGCGGCTATCCAGTGTTGACGTTTGGACCTCCGCCGATTCCCGGCGCTCAATATTTGAACTTTAATTGGCGCCGCATTTATAAGCGAGCGGATGCGCAATATATTTATAAGATTGATTCATCATCAACAGGCAGGTATCTTGGAAGCCCAACTATTGCCGTGATTGATAATGCAAAGACATTTGTTCTGTTTGCACTTCCGGTGCATTATCTCAATAACGATCACACAGCATTAAAAGCATTCTTTCACAAAGTTATTGTTGATGAGTTTGGATTTCAATGATAATGAAACTGAAATTACGCAAAATATATCAGAAGAACTTTCTACGGGCTCCGGTCTTCGCGGGAATGACGCTGCTCTTTGTTTTGTTTTCTGCTGCCGCATTTCCACAGACAACCCTGACGGAGTCCTCGACCGGTACGATTAAAGGTAAAATTACCGACTCAAAAACTGGTGAAGGACTTCCGAGCGTTAATATTGTTCTCAAAGGAACATACTACGGCGCGGCAAGCGATTTCGACGGGAATTACAAAATTGAAAAGGTAAATCCCGGCACCTACAATCTTGCAATCACGCTGCTCGGTTATAAAGCGACCGAATATACCGGTGTCAAAGTGGAAGCCGGAAAAGCGGTGGAGATCAATGTGAAGCTCGAAGAAACCGCGTTGACTCTTGGAAAAGAAGTTGTCATTGTCGGAGAGAAACCGCTTTTCGATATCGAACAAACATCGAGCGCGCGCACTGTGAGCGGGCAGGATATTAAAGTTGCAGCAGTTCAAACAGTGCAGGATGTGGTTGGGCTTCAAACCGGTGTTGTCCAAAGCGATAACGAAATTCATATCCGTGGAAGCCGCGGTTACGAAAATGCTTACCTTGTTGACGGAGTTCCTGTGCAGGATATTCTTGGAGGAACAGGTTTCGGACTTCAGATCAGCCCGGATGCAATTCAGCAAATGGAAGTGATCACCGGCGGATATAATGCAGAAT
This sequence comes from Bacteroidota bacterium, assembly GCA_021796215.1. GTDB lineage: Bacteria > Bacteroidota > Ignavibacteria > UBA10030 > UBA8401 > JAJYOI01. The sequence continues at coordinate 492,939 of JAJYOK010000001.1, forward strand.
ATGGACAAGCAACATCGGGCATTGTCAGCATTACAACAAAAGACGGTACAACGACATACAATGGCGGGATTTCGTACAAAACCGATCAAATTTGGGGAGCAAATTCCCGCGCGAATACCAATACGGATATTTTCGAAGGAAATGTGAGCGGTCCCATTCCTCTTGCTGATTTACTATTGCCAGGAAGTTTAAGCTTCTTCGGGACATTCAGCGCGAATGTGACGGACGGCTATACGCGCTGGGTGCAGACGCTCGACAGTTACGGAAAACCGAACGGCTATGAATCCGTAGCGCCCCACGCTCTGGTGTCGTCCATTTTTTATGGGAGTAGGTTTACACCGCGCCTCGCAAACAATTATTCGTGGACTGGAAAGCTGACATGGAAACCATCGGCAACCGAAAAGCTTGCGTACTCATACAATGAATCTGTTTCGATTGATCAAAACTCGGCGACGATTCAAACGGCGCTTGAGTACGAAGAGCCGTCGCCGGGTTTTCAGTACGCGTTCAAAAATATTCTGGACAGCGCGAATACGTTCACCCAGATCAACATCCAGCAGACGATAGCGTGGACGCACACGATTGATCCGAAATCATTTTACGAGATTCATCTCAGCCGTTACACAGCTCACGTGCGCGGCGATGCAAACGGAAAAGATTACACGCAATATAACGAGCCGAAAGATATTGTTTCATTCCCGATCGAGTATTACAACCGCGGGCAGGATACTGTCGGCGTTATTCCCGGAGATGGTTTTTATGATACGGGAGGTCCGTTTGAATGGCGCGACCATTTTATTGATGATATCGGCTTCAAGTTTGATTTCACTAATTTCTTCACGGAGAAAAATAAATTCAAAACCGGCATTGAATCTCATTTCCAAACGTTGCAGATGATTGATATTACCGATCCGTGGATCAAGCCGCTCGGTTTGAATAACGATATTTATCGTGTGAGCCCGGCCTCAGGCGCCTTGTATGCGCAGGACAATATCACAATCAGCGGTATGGTACTGAACTTTGGACTTCGTTTCGATTACTGGTTCCCCGGAAAATATGTTGACGATGCGATCAATAATCCTGATGTTCCTCTCGCTTCAGATGAGATCCGGCAGCAATATAAGCAGGAAACATATTCATTCTTCGGACACCGGTGGAAAGGAAGAATCAGCCCGCGTCTTGGAATATCTCACCCCGTTTCTGATAATCAAACGCTCTTTTTCTCGTACGGACATTTTTCAAAACTTCCGCAGCCGACGTATGTGTATTCGAAGCTGACTTCGAGCAGTGCTCAATCTACAGTTCAGACAATCGGCAATCCCAATCTCAATCCTGAAACGACTGTGGCGTACGAACTTGGACTCCGGAATCAAATCACCGAAGACGATGTGCTGACAGTAACAGCGTATTACAAAGACATTTTCGATTACATCACAGCACGAACAGTACGCGCGACGAACGCGCGGTTTGCGAGCGGCACCTATACAACGTACGTCAATTCGGATTATGCAAGGACGCGCGGTATTGAAATTGAGTATAACAAACGTATCGGGCGAAATTTCCGCGGGACGCTCTCCGGCTCGTACTCGATAGCGACAGGAAAGAGCTCAGCAGCAAATGAAGCGTTATATAATTTGGTAACGAATGGAATCGAAACCACGATTAAAGAAAGCTACGTTCCATGGGACAGGCCGCTTCAAGCATCACTGAATCTTAATTTCAATGTTCCGAAAAACGAACCGATATTTGGATTCGCTCCCGGTGTCCTGGACGATTACAATCTTTTTGCCCGCGTGTTTTTTGAGTCAGGGCACCGTTACACGCCGCAAATTTTTTCCGGATATGATGTGAACGGCAGGCCGCAATATCTTACCGATTACAATAACATTGATGCGGCGGTAGGGCAGAACTGGTTCTACGTCAATTTGAATTTTGAAAAATATATAAATTTCGGTCCGGTAAAATTAACACTGAGTCTCGAGGTTAAAAATCTTTTGAACAATCAAAATGCGCAGATCATCAACCCAGTCACCGGGCGAGCCTATGAGTATGGCGACAATGTTCCGTCGTCATATAATGACCCGCGCTATCCGCAGCTTCAGGGGACGATTTCGCCGTTCCCGTATAATCCCGCGCGCTACCTCACGCCGCGGACAGCAAATGTCGGGCTTGCATTGAGATTCTGATGAAGTTCAATTATCAACCACAACATACCATTTCTCAATTACCATCGAACGCGAAACAACTTCGAAGGGCAGCATTTCGTTTTGTGCTCATTATTAGTTGTTCATTGTTCATTACTCATTATACATTGTCTCAGCTTGTTCCGAATTTGGGCGGACAGCGTTCAGGCATTTCAGCGTTTCAATTTTTGAAAATCGGCGCCGATGCACGCGGCTCTTCAATGGGAGAAGCGTACATTGCGGTGGTCAACGATGTTTCCGCGTTGTTTTGGAACCCGGCAGCTTTGGTAAATTCGGAATCGAATCCTTCGATTGTCCGCACACCAGCGTCGGATCAGGTAAGCGGCGAAACTGCGTACGAAGGGCAAACGATGTTCTCGCATACCGAATGGCTCGTCGGCCTGAAGCACGAATTTTTCGGCGCAAGTTATTTTCTTTCCGGCAATGACGCTGTCGGCTTGGCAGTGACATCGCTTCATACTGATGAAATGCAGGTTACAACAGAAACGCAGCCAACCGGAACCGGAGAATATTTTTCGTACGGCGATGTTGCAGTTGCCGGAACGTATTCACGCAAAATGACAGACCAATTCAGTTTTGGAGCAACAATCCGTTACGTACGCGAGACTATTGATGTTTTGCACATGGACGGTGTGCTTATTGATCTCGGAACATTTTATTATATGGGACTTGGTTCTTCGCGGTTTGCTGTTGTTGTTTCAAACTTTGGCGCCAATGTCTATCCTGCCGGAAGTGTGACCCGCTCGGATGGAACAACCGTGAACAGCTTTCAGTCATTTTCTCCGCCGACGATGTTTCGGCTTGGCTATGCGTTTGAACCATGGCAGGATGAACATAACCGGTTGACGGCTTCGATTCAGTTGAATCATCCAAACGACAATGCTGAAAATGTGCGTCTCGGCGCAGAATATGAATTTGATAGAACATTTTTCCTTCGGCTTGGTGTGAAGCGAACAATCGGCGAATCGTTGTTCGGCAAAGCTGCTTCTACAGCGGAAGATTATACAGCGGGCGTTGGCGTATTCATTCCGCTGGGAATCACCGATGCATCACTGGATTATGCTTTTGCAAATTTTAACGACCTCGGCGTTGTTCACCGAATTACTGTTGCGGTCACGTACTAGATACATATGAAATCATTTTTCCTTTTTCTTCTTTTCCTTTTTGTCGTCGGTTGCCAAAAACCGTACGAGATTGCCGATTTACCGTCGGCAAGTAACACGAGCCATACCGGTGATACTACTTATATCCAAAAGGCAGAATGGGGAGGATTCAATAAACCTGAGGGAATTTTGTATGGCAGAGATCAGCTGTTTTACGTAATGGACACACAGAACAATCGAATCGTTATGTTAAATCAAGCTGGCGGTGAATTGAGCGAGTTGAGCAACGTGTTGCATCCGCTTACTGCCGCACAGGATACGCGTCTTGATCTCATTGTCGGTGCAGAAACAGTTGACCCGGCATCTCATGATACTATCGGAGTTCTCATTCGCATCAAAGTGGAACCGGCGTCCGGCTTTCTTAATCTTGCTGAAATAGATACGATATGGAAAGAACCGGGTCATCCTCAACGCAGATTTGTCGGTGTAGGAATTCTCCCCAATGATGAATATCTCGTTGTGCGAGACGGACCTGACAATAGCAGTCCGGTTGATCCGGATGCGCGCGTGCTGCTTTTCCGGTACGTTCATCAAAACTCAACGGCGAGAAAAGATTCGTTCATCACACCGTTAGGTGATTTGCAGTCCGGCGTAGGGAATTCAATTACGTCAATCAATCATCCTACCGGCATCGCAACATTTCCCGGACGTTCGGATTTTGTGTTGACTCAAAAATCTGACGGAGTGCAATATTCGGCTGTGTGGATGGTATATTCGAAGACGACTGATTTTGAAGGATGGCAAGCGCGGTTTGATCCGTCTGTTGGCGGTCAAAATGTGGACTTTGTAAAACCAAACAGATTTCGTGACGCGGAGGGAGTTGCCATTGATCCTTACCGATCGGATATTTTCATTGTTGATGCCCAGCAAGACAGCATTGTGAAATTTAATAACAAGGGAGTTTTCCAGAACGAATCATTTGGGTCGTTGTCTTCTCAAAGCGCTTTGAGTCATCCGCAGAGTGTAGCTATTGCGCAAGGCGATGTGTACGTTTGCGATACTGATAATGATCGCATTGTGATTTACAGACTTTCTACGGGTAATTAGCTTTCCAGCTTTTCTGTTTGCAATCGAAAAAGGTTCTCAATTCTGTTATAGGAATTTTCTCCGACACTTGCTATAGGGTGAAACTTCTTTTCATCTAAAATTCCGTTGGTAAGCAATTCATCTTTGATGTTAAACACAACCACTTCGCCGATAATGACATCCGCCGGTTCGTTTCCGATCTCAAAATGTTGATACAAAACGCATTCTAAAACGATCGGGGCTTCAGCGATAGAAGGGACCTTGATTTTTTCTCCCGGCAAGAAATGTATTTTGGTGCGTTCTATTGTGTCGTCATCAGTGCCATAATTTCCCGTTGAATGTTCCATTCCTTCTAACAGTTTATGATCTACAAGATTGACAGCAAATTCTTCGCTTCGGAGAATGTTTGATGACGTATTCTTTTTTTGGTTACGTTTTTGTCCAACCGCAAGCATGATCAGGGGCGGGTTGCCGGTGATTGCATTAAAGAAACTGTACGGCGCGGCGTTGATATGATGGTTTGCATCTAGTGAAGTAACAAATGCAATCGGCCGCGGTACTATTGTGCTAACGAGCAGTGCGCTTGCGCTTTTTGGCGTAAGTGAATTACTGAAGATTTTCATGGAGCCTGCTTTGAAGATGTTTGTTGTTGTCTAAGCTGTGAAATAAAATCAGGATATTGAGCCGTGATTGTGTTTTGCGCGAGCTGCGCGGACATTCTTGGCACAATGGGCATTTGTAATCCATTCTTCTTTAAAATTCCTTGTGCATTTTCCCGTTGAAGGAAATCCGGCAGTGATTCGTCCACGGCGAGAATTCCTTTGTTGAAAACAAGGATTCTGTCGCAATGTTCCATGCCGAATGCGAGATCGTGAGTAATAAGCATATATCCTTTACCGGCAATTCGTAATTGATGCAATGCTCCGACGATGCTCTCTCGTTCTGGTTTGCTGATGCCGCTTGTCGGTTCGTCGAAGATATAAAACGGCGTGTTCATTGCGATAGCTGACGCAATCGTCAGTAATCTTCGTTGTGCCGGATGAAGATCATACGGGTGTTTATCAAGCAACCTCGAAAAGCCGAACAGTGCGACAGTGCGTTGAAATGTGTCCGAGGTTTCGTTTGCGCCCAAATTACGTAAACCATAAAGCATTTCTTCACGAACTGTCGAGCAGAAAATCTGGTCTGAAGGATTTTGCAGGGCAACGCCAATGCGCTTCACAATTTCGTAGAGAGATGGAATTGATGGGCTGATTCCATCCACACGTATTGATCCCTTGTCCGGTGCAAAAAGCCCTACCGCTAATTTCAGTGCTGTGGATTTTCCGGCGCCAATCGTTCCCGCAAGCATCACATGTTCGGTTCTCTCAATGGAAAATGAGATGCTGTGAAGCACAGGAGAATTGTGTGAATAGGAGAAGCCTACGTTTGTAAATTCGACGAATGCCATTGCTGTAAAGTGCGAAGAGATTTACGGTATGATAATGTTTCGACATGGCCGAGCAATTTTCGTTGAGCATCTATCCATGAGGGAATGTCGAGGCTGTGAGTATCAATATCAGAAGAAAAAAGTTCGGACGGATGTCCGTAAAATTGCTGATTTCCATTGAGGAGAAAAAGTACTTTGTCGCAGAGAGCATTGATCAGCTCAAGCCGGTGTTCAACCACAATAAGCATTGCTGATTGTTTGATTCTATTCAATGCATTGATCAGCAGATTGATGCCTTCCGGGTGAAGAGATTCTGTGGGTTGGTCGAGCAGAAGACAGCGTGGATGCTTCGCCATCTCACATGCGAGAGCAAGCATTCGTGTTTCTCCGCCCGAAAGTGTTTGTGGGTGCCGCCGTGCCAGATGTTCGAGATGAAATTGTGAAACCTGTTCCACAATTCGTTCACGAATAATGTTTGGCGGTGTTCCTAATTGTTCAAGCGAAAATGCAATTTCAGCTTCCACCGTTTCCGTTGCGCCTGAGAGCTGCATGTATTGATCTTGAAAGACAAATCCGATTTCCGCCGGAGAAATAAAAGGCTTTGCCGCTTCACGTAAAATGTTGCCCGACATTATTCCGGCAGGAAAATGTTTTTGGAGAATTCCGGCAATTGCATAAAGAAGTGAAGTTTTGCCTGAAGTTGACGGACCGACTATTCCTAACGTTTCGCCGGATAGAAGTTCAAAAGAAACGTCTGTGAAGGCGGGACGGTCCGCAAAGGGATACGTGTAAGAGAAATGTTCAAGAAGAAGATTCGGGTGAGCTGTCATTTTTATCTGAATAAAAAAAACAGAAACGAACAGACAATAAGAAAGACTGTTGTCAGTTTGTCTAGAATTGTGGGCTTCCATTCCGCTAAATATGTTTTCGCACTTGGCGAGTTTATTCCTTTAAGATCGAGTGCAATACCGCGGTCTAAACTCATTGACAATGCGCTGAAGACAACAGGGAAGAAGAGCGGGAATAAATTTTTCGCACGATTAAAGATGTTTCGCCGGATGCGGAAGCCGCGCAGTTGCTGTGCAATGGTTACGTTCCGTGTGATAGTTCTGAAAGAATCGAAAACTTCAAATGAAAGGAGGAAAATATGATTGAAGCGCGGCGGCAATCGCAATGAGCGAAGCCCAAGCGCAAATTCTGTCGGTGTTGTGGTGTGAACAATCGTAAGAAGACATATGAGCAAGACAAGAAATCTCAAGGCGTAGTGAATACCTTGTGATGGATGACCTGTTGCTAAAGGTGGCAAAATGACGTCGTTGAGGATAATCAGAACAACAGTTAGCGGAATGCCGAACGTCGCCATCTTTTTCCAGAATGCTTTTCGTTTCTTTAAGAACACAGAAACGAAAAGAAGAAGGGCAATAAATAATAATTGGTGAATTATTTCTCCGGCTAATGCAGTGATGAATGCAAAGATCAAAAGAGCGATCAACACTATTGGGTGAAATTTAATCTTCATCGTTACTGCCTGTATACTGTGGAAGTCGAACCCGGAGTGAAAGCGGCAAACGTTTTAACATGAGGGCGACAATGATATACGAAACACATTTATCCACCGGATCGGAAGCGAGCCCTTGATAGAGAACACTGTCAAGAACATTTTTACCAATTGAGCGAAAATAAATCACCAAGAAATCAGTTCCACCGAGCGTAATGCCCCCGAAGACAAAAGCAGCGATCGGCGCAGAAACAAGCGCTGAAATAATACCTTGAACGATCCCCAATGGTGCAGCAATGAGAGGTTTTCGAAATCCTCCACGTAAGGCAAAAAAACCGCTGAATATTCCAATGGCTGCGGAAACCGGCGCGAAAAAAATCATTGTTGGATTGAAAATAATTCCGGCAACAATGTTGGATGTAATGCCGCAAACAATGCCGGCATAAATTCCACAACTCGCAGCAATAAAGATTGTACCGACGGAATCGAGGTATAACGGGATACGGGCAATGGATGTGATTTCTCCCATAACAAGATTAATTCCAATTCCCATTGCAATAAGTGGAAGAGAGACGCCGCTTGTTTGAAGGCGAAATTTTTCAGGGGATAAAAATGGCATTAATCCATTATACAAAAATTGTGTGTACTTTGAAAGCCGAATAATTGTTTTGTATCTATTATTTGAAATAATGAATTAGTATATTCCTAACGGATTCACACGAAAGAGTTCCTAGTCATATCGCTCATTATTTTTTAACCATCAGCCTGCCATTATGAAAAATAAACTTTCTTTGTTTGAGGTTCCCGCGATACATTCTGTTCAACAGATGATTGTTGAATCTGCACGAAAGTATGATCAAAAAACTGCATTGGTTGATTTGAAAAATAGCCCGATTCAAAGCGTTACCTACAATTCACTTTTGAAGAATGTGCTCGCATTTGGTGCCGCCTTAAGAAATCTTGGACTTAAAGAACGTTCTCATATTGCAGTGATTGGTGAGAATCGTGTCCAATGGGCGTTGAGCTATTTGACGGGAATGTGTTTTAATTATGTTGTAGTGCCGATTGATCGCAACCTCACAGTGAATGAGGTTCTTAATATCATTCATGAATCTGAATCTGAGGCAATTATTTTTTCCGATCAATTCGAATCGCTATTACGCGAGCGCCAGCCGTCATTGAAGAAGCTGCAGCTTTATATCGGCATGGATTTATCAGTCAAGGACGGTGATTTCTACTCGATGACCGAGCTGATTAAATCCAGCAAACCTTTTCGTGCCGACAAGTTGCCTTCAATAAATACCAATGACGTCGCTGAAATTATTTTTACGTCAGGGTCATTAGGCCGTGCAAAGGCAGTGATGCTTAGTCAAAAGAATCTTGCATCTAATTTAGTGAGCATGGTGCAAATGTTTTTTATTTATCCAGAAGATCGCTTCCTTTCAGTTCTGCCAATGCATCACACGTATGAATGTACGTGCGGCATGTTGTGTCCGCTTTTTGCCGGTGCTTCGGTTTATTATGCGCGGTCGCTAAAAACGATTGTGGAGGATTTACAAGAAGCCCATGCGACAATAATTTTAGGTGTCCCGCTGTTGTACGAAAAAATGTTCAAGCGTATCTACAAAACTATTAATGAAAAGAAAGTTACTGCAAAGCTGATCCATCCGCTGATTAAAACGACAGCATTACTAGAGAAACTTGGCTGGAAAAGCGCAAGGCGGAAAGTTTTCGGAGAGATTCATAAAAAGTTTGGGGGAGCGGTTCGCTGTTTTATTGCCGGAGGAGCAGCGCCAGATCCAATGGTAGCGAAGGGACTGAGAGAGTTCGGTTTTGCGTTTGTTCAAGGCTATGGATTGACTGAAACTTCTCCGATTTTAACTCTCAATCGCCTTGATAATTTCAAGGACGATGCCGCCGGGTTACCGCTGCCCGGTGTTGAGCTTGCTATTGATTCGCCTGATGAAGATGGAATCGGCGAAGTTTTAGCGAAGGGCCCTAATATTATGCTCGGCTATTACAAGAACGAAAACGCGACAAAAGAAACATTTTCGGGTGGTTGGTTCAAGACAGGGGACCTCGGTAAAATTGATCAAGACGGCTTCCTGCATATAAGCGGGCGCAAGAAGAACGTCATTATTTCTAACAGTGGGAAAAATGTTTTTCCTGAAGAAATTGAAGATATACTGTTGCGAAGCCCTTTTGTACTGGAAGCGTTTGTGTATGGCGAAAAAGATGCGAAGCATGATGAAATAATAGCAGCACAAATTGTCGTAGACGCAGAAGCATTTATAGAACTTTCTGAGTCCCGTGGAATCAGCATTACGCCGCAACTGCTTCACGAAATAATTGCAGAAGAAGTGCAAAAGGCAAATCGTCAGCTTGCTTTATACAAGCAAATCAGGAAATTCCATATTCGTGATCAGGAATTTGAAAAGACGACCACGCAAAAAATCAAGCGATATTTAGTTGAGAAACACTAACCGCTGCTGAATTTTAATCAGCAGCGGATTATGCGGTTCATCAGATCTCGTCTGAATTCCAGTGCCAGTTTTTGCCAATGTTTTCAAGACCTTTCAAACGCAAGCGTAATTCTCTCATTTTAGGATTCAGCTCTTTCTGAAGATCGAGTTGCATGCTGTCAAAGTTTTTTTTGTTCGGAAAGTTGAAATGAAATTCATTCATTGTTGGAAATTGAGACATGTTTCGGAAATCCGGAGGGAAGTTCGCGCCATATAAATCTTCAGGGACTTTCAGCTTTAATGTTTTCTTCTCTCCCTTCCGAATAATGTTCATGCTGATTATTTGACCGCTCTCTGCATCGTTTAATGCCTGATGCACGTCCCCGACATTCTGTATTCTTTCATCTTGAATATTTGTAATTACATCGCCAGCTTTGATTCCCGACTTTTCGGCTGAGCTTTCTTTTTCTACAGATTCAACTAACACTCCCTTATTATCGGGTGCGCCGAAATATTTTGCTAATTGTCTGTTGAGCGTTGAAAGTTTCATTCCAATAACATTTGTTTCATTCAATGCGATGTGTGGCGGACGGAAGGTAAAATATTTTTTAGCATTAAAGTTTTTTTGTGAGCCTAATAGTACAGCATAAACTTTCTTATCACCATTTCGCAAAACATCAATGGACACCTTCATTCCCGGTTTAACTCCTTTCATGGCACGAACAAGTTCATCTGCGTCATTAATTGATTTTCCATTAAATGAAACAATTACGTCTCCTTCTTTTAAACCAATTGAATCCGCAGGGCTTTTATCAATAACACTGCTGATGTATGCTCCTTTCTCTGTTTTGATGCCTTTGTCTTCTTTCAACTCATCGGTAATATCCCGAATAAAGACACCGAGCCAGGCGCCATGTGAAGAATTAGTTGTTGCCACAGAATAGTTTTTTGTATGGGAATCAGCGTCTTGTGCATTAAGTGTGCTGCGAACGTTTCCAAACACAAGAAGCATTGCAAAGAGTAAAGCTGTCTTCATATTTCCTCCGTTATATATTGATATTTGTCTCATTAATACAACCAATTTTTTAGACGAGACATGTCTGAAGATGTTCCACTGAAGATCGCAGCAGTCGCAAAAGCCACAAGGGCAAATTTCTTGACTTACGAAAGACGAATCATTATATTTACACTGCAAATGCGGGAATAGCTCAGTTGGTAGAGCGCAACCTTGCCAAGGTTGATGTCGCGGGTTCGAGTCCCGTTTCCCGCTCTGAGTAAATGAATTTGTTACTATTTTTTATTTCCCAGTAACACACAATCCCGCCAAGCGGCGGGTTTTTTGTGAAGCAGGGATTGAATTCTTGCTAATGGCGCCGTACCCAAGTGGTAAGGGAGAGGTCTGCAAAACCTTTATGCGGCGGTTCGAATCCGCCCGGCGCCTCAAATAGATTTAAAAACGTTGTGCATTTTAAGACAAGAGCCTAATCATGAAAAGATTGGGCTTTTGTGTTTTTAAGTAGTTTCTGTTAAGAGTAATGCAAAATGGAATGCTTTTATCCTCAGATTTTGCCCGCAAATCTTTTAATCTAATTTTTTAAGAAAAGGCTTGACAAAGGTAGGTAGCTTTCGTATAATGTCAGAGTCAAGTAATCGATAAAGTAAACGCTTACGCTTTACCTCGTTTTTCACCTTGCAACACTATCACAGGTAATTTTTCGGGACAAACTTAAGCTTAAACAACGATCATAAGATTCTCATCTGTTATTCTTTGAATTGAAAAAGGGGGAACTTCAAAATTGGCAGTCAGCCCAGAAATTATCGAAGCGGAAATTCGAAAAACGAAAGAGAGTTTTCATGCAATTTGTTATTAGCAAAGACGGTCGTGTAAAAATCACGGCACTTCAACGAACTTTCCGCTATTTCTGCTTAGTATATTTTTTCATTCTTACCTCTTCACAGTTATTCTCTCAATCTAAAACTGCAGTAATTGATGACGCACCAGACACGATCGCACTGATACATGCGCCATTTATAATGCCGCAGTTAAGCCGTCCGGTATTTAACGATACAAAATACGACGTTAGAAAATTTGGTGCGAAGGAAGGCGGCACAGTAAAAAACACCGAAGCAATTCAGAATGCGATCGATGCTGCTGCTCGTGCAGGCGGTGGTACAATCGTAATTCCGGAAGGAATCTGGCTCACAGGCGCTATTCATCTCGAGGACGGAATCAATCTTCATCTTGTAAAAGGCGCGGAACTTCTTTTTAGTCAGGACCCAAAAGATTATCTTCCTGCAGTTTTTTCCCGCCACGAGGACATTGAATGCTATAAATTTTCTTCGTTCATCTATGCACAAGGAAAGACAAATATCGGAATTACTGGTGAAGGGGTTCTAAACGGGCAGGGTAAGCCGTGGTGGGAATGGAAGAAATCCCAAAAAAAATCTGACGCGCTATTGCGAAAAATGGCAGACACAAACTTGCCTGTTAAGGAGCGAGTCTTTGATGGCAGCAATGGATATTTTCTTCGCCCGGCATTTTTTCAACCGATGAATTGCAAAAATGTTTTTGTTGAAGGCGTTACTTTTTTGTATGGGGCATTCTGGACCATCACACCAACCTATTGCGATAATGTTATCGTACGTAAAGTGAAAATTGAAACATACGGAAACTATGGCCATACACCGAACGGGGATGGTGTTGACCCGTCGTCATGCAAAAATGTTCTTATTGAGTATTGTGAGTTTGCAACTGGTGATGATTGTATTGCAATTAAATCGGGTCGTGACAAAGATGGCTTACGGGTCAACCTTCCAACGGAGAATGTTGTCGTGAGGAATTGTTTTGGAAAGCAAGGGCATGGCGGGATTGTGATCGGGAGTGAAACCTCAGGCGGAATCCGAAACATCTACGCCTATGATTGCGCGTTTAATGGGACGGACAGAATTGTAAGAATTAAAACTGCGCGGGGACGCGGAGGGATCATCGAGAATATGTGGTTTCGGTCTTTATCGGCGGATACGATAGAGCAAGAAGCGCTCCGCATCAACATGTTGTACGAAGGAAGTCGTTTTCCCGTTGAGCCGGTCACTCAAGCGACGCCGGTGATAAGGAATATTCACTATTCAAATATTAACTGTGCGTACAGCAAATCCGCGGCGATAGAAATTATCGGCATACCCGAAATGCCTGTTGAGAATATTTCATTTGACTCTGTCTCTATTCACTCCAGCAAAGGGTTTGCGTGCACGGACGTACATAATATCCGCTTAGAAAACGTAGCTTTATATCAGGAATCTGGTCCTGTTATCAATGTAATAGACGGAAGCGACATTGCCATTGACCGTTTGAAGTTTGATTCAGCCCATGGTCCGTTGTTGTACATTGATGGACAAAAATCTTCCGGGATCTTCCTGACGAACACTGACATTTCCGGTGTGAAGAACGCCGTTCAATACGGCGAACATGTTTCACCAAACGCTGTGACCATCAAATAAATCTCAATAAGGAGTTTCACTGAAATGTTTTTTCCCAAAGAGATTTTCATCAAGATTTTGTTTGCCACAATTTGTTTCAGCGTTGTGTTCATAGCGGCAAACGACAACCTGCTTTTCGCGCAAAGCGTCGGAAAAATTTCCGGCTCGGTGATTGATGCCGAGACGGGCGAACCCCTCGTTGGTTGTAATATCGAAGTCAAAGGAACAAAACTCGGTGCCTCGACAGATGTTGACGGTTCATATTTTATCCTCAATGTTCCTCCCGGAAAATATGATCTTCAAGCTTCGATAATAGGATATCAAAAAGTTCTTCAACAAAACGTTATCATAGATGCCGGAAGAACAACAACAGCAAACTTTAAACTTTCTTCTACAGCGATTCAACAGCGGGAAGTTGTTGTTCAAGCGATCCGCCCGGATGTTGAAAAAGAAAAAACCTCGACAAGCGCTATCATTCGTTCGGATGATGTTCAGGCTGTCGCCGGAATGCGCGACATAGGCGATGTTCTTAGTCTTGCCGCTGATGTGACGGACGGGCATTTCAGAGGAGGAAGAACGGGTGAAGAATATTATACACTTCAGGGTATGGGCATTGTGAATCCGTTGGATAATTCAACCGCCTTCTTACCAATCATGAGCGCCGTTGAAGAGGTGGAAGTTATCACGAGTGGATTCGGCGCCCAATATGGAAATGCACAGTCCGGTGTTGTGAACATATCAATGAAAGAGGGACAGTCCGACAAATGGACAACAAGAGTTGAGACGAGGATGAGAGCTCCGGGCAGAAAGCATTTTGGCCCCAGCGTGTACGATCCGAACGCGAATCCTTATCTTGCCGCTCTTTTAAACGGCGATCAGCTTTGGAAACAGGGGGACCCTTCCTCGCCGTCTCAAACGCCATACTACACAAATTTCTTTTCAAGTGATCGTTACTCCGGCGACACAGTTGTTCAACTTGCTGTCGCGAAAGCTTTGTGGCAAAATCAAATGCACAGAGATTTGAATCGCAATTACGGAAATGATATTGACCACGATGTAGAAGTTGCAACGGGCGGCCCTATTGATGAAAACATGCGGATGTTTGTTGCATTTCGTACACAATCCCAGTGGCCCGTTTTCCCGACGGAAGAGCCTGACGTCCAGCGTCAGGTGATGGGTAATGTCGTGTCAGATATTGGAAAGGGCGCAACACTGCGAATCAGTGGTGGGTACACGGAGGAAAATACAAATCTGTTCCCAAGTTCAAACGGCCTCGGTTTCTATACATGGCTCTGGGATAGAGTTCTCGGCATTAACTATCAAGAGAGAACAAACTTTCAACTCGGTGCACGATTTACTCATGCATTGAGTGCAGCAACTTATTATGAAATAAAACTTAATTCGCTCTGGACGAAGCAACGGGTGGGATCATCGCCATCTCCGAGTTCTGTACCTGATTCACTCATTACCAATGCTGCAGATCGGATTGATTGGGATAAGGTAATTCCGCAGGTGGTTGCAGGTCCCGATAAGTTTTACTATTTCCGCGGTGATGATAATTTTAGAGATCAGATAACGAAAACGATTTCACTTGATGCGAGCATGACAAGTCAGGTAACGAAATCTCAGCTATTAAGTGGTGGCGTGCAATTCAACAATTATCTTATTGATGTCTCGAATTCGCTTGCCGTTCGCAACGGATCTGGCGGTCCCGTTGATCAATATAAAGTGACTCCGTTCGAGGGTGCGCTCTATGCACAAGACAAGATGGAGTTTGAAGGATTGATTGCCAACTTGGGCTTACGATTTGACATATGGAATGTTAATACACCATACTATCCTGATGTTGTTGTTCCCTACCGACGATTCAATAATGCATACCCCGGCGATACGACATTCGTTTACGGAAAGGATTCTGTGCAGACAAAGAAAACTCCTATTCTTGGACGATTGCAGCCGAGGTTAGGTATTTCTTTCCCTGTTTTTATCAATACAGTCTTTCATCTTAACTACGGTTCGTTTGTTCAGCGTCCACCATTCCAATATGTTGTTGGTTCCCAGGTGCAGCAAGGTTCGTCGCAGCCAATCACGCTTGGAAATCCAAGACTCGAGCCGGAGGTAACGAATAGTTACGATATTGGTGTTACGCAGGGTCTAGGGCAAGGATTCACACTTGATATCAGCGGGTATTATAAGGATGTGAAAAATTTAATTGAGCAGGCGACATTTACCTCAACCAAGCTTGGACAGACTTATACAACATATTTCAACCGGGACTATGCTGATATTCGCGGGTTCCGTATTGCTGTGATGAAAAGAAGCGGTGAATTTACCGGTTCTATCAATTACCAATTTAGCGTGGCTACAGGGAAGAGTGCAACAACTTCTTTTGCACCGCCAGCGTATGTTGAGTCACCAACGTATCCCTATGCACTTACTACAAAGCTCGATAATGTTCCTGTAAGAGACATCCTTCTTGATTTCGACCGTACCCATAATCTGATTATCAACCTTGCATACACAACAGGAGAAGAAGGTGGCCCGGAAATGTTCGGAGGATATCCTTTATCCAATCTTACTCTTTCAGCTATTTCGTCGTTACGAAGCGGAAGGCCATATACCGATCCGAACAACCCAAAGCTTATCAATAGTGCGAGATCGCCTGCCGAGTACAATACGAATGCCAGGCTCACAAAGAAATTTCCCGATCTCTTCGGACTTGCTACTACCTTTTATGTTGAAGTTTTTAACCTCTTCGATCAGAAAATACTTAACTATGATTATGTGTTTGCAACACCGAATGCTGGATCGACAAATAACATTACCAGGAATTATGAAAATTATCCGATTAACGATCCAGTCAATGGAATTCGTTACTACCAGGACCTGATCGTGCGTCCGGCATGGGCAGTTGTTGATCAATCGTTTTTGATCTATGGTAATGCACCCAGATCATTCGATTTCGGTATTGTTATAAATTTTTAGAATTTTCAGGCAAAGGAAAGAAAAAAATGAAATTCACGCTACGAACAGCTGTTTTCCTCTTGCTCGCTTTCTCTACAACGTTTTCTCAACTCCGTGATTTCAGGGTTCATTCGCGCAGCATGCTGCATGAAACCGTATTTAATACAGGAGAGATAGGAAGAGCGTTTGACAGAGGAGATGCAGGCGTTACCGATGGGATTCCATCTATGGAATGGCCGCCACACTCAAAAGAGATTCTTGACAGGATCACTTATGCAGGTCAACACAACTCGATGGGCGGCGGTTTATGGATCGCCGGCACAGATAATGGAGTTCGTCAATATGCTTTTTGCGGCGCGGTTACAGACAACAGCGGACAAGCCACACCTGTCGAAGGAGTTTATAGCTCTCCGATCTCAATTCAGCGGACAGAAAACTATCCGGTGCTTGCTAGCGGTGACCTTAATCCTGCATACAATCCTGATGAAGCAGAGGAAATTATTACTGCGAAATGGGGGACGCCTGTCGGCGTGACTGTCACACGAACAAGCCGAGCGTGGAGCTGGCCCGGTTACAACGATTTTATCATTTATGAATACGAGCTTCAGAACACAACACCAGATACATTGTTCGATGTTTTTGTTGCTTTTCCGTATGGGTTTGCTCCTTCGATGTTCGGGTACGAGAGGACTTACAATAGATGGGCGGAAGGAGATTACCGGCAAGCGGATCAGTTTGCACGATTTGATCTTAAGCGCTGGATGACTTACAACCATGATCGAAGCGGAAAACCGGACAGCACCTATTTTGATGTCTGGTCAACGCCGGGAAACCGGGGCGGACTGGATTCTCCTCAAGCTGCAGGTTTGTTGACACTGCATTTTGATTATGATCATCTTGCAGTTCACGGGCAAACAAACATCATTATCAGCCGATCTGATTCTGCGGTTGTGTGGGATGCGAACGACAAGATCAAACAGCCATATCTTAACCGGTATGAAAATGCAAATCTTTATACAACCAAAGAAACAGCGTGGCTTGATCCTGAGCAAGACCGGAAGACTGGGCCGTTCAAAGGTACGGCTGATTCGACAGGCTTCGGCTCATTCGCATCGGCAAGCGGCCAGTCTTATTATTGGATCGGGCGAGGAAAACCTTCGTGGTCTTTGTCGTGGTCTCAACCAGTTGTGCATGCGTATGGTTTTGCTCCGTACACATTGCCGCCGGGACAGACAATGCGGTTTAGTGTTGCTGAAGTCGTTGGCTATGGTGCCGGTGATGCAGGCGACACAGTTTATGAAGATCTAGGAGGGGGAATTCGTAATGAGCCTGCGCCCGGTTTGCATCCGATTCCAAGCTGGTATCATTCGATGACATATCCCAATGTCGGAAATCCTCCGGTCATCGGAAGCGACTATTTGCAAACTCATCCGCTGCCGTGGTATGTCACGCCCGGTGTCGTTTCAATTCGTGATGTTGCAGACAGAGCAATTCAATTATATACCGGCAAGCCGCTGATTAAATATGACACGTTGCAACTCGAGCCGGATAATACTCCGGCAATAGGAAACTACAGCACAGTTCCGATACCGTTTCCGGCTCCTGCGATTACTGTTGAGAATACACGTGCAGCTGTGAATAAGATTATGTGGGGAACGCAAGTAGAATCGTTTACTACACCTCGTCTCCATGCGCCGCTGAAAGATTATGAAGTATATCGTGCAGATGATCCTCTCGGTCCGTGGACGCTTATTGACTCAGTCGCAGTGCGTGACCCTCGCTACTTCAATGACTCAGCGTATGTCGTGTATGATAAGGAAAGCAATCTTGGCTCTTTTTCCTACTATGCCGTTCTTTCGGTGGATTCACTTGGCGGCAAAAGCGGCTGGACAAATTACACTGCGCATGAAACCCAAGCGCCAGCCACTGCTAAACTCGGAAAAGTCTACGTTGTACCAAATCCGCTCATTGTTACCAACGGCCTAAGCGGCAGTGACCCGAATGGAGAAGTGACAGACCGGCTACAATTTTTTGGATTGACTAAAGATTGCACCATCCGAATATTTTCATATAGCGGGCAGCTTGTCACAACAATTCAGCATCACCAAGACTCTTACGCTAATCCGTGGTATCAAATTTCAAGAAATAATCAGCTTTTAGCGTCGGGTGTATATTTCTTTGTTGTTGAAGATGCGAGTGGTGCAACGGCTCACGGTAAGTTCGTTATCATTCATTGAGAAGGATAAGAAGACGATGAAAATTTTTCGAAGAATTGTTTGGTGGGTGTCCGCAATTTATATGACGACATTTGTAGCGTTCGGGCAAAAGGTCGGCAGCACCTCAATGCAATTCCTCCACGTCATGCCGTGTGCTCGTGCGACTGCGCTAGGAGATGCATACAGTGTGTGGGCGTCCGGTGCCGAGGCAGTGTTCTGGAATCCGAGCGGCGTAGCTTTGGTACAAAATCAGGAACTGTCTTCCACATATATAGATTGGCTTTTTGACACTCGACAGGGTGCTCTTTCTTATGCTGTTTCTCTCGGTAATATGGGAGCTATTGGGACGCAAATTCAATATGTGGATTTCGGAGAATTTCAGGAAACGAGTGCAGCCTCTCCGTACATTAAAGACCCGGATGCGCCGGGTATCACAGGGAGGACGTTTCGTCCGTTTAGTTATCTTGTAGGTGTGACCTATGCGCGCAGTTTAACGGATAGATTTTCTACAGGTCTCAGTGTAAAGTATGCTCACGAATCGTTGTTCGACGGCCAAATGGTTAATGCTATGGTCAGCCAAGGAGTGTACGAGAATGTAAAAACATGGACAGATGGAATTATGTTTGATTTTGGGGTCCGCTACAACACAGGATACAAATCTATTCAAATCGCCGCCTCTGTTCAGAATTTCGGGGCAGATGTTCAGTATGCAAAAGAGTCAAGTCCTCTGCCGCTTCTTTTCAGATTAGGAACGGCAGCAGATTTAATTGGTGCGGATGGTCTTCTTGTTTCTTCCGATGGAGAGAACAGGGTCAGTATGGCATTCGATCTTTTTCAACCGAATGATTACGATCAGCAAGAACATTTTGGCATTGAATACGAATTTGCAAACACCTTCGCGGTACGTGCAGGCTACAAATTCAATTATGACAGCGAAGGGCTTACGCTCGGTGCAGGTTTTAAGCAAACACTGGGGTCGGTGAGATTGTCGTTAGATTACAGCTATGGCTCAATGGGGGCATATTTAGGAAACGCACAGCGCATTAGTTTGGGAGCGCAAATACAATGAATCGATCAACCTTCTTATTCTTTCCTATGAGAGCATTACTAGGATCTCTCTTTCTTTTTGCACAGATCGGCTTTGCTCAAGGCTACGATGATCCTTTGACAATTCAAGGGCTTGACCACACTGTGCTGCAATCTGCGGCTTCACGAGCCGTGGGCGGAACGACAATCGGAATTCAAAATGATGTTGGATTGATGTTTGCCAATCCGGCGGCTATTCAATCATTGAATAATCTGCAGGTATCCATTGGTGGCATTGAGCAGCATACAAATACAAATCAGGCGCAGCATTATTCTCCGCTGAAATATTATTCAAACTTCAGTTTGTTGATGGAAGGACTTACAGGAGGAATTCCTAATCCCTCCGACACAATTATTATTTCGAGCCCGAATGCTGGCGACAGCGTGCAACGGCCGTTCGACAACCTTGGGCCAAACTGGTCAAACTTGAAAACGAGAAGTCTTCCTGTTCAAGCAATGATCGGAATCCCGTTTAACATGGGAAAGACAAAGTTTGTTGTCGGCGCCGGTGTGGTCGAATATGCCGATCTGAATCACTTCTACCAAAACAGCAATGTGTTGACACCTTCAATTGGCAATGAGCGGCCGGTTCCTGTTTCGCTTCCGGCGAGCGACTCGGCTCCTTTTCGGACAAACTGGTCATCGTTCTTGCGTACGCGCAGTGGTGCAATTCAAGGTTATGGCGCAGCACTCTCCGGCTCGTTGAGCGAGAAGATTTCTTTCGGCATCAGCGGTATGATTCTTAAAGGAAGCTCGGATGATTACGAAAGTCATATTGGACGCGGCACATTGACATTTTACCGGCAATATTTTCGGGTTGACTCGGTATACGACCGCGTGACTAAAACCGGGACGTCGGATTACAGCGGTCAGGAATTTACGTTCAGTGGAATTTACAGGGGACATTATGTGAGTTTAGGTTTTTCCGTTAAACCTCCGACTACAATTACGCGAAAATTTAATTCGACCGTGAAGATTGATACCACAGGCTCTTCTACATCGTCAGTAATAAGCGGTGAGGATAAGGTGCAGCTTCCATGGCGCGGTACTGCCGGATTATCTCTTGCCATTGCTCAAAATGTTACACTTGGTTTGGAATACGAATTACAATCGTATGCCTCAGCAATATACACTGACCCTTCAGGCATGGAATCCAACCCATGGTTGTCGGCTTCTTTGCTTCATATAGGAGCTCAGTTTACTCCGTCACCATGGCTTGCGATTCGAGGAGGTGTAAGAGAGCATGCTGAAGTGTTTCAAGAAACAGGCAATCCGTTGCCAGGTGACCCCGTGAGCTATTCAATCTATTCTCTCGGGTGCGGCGTTCTTTATGAGGGAATTCAAATAAATATTACGTATGAATACTCGCGGATGAAATACGACGACCTATGGCAGACCAATGTGAACCTAAATAGCGAAATCCGTAATGGCGTTGTTGCAGATATCGCATATGAAATTCCTTGAAGTTAGTCGTACGAAAGAAGGAGATGTTTTTAGATAAATTAAATAAGTTTTTGTTCAACCATTTTATAAGGAGGAATATCATGAGACCATCGAAAACCATTGCTGCAATTTCTTTTTTGATTTTCTGCACGACTGTTAGCTTTGCACAGGTAACGACTAACGGTACAGGCGGAGGAAAGTGGAGTGCAACCTCAACTTGGCAAGGCGGCGTTGTGCCGACCGGTTCGGAAATAATTACTGTTCAGAGCACTGATTCTCTTGATATAGATGTGTCTGTAACAATTACAGATACGCTGCGGGACTTAAGCGGCAGGATCAGTACGTTTGATTCTTCACAAGTTATTTTTGGCGCTGGCGGAGTGTACGAGCATGCTGTGAACGGCGGCGACATTCCAAAGGCAACATGGAATTCGGGTTCCACTTGCTTGTTCACGGGCGTAGAAGGCAACGCTCCGTCAAATGGAAATCAGAACTTTTACAACGTCGAGTGGAATTGCCCGAATCAAAGCAGCAACCTTAATTTGGGATGGAAGGGTAATACAATTGGTGGAAATATTTATGTTGACAGTACGGGCAGCGCTCGGTGGCAGATGTGTGCGCCGAAATCTGCTGACGGTACGACGCCTGATACTGCGCGGGTAACTATCAATGGAAATATCACAATTTATGGCGGCGCATTTTCGTCAAACGGTACATCAAATAGTCTGACCGTTGTTCTTATTACACAGAATGGGAACATCAACGTCACGGGAGGAAATTTTGGTGTCAGCCGCGGAAGCGGACCGGATGTGGTATGGAAGTTAGGCGGAGATTTTCAAGTCTCGAATGCGACGATACAAAACTCCGGTGGAACAACAAAATCCAACGCGTTAATTTTTACCGGAAACACAGTACACACGTTCGCGTTGAACAACGTAACCTTCAGCGGCGGTTTGACCGTTGTGATTGACAGTGGTTCAACGTTGGAGATGGGAACATCCCAGATACCTGTTGACAATACCGGCAGTTTCATTCTCAGTGCGACGGCAACAATGGCGACAGGCGACCCGGCAGGAGTCAATGTTGTTCAGTGCACGGGAGAACGAGGCGGCGCCTATAAAGGCAATCATTTCGATACTGCAGCAAACTATACTTTTAATGGCACTGTCGCGCAGGTAACCGGAACAATGATGCCGGCAACAGTCAACGATTTGACGATTGACAATGCTGCCGGCGTAACTCTTTCACAGGCGACGACCATCAACGGCGTACTTCACCTGAAAGCGGGAGAATTTGATAATTCGATTCCGTTCACATTAGGTCCCAACGGAAGCATTTCTTACGAAGGAGGAAGTCTTACGGTGACCGCTGTGAAGACAAAGGATGCGACAGTTCCTCATCAATTTTTTGTTGATCAAAACTTCCCGAATCCGTTCAACCCATCCACGAGCATTCAGTACGGTGTTCCGGGCAGGGCGTTCGTTACTGTCAAAGTGTTTAATTTGCTCGGACAGGAAGTTGCGACATTGTTCAGCGGTGTAAAAAATGCCGGCGTTTATACATTGAATTTCGATGCGTCGAGCCTCGGCTCCGGTGTTTATCTCTGCCGCGTTCAGGCTGGCAATGCGGTTGATGTTAAGCGAATGATTTTATTGAAGTAGGTTGTTAAGGTGAGAGGATGCAATGGCTTTTGCATCCTCTCATCTTTTAATAGTTGAAAGAATATGGGAAAATTGTACCGATCAATAGCTGCTTTCTTCTTGGCAATTATTTTTCTTTCCTTGCCCTCAGCGATACATTGTCAACAGCCGGCATTCCCCGAAGCTGAAGGAGGCGGAATGTTCACACGAGGCGGGCGTGGAGGAAAAGTATTAGAGGTGACGACGTTGTTCGATACAACTGCGACCAATATTATTGGTACGTTAAGATGGGCAGTGAACCAGAGCGGTGCAAGAACAGTCGTGTTTCGTGTGTCGGGAACAATTGCTCTCAAATCATCACTGAAAATTAGAAATGATTCCATTACAATCGCAGGACAGACTGCACCGGGCGACGGCATTTGTTTGAGCAACTACACACTCAATGTCAGCGCCAATCAAGTTATCATTCGATTCATTCGTTGCCGCTTTGGGGATTTGGGAACAACGATTGACGATGCATTGAACGGATACAGCAGTACGCCTCGCAATAAGAAAGATATTATCATTGACCATTGCTCGGCAAGCTGGAGCATTGACGAGTCGCTTTCATTTTATGGATATGACAGCTCGACTGTTCAATGGTGCATCATAAGCGAGAGCCTTTATAATAATAAAGATCCAAAAGGACCGCATGGCTACGGCGGTATTTGGGGAGGATTTAATACAACCTTTCATCACAATTTGCTTGCTAATCATTCGAGCCGAAATCCCCGCTTCTCCGGTCCAACGCCGGCTGGATCGGGAACGGTCTATTCGGATAATCTCGATTTTCGCAACAACGTTATCTACAATTGGGGATTCAATAGTTCATATGGCGGCGAAGAAAGTCACATCAATATTGTCAACAATTATTACAAGTACGGACCGGCAACAAAATCGAGCGTGAAGAATAGAATTTTCAATCCGTACGGTTCGGGTGATTCGACCGGAATGTTTTATATCGAGGGAAATTATATGGATGGGGATACGGCTATTACTAACGATAATTGGAAAGGAGTTGTCCCGCAATATTCCGGATTCAGAATGGATTCAGCAAAAGCGTTATCGCCGTTCCCTTTCCCGCCGGTGACGACAAATTCGCCACAACAAGCATACGATCTCGTTCTGGCAAATGCCGGAGCCACACTTCCGAAACGCGACACAATTGACCGGCGGATTGTTTACGAAGCTGCAAACAGAATTGCAACATACAGCGGTTATACGCACGCGTATGAACTAAAATACGGCTTGGATACGACTGTTCCTCACGGTATTATTGATTCACAAACTGATGTTGGCGGCTGGCCAGTGCTGAACAGCGTACAAGCGCCTGCCGACAGCGATCACGATGGAATGCCGGATGATTGGGAAATAGCCCACGGATTGAATCCGTACGATCCTTCGGACCGCAACATTATCGGTACGAGCGGCTATACGAAATTGGAGGAATATCTGAATGAACTTGCAGGTACACCGACATCGGTAATGGCAGAACAGAAAGCGATTCCATCAAAATTCGAATTGTTTCAAAATTATCCGAATCCGTTCAATCCCTCAACGACGATTCGCTACCGAATTGATTCACGTGTTCGCGTCATTCTGGAAATATTTGACGTGTTGGGCAGAAAAATTGCCGTGCATGATGAAGGTGTGCGCGCCGCGGGTGAATATACTGTTGCCGTCTCTGCGGATACATGGGGAAGCGGAGTCTATTTTTGCAGAGTAAGTGCGGGCGACCAACAGAAATTAATTAAACTTGTGCTTCTGCGATAAAGTTCGAATCGAGGATTCTAAATTTATTTCATGTTTAAATGTTTCTTCATAGTACTTTTTGTTTCATGGTGTCCACAGGTGCATGCAGGTAAAACTGCGGGTAATGCTGAACCATGGGCAATCAAAATTGCCGACAGTTTTTTGAGAATGAATCCGGACACCATCTTTGCAGTTCCGGATGAGAGAAAACTAAAGTGGAATTACGATCAATCAGTGATGTTCGAGGCGTTGTATCAGTTATGGCAAGTCACAGGTGAGAAAAAATATTTTGAGCACATGCAACGCAACCTCGATTATTTTCTAAAAGACGACGGAACAATAAAAACGTATAAACAAAACAGTTACAGCCTTGATTTGATCGCTCCGGGAAGGCAGTTGCTTTATCTTCTGAATTTTAAGATGTCGGACACCTCTGAGGTGTCCGACATCTCGAAGTATAAAAAAGCAGTGACTGTCCTTCGCCAACAGCTCCGGGAACAGCCGAGAACTCACGAAGGCGGGTTCTGGCATAAGAAAATTTATCCATACCAAATGTGGCTCGATGGTCTCTATATGGCAGAACCGTTTTACGCAATTTATGCGACCGACTATAACGAACCGCAAGATTTTGATGACATTGCTAACCAATTCATCTGGATGGAGAAACACGCGCGAGATTCGGTAACAGGTCTTCTCTACCATGGTTGGGATGAAAGCAAATCACAGCGTTGGGCAAATCCTGAGACTGGCTGCTCGCCGAACTTTTGGGGACGAGCAATGGGATGGTACATCATGGGATTAGTTGATGTGTTAGATTATTTTCCGAAAGATCACCCGCAGCGAAAGGAGCTTGTTGCGATTCTTCAGAGGACAGCAGAAGCAATTTTTGCTTGTCGAGATTCACAGACTTATCTATGGTGGCAAGTTCTTGATAAACCGGGAAAAGATAAAAATTTTCAGGAAGCTTCCTCATCAGCAATGTTCACGTACGCATTTGCAAAAGGCGCGAACAAAGGATATCTCGATAAAAAGTTCTATACGGCTGCAGAAGAATCTTTTCAATCGATTCTAAAACATTTTGTAACGATAGATGAACACGGTATTATCAACCTTCACGAAATTTGTGAAAGCGTTGGCCTGGGAGGCGAGCCATACCGCGATGGCAGTTACGATTACTATAGTTGTGTGCCGCGGGGAGTGAATGACTTGCGTGGATATGGCCCTTTTCTTCTCGCAGCTATTGAAGTGGAACGGCAGCAGCTTATCTCGTTATCAAAAGAAGGGAAATAAAATGAAACGCAAGTCGCACGTTACGCTTGAGGATATTGCCAAAAAATTGAAAGTGTCTGAAGTAACTGTGTCGAAAGCTTTGCGCGGCCATTCGGATATTTCGGATGAAACGGCAAAAAAAGTTCACCAAATTGCAAAAGAGCTCGGTTACAGTCCGAATTATTTGGCGCGCAATCTTTCTGCACGCCGTTCCAATATGTTGGGTGTTGTCGTTCCGAAGCTCGCGCATTTCTTTTTCGGCTCAATGCTTGAAGCAGTGTACAAGACAGCGTTCGAGAATAATTATGAAACGATACTCACAGTCTCTCAGGAAAACGCTGAACTGGAGCGAAAGCATCTTGAGACACTGATCTCAATGAGAGTAGATGGTATTATCATTTCAATTTCACAAGAGACGAATGACACTGCCATTTTTCAGTGGGTGAAAAAAATGGGAGTGCCTCTCATTTTTGTTGATCGAAGACCTGAGCCATCGTTACCGGGTTTTAGCACCGTTTTGATAGACGACGAAGCCGGGGCAAGAAATGCCGTTGAACATGCAATTAAAATCGGCTATAAAAAAATGGGGTTTATCGGCGGCGGCAGTTCATGGCTCAATATCGGGAAGAACAGATTGATGGGATTTACGAACGCGTTGAAGAATCATGATATTCCGGTTCGGAAAGAATGGATTGTGCCGGGAGGATTCGCTACGAAAGACGGCTTTGAAGGATTCATGCGTCTTCACACAGATGGCAACATGCCGGAGTTCGTTTTTGCTGCAACGTATCCTGTTGCATTGGGAATTTATCAGGCGGTGAAGGAACTTGGGATGAAAATTCCCGATGACATTGATATTATTTGTTTTGGCGACAGCGATTTGAGCCATCTTCTTTCTCCTTCGCTGAGTTGTGTCAATCAACCCACGCACGAAATCGGTACCGTTGCCGTGCAAACAATTTTGGACCTTATCAAGAACCCGGATAAACAAAAAGAACACCATCTTATCATTCCAACGACTTTGATACTGCGAGAAACATGCAGCGGCTTTTCACGGTTGAAAAAAACCGGAGCAGCCTAATGAAGAGTTCTCGCAACCTCTTTCGGCGTTATGCGCTTTTGCTTTTCAACCATAGGCTGATCAGCCTGAGTCTGATTGTTCTTGCGGCGATTTCCGGTTTTACGTTCTTGCAGAAAACGCCGACAATTTTTCTTATCGGAGATTCGACAATGGCGGATAAGCCGCTTGTTGACAATCCGGAACGGGGCTGGGGACAGCTATTCCCGATGTTTTTCGACCACTCCGTTACAATTGAAAACCACGCGCGAAACGGAAGAAGCACAAAAAGTTTCTTGAATGAGGGAAGGTGGCAAGTCGTTTTGAACCGCCTCCAGCCGGGAGATTATGTCTTTATTCAATTCGGACATAATGATGAAAAGAAAAGTGATTCCACGCGTTATGCGGCGCCGCAGACTGATTACAGAAACAATCTGATGAAATTTATTCTGGATACCAGAGCGAAAGATGCGAACCCGATTCTGCTCACTCCTGTGAGCCGGAGAAAGTTTGGCAAAGATAATAAGTCGGTTGAAACACATCCTGAATATTCCGATGTTGTGCGGTCGCTCGCGAAAGAAGAAAACGTTCCCCTTATTGATCTTGATTCGATGAGCCGTGCGCTGCTGGATCAGTTTGGTCCTGAAGGGTCTGAAAAATTATTTCTCCGCGTTCCTCCCGGCAGATATAAATCTCTGCCGAACGGCAAGCATGACAACACACATTTTACTTTTTATGGAGCGACAAAAATTGCCGGATTAGTTGTGGAAGGCATCCGCGCGCTTCATCTCCCGCTGGAGTCTTTGCTGCGGACGGTTGACACCTCCGGCAAAACCGGGCAGGGGAAAATTGTGTGTCTTGATTATTTCTATAACAATGAATGGAAAACCGCGCCGAACGGAATAAAATCACGCTACCATTATGCGTGGGAAGATACGGCATTTTCAGGTTACTCGGAATTAGGCATAACAATTATGGAACTTGGCGCTGAGGTTGATACGCTAAATGCTGCACCTGCAGCTGAAAATCTTTCGCGGGTGAGTATCTACATGATTGTAGACCCGGATACACCTGCGGAAACTCTTCATCCGAATTACATTGATGATGAAGCGATAAAGGCTATAGTAACCTGGGTTCACTCGGGTGGCATTCTTATTCTGTTCGGAAATGATCAAGGGAACGCCGAGTTTGAACATTTTAACGAACTTGCCGCAAATTTCGGAATCCATTTTAACGAAGACAGCAGAAATAAAGTTGAGGGAAAAAATTTTGCAATGGGCGCGTTCACTGATTTTCCCGATCATCCCTTGTTTCATGGAGTGAAGAAAATTTATTTAAAAGAAATATCAACATTGAAACTCTCTGAGCCTGCCACTCCAGTGTTGGCGGACAACGGCGATGTTATCATGGCGTATTCTAAATTTGGAAACGGTGCAGTATTTGCCGTCGGTGATCCGTGGTTCTACAATGAATACTTTGACAACAGAAAACTGCCCGAAGGATTTGAAAATTTTAAAGCGGCAGAAAATTTATTCAAGTGGCTGCTTCGCAGCGCAAAAAGTTATAAGAGGTGAGTAAATGTATCACTCAAGACAAACATTCTATTTTATTTTTTGGGCTTTCGTGCCTTTGTGGTTGAGCAATTATGAAAATTGTGCTGCACAAAATGAAACGGCTGTCATTAAGCAGGAAATTGCACAGCTAAGCAGTCGCGCGCCGTTTGTTATGCCGGCGTTCGAAGTTCCGTCATTTCCCGATCGCACATTCGATATTCAAAATTATGGCGCAGTTGCCGACGGCAAAACATTGAATACCAAAGCAATTAACGATGCGATTCACGCCTGCACGAACTCAGGCGGTGGAATGGTTATTGTTCCTCCCGGTACGTGGCTCACCGGTCCAATCAAAATTGAGAGCAACGTGAATTTGCACTTGGAACACGGTGCATTGATTCAGTTCAGCAAACGGATTGACGACTTTCCGTTGATTGCCGGACTAAACGGCAAATCGAAACGATATGTTCGCACACCGCCTCTCTACGCATTCAAAGCAAAGAATATTGCAATTACCGGTAACGGAATTATAGACGGCGCCGGAGAAGTGTGGCGGTATGTAAAGAAATCCAAACTCACATCGGCTCAATGGAAACAGAAAGCTGCCGGTGGCGGATATGTCTCGCCGGATGGAAAAGAATGGTGGCCCTCGAAAGAAGCATACGAAGGTGATGCTTATTTGAAACAGCTTGAAAAATCAGGCAAGCAGCCAACGCGTGATGATTTCGAATACGTGCGCGAATTTCTCCGCCCCGATCTTGTCATACTGGACGAATGCAACGGTATTCTGATTGACGGAACGACGTTCGAGAACTCGCCGAAGTTTCATGTTCGTCCGCAGCATTCCGAGAATATCATCATCCGTGGTGTGAAAGTTTTTGCCCCGTGGTACGGACAGAACAACGACGGCATTGATCCGACATCGTGCCGCAATCTCATAGTTTATAATTGCATTCTCGACGTTGGAGATGACGGCATTTGTCTGAAACCCGGATCGCTTGCCGCTTCACAAAAGCCGGGAGCCGCGTGCGAGAATATCATTGTCGCGAATTGCGCGGTCTATCACGCACACGGCGGGTTCGTTATCGGCAGTGAAAGTTATGGCGGTGTGAACAATGTGTTTGTCACAAATTGCGCGTATGTCGGAACGGATATTGGCTTGCGCTTCAAATCGCTGCGCGGCAAAGGCGGGCTTGTGGAAAATGTTTTTGTTGACGGTATTAGCATGCGCTCGATCGAAACAGACGCAATCTTGTTCGATATGTATTACGGCGGGAATGCACCGGAAGATGAAGCAGGTAAAAAGGACGACACGCGTGACGCTCAACCTGTGAACAATCGCACGCCGCGGTTCCAGAATTTTTCGATAAAAAATATTGTGTGTCTCGGCGCTAAGAGCGCAATGACGGTGAAGGGGTTGGCAGAAATGCCGGTAAAGAATATCGTGTTGGAAAACGTATCCATCGAATCTGAGAATGGAATCTTTTTAACTCAGGCGGATGGAATTTCGTTCCGCAATGCGACGATTACGCCTCGCAATGGAGCCGTCGTTAGCATTGATGATTCCCGCAACATCACAATTACAGGAATGAAATACCCTGCAGGCGCAGAAGAATTTTTGAACGTTGCAGGAGAAAAGTCTGCAGCGATTCGCTTATCAAGTGTGGATTTGTCGCTGGCAAAAAAAGGAATTGAAACGGGGAAAGATGTCCCCGCGCATGCAGTTGAAATAGCAAAATGAAACGGCTCAACGTTAAAATATTTCTTTCACTTTTCTTCGCTTCTTCGTTCACTGCGGCGGGTACAGAACGCGCAAATATTATTGTTGCGCAGGACGGTACCGGGCAGTTTCGTTCTATTCAGGATGCACTTAATTCGATTCCGCAGAAGAATGAACATCTTGTCATTATTTTGATTAAGAATGGAATTTATCACGAAAAAATTTTCATCACAAAAAGCAATATCGCGCTTGTTGGCGAAAACCGCGACAGCACGCAGATCGTATTTGCTGAATTGCGCACGAACTGGACGAAAGCTCCGAACAATCGTCCCGACGGAACACTCAACGATGCGGATTGGGGCGCGGCTGTCGTGAACATTGCGAGCGGAGTTACTGATATTACTTTTGCCAACTTAACTGTTCATAATAACTACGGAAGCCTTTACGGCGATCACTCACATCAATTTGCCGTGCGCGGCTTCAATGCGACACGCATTATCTTTGTGAATTGTAACGTGATAGCCGACGGCGGAGACACGATGAGTTTATGGAACCGGCAAAGCGGAATGTATTATCACACCGATTGTTATTTCGAAGGATGGGTTGATTTCGTATGTCCGCGGGGCTGGTGCTACATTACTGACAGCCGGTTTTACGGACACAACTTGAGTGCAAGTATCTGGCATGATGGCAGTGCGAACAAAGATCAGAAATTTGTCATTCGCTATTCGTACTTCGACGGCGTGCCGG